>CAVPSH010000007.1:0-714577 GCA_963708305.1 uncultured bacterium | reverse complement strand
CATGGCGAAATTTTTCCGGCAATGTTGGCCACTCGTTTCCTGAAGATAAAGAAGTGCCAACTGAAATCTATGCAAAACCCGTTTTGCCAATGTTCGGAGCGCCCAGCACCGCCTCGGCTGATTAGGACAATCAACCACATCGTGCCGAGACGGTGCCCGGCGCTCCACTTTTGCAGAGATTTCCGGTGCGTTACCTGGGTGCCCAGATGCGGAATTCCCCGCTGCAATGGAGCATGCCCAGCATATACAACATGCCGTCGTAGTAACGCCATTGGCCGGTCGGCACCGGCGTGTTCCACAAAAGTTCAACAAATTTTTGTGAGCGCGGATTGGTTGCGGCCAGGCTGGCCACGGCGTTCATCGCCACCAATCCGGTCTGCATGGTCCTTGCTCAAATTGCTTTGCCATCCAGCGTGTACCGGTCGCCGTAATTGGTCAGGCCTTTGGATTCAAAAAATGACTGGATGCGATCACTCAGCTCGCCTTTCGCGCGTATCCTTGGCCCACCACGCCCAGTCCACCGACCAGTTCATGGCGGTGCGCCAGGAGTCATATTGGAAATGAACGCTGTTCGTATTCCACGGCGCGGCCCAGGGCGTGCCGTCAAAATTGGCGTAATCCGGTGTCAAGACCGGTCGTCGGATGGGCCGCGCGCCGGAAAAATCCACGGCTCGCCGAAGCCGCCTGCGACCAGAATTCGCGGTCTGGTTCCGGTCCCCAACGCGCCCACACATTCATAAAACGCCGGCAACTGATACGAAGGATCGGTGTGGTTCCAATTATTGGTGTCCGGGGTAAAGCGGACCATTTTGTAGGTCCGGATCAAACAAGGCGCCCGCCGTCTTGGTCCCGCCGATTGTCGCACCGGTGATCATCGGGCGATGTCTCATATCGGTCAGCAACCGGTCGGCTTCGGCGCGATAATTGTAAATGCCCGTGCCGTTGCCCCAGCGGCCGGACGCGAAATAAAGCGACATCGCAAAATATTGTTCGCCGTCGGGCGCGCGGCATTTCGTCATTGGGCTTGCCGTTGGTCTTCATGGACCACGAGAAATAGCCATAGGCCGGGCTGTTGGTGGAATCATGATACATGAATGTCCTGGCCCAATTCCAAATCGCGTCGAACTCGGCCTTCTTGTCCAGTTGCACGGCAATCATCATGCCGTAGGACATGCCTTCGGAACGCACGTCGTTGCTGCCGACGTCTTTGATGTAAGCCAGCGGGCCGTTGGCGTTCGTGCCGGCAGAAAAATAAACCGCCTGCGTGTCGGGGTCGCCGTGAAACAACTGCTGGAAGGCGGCGTTGATTTTTGCATCCACTTCCTGTTGGCGAATGGCCGTTTTCGACAAACAGATTGCGGTACTGGCCGGTGGCAAATTCGCCCGCACCGCGAACGTTCTAAATCCCGACCAGCGATAGGACCAAAAGTAATCGTGAAACAGATATCATAGTTGTATTGAAACCTCTGCAGACTCCATTTTTTTCGTAGCAGCGGACGTGAGTCGGCGCCATTTTTCCCTGGTTTTGGAATAAAATTGGAGCGGACTCACGTCCGCTGCTCCAGTTTTGCGTGGGCTCGTATTGGTTTAAATGCAGTCATTCCGATGCCCAGATACGGAATTCGCCGCTGCAATGCAGCAGCGCCATCATGTACAGCAATCCTTCGTAATAACGTTCGATGCCATCCGGCGTCGGCGTGTTCCACAAGCGCCTCGACAAATTTTTTCGAACGCGGATTCGTTGCCGCGAGGCTGGCGTCGGCATTGACGGCGACCAGTCCTTGCGCGTGGCGGTCGTCGAGTTGTTTGCCATCCAGCGTGAACTGGCAGCCGTAAGTATCCATGCCTTTGGATTCAAAAAATGCCTGCAACTTGTCGCTCAATTCCCGTTCGCGGGCATCCTTGCCCCACCACGACCAATCCACCGACCAGTTGCCCGCGGTGCGGAACGCATCGAACCGGAAATTGACCGCGCCCTGGTTCCAACGGTTGCTGACGATGGTGCCGTCAAAATTCGCGTAGTCGGGAGCCAGGCCGGTGACCGGATTGGCCACGCGCGGGAAGAAATCGCGGCTGGCCGCCGCCGCGTCCATCCAGAAATTGCTGTCCGCCGGCGGTCCCCAGCGCGCCCATAATTCGTAAAACGCAGGCAGATGATACGAAGGATCGGTAAAAGCGCCGCGTTCGGTGCTGGGCGAAAAAAGGACCATTTTGTGTTCGGCATCGAACAGCGGACCGGCGGTCACCGTAAAATTGGTGCGCGCGTCTGAATTTCTTCCGAGCATGAAAAGTTGTCCGGTGATCGGGCTGCCGATGCCGCATGTTCAGTCAACAAACGATCAGCCTCAGCCTTGTAATTGTAAATCCCCGTGCCATTGCCCCAGCGGTTCGCCGCAAAGTAAAGCGCCATGACATAATACGACTCGCCGTCCGGCGCGACGAACTCGCTCATCGTCTCGCCGTTCGTCTTTGCCTGCCACGAAAAGAAACCATAAGACGGGTCGGTCGGTGAATCGTGGTAGAGATAGGTTTTTGACCAGTTCCAAATGGCGTCGAACTCCGCCTTTTTATTCATCTGCACCGCGATCATCATGCCGTAAGACAAACCTTCCGTGCGCACGTCGTGATGTTTGATGTCGGTGACGCAGGCGAGCGGGCCGTTGGCATTGGTGCCGGCATAGTAAAAAACCGCCTGGTTGGTCGGGTCGCCGTGAAACAATTGCTGAAACGCCGAGTCAATTTTGTTCTGGATTTCCTGCGGCGAATGGCCGTTTTCCGCAAACAAATTGCGATAATGGCCGGTGGCAAAAGCGCCCGAGCCGTTGACCACCGCCGTCGAATCAACAGTCCGGCAGGCCGTAAGGACAAACGGCAGGGTGAGCGCCGCGGCAAGCGCAATCAGCCCGTTCTGATTCATGCTCATGGGACGAGAGAAACGGCGTTGTGATAACTTTCCGGCGGCCCCAGGTAGCTTGGTTTTACGCCACCGAGATTGACCACGAGTTTCTGCAGCACGACGCCCGGATCCACCATCCAGAATTTCAGCGTGTGATAACCGGTCTGCGACAACGTGAAGTTGGTTTTAACCTTGCGGACGCTGTCCTTCACCGTGGTTTCCCAGTCGTGGTTTCCATCCATGGCGGTGTAACCGGCGGGGCAGGCGGTGACGATTTGGGGCGGCTGATCATCGAATGACAATGCGTAGCGGAGGCCGCGGCCCTGGACAAAATTCAAGGTCGGGTCAATGATCGCCTCCACTTCGATTTTCTCCGGATGGAACAAATACATTTGGTATTCCAGGCAGGGTGAATCCTTTGGCGGCGTCACGCTGGGCGCGGTGACGGGAAAGATGCTCATCGCCGAAAGTGTCCGCCCCAAATTGGGAATTTCCTCCCACCGGGCCGGGCCGGCGTCAATTTTCTTCGTATAATGCACCGCCTCGATGGAAACGCAGCCGTCAGCTTCCACAAAACCTTTCAGTGGTTCTTTCGCCGGTTTCCGTGGATTGAAAACGTCCACTTCCACGGTGACGGGTTTGCCGGCACCGGTGATTTTCACAGAGCCGTGATGGGAACCTTTCGGCGCCTTGGCCCAGTCCACGCTCACCCAAAGGCGCTGCTCTTTTTCAATCGTGCCGCTGGTCGCGCTCAACTCAATCCACCGCGCGCCGGGTGTGGCTGAAAACTCAAACGGCGTCTTTCCCTTGTTGAAAATGTCCAGGTATCGCGTCGGCCGGGTGAATTTGTCGAACTGCGGCAGGACGGGTTCGTCCGCCGTGTCCGGCCAGACGTTGGTCGAACCTTCGAGGGCAATTCCCATTTCGGCGTTTGTCGGGATTTCAATTTCCTCGACTTGCGGCATGACGTTCGTGGGCGGCTGTTGCCAGTACGTATAGCCGATGTGCGTCTGGTCCATCATATGGTCCCATCGGCCATCCGCCAAAGCGTGATTGTAATAGGCCGACAAATCTGCGTCGGCCTGGAACAACGCGCGTGCCTGGGCCGCATAATCGTTTGCGCTGGCGCGGCCCTGGCTGGCGTACAAACGATTTTTCGCCGTCGTGATGTAAAGCTCGTTGACTTGTTCGCAGGCCTTGGTTGGATAAAGCACGAGTTCAAAGAAAGCATCGCGCTCGTCCTGCCGGCAATTTTTGATAAATTTCCTCCGCCTCGGCGGTGATTGACTTCCAATCGGCGAGCACCCTGTCCGCTTCCTGATAATCCACGAGGCTGAAGGTGTTTGGATCCAGCAGCTCCGGTTTGCGCCGGCCATTGTACTTCGTGTATTTGGATAAAATATCGGCGATGGGCGTCGCGTATTCAGGGCCAAACTGGCGTTCGGCCCATAGCCGCGTGAATTCGGAGATCTTTTCCTTCGGCCACGCCTCCGGGTTCCACGCGAGGCTCAGGAAAAATTCGATGGGCAATTCGTAGCCCTTGAGATGGCCGACGTTCACAATCCAAATCTGGTCTGGCGTCGTAATGATACGCCAGATTCATCTGCTCCCAGATTTTGGTGGTCGGATTGGTGTTGAGCCATTTGTAATTGCGCGGCCCGCCGACATAATCGAAATGGTAATAAACCCCGGCGCCGCCAGCTGCGTTGCCGGCTCTTCCGGGCGACGGCAGACCGGCGGATGTCGCCCCAGTTGTCGTCGCACCACAACAAGCGTGACGTCGTCGGGCACGCGCATGCCTTTTTCGTAGTATTCCTGCACTTCCTTGTAGAGCGCCCAATCCTGCGGCACGGCGGCGGCGTTGGTTTGATAAACGTCCGCGATGATGTTCCGCTGGGCCGCCACGATTTTCTCCAGCAGGGAGATGTTGGCGGTTTCGGACATCGGCGTGTCAATCTTGCCGCGCATGGCGATGGTGATGACGTTTTCGTAATTTTTGTTCCGCTCGATGCCATCCTGCCAGAATTTGATGAGTTCGTTCGAATGGGTCAGGAAATTCCATTCGCTTGGCCGTGTAACCCAGCCGGTTCCATTCCTTGTCCGCCCGCATCATCGGCTCGACGTGGGACGTGCCCATGACGATGCCGTATTCGTCGGCGAGTTTTGGATTCAACGGATCGTCCTCGTTGAAACAATTGTTCCACATCGCCGGCCAGAGGTAGTTCGCCTTCAACCGCAGCAGCAGTTCGAAGACATTGGTGTAAAATGCGTGGTTGTAGTTGCCGAATTTTTCGTTGACCCAGCCGGTCAGGTCGGGCGCTTCGTCGTTCAGGAAAATGCCGCGATATTTGACGGCGGGCGGCCCTTGCTCGTATTTCCCGGCCTTGACGAACACGGCGTCCTGATGCGGCACCGGCACATCCGCCCAACAATACCATGGCGACACCCCCATCTCAGCGGACAAATCATAAATGCCATAAATCGTCCCGCGCTTGTCGCTGCCGACAATGACCAGGCCGCTGGCGACACCGGGCAGGGGATGGGGCACGACCTGGGTGAAATACGATTCCCATTTGTTGGTGATGGCAGAGACATCAATTTTCCCGGCCTGGATCAGCCCGTCGATGATCCGGCTTTTGCCGATGGTGCCGATGATGATCACGTTCGTCCCCGAGGTTTTCTTCCGTGTTGACCATGGCCGGTGTGTGGCCGGTGACGCGGTTCACATCCGCGCACAAATTATTGGCGGCGATGAGCACCCCGGCGTAATCGTTGGGATCCACGTAAACGGACGCCGCCGTGTCTTCCTGCGCGACGCAGAAATCGCCGGCGTGATGGATGTTTTCGACGTATTGCGGTTCGACCAGGGCCCGGCTTTGGTGGACAAAAGCCAGGAGGCAAAAAGAAAGCAACAGGGCAATTTTACTCTCTCTCAATCCATTCATGGTGTGGCCGGGAGCATACCGTGCCGGGGAATGGATGAAACAATGAATTTTACGGGAAGGCCTTGTTTCTCGTTGCTGTTTATCCCGAATCGGACATCTTTTATTGTGAACGATATGCACCTCTTTTTCCGCGCGCGTCCCGCCACCGGCGCCCCAGGCCTCAATTTCTGAATCGCATGCACCTCGGACTGGGACTGTACCGTCACCTGCTCACGCGCGAAAATTTCCAATTCGCGCGCCAGGCCGGCGCCACGCACATCGTGGCCCATCTGGTGGATTATTTCAAAGGGGGCGCCCACAATCCCGGCGACAACCAGCCGACCGGCACGGAGCGGGGTTGGGGTCTGGCCGGCGACCCGGAAAAATTATGGAGCGCAGAAGAATTGCACGACTTTGCGCAAGGCCGTTGAAGCCGAAGGATTGAAACTGGAGGCGATTGAAAATTTCGATCCGGCCCACTGGCACGACGTCTTGCTCGACGGTCCCCAAGAAGCAGCGGCAACTCGAAAATGTAAAGACGATTATCCGCAATCTGGGCGAGGCGGGCATCCCGATTATGGGCTACAACTTCAGCATCGCCGGAGTTTGCGGGCGCACCACCGGGCCCTATGCGCGTGGCGGGCGATGTCCGTGGGCATGGAAGGTCCGCTGGATGAACCGATGCCCAACGGCATGGTCTGGAACATGGTTTATGATGCCAAGGCGCCGAAAGGTTTTGTGCCCGCCGATCACGCATGACGAACTCTGGCGGCGGCTGGAGCATTTTCTGTCGTGAAGTTCTTCCCGTGGCCGAGGAAGCCGGTGTCAAACTCGCCTTGCATCCCGATGATCCGCCGATGCCGACGATGCGGGGCCAGCCGCGGCTGGTTTATCAGCCGCAGCTTTATCAAAAGGTGATTGACCTGAATCCCAGTCCGGCGAATGCCTTTGAATTTTGTGTGGGCACGCTGGCGGAGATGAGCAAAGGCGACCATCTACGATGCGGTGGACAACTACAGCCGGCAGGGCAGGCTGGCCTACGTGCACCTGCGCAACGTCCGGGGCAAGGTGCCGTTCTACCAGGAAACGTTTATTGACGAGGGTGACGTGGATGTTCCGCGAATTCTGCGGATTTTGAAACGGAACAATTTCGACGGCGTCATCATACCCGATCACACGCCGCAAATGAGTTGCGCTGCGCCGTGGCACGCGGGCATGGCCTACGCCCTGGGCTACCTGCGCGCCGCCTTGCAGGGTTTGGCTTCCGCATGAAGCCCCAAAACCACCTGCGATCCTCCCCAGGAGCCGGAAACGCAGAGGCAGGAGAGCCGGCCGGAAGTGAGAATGTCCGACCGGGTCAAAGTGGGCCTTGATTTGGATTGGGAGAATAGCTGGGTTTATCTCGATTCTGGCAGGGCGAAAGACAAGATTCTGGCAGGGCGAAAGACAAGATTCTGGCAGGGCGAAAGACAAGATTCTGGCAGGGCGAAAGACAAGATTAAGTTGCCCCCGAAATTTGCCTGGTGGCGGCGTTTTTACAGGAGTATTTTGCGATGCCTAATAACTTGACCATCAGACAGTAACGGTTTTAAGCTCTTCCACGAAAAGGCTCCGGGATCTGCCCGGTTAGACTCACGTGTATTGTTTGGTTTGTTCGAACTCCGAACTTTATACTTGACAGCACTCTGGTATAGGGTAAAACGTAAGCAAGCAAACACCCCAGAAGCTGTGTTTTAATGACATTCTGTGCATAACAAACATGCATAAAATTAATTTGAGCAAATTTCAGGTGGCGACCAACGAAACGGTTCGCGATATCAACAGTCGCATCATGCTGAATCTGGTGCGACGTCATCAGCCGGTTTCGCGCGCTGATTTAATGCGCTTTTCAGGTTTGCAGCGCAGTACCGTGTCGGTGATTGCCGGGCGGCTGATTGCTGACCGATGGTTAAGGGAAGGAGCCGTTGGTAATTTGCCGCGTGGACGCAGGCCAACCTTTCTTCACCTTAATCCCGACCGATGCGGTGTCATCGGGGTGGACGTTCAGCCGGCCAGGACCACTTTGGCCGTGTCCAACATGGACAGTCAGTTTTCGGCGCTTGAATCCATGCCCACCGCCAAAGATCCATCCGAGTTCATTGCCCGTTTGAGTCACCGGATTACGGATTTAATCCGGGCGCACCCCAAGAAATCGTATGAAGGCATTGGCATCAGTTTGCCGGGAAGAATAGAAGTCGGCTCGGAACGGCTGATTTTTGCCCCGACGTTAGGCTGGAGTGAATTGGATCTTAAGACGCCGATCGAGCGGGAAACCGGACTGCCGGTGAAGCTGGAAAATGCCGCCAATGCCTGTGCCTTGGCGGAATTGTGGTCCGGACAGCATATCGATGGGGTGAACAATCTGGTGGCGGTGACGGTTTCGGACGACATCAGCGTGGGCATGATAATGAATGGCCAGTTGGTGCGGGGTTCAACGGGTGTGGCGGGAGAATTTGGCCACGTATCCCAGGTGCTGGATGGACCGAAATGCCGCTGCGGTAACAGCGGTTGCTGGGAAATGCTGGCCTCCAACGCTGCGGCTGTGCGGTATTATGCTGAATCCGCCTCGGTGCCCAAGGGTGCGATCGGTTCCAAAAGCGATATGGCGACGGTGCCCTTTGGTGACATTTTACGACTGGTGGAGCAGGGCGATCCCCGGGCCTGCAAGGCGCTGAACCAAATGGCGCACCATTTGGGAATTGGCATTGCGATGCTTGTAACGGGCCTTGCCCCGGACGTTTTGATGGTGGTAGGAGAAGTGACGCGGGTTTGGGACAAAGTCGGGCCGATCGTGGCCGAAGCCGTAAAGCGCCGTTCCTTTACGCATGCCGTCACCCGAGTTGTACCCGCCGGTTCGGAGGTGCAATCCCGGTTGCGAGGCACAGTGGCCCTGGTTCTTCAGAAACATTTCAGCGCGCCGTCCATCGCATGATTAGTCCCAACGTACATAAACAGGTCATTGGTTGCCAAATTTGTTCGCCGTCCGAACTAATCGAACCGATGAGATGATAAAAGAACGATGAAGAGAAATGGCATCGGACAGTTGCAGGTGGACGCCCCACGGTCGTTCGGCCTGCCTGCCAAACGTGGCGAGAGGGACGCCAGTCACAACGGCGAATCACACGTTGCGCAGAAAGTTGAGCAAAGCATCTCTTACATGTTGCAGCACTTGAACCAGCCGTTACATGTTGCCACCCTGGCCGCGGCGGTGAACGTTTCCCCCTCTCACTATTCTGCTTTGTTCAAGCGTTGGACGGGATGCCCCCCCATTGATTACTTTATTCATTTGCGCATGCAGCAGGCCTGTCGGCTGTTCGACAGCACCTCCTTGAATGTAAAAGAAGTTGCGGCGGCGCTGGGTTACGATGATCCGTTTTATTTCTCCCGCACGTTCAAAGCGATCAATCAGGTTGCGCCCAGCGAATATCGGGCGATGCCTGAAAAGCTGAAAAATTCAATCCGGAGTACGGCCTTGTCGGGCGCTTCTCCGTGTCCCGAAGATAATCGGATAATCCCGGGAGAGAATGGCCAACGGGCGAATGAGTGCGGACTGATGAGGGCCGGGCAAAAATTTGATTCAACACCGCTTCCAGTATTTGAAACCGCTGGAGGGGGAAAACTGAAGTAAATAAAGAGTTGTCTGGAAAAATTATGAAAAATACCGTATCCTCCATTCAGTGGCATAGAAGCTGTGCTGCCATGAATAAGAATATTCCAATGAATCAAATGCGCAACGAAAGACACGGTTCTTCGAACAAGGCTTTTACGCTGATCGAATTGCTGGTGGTCATCGCCATCATCGCCATTCTGGCGGCGATGCTCCTGCCGGCCCTGGCCAGCGCCAAATTCCGGGCGCAAGTGACCCAGGACACTTCGAACATGCGGCAATGGGGCGTGGTGGCCAATGGCTATAGCGGCGATAACACCCGGGGTACGCTGCCTTCATTCGCGATGTCGGTTGGATATGCCGGAGGCAATCTCTGGGACGTGGACGCGGCCATGGCGACCAACTTGGTAGCCTATGGGCTGACGGTTCCGATGTGGTTTTGTCCGGTCCGATCGTCAGAATTCCAATACATCAAAAACAAAAATCCCGGTGTCAACATTATCAGCCCGAATCAGTTTCCCCAATTGAATCCTTCTGATGGGTCGGGTATTGAATACAACCACGTTTATCTCACCATCAAGTATTCGGTCTATATTCCGCGACAATTGGGATTCGGCAACGCGGGCTGGTGGCCAGTAGTAGCCAACCAGCTACCTTCTGGTAGCATGCTCCCGTCGTGGAGGGGTGAGATAGCGAATTCCTCCATTCCCGGTTATTCCACCGGAATGCCATGGCCGCTGCATTCCACGGATAAGTGGGTGGGAAGCAATCCGATTTTGACCGACCAGTGTTTTGATGCTGATAAATCAGACAGCGGGGGCAAGCTTTGGAGCCAAATAAAACAACCAGCCGGTGGTCATCCTTATGGAGGAAAAATTGTTAATATCAATTTGCTCTATGCTGATGGCCACGTTGTTCTTCATAACGCCAAACAATTCATCTGGACGTGGGCCGGCGGCAACAACCAATACGCAAATTATTATTGATCATTAATTATTACTAATTATTAACGGAAAGGGAAAGGTCCTCCGTGAAAGTCATTTTCGAGAGGACAGTCCCCGCCGAATCAGATAAAAGTACATTCAAAATCCATTGACGCCGTTAATTCGTTGTGAGAAAATTTACTCAATACACCTAAAGTTCGAACTAAAAACAAATCAACCTTGTTTCCTATGAAACAGACTTCCCCAAATATCCTTGTCAAGGCAATTGCCTGCGTGTTCGCGTTCCTTACCCTGTGCGGGACAACGGCCTTCGCGGACGCCGTTAATGCTCCCTTTTTGCAAGTGGACCTTAACCTCGCTGGCGACACCCCCCAGGCGGGATTTGTGAGCTGGCCGTTGCCCGCCCCCTCCGCGGCTGCGCTCTCGTTAACCTGGACAACGAATTTTCCGGTATCAAACTTTATTAATACCAACGCGACCACGCCGCAAGGCCCGTTATCGGTGACCATCGTGGCAAGGCATGTCGAAGGCAGCGCCATCAACGACCAGGCTACCAATGCCAACTGGTATACCAACTTTTATGCTTTCGAGGGCTGGAGTCCGATATCGCCCGATGTGGTGAATCTCGGCACTTTGACCAGCGGAACCAATTTCAATATGCTGAATGATTTTGTGAGCGTTTTACATTGGGCACTGGTGGGATTCGGGGGCGACCAGTTGGTGGTGACCTTCAGTGGTTTGACTCCCAATACTAATTACGAAGTTACCGCTTGGTGTTACGAACCGAATAACAGTGGCAGCGGGGGCACTCAGAACCGGGTGGCTTGGTCGGTCGTGGATCCCGACACCAACGGGTACGAGTTTCAGCCGAGTGCAAACACAAATGCAGGAATAATTCTCGTGGACGTTATCGCCGGCGGGCCTGCGCCAACCACATTTTACGGAAATTCCGGCAGTTTCTTTATAACCACCGACGGCAGTGGCTCCGCCACCGCTTACGGATATGAAGATGATATTAACTATAGCGGGACGCAATATGTGCCGTTTAACGGCTTTTCGATCGGATTTGCCACCAACCTGGTTCACAATCCGTCCACGAATGTAATAACCACCGTGTTGAATCCGGTTCCGGCTTCCTATGGTCCGCCGGCCGTCTGGCCTTATTTCTCCACGCTGAACATTAGCGACACCAGTTTCGCGGCTTCCGCTCTGCTCGTTAACACCAACTCGATCATCGGACAAACCTTCATACCCACCAGTGATTTCATGTTGAGGAACTTCTACCTGGCTGGCCAGACCACGACCAACACCGGTCTTTATACGCTGGTGCTCTTCGATCTTGGGTTCACCAATATGGCGAGCACCGCGCAGTTTGCGATCTATAACCAGACGGCGGCCACACCTTCCATCAACCTGCTCTCCCATCCCAGTGCGCCGCCGGGTGGTTATTGGAATTTTTCTGCTCGAGGCACCAACGCCATCACCAACAGCACGATCATCAAGTTTAAATTGCCCTCCGCCGCGGACGAGGTGTATTTGACGAATGGTCATAGTTATTTCCTGGGGCTGCAGTTTATACCGGGCAGCGGCAGCAATGATCTGGTTTTGGAGAAGACCACCAGTGGAGGGTCAACCTACACCAATGGCGTTTCCTTCGCGGGAGTACCTTTAGGCACCCAACTCTGGAAGATGACCAATGCGCACCAGAATTTGATCATGGCGTTTGATGTGCAAAATCCCAACCCCGCCATCACCGTCAGCAATTATCCGTTGACTGCCAGCACCCACAGTTGGCCGACTCTCGCCGGAATGGCGAACGGTGGACTACCCGTGATTACGGCGGCGCCGGATACACCGAACTTTGACCCATCGCAAGGGGCCGATCCGTCATATTTGGATTTCACCGGCCCGGGCAACGCCAATAGTCCTGCGCTCCAGGGGGTGAACCTGGGAAGTGGCGTGCGTTGCAATAGTATGAGTTTCTATAACACCAATACCTTCAAGTTGGGCGCGGTCGGGTTGGAGATGCGCGGCATCGGAAGCTCCAACGCCCTGTTTACGCTCAATGTCTTTCAGATTACGAACAACTTCTTTACGCAAACGGGCACCATTGAAAAATGGCCGAGAAACTTCCAGCCCAATAATGATTCACAACCATTGGGTGTTCCCATCTTCGGAACCAACGTGGACTTTTATTACACGACCAACAACAATGGCGGCACCGGAACGACCAATCAACTCCTGGTGTTGACCCTGCCGCCGCAATATCAGGCCGTGATTAACGGAAGCATGACCCCGCCGTACCAAAGTTATGTGCTCGAAATCTCCTGCGGCGACATGGGCCAGAATGTCGGCAACTACGGTGTCTTCCTGCTGGTACGCAACAGCGTGGACAGCGAATGGCAAAGCGGACTCTTCCCCGCTGCCGTGACAGGCAATCCCAGTGGTCAGGATGGATTCGCCACCAATGCGGCATCCAGTGGAAGTTATATTGAAATAACGCCCATGTACCTCGGTCGGGCCACTCCGGATCCGGAGTTGTTCGCGGGAGGTATAGTTGGGGTGGGCAGCGGCACCGAGCGCTCGATGCAGATGGCCCTGTATGCCGCGCCCAACACCAGTCCGGCGTCGAGCATTCACATTACGAGTGTTACTCACAGTGGTGCCAATGCGGTGATCAATTGGACGTCCAGCGGCGGGAGCAGCCCGACCTTTACGGTCTGGCGAAGCAGCAGCTTGAGTCCCGCCTCATGGACATCGTTGCAGAGCGGCATCAGCGCCAGTACCTACACGGATACAACTGCTTCGGCCGGGATCAACTTCTATAAAGTCAGCAGTCCGTGATTTGATGCCTGACTGGATATTGGATACAAGCGTCCCCGGTGTTTGCCGGGGACGCTTTTTTACTTTCACGAAGGCAGGAGAAGAGATCGCCCTCAATGGTGGAATAAATTCGATTATTGCCTGGAACCCAACCTGTGATAATGCCTCTTATCTCGTGTCGTCCTGAATCCGGCAAGGCAATCGATGCTTCGGCCTGGAAAAATTGCGTACGATGGACATATTTCTGGACAAAGCTGTGGCATCGGATATAATTTGCAGCGTGAACAAATCCCTTCGATAAGTCGCTGAGCATTCACATTTCGCCATGAATACCCCTGTTAAGATTTGGATCAGCCGGTTGTTGGTTTTGCCGATGGTCCTGACCATGACTTCGGTTTTGGGCCAGGCCCAAACCTGCACGGTGGACTGGAACAATGTGCATCAGCGGATAGACGGTTTTGGCGCTTCCTCGGCGTGGCAAAGTACCTGGAGCACAGCGCAGGCTGATATGTTCTTTTCCACCAATAAAGGCATCGGCCTTTCCCTGCTGCGCAACCATATCTATTATACCAGCTCAACTTCGCCAAGCGCGATCTCGACTACGACCGAAATCAGCATAATGACGAATGCCCAGGCCCGTGGCGCACTGATATGGAGCGCGCCCTGGACGCCCGCGACCGGATTTAAAAGTACCAACGACATTTACGATTCCAGCAAAGCCGGCGGTGGTGGATTAAACGGCGGCAGTTACCTGGGTGGCACTGCCACAAATCTGGCCTATGCCAGTCAGTTGGCTAATTATGTGGCCAGCATGACCAATTACGGCATCCACCTGTACGCCATTTCCATCCAAAACGAGCCGGACGCAAATGTGACCGGCTACGAGGCCTGTCAGTGGTCCCAGGCCAACATTCATGATTTTGTCACCAATCTTTACAACGCGCTGGTGGCCAAAGGTGTGGGCTCAACGAAGATAATATTGCCGGAAAGCCAAAATTGGACGGATCCAAAGGGCCTCGCCTCCACCGCCCTCAGTGATCCAAATGTGGCAGCGGACGTGGGGATTGTTGCCGATCACAATTACGTCCCCAATAATCTCGTTGGGGACCTCACCACTCCGGCTCAGTTATATCCTGCTTCGGGAAAGTCAACCTGGGAAACCGAAGTTTCCCAAATCGGTCCGGGCGGCGGCGGGAACACTTACGATGGCAGCATTACCAATGGGGTGTATTGGGCCTGGCGAATTCACCTCTTCATGACGGCGGCCCAGGTGAACGCGTGGCATTATTGGTGGCTGATCCCCTCGTCTGGCAACACGGACAACGAAGGGCTTACGGATATATCGGGCAATCCGGCCAAGCGCATGTATGCGCTCGGCCAGTGGAGCCGGTTTGTGCGGCCGGGCTATTACCGGATTGATGCGAGCACCACTGCCGGTAGCGCCTTCATCAGCGCCTTTAACGACACCAACTCCGGCAATTTTGCCATTGTCGCTGTCAATACCAACGCCAGCACGGCCATCAGTCAGACCTTTAATCTCAACAATTTTCCGGGCACCGTCCCTTCGGTGACACCGTGGATTACCTCCGCCACCTTGTCGCTCTCCAATCAATCACCCGTCGCGGTGAGTGGTTCATCATTCAGCTACACGTTGCCGGCTCGCAGCGTGGTGACGTTTGTAGGACGGGTTGTTGCCACCGCAACGGTACCTCCGACACTGACGCCGGTGGCCGACCAGACAATTAATGCCGGCCAGACGCTGTTGGTGACCAACACGGCGACGGACCCGAATGTGCCTTCGCAAACGCTGACTTTTAATCTGTTGAACAACCCGTCCGGCGCGACACTGACGCCGCTGGACGCGACGGATGCGCAATTCAGTTGGCGTGCGCCGGTGAGCTGGCCGGCACGACCAACCCGGTGACGGTTACGGTAACGGATAATGGAACGCTCTTGAGCGCCACCAACAGTTTCAATGTCATTGTCAATCCCTTAAGTTCCCTGCCGACGGTGGATTCGATTGGCACATCAGGCGGGCAGGTGACATTGCTATTGAATGGGCCGCAAGGGCCGGATTACACGGTTTTGACTACGACGAATCTGACCGATCCCCTGTCCGCCTGGCAGGTGCTGATGACGACCAATTCGCCGGTAACGCCGGTGATGTTGATGGTGCCCATTACCGCCGATCCAGTGCGCTTTTACAGCATCCAAATCGGGCCATGATTCTTGCTGGATTGGTGATTCGCCGTCGCAAAGCATAAAACGGTTTTAAGACGCAAAAACAGCCCCGAAAGATTTCGGGGCCGTTTTGCTTTCAAGGATAGTGCATTTCCACTACGAGACCGCCCTCGATGGCGGCGTCTCGCCGCAAGTCAAAGCACCGGGCGGTGCCTTCCCGCAGCCGGGACGGGCTGCGCCACGTAAAAACTGGAAATACTATGGCTTAAGTTCCCACAAAACCGGCCTCGCCATGGGTGTAACAATTAACGCAGTGAAAATCAACAAAAAGACAGCTTCTTTGCGAGCCGATTTATTGATATGAAACATGCCGCGCATCAGATGGGAATGGTTTAAACAACAAGGATATGCACACAAAACCATAGTTTTATCCATTCCCATAACCGAAAAGAATGATAAACTAACGTCACAGTCAGACCGAAAACAAAAGAAATGCATTCAGACGTATTATGAAGACATCTATCAAAATCCTCACCGCAATGTCCGTGCTGGCGCTGGCTACGGCGGCTCAAGCCAACACCGCTGGCGGCGTGACCGTTAATGAAACCGATGGCCTTGGAACCAGTTGGCTGGGCTCGCCCACGTTTACCACATTTCCAAATCCCACCCCGCTAGCCAATTTAGGCGGTGGCGGCAATGCTTTTTCTGCGGAAGGTAATTTTAACCAGACCGCGGGTGTTGTTACCCTCAATGAGCCTTATGGTCTTGGTGGTTTGGCCCAGACTTTCTCTTTGGCCTCGGGCGGCACGCTGACCGACCTGCAATTCGGTTTTTCCGGTGGGGCAACAACGCTGGGACTGTTCATTTTTGACTTGGGTCCGGCCAGCGGTTATACGGTGGCCACCAGTTCAACGTTCACCCCGTCCTATAACGGCGGAGCGGCAGACCTGCTGCCCAGCGGTCTTCAATTCACTTATAATGGCGGCGCAGGCGGAGCGCTTAACATTGCGGATGCAAACTTTACCGGAGCGGGAATTAACCTGCTGGCTGGTGAGGAATATGCGGTTGCCATTGAGCCGACTGCCAATCCAGCGATGCAATGGTCGCGCAGCGGTGCGTTGTCTCCGAACCCGCCGGATCAGGTGTACCGGTATAACCAATTTGGCGGTAGCATCGGTCAATATGGCGCGCTTAATGGCGCGCTCAGGGTGGCCAGTTTGGCCGTGACCGTGACTCCTGAACCAACCACCATGGCTCTCATGGGAGCGGGCATTGCTCTCACCGGATTGTTGATCCGCCGCCGCAAAGCATAAACGTCTTGCAGTTAAGAAACAGCCCCGAAGGATTTTCGGGGCTGTTTCGTTTTTGACTGGAAACGGGCAATTCCCTCTTTGCCAAAACTCCTCCTGTGCCGTTGACGTGAATCATCGCACTGGCGTAAGAACAGGGCGGCTGCGATTGTCTTGATGGCTTTTTTCCTTATTGCCCGGCAATTTCTTGCGCCAGGACGATTCAATTAATCTCGTAGCCGCGAACGTCAGTTCGCGCCATGTCATTCCCCTTCATTCGATTTGCGCCGACTGACGTCGGCGGCTGCATATTTTTGAAAAGGCTCTAAAGTCGTACGTGTATCGCAGAATTCGTCATAGCGATTGCGCTTCTCAAAAAACTTTCTCTGATTTTTGTGGGGTTGCGCCAGTTGGACTTTGCGATAAGAAAAGCGCGAGCGGCACCCGTGCCGTGCTATGGGGCTGCGGGTTGTGTGTTCGTCAGGCTGTGGTCGCGGAAGGCGGCGCCCTTTTCGTAGCATCCAATCTGGTCCCTCAGGGCATTGACCACTGCCGTGTTTGCTTGGGCAGTGGCCAACACCAAGGCCTTTTGGGCCGTGGTCATGGCATCTGAAAAGTGCCCGATCTCGGCTTGGGCCGCCGCCAGCGTGGCCACAATGGCGGGATTGCTGCCACCGGAAAGTCGATTGGCCTGTTGGGCCAGTTGGACCGCTTGAGTGCCGTTGCGGAGCGGTGGATCCGGACAGGTCGCCAGAATCCAGGCCAGATTATTCAGCGCGTCCACGTTTTCGGGCTGGACAGCGATGACTTTTTGGAAATTTGTCAGGGCCTGGTTTACCCGGCCCAGTTTGAGCTGAATATAGCCGAGTCCATTGCGAGCCTCAATGTTGTCAGGGTGGATTTGCAGGCCTTCTTGTAAAGTAATGGCAGCCTGGTTTGTCTGGCCACGCTGAAAGAGAATTTGACCCCAGCGGAAGAGGGCGTCACCAAGATAATTACGTGCCGCGGCCAGGTCAGGTCGAAGTTGCAGGCCGGCTTGGAGTTGGGCGATGGCCTCCTCGACTTGCCCGTCTTGCAACAGTGCCGGGCCCAGGTCGCAGTGCGCTTCCGGAAAGTTCGGTTGAAGCCGCAGGGCTTCCCGATAATGTTTGATGGCCTCCGGCAAATTGCCTGCCCGGACCAGGGCGACACCCAGATTATTGTGGACCGTGGCATCGTCAGGTTGCAACTGCAAAGCCGTTTGGAACCCCGCGATTGCCTCATCCGCCTGGCCATTGTCCAGCAGAGCCAGGCCGAGGTCGTACCACGCCTTCGCGTCCTTGGGGTTCAGCCGCAACATTTCCCGGAACTGTTCGGCAGCCCAGCATGAGGGACAACCACGTCAGCGGATGCCAGTTGTTGGCTGCCATCGTGGTAAACGCCCATTTGATTCCAGTCCAGCTTGGTCCGGCCTGAACAACGGCATTTTGTGCCACATAATATGGATCATCGTAATTTGTGAACGCATAATGCCGCACGGGCAGATAAACCAGCAACGTGACCAGCGCTAACAGCACACACACGATGCCACAGATGACACGCCGATGGGACATGGCGCCGGATTCTAGGATTTTACGGTGGGAAATGAAAAGCTTTCCATGACTTGCCCTGCATAATTTGCGGTTAAATATCCGAATGCCCGGTGCTTGAATGGCTCTCTAATGTTCGCCTGTAATGCGCCGGCTGACGGCCAAACGCAGGCAGCACTGAATTGATCCCCCTCAATTGGCAAAGCTCCTAGTTCTGGGTGCTTTCCTTCCAATCATCCGTGCGGAACGGCACGGCCGGCAGGCCGGCTCCGTTGTAGAGCGTGGCCAACGGATTGGCCTGCCAGGCATAACGGGCCGCCACCGGATTGGGCACCGCCGGCGACGAGACCAGAACCGCATTTCCTTCAATCCTGGCGTCAGCCCAGTGCCATTGGTGGTCTTTTCCAGCAACGGAAAATTCTCCCGGTTTGTCGCCTTTGACGACCAATCCACCGTCAGCATGGGTGAAGTTGAGCTTCAGCGCTCCGGGCAGATGCTTCATCGAAGTATAGGTCGGACCTTGATAGGGAATCTTTTCGCCATAGGTTTCGGCTAACGCACAATAGGCCAGGCGGTCACCCACGGGGACTTTGTTTTTGGGATGAATGTTGTCAGCGTCGCCCGTGTCCACAGTGGTCGCCAGAGCACAGTTGGGAGCTTTTTCAGCGGTCAATGCCTGCGCCTCGCGCAATTCCGCCCAGCCATCGGTGCCCGGTTCGCTGCGGCGCTGCATGAAGGCGGGCAGGCCGACGATATAAAATGGAAAATCGCCCTGGCCAAACTGGTCCCGCCAGTTGTCCATCATCGCCGGGAGCAACGTGCGGTACCGGTAGGCTTGCGTAAAGTTCGCTTCGCCCTGATACCAGATCGCGCCTTTAATCGCCAACGGCGCCACCGGACCAATCATGCCCAGATAAAGCACGGCGGGCATGGTCGGGTAGTTTTCAAAATCCAACGGCATCGGGTGCGGCGGCTGGGCGTTGAAACTGAGTCTGCCCTTCCATTCGCCGGCGAGCGAAACCACCGTGTCGCCCACCACCAGACGCACCGCGTCGGGCTTGGACAGAAAACTGTCCTTTGATTTCAACTTGAACAGGCTGAGCGCCACCAGATTCGTGCCGGGCTTCAGCTCATCCCTGGGCACATCGTAATCCCGATCGTGTTCCACCCAGGAACTGGCTCCAACCCAATGACCGTTGATGTAGGTGGTGTCCATCTTTTCAATCCAACCCAGGTGAATGGAGGCCGGGCCAGCGGGCAGCGGATCGGGCAGGACGATTTCCTTGCGGAACCAGCAGACACAAGGCACATCGGCCAATCCCATTTCCCCGAAAGCGCCGGGAACGTGAACAGCCTGCCAATCCGAATCGTCCAGGTTGGTGGCTGCCCAGGTCTGACCCTGCAAACCCTCGTCATATTGGTTAAGCCAATGCATCAGAAAACTGCCGTACGCCGGCGCGCCTTCGGCTCCCAGACCATCGATGGCAGCCAGTTTTTTGTCATAACCACCCACTTTGCGCAGCGCCCCGGGACTCATCCAACTCTCCACCAGACTGCCGCCGACACAGTCTTCAATCAAACCCACCGGCACCTGAATGTCTTGCTGAAGTCTGCGTCCAAAAAAGTAAGCGACGGCTGAAAATCCGCCCCAGCCGCCTTCGCTAATGTTTTGCGGCGAGCAAATTTTCCAGGTGCCATCCGGAACTTGCGCGGGGGAATAGGAAACTTTGTGGTTCACCAGGAAAAGCCGGATTTCCGGGTGATTCGCGGCTTTGATTTCTTCCGCGGCATTATTCACCAGCCCGATGCCCAGCTCCATGTTGGACTGGCCGCCGCACAACCAGACATCGCCCACCAGAACTTCGTGCAACTCAACGGCCTGGTCCGGGCCAATGATTTTCAGCGTGTAAGGCCCTCCGGGCGCGGGCGGGTGAATCTCCACCTGCCAGCGGCCATCCGCAGCGGCCACGGCCTTCGCGGTATGTCCGGCAATTTCCACCTTGATGACTTCCCCCGGTCTGGCCCAGCCCCAGATCGGGTCCGGTTTTCCGCGCTGGAGCACCATGTTGTCGCTGAACATCGGGCTGACGAACGGACGGGATGAATTATCGGCGGCCGTGGCAGTCAGCAAAGCAGCGCTGGCAAGAAAACAAAGGCAGAAACACTTGATTGATATGGTTTGCATAATGTGTGGTCGCGCGAAACGGGACAATTTTCGGTTGCACATGGATTTGGAAATTATTGTGTTTTGACCGCGGGCTGCCGGGCCAGCGATGGACCATGGAGGTAACGGTCCGCCCATTTCAGGAACGCCGGCCAATTGGGGGCATCGGTATGCCCGCCATCATGCTGCCGCCAGGCCAGCTCGCCGTTGGTCAGCGCCATATTAATCGGCGGCATCGGGTCGGTGAGATAGTTACCGGGAGTGCCCAAATCTTTTTTACCCAAAAGCCTGTAAACCGGACCCGCGGCGACGGCAGCCATAAAACTGCCGTGTTGATCCACCCAGGTGCCTTCCGCGCCAAAGCTGCCTGACGAAGCGCCATAGCTGATGAATACCGGGCGCGGGCGCGCAAAGGGCAATCAATTCATGCGCATCCACCGGCAAATCACCGGGCGTCAAGGGGCCGCCATATTTGAGAAAATTGCCCGCCATCCAGTGATATTCGCCGGTGCCCGTAAGATTTTCCACCAACTCGCCCCAATTACGACGGGAAAGTTTCGCCCCGCCTTCACCGGAGGAACCGACCAGGGCGATGGCGAAACGCTGATCGTAAGCCATCGTGACCAGGGTCGCCTTGCCATAACGCGAAAGTCCTTCGATACCGACTTGTTTCGCGTCCACGGCCGGGTCGGTTTCAAAATAATCCAGCGCGCGGCTGGCACCCCAGGCCCACGCGCGCAATGCGCCCCAATCATCCGGCTTGCGCGGCTGGCCCTGGTTGCACAGACCGATGATGCCGCGCGTCAACCCGGCGCCGTTGTCGGCCTGATAGCTGGTGGGCACAATCACCGCGTAACCCCAGCCATTGGACAACACCAGTTGTTGCCAATTAAGTCCGCCGCCGAACGCGCCGAAGCCCCGAAAGCCATTCGTGCCACCGAAACGATTTGTCCCGCGGACGAAGCGACTCCAGTCGAAACCAAATTCCAACATCACCGGCACCGGGCCCGTGGCGTTGGCGGGCGTGGTCAGCGTCAACTGAATGTTCACGCTGATCAGCGGATAGGAGGAATTATCCACGTGGCCGACAAGTTGTTTGGTGATGACCGGAACGGCGCCGTTATTGGTCCGGGTGGTGCCGGTCACTTCCCAGGTTACCTTCGGCACGTTTTTCGGAACCCGGCCATAGACTTCGCGGTCAAAATCTTCGACGATTTCCGGGCGCCGCTGCTGCCACCATATCCCCGGCGTCGTAACTTTTTCCCCGTCTTTCAACATGAGAGGATCGGGCAGATTGGGATAAGGATTCGCTTTGGCCTCGTCGGTGTTCTGATAATTAGGGGCCTTCGCATTCATGCCCTCCGCGCCCGGCCGCAACGTTTTGATGCCCAGTTGCCCCATCATGTTACGATGGTCCTGTTCCGCGCTCCAATTCATCGGCGCCGGCAGATGGGTGGTGGCAGGCTGCGCCCGGCCAGGCATGGCCGCGGTCAAAACAACGAAGGTAAAAGCGATGACGGAAGAGTTTTGGTGTCGCATAATTTGCCGGGAAATTTTTGTCCAAAGTAGGTTCAGCAGGAACCTGAGTCAACCGGGACGACCCGGACAATACGACTGCCGCCCCGGTTTTATTTGCTGAATAATTTCAAGTCAATCGCGTCCGCCATTATTTCGTAGCCGGCTTCATTCGGGTGCAGATGATCACCGCTATCCGCCGCGGGCAACAGGTGTGAGGGGTTTTGCGGGTCGCGCATCACTGCGTCAAAATCAATTACCGCGTCAAACTTGTCGCTGGTCCGAATCCATTGGTTTACCGTTTCGCGCGCCGCTTCATGAGCGGGGCTGTCATAAAAGGATCTGCCAAACGGCAGAATCGTCGCTCCATAGACGCGCAGGCGCCGCGCATGGGCCTGATCGATTATTTGGCCATACGCCACAATCAGATTCGTTGCCACCGACGCGTCATGGCTTCCGCCAATGTCATTGACGCCTTCCAGCACAATCAACCAGCGCACGCCGCTCGGCGAAAGCACGTCGCGATCGAAGCGTGACACCGCCGTTGGCCCCAGGCCACCGCGCAGCACGCAGTTGCCGCCGATGCCTTCGTTCAGCACCGCGATGTCTGCCGTGTTTTTGTCCGACTGTAAACGACGCGCCAAATCGTCCGGCCAACGGTCGTTCTTATCCGTGCCCGAACCTCTTCCGTCCGTGATGGAATCGCCGAGTGTCACGATGGCTGCGCTCGGATGGTTTGCCTCCACGTCCAGGCCGGTCAAAATATACCAATGCTGCGTCTGCGCGGCGGTTGGCAAATCCACCTCCGAAACCGAATCACCCGGCTGCAAATAGGAAGTGGACCGGGAACCTGGGTGCCCTGTGACTGCTGCCGACGTGTCGCCGAAATCAATGGTCACGGCAACGTCGGACAACGGCGCCAGGTCAAAATCGAAAGGATCGGAAACAACGATTTCGCCCGCTGGAATCGTCACCGACGGTTTGCCCTGAAATGTCAGCGCCCGGTCGCTGCCCGTTTTAATCGTGCTCCCGCCCGTGGACAAGGCCAGATGAATGGAGCTCATCGTCACCGGATTTGTGCCGAACGCGTTGGAAAACTTTGCGCGCAGTTTATTTCCACCGATGGAAACCTGCACAATTTGGCGGAGGGTATTGCTGGTCAAGCCCGGCGCCGGCGGCAGGTTTCTGGTTTCCGTTAACTGTGGCGAGGTTCCCCACGTGCCCACCCAGGGGCCCCCTTTTTCCGCTGCCACCATCGTTTGTTGCCCGCAGCAAAGATTCACCACCAGGAGCGAACTGGCCAGCAACGTTACGGCAACGGATGGAACGTTTTTCTTCACAGCTGAATTTTAAGCCCAAGGCTTCGTTTCACATCTTTAAAAGCAGATGGTCTATCCGGAGAATACCGGCAGCGAAAAGCTGAAGGTCGAGCCGCGGTTGACTTCACCTTGCGCTTGAATGGCGCCTTGATGTTCGTGCGCGATGCGCTGACTGATGGCCAGCCCCAGTCCGGTGCCGTTTTTTTTGGTTGTAAAAAACGGCTCAAAGAGCCGCCCCAGATTTTCCCGCGCAATGCCCATGCCGGTGTCCTGGATGTGAATGCGCAGCCAGCGTGTTCCCGGTTTGCCCTCCGTGATTTCCGTGGCGACCGTCAGCACGCCCTTCGTGTTCATCGCCTCCAGCGCGTTCAGCAACAGGTTCATGAACGCCTGCTGCAATTGCGCGTCGTCACCGCGTACCGTGTCCACCCGGGCCTCGTAACGGCGCTGGAGGGAAATCGATTTTCCCGCAATCTGGTGGTGTAACAATCGCAACGAATGATCCAGCAGTTCATGCATGTGGATGGTCGTGAAAGTGGCCGCCTTGGGCGCGGCGAACCGCAGCATTTGCGTGACAATGACATTGATGCGTTGCAATTCGCGACTGACGACTTCGGTCAGTTCCGTGTCCTGGTTTTTTTGCACCAGCAAATCGGTAAACGTCTTGATGGCGACCATGCCATTTTTGATTTCATGCGCCAGGCTGGCCGAAAGTGTGCCGAGACTGGCCAGCCGGTCGAGCCGCCGCATGTTCTGTTCAAAAACCGGTGCGGAGGTCAGGTTGTTGAGCACGACGACGATCTGTGATTGGGTGCGCGTTTTCACCGGCAAAATGCTCACCCGCAGTGTCATGGCGCCGCGGCGGGGGAGGGTCGGCAAAATTTCCAGATTGGTCACTGGCCGGCCGCTTTTGGCGGCATCACGAATGAGCTTGGGGAGTGGAGCGGGCAGGGACGTCACCGGTGCATTTCGCAGCCGTTCCGCTTTGGCGCGCAAGTGCGCGGCGGCTTCCGGCGTGCAAGCCGCAATGCGTCCGCGGGCATTCACCACCAACACGCCGCACGCCAGGCATTCCTGCAAAAGACTCGCCGCGCTTCCGGTTGGAAGTTCGCCGTTTTCCAGAGTTGAACCGCCGGGTGACATAAATCAAAACAATTTCTGGCGCCCGCTCGCCCTTTGCTTTTGTTTCCCTTGCGAACAAATGAACGTGCCCATATTAAACCGCGCTTGCGCCGCGACAAACAAAAAAAGCTGAAATCGCATTTGTCATCCGGTAAAAGAGGCAACGTTTTACGGCTGACGTTTTGGTTTTCCCGGGTTACGCTGGTTCCCGCCGAATGAAGAATACTTTCGACAACATAGAGTCCATCCTCGCCGACATCCGCCGCGGCAAACTGGTCATCGTCGTGGATGACGCCGATCGCGAAAATGAAGGCGATTTGATCCTGGCGGCGCAATTCGTCACGCCCGCCGTGGTGAATTTCATGGCCAAACACGGTCGCGGTTTGATTTGCGTGCCGACCACCGCCGACCGGCTGCAGCAACTCGGCATTGACCGCATGGTCCATCAAAACCGGGAAAGTTTTCGCACGGACTTTCAAGTGAGCGTGGACGCCGCGCGCGGCATCACCACTGGCATCAGCGCCG
Organism: uncultured bacterium; assembly: GCA_963708305.1. Classification (GTDB taxonomy): domain Bacteria; phylum Verrucomicrobiota; class Verrucomicrobiia; order Limisphaerales; family UBA11358; genus UBA11358. The sequence continues at coordinate 689,661 of CAVPSH010000007.1, read as the reverse complement.
CCGACCGCGCCCGGACGATTCAAATCATGGCCGCGCCGACCGCCGTGCCCGATGATCTGGTCCAGCCCGGCCACGTCTTTCCGTTGCGGGCCCGGCCTGGCGGTGTTCTGCAACGCGCCGGCCATACGGAGGCGGCGGTGGACCTCGCACAACTCGCGGGCTTGCGGCATATCGGCGTGCTTTGCGAAATCCTGAATGACGACGGCACCATGGCGCGGCTGGCGCAATTGCGCAAGTTTGCCCGAAAACATCGCCTCAAGGTTTGCACGATTGCGGACCTGATTGAATACCGCCGCACGCGTGAAAAACTGGTCGAACACGTTGAGATGGTGAAACTGCCGACCGACTACGGCGATTTCGATTTGCATTTGTACCGCTCGAAACTGGACGGACAACATCATCTGGCGCTGGTTCATGGCGACGTGGCCGGGCGGGAAAATGTTTTCGTGCGCGTCCACAGCGAATGTCTGACCGGTGACGTCTTCGGTTCGCGCCGCTGCGATTGCGGGCCGCAACTGCATCAGGCCATGCGGCAGGTGGCCGAAGCCGGGCGCGGCGTGATTGTCTATATGCGGCAGGAGGGACGCGGCATTGGTCTCGCCCCCAAAATCAAGGCCTACAAATTACAGGAGCAGGGCTACGACACCGTCGAGGCGAACCAGAAACTCGGCTACGAAATGGACCTGCGCGAATACGGGCTAGGTGCGCAAATCCTCGTTGACCTCGGGTTGAAAACCATCCGGTTGCTGACGAACAATCCGAAAAAGATCGTTGGATTGGAAGGCTACGGACTGAAAATCGTGGAGCAGGTGCCGATTCGCGTAAAACCCAATCCGCACAATGAACGGTACTTGAAGGCCAAGCGGGAGAAGATGGGACATTTGCTGTAAAAGAACCTTGGTGACGTCAGATACATTGAAATCCAGGTTATTAATGGCTCTTGTTTGCTCACTTTTCACTGTGGGGAACCTGACATCCTGTTCGCGTCATCATTCGGAGGAAGATAAGATTATTAATGTCAGCAGTGACGACGCGGAAATGAATGCGGCGATCGCAAAAGCGCGCGCTTCATTACCGGACTTTTGGAAGGTTTATGGGAAACCAGAACACGGCGAATCAGATTTTTCATTGAAAGTTAAAATTAACGATAAAGAACAAACTGAATATTTCTGGGTCGTTGATCTCGACCAAAGGGATGGAAAAATCTTTGGCACAATCAACAATGACCCCGACATTGTGAAAAATGTAAAACTCGGAGATAGAATTGCAGTAAATGAACCGGACATAAGTGATTGGCTCTATTTGCGAAATGGGAAAATGGTTGGGAATTATACGTTGCGTGCGCTTTTCAAACAGATGTCAAAAGATGAAGTCGAAAAATATAAACAGATGCTGGCAGATCCCTGAATATAAATAATGCTAAAACCCATCAGAACCAAAACGGCCCACACCAGCGGCGGGACCTTCGCCATTGTGGCGTCGCGCTACAATGCCCGTTATGTGGATGCCCTGTTGCGCGCTGCCAGGGCGGAATTGTCGCGCGCCGGCGTTTCCCGGATCCAGATCGTCCGCGTGCCCGGCGCGTATGAAATTCCCGTCGTGGCCAAACGTTTGGCCCGCACCGCGCGCCTTGAATCCGGCATGCCGCTTGCCGCCATCATTTGTCTGGGCGTGATTTTGCGCGGAGAAACCGTTCACGCCGCGCACATTGGCGAAGGCGTCAGCCGCGCGCTCATGGAAATCCAGCTCGCCCATGAAATTCCCGTCATTCACGAAGTGCTGCTTCTGGAAAACGAGATGCAGGCACGCATCCGCTGTCTTAACCCGAAACACAATCGCGGAACGGAAGCGGCGCAGGCCGCCCTGGCCATGGCGCGGGTCATGGCGGATTTGAACCGCACCGTCGGAAAGTCATCAAATGCAGATACTTAATGGCAAGGATGAGCGCTTGTGAAATTTTTCACATAATTCTTGCCGGCTGCGACCGGGACTGTTAGCTTGTACCCTGTTTTTGCGCTTCAAAGGACAAAAAAGTATGAAAAAATTATTGTTACTCATTGTCGTTGCGATGCTTGCGTTTGTTCCCCTCACGCAAGCGGCGGACATCATTGGTATCATTACGCTTAATGGCACGCCGCCGCCGGAGGTGCCGTACACGCCGCTCATGAATGATCCCACCTGCGGTGCAATGTATAAGAGCACGCCGACGACGCATTTTTATGCTGTCGGGCCAAACCATGAACTCGCCGACGTGATTGTTTCCCTGAAGGATGTCACGGGCAAATCCACCGGTGCCAATCAGCCACCGGTTACGCTGGATCAGAAGGGCTGTCTCTATGTGCCTCAAATTCTGGCCATTCAGACGGGCCAGAAGCTGGTGGTTAAAAATTCCGACTCTTGTATTCACAACGTCCATTGTGTGCCCGCCGTGGCGGGAAATCCAGAATCCAATCAGGTGCAAATGCCCGGCGGTCCGGACCTGACCTATACATTTCCCAAACCGGAGATGTTCATGAAATTCAAATGCGACGTGCATCCGTGGATGTTTGCCTGGGTGAGCGTGATTGACAGTCCGTACTATTGTCTCAGCGACACGGCAGGGAAATTTGTCATCAAAAACGTGCCCCCCGGCAAATACACCGTGGAGGCCGATCATCGCAAGCTCGGCACCCTGACCAGGGACGTGGAGGTCAAAGACAGCGATGTGACGGTAAATTTTACTTTTGACGTAAAATAAGCCGGGAACCAGGGTGACGCCGGCGTCTGCCGTCAACCTTGCCTTTGCGAAATGTCTGGAAACGCGCCTGTAAAAATCAATCGTTCGCTGCATTGGTTTGCCGTGCTGACGGCGTTATTCACCTTTTTGCTGCTCGGCGCGGGCGGTTTGGTCACCAGTCATGAAGCCGGCATGTCCGTGCCGGACTGGCCAAACAGCTATGGCTACAACATGTTTCTGTTTCCGCCGTCCCAATGGATTGGCGGGATTTTCTACGAACACACGCACCGGCTGATCGCTTCCGGCGTCGGGCTGATGACGACCATTCTCGCCGTCTGGCTTTGGCTCAAGGACCCGCGTCAATGGATGCACTGGGTTGGCGTCGCCGCGTTTCTGCTCGTGGTGACGCAGGGTGTTCTCGGTGGCTTGCGCGTGGTTCTGGCCGATGCCCAACTTGGCATCTTTCACGCGATTATCGGGCAATTATTTTTCGTCCTGACCTCGGCCATCACCTTGTTCACGAGCCGCTGGTGGCTCGAGTTGGAGCACCGGCCTCCGGCCCGGCGGGAAAAAAACGGGGCAGGGCAACTCGCCGGGCCGGAGGCCGGCGTTCCGTTGCGCCGACTGGTTTTGTTCGCGACCGTCTTGATCCTATGTCAGTTGATCATCGGCGCGACGATGCGACAACAACACGCCGGCCTGGCCATTCCCGATTTCCCGCTCGCATACGGAAAAATCTGGCCCGACACCAGCGCCGCCGCCGTGCAAATTTACAACGAACATCGCATGAGCGTGATCGCAGTAAATCCCATCACGGCTTTCCAGATTATTCTGCAAATGGTCCATCGCCTGATCGCGCTGGCGATTTTCGTTTTAATCGTGGCGTGTGCCTGGCAGGCCCGGCGGCAACTGGGCAAAAAAGATCCGCTGGCAAAGCTCGCGCTGTTCTGGCTGGGATTGATTCTGGCCCAAATCCTTCTCGGCGCGGCAACGATCTGGTCGAACAAGGCCGCCGACGTGGCGACCGCCCATGTGTTGGGGGGCGCGCTTTCGCTCGTGACAGGCGCGCTCTGGTATATTATTGCTTTCCGCCGTTCGGCGGTATTGCCAGAAATTGCGCCAGCCACAACAATATCCGGTGCGTATGGAGGCGCTCCGGCCCTGGCCGCCCACAAGTGAAATGAAAGAAATCCCGGTTGAAATTTTAAGGAGCAACTGGAGCGCCGGCATCCGTGCCGGCGAGTGCCCCGGATTGCAACCCGCCGGCATGGATGTCGGCGCTTCCAGGGTCGCCGAAAAAAGTTGGGCGGCGGTCTTCGCCGATCTGGTCAAGGCGCGATTGACGACGCTCGTGCTGTTGACGACGCTCGTCGGCTTTTATGTCGGCTGGCGCGGTCCGATGGATTTTGCGCTGATGTTCAACACCCTGGCGGCCACGGCCCTGGTGGCGGCCGGCGCGGCGGCGTTGAATCAATTGCTCGAACGCGAATACGACGCCAAAATGCGCCGCACCCGAAATCGCCCGTTGCCGGCGGGCCGCTTGCAACCCAACACGGTGATGCTGTTCGGCGGCGTCTGCGCGGTGACCGGTCTGATTTATCTCGCGCTGGCGGTGAACCTGCTCACGTGCGTTATCGGCGCGGTCACGCTCATCAGCTATCTGTTTATTTACACGCCGCTGAAACGCGTGACGTGGCTGAACACGGCCATCGGCGCGGTGCCCGGCGCATTGCCGCCGTTGATGGGTTGGACGGCTGCGCGCGGCGAATTGAGCGGCGAGGGCTGGGCGCTGTTCGCCATCCTGGCGTTCTGGCAAATCCCGCATTTCATGGCCATTGCCTGGATGTATCGCGACGAATACGCGCGCGCCGGTTTCAAAATGCTGCCGGTGATAGACCCGGACGGCTTGCGCACGGGACAACAGACCGTGAGCCACACGTTGGCGCTGTTGTTGGTCGCGCTGTGCCCCTTTGCCTTCAACCTGGCCGGCCCGGTTTATCTCGTCGGCGCCCTGGTGCTGGGTGCAGGCTTCCTGTGGTGCGCCGTTCAATTTTCACGGCAACTCACCCGGGCACGGGCGCGGCAATTGTTTCTGGCCTCAATCCTCTATCTGCCGCTGCTGCTGGCGATGATGGTTTTGGACAAGGTGAAATAACATGGAGACAATTGTTCACGAATTTCCACCGTATCGCGAGCACGAGGCGGCTCGCGCGCCCGGGGCGCACGGCCATCACGAGGACATCGGGTTCTGGCGCAAATACATTTTTTCAACCGATCACAAAATCATCGGCATCCAATACGGCTTCACGGCGCTGTGTTTCATGTTGTTCGGTTTTTTCCTGATGTTGATGATGCGCTGGCAGATTGCGCATCCTGGCGCGCCCGTTCCGGTCGTGGGGCCGCTTCTGGCAAAAATCCTTGGCCAGCCTGCCGCTGGCGGCGTGATGTCGCCGGAGCTTTACAATTCGTTCGGGGCGATGCACGGCACCATTATGGTGTTTCTGGCGATTGTGCCGCTGGCGTTCGCGGCGTTCGGCAATTATGTCGTGCCGCTGATGATTGGCGCGCCGGACATGGCGTTTCCGCGCGTGAACATGGCGAGTTACCAGGCTTATGTGCTCGGCGGGCTGGTCATGCTGGTGAGTTTTTTCATTCCCGGCGGCGCGGCCCAGGCCGGCTGGACTTCCTACTCGCCACTGGCGACGTCCATCCCTACCGAAGGCCAGTTATTCTGGATTATCGGCATGGTGCTGCTGATCACGTCGTCGCTGCTGGGGGCGGTGAATTTTATCGCGACCATCATTCAATTGCGCGCGCCGGGCATGACCTGGATGCGGCTGCCATTTTTCGTCTGGGCGCAGTTTGTGACGGCATTCCTGCTGTTGCTGGCCTTCCCGCCACTGGAGGCGGCGGCCATCATGCAATTAATGGACAATGCCGCGCACACCAGCTTCTTCCTGCCGACGGGTCTGGCGGTGGGCGGGCAACTGGCGCATATCAGCGGCGGCGGCAGCCCGTTGTTGTGGCAGCATTTGTTCTGGTTCCTTGGCCATCCGGAGGTGTACGTGCTGATTCTGCCCGGCATGGGCATTGTCTGCGAAATCATCGCCAACAACACCCGCAAACCCATCTGGGGTTACAAATCACTCGTATATTCCGTGTTGGTGGTCGGATTTCTGTCGTTCATCGTCTGGGCGCATCACATGTATCTGACGGGCATGGGCACGAAAATCGCCACGTTCTTTCAGGCCACGACCATGATGATTTCGATTCCGTCGGTGATCATTTTAACCTGCCTGTTCATTTCACTGTGGGGCGGCTCGATTCGGTTCAACACGCCGATGTTGTTTGCGCTGGGTTTCCTGCCGATGTTCGGCATTGGCGGCCTGACCGGCCTGCCGCTGGGTTTGGCGCCCACCGACATTCCGTTGCACGACACGTATTATGTCATCGCGCACTTCCATTATGTCGTGGCACCGGGAACGATCTTCGCGCTGTTTGCGGGGATTTATTATTGGTTTCCCAAAATGACAGGGCGGAAGATGAATGAATTCTGGGGACGTGTGCATTTCTGGGGCTCGTTGGTTTTCATGAATCTGGTTTTCATGCCGATGTTCGCGCAGGGTTTGGAGGGAATGTTACGGCGCATGTCTGATGGCGGCGCGAATTACTCCGCCGCGCGCGTTCCCGGCGTTCTGGACACGCTGCCAAACGACATCATGTCATTGCACACGTGGATTCTTTGGGCGGCCGTCGCCCTGGGCCTGGCGCAGATTCCGTTCATCATCAACTTATTCTGGAGCATCAATCATGGCGAAAAGGTGAAAAACGACAATCCGTGGGGGGCGACGACACTGGATTGGCAGGCACCCACGCCGCCGCCGCATGGCAATTTTGCCGAGCCGCCGCAAATCTATCGCGGTCCGTACGAATACAGCGTGCCCGGCCATGACACTGATTTTACGCCACAGAACGAACCGGAAATTTCAACTGGGAAAATGACTAATTCCTAAATCCGAATGGCTAAAGAATTTCAAATGACAAATAACAAATGCCGAGTGGTGTTTCGGCGCTCCTGCTGCCATTCGTCATTCGAGCTTCGTCATTCTTTAGTCGTTGGGGCTTCGTCATTAATCATTCAAAGTTTTATTCCGCATTCCGTATTCCGCATTCCGCGTTTCTAAAATGGAAATTCCCTACGCTGTACATCCCCGTCCCGACACCGGCATTTACAACGCCAAGGTCGGCATCTGGCTGTTTCTGGCGTCCGAAGTGATGCTCTTTGGCGCGTTGTTTTCCGCGTACGTGTTGATCCGTGTCGGCACGCCGCCCGGCGAATGGCCGCACGGGTGGCAGAACGTGACGCTCGGCACCCTCAACACGCTCGTCCTCGCGCTCTCAGCCATCACGACGCTCATGGCGTGGGTCGCCTGCAAGGTGCGGCAGTTCGGCAAATTTAAATTTTTCCATGCCTGCACCCTGTTGCTGGCGCTGACGTTCCTGTGCATTAAAGGCTTCGAGTACGACGACCATCTGACTCATTACGAACTCCATCTCACCGGCGGAGGCATCGCTGGTGGAAGCATTGCCGACGGGCACATGGTCGAAAACGATCCCGGAAAAGATTACGTGATCATCAAAGGCCGGTTCGCGAACGATGAGAAGGAGTTGATTGATCTGAGGTCGCAGAAGGAGGTTCAAGAGACTGAGCTCAAAATTCCGCGTTCGCAAATCAAGGACATGCAAAGCTATGGCCCCTGGCACAATGATTATCTGGCGCTTTACTTCACTATGACGGCCCTGCACGCGCTGCACATTCTCGGCGGCAGCATTGTCATTGGTTACCTCTGGGGGCCGGGCCGCAAGCTGTGGAAGGTTGATCCCGAACATTTTACCAACCGCGTCGAAGTGTCCGGCCTGTTCTGGCATTTTGTGGACCTGGTCTGGATATTTCTATTTCCGGTCCTATATTTGATGTAATTTGAATTTATGATCGATTTGAAAACGGCTGAACAACACAACAAGCCACTGACGGGCGAATCGGAATTGCACGAGCACCCGGTTGATTTCAATAATTACCTCCGGCGTTGTGTTTATGTTTTTGTTGCCGTGGTGTGCGCGGTGGCGTTGATGCTCGTCGCATCGTATCTGCCGCATTTCGATTGGCCGGCCAAGGTGGCCATGATCCTGGTCGTTGCCTGCACCAACGCCTTTGTGGTGGCCGGGTTCCTCATGCACCTCATTTCCGAAAAGAAAATGATTTATACCTTGCTCGCCTTCACCATGTTCTTTTTCGCCGGTTTGATTGGATTGACGGTTTGGGCCATGCAGGATTTTCCGGCCGGCACCGTCACGCATTGAACCATGTCACTGAAAGCCGTCCATCTTATCTTTGTCAACGCGCTGACGGCGCTGTCCTTCGGCTGCGCGATCTGGAAGTTCATGGATTACCGCGGCGAAAACGGCACCACCGGCGACTTGTGGTTCAGTCTGGCGGCGGTGGGGGTGGGTATTTTAGTCATAATTTATGGCCTCTATTTCTTGAAGAAGCTGAAAAAGATGAGTTACCTATGAAATTGTCCCGCAAATTTTTGAGAATGCTGTTGGCCGCCGTGCCGCCGCTGCCTTGGCTCCGTCGCCGCTGTTCGCCTGTGCCGCCTGCTATGGCAAAAGCGATTCGCCACTCGCCGAAGGCATGAACTGGGGCATCTTCACCCTTATGGGCGTTATCTTGACGGTGTTGACCTGCATTCTGGTTTTCTTCGTTCACATCGTCCGCAAGGAAGAAAAGGCAAATAACAATCCGGTCCCGGTCGCCCCACCCAAATTATGACGCAATGGTTTGCTGACAACGTGCTGCATCTACCCGAGCTGGCGTCCAAAAACGGCAAGGCCATAGACGCGCTGATGGTGTATATCCACGTGCTGATGCTGGCGCTGTTTGTCGGCTGGATTATTTATTTCTTCTATGCGCTCTACCGCTTCCGCAGTCGCGCAATGCCAAGGCCAATTATCACGGTGTCCGCAATCATGCGTCCAGTTACATTGAGCTCGCCGTCGCTGCCATTGAGGCGGTGCTCCTGATCGGCATCGCCGTGCCGCTTTGGGCCAAGGCGGTGGATAAATTTCCGTCCGCCAGTGAATCCACGGTCATTCAAATTGTGGCGCAGCAATATGCGTGGAACGTTCGTTATCCCGGCCCGGATGGCGTTTTCGGACAACAGGACATGAAGTTCGTCACGTCGGACAATGTCTTTGGCGTGGACCCCACCGATGCGCGCGGCAAGGATGACATTCAAACGCTCAATGACGTTCACGTGGTTGTAAACAAGCCGGTCATTATTTACCTGAGTTCCAAGGATGTGATTCATTCCCTGCGGATCCTGCCGATGCGCGTTTGTCAGGACGCGATTCCCGGGCTGCGGATACCCGTCTGGTTCACGCCGGCCAAAGTCGGCAAATATCAGATCAATTGTGCCCAGCTTTGCGGTCCGGGCCACGCCAGCATGTCCGGCGGTTTTCTCACTGTGGAGAGCCAGGCTGACTTTAAAAAATGGATCGACTCCAAGTCCGGCGCGACCGCCAGCTTTGAATAGACAGTTGCCTGGTCGGCAGGCAGGATGACCTTGTATGAACGGCTCCGCTCAACGATGGCCGCTGACAATCTGGGTCGGTTTTGGCCTGCTCTTCGGTTTGCTCGGTCTGATGTATCTGGTTTCCCTGTTGGAATACACTCAAGCCCGGCAAAAGACATTGCCCGTGATTGATCAGATCGCCGACTTCACGTTGACCAACCAGGATAACCAGGTAACCACTCTTGCCGATTTGACCAATCGTGTGTGGGTGGCCGATATCATCTTCACCCGTTGCGCCGGCTCGTGTCCGATCATGTCAACGCAGATGAAATCGTTGCAGGACGCCTTGCCGTCCGCCAGCCGGGCGAAGCTGGTTACTTTGACGACGGATCCCGATTACGACACGCCGGCCATTCTAAAAAAATACGGCGAACGTTACCGCGCGGATTTTCAAAGGTGGACGTTTTTGACCGGTGCCAAAAAGGAACTGGCGGGTCTGGCTGCCGGCAGTTTGAAACTCGGTTCCACGCCCGTGGCGCCTCAGGATCGGCAAAGTCCCGTTGACTTGTTTGTGCACAGCACGATTTTCGTGGTGGTGGACAAGCAGGCGCGGCTGCGTGGCATTTTCCAGACCGAGGGCGAAGGCGTGGATTGGGCGAGGATCCGGCCCCAAATCATCGCTACCGTGAAGGAATTGGAAGGCGAGCGATGACTGCGACATGCGTTCAAGAGTCGTGTTGGAGCGCCGGTCTCCGACCCGGCGTTTTGGAGGCGGTCATTAACATCAAGCCAGGCCGGAGGCCGGCGTTCCAATGATGAACATCCACGATCTGCCCGCCGTCAATGCTTCGCTCAATGGCCTTAGCGCGCTTTTCCTGACGGCCGGTTTTGTTTTCATCCGCCGGAAAAACAAGATTGCCCACCGGAACTGTATGATGGCGGCATTCGTCACCTCGATTTTTTTTCTGGCGTGTTACCTCACTTACCACGGTTATCTCGCGTTGGTTTTACACGAAGGACCAACGCAGTTTCTGCATCCGCTATGGTTCCGTCCGATTTACCTGACCATTCTGATTTCTCACAGCATACTTGCCGCCGTGATTGTGCCGCTGATTTTGGTGACGCTGTATCGCGCTAAAAAGGAGCGATTCGAGCTTCACAAAAAAATCGCCCGCTGGACCTGGCCATTGTGGATGTACGTTTCGGTAACCGGGGTGATTGTTTATTTCCTGCTTTACCAGATTTTCCCGCAAGCCAGACTGTAGCAGCCGAGGTAAGGAGGCTCACTATTTTCGATTTACGATATACGATTTACGCGATCGCTTCGATTTTGGATGGGCTCGTAGATTGTAAACCGAACATCGTAAATACCGAAGCTTGTCCCGGCGGTTAAAATCGGCGAAAACCAACCCATGTCACCGGCCGTTAACGTCCTGATTCATCCCAGCCAGTTTCCGGAAAATGTCCGGCGCGATTTGCTGACGTCGCTGCGCACACGGCGCGTGAACCACAAATTTCACTACGACAGCGTCAAGCAAACCCAAAAATGGCTGGCGCTGCACCAGGCCTGTTCCCCGACACGAAACGATGCGGACTGCCGTGCCATGTACGAAAAAGGCTTCGCGGCGGTTGTAGCGCAAACCAAATCCCGGTGCGTTGACGTCATCGGCCTTGGGTGCGGTGGCGGGCAAAAAGACACGCGGCTGCTGAAGCGGCTGAAAGCTCGTGGCCAAGAGGTTTTTTACACGCCTTGTGATGTAAGCGCGGCCATGGTTTTGACTGCTCGTGAAACGGCGCTGGCTGTTTTGCCGAAAGAAAATTGTTTTCCATTCGTTTGCGATCTGGTAACGGCGGACGATTTGCCAAAAATTATTCGGGAGGGACGCCGGGTCGGCGACCCAAACTGTTTTGGGACGGCGACACGCCGTCCCTCCCTCGATATGGCACGCCTCGTCAGTTTCTTTGGCATGATTCCGAATTTCGAGCCGCAGGACATTTTGCCAAAGCTCGCCGCGCTGATTCGTCCGAAGGGTTTTTTGCTCTTCAGCGCCAATCTTGCCCCCGGTTCCGATTATGCCGCCGGCATGAAAAAGATTCTGCCGCAATACGACAACGCTTTGACCCGTGACTGGTTGATGACATTTCTGCTCGACCTTGGCGTTGAGCGGCGTGACGGTGATTTGGAGTTTGCGATTGAAGAGGGCCGGTTTGGATTGAAGCGAGTGGTGGCCCGTTTTTACTTCCGCCGCGCGCGTCGGATTGAAATTGAAGACGAAGCGTTTAATTTCGAGGTTGGCGATTCAATCCAACTTTTCTTTTCCTATCGTTACACGCCGGAGCGCGTCCGCAAGATTCTGGCGCGTTACAAACTGAAAGTCTGCGAGCAGTGGATTGCAAAATCCGAAGAGGAAGGTGTTTTTCTTTGTAGCAAGCTGTAGGACAGGCGTCGCGCCTGTCTCTGACTTTGAATTAATTCTTGAAAGATGGAGACAGGCGCGACGCCTGTCCTACGCCTCGCTTAAAAAACCTTCATGGTATCCAGCACAGCCTTGATGCGCGGGACTTCGTGTGTGCGGAACAGGTCGGTTTGCCCCAACGCCGCCAATACGGCAAAGAACGGCTCGGCACAGCGGACTTCGTCGCGGAAAAATTCAAACGCGTGGGGCAGGGCATGGCAGATGGGAAAACCCAGCGTTCGCAATCGGAATGTGTTCAGGAAAACCTTCATTTGATGACGCACACGCACGGCGCTGTCCTGCAGGTTGCGGTAATAGAAACCGAGACCTGGATCGAGCAGGATTTTCTTCACGCCGTTGCGCTGCGCGATTTCAATCTGGCGCGAAAAGTATTCGCGCAGGGGTTCAATCGGATCGCCGCTCAAATCGAAATCGCCGACTTCGCGGACGTTTTTGCCCTGCACGTAACAGAGGATGACCGCAGCGTCGTGCGCGGCGACCATGCGGAAAAGTTCATCGCCGCATTCCGTGCCGGTGAGGTTCAGGACATTCGCCCCGGTTTCCAGACACGCGCGCGTGACGGCCGACTGGTAGGTCTCCACGGAAACCAGGATATGGGCGGCGCGCAATTCCTTGATGACCGGCAATAATTGGGAATTCTGGGCCGCCCCGTGGACGCGCGCGGCATGGGCCAGGGTGGATTCCGCGCCGAGGTCCACGAGGTCCGCACCCTGGGCGGTCAAAACCCGGGCACGCAGGACCGCGGCTTCCGCCGTCAGACAGACGCTTTCGCGATACCAGGAATCGGTGGAAAGGTTGACGACACCCATGATGGCGGGCCGGGAATTGAAGGCGAAGGGTTTGCCGCCGATGGGAAATTCCTTCACCGGCGTGGACACGGCATCCCGGTTTTTCTCCAACAAATCCGCAAGGTCTTCGAGCTTTAACATGCCGGGCTATCGTAAATCGCAAATCACCAATCGTAAATGGAAAGTGGCGCCCCTCGGCGGATTTTGCGGTTCACGCAGGTCGGAATTATGATGGCATGACGGCAAATGACCGGTAATAATGGGGCGGACAACCATAAACGAGAGGTAACACGATGGCACAGGCAATCATGGATCCGGAAAAGGTGCGGCGGTTCGCGGAAGAGCTGCAGCGTTTCAACAGCGACCTCGAAAATCGAATGATCCTGTTGCAGGCCCGCTTTGGCGCGTTGAGCGACACGTGGCAGGACCAGGAGCACGAGAAATTCTCCGACGAATTCAAACAAGCGATGAAGGCGTTGAAGAAATTCATTGAACTCTCGAAGGTGCACACGCCGTACCTGTTGCGAAAAGCCCAGCGCATCGAGGAATATCTCCACCAGCGTTGACGCCATGGCCGAACACGCCCAAGTCACTTCCGTCGAGGCGATAGAATCATTCCGCGCCAGTGTGATTGTGTTTTTGAGCAAGGTGCGCCCGACGCTGGAGGAGGTGAGCGACGAGGTGATGCGCCTGCAATTCTGGATTCAGAACGATCAGCGCCGGCACTGGCAAAGCGAGTTGCGCAAGCGCGGCCTGAAACTGGAGGAAGCCAAACGGGAGAAGTTCAACACGGCGCTTTCCCATTTGCAGGAGGCGACGGCGCTGCAAAACATGGCCGTGCAACGGGCGCAACACGCCGTCCGGGACGCGGAGGACAAACTCGACACTTTGAAAAAATGGGAACGGGGGCTGGAAGACCGCACCGCCCCACTGGTCAAACAACTGGAGGAGTTCCAGGGATTTCTGACCGTGGAGATGGGCAAGGCCGTCACGCAACTGGTTCAAACCATCAAGGTATTGGAGGCTTACACCAAACTCGGCGACCCCAGCCGGGAAGGAGCGCCGCCATGAATTTGAGCGGGAATAAAAGCCGGCTCGTGGCGAGCGCCCGGGAGCTTTCACTGAAATGGACGGAGACCAAAAACTACTGGCGGGACGAGAAAAGCCGGGAATTCGAGCACCGGTATCTGGAGGAATTGTTTATTCGCGTGGACAAGACGGTGGCCATCATTGAAAAGCTGGATGAAATTTTGAAAAAGGTCAGGAGCGACTGTGAATAGGAATCCGGGTGTCAGTGAAATGCTCGCGTTGCTGGACGCGCTCAAGGGCGCGGTCGAGGATTTTGCTGCGCGCGAGGAAAAATTGAACCAGGATTTCCAAACCCGCTCGGCGGCCGAACTCGACGCCTTTGAATCCGCCAAGCTGGAGCAGCAGTCAAAACACGCTGAAACCCACGCCGCCGCGGAGGCGGCGTTGGAAGAAGAAAGAAACCGATGCACGGCCCGGTTCGAAAAGCGCAAGGTCCAAATCAACCGGGCGCACAGTTCGATGAACCAGCGGGTGCTGGACGAAGGCAGTTCCCGGGAGGGAGCACTCAAACAACAAATCCGGAGAAACTCGACTGAGGCCGAACGGCGGCGTGATAACGAATTGGCCAATGCCGCCGCGGCTTTCGAAGGTTTTCAGCGGAAATTGAATGAGAGCGACGCGGACTTTGCCCGCCTGGAGAAAAGCGCCCGCCGGGCGTTTCGCGGTTACGGCCTGTTTCGCAGGCTGCTCCGTCGGTATCCGCAACTTTTGGAACCCGATCTTTCGCAGGATGAAAACCAGTTGTTTGAGGAATTTCAACGTTTGGAGTCCAAAAGCCGCAACGACCTGGCTCAGTTTCGAAAAAAGCTGCTTCCGTGGATATTCCGGTTCCTTCCCATCTCGCTGGTGGTTTTGTTTCTGTTGGGCACGGTTGCGGCGGTTCCAGTTCTCCAACATTTTGGCCGGTACCTGGTTTCCTGGTGGCAAACCGGTCCGGTTGCTTTTGGGTTGCTGTTGATTCTGGTCATTTATTTCCAGGGCCGCCATGCGGCCGCACCTCCGGCGTCGGTCATCGCTGGACAGCTCGGAAAGGCGCGACGGCTGCTCGACGCCTGTCCACAAAAAAACGCGGAGCATTACCAGCGGGAGCAGGAACGGATTCATGCCGAATTCAATGCCACCACCCGTAATTTGAGCCAGGAGTGGAAACAAGGCGTGCGACGGCTTGCCAACACCCGCGGCCTCCGGCCGATGGAGGTGGATCAAAAAGCGCTGCAAGCCGGACAAAAAAACGAGCAACACCGGCGGACCGGGTTCGCCCGGATTGAACACCGGCACCAGGAGAAGATGGCCGGTTTGCAGGCGGAAGCCGAGGTGCAGGCCAGCCGGCTGGCCGACGTTCATGCGGGAAAGGTTGCCAGTCTCGCCAGCCAGCATCAAACCCAGTGGGCGGCGCTTGAATCAGAATGGAAAAACAAAATCGAACCGCTGTTTGCAGAAATCCGCGCGGCCAATACCGCCTCCGAACAACTTTTCCCCGGCTGGGAGGCGCCATTTTGGCAAAAGTGGGCGCCGCCGGAACAATTCAAGAACGCCGCCCGGTTTGGCCATTTGGAAGTGGCGCTGGAAACGTTTGCGGAAAAGCTGCCCAAGGACCGGCGACTGTCGCTTCCCGGGCCGGCCAACTTCACCGTTCCCTTGTCGCTCGTTTATCCCCGGCAAGGCTCCATCCTTTTTGAAACCGGCAAGACCGGTGGCAACGAAGCCGTGGCCGCGATCAACAACATCATCTTCCGGTTGTTGTCCGCCACGCCGCCGGGCAAGGTGACCTTCACCATTTTTGACCCGGTCGGCCTCGGCCAGAATTTCGCGGCGCTGATGCATCTGGCCGATTACGAGGAAAGTTACATCAATAGCCGCATCTGGACGCAGACCGTGCAGTTCGAGGAAAAACTCGCGGAACTGAACGAACACATGGAAAAAGTCATCCAGATGTATCTGCGCAACGACTACGCGACGATTTCGGAATACAACGCCGAGGCCGGCGCCATCGCCGAAAAATATCATTTTCTGGTCATCGCTTCGTTTCCGGTCAATTTCAGCGAAACCGCCGCGCGGCGGCTCCGGAATATCGCCGCCAGCGGTGCGCGGTGCGGCGTTTACACGCTGATCCAGTGGGACCAGCGGCAGGCACCGCCGCAGGAATTTGTTCCCGACGAACTCCGCAAAAACAGCGTTTGCCTGACGCCAACCGAAAACGGTTTCCGGTTGTCCGCCTGGCATGCACCGGGAACCCGGCTGCGGCTCGATCCGCCGCCGCCGCCGGAAACCGCCACGCATTTTCTCCAGCAAACGGGCGAGAGCGGCAAGGATTCCACGAGGGTCGAAGTGCCTTTTGAACAGGTGGCGCCGGCGGATGCTGGTTTCTGGCAGGAAGACACGACCGACGAACTGCGTGTGCCGATTGGCCGTTCCGGCGCCACCAAGCTGCAATATCTCGCGATTGGCAAGGCCACGCGCCAGCACGGCTTGATCGCCGGCAAGACCGGTTCGGGCAAATCCACCCTCTTTCACGTCATTATTACCAACCTGGCGTTGTGGTGCAGTCCCGAACAGGTCGAGTTTTATCTGGTGGACTTCAAAAAGGGCGTGGAGTTCAAGTGCTACGCCACGCGCCGGTTGCCGCATGCAAAAGTCGTTGCCATTGAGAGCGACCGCGCTTTCGGCTTGAGCGTGCTCGAACGCGTTGACGCGGAATTGCGCCGCCGCGGCGATTTGTTCCGCAAGGTTGGCGCCCAGGACCTGGGGGGATACAAACGGGCCGGCGGGACCGAACCCCTGCCGCGGTCGCTGTTGATGATTGACGAATTTCAGGAATTTTTTGTGGAGGAAGACCGTGTTTCCCAGGGCGCGGCCGTCCTGCTGGATCGGATCATCCGGCAAGGCCGCGCGTTTGGCATTCACGTGCTGCTCGGCTCGCAAACCCTGGGCGGCGCCTACACCTTGGCCCGCGCGACCATCGGTCAGATGGTCATCCGCATCGCGCTCCAGTGTAACGAAGCCGATGCCTACCTGATCATGGACCAGGACAATCCCGCGCCGCGTCTGCTGACCCGGCCCGGCGAGGGCATTTATAACGACACGGCGGGGTCCATTGAAGGCAACAGCCCGTTTCAAACCGTATGGTTGCCTGATTATGAGCGCGATAGTTACCTGGCAAAAATCCGCGAGCGCGCCGACCGGCATCGTTACCCGGGACCGATTGTTTTTGAAGGCAACGCTCCGGCGGATATCGGGGAAAATCTTCCGTTGCGCGCCGTGTTGGAATCCCCCGCGGTTAAACCAGCCGTACCGTCGCGCATCTGGCTGGGGGCGCCCAATTCCATCAAGGGACCCACCGAAGCCGTATTTCAAAGACAGAGCGGCAGCAACCTTCTCATGGTGGGGCAGAGTGAAGAACGCACGCTGACGCTCCTGTCGGTGGCCCTGGTCTCGCTGTCGGCGCAATACCCGCCGGGAAGCGCGCGCTTCCTCATGCTGGACAGCACGCCGCCGGGTTTGCCCCAACACGAATTTCTGCAGCGCATTATCCGGTCCGTTCCGCATGAAGTAACGCAGGTCAACAACAGCGGTCTCGACAAGCTCATGAACGGTTTGGCGGAAGAACTGAAACGGCGCGCCGATGATGATAAAAAGGAATCACCGGAAATATTCATTCTGATCCAGGGTTTGCAGAATTTCAAAAGGCTCCGGCAGGAAGACGAATTCAGTTTTTCCTCCGGCGATGCCGGGGCCGCTGTCAATCCCGCGGCAGGGCTGCTCAATCTCATCAGTGAAGGACCGGGGCGCGGCATTCATGTTATCGCCGCCTGTGACACCTATAACAATGTGACCCGTTTTCTGGGGCGAAAGGCATTAAGTGAATTCGAGATGCGCGTGCTTTTCCAGATGAGCGCCAGCGATTCCGCCAGTTTGATTGACAATCCGGACGCGGCCACACTCGGACTGCATCGGGCGCTCTTTTACAACGATCGGGAAGGCTATCTCGAAACCTTCCGCCCTTATGCGCAGCCTGGCAACGAATGGATTGAAGAAGTCGCGCGGAATCTGGCGTCTTTACGCGGTACTGCCCATCCAGTGAAAAGCTGACACCGTTTTTTTTGTGGCGGAAGAGCGTCAATCGCAAATGGTAAAATAAAAAGTGGCGCGCCCGCCGCGATTCGAACGCGGGACCACCTGCTTAGAAGGCAGATGCTCTATCCAACTGAGCTACGGGCGCAGCCAAAGGACATTAGTAGCTGGCTTGCGCCAGCGCAAGCGCCGGCTGGGTTGTGTGCTTTATGGGTATTTAAAGAGAAGCCGGTTCCAAATTTCAGCAAGTCAGACTAATTTGGCCTTTCAGGGAATCTGCAAGAGTGACTTCGAACTTAAAAACAACCACGGTTGTTTTTAAAACTTTCCATTGCCGATAAATGCTTCAAGTCAGGATTTGCTAACCATGTCCAGGCAAATTGCTTGTAGATTTTCGGCCAAATTTCCGGCTAAATAATGTTTGACTTCGAAGTTATTTTATTGTACATGTATTGTCACAAAACTGGGCAGATAACGTTGGTAATGTTGATGTAGTGTTTGTTGTTTATTATTAGCCATAAGGGATTATGTACACTTCCTTAAGAACCCCATTTTATAGGACATTTCTCAAGCCCGCCGGCGTTTTTTGGCTGTTGCCAGTTTTCATCGTTTTTTTAACTCAGTCCAGCAAAGCTGATCAATCTTCATTGTTGTCGCTGACTTCCCCCAATCAGGCGCAAGTCGATTGGACATCGGGGCCTGCCGACGCGAGCCTGGGCACGCTGGCCGACATAAAAATTCCCAGCGGCTATCGCTTCACCGACTCGGCCGGAGCCGGTGCTCTGCTGGCGAGAATGAACAATCCCACTCCTCAAGGTTTGGTGGGTATCATAGCTCCTGAATCAGGACAATGGTGGGTGGTTCTGACTTACAAGGACATCGGTTATGTGAAAAACGTGGAGAAGGGCGGGATTGATGCGGCAGCGGTTTTGAAGACAATTTCTGATCGCGCCAATCGTCAAAATGAAGACCGGACCATACACGGTTTGCCGCTGATTACGTCGGTGGATTGGGCGTTCGCGCCGGTGTTTGATGCAAAAACGCATGCAGTGGAATGGGCGGTTCGGGCCAAGACCCAATCATCGGAAGTGGTCAATCACACAGTGCGTCTGCTGGGTCGGCAGGGGATCCTGGATGCCACATCGGTCGCGCCCTACCAGGCTCACGCTTCCGCCAATTTGGTTCCGTTGAAGGACCTGGTGAAAAATATCTCGTTTAAGCAGGGACAGCGCTATACCGACTATCAAGAAGGTGACAAGGTTTCCGATATTGGACTCGCGGGCCTCATCATGGGAGATGAAGATTCACTGGCCTCCCAAAAGAGTGACGCTGTTACCCCGGGCAGGAACGCGGGTGCGTGGGGCTGGTATGTGTTAGCCGGTGTTATCGCCGGAGGCGGCGTCATGCTGGTTCGCGGAGTTGTGCAGCGACGTCACAAAGTGCGTCGCGCCCCTTCAACCGGTTCTTTCGTTGCGAGCAAAGTTATTGGTAATGGCAATGGACATGTCCAGGCATCTGTGGTCGCGACTCCGCCGGTACCCGTCATGGCGAGCAACAATTTGCAGACTGATACGGTAAAAACCGATGAAATCAAGCCGGCCGGCCTGAAGCCGGAAGTGGCGGTGACCCGCCAAAATGGATTGAATGGATCATCCAATGGGTCAGCCCACCGTCCTGGCGCCCGCCGCAAGAAGGTGTTTGATTATCACCGGTTCTATACCGACACGGTCATGAAACTTTCCTCGAGCGGATACACCGCAGAAGTTCCCCCCCGCAACGGTCACTCCAATGGACACTCAGATGGTCATTCATCGGCCCCCGCTATCGAGGCTCAACCCGCCTCGTATGGGGCCATGAATCAAGCCATTGTTCAGTCCCATCTGGAATTGATCGCTAATCAGAAAGCCCTCATTGAGGAACAGAAACGCCTGGTTCAAGAACAAACCAAACTCATTGAAGAAAAAAACAAGTTCATTCAGGAACAAAACGAACTTCTTGAGCGGCAGTCGGCCATGATCGAGAGCCAGTATTCCCTGAAGCTCGACTGAACGGGCAACTTAAGATCCCAGCAGTAGACAAGAACCCGGCAGCAAGATTATGAATTGTGGTGTTGTTTTTCCACTTCCGGGGAGGGGAGTTTTTTTTGCGGTTTGGCCCTCAGCCTTCACCTTGGTTTTTCAAATGATTGTGGGCACGGCCAGTGCCGCTCCCCTATACACTTTGTCGTCCGGTAATTCTTCAGTGAGCATTGACGTTGCCAGTCAAACGGGAATGTATAATTGGACGGTGGACGGGCAGAATCAACTGAATCAGCAATGGTTTTGGTATCGGACAGGGAATAGTGGTCCGGCGGCTTCCATTGACACAATCAGTTCGCCGACCGCGAGCTTGTTAACCGCCAGTATCTTAAGCACCACCTACGCCAATGCCCAGTTCAGCGTTAATGTGCTCTATTCCCTGGTCGGGGGTGCGCCCGGAAGCGGCACTTCCGATCTGTCCGAGCAAATCTCGATACAAAATCTCACACGCAGCACGCTGAGTTTTGATTTCTTCCAATATGCCGACTTCAACCTGGGGGGGACGCCGAACGATGATACGGGGCAGTTGGACCAGAACGGGAAAAAATATGGCGGGGTCACCCAGTATAACAGTCCCGGTTGCAGGGTGTCTGAAAATGTGGACGCGGCGGTCAGCCAGCCCGCCAATTACGGGCAGATCGGAACCGGGAGCGGCGCTTCCAGTACGATTTTGAATCTGTTGAAGAATTCCGGTTTTACCCATCTGAATGATCAAAACAACACGCCCCCCGGCGGCGGGAATGTTAATTGGGGCCTGGAATGGGATGCGAATATTGCGCCCGGAGGCACGTTTATCATCAGCAAAGATTTGAACATTGAGGGCGTGGTCGGCGTGGCGCCCGTACCCGAGCCGGCAGCGGGGACGATTGTATTGATGGGATTGCTCTCGTGCGGTTTTTGCAAATATCGGCCGGGTCGCCGGATTGGTTAAGTTAAATTTGCCTTGTTCGACCCTTCCGGTGGGAACCTTTGACCGGGCGCCGGGTCGAGGCGGAAATGCGGATGATCAGCGCGAAAATCATAGTGAGGAATTTTTCCAATCGTGCAATCAACCCTGAGACCGTTCCTTGGGCAGATGTTGGCCGTGTTGACGGTGAGTCTGGTCGCGCCCTGTGCCCGCGGTGATGTGGCCGCTAGTACGCTGATTTCGTTCAACCTTTCCAATGGCAGCCAACCCTCTGCCGGGCTGGTGCAGGGATCGGATGGCGCCTTCTACGGGACAACCCAGACCGGCGGATTGTACAATCAGGGGACCGTATTTAAAATCGCCTCGAACGGTGCGTTCGCCAATCTGCTTTCCTTCTCGGGTATAAACGGTCCGTATCCGGGGGCGAATCCTGCGGGCAACCTGGTCCTGGGCGCCAACGGCAATTTTTACGGCACGACCGAATCCGGAGGCGCTTCCAACAACGGCACCCTGTTTGAAGTGACCACGACGGGTGGGTTTACCAATCTCATTTCATTCACGGGCACAAACGGGGGCTATCTTGGCGACTATCCGACGGCCGGCTTGGTTTGGGGTACGAATGGCAATCTCTACGGAACGACCCAGTTCGGCGGGACCAATGATCTGGTTAATGGCCCTGATGGAACGATATTTGAGGTGACCACCAGCGGCGTATTCACCAGTCTCGTTTCCTTCTCGGGCACCAACGGAGCCTGGCTTGGGGCCAATCCGATCGGCAGCCTGGTTTTGGGGACCGACGGCAATCTTTACGGGACGACTCAGTATGGCGGCACCAACGATCTGGTTAACGGCGGTGACGGCACGGTATTTCGCATAACTTCCGCCGGCGCCTTTACCAGCTTGTTTTCGTTTAACACCACCAATGGCGCCAATCCTCAAGCCGGATTGGTGCAGGGGGACGACGGCAGTTTCTATGGGACCACTTACAACGGCGGAAGCAATGCGCTGGGGACGGTATTCAAAATCACCCCGCAAGGATTGCTCGCCCCCTTGCTCGCGTTCAATAATGCCAATGGCGCCAACTCTCAAGCCGGACTGGTGCAGGGGTTGGATGGTGATTTGTATGGCACGACCAAAAGTGGCGGCGCATCCACTTACGGTACCGTATTTCAAATAACCCCCGCGGGCCGGTTCACGAGCCTGGTTTCCTTTGCCAATACCAACGGGGCCTATCCCGTGGCCGGGCTGACCCAGGGCAGTGACGGCAATTTCTACGGCACGACCGCCTCGGGCGGCGCCAACTACGCGTACGGTACCGTCTTTCGCTTCACACCGCCCCCGCTGTTTCTAAAACAGTGGCAGACCAATGGCGCCTTCGCCTTTACCTGGAGCACGGCAACCGGCCGGACCTACCAGGTGCAATTCATCACCTCTTTGGGTCATACCAACTGGAGCAATTTGGGAAGTGCCATGCCGGCGACCAATTCCACCGCCACCGCTGCCGACCTCATGGGGACCAATCAACAGCGGTTTTATCACGTCGAACTGGAGCAGTGACGAAGGCCCTGGTGTGGTGGAAACATTTACGTTGGCCGGGAAGGCCTGTGGGGATAAATTGCCCGCGCTTCCGCGGGATTCTTTCGCCGGGCTAACTTTCAATCACATTGATTTCCACCGGCTCAACGTTCACGCCATTTTTCTCCAGCCATTTAATCGCTGCGCCCACCTCGCTGCGCGCACCGTCCAGTTCCAGGCAGACGATGCCGATCTCGTCGGTCACGCTCGCCTGGCGGATGTTGGTGACGATCTTGAACTTGTGGCCGACTTCCCAGATGAACGGCTTCTTGATGAGCCTGGGCGGATACATCAGCCACAAACGTTTTTGTGTGGGCGAGGTTGATTTTGTCACTGCGATTTTTTTCTTGGCAGGCATAAATGCGAATTTGGTCAACGCCCCTCGCCCCGGCCCTCTCCGCGTTTGGCAGGGAGAGGGAGGAGAAGCTGCCGGCCGGTGATGGCATTCCTTTGCCCCGCCCAAGCGGGGAGAAGGTGGCCGGTGGCCGGATGAGGGGATTTGAATTTCATTTGAAAGTTTAGCCACCGGCGATGGCGGGGATGATGCTGATTTCGTCGCCGTCTTTCAGCGGTGTTTGCTTGTTTTTCAGGAAACGGATGTCTTCCTCGTTCACGTACATGTTCACGAAACGGCGCACCTCACCTTTTTCATCCACGAGCCGTTCCTGGATGCCGGGGTAGCGCGCTTGCAGCTCGGCAATGGCGTCGCCAATCGTGGCGGCATTGACTTCAACCAGCTCCTCGTTGTTGGTCAACTTGCGGAGCGGCGTTGGGATGCGGACTTTCTTTGGCATAAAATTAAACGTTTACTTTTTCTTCCTGCGCCAGCAGGGCTTCAAACTCGCGCAGACTCGGCTTGATTTCGCGCGGCTTGCCCAAATGGCCATCCACGGCGTCGAGTGTCTTCAAGCCGTTTCCGGTCACACAGAGAACGGCGGAATCATCCCGCGGAATTTTGCCCGAGGCAATCAGTTTCTTGGCCACGCCCACGGTCACGCCGCCGGCGGTTTCAGCAAAGATGCCTTCCGTTTCCGCGAGCAATTTGATCGCGTCGCGAATCTCGTCGTCCGTCACATCTTCGGCCGCCCCGCCGGTGTCCCGCATCACGCGCAGCGCATAAAAACCGTCTGCCGGCGTCCCGATGGCCAGTGACTTTGCGATGGTGTTCGGCTTGACCGGTTTGAAGAAATCCAGTCCCGCCTTTTGCGCCACGGAAATCGGCGAACAGCCGGTCGCCTGCGCGCCGTGAACGGCGTATTTCGTCTCCGACACCAGGCCGAGCTTGATGAATTCCTGATAGCCTTTCTGGATTTTGGTGAGCAACGAGCCGGACGCCATCGGCACGACGGTGTGCCGCGGAATGCGCCAGCCGGATTGCTCGGCGATTTCGTACGCCATGCTCTTGGAGCCTTCGGCGTAATACGGCCGCATGTTAACGTTCACAAATGCCCAGCCGAACTTGCCGGCAATCTCGGCGCACAGACGGTTGACCTCGTCATAATGGCCTTTGATGCTGATGACTTTCGCGCCGTAAATCAGCGAGTTCAGGATTTTGCCCTGCTCCAGATCGTGCGGAATGAACACATACGATTTGAGTCCGACGCTGGCGGCGTTGGCCGCGACGGAATTCGCGAGGTTGCCGGTCGAGGCGCACGCGACGGTGTCAAAACCGAGTTCCTTCGAGCGGCTCAAGGCCACGCTCACGACGCGGTCTTTGAACGACAGGGTGGGGTAGTTGACCGTGTCGTTCTTAATCCATAACTCGCGGATGCCGAGCTTCTTCGCGAGCCGGTCGGCCTTCACCAGCGGCGTGAAACCGACCTGCAAACCAACGGTCGGGTCGTTCGCCACCGGCAACAGTTCACGGTAACGCCACATCGTTTGGGGACGTGATTGCACCGCCACCCGGGTGAGCGACTTCTTGATGCGTTCGTAATCATAGACCACTTCAAGCGGACCGAAGTCGAATTCGCAGACGTGATTGGCGGCAAGTGGATACTCGCGTCCGCATTCGCGGCACTTCAGCGCCTTCATGTAACCGTGATGTTCATTCATAAATCTCTTTCTTCGGTAGCCGCCGACATTAGTCGGCGCATTATTCAATTGGCGCGGACTGACGTCCGCGGCTACGAACTAAATCGAGGCAACAAAAAAGCCCCGGCTCATGGCGAGAAGGGGCTGACAAAACTTGCGCACGCTTCTCATTTTCCCCCGACACCCGTCAGGGCTGGATTTGGCACCTGCCCGCCCCGAACGCATTCGGAGCCGGTTGCCGTGGCTTCATCGGGCCAGTCCCTCAGCCACTCTACATGAGACCGTTGTATCAACGGATGCGGATAAGTTGATTGATAAGTTGAATTCTGTCAACTGATTTTTTGAGACGGTGGGGCGGCTCAATAGACCACAATGGAACGCACCGGCAGGTCCTGCAATTTCCCGCGGCCGTTGAGGAATTTCAATTCAATGAGAAAGGCGGCTTCGAGGATTTGCGCGCCGAATTTGTTCACCAGGGCGATGGCGGCCGCGGCGGTCCCGCCCGTCGCCAGCAAATCGTCAATCAACAGCACGCGCGCACCCGGCTTAAGCGCGTCCACGTGCATCGCCACGGTCGCTGAACCGTATTCCAGCGCATAATCCTGTTCGTGGGTTTGATAGGGCAGCTTGCCTTTTTTGCGGACGGGCACAAATCCGGCATGGAGTTTCAAAGCGGCGGCGGCGGCAAAAATAAATCCACGCGCGTCAATACCCACGACGGCATCCACATCGCCGGGTTGGAACTTTTCCGTGAACAGGTCAATCGCCCCGGCAAACAATCGCTGATCGGCCAGCACGGGCGTGATATCCTTGAACTGTATGCCCGGCTTCGGAAAATCCGGGACATTGCGGATGGCAGCGGCGATTTGCTGGGGTGTCACCCGGGCAGAGAGCATGGCGTCAGTCCTTTTTGTCTTTGGAACTTTCGAGTTTTTCGATCATGCGGCGCAGCTTTTTAAGCGCCAGATTTTGAATCTGCCGGACCCGTTCGCGGGTCACGCCAAATTTTTCGCCAACTTCCTCCAGGGTTTTTTCCGAGCCGCCGTCGAGGCCGAAGCGATAGCGCAGAATCGTCGCTTCGCGCTCGTCCAGATGCTTGACCATGTCCTGCAACATGCCGGTCACAGTCTTGTCTTCCAGATCCTGATAGGGCGTTATCGCATTTTCATCCTCCACCAGATCGGAAAAATTATTTGAATCATCGTCGCCAATCGGCGCGTCGAGCGATGCCGGGCGGATGGAAGCCATCCGCATCTGCCGCACCCGCGCGGCCGTCATGCCCAGTTCGTCGGCCAATTCCTCGTCGTTGGGTTCCCGGCCCAGTTCCTCCTGCAACTTCATCGCGATGCGGCGCATCTTGGAAATTTTGTCCACCAGATGCACCGGCAGCCGGATGGTTTTGGATTGATTGGCGAGCGCGCGCTTGATGGATTGCTTGATCCACCACGAGCCGTAGGTTGAAAGTTTGCCGCCTTTTCTTGGGTCGAAACGCTCGACGGCCTTCATCAGACCAATGTTGCCTTCGCTGATCAAATCCAGCAGCGGCAGGCCGATGCCGTCATAATCGCGCGCAATTTTGACGACGAGGCGCAGGTTGGCTTTGATCATCTGTTCGCGCGCCTTTTTGTCGCCCTTTTTGATGCGGGCGGCCAGTTGAATTTCCTCCTGCGGCGTGAGCAATTTCACCTGGCCGATCTCGCGCAGATAAAGTTTGATGGCGGTATCGGCGTCATAGCGCGACACTTCCCTTTGAATGAATTGCGTGGTGTCGCCGGCCGTGGCCGGCGGCGCGCCCGGCGCGGGAACTGCGGGGACCACGGCTTTCGCAACGGCGCGTGGGGAAACCTTCTTGCGCCGTCTGATTTTGGCCGTTCTGCGTTTTTTCTTTTTTACTGCCATGAAACGCACCACACGTTACGGCCAGAACTTCCATCCGCAAGAAAATTAACCGCAAACTTAATTCCGGCTGTTGCGCGCCAGCGTGATGTAGTAAAGCAGATTCAGGATGGACGACACCAGCGCCGCCACATAAGTGAGCGCCGCCGCATCCAGAACCTTGCTGACGCCTGCGCGTTCGTGCTCATGTACGAGGCCGAGCCGGAACAATTGTTCCTTCGCCCGACGGCTCGCGTCATATTCCACCGGCAGCGTGACGAGTTGGAACAGGGTCATCACCGCGAATGTCCCGATAATAATCGGCAGCATGACAGGCAGCATGTGAAAGATGATGCCGACGAAGAAAATCGGTATGTAAGCCATACTCGCGAATTGCGTGATGGGCACCAGCGCCATGCGCACCTTGAACAATCCGTAGGCGGCCTGATGCTGGAGCGCGTGGCCGGCTTCGTGTGCCGCCACGCCAACCGCCGCGACCGTCTGGCCGTGAAAATTATCAGAGGAAAGGAACAAGGCGCGTTTCGCAGGATCGTAATGGTCGCTCAAACGGCCGGGAATTTCCTCCACGGGCACATCGTTGAGGCCGGCGTGGTCGAGGACTTCGCGCGCGGCTTCCGCCCCGGTCATGCCGGAATCCACCGGCACCTGGCTGTATTTGCCATAGGCGTGATGCAGTTTCATCTGCGCCCAGATGCCCAGCAGCAAGCCCGGTATCAGGACAACCAATACAATGGGTCAAACAAGTTAAACATAAAACAATCCTTCGACAGCGCGCCGGCTGTTCTTATTCAAGGCCAAGCCAGTTCTGTACCAATCGAGATTGGTAAGTTTTGCAGGCTTTTGCGTGGGGCGAAAGAATTTTCCGCGCCAACGTGTCGCAGGTGAGACAGGGAACTCTGGCACAAACCCCTATCAACCCGCAATCGCCGGGCAGCTCAGGCGGCCGTCATAACGAAGAAATCCCATCGGTGATCCTTGGATACTTCAGAGCAGGCAATAAATCCTTCCTCATTCGCTCCGTATCACCATAGTAAGATACCCTGCCGATATCGATGAAATCGCGGGTAAGCGGTGAAACCGAGCCGGTGATTCGCGCGTAGATCTCACATAGTCCGGCTGCCGTGTAGATCAACCACAACGGCATGATCCATGGTTGTCCAAATCCCCACTGGCGGCAGGCCAGTTCAAGAAACTCCTGCAGTGAAACGTTTCCCTCATCTCCGATGTGATAGATTCCGGATGCGGCATCGTTAGTGATCGCGGCTGTGCCGGCAGAGCAGAAATCAGCTTTCGAAATCAGATGGATTTGGGTGCGTTCTTTCCAGACGCCGAGCAACCGGCGTTTCGCAAGCCAGCGGGCGGCCTCAATCATCAAAATGCCCCTGCCGTATACCATGCCGACGCGAAGAGAAATCGGTTCAGGCACGTTCGAGCAGAGATATCTCTCCTCTTCAAGGCGCGTCTTCGCATGAACTGATATCGGCGTTCCGTCCAGCCTTCCGGTTGCCGGCTTTTCGACGGACGTCGGCCCTTCCACGTGGGGAAAGCTGATCAAGATGATCCTTCGAACGCCGTTCTCCTTCGCGACGTTGACGAGATTCTTGAAGTATTCAGTGTTCGTTGTGCTTAGAAAGCGTTCCGGATTGGGTTTAAACAGTACCCCGGCAAAATGGACGATGACATCAACCCCTTTCACGGCGGCTGTTAGTGATTCAGGTCTCGAAAGGTCGGCGCGAACAATCTCAGTTCTTCCTTTGACCTTCAAATCGGCGGACACGTCACGCCGAAAAACCATCAGACGCAGTGCACCGACCCCCTGGACGAGCAGGTGCCGGGCTAGCAGCGATCCAAGGTTACCTGCGGCGCCGGTGATCAGTATTTTCATCAACTGGCAAACGGGCTTAACTTTTGCGCCTAAATCTCCAGCACCTTTTCAAACCGCGTCAGGTTCTTTGCACCGTTAGCCGTAACGAGGGCGACGTCTTCCAGCCGTATCCCACCGCCCAGTTCGGGGTAATAAAGCCCCGGTTCCACCGTGACGACGTGCCCGGGCCTTAATTTTTCGGTGGAGGCCGCACCCACGCGCGGCGCTTCATGGATTTCCAGACCGAGCCCGTGGCCGGTGCCGTGGAAGAAGCCTTCCATGCGGCCATTGTGCCGTCCGGTTTTGTAACCTTGCTGAACAAAAAATTGTTGCACCGCTTTATGGACTTCCGCCGTTTTCACCTTGGCCCGGATTTTTTCGAATCCGATTTTCTGCCCGTGCAGGACCGTGGCATAAAGTTTCCGCACACTCTCGCTGGCGTGCCCGCGGACGACCGTGCGGGTGATGTCGCCGAAGTAACCGGTCTTTTGCGAGCGCGGAAAAATATCAATGATGATCGGTTCATGCGCGCGGAGCGGGCCGTGGCCGCGTTCGTGCGGGTCGCAACCCTGTTTGCCGCCGGCGACGATCGTGTTCGCCGCCAGTCCGTTCGCCTGCAAAATCGCGCAGTCAATCACGGCGCGGAGGCGCTCGGAAGTCAGCGGCACGCCATGGTGAATCAATTTCCGGTCCCGGGCGATTTTAGCCCGGCGCAACACTTCCATCCCTTCGGCCATGCCCACTTCGGCCATGGCCAGCGCAGCGGAAATCTTTTTGACCTCGTCGGCGGATTTGATTTCGCGCCTGGGGAAAAAGGCGGCTTGTGGTTTCAGCTTGATGCCGAGTTTCTTCAAGTCCCGCGCGAGGCCGAACGGAAAGTCGTCCGGCACGAGGACGCGGCGGATTTTTTTCTCGCGCAACAACAGGCGGATGACCAGGGGCAGGCTGGCCTTTTGGGTCCCGGCGGCGCGCAACTTCCTTTGATACGCGCTCAGCGAGAGGACGCGGCAGTGCGGTGCCTGGGCGCGGGCACGGTCAATTTCCAGATCACTCATCACGATGACCGGCCGGCCGCCAAAATTGAGGTAGATGAACGGGTCGGGCACGAACAGGCCGACGGCATAAAGCATGTTCGCGTCGCGCTCGCTGTCCGCGACGATGAGCAGGGTTTCGTTCAATCAGTTGATGAAGGTGGGCGACAGGAAATAAAGCTCACCTGCCTGGAGCCTGGGCAATTCCATGCCCAAATCCAATTTGATGGAATGGGACAATTCGGTCTGGCCCAGCAAACGCAAAAAGTTTGAAATATCGTAACGCTCGCGGTACTCGATTAAATTGGCTTTCTGAATGCCGGCGATTGCCTTGGTCCGATTGACCGCATCCTGAAAATCCCCGATTTGATCCACAAAGCCGAGGTCATAAGCCTGGGTGCCTGACAGCACGCGGCCGTCGGCGTAATTGGTCCAATCCAGCGCCAGCGGGCGGCCATCCTTTTTGTTCCGGGTGTGCGCGGCATTACGTCCGTCGGCGACCACGTCCTTGAATTTCTGGTATGTCACGTCAATCAAACCCTGTACCATCACCCGTTCCTCGGCGGGGATTTCATTCGTCTCGCGTTCGCCGCTGAGCATGTCCTTGAACTTGCCGCTCTTGAAGACCTCCGGTTGCAGACCGATTTTGTCCATCAACCCGCGATAATTCCACGTGTGCAGAATCACCCCGATGCTGCCGGTGATGGTCAGGTCGTTGGCCACAATCCAGCGGCAGGGCGACGAGATGTAATAACCGCCCGAGGCGGCCAGACTGCCCATGGAACAAACGACTGGTTTGCTGGAATCCTTCTGAAAATCATTGATGGCGCGATAAATTTCATCGGAGGCCAGCACTTCGCCACCCGGGGAATCCACTTTTAGAATCACCGCTTTGACGCGCCGGTCGTCTTTGGCACGGTCCAACTGCGCTTGGATGACGTCCACCAGGTTGTTGCCGGACTGGTCCACCGTTTGGCCGCTGATGATACCGTCCACCGTGACCACGGCGATCTTGCTGGACGCGTCGTTGTCCTTGATCAGGCATTCTTCCAGGTTGGGACCCACTTCGCGCGAAATGCCGTTGCTTAAACCGCCTTTGAACGTCAGCGCCTGGGAAACCAATTGGGCGAAATTGCCAAACAAACTGATGAGCAACAGGACCAGCAGAATGATGGCAAAAATCATCCACCCGCGGCCCCGGCGTGGTTTGGGCGGCGGCGGTGCGGTGATGACCGGCGGTGGCGGTACCATGCCGGAGGGATAGGGTGCGGTGTCCATAGCGCCGCAAACTAGCGCAAAAGGGGCTGGCAGGCAAGATGGATTGAATCCGGCGCGGCCAGTTCATTTTTCAGACTTTCCACCTGTGGCCAAAGAAATACCGAGGCGCGGGGATTGCCGCTGGCCCGTTCCAGCCATCGGGTCAGATAACGGGCGTTAAAGACCTCAACCTTTTTCAGGTTCAGATGTTTTTCCACGTGGGCGTCGGTGAAAACGATGGCGGCGTGGATCCACGGTTCAAAACCGGCGCGTGCCTTCAGAAAATTTTTCAGCCAGGAAACATTGTCGAGGGTCTGCCGGACAAAATCCTTTTCCAAAGGTTGCCCGTTCCGGCGCAGTTCGTCGTCTTGCCGGGTGATCCAGCCGGAATGCGATTTGGTCTCAATCAAAAAAATGGCGCCATCCCCCCGAAACACCAGATGATCAATGTTGCCCCGGCCGGTATGGACGTCATGCTGCACCGCATAATTTCCCGCCAGGCCGTCGAGCAAAGCGCCGATTTTTTCCTCCGCCATGGCGCCCTGGTGGGCGCGTTTCTCGCGCCGAAAAAGTTTGTCCATCTCCGGCCCGGCGATGCGCTCGGCCGCTTTCATGATTAAGAATGAGACACAAAGCAGGAGCAATCCGCCGGTTTGGAACATTGAGGTGCGGTTTCCCAGAAAATAAAGTACGGAGAGGGCACTAACGATAAAAATCAAGCCGATGGCTGATAATCCAACGATTTTTCTGCGGGTGTGCCACCGCTCTTCAAGCTGGCGCGTGCTCTTGCCGGCCAGGTTCGCCGAAACGTCCTGCTGCTGCATGCCTTGCTCCAAGCAAGACATATTCCAGATTCGGCATTTTACCAATAATGATGCACGAGCGGCTTGATCTCCGTGTCGTAAACGGCGTCGATTTTTTTCATTGTGGCCTGGGACAAAGGCTGCAGGTCGGAAGCCGCGAGGTTCTCCGCAACCTGCGCCGGCCGCTTGGCGCCGGGAATGGCGCAGGTCACGGCGGGAAATTCCAGAATCCAGCGCAAGGCCAGTTGGGCCAGGGTCGTGTTCTTCGGCGCCAACGGCTTCAATTCCTCCACCACGCGCAGGCCGGTTTCGTAATCCACGCCGGCAAAAGTCTCACCGCGGTCAAACGCCTCGCCGTGCCGGTTGAAATTCCGGTGATCGTCCTTTTCGAACTGGCTGTTGCGCGTGAATTTGCCCGACAACATCCCCGACGCCAGCGGCACACGCGCCAGGATTCCGACCTTGCGGCGCCTCGCTTCCGGGAAGAACAATTCACTCGGACGCTGACGGAAGATGTTGAAGATGATTTGCACCGTTTGCACGCCGGGAAATTCGATGGCCTTGAGCGCCTCCTCCACCTTTTCCACGCTCACGCCGTAATGACGGATTTTACCGGCCTTGACCAGCTCGTCGAGCACCGCAAACGTCTCCGGCATGTAATAAACCGCCGGCGGCGCGCTATGCAGTTGCAGCAGGTCAATCGCCTCGGTCGCCAGGTTCTTCAGGCTGCGCTCGACAAACGCCGTGAGGCTCTCACGATTGTAACCTTCCGCCACGTGGGGATTCAGCCGCCGACCGGCCTTGGTGGCGATGTAAAATTTCTCCTTCCGTTCCTTCTTCAACTTCGCCAGCAGCTGTTCGCTGTGGCCGTCGCCATAAACGTCCGCCGTGTCGAAGAAATTCACGCCGCCATCGAGTGCGGCGTGCAGCGCGGCGAGCGATTCCTTATCGTCCACGCCGCCCCACGCGCCGCCGATGGCCCACGCGCCAAAACTGATTTCCGAGACCTTCCAACCCGTCCGTCCCAGTTCGCGATATTTCATGCGCGCAGCTTAAACAAAAGAGCCGGATCACGCAAAGCCGCAAAGGCGCGAAAAGTTTTTCTTTAACCACGGATGAACACGGATCAACACGGATTCAAATGCGCTGAAGGCGCTATGGAAATTAGCCCGGGGTTGGTGCGTAGCGCCTACCCCGGGAAATCGTCCCACATAATTATTCCTTCTCCCATCGGATGGGAGAAGGTGGTCCCGCAATGCGGGGCCGGATGAGGGCCGGAGTGAGGAGTTGAAGTTTGATCCAGGCAAACATTTAAAAAGCAATTCAGTTAGCGCATTTGAATTCGTGAAATTCGTGTCAAAAAATCCGCCATCATTTCGTGTCTTTGCGTCCTGGCGTCTTTGCGTTAAATTCCCGCCATGCAACCGGAAAAGTTCACACAGAAATCGCAGGAGGCGTTGCAAGAGGCACAGCGCCTCGCCCGCGAATATTCGCACCAGGAAATTGATGGCGAACACCTCGCGCTCGCGCTGGTGTCCCAAACGGACAGTTTGATTCCCGATTTGCTCGAACGCATCGGTGTGCCGGTCACCCGCCTGAAACCGGACCTCGAAGCCGAACTCGCCCGCCGGCACAAAGTCCAGGGCGCAAGCGACGCTTACGCCGGCGCCGACTTGCGAAAGGCGCTCGACGCCGCGCAATCCGAAGCGACCAAACTCAAGGACGACTACGTCAGCACCGAACATCTCCTGCTCGGCCTGCTCGATGGCGGCGGTACGTCTTTGAAGAAGATTTTCGCCAAACACGGCCTCAAACGCGATGCCGTGCTCAAAACGCTCGCCGAATTGCGCGGTAACCAGCGTGTGACCGATGAAAATCCCGAAGCCAAATTCCAGGCGCTCGATAAATATGGTCGTGACCTCACCGCGCTGGCGCGGCAGGGGAAGATTGATCCGGTTATTGGCCGGGACGAGGAAATCCGCCGGGTGATGCAGGTGCTGACGCGCCGCACGAAAAACAATCCGGTGCTCATCGGCGAACCGGGCGTGGGCAAGACCGCCATCGCCGAAGGACTGGCGCGGCGCATCGTCAGCGGCGACGTACCGGAATCGCTCAAAAACAAGCGGCTGGTGGCGATGGATTTGAGCGCGATGATTGCCGGCGCGAAGTATCGCGGCGAATTCGAAGATCGGCTCAAGGCGTTCCTCAAGGAAATCACCGCCAGCGAAGGCAAAATCATTCTGTTTATTGACGAATTGCACACGCTGGTCGGCGCGGGTGCGGCGGAAGGCGCGACCGACGCGGCGAACATCATGAAACCGCAGCTCGCGCGCGGCGAATTGCGCTGCGTGGGCGCGACCACGCTGGACGAATATCGCAAACACATCGAGAAAGACCCCGCGCTCGAACGGCGGTTCCAGCCAGTCATGGTTGAGGAACCGAGTGTCGAGGCGACCATTGCGATTTTGCGCGGATTGAAGGAGCGTTACGAAGTCCATCACGGCGTGCGCATCCAGGATTCCGCGCTCGTGGCGGCGGCGACGCTGTCGCACCGCTACATCACCGACCGGTTTTTGCCCGACAAGGCGATTGACCTGGTGGACGAGGCGGCGTCCCGCATCAAAATGGAGCTGGATTCCAAGCCGACGGAACTGGACCAGCTCGACCGGCAGATTTTGCAATTGGAAATCGAGCGCACTTCGCTGGCCAAGGAAAAAGATGCCGCGAGCAAGGAACGGCTCAAGTTGATTGACAAGACCCTTGCCGACTTGAAGGAAAAATCCAAGGCGCTTACGGCCCAATGGCAGAACGAAAAGGCGTCCGTCAATGCCGTCAGCGTGGTCCAATCCCAGTTGGAGCAGGCGAAACTGGAATTGGAACAGGCGCAGCGCAAAGGTGATTTGACGAAGTCGGCGGAAATCCAATACGGGAAAATTCCCGATTTGGAAAAGAAGCTGGCGAAAATCGAAAAGCAATCCGCGCAAGCCACCCGCACCTCGTTGCTGCGTCAGGAAGTCACTGACGAGGACATTGCCAAAGTCGTCGCGTCATGGACGCACATTCCGGTTTCGCGGATGCTCGAAGGCGAGCGGCAAAAGCTGGTGAAGATGGAAGAACGGCTGGCGCAACGTGTCATCGGCCAGAAAGAGGCCATCAAGGCCGTGTCCGATGCCGTGCGCCGCGCGCGCAGCGGATTGCAGGACCCGAACCGGCCCATCGGCTCGTTCATTTTTCTCGGCCCGACCGGCGTGGGCAAGACCGAGACCGCCCGGGCGCTGGCGGAATTTTTGTTCGACGACGAGAACGCCATGATTCGCATCGACATGAGCGAATACATGGAGAAACACACCGTGTCGCGGCTCATCGGCGCGCCGCCGGGCTATGTCGGTTACGAGGAAGGCGGGCAATTGAGCGAAGCCGTGCGGCGCCGGCCGTATTCGGTGGTGCTGTTCGATGAGATTGAGAAGGCGCATCACGACGTGTTCAACGTGCTGTTGCAGGTGCTCGACGATGGCCGGCTCACGGACGGGCAGGGGAGGACGGTGGATTTCAAGAACACCATCGTCATCATGACCAGCAACCTCGGGTCGCCCATCATTCAGGAATATTTCATGGACGGACGCACTGACAAATCGTCGCACCAGACGATGGAAGACAAGGTCATGGCCGAGTTGAAACAGCATTTCCGGCCGGAATTCCTGAACCGCGTGGACGACGTCATTATTTTCCAGAGCCTCGACGAAGAGGAACTGGCGAAGATCGTGGACATCCAGCTCGAGCGGCTGGGCAAACGGCTGGCGCAACAAAACCTCACGCTGGACGTGGACAACGCCGCGAAGAAATTGCTGGCGAAGGAAGGTTACGACCCGCAATTCGGCGCGCGCCCGCTCAAACGCGCCGTGCAGGAACAATTGCTCAACCCGCTGTCCATGCAAACTGCTCGAAGGCGAGTTCAAGCCAGGGGATAAAATCAAAGTCACGGCGAAAGACGACGAATTGGTTTTTCAGAGGAAATAAAACTTGCCCAATTTTTTAACGCAAAGACGCAGAGGCGCAAAGGAGAACCGCCGCTGGCCTCCGCGCGCTTCTTGGGATGCAACAACACCACGCCATAACCGCCCGGTCCGGGATTGGGTTCGCATCCGCCGTCGGTGTAAATTTCCACCTGCGGCATCCTGTCTGAAGCTGAAACGGTGTTCATCAGAACGTGAACCAATAAAGCCAATCAACCGCTAACACTCTTTATCAAATCGTTATCTTTGGAGCGTCTGACGAGCGCTTTCAATCCATCCGCGAAGTCTTTTGCCTGCGAGAACGTAACTTCTAAACGGCCAGGGTTGTCATGGCTCAGGAAGTTGATCAAGTCGCCTGTTCCAAAAACCCTGCCAACCTCCTGTTTTATGCTGGCCTCTTCCGTTTGGCATTTGGCAACGAGTTCGTCTCGAATCTTGTTTTGAATCCCCGCTGATATAAAGTCTCCGAACGTATGCTTCCCGTCGCTCTTGTATCTCACCCTTAATTCCAATTTCTCCGCAACTCTTTTCAAAAAATCCTCAAGCACGACACGCAATGGGCCACCCAATTCCCGAAAACCGTCTTCCTTGAGATTTGTCTCAATGTGTGCCCATGTGTTTTCAAGGGTGGCCGCCTCCGGTCCAAGCTCGACAGTCCATCGCGCAATTTTTTTGAAAAGCCACTTATCTTGGTCACCGTATGCCTGCGCCTTCGTCTGCAAGATGCCGAACCAGTGCTCGTCATGCGTTGTCAACACGAGTTGGAAGTCTCCAAATTCCTCGAACAGCAACTCGGCCACCCGATGGCGATGTTCTTTGTCAATACTTGTTAGAACATCATCAAGCACCAGCATCGTGCCTGGCGGATTAAAGGTGCGGACTGTCGCCAGAAAAAGGCAAAGTCCGAGCGAATCGAGATGCCCTTCGCTGAGAAACGCTCGCGGATCACAAGAATCTGCCAGTCCCAAGAACTGTATTGCAAGTTTTAGCCCGCCTGCCGCTGCTCTTGAAGTCGATTCTAAACTGATTCCTGTGCATTCAGACTTTTCGGCATCACCATCAATGTCGTGGAGTTTCTTGTAATACAGAAGAACTTTATTTGCGATTTGATCAAAGATTGCTTGTATAGCCTTTTCCCTGGCCTGAGAAAAGGCATCTCTTGCTTGATTCGCAGCGTTATTCTTTTTAGTCGCTTCGCCCATGAGCAGCGCGTCCATGTCCAGTTCTTCGCGCAAGCCTTCCGCGGGAATCAGTTCGAGGCCGAGATCAAATTCGGCGATTTCGAGGACTTTCACCGGCACTTTGCGTCCCGCCGGATGCGCGGCGCGCAGCTCTTCGGTTTCCTGCCAGATTCGTTCTCTAGGAATGTATGGGGCTTTAAATTTGGCCGGATCGTTCAAGGTCGGTTGGCGCTTCTGATGATTTTGAGCAGTTTTTCCAAATCTTCCCGCGAGGGTTTTTGGCCGGACAGGGTGCGGAAGAACGCCGGGAGTTTGGCCAGCAGTTCCTTGTTTTCCATGACGTGGTCGGGGATGCGCCCGGCGTCCACGGCGGCGTAATCGTGGAATTTGTGCCAGTCATCCGAGCCGGGTTTGAGGCCGAGTTGCTTCGCCCAGGCGCGGAGCGTTTCCTCGTCGCGCGGCGGCGACAGAACTTCGCGCTCGATCTTGCTCCAGTTGCTGGGGTCGTGGCCGTGTTCCAGGCAGAATTCGCGCAGGCCGAGGCGCTTGTCGCGCCCGCAATTCTTTGATGAAGTTCCAAACATAGGTTTTAATCAGTCTGTGGTAAAATATTTACCACGGAACCGGATTGGTGTCCAGCGGGAATTTGTAGCATTGGGATTCGGTCCCTCATCCGGTCCTCACGCGGCACACCTTCTCCCATCGGATGGGAGAAGGAATATTTTATGGGACGATTACCCAGGGTAGTCACTGCGTTCCAACCCTGGGCTAATTTCCATAGCGCCTTCAGCGCATTTGCATTGGTGGTATTTCGAATAGAAACATCAATTTAACCGCAGCCGGAAGAATTTTGCGGTGTTGGTCGCATCCACGTTCACCGTCTTCTGGTCGTTGGTGGTGATGACCGCCAGCGGGGAGTCGGTCCACGAGCCCGGTGGGTTGAGTTGTTCGGCTTCCTGCAACGCAAAACCCGTGGAAGGCGCAGGCCAGGACAGGGTCATTTGGCCGCCCGTGAACGTGGATTGCAGCTTTTTCAACGAGGGGGTTCCGGCCACCAACACCGGCAAGGAGGTGACCAGCGGCTGGCCAACCATGTAGAGCGTCTTGTATTGCGGGCCACCCCAGCAAAGGTTTACGACGAGCTGAAATTTTATCTTGCCAATCAGGTGGCCATCGGCGGCCGCAAACATATAAAGCCCGTCGCCGCCGCTGGACCAGACGCGGCCATCCACGTCGCACTTGATGCCATCGGGGATGCCATTGGTGACGTTGGCAAAGACGGCACCGCCCGAAAGCGTGTTGCTGGCGGTCACGGAATAAACATAGATCCGATGCCGTTGGCGCTGGTGTCGGAGTCGGCCACGTAAAGTTTGGTTTCATCCGGCGAGAAACAAAGGCCGTTCGGGCGCGGATTACCGCTCATGCGTCCAAAGTTGTTCGTCATGACCGCCCGGCAGGTGGCATTGCCATTGGTGGGATGGAACTGATAGACGCAATAATCCGACGGATATCCGGCGTGCGGCCTCGTCGTGCCGCTATTGTAGCCGGGGTCGGTGAACCAGATGGTGCCGTCGGATTTCACGGCCACGTCGTTCGGCGAGTAAAACTTCAAGCCATTGCAGGTGGTCACCAGCGGAGTCACGACGCCGTTGGTGACCATGGAAATCTTCTGCCCGGCGCTGCCGGCTTCCGCGCAGATCAACCGTTCCTGCGCGTCGAGCAGGGTGCCGTTGAACAACGTGTTCGCGGGCGGGAGCAGGAAATCAGTGACGGTGGCGGGCGGGACGAGTTTTTTGAGCCGGTTGTTGTTCTGGTCGCAGAACACGAGGTAGCCGCCGGCAGGGATCCAGGTGGGCCCTTCCAGCCAGGTGTTGATCGTGGCGTTGGTGGTGAGAACCGCGTTCGTATCGATAATCCGGCTGAACTCCGCCGGATCGGCGATTTCGAACGTAGCCGCCCGGACGACCTGAACGCCAAGGAAAATGCCCGCGAGAATGACGGCCGATTTCTTTGCGATTAATCTCAAAATCACCTGCTGCAGCATAAACTTTCGTGGGAGACTACCAAAGCTAAAACGGGCAGCGCACACTGATTTCGTCCGGCCATCGGGCAATGTGTCACAAGCGGTACAGCCTCCCGGAAAAATCGGCGGACTCTTTACTCAAAAACGGGGCGGTTTCCAGGAATGTTGCGGTGACGATCCTCATCCGGTCTCGCGTTGCGTGACCACCTTCTCCCATCCGATGGGAGAAGGAATATTTTATGGGACGATTACCCAGGATAGTCACTGCGTTCCAACCCTGGGCTAATATCCGTGGCGCCTTCAGCGCATTTGAATTGGTTATAATATATTTCGGCCTGACGGGCTTTTTATCAGCGCTGCGTAATCTGCGGGTGAAGAAATATTTACGGCATCGGAGTGCAGAGTTCGACCAGATGGCCGGAATTGTCGCGAAGATAGGCCACGGTCTGGCCCCATGGCTTGGTCGCGGGTCCGCTCACAACGGTTGCTCCCCCATCCACCGCGCGCTTGAATAATGCCGGAACATCGGGTGTGGTCAGGGCAATCTCCACGCCCAGCGGCGTCTTGTCCGGCGCGGCGGCCACGATTTCCTGTTTCAAATGTTCCCGGGCCAGCGCCAGGCTGGCGAAGGCCAGACGGGTCGCGCCGGTCTCCAGTTCGCCATACGCCTTGCCGTTGTCGTCATGGAAAAACCGCCGGGCCAGACCAAACGCCTTTTCGTAAAAGGCAAGGCTCGTCGCGACGTCGTTGACATACAAAATCACGTAACCGAGGGAGGGAGGATTCATATTTGGTTGAGGGTTGAATGTTGAGTGTTGAGTGTCGAGTGGATTTTTCAACGCAATCCTATTCTGGCCGGCAGGACAAAGGCTGTCCAACCGCCAAATTCACGGCGGAGGTGCGAGACACAAAGAAGTGACACGAATTTCACGAATTGACACGAATACAGTCTTACGTTCATGCAATGCGGCCTTTGGTCTTGAATCCGGTTTGGGAGACGGGATACTCGGCGCATGAACCGCCGAAACTTCATCAAACTCGGTGTCGTTGGCACTGGTGCGACGCTGGCTGGGATTGAGCCATCTCAGAGTGAGTCAACACCCGCTTCTACATCGAGCAAGTCCTCCACCGTGGTCGCCATGCCCATCGGCGTCGCCGCGCTCGCGCAGCGGGAACTGGATCCGCTCTTCGACGATATGCGGACGCGGGCCGGGGTGAATGCGCTGTTAACCTTCATCTACACCCACGAACCGCATCGCGCCGGCATCGTGCGCGAAGGTTCCCGCCCGGAAAATTTTCACGGCGGCAATTATGCGCGCCCGCACATGCAGTTTTACAAGGACACGCCGTTGACCCTGGCGGATATGACTGCGCCCGAATTCGGCGGTGTGGACGTGCTGGAACGTGTCATTCCGGTCGCAAAGAAACACGGCATCCGCGTGTTTCCTTTCATTCTCGAAGACAATCAACTTCCTGCTGCCGTGAGGACGGATTGGGAAAAGCTCTACGAAGTGGACCATCATGGCCGGCGCACGACCGGTCATCCGGGCGGACCGTGCTTCAACAATCCCGGCTACCGGAATTTCACGCTGGGCCTCGTCGAGGATTACGCGCGTTCGTACGACATCGGCGGCTTCATGTGGGGCTCGGAACGCCAGAGCGGGTTACTCAACACGCTCAGTCTTTCCCAAAGCAGCGGCATTGATCCCGGCAAGACGACCTGCTTCTGCGAGTTTTGCCAGAAGAAAGGGCGGGATCGCGGCATTGACGTGGAACGCGCGCGGCAGGGTTTCGATGCGATGGAAGCATTTGTCCGTGACAACCGGAACGGCCAGCGTCCGCGCGACGGTTATTTCACGACGTTCTGGCGGTTGCTGCTGAAATATCCGGAAGTGCTCGCGTGGGAAAATCTGTGGGTGACCAGCCGCCACGAATTTCAGGCGGCGATTTATCACAAGGCCAAATCCGTCAATCCCGCACTACAAGTCGGCTGGCACGTCTGGCAGAACGTGACGTTCAGCCCGTTCCAGCGCGCCGAGGAAAACTTTGCGGACCTGGCCGGCTTTTCCGATTTCCTCCGGCCCGCGGTTTACAACAATGTCGCCGGCGGCCGGTTCGTGACCTTTGTCAAGGACGCGCGCCAGTCCTTCTTTGGCGACCTGCCGGACGAGCTGACGCTGGAGGTGCTTTACCGACAGCTCAACTATAACGAAGCGCCGTTCGACAAGCTCGCCGCGACCGGATTCTCAGCGGACTACGTGGAACGCGAAACTCGTCGTGCCGTCGAGTCCGTGGCCGGTCATCCCGTGCAAATCTGGCCGGGCGTGGACATTGACGTGCCGGTAAGCGCGAACGAATCACATTGCACGCCCGAGAGCGTGGCGCAGGCGGTGAAGGCTGCGTTCAAAGGCGGCGCGCAAGGTATTATCCTGTCGCGCAATTATACGGAGATGAAGCCGGAGAATCTGTCGGGTGCAGGAAACGCATTGCGTGAACTTGGCGTGATTTAGACAACGATTCATCCGGCTCGAAGAGAACTGACGGGGAAACCAGAAAGGCAATATTCAGGATAATATGTCCCAACAAAATCAAATGGTTGAGCCAGCCGGAGGAACATGATTACCCGGCGGCCCTGTCGTATTTGACCCTGATCTACGATCAAAAGACGGCCGCCGGCCTGGTGAACAAACTGAAGAAGGCGGCGGTGTCGGAATTTAAAGCGAAAGATATTTTCCGGGCCTCCCGCTTGCCATTACTGGGGGCGGGCAACTCGCATGTCAAAAAGGACATGGTCAAAATCGAGTCCGGCAGCGGTATTTCGCCGCTCCTGCTGGTGCGGGATTCAGCCAATGGCAATGTGGTCATTGCCGACGGCTACCACCGGCTGTGCGCCGTTTACACGTTCGATGAAGACGCCGTGATCCCCTGCCAGATCGCGTGAGCCCGGTGATCTAAATCACAAACGGCACGAGTGCCTTCACTTGCTTTTGGTAAGCCGGGTATTGATCGGGAAAGTGCCGCAGCATGAGCCGTTCTTCCTGCCTGAGCTTGATCCAGAAAGCGGCCGTCATTAACGGCAAGGCCAGCCAACCGCCAAGCTGGCCGATAACCAGCGCCGTGCCGAGGCACATGAACAAAATGCCGGTGTAAATCGGGTGCCGCACGAACCGATACGGCCCGGTCCGGATTAATTCGTGTCCTTGCTTGAAAGTCACGTCGCTGCTCCAGTTGCCCGCCAGCGTCCAACGCGCCCAAAGCGTCACGAACAATCCCAATACGCAAACCAGGTCGCCCATTGCCCGCGCCCAATCCGCGTGCGGCGTCACCGACAAATTCAGCGGTGGCGGCAAGTGCCAATTTGCCATGAGCAAATAACTGAATCCCAGCGGAATTCGATGCACCAGGGCGGACCACAGGCTTTGCCTTTCGGCGGTCGCCTTCACCCGCATCGCACTGGCAATCCAATAGGCGATGAAGATAATCCAGCAACCGAGGATGATTAGACCTGAAATCGTTGCCATGATGGTCTCAACCCAGCCGTTTCAAAACTTCCTGGCAGACCGATATGGCCGATTGCGGCCGGCCCAGTGACTTGGCGGCTTTGGCCATTTCAGCGAGCTTTTTCGAGCCGAGCAGTTGTTCGATGCGGAAGGGCAAATCCTCGACGCGGTTGACCTTGGCGGCGGCGCCGCGTTCGAGCAGAAAATCGCTGTTGGCGGCTTCCTGTCCGGGAATCGGGTTCAAAATGAACAGCGGTTTGCCCAGTGCCAGTGCTTCGGAGGTGGTCAGTCCGCCGGGTTTGGTGAGGATGAGGTCGGCCACGGCCATCAGCTCGTGCATGTTGGTCGAAAAGCCGAGCACGTGGGTCGGGTGCCGGTGGGTTTGCGCGGCGAGTTCGCGGCGCAATTCCTCATTGCGGCCGGTGACAACGACGGTCTGGAACGGCTGCGGTACTTTGTCCAATTCGGCGAGGATTTCCGCGACCGGACCCATGCCGAAGCCGCCACTTAACACGAGCAACACCGGCTGGTCATCGCGCAGACCCAGGGTTTTGCGGACGGCCCGCGGCTCGGGCTTTGAGAGAAATTTCGCGGCGATGGGGATGCCGGTGGACACAATCCCGCTCTGCGGGACGCCACGAGCGACCAGCCGTGCCTTGGTTTCCTCCGCGGCGACACAGTACAAATCCACGCACGGGTTCATCCACAACGCGTGCGCCTCGAAATCCGTCACGACGCTGGCGACCAGCGGTAGCTTCCATTTTTCGGAAGGGCGAGTTATACGAGTCCCCATTTTTTCAAGTGGATTGGGGCCTCGTCTAACTCGGCCCTCCGAAGTTTTGAGTAAATCCAGCGTTTCCAGGGGCGCAAAGTGTGTGCACAGCACGGCGTCGGGCCGGAATTGTCTCAGATGATTTGTGAATTTTTTGCGCGAGTTGCTCGGAAACAGGCGGCTGAGTCGGCTCAGGCGCCGGGTGACCTTGAGATTATCGGTTTTGCCGAACAGCATGCCCCAGAGTTCGGGCGCGCGTTCGACCAATTGAACGTAGCCTTCGGTATAAACTTTTTTATGCAGCGGCGAAAAGAACTGGATGAGGTCAACCCGCTCGACGGTATCCGCCGGACGCAGCGTGCGCCACGCTTCCTCCAGCGCAGCGGCCGCGGCGACATGCCCGCCGCCGGCGGTAACGGTTGCAATCAGGACGCGCATGGACCGCCATGAGCTTGCCGGAGCAGGCGGGGGTTGAGAAGCAGAAACGCGGTGTGCGGGCGGACCGGCTTTCAGCGGTCTGATCGTCTGCGTTTGACTTTCGCCGCAATCTGTTCCTAATTCGAGCAACGTGAGCCTGACCGAATACATCCTGCTGGCGGCCAGTTCGCTGTTTGTGATTGTGGATCCGCTGGCGACGGCGCCGGCCTTTCTGGCGATGACGCCCAACAATACGCCGGAACAGCGTTTACGCACGGCCCGGCTGGCCTGTGGCACCGCGGCGGTGGTGTTGCTGGCGTTTTCCGCTGCCGGAACGATCATCTTCAAAATTTTCGGCATTACCATGCCGGCGTTTCAAATCGCCGCGAGCATCGTGTTACTCATCATTGCGCTGGACATGTTGCGCGTGCAGCGGTCGCGGGTGCAGGAAACGCACGAGGAAAAGCAGGCCGGCACGGAAAAGGACGACATCGCCATCACGCCGCTGGCCATTCCGATGCTGGCCGGGCCGGGCGCCATTTCCACGACGGTGCTGCTCCAGAATGAGGCACGCGATGTCCCGCAACACATCGCGCTCTACGGCTCCATTGTGGCGGTGGCGGCGGTGAGTTATCTGGTTTTCCGGCTGGCGGTGCGTGGCGCACGGTGGCTGAACCCGATTGCGATGAGCATTGCCATCCGGATCATGGGCTTGCTCCTGGCGGCAGTGGCCATTCAGTTCCTGCTGAATGGCATCAAAGCTTTTCACGCGGAATTGATTTCCACTCCGCCAATGTGAATCCGGGTTTGGATAATAAGGTTAAAGTCAGGGCAGTTGGAGCGGGATTGTTTTCCTGGAAAATCAGATGGCGCTTCATCGGCCCGGATTACGATTCCTGCCGGGTGCCGATCAGCGGAGGATGAGCGGCGCAACCTGCCAATAAAATAATCAAGACCGGTTGCAACCAGAAAAGCGCGGACAAACGGCATGGCTTCACCGGGAAATTTTTTTACGTGAACGGTAAATGATTGGCAATCGGCTTCACCTGGTCACGCGGCGGAAAATTTTTTGGTGTGAACGATTTGGATTGAACTTTCCGGAGCGCGAACTGTCAGAACCTGTGGCGTTAGTGGAGCTGGCGGCCGAGGGAGGGGAATGGTTTTGTCTTTTTACGGAGGTAAAAAATCGGCGGCACAAATTATGCGGTTCTTTCTGGCGTGTTCGACAATGAAGCGATGAAGTGCCGAGGTGAGAGTAAAGGGAGCATAAGGTCATTTTAGGAGATGGCTGCCGGCTTTCCGCGAGTTGTATAGTTGTATAGTTGACGTTGACGTTATGGAAAAGAAATCGCACCTGGCAAAGATTATATTGTATCAAAATGTCGGTTTTCTGGCGGTGGTTGTGCTGTGTTACCTCGATGAATTGCTCAAGTTGCCGTCGTTGATCTTCTCCGACCACCCTTTTGACTTTGTTTATCGCCGGTCCACGCTGGAGATGTTGCTTTTTCTGGGGGTCTGGCTGCTGGTGAACAAATCCACGCGCCGCTTGCTGAAGCGGGTCCGGCAATTGGAAGATTTCCTGCGCGTGTGCGCCTGGTGCCGGCGCAT
This sequence comes from uncultured bacterium, assembly GCA_963708305.1. Classification (GTDB taxonomy): domain Bacteria; phylum Verrucomicrobiota; class Verrucomicrobiia; order Limisphaerales; family UBA11358; genus UBA11358. The sequence goes on along the minus strand of CAVPSH010000007.1, from coordinate 644,986 downwards.
TGATTACAAAGGAGAATGGATGCCGCTGGAGGATTTCATGGAACAGGGTTTTGATACGCCGACCACGCATGGCATCTGTCCGGATTGTTTGCGCGAGAAAAAAGAGGCGCTGGCGCGGGCCAGGATCGCGCAGAATGCCGAACCCGTGGCAAGTTGACCCGGCGTTGCAGCCGCTTTTCAGCGGATCCGGTCCACTTGAATCCGGTCGGGTTCGTTCACGCCCAGTTGGAGCAGGGCGGCATTGGCGTAGAGTTCCGGGTTGGGTTTGAATCCCGGCGCTTGAATAATACGGCGTTCGCGGTCGAGTTCGCGGATGGCGAGCGTATCAAGCGCGACGGGGTCCCGGCTGAACCAAAGCTGATTCAACACCGTTGAATATTGCAATAGTCCCTTCGCCCCGCCGGCGTACTGGCCAATCAGCGCGTCGGTGATGTTGAGCGCGACGCGGTCGCCGAGCACGGGCAGGGCGTAAATTTCCGGTACCGCAACGGCCAGCCGTCCGGAGTCATCCTGAAAACGCAGGGTGTTGTCTACGCTGCCCATGGCGAGGCCGTAAAGATGGCCGCAAGTGCCGGCCGCATCCTGATTCAGCAGCGGCGCAATGCTGATGATTTTGGTGATTTGACGGCTGACCAGCCTGGAAACGAAGGATCTTTTGCCAACTTCCGGCCCTTTTGCTCCAAATTCAAAATCGCCCCAGACGAGCTGGCCGATGAGAGGCGTGTCGGGCAAATAGAAGTTGGTCGGGTCGTAACCGGCCTGCGCGCTGCCGGCGGCACCCACACCGAGCCGGGCAGCCAGTTTGAAAAATCCCGCGGCGCGCAAATCGCCAACGTCCCTGTCCCAGATGATGACATGGTTCGGCGGCAACCCGGCGGCGAGCAATCCGTGAATCACCGCCGCGACGACGGCGGGGCGGGTGCCGTTGATGGAACCGGCGGCGGAAAAAACCTTGATGCCGACGACATCCTGCGTCGAAACCAGGCTGCGCCAGGCTTCGGCGACCGTCGGTTTACCGGTGAAACGGGTGATGCCGCGGTTGACCATGTCCTGAACGCCGGCGGTGTTCGGCTGGTACTGGTAGGTGGCGTTTGGGTTTTCGACGATCAGGACGCGGGCGGGCGCGCCACCCGACTGCCGCAACGACAAATCGGCGGCGTGAACCTGCGGGCAGGCAGACCAGAGGGCGCCGATCGCCATCAGCCGGTAAAGCCCTTGAATGAAATTGGCCAGTGCGTTTCTTGACACGTCAAGGCGTGGATGCTACCACCAGCGGCGATGCTGGCCACAAAAAACACATGCCGGTGCGGCGTAATCGCTTTTCTGCTGCTGGCCATTTTTCTGGCCGGCTGCGGTCCGCCAGGGCCGCGCGCGCTGCTGAAAGGCGAAAAACTTCTGAGGAACGGCAATTATCCCGGCGCGGTGGCGGCGTTGAAGACGGCGACGTCGTTGCTGTCCACCAACGCGCAGGCATGGAATTATCTCGGGGTCGCGTATCAACACGCCGGCCAGCCTATCGACGCGGCGCTGGCCTATCAGCGCGCTCTGACCCTGGACCGCGATTTGGTGGAGGCGCATTACAATCTGGGCTGCTTGTGGCTGGAACAAAACAAGCCGGACGTCGCTAAAACCGAATTCACCGCTTATGTGCTTCGCCGGAGCAAGGACCCGGAGGGCTGGACCAAATTTGGCATGGCCCAGTTGCGCCTGCGCGATCTCGCGGGGGCGGAAAAAAGCTTCAGTACGGCGCTGGCCATCGACGCCAACGCCGCCGGGGCTTTGAATGGACTTGGCCTGGCCCAGATGCAGCGGGGCCGTCCGCGCGACGCGTCGCAGTATTTCGCCGCCGCCAAACGGGTCCAACCGGACTATGCCCCGGCACTGTTGAACCTGGCGACCGTGGCCCGACAGAATTTGCACGACAACGCGCTGGCATTGCAAAATTACCGCGCGTATCTCGCATTGACCCCGCATCGGGCGGATTGGGAGCAGGTGAATGCCATCGCCGATAATCTGGAACAGGCGATGAATGGCGCGGCCAATCCTCCGGGCTCAAATCGCCAGGTGGCTTCAGTTCCGCTGCGATCTTCACCAACCACCCGAAGCCCGAATCTGGCCCGCTCCAATCCCGGTTCGTCCCAGGAATCGGAATCGGAAGCTGTCCGGGCTCAACCCGCACCCGCTTCCGAAGAGACGCCCCAGAAACAGACCAATGGGCGGCCCGGCGTTTTACATCAGATCAATCCCATGAATTGGTTTCGCAACGCGTCACCAGAGCCTAAAGTAACGCAACCGGCTTCATCGAACTCGAACAATAATCAGGTAAAGCCGGCGCCGGCGCCGGCGCCGAGCGCCAGCAACCTGACCGCGTTCGGCACGCCCCTGCACCCCCAGACCAAACCGGTTCGCCTGATTCAACCCGCGCCGTCATCGTTCCCGCGTTATTTATATCTTTCGCCGTCCCCGCCTCGCCCGGGCAACCGGCCGGCGGCCGGCCCCGCCTTTGCGCGAGCGCAACAATTTGAGCAGGACAAGCAGTATCGGGACGCGCTGGACTCGTATCGCGAAGCGGCGCGGCTGGATCCAGGCTGGTTTGAGGCGCAATACAATTGCGGAGTGATGGCCTATCGCTTGGGCGATTTCAACGAGTCATTGCCTGCCTATGAAATGGCGCTGGCCATCCAGCCGGATTCAGTGGGCGCGCGTTATAATTTCGCCCTGGCACTGAAGGAAGCCGGCTATGTGACCGACGCGGTGAATGAATTGAAGAAAATTCTCGTGTCGAGACCGGCTGATGTTCGCGCGCATCTGGTGCTGGGCAATCTTTATGCGCAACAATTGTATGATGTGCCGCAGGCGCGGGCGCAATATTTGAGAGTGCTGCAACTGGATCCGGATAATGCGCAGGCGGCTGACATACAATTCTGGCTTTCCTCGAATCCGCCCTGAGCATGGAACGGATTTTGCTGACAAATGCGGCTAAAACCTTGTTTTAGCCTATGTTTGCCATTTCTATGCAATCGCTGGCATCAAACAGCCTGTCCCTGAGCTGGTTTGACGCAGTGGTCGTGATGGTGCTGGTGTTTGGCCTCTTCCGCGGTCGCAAAAACGGCATGTCGAAGGAAATACTGCCGCTGTTTAAATGGCTGGCCATCATTTTCGTCAGCGGATTGTTCTACTCGCAGATGGCCCAGTGGCTCGTCAGTCTGGCAAGCTTGGATCCGCTGACCGGCAATCTGCTGGGGTATGCGATTCTGGCGCTGGTTGTTTTTTTGATTTTTTCGATGCTCAATCGTCCTTTGGGTTTAAAGCTGTTTGGCAGCAACCTGTTCGGCAACGCCGAGTACTATCTGGGCACGCCTTCCGGAATGGTGCGTTACGCCTGCGTTTTGCTGTTCGCGTTGTCCTTTCTGAATGCGCGCCATTTCACGCCGGCGCAAATCGAGGCGGACAGCAAATACCAGCAGCGCTGGTATGGGGCGCAATTCTTCCCCGGTTTATACACCGTGCAGAATCAGGTTTTTGTAAAGTCCTATACCGGACCTTTCATAAAAAAATACCTCGCTGTGTTCATGATTGAACCGACCCCGATGAAAGGTGGTCTATCCGCGTCCGACAATCCGGCCGAGTGACCGGCGGCGGCGGGCGCGACAGACGCCGAAACGGCATGGCCGAACAGCGGTGAAATGGGTTTGCCGTAATCGCGCCCGAATGCTAGACCGGATGGGTGGCCGGTTTTTCTTCTGCAACGCTTGAACGCATTCGCGCTGCCAGTGACATTGTGGATGTCATTGGTTCGTACTTGCCGTTGAAAAAGGCGGGAGCGAATTTTGTCGCGCTCTGTCCGTTTCACAAGGAAAAGAGCCCCAGCTTCAATGTCAACCCGCACCGCCAGATTTTCCACTGTTTCGGCTGCCACAAGGGCGGCGACGTGTTCACCTTCGTCAAGGAATACGAAAACATCGGGTTCCCGGACGCCGTGCGCCGGCTGGCCGACCGCGCGAAAATTCCCCTCGAATTCGACCAAAACCCCGGCGAACAGCAATCCCGCCATCTCAAAGACCAGTTGCTCCAGATTCACGAGCAGATCGCGCAACGCTGGCAGAATTGCCTGCTCAACGAAGCCGCCGGGCAAACGGCCCGCGATTACCTGGCCGGACGCGGTGTGTCACCGGAAGCCGTGAAACTGTTCCGGCTGGGCGCGGCACCGGATTTGTGGGACGACACCGTCAACTGGGCCAAAAGCAAGGACTACGAGTTGCCGCTGGTTGAGAAAGCCGGGTTGATTTTGCGGAAGGAAAACACCGAACATTTTTACGATCGATTTCGCGGGCGGCTCATTTTCCCGATTTGCGACGAACAGGGCCGGGTGATTGGTTTCAGCGGCCGGGTCCTTTCCGGTGACGAGAAAACCGCCAAGTACGTCAACTCACCCGAAACGCCGATTTTTACCAAGAGCCGGGTTTTCTTCGGCCTCGACAAATCCAAGCGCGCGATTCTCGACGCTGGTTTTGCGATCATCTGCGAAGGCCAGCTTGATTTGATTGCCTGTTTCATGGGTGGTGTTCAAAACATCGTCGCGCCGCAAGGCACCGCCTTTACCGACCAGCACGCCCGCATCCTTAAGCGCTACGTAAATGAAGTCGTGCTCTGTTTCGATTCGGACGAGGCCGGCCAGAATGCCGCCGTGCGGTCGCTCGACCATTTGCTCGCATCCGGCCTGGCTGTGCGTGTCGCCGTCGTGCCCGCGCCGCATGACCCGGACAGTTTTATCAAAGCCAACGGCGGCGAAGCCTTCCGCAAGCTCATTGAAAGCGCTGAAGGATTTTTTGATTATTATCTGAAGCGTCTTTGCGCACAGAATGACATGAACAGCGACAAAGGCCGGAACGCTGTTTTGCGCGACATGGCCGAAGCCGTTCACAAAACCGGCAACACCGTATTGATTGATACCTATGCGCAAAAGACAGCGTTGCGGCTTGGGGTCTCACCTGAGTCTGTCCGCGCCGAGTTTGCCAAAGGTCAAAGTTCAAAGTTCAAGGTCCAGAGTCCGGAGTCGGACGATCCAGCCTTGAACGTTGAACCCGAAATGCCGTACCGTCCGTCGCCCGAGGAATTCCTGCTGCTCAAGCTGGTTCTGCAAAACGACGATTTGGTTGCCTGGGCTGCGCTGCATCTGGATGTGATTTGGATTTCACATCCGCTCACGCGGCAAGTTGTCGCTCGCCGGCTCGCCGCGCAGACGAATGAAACCTGGAAAAGCCTCACCGCATTTCTGGACGAATGTGAAATGCCGGAAATGCGAAATCTAATCACCCAGGTTCTGATTGGAGAATTGGTTGAACGGACCAGCGATGGCACCCGGCTGACTCTTCGAAAGCAACCAGATCGTTCCGATCGGCAGTTACCCGATGTGGTTTTGAAAATGCGCAACCAATTTCTGGACGGGCAGATCGCGGCTCTGACTCAAAAAACCAGCCAGCCGGGAGTTCCCGACGCGGAAAAAATTGAATTCCTGCGCCAACAGCAAAAATTGCGCGAACAGAAGCGAGCGCCACTGTCACCGTTGTAAGCCGGGAGGGACGGCTTGCCGCAGTCCCTGACTTGTTCGCCAAAAAAAAGGGACGCCGACACGGCGTCCCTCCCGGAATAAAATTAGCGCGGGAAACTACTTTGCGCCCTGATCAATCCACGCGCGCAGCAAACCGATTTGTTCCGGCGTGAGCGGCCCGATGTTCGCCCGGTTATGGAGCGGCGGCATCCAATCATCATCGTCCTTGCTCAGATGCGCCACCGCCTTGAATAAGCATGCTTTTGGCGCTGTCGCCGACCCGGATGACCTTGCCGTCCTTGCCGCCTTTGAGTGCGCCTGCGAGGCTGTCGAGCTTCAGATGGCCTTTGGGTTTATCGCCGCTATGACACTTGGCGCAGGAGTTGTCCAAAATGGGTTTGATGTCCGTCGTGTAGGTAACGCCTTGTTTATCGGCGGCGGGCGGCAGCATGCCCGGAGTGGCGTCATCGGCGGTTGCGGTTAAGGCCAATCCCAACGGAACGGCCAGGGCAAAGGTCAGTTTGATCCAGGTTTGGTTTTTCATTTGTTTGCTTATTGTGCGGACAATTGAAAGTTAAGATGATTAAAAGGTCAAAAGGTTTCAATTAAAAAGTCGCTGGGAGGCCGGCTTGCGAACAACGCTCTCCTGAGTTAACCCTTTCGCGTGAAACACGATGAATTCGCCGATGCCACGCTGATAGTGCTGGGGCATGGCACGGAGCAAAACGCCGATTCCGCCGCACCGGTTTATCAGCATGCGGCCGAGTTGCGCCGCCGGAAAGTCTTCGCCGGAGTTCGCGAGGCATTCTGGAAACAGGAACCCCCGATCCAAAACGTCCTGGCGGAGCTTTCCTCTCCACGCGTGTTCATCGTGCCGCTGTTCATCAGCGAGGGCTATTTTGCCAGTGAAGTCATCCCCCGCGAGCTTGGCTTTGCCTCTGGCCTTTCAACTTTCAACACTCAACTCTCAACCTGGATTTACTGCAAACCCGTCGGTTCGCACGACAGCATGACCGGTGTGATTCTGTCACGCGCCCGGGAAATCGTGGACAAATTTCCCTTCCCGCGCGCGCCCAGGCCGGCGGAAATCACTCTGTTCATCGCCGGCCACGGCACGGAGAAAAACGAAAATTCGCGCCAGCCGGTTGACCGGCAGGTGGAGTTGATCCGCGCGTTGAATCTTTATGGTGGCGTTCACGCGATTTTCCTTGAAGAAAACCCGCGCATTCCCGAATGCTACCGGCTCGCGCAGACGAAAAATCTGGTGGTGGTGCCCTTTTTCATCAGCGACGGCTTGCACGCGCAGGAAGACATTCCGGTGTGGCTGGGCGAAGCGCGGGCAGCCGTTCGACAGCGGCTGGCCGCCGGACAGCCGACGTGGCGCAATCCGACGGAAAAAGACGGCAAATTGGTCTGGTACACACCGGCCATCGGCAGCGAGCCGCATCTGGCGGACGTGATTTTGGAACGGGTGCGGGAGGCGCAAAAGGATTCGTCCTCGTCGTCATTCTCGTCCTCGTAATCGAAAGAGTGAAATTCGAGGATGAGGACGAGAACGAGGAGGATAACGATTAGAATTATGAAACAACTGCGGATCGGAATTTTAAGCACGGCCGGGATTGGACGTCAAAACTGGAAGGCCATCTTCAATTCCGGCAATGCCACGGTGACGGCGGTGGCCAGCCGTGACGCGGAACGGGGGCGCGAATACATCCGTAAACTCCAGGAGGAGTTTCCGTTCGCCGGCACGCCGGCCGCATTCGGCAGTTATGAGGAGCTGCTGGCCTCATCCAATGTGGACGCCGTTTACATTCCGCTGCCGACCGGGTTGCGCAAGGAATGGGTTTTGCGCGCGGCGGCAGCCGGCAAGCATATCGTTTGTGAAAAGCCATGTGGTGTGACTGCGGCTGACGTTCAGGAGATGACGGACACCTGCCGCCAGCACCATGTGCAATTCATGGACGGCGTCATGTTCATGCACAATCCGCGATTGGCGCGGGTTCGCGAAATTCTGGACGATGGCAAAAGCGTCGGTCCGATGCGGCGGATCGCGTCGGCGTTCAGTTTCCTGGGTTCCGGCGGATTTTCCGACAGCAACATCCGCGTGGATGGGCGGCTCGAGCCAGCTGGTTGCCTTGGCGATCTGGGTTGGTATTGCATCCGGTTCACGCTGTGGGCGTTGAACTGGCAACTGCCGCACACCGTCACGGGCCGGAGGCTCGCGCAATCCGAACCCAGGGACGGCCGGGTACCGGCACCCACCGACTTCTCCGCCGAACTGGTTTTTGACGGCGGTGTTTCGGCAACCTTTTACTGTTCGTTCCTCGCCGCCCTGCAGCAATGGGTTTTTGTCAGCGGCCGGGATGGCTGGCTGCGAATGCCCGATTTCGTCCATCCCTTCAACGGCTATGAACCGGCTTTTGAAGTCAACCGGACGGAGATCCGAGTTCCGACGGGTGCGCCAATGCCGGCGCCGGGTTCCGACCTGGCCGACCTTGGCCACGCGGCCGCGCAGAATACCGTCATGTTCCGCAATTTCGCCAATCAGATTTTTTCCGGCAAATTGAACGAGGCATGGCCGATGTGGGCGCTGCAGACACAACGGGTGCTGGATGCGTGTTTTGAGTCGGCACAACGCAGCCAGCCTGTCAAGCTGCAGCCGACAGGCTCAGTTAAATAAGTGATTGGTTACATGAGTGATTTGTGACGGTGCAGAAACTCATTTAACTCATTTAACCAGTTACGAGCCACCTGTCACCGCGCATTTCCATCTTCCATCTTCCATCCTCCATCCGCTATCTTCCCGGCGTGCGATTTCGCAAAATCACCATCATCGGCGTCGGCCTGCTCGGCGGTTCCATCGGACTGGCCGCGAAACGCCGGAAACTCGTTTCGCCCGGCGGAGTTGCCGGTTTCGTGCGGCGCGCTGCCAGCCTGAAGGACTGCGAGAGGGCAGGCGCCGTGGATTTCGCCACCACCGATTTGCTGGCCGCCGTCTGGGACGCCGACCTTGTGATTCTCTGCACGCCGCTGGCGCAAATGCCGCCGCGCGTTAAGGAAATGCTCCCGGCTCTGAAACGCGGCGCAATTATTACCGACGTGGGCAGTGTGAAAGTCGGTGTCGTGCGCGAGTTGGAGTCGCTTGTGGCCAAAGCCGGCGCGCATTTTGTCGGCAGCCATCCGATGGCCGGGGCGGAAAAAACCGGCGTTAGCGCTGCCAATGCGGGTTTATTTACGAATGCCGTTTGCATCGTCACGCCCACGGGAAAATCAAACCCGGCGGCGGTCCGCAAAGTGGAACAATTTTGGGAGGCGCTGGGCGCGCGAACCCTGCGGCTGGCGCCCGCAGAGCACGATTTGCTGGTCAGCCGATCCAGCCACCTGCCGCATGTCCTGGCGGCAACGTTGGCCGGTTACGTGCTGAAACCGGCGCATCCGAAATTTCAGGCCGCGCTGTGCGCCAACGGCTTCCGGGACACGACGCGCATTGCGTCGGGCTCGCCGGAAATGTGGCGTGACATCGCGTTGGCCAACCGCAAAAATCTCGGCCGGGCAATGGAGGGTTTTACTTCCGATTTGAGGAAATTCCGGCGCGCCCTGGCCAGGGCCGATGTGCAAGCCATCACAAAATTTTTTGAAACGGCGAAAGCCCGCCGCGACCGTTGGTGTGCGCGCGGCGCCTCGCCGTCGCCGGAGTGAAGCAAATTTTAAGTTCTGAATTTTGAGTTTTGAATTATGGCTAAAAGTGCGGTTCGTGAAAAAAGTTTTCTTTTTGCTTTGGAAGTCATTGAACTTTTCAAAAAGCTTCAAGCCGGGCACGAATATGTTTTATCGAAGCAATTGCTGCGAAGCGGCACAAGCATTGGCGCAAATATTGAAGAAGCCCTTGCCGGGCAAAGCCGGAAGGATTTTCTTGCCAAGATGGCCGTCGCATCCAAGGAAGCCAGAGAGACTCGTTATTGGCTTGCCTTGCTTCAGGAATCCCGTCTTGCGAAGGTTGAGTTGGAGCCGGCAATCAGGGACACTGACGAGTTGATTCGGATTTTGACCTCAATTGTCAAAACCACGGCTGAAAATCCGTTAATTCAGAATTCAAAACTTAAAACTCAAAACTGAAGTGTTGCCCGACCTCATTGAAATCGTGCCGCTCGACAAGCCGGTGCATGCGGAAGTGACGGTGCCGGGCTCGAAAAGCATCACCAACCGCGCCCTCATCCTGGCCGCGCTGACGGAAGGCGAGGTCACGCTGGAGAGCGCCCTTTGGAGCGAAGACACCCAAATCATGGTCGAGTGCCTGCGCCGGCTCGGTTTCACGGTAAATATCGCTCCCGACCCGGAGGAATTTTGCAACCGCACCATCACGGTCGGTGGTCTGGGTGGGAAAATCCCAAATGCGGGGACCGCGGAAAGACCGCTGGAATTGTTCGTGGGCAACTCGGGCACGGCGGCGCGGTTTCTCGTGGCGCTCGTTTGTTTGGGAAACGGTGTCTATCGTTTGAGCGGCGTGCCGCGCATGCACGAACGTCCGCAGGCGGCCTTGTTTCAGGCATTGCGGCAGCTCGGTTGCCGCGTGGATTCGCCGAATGACAGGTTGCCTGCCGTTGTTCACGGGACCGGTCCGCGCCCTGGCAAATGCCAGGTGAGCATCGAGGAAAGTTCGCAGTTTGCCAGCGCGCTGCTGATGTGTTCATTGGTGGCCGGCTGGCAGGTCGAGATTGTCGGGGAAAACGTGGAGGAATCGCCTTACGTTTACATGACCCGCGAGATGTGCGCGTATTTTTACTGGAGCCGGAAGCACAGCGGGCACCCGGAGCGCGGCATGAAAGGCGGCGTTTATCCCGTGGACCCCGATTCGTCCAGCGGCAGTTATTTTCTGGCGGCCGGCTGGCTGGCCGCGGATTCCGCTCAAACTGAACCGCACCCCGTCTCGGTGGAACGCTGGCCGATTCTCGGAGCGGGTTATCAGATAGATACAAATTTTTTGAATTACCGGCTGCTGCCCGAAACAGTTTCCCGGAGGTCTGATCTGGGCGACAGCATCATGACGCTGATGATGACGGCGCCGTTTGCGGATCATCCGGTGAAATTTATTGATCTCGACCACCTTCGCGTCCAGGAATGCGACCGGGTTTCCGCCTTGCACACGGAATTGGCCAAATGCGGCGCGAAAGTTGTCGAGGAAGATGACACGCTGACGGTTTATCCTTCATCGCTTCACGGCGCGGAGATTGAAACCTACAACGACCATCGGGTGGCGATGTGTTTTGCGGTTCTGGGATTGAAGGTGCCGGGCGTCAAAATCAGGAACCCGGCCTGTGTGAAGAAGACGTTTCCGAACTTCTTCCAAAAATTCGCTGAAAAACCACCGCACGGTCTGGGGGTGGAGATCCGGGACGTGAAGACCGGACGGACAATTGGCGGTGGAGGAATTGTTTGCGGATTAAATTGTCCTCGTCCCCGGATTATTCGAGGACGAGAACGAAGGCGAGGACGAAAAATTGATGAAACCGCCATTTGTCATCGCGATTGATGGCACGAGCGCCAGTGGCAAAAGCACGAACGCCAGGCTGGTCGCCCGGGCGCTCGATTGTGTTTATGTGGACACGGGTGCGATGTATCGCACGCTGGCGTGGTATTGCCTGAAGCACCGGATTGACGTGCAGGACGCCAGGGCGGTTGCGGCGGCGTGCCGTAAATGGAAAACGAAGCTGGAGTGTGTGGAGGTGGACGGTTTGCGCGTCGCGCGGTTGTTTATCGATGGCTATTTTCCCGAAACCGAAATTCGCACCGCCGAAGTCAGCGCGGCCGTGCCGCACGTTGCCGCCATTCCAAAGGTGCGCGCGTGGATGGTTAAACGCCAGCGCGAATGCCTGCAGTTTGGCAATCTGGTCATGGAAGGCCGCGACATCGGTACGAACGTTTTCCCGGAAACCGATTTCAAATTTTATCTCGACGCGAAACTGGAGGAGCGCTCGCGCCGCCGCGCCGCCGACGGTGTCCAGGAAAACCTGGCCGTGCGCGATCAACGCGACAGCCAGCGCGCCGTGGCGCCGCTGATGGTTCCGCTGGGGGCGAAAGTGATCAATAATTCACAAATGACTTCGGAAGAAACCAGCGCGATCATTCTCGAAGACATCCGGAGGAAGCTGACGGACGGGAAATGACGAGTGACTAAACCCTGATGACTAAAGAATTTCCAACGACGAATTTCCAAATGTGCGCCGTCATTCGCGCTTCGTCATTATTTAGTCGTTCGGATTCAGATATTAGTCATTTATGAATTTCAGCTACCGCCTCGGCTGGACTTTTTTTCGCGCATGGTATGTGACGTATTTTCGCTGGCGGGTTTTCAATCCGGAACGCGTGCCTCTCACCGGCGCGGTCATCCTGGCGTCCAATCATGCGAGTTTTCTGGACCCGCCGCTGGTGGGCGCGGGTTTGAAACGGGGCATCAATTATATGGCGCGCGAAAGCCTCTTCCGGTTTCCAGGCATCGGTGCGCTGTTGCGCTCCTGGAGCGCCGTGCCGGTGGACCGCGACGGCGGCGGCGCGGCGGGTTTGAAGGCCATTCTCGACCGGCTGCTCGCCGGCGGCGGCATCATTTTGTTCCCTGAAGGCACCCGGACGCGCGACGGTAATTTACAACCGGCGCGTTCAGGCATCGGGCTGGTTGTGATCAAATCAACCGCGCCGGTTGTGCCGGTGCGCGTGTTTGGCACTTATGCGGCGTATGGCCGGCACATAAAATTTCCGCGCCCCAAACGCATCGCCGTGAAATATGGCCAGCCGATGAGTTTTGAGAAATTGCGAGCCGAGGCGAAGAGTTGTTCCAAAGCGCGGCTCAAGGAGATTTATCAGCAAATCGCCGACGAAATCATGGCGGCGATTGCGAAGCTGGAGCCGAAGGAGGATTGAAAATCCTCCTCGTCCTCGTTCTCGTCCTCGTAATCGAAAAAATGAGGACGAGGACGAGCAGGAGAACGAGGACGATTAAATTCCCAGATTCGAGAGCGTATTGCTGATATTATTGACGATCCGGACGAGCTGCGGATGGGATTTCTCAAAACCCTCGACGGACGAGCGCAATCCCTCCAGCGAATGGTGCAGTGATTGCGGATTTTGTTGCGTGCGCGTGGCTTCGTAGGCCGAAAGCTGCGCAAAGCCGGCAATGCTCTGCGCCTGCTCGTCGTGGGTCATGGAAAGCTTGCCAACCTCGGATTTCAACGTGCCGAGCAATTGGAGCAGCTCGCGTTTGCGGTCCTCGCTGATATTGCCCGCGCCGCGAATTTTCGCCTCAATTTCATTCAAATTGCTTTCGTTCATGCTGCAAGAGTATTCGTTACTGGAAATTCAGCAAGAGCGTTCACCACCTCCCGACGCGCGGTAAAACGGGCTGCACCTGTTCCCAGATTCTTGAACAAACGATATCAATGGGACCGGTGCCATCCACCACGCGCACCCGATTGGGTTCGGCGGCGACAATGGCCTCGTAGCCTTTGGCCACGCGGGCAAAAAAATTCCGGTCTCCTTCCTCCATTCGGTCGCGGATGAATGGCAGGATGGATTGCCGCGAAAGCAACCGTTCCGCGCTGACTTCGGGCGGCACGTGCAGCAGCAAGGTCAGATTCGGTCGCGTGTCGCCGACAGCAAAATCAATCACGCTCTTTACCAGCGACAAATCCAGTCCGCGTCCATGGCCCTGGTAGGCCGTGGTCGAATCGTAAAAACGGTCGCACAGGACGACTTCGCCCACGGCCAGCGCGGGGCGGATGATTTCGCGGACGAGCTGCGCCCGGCTGGCGTTCACCAGCAGCAATTCGGTTTCCGGGGTCATGGCCACGTTGGCCTTGCTGTGCTTGAGCGTGTGGCGGATTTCCTCGCCGACGGGCGTGCCGCCCGGTTCGCGCAACATGTGGACAGGATAGCCGAGCACCCGCAGCGTTTTGGCGAGCAGTTCAATCTGCGTGGATTTGCCGCAGCCTTCCGTGCCCTCGAATGTGATGAACAAACCCTTTGCATTTATGATTTACGATTTACGCAAAGAATCAAACCACGAAATACGCGAAACGCACGCGGTTCATGGTCAAATCCTTTTCAATTTTGGCCCTTTGGGCGTGTCTTCGACGGTCCAGCCTTTTGCTTTCAGCTCGTTACGAATCGCGTCCGATTTTTTGAAATCTTTGGCTTTACGGGCGGCTTGTCGAGCTTCAAGTAAAGCGACAATTTCAGCCGGAACTTCGGTTTCCAGCGATGCGCCAATCCCGAGAACCGAATCAATTTCATTCCATGCCGCCAATGCCGCTGCTGCGTCATTCGCGTCCAGGGAGTTTTCCGCGATGCGCCGGTTGGTTTCCCGCACCCATTCGAAAACCGCGCCCCAAGCGGCGGAAATGTTCAAATCGTTGTCAAGGGCGTTGGAGAAAGGTGTAACCAAACCGATTGGAGCGCCGGTCTCCGACCCGGCGTGTTCCAATTTACCCACAACCATGCGTCGCGCCGGGCCGGAGGCCGGCGTTCCTATCTCCCGCAATTTTGCGATACACTCGTCAATCCGCGCCAGCGCCGCACGCGCACCCTGCAAGCCTTCGAGTGTAAAATTGAAGGTTTCACGGTAATGCGCCGAGAGCAGGAGATAGCGGATTTCGCGGCCGGTGAAACCTTTGGCCAGCAAATCGCGCAATGTGAAAAAGTTGCCGAGCGACTTGCTCATTTTTTTGCCTTCGACGAGCAAAAACGCTCCGTGCAGCCAATATTTCACGAATGGCTTGCCGGTGGCGCCTTCGCTCTGCGCAATTTCGTCCTCGTGATGCGGAAATTTCAGGTCCTCGCCGCCCAGGTGCAGGTCAAAGCTTGTCCCCAGTATTTTCATGCTCATGGCCGAACATTCGATGTGCCAGCCGGGCCGGCCCTCGCCCCAGGGGCTGGGCCAGAAAACCCCGCCGTCCTCCGGCACGCGCGCCTTCCATAACGCGAAATCGGCCAGCGATTCCTTTTCGTATTCGTCCGACGCGACGCGCTCGCCGACGCGCAGTTCGTCAAGATTGAGCTTGAGCAACCGGCCATAGGCGCCGCCGCCGCCGCGGTATTTTTCAATGGAGAAATAAACCGAGCCATCCGCGGCCTGGTAGGCGATGCCGCGCGCGACGAGCTTTTCGATGAGAGAAATGATTTCGGCGATGTGCTCCGTAGCGTGCGGCATTTGGTGGGGCAGGGCGCAATTCAGCGTCTTCAAATCTTCGAGAAACGCGGCTTCGTATTTGCCGGTAAATTCACGCAGCGTCGTTTTCGTCTCACGGATGCCTTTGATGATTTTGTCCTCCACGTCGGTGATGTTCATTACGTGGGTGACGGCGTAACCCTTGAATTCGAGGTAGCGGCGGACGAGATCGGCAAAGACAAAGGTGCGCCAGTTACCGATGTGGGCAAAGTCATAGACCGTTGGTCCACAGCAGTACATGCCCACCTGCTTGCCCGCCGGGTCGAGGGGGATGAATTCCTGAATCGAGCGCGAAAGGGTGTTGAACAGTTTCAGGGCCATGTAACGGCGCGCAAAATAAGCCGGGACGCGGCGAAGCAAAAGCGCAAAGTCATCCCGCAACCCTTTCAAAAACCTGTGGACACCGGTTTGGGAGGTGTTTAATCTCCGCGCCAATTTCCAATCGGTGTCAGACAAAACGCAGGAAAAACGCTTATGGAACTCAAAATCATTTGCGATTGCGGCCAAAAATACAAATTTGATGTCGAGCCGGTAAACGGCCGGATGCCGATAACCGTCAACTGCCCCGTCTGTGGTGTGGACGGGACCGGTACTGCCAACAACCTCTTGTCGCAAATGTTTACCAATCCACCGCCGCTACCGATTGCCGCCGCTCCGGCTGGCGGCTTGCGCCTCAACCGGCCCGCGCCCGCACCGGCGGTCGTTGACGCGTTGCCACCGATTCCATCTGCGCCGATGCCCATCTCAGCCGTCCGGTCACCCGCGATGGCCGCCATGCCCAAGGCGAAAGCAGAGGGCGAATACAGCCTGATGCTGGGAATCCTGGGGTCCATCCTGGGTGCGGCTTTGGGCGCGGGCCTCATGTATGGTTTCTTTCTGTGGGCCGACTTCCGATTTCCGTTGATGGGGACATGCATCGGGGCACTCACCGGCTTGGGTGCGCGGTTGCTGGCGAAGGGAACGGACACGACACTGGGCGCGATTGCCGGAAGCATCGCGTTGGTTTCCACCGCAGGGACACTTTACCTTATGTTCGGCGATGTGGCGGGCATGTTTATCCTTTCCATGATTGTCAGTGTCGGCTTCGCGTACAAGATCGCGGGATGACTCTCGATGGAACTAATTTTCCGGGATGCCGGCGGGATTTGTGCTCTTCGGCTTTAACCGGTTGAACCGTTCGACGAACAGAAAGAAAACGCCGGGGCCGAAGCAAAGCAGCATAATGGAAATGCCGGTGGCGATGCCCCAAAACGTGCCGGCGGGCGCGCAGCAATCGTCGCGGCGGCGCACGATGACGTGGCTGGGCACGGCGATGAGGAGTTCGAGGATGCTGCCGCGCAGGAGCCAGCGAGTGATTCGTTTGAGGAGCGCGTCCGGGTTGTCCAGTCGGGCAAAATTCCTGAAGACGATGGCCCAAATGATCCAGAAACAGACGAGGGTGAGAATCACACCTCCGACATCACCCCACGCGGAATTACCACCATTTGCAGATGCAGCCTGGAAAGTTGTTGAAAGGCTGAGGAAGTCAAATAAATTGAAGGCCCTATCCAGGAATATGGCGCAGAGGATGGAAAAGATTCCGGCGATAAAAAGATTGGCCAGAAAGAACGCGGTGACGATTACGGGGATCTTCAACGGCCGGCGTGCCGGGAGACGGCGTTCGGCAATCTTTAACGGCAACAACAGAAGCAGAGCCTGTCCGGCGACAAGTACGACGAGCCCAAGCCAGTAACCCCAGGCCGAATAGGTCTTCAGAATATCCGGCAAGCCGATGCTGCTCCTGGCCCAACTGCCGAAAGCGACCAGCAGTATCGGCGCGGTCAACACGATGAGGGCAAGGGCGTAGAGCAGGACGGTCAGGGCAGCCCAACGTTTCATGGTTGTGGGGATTCAGTCAGAAAGTTGAACGCCACGCCAGCGAAATCGGCGCACCATTCCATTGGCTCGCGGCCGAAAGGAATGTCTTTGTCCGTGGCCAAAATAAGTTGACAATTTTGCGCCTGAATTATTATAATTTCTTAAATTTTGTACGTTTATTTTTATAAAAAATGAATCCATGAGATAAAGGCTGCTCGATGACAAAAAGCGTTCCACAGATTTGCCGCCAACCGTGGTCAGGCATCATTATTTTCTCGTTTCTCTTTTTTTTGGCCGGGACGGGTTTTGAAAGCGCCCAGAAAACCGGCAAACCAGCCGTCGTGCCGCTTCACCAAAAAAAGAGTGCCCTCCTCGGTGGCATTCAAAGGGGGAGTTGCTATTCTGGATTTCGTCACGGACAACATCCCGACCGTGGCGCCGGCGCCGTCAATCCCACCGATCAGCAAATGCTGGAAGACCTTCAACTCCTGTCCCGGAATGGCAATTTTGGCCTGATTCGCCTCTATGATTCCGATGAAAACTCCGAAGACGTTTTGCGGGTGATTAAGTCGAACCATATCCGTTTGCAGGTCCTGCTCGGGGCCTGGCTTGACGCCGAAGTCAGCAATCCGGATTGTCCTTGGCACAAGGAGCCGTACCCGCAGAAGGATCTGAATGCCAATAAAATAAAAAACCAGCGGCAAATTGAACGAGCCATCCGGCTGGCCAACGAATATCCGAAGATTGTGGTCGCCGTGGCCGTCGGCAATGAAGCGATGGTCAGTTGGACCGACCACAAGGTTCCCGTGGAATCCGTCATCGCGTACGTTCGCCAGGTCAAGAGCGCCATCCATCAGCCGGTGACCGTGTGTGACAATTTTGATTTCTGGGTCAAACATGGCTCCGCCCTCGCCCCGGAGCTGGATTTCATTTCCGTGCATTCGTATCCCGCCTGGGAAGGCAAAGGAATTGACGAGGCGCTGCCGGCCACCATCGCCGAAGTGCAGGCGGTTCGAAACGCACTGCCCCACAGCCGGATGGTGATGACCGAAGCCGGCTGGGCCACGGTAGCCACCGAATTCGGCAGCCGGGCCAGCGAAGCAAATCAAAAGCGGTATTTCGATGAGTTGTATGCCTGGACGGCCAGGGAAAACATCACCACGTTTTTCTTTGAAGCCTTCGACGAAGATTGGAAGGGAAACAATAACGATCCCAATCCGGACGGCGCGGAAAAGCACTGGGGCATTTTTGCCATTGATCGGAAACCCAAGCTGGTCATGGCCGGGCTGTATCCCGATCTGGCGCCGAAGAAAGATTTGAACTAGAGAAAGTTGGTGGCCGGGTCAGTCGTCCCTGCCTTTTGTTCACCTCCGGACGGTTCAGCGAATTTTCGCCGAATTTTTCAGAATTTCACTTTCACGCCTTGCCAATCAGCTCATTTCACCACAAATTGTCTAAAACAAGAAGAGCACATGAGCAAAGAGGCAAAACTGGAACTGGACGGAAAGGTGTATCCGCTGCCCACAATTGAAGGCAGTGAAGGGGAAAAAGCGGTGGACATTTCGTCGCTGCGCGCGAATACGGGGTACATCACGCTGGACGAAGGCTATGGCAACACCGGTTCGTGCATCAGCAAAATCACGTTTATTGACGGTGAAAAGGGCATTTTGCGCTATCGCGGCATTCCGATTGAGGAGTTGGCGGAGAAATCCACCTTTATCGAGACGGCCTACCTGATTATTTACGGCGATTTGCCGACGCGGGCGCAACTGCGGAAGTTCTCCGACCTGTTTACGGAATATCAATTCCTGCACGAGGACATGAAGTATCATTTCGAGAGTTTTCCCATGGGTGCGCATCCGATGGCGATTCTCTCGGCGATGATCAATGCGACGAGTTGTTTCGACGAGGAACTTATGAACTGGCGTTGGGGCAAGTCGAACCAGTTTGACGTTTACGCGGCAAAGCTGATTTCCCAGGTGCGCACCATTGCGGCGTACGCGTACCGCAAATCCCGCGGCATGCCGCTGATTTATCCCAAGAAAGCCTACAAATACACGGCCAACTTCCTGCACATGCTGTTTTCCACGCCGTATGAAGATTTTGAATTGAAGCCGGAAGTGGTGAAGGCGCTGGATCTGATTTTCCTCCTGCACGCCGATCACGAGCAAAATTGCTCGACATCGACAGTGCGCATGGTGGCCTCGAGCCAGGCCAACTTGTTTGCCAGCGCGGCGGCCGGCGTGTGCGCGCTTTGGGGACCGTTGCACGGCGGCGCCAACCAGGCGGTGATTGAAATGCTCGTGGAAATTCACCGGGAAGGCGACGACGGTTCGAAGTTCATTACCGCCGCCAAGGACAAAAACAGCGGCCGGCGTCTCATGGGTTTTGGTCACCGTGTCTATAAAAATTACGACCCGCGCGCCAAGATCATCAAAAAGGCGTGCGACGAAGTCCTGACCAAGCTGCATGTCTCCGACCCGTTGTTGGATATTGCCAAGCGCCTGGAGGAAGCCGCGCTGCGCGATGAGTATTTTGTGGAGCGCAAATTGTATCCGAACGTGGATTTTTACAGTGGCATTATCATGCGCGCCATCGGCATCCCGGTGGAGATGTTCCCCGTGATTTTTGCGATTGGCCGGATGCCCGGCTGGATTGCGAATTACAAGGAAATCATGGAAGATGCCAAGAACCGCATTGCCCGGCCGCGGCAGATCTACGCCGGCCGCACGCTGAATCATTACGTGCCCCTGGAAGAGCGGAAATAAGCCGGCGATTTCACTGGCAGAATTGGTGAGAAGGCGTCGCAGTTTGGGACAGGTGGAAGGCATGATTCGTGCTGAATCGGGAGTGCACTTGCCGTGAAAAAAATCCTGGTCATTGACGATGAAGAATGGCTGCGCGAGATGATTCGCCTGGCGCTGAAACAAAAGGGCTTTGATGTCATCGAGGCCGCCAATGGCGCCGATGGGATCGAACGGGCGCGCAAGGAACTGCCCGACCTTATCCTTTGCGACATCAACATGGAAAAGGTGGATGGATATTTGACACTCGCTTCGCTGCGCAACGAGGCGCCCACCGCCGCCATTCCGTTTATTCTCATGACCGGTCTGGCCGACAATGCCGGCATGAGGCACGGCATGGAACTGGGCGCGGATGATTATCTGCCGAAGCCTTTCACCACCGACGCGCTTTATGCCGCCGTGGACGCACGCCTGAAAAAAGCCCAGACGGTGCGCGACGAAGCCGAGCGCAAACTGGCCAGCCTGCGCGACAACATCAGCCTGATGCTGCCGCACGAGTTGCGCACGCCGCTGAACGGCATTCTGGCCTATGGTGAAATGCTGGCCACGGACACCGCCACGCTCAAGGCCGCCGAAGTCGCGGAAATGGGCCACGTCATTCATCAATCCGGCCGCCGGCTGGAGCGGCTCATTGAGAACTTTCTGATTTACGCGCAGCTCGAACTGGTTGCCAGCGACCCCAAAAATATCAATGCCCTGCGGATTGGGCAGACGGAACACCCGGCTCCGCTGATTGAAAAGCACTGCCCGGGCCCAGGCGGCCCAGGCCAACCGGCCCGCAGGATTTGACCCTTGAACTGGTGGACGTCGCGCGTGCCGATGGCCGAGGAATATCTCGCCAAAATCGTGGATGAACTGGTCCAAAACGCCTTTAAATTTTCAAAGCCGGGACGCCAGTGTGCGTCAAGTTGAGACGAGAGCGTTCAATATGGCGGTGCTGTCCGTCAGCGATCAGGGCAGTGGATTTTCTCACCGAGCAAATCGCCCGCATTGGCGCTTACATGCAATTCGACCGCCGGATGCATGAGCAACAGGGGCTGGGACTGGGGCTGACGATTGCCAAACGGCTGGTCGCGTTGCACGGCGGCACGCTGTCCATCGAAAGCACCAAGGAGCAACGGCGCCACCATTATCGCCAAATTGCCCAAAACCAAACCGTTCGCGGAGCGCAAACGGCAGCAATCATAATTAAAGGGGAAGCCTCAAATAAAGTGCGGCCAGACCGCGTTCGGCCAGTTCCGCCAGCAAAAACACCAGCGCGATTCCCAGGACCGGGGCGAAATCCACTTTTCCGGCACGAAGCGGGACGGCGCGAAGAGGCCGCAGCAAGGTTTGCGCTTCGCTGGCGATATAATTCCAGATCGGATACCTGCCGAAATAGATGTAGCTGTTCAGCAAATACAGGACCAATAGCGCCCCGGCGGCAAATTTCCACGCCAGATAGCTCCCCAGGCCGATAACCAGTGATTCTTCAATCCGATGCAGGGCCGAAACCGGCTGCGGCACGATGGCCAGCCACGCCAGCAACCAGCTCGCCAGCCACCACAGCGGCGCCCCCAACAAAGAGCGGCAAAAGAATTTTACGCCGCGCGGCAGACGATCAATCGGTCCCAACTGCATCCGCACCAGACGATGAAACGGTTCCGGGCCCGGCCAGAATGGAAAACAGCAACAGCCAGAGATAAAACACGCCCAGAGTCAGCCCGAAGCTGCAAAGGCCGAAAACAACAGAATGCGCCCAGGAAGTAATCGCTGCGGAAAGAGAGTTCGATGACGCCCAGATTCAATTTTCCCGCCGCCCAGCCGACTCCCGAACCGATTTGCCAGTAAAGCACCGCCCGCAGGAACAACAACCCGCCCAGGACCGCCAGCAAATGCCACCGCCGCAAACGGCGCGGCTCGGCGCGTCGCAATGTGCCAATCAATGTCGCCGGCGTGCGTTTTCCAAGCGGGTCGAAGCGAAGCGAGCGCCAATTGAGCCACAGCAACAGCCCGGCGAGGTTCAGGATGAAATCAATGATGCCCATGCAAATGCTAAGTGAAGACTGTCAGCGTGAAAACGAAAGGGAACGCTGTCAAGCCGCCGTTTTCACGCATCACGTGTCACGTGTCACTTGTCACATCATCCGCAGCAGCGTGTCCGCCATTTCGCTCGGCGTGGCGGCGACGCCGATGCCCGCGTCTTGGAACGCCGCCATCTTTGCCGCCGCCGTGCCTTTGCCGCCGCTGATGATGGCGCCGGCGTGGCCCATGCGGCGCCCCGGCGGCGCGGTTGCCCCGGCGATGAAGCCGGCCACGGGCTTCCGGCAATTCTGTTTGATCCACTCCGCCGCTTCTTCCTCGGCGCTGCCGCCAATTTCGCCAATCATGATGATGCCGTGCGTGTCCGGGTCGTCGTTGAACAGCTTGATGACGTCCAGATGCGACATGCCCGGACGGGATCGCCGCCGATGCCGACGCAGGTGCTTTGGCCCGCGCCGCGGCAGGTCAATTGCCAGACCGCCTCGTAAGTGAGTGTGCCGCTGCGCGAGACCACGCCGACGTGGCCTTTTTTGTGAATGTAACCGGGGGCAATGCCGATGCGGCAACCGCCCTGCGAGTCCTTTCCTTCGCCGGGCGTGACGACGCCGGGACAATTCGGCCCGATCGAGACGCGATCGCTATTGCCCTGCATCGCGCGTTTGACGCGGATCATGTCGCGCGCCGGGATGCCTTCGGTGATGCAGACCACCAGTTCAAGTCCCGGCATCCACGCCTTCCAGGATGGCGTCGGCGGCAAACGCGGCCGGAACGAAAATGGCGGAGGCGGTCGCGCCGGTTTGTTTTACCGCATCGGCCACGGTGTCAAAGATGGGAATTTTTTTGCCGCCATGCTCGAAGACCTTGCCCGCCTTTGCCGGGCGTGACGCCGGCGACGACTTGTGTGCCGTAATCGATCGAGAGTTGCGCGTGCTTCGCGCCGAAGCTGCCGGTGATGCCCTGGATGAGAACCTTGGTGTCGGGTTTGACGAGGATGGACATGAGTAAATCTTTGATTTCGGATTGGCGATTTACGATTTGTTCCGCTTGTGGATGCAAATTAAGTTGCCTTCGGGATCAAAAATGAACGCCATGCGGCAAACGGGCGTGGCCATTGGCTCCATCTGGAACTTCACATTGTTCGCGCGCAGATGTGCAACGGCTTCATCAAAATTTTCGACTTCCAGACCAACGGAACAGCCATCCGGGCGTGGCGTCCAATCCGGCGCGCCGCAACCCAGCGCGAGCGTGCCGCTGGCAATGTCATATTCCGTCCATTGCATACTGCCGGGTTCGCCGAAGGCCACGGTGGATTTCAGGCCGAGCACACTTTCGTAAAATTTGCGTGCCCGGGCCATGTCCTTGACCGGGTAACAACTGAAGGCGATCTCAATGACTTTAAGCATAATTCATTCTCCTTTGCGTTTATGGATTAAGATTTGGGATGTTGAGTCTGTTCGGTCTGGTTGAAGCCGGCGGTTCAGAAGGAAGGAAGCGGGGAGCCGTTCGGTTGCGGGCCCCCGCTATCCGGGACTTCCGGGCGCGCGTGAAACCCTTCAGCCAGTTGCCAGCCGGCCAGCCGAGGCTCAGGCGCAAATTCCATCGCCGCCGTGACCTGGTCGTTTCCTCCAGCAACCGCTCGCGCAGGACGGTGCACTCCCGCTTTGTTCTTTCGTGTCTGTTGAACCAGTTCAATCATTTGTTTCTGCAATTCAATCAGCCGCCGGTAGGGTTCCAGATCCGTCCGCAACCGGTTTTGCGGCCTCAATTTTCTCTTCTGTCTTGAAACATTGCGCCCTTGATTCGCTTGATTCATTGGTTGCCGGCCACCGCCTCCACCACCTTTTGCGCCGCGTCGGCCATGGAATCGCCGGTGATGAGTTTCAAACCGGACTCGGCCAGCGTCTTTTTGCCGGCGACGACGTTGTTGCCTTCCAGCCGCACGACGAGCGGAATGTTCAAGATGCGTTTCCTTGACCGCCGCGACGATGCCGGTGGCGATGACGTTGCAATCCATGATGCCGCCGAAAATGTTCACCAGAATGCCCTTCACGTGCGGGTCTTGCAGAATGATTTTGAACGCCGCCGTCACCTGTTCCTTGCTCGCGCCGCCGCCCACGTCGAGAAAATTCGCCGGCCTGCCGCCGAAGTGCTGGATGATGTCCATCGTGGCCATGGCCAGGCCTGCGCCGTTGACGAGGCAGGCAATGTTACCGTCGAGCTTGATGTAATTCAGATTGAACTTGCTGGCCTCGATTTCCAGCGGTGCTTCCTCGTTCAAATCCCGCATTGCCTGGATGTCCTTGGTGCCGGTAAAGCGCGTTGTCATCGAGTCGAAATCTTGGCGTCGAGCGCCACCACCGCTTCCTTGCCGTCCGGCAGTTTCCACGACACACAGGGGATTGATTTCGACGAGTGACGCGTCGCATTCCCACCAGGTTTTGAAAACGCCGGTGATGAACTTGACGCCGGCGTTGAACAGGTCGCCTTTGAGGCCCAGCGCCGCGGCGATTTTGCGCGCCTGAAACGGCATGATGCCGACGGCCGGGATCGATCCATTCCTTGAAAATTTTCTCCGGCGTTTTTGCGGCGACTTCCTCGATGTCCATGCCGCCTTCGGTGCTGGCCATGACCAGCGGGCGGCCAGCGGCGCGGTCCAGCAGCACGGCGAGGTAAAATTCCTTTTTAATCTTTGCGCCGCTTCGGCGATGCAGCAGCCGGCTGCACCCGGCGGCCGTCCGGGCCGGTCTGTTTGGTGACCAGCACGTTGCCGAGCATTTTCCCGGCGAGCGAAACCGGCTTCCGCCGCCGAGCCGGCGACCTTGACGCCGCCTTGAAACCCGTCTTGAAAGTGCCCTTGCCGCGCCCGCCGGCGTGGATTTGCGATTTGACCACGACCCGCGCGCTGCCGCTGGCCAAAATCTTTTCCGCTGGCCGCCGGACTGCGGCGGGGTCCGGGCGGGAATTTCCAGCGGGACGGCGACGCCGCATTGGGCGAGCAATTGTTTGGCCTGATACTCGTGAATATTCATGTCCTGATAAAACCCGCCGCATTGAAAGGTGGTTGGCGCCGGAAATCAAACTTTTATGCAAAGGAGTTGAAGCGTTGAAGAGTTAAAGCGTGAAGCGCCTGATGCCGTTTCGCTTCAACGATTCAACGCTTTAGCGCTTCAACTTGAACCGGCCGTTAACGTCTGATTCAGCCAATCCGCCAGCTTTTGCTGCCAGGTGGGGTCGAATTTTTCCCAGTCAGCAATGCGATGGCCCGCGCCTTTGAGGAAATAAACTTCACAAGGCACGCCGTTTTCCTTGAGCTGGGCCGCAAAATTCCGGGTGAGGGGCGGAAAAACGGTTTTGTCCGAATCACCCTGCATCAGCAGAAACGGCGGCAGGCCGGGCTTGAGGTAGGAGGTCGGCGACAGTTGTCGCAACAGTTTCAGGGTTTCGGCGTCCATTGCATCGCGGCCCAAAAGGTTCCGCATGGAAGACCATTTACCAATGCCGCCGCGGTGTTCGTGCGTCGGCCACCAAATCCGTCGGTGGCGCGAGAGCCACCACGGCCTGCACCCGCGTGTCCGGCCGGGCCAGCGTGGCGGCAAGGCAGACTAGATGTCCGCCGGCAGAATAACCCAGGAGGGCGATTCGATTCGGATCGCCCTTATATTCCGCCGCATGGGCTTTCACCCAGCGAATGGCGGTCTGCACATCATCAAAACAGTCGGGCCATCGATTGGTGGGGCCAGACGGTAATCAATCGAAAACCAGGTAAAATGATTTGCGGTCAACGCCTTCAAAGCGGGAGCGAAATCTCCGTTTGCCACTTTTATCGCCTCTGCTCCAGCCGCCGCCGTGGATGGCGATGACGACGGGGAAAGGTCCGGTGCCATCGGGCACATTCGCGTCCGAGCAGCAAAGCCCGGTTCCCGGCCATGCCATATTCGATGTTGGTTTTAAGTTCGGCACGGACAACAGTTCGCGAACAAGGTCGCTGCCAGAAAAGTAACCAGGGCTGGTTTCATGGTTTGGCGGTGGAAATACTGTTGGTGGAATCCGGAGGGAAATTCACGGCGGGAAGTTGTGCCAGAACGGATTGGGGATCCCAATCATCGGAACCGCCCAGGACTTTTTCCACCGTGATAGCTGCGGCCTGACGGTCGGTCAGTTGACGCGCCCATTTTACACGCGCCGGCGGATTCGCGCCGGGGCCGGTGCTGTTGAATTCGGCATAGCGCGCCGTCTTTTCACGCGCCGGGTCCCGCCAATTGTCCCAGCCGACGGGCCGAACGACACCGGACATCTCCGTGTTCAGAAAGGTCACGCTCGCATATGCCCGCCACGGGCGGCCCAGATAGGTGTTCACGCCAGGATTTTCACCGGTGATCTGGCAATGCGAAAAAACATAACCGAAGGGATGATCCGCGGGTGTTGAGGCGGCGGTGATGTAACCGTTCCCCAGACAATGGATATGGCAATGTTCGTAAAATTCCGTGGCGCCGCCAAAAATAAAATCCACCGCTCCGGCAACATAACAATTCTCGTAATAATGCCGTCCCCGGTTGCACGAAAATGGTGTCCTGCCATCCGAGAAAACGGCAGTTGCGGAAAATATCGCGGTCACCATCCAACCTGCACGGCCAATGCCTGGCCCTTCGGGCCCGGCGGAATTTTGGAACGTAAGATTCTCCGCCACAAAATCGTCCGCATCAATCACCGTCGAAGGCGTGCGGAAAGTGCTGATGGGCTTGCCGTCCGGGCCGGGAAGCCTCGCATGCAAATCATAGGTCAACACCGTTTTCTCCGCGTTTTCACCCCTAAACAGACGAAATGCTTCTCGCGCTGGACATAAACCAGCTCCTTATAAATGCCGGGCTTGATGAGAATCACGCACCAGTTGGTCGGGCTGGTGTTTTGCGGCACAGCATTGATCGCCGCCTGCACATTGGTGAACTGCCCGCTGCCGTCGGCAGCCACGACCAATTCCGTTTCGGCCCTTGCGCATCCAAGCCGGTGAACGGGAGCAGGGCCAGCGCCAAGCCCGGACTCCGGAAAGAAAATAAAATCCGTTTCATGTTGATGAGTCTTGCCGATGCGCGAATGTGACGGGACGGCGCGGCATTTGTCAAAATCATATTTCTCTTGAGCCGGGAGACAGCTGGATTGCAGATTGCGTCACCGTGAGATTTGTTCTTCGTATCGCTTTTTTTATGGTGTTCGGGTTGATGCTGATCCATGCCGCGCCGCACAAGTTCGAAGCCTTTCGCTTCAACGGCCAGGACTATGTGCCGGTTGCGGACTGGGCGCGCGCGAATGGTCTGCATTGCGTCTGGCTCAAACGCGGAGACGAAATGGTCGCCACCAATCGACACGACCCGGCTGGTTTTTGACGTGAATTCGCATTACGTGGAAATCAACGGCATCCAGGTCGCGCTGTCGTTTCCCATCGCCAATCAGAAGAGGCGTGGCGCTGGTCGCTCAATTTGATCTCGACGCGGCCATTCGCCCGTTGATGTTCCCTTCGCGATATGTCCCGCCAGCCGCGATCAGAACCATTTGCCTCGATCCCGGCCACGGCGGCAGAGACACCGGCAATCGTGTCAAGCTGGCATTATGAAAAAACCTATACGCTGGCGCTGGCGGGGGAATTGCGTGACCAGCTCAGAAAGGCCGGCTTCAATGTCATCCTGACGCGCACAAAGGACACGTACGTCGAATTACCCGACCGGCCCGCGCTGGCGAACCAACGCGGCGCGGATTTGTTCGTGAGCCTGCATTTCAACGCGACGCCCGTCGGGAAAAACGAGGTCGAAGGACCGCAGACGTATTGTATCACGCCGGTCGGGGCCAGCTCGACCGACGCCCAGGGCGAGGGGAGCAATCACGGCCCGACTCCGGCCAATCGCCACGAGCACGAAAGCCTGTTATTGGCGTATCAAATCCAGAAATCGCTCGTGGAAGATTTGGATGCGAATGATCGAGGGGTGCGGCGCGCCCGGTTTGCGGTGCTGCGCGACGCCCGGATGCCGGCGATTTTAATCGAGGGCGGTTACATGACCCATCCGTACGAGAGCAAAAAAATTTACAGTTCCGCCTATCGCCGACAGATGGCGCAGGCCATTGTCAAAGGCATCCTGGCCTGCCAAAAATTGACCACGCCGGTGCCGCTCAAAGTCAGCCATTCGCCGGCGAACGCAGTTCCTTCCCCGAAAACCCATTGATGATGGGATGCCAACTCCGATTCGCTTGAACTTAACGATCCAAAACTGAAGGGATAATGACCGCTTGTCCCATCGCGGCGTTGGGCACATCGCCTAAATCAAACTGCGCCATGTTTTTCTCCTCTTTCGGTGTCTTGCATTATAAAATTCCAAGTCGGACTCTGAACCCATGTAATGAAGCGATCTGGGGTTGGCAATGCTGATTGCACCTCCTCAAGAAAAGACCTCACCGATGGATGGACGCCGAAATTAACCGAGCCATGCCCATCGCGCTTTACGACGCGCAAGGTTGCGCCAGAGCCGCTGTCCCCGGGCACGCTGCTCTTGGCGAGCAAATAGCAAACAAGATCCGGCGAGGCGTGCTCAATGGTTTCTGGTGTATCGAACCACGACTTCGGATAGACGAGCGCAACGAAATATGCCTCGGTATCGCAAAGCGGCTCCGGCAATCTGACTAAAACAAGTGCGTGCTTCGCTCCAAATTCTCCGCCAATCGCCGATAAGCCAGAATCGGTGAGTTTCTCGCGGTTTGGAAGCTTCGCGCCGGCGTAAGCCCACAATTCGGCAAGTTTGCGATTTGGGGCTTCTCGCTCGAACGGGTCGCCCGATGTCATCAACTCCTGCAAATCTTTCCATGAATACGTTACCGAGGAAAACGACAATGGAACGTGCGGGTCGGCGAACGCCAAGCCCGTCAGTGCTTTATAAGCGAATGTGTAGTGATGCTTGCGCGGCACTTTCAGGTCGCTTGGTGTCGGTGCCGCTTTCTTAAATATGTCGAATAGCCCCATAATCGCGAAATACACCTAACGATCCGAAGTTGGGCAATGGCCTCTTAAAATCGCGACGCTATCTATGAAATGACGCATAAAGCATGATGCCCATAAAGAGCGGGAGCAATATAATCCCTGAGAGACTGATAGCCCACGCAAATCTGTGGAGACGTAGGCAGGCAACGATAATAGCAACAGGAATCTGAACAAGAATAGCTAAACCCGCGAATTCCAAAGCGGTAAGCCATCCGAACTTGACGCCGAAGTAAACGCTCAAACCCAAAAGCAAAAGTATGGTGATATACATAATGATATTGATGAGTGTCAGAAGCGCAGGATTCAGCATCGCCCGTCCGCTCCACACTTCGCGGACATGGTTTGACTGGTGATGGAGGATATGAAGCGAAACGCCGGCTAACACGATGAAGTATATCGGAACCGAATTCATAATAGTTGCCCAGCCTGGCCTTCAGGTGAAAAAGTTCAGTACAATTTTCTTCACCGATCCTAGTGTATTTTGATGATTCACGTTGTCCAGAAGATTTGTCATGCAGGTCGGTGCTTTTTGAATTTGGCAAAAATCCCGAACGGTTCTGCTTGGCAAACGCGGGCAAAGTTGCGACGGTGAAACCTTCCTGACATTTGAGAATGAGCGCGGGATTAAGAGCAAGATTAAGGTTAAAATTAAGATGTGAATGAGCATTGTGACCAAAACCGGTGACCGGGGCACGACGGCGCTGATGTATGGCCGGCGCGTTCCCAAAAATCACCCGCGCGTCGAGGCTTATGGCACGGTGGACGAATTGAACGCCGCGCTGGGCCTGGCCCGGGCGACGGTCCGGGAGGATTTTCTCCGCGAAAATCTGCTGGCCCTTCAGAAGGACCTCGTGGTGTTGATGGGGGAACTGGCGGTGTTGCCGGAGGATCTGTCGCGTTATGTGAAGGATGGTTATTCGGTGGTGGCGCCGGCAATGGCCGCAAAACTCGATGCGCTGGTCCGGGATATCGAGGCGCAAAATGTCAGCTTCAAAGGTTGGGCCACTCCCGGTGCCACATCGGCTTCCGCGACGTTGGACGTGGCGCGAACGGTTTGTCGCCGGGCGGAACGACGCGTGTGTGCCTTGCAGGAAGCCGGCGAATTGAAAAACGCCGAAACCCTCATTTACCTCAACCGCCTTTCCGACCTGCTGTGGCTGATGGCCCGTTGGGTTGAAACGAAGGGAAATTCGGCAAAAAGCTGATTTTCAACGCCGAACGAAGATGGTGAACAACTCGTCGTTAATCGGCTGAAATGATTTAAGTCGAAACTGTTCTGCGTTGGCCAGACGGTTGGATCCGCGACCATCCGCAATCGTAGGCGCGTGATGACCGCCGAAAATTTTCGGGGCAATCGTAAGGTGAAGTTCATCCACCAGGCCCGCGCGGAACAGGGCATCATTCAATTCGCCGCCGCCTTCGCAGAGCAGCCGTTTCACGCGCCATTGCTTCCGCAACCACCGGAGCGCAGCCCTGAAATTGATTTCTTTCCGGCCACAAATCTTCACCACGTCAGCCAGCGCACGCAACTGCTTTAGCCGGGTGGCGCTGGCGCGGCGGGTGGTGAGAATGAGGATGGGCGAAAAACGATGCCGGAACACCTTCGCGCGGGGATTGACCGAACCGGAACGGCTGACAATCACCCGCAAATTGAATTCCGCCAGCCCGTGTTTAAGCCGCTGTCGCCGGAACTTCGCCGGGCCGGGGCCGAGGTTGATGGGGGCGGAGTCCACCGTGCGGGCGCCGGCCATCACCGCATCCGCCGTTGCGCGCAAGGCGAGCAGGTGCTCGTGGTCGCGCGCGCTGGTGAACGATGACACCGCGCGATTGGCCGTCGCGATTTTTCCGTCCGCCGTCATCGCCATGTTCACCAGTACCAAGGGCAGCTTTGACATTTTGGTTTTCCGCCTTGCGTTCACAGATGTTTCAACTTAAAACTAAAAATTCAAAACTAAAAACTCAAAGAATCAGCATGGCATCGCCGTAGCTGTAAAAACGGTAACGTTCCCGAATCGCCTCCGCATAGGCGGCCAGAATCATTTCGCGTCCCCGCATTTCACCGGGCACGGCAAACGCGCTCACCAGCATCAACAACGTTGAGCGCGGCAAATGAAAATTTGTCAGCAACCCGTCCACGATCTGAAATCGGAATGGCGGATGTAAAAAAATACCCGTTTTTCCTGCGTTTTTCGCGAGTTTTCCGCCATTTTGCACCGCAACACTTTCCAGCACGCGCACGGTGGTCGTGCCCACGGCAATGACGCGGTGCCCGGCGGTCTTCACTTCGTTCACCGTGCAAGCCGTTTCTTCCGTCAGCTCAAAACGTTCCTCGTGCATTCGATGCGCAGCCAAGATCCTCGGCATTGACCGGCAGAAATGTTCCGGCGCCAACGTGCAGCGTGACGAAACCAACCTGCACGCCCCGGTCGCGGATTTGTTGCAGCAATTCCGGCGTGAAATGCAACTCCCGCGGTGGGTGCGGCGACCGAGCCGTCGGCCCGGGCAAAGACGGTTTGGTAACGTTCCCGGTCTTCGCGCATTTCGCCGGCGCTCGTCCGCCGTGATGTAAGGCGGCAGGGGAACTTCGCCGAACCGTTCGAGTTCGCGGCCGATGTCCGGCGTGCCGGAAAACTGCAACCGTCGATGGCCTTCCTCGTTGGTTTCGAGCACCACAGCGCGGACGTCTGGCGGCGTTGCCATTTACATCATGGAGAACGATTTGCGTGCCGACGCGGGCGCGTTTGGCCGGACGCAACATGGCCCACCAATCATTGCCGGCATTCTCCTCCAGCAACAAGATTTCAAATTGGCCGCCGGAACGCGCATTCCGGCCGCGCAGCCGTGCAGGAATGACGCGTGAGTTATTCAATATGAGCAGGTCTCCCGCGCGGAAAGAATTCCAGCACGTCACGAAATCTTCGGTGTTCGACCCGCCCATCCTCACGGCGCAACACCAACAACCGCGATTCATCGCGCCGGGGCGCGGGATATTGCGCAATCAATTCGGGCGGGAGAATAAAATCAAAATCAGCAGTCCGCATCGCGATCACAGCATAACAAGACGAGCGACAGGGAAAACAGGACGACAATTTTCGCTCAGATTTGGTCAAAATCGGGTTGTGAATAACTTCTGAATAACCCCAAAAATTTTAGGTGAATTTGTGTTGACTTGGGTGGGGTAAAGTGGTTAAAAATGGGTCGTTGTGGGAAGAAATGGCCGTTTGGGTTTTCTTTGCGAATAAATGGCTAACGAAAAAAACATAGAGCCGTCTTATTACAATTCGCGCTTTCGCCATGGCGTGGATGAGAAAAGGCGTGTGCAAATCCCGGCCAAATGGCGGCCACAAAAGGCGGCGGTGGAGTTGACGCTCATCCTCTGGCCGCGGGAAGGAGTGGGCGCGTGCGTGCGCGTCCTGCCGCCCTCGCAGATGGCGAAGTTGATGCAGTCCATTGACGAAATGCCGAACAGCGATCCCAAAAAGGTCGTTCTGAAACGCATCATCGGCAGTGATTCGGCCCAGGCGAGTGTGGACAAGGCCGGGAAGGATTTGCCTGCCCGACGAAATGGCACGGGGAGCGGGCATTAAAAACGACGCGGTGCTGGTCGGGTTGCTGGACCGCTTTGAGATTTGGAATCCGGAACGTTATGAAAAGGTTCAGGCGGCCGACGCAGAGTTGGCGCCCGATGCCTTCAAACTGATGGAATAAAACAACTATGAATCTTGGAAAATTATTGGCGGCGGGAAAAAGCATCATCGGTGGACGCGGGGAGATTGCCTATCGCATCAGCGACCGTGGCTATCTGCCAAAATTCATTTCACCGAAAAATCCGTTTGCTCCCGCCGTCAAGGTGGAGCCGGCGCCCGAGGCGGACGTGGTGCCGGTCAAAAAGGGACTGGCGTCGGATGGAACCAAGACCCAAAAACTGCCCGCTTTTCCGGCGGCCCGGACCCGGAAAAGAAACTGGGTCAGCCAATTCAATCCCCTTTCAATCTGGCGCGGCGCACGTCCGCCAGCGCCGCCCAAGGCACAGCCGTCCCCTGCAGGCCGAGCTGTCCCTGGACCGGGTGAAAGTCGTGCATAACGATCTGACCGATGCCGATGTGGAGATTGTGCCCATTAAATCACGCACGATGCCTGAGCCGGAGACGCCGATTTTGGCCGCGGCCCATAACGGAGATTCCTGGAGCCGGCTAAGCGCGAAAATTTTTGGAGCAAAAGCAGCCTGAATTTTTAAATCCAATGCGCAGTGCCCGATTTCGTTCACAGACCGGTGATGGTGGCGGAGGTGCTGGACGCGCTGAAGCCCAGGCCGGGCGGCCGTTACGCCGACGGCACGGTCGGTGGGGCTGGACACGCGGCGAGCATTTTGAACGCGAGTTCGCCGACTGGATGGCTGTCTGGGTGCGATCGCGATGGCGCCGCGGTTGAAGCGGCGCGCGCGCGGCTGGCGGAATTTGCCGGACGATTTGAGATCCGCCAGGGCAATTTTGCGGAATTGGCCGGATGGATTCCGGCGGCAAGTTGTGATGGCGTGTTGCTGGATTTAGGCGTGAGTTCGCCGCAACTGGATTCGCCCGGACGTGGTTTCAGTTTCCAGCACGAAGGTCCGCTGGACATGCGAATGGACGCGCGGCAGTTGCTGACGGCGGCGGATTTGGTGAACGGCGCGAGCGCCGGCGAACTGGCGGGAATTTTTTGGGAATTCGGCGGTGAGCGCGATTCGCGGCGGCTGGCCAGAGCCATTGTCCATGACCGCCAGCGGCGGAAGTTTGAAACGACAGGACAATTGGCGGATTTGCTGGAACGGCTCATGCCGCGGCGCGGAAAAAAGACGCATCCGGCCACGAAGGTTTTTCAAGCGTTGCGGATCGCGGTGAATGATGAAATGGGTTCTTTGAAACCGGGACTGGAGGCGGCGGTGAAGATTTTGAAGCCCGGCGGACGGCTGGCCGTCATCACGTTTCATTCGCTGGAAGACCGGGTGGTGAAGGATTTCGGGCGCGCCCGGGCGCGGGATTACACGTTCGCCGGCGGAGTGGACATTCCGGAGTTGCGCGCGCCGTGCGCACCGGAGTTGAAATGGGTGACGCGCAAGGCCATCAAGCCGGGTGAGGTTGAGTTGAAGGAAAATCCGCGCAGCCGCAGCGCACAGTTGCGGGTATTGGAAAAATTTGACGGCGGGTGATGACCGTCATTGAGCAAAATGGCAAAAAATCGAAGAAATCAGTCGGCGGCGATCCGGTTCGGTCCGGCGCTGAAAGCATTGTTTATATGCCTGGTGATTGCCGGGCTGGCGGTGGGCTATGTCTGGCAGAAAGGCCAGATTTTCCAGCTCGGCCGGCAGATTACCGCCGTGCGAGAGCCGTCTGACGCAATTGCGCGATGAGAACCAAAAATTAAGCGATCAACTCGCGGTGCTGAATTCGCCGGTGATGCTGGATCAGCGCGTGCACGAATTGAATCTGGGCCTGGTGCCGGCGCAGCCGAACCAGGTTCACCGGCTGATTGAGACGCCGCCGGGTGACGATTCGAATCGCCGGTTTGCCGCGCGACAGGAAGGCGGCCTGGCGCAATAACATGAAAATTTTTGGCCGCCGCCCGTGACGCCGTCGGGTGAGGAACCGATCGCCGCGGGCGGTTGGCCATTTGTGTGATGATAAAACGACTGCAATTGAAACGGATGTTGCTGTTGCTGGGGTTGCTGGGCCTGGCGTTTGCCGGTCTGGGGTATCGGCTGGTGGATTTGCAGTTATTGCGCCATGACGAACTGGCGGCGCTGGCGCAGCAGAACACGGGGCTTGAATTTTTCCGCGAGCCACGCCGGGGCAGCATTCTGGACGCGCACGGCAATCTGCTGGCAACCAGCATGTTTGTGAAAACGGTTTGTGCCGACCCGGTTTTGATTGGCAACCAACAGGCAACCGTGGCGCGCACGCTGGCCCCGTTGTTGCAGATGAGCGAGGCCGATTTATATCAGCGATTGCTTCCCGCGGGTGCGGCAGAACTGAAAAAAGTGAAACCGTCACGAACCGGTACGTGGTCTTGCGGCACAAGGTCAGAGACGAAACCTGGCAGGAAATTCAAACGGCGATGAGCCGATTGTCCTTCGGTCCGGATGAAGCCGGATTTTCCAGGAGCCAGCGCGCCTTCTGCCGCAACCTGCGGGCACATGCGATTTTCACCAGTCCCGTGGATGACCAGTTGCGCGTGTATCCCAACGGTTCACTCGCAGCGCACGTGCTGGGCTTTGTCAGCTCGGATGAATTGTCGGTGAACGGCCAGCCGGTTTTGGAAACCTCGGGCCGGGATGGCGTTGAATTGTCCTTGAATTCCGCGCTGAGCGGCGTGCCCGGCTGGCGGGTGACGGAAATGGACCGTCGGCACCAGGAACTGGTGTCGTTGCGCGATCAGGATGTGACGCCGCGCGACGGCTATAATGTGGTGCTCACCATTGATGGCGTCATTCAGCACATTGTCGAAACCGCGCTGACCAACGCGATGGAAAAACACACGCCGATCAGCATCACCGGCATCGTCATCCGTCCGCAGACGGGTGAAATCCTGGCCATGGCGACGCTTGCCCGATTTTGATCCGAACAATCCCGGAGCGTCATCCGCCGACGCCCGCCGCGATCGGGTCATCAGCGACATCATGGAGCCGGGCTCGACCTTCAAAATCGTGGTGGTCTCGGGCGCATTGAACGAAGGCGTGGTGCAGCTGACCGATACCTTTGATTGCGACCATGGCCATTTTGCCTATGCCGGACGGGTGTTGCACGACCATGAGCCGTTCGACATTCTCACCACGGAAAGCATTATCACCAAGTCGTCGAACATCGGCGCGGCCAAAATCGGCATCCGGCTCGGGGAAGACCGGCTTTACGATTACGCGTGGGATTTTGGTTTCGGCCAGCGCACGGGAATTCCGCTGCCGGGCGAAGTCGCGCGGCATCCTGCATCCGGTCAAAGATTGGAGCAAGGTGTCCATCGCGCAGATTCCGATGGGGCAGGGCGTGGCGGTGACGCGATTGCAAATGGCGATGGCCATGTGCGCCATTGCCAACGGCGGCGATTTGATGCAACCGATGCTGGTCAGCCGCCTGGTGGATCGCAACGGCGATGTCGTGGCGCAATATGCGCCGCAGGTGATCCGGCAGGTCGTCAATCCGGCCACGGACAAATTGATGGTCGAGGCGCTCAAAACCGTGGTTTCACCGGAAGGCACGGCGCCGGATGCCGCGTTGAAGGATTATGTGGTGGCGGGCAAGACCGGCACGGCGCAGAAGGCCGGGCCGGGCGGTTACCTCCAAGGGAAATATTTCGCGTCGTTCATCGGATTTTTTCCGGCGGACAATCCGCAACTGTGCATTTCCATCGTGATGGATGATCCCAAGGAAGGATATTACGGCGGCCAGGTCTGCGGCCCGATATTCAAGGAAATTGCCGAACGTTGTGCGAGTTATTTGAACATTCCGCCGGATGAAAACGCACCGAACCCCGGTTCGCCGCCGCCTTTGGTGGCCGTGGGCGGTCTGAAATCGCCGGCCGCGCGGAATCCGTGAGCGGCGTTGAACATTTGCAGTGGAAACACGTTCTTTGAAATTTGTGGCCGAAGCCTGCGCTGCCGAACTTGGGCGCGGCTCCGGTGAGATTTCCCTTCGGCGGGTCTGCACCGATTCGCGGCAGGCGCAGGCCGGTGATTTGTTTTTCGCCATCAAGGGTGAGCGGTTTGACGGCCATGATTTTTTGAACGAAGTCGCCGCCCGGGGTGTTGCTGCCATGGTGGTGGAACAAAAAAAAATTCCCGCGCCGTTGCCGGACTGCGGGGTGCTGGTCGTGGATGACGCGCGTGCGGCGCTGGGCCGGCTGGCGGCGGCCTATCGGCGGGAGTTTGACCTGCCGGTGATTGCCGTGGGCGGCTCCAATGGCAAGACGACCGTAAAGGAATTGATGGCGTCGGTGCTCCGGCAAAAACTGGCGACGTTGTGGAGTGAGGCCAGCTTCAACAACGACATCGGTGTGCCGCTGACGTTGTTGCGCCTGGAAAAGATCGCATCAGGCCGCCGTGCTGGAAGCGGGCACGAATCATCCGGGCGAACTCGCGCCGCTCGTGAAAATGATTCAGCCGAAATATGGCGTGATGACCAACATCGGCCGCGAGCATTTGGAATTTTTTGGCGACGTTGCCGGCGTGGCGCAGGAAGAAGGCTGGCTCGCGGAACTTTTGCCGGCGGACGGCAGGCTCTTTGTCAACGGTGACAACGAATTGGACGGAACAGATTGCTCGGCGCACCCGGGCGACCGTCGTGCGCGTGGGCCTCGGTGAAAAAAATGACTGGCGCGCGAATGGAATCCGGCTGGATAAGAGTGGCGCGACGTTCCGGGTGGAAGCGCCGAAGGCCGAATTCAGCGGCGAGTACCGGGTGAATCTGCTGGGCCGCCATCAGGTCGTCAATGCGCTTTTTGCGGTCGCGGTCAGTGAGGAACTGGGCCTGGGCCGTCCCGCGGTGCGGGACGGCCTGGCCGAATGCAAGCCGGCGAAAATGCGGATGCAATTTTGGGAAGCCGGCGGCGTGCGCGTGCTCGACGACGCCTACAACGCCAACGCGGATTCGACGGTTGCGGCGCTCGAAACGCTTTGTGCCCTGCCATTGCAGGGCCGGCGCGTGGCGGTGCTGGGCGACATGGCGGAACTCGGCGCGCAAAGTGAAGCGGCGCATGCGGAAGTCGGCCGGCGCGCGGCGGAATTGGGCATCGGCCAGTTGTTCGCCATCGGCCGGATGGCGCCGGTGATGGCGGCCGCGGCGCGCGAAGCCGGGTTGAGCCGGGTGATTGAATTTGCGGATGTCGAAGCGGCGAAGAACGCGGTGAAAACTTTTTTGAAGTCGGGCGATGTGGTGTTGTTGAAGGCGTCACGCGCCTCGCGCCTGGAACGCATCGCGGAAACATTGAAGTCGGAGCAGTCGTGAATCAAGGCAATGCTTTATTATTTGAGCCAGAAGTTGCTCGATTGGTCGGCGGGAACGCATTGGGCGGATCACCTCTCGGCCTTGCGGCTTTTTCGCTACATCACGGTGCGCAGCGCCGGGCGCGGCGATCACGGCGCTGATTTTAAGCTGGTGGCTCGGGCCCGAAAATCATCCACTGGCTCAAGCAACTGAAATTCGGCCAGGATTACGCGGACAAGGCCGAGGAAGCCGGCGGTCTGGGCGCGCGCGTGCTCAGCAAAAAGGGCACGCCGACCATGGGCGGCATTTTGATTGTCGCGGTGCTGGTGTTTTCGACGATGCTCTGGGCGCAATGGAACGCGCAGGTCGAGTTGACCCTGCTCTCGGTGCTGGTGTTGTCCGGCCTGGGGTTTTACGACGATTACGCCAAAATCATCCAGCAGAGCGGCGGCGGCACGCCGCCGCGGCTGAAGCTTTGGGTGCAAATTTTGCTGGCCATCTTCATCGGCGTTTATCTGTGGCTGACGCCTTCGACCGGCAAACTGGTCACGGAAATCACCGTGCCATTTTACAAATATCCGGTGGCGGTGGACGCGGGCTGGCTCGGCCTGCTGATTGTGGTGCTGGCGATTGTCGGGAGTTCCAACGCGGTGAATCTGACCGATGGCCTCGATGGCCTGGCGATTGGCTGCACGCTGATCGTGGGGTTTGTGTTTTTGTTTTTCACCTATCTGGCGGGCAACATCAAGGCGGCCGGCTATCTGCAGATTCCCTATGTGAACGGCGCGGGCGAGTTGACCGTCTTTTGCGCGGCGCTGATCGGCGCGGGGCTGGGTTTTTTATGGTTCAACTGCCATCCGGCGCAGGTGTTCATGGGCGACACCGGCTCGCTCGCCGCTGGGCGGCGCGTTCGGCATCATCGCCGTGCTGATCCATCAGCCGTTTATACTGGTGATTGCGGGCGGCGTGTTCGTGATGGAAGCCGTTTCGGTCATTTTGCAGACCGGCTGGTTTCGTTTCACGCGAAAACGTTATGGCGTCGGCCGGCGGATTTTTTTGATGGCGCCGTTGCATCATCATTTCGAGAAGAAGGGCTGGTACGAATCGCAGGTGGTGATGCGCTTTTACATTTTGTGCGTGCTCTTTGCGGTCGTCGCGCTGGCCACGCTGAAATTGAGATGAAGACGAATGTTTGACTTGACTGAAAAAGAAATGAGACCGGGACGCTTTGTTTCTTGCGCCGATGACGGTCTGTTGTTAAAACCATTGTCGGTAGCGGTGGGGCGCGCGGTGGCCCAAAAGGTGCTTTTTTCCAGCCGACGGCTTGAAAAACAGTTGGTTTTAAGCAACCTGCACCGCAAGCGGCTTCAAGCGTAACATAATGAACACAAATGCTTTAAAACGCCAGGAAGTTTTTGAGAGGAAGACTTCGTGGCGGGAAACTCAACAACCCACTCCTCATCACGAAAGGACGCAATCAGCGCCAAATCAATGAATAGTCCCAACCCATTCGTACCCCAAGGCTCCTTGCTGGAGTTGCAAAGCAAACGCCGTTCACGCGTGAAGATCGCCGTGTACTGCGTGCTCGCGGTCAACGTGGTCGGCCTCATGGCCCTGCTCATGCAAGGTTGCAAACGCGAACAGACCGAGGCGGAAAATCAGCCGACCACTCGACACCAACGAGACGGCGATGATGAACACCAATCCGCCGCCGGTGGAAGCGTCCAATCCGCCGGTCCAGCCGCCCGCCGTGGTGCCAGCGGTTGCGCCGGAAACCGCCGGAACGGAATACGTCGTGGTCAAGGGCGATTCACTTTGGAAAATCGCCAAGAAGAACGGCGTGACGGTCAAGGCGATTGAAGCCGCCAACCCCGGCATTGATCCGGACAGAATTAAGGTGGGCCAGAAACTTTCCATCCCGGGCGCCACCAGCGCCGCCGGGTCGGCCACCGACATGGCCCCTTCGTCCAGTTCCGGCGGTGGCGGGGAACAGATCTACATCGTCAAGCCGGGTGACACGCTGTCCAAGATCGCCAAACGTAACGGCACGACCATCAGGGCGATTGAATCTGAAAACGGCCTGTCCACGACCCATATCAAAGTTGGCCAGAAACTGAAGATTCCGGCGAAGGCCGAAGCGGCCCCGGTTTCCGCTCCAGCCGCGGCGCCCTCCGCCGCGCCGGTTGCGGCTCCGCCGGCATCGGATAACACTACGTCGGGCGCGCAATAGCCGAAACGGGATTGTGCCCGGCGTTGGTTGAAAAGTTGAAATGAAATTCGCCGTCACGACCTTGGCGTTTTGCGTCGCCGCCCTGCTGGCGCTGGGGCTGGTGATGCTTTACAGCTCAAGCATGAGCCAGGTCGGCGCGCACTATCTGATGTTGCAACTCCTCTGGTGCGCGTTCGGCTTTGTGCTCTGCGTGGCGGCGACGACTCTCGACTATCAATGGCTTAAAAAAGCCGCGTGGCCGACTTTCCTCATCGCCTTGGCCTTGCTCGTGCTGGTGTTGCTGCCGTTGCCGCACGGCATGACCAAAAGAATCAACGGCGCACATCGCTGGTTCATCCTGCCCGGGATGCGCCTGCAACCCTCCGAGTTCGCCAAGCTCGCGCTCGTTATCATGCTCGCGTGGTATTGCGAGCGCAGCCAGCGACATATGCACACCTGGAAGCGCGGTGTGGTTTTGCCGGGTCTGATCATTGCCGCGGTCCTCGGCCTGGTTTTCGTTGAACCGGATCGCGGCACGACCATCCTGCTGGCCGCCGTCGGTGGCGCGCTGCTGTTGCTGGCCGGCGCCCGTTGGAAATATATCGTCCCGCCCGTCATCCTGGGTGTCATCGCGCTGGGGATTTCCATTTTATTTGATCCCATGCGCATGAAGCGCATCTTCAGTTGGTGGGATTTGGAGCAGCACAAGGACGGCGTAGGTTACCAGGCTTATCAAGCCATGATTGCGCTCGGCTCCGGCGGTTGGACCGGCCTCGGCCTCGGTAATGGCCGCCAAAAACTCGGCTTTGTACCCGAAGACCACACCGATTTCATCCTCTCCATCATCGGCGAAGAATTGGGACTGATGGCGACCCTGTTCATCCTGCTCGCCTTCGTCATCATCGTGATTTGTGGAATTTACATTGCGCTCAATGCGCGTGACCTGTTCGGCTTTTTGCTGGGGTCCGGCCTGACGCTGTTAATCGGTCTGCAGGCGGCGATTAACATCGGCGTGGTCACCAGCGCGCTGCCGAACAAGGGCCTGCCGCTGCCGTTCATCAGCTACGGCGGCTCCAACCTGATGGCCATGCTGACGTGTGTGGGAATTTTATTCAGCATCGCGCGTCACGCCCAGGTGCGTGAGAAAATCCCCGGCTCGGCCATCGGAACCGACGAACTCCCCTCCGCCCAACCCACATGACCCCGCCCGGAGCCAAAACGCCCTTCGTCGCCATCGCGTGCGGCGGGACGGGCGGGCATCTCTTTCCGGGTCTGGCCGTCGCCGGGGAATTAAAAAAGCGCGGCTGCCGAACGGCGTTGCTCATTTCGCCCAAGGACATTGACCAGCAAGCCGTGAAAAGCGCGCGCGACGCGGAGATTTTCACGCTCCCGGCGGTCGGCCTGCAAAATCGAAACTATTTTTCCTTCGCCGGCCGCTTTGTAAGATCACTGTTCGCCGCGCGGAAAATTTTCCGTCGTTGCCAACCCGACGCGGTCCTGGCCATGGGCGGGTTTACCAGCGCGCCGCCGGTCCTGGCGGCGAAAATGCTTGGTGCCAGAACTTTTTTGCACGAATCCAACACCATTCCCGGCCGTGCAAACCGGTTCCTGGCGCGTTTTGTGGATGAAGCATTCGTCGGCTTTTCCGAAACGGCTTCCCGGTTGCGCGCGGGGAAAGTCACCCGCACGGGCACGCCGGTGCGTCCGCAGTTTTCGGTGGGGCGAGACTCCGTCGAGTCCAAACTCCAGCAATGCCGCACCGCGCTTGGACTCGATCCAAACCGTCCGACCGTTCTGATCATGGGCGGCAGCCAGGGCGCGAGCGGCATTAACGAAATCATTTTGGCCACCCTGCCGCATTTGCAGGAGCGCGGACAGCTTGTCCGCGAGTCCCGGTCGGTCGTGGAACACGCGGACAGGCTGTCCGCGCTCCAATTTCTTCATCTCACTGGTACAACTGATTTTGAAAAGGTAAGCCGCGCCTATGCCGAACGCAGTTTAAAGGCCGTCGTTCAACCGTTCCTTGCGGAAATGGATCTGGCATTGGGCGCCGCCACCGTTGCCGTGAGCCGGGCCGGCGCTTCGTCGCTGGCCGAAATTGCGGCGATGCGCCTGCCGTCGTTGCTCGTGCCTTTTCCCGCCGCGGCGGACAATCATCAGTTCCACAATGCGCGCGCCTTTGAGACCACCGGCGCGGCGCGGCTGCTCGAACAGAAAAACGCAACGCCGGAAAAAGTGGCGGCCATCCTGTGCGAATTGGCCGAAAATGAAACCGCCCGCACCGCCATGCAGTCCGCGCTTGCCCCATGGCACGCGCCCCGGGCCGCGGAACAAATCGCCGAAAACATTTTGAGCGCGTGCTGGAGTTCAAGCCCCAGCTTGCCGAAGGAAAACCGGCTGGAGCCTGAACTCCAACCAGCCGCGCTCCGGCGAGCCGAAGCAGGAACATGTTTGCGCCGCATGAACGCGACCGAAACCATTCTGGAAATGCCTGCGCAAAATAAAAACGATTTGACCGGCGAACTGGCCGGGTGCGTTTCGCGCGCAGCCGTGATTCGGCGTGATGAACCGATGGCCAGGCACACCACGCTGCGCGTCGGCGGGCCGGCGGATGTGTACGTGGAACCGGCGATCGGAGGCGGATTTGGCTGGCGTCCTGAAGTTTTGCGGCGCACACGGCGTACCGCTTTTGGTGCTGGGCCGCGGCTCGAATTTGCTGGTGCGCGACGGCGGTTTTCGCGGCGTGATCATTTGCCTGGCCCAGCAATTTTAGCCGGATCGAAATGGACGGCGAACGCCTGCGTTGTGGCGCAGGCGCGAAACTGAAAAATGTGGCCGTGGAGGCGAAGCGAAACGGTTTGAGCGGTGTGGAATTTCTCGAAGGCATTCCGGGCAGTGTCGGCGGCGCGTTGCGGATGAACGCCGGCGCGATGGGCAGCCAGACGTTCGATGTCGTCGAGTCGGTCCGGCTGATGGATTTTGACGGCCGCGTCCGCGAACTCACGCCGAAGGAAATGGCGGCGGGTATCGCAGTTGCGCCGCGTTGAAAGATCACATCGCGTTGGCGGCGGTGTTCAAATGCAAACCGGCGCCGCGCGAAGAGATTGAAGCGCGCATGAAAACGTTCAGCGAAAAGCGTTGGGCATCGCAGCCCGCCGCACCCAGCGCCGGTTGCATGTTCAAAAACCCCGCGCAAATTCCGGCGGGAAAATTGGTGGACGAACTGGGCTTGAAAGGCGCGCGCGTCGGTGGCGCGGTGGTTTCCGCCGAACACGGCAATTTCATCGTGAATGACGGCTCGGCCACGGCGCGCGATGTATTGGATTTGATTGACTTGCTTAAACAACGCGCGAAAACTGAGCGCGGGATCGAATTGGAAACGGAAGTTGAAATTATCGGTGAGGCATGAGCATCAAACTTAAGATTGCGGTCATGTTGGGCGGCCCCAGTGCCGAACGCGAGGTGTCGCTGCGTTCCGGAACGGCGGTGGCGAAAGCGTTGCGCTCGCTCGGGCACGAAGTTTATGAAGTGGATCCGCTACACGGCGCATTCGATTTGCCGCCGGAAATGGACGTGGTGCTTCTGGCGTTGCACGGCACTTATGGCGAAGACGGCACCGTGCAGCGGCGCCTGGACGAGCTGGGCGAGATTTATACGGGTTGTGATGCCGACGCGAGCCGGGTCGCATTCGACAAGGTGCTGAC
This sequence comes from uncultured bacterium, assembly GCA_963708305.1. Taxonomy (GTDB): domain Bacteria; phylum Verrucomicrobiota; class Verrucomicrobiia; order Limisphaerales; family UBA11358; genus UBA11358. Next base: position 601,650 of record CAVPSH010000007.1, on the reverse strand, counting down.
AAAACAGCGTTGTCTCGAAGCGGGGATTCCAACACCAAAATTTTTGGTCGTGAATTCGGCCAAAACTCTCTGGCCGTCGGGCTGGCAGCCGCCGTTGGTGGTCAAGCCGGTGCGGCAGGGCTCCAGCGTTGGATTACAATTTGTGGAACGGGTCGAGGATTGGCAGAATGCGCTGGCCGAGGCGCTGAAATTTGATTCGGAAGTTTTGGTCGAGGAAAAGATCACGGGCCGCGAATGCACGGTGGGTATTCTGGCGGACGAAGCGCTGCCGGTGGTGGAAGTCCGGCCCAAGGTTGGCAGCTACGATTACCGCAACAAATACACGGCCGATTGCACGGAGTATTTCTGCCCGGCACCCTTCGATGCCGCGACGACCCGGCGGATTCAGGATGCTGCGCTCGGTGCATTCCGGGCTGTGGGCGGGCGCGATTACGCGCGTGTGGACGTGATGGTGCGGAGCAGTGGCGAACCGGTGGTGCTCGAAGTCAACACGTTGCCGGGCATGACGGAAACCAGCCTGTTGCCGAAGGCGGCGGCGGCGGCGGGATTGAATTACGCGCAGCTCTGCCAGTGCATGGTGGATTTGGCGTTGGAAAGAAACGCAAGATTGCACGCGCATGTGGAGTGAATGAATTTGGCCTTGTTTAATTTTTAATTGAGCTATGTGGTGGTTCAGGCGCGAACAAAAAAACCGGCGATTAAGCCACCGGTATGTGCTCGACGTGAAACTGCGTTCACGGCAGGTGCGCGCGACGCGCATGCGGCTGGGCGCGGTGGCCCTGGCCGTGACGTTCGGCACGGTGTTCGGTCTCTATTTGTTCTGGCGGGCGGGCGAGTGGACGCTCGACAAATTGGTCTATGAAAATTCCGAATTTGCCATCCGGCGCGTGGACGTGCAAACCGACGGCGTGATTTCACCGGACCAGTTGCGCCGGTGGTCGGGCGTGAAGCCGGGCGACAATCTGATGGCGCTGGACCTGGCGTCGGTGAAACGGAATCTGGAGCTGGTTTCGACCATTGGTACCGTCTCGGTCGAGCGCGTGCTGCCCGGCCAGTTGCGGATTCGGGTGACGGAGCGCCAGCCGGTCGCGCAAGTGGACGTGCCGCGGGCGGGCGCCGCCAGTGGCATCGTGGTGAAGGTGTATCAACTCGACGCGGATGGTTACGTCATGCAGCCGCTCGACCCCCGGTTATGTGTGATCCCGCTGGCGCAGATCCGGGACCAATTGCCGGTGATCGTGGGGTTGAACGCCTATCAGTTGCATCCGGGCCAACGGGTGGAATCGCCGCAGGTGCTGGCGGCGTTGCAGTTGCTCGGCACGTTCAACCGTTCGGTGATGACCGGGCTGGTGAACCTGCGGCGCGTTGACGTGTCGTCGCCGGGGGTGGTTGTGGCGACCACCGAGCAGGGCGGCGAAATTACTTTTGGTCTCGACAATCTGGATCAACAATTGCGACGCTGGCGCGAGATTTACGATTTGGGACAACGCATGAACAAGGCGATTGCGGCGCTCAATCTGGCGGTTTCCAACAACGTGCCGGTTCGTTGGATGGAAGCCGTGGCGGTGCCGGCCGGCTTGCCGGGGCAGAACAACCCACCACCCGTCCGGAGGAAAAATGTTTGACGACTCATCCATCATTGTCGGTCTGGAAATCGGCACGTCGAAGGTCTGCGCCGTTGTGGGCGAGCAGGGCGCCGACGGCGCGCTGAATATCATCGGCCTTGGCCAGGCGCGCTCACGCGGCGTGCGCAAGGGCGAAGATGGCGGACACGGCCCAGGCCGAGGAAGACGTGCGCAACGCCATCGTCGAGGCCGAACAGATGGCCGATGTCGAGATCCGCAACGTTTATCTCGGCGTGACCGGCGGTCACATCCGCGGCTTCAACAATCGCGGCGTGCATCCCGTGGTTTCCGCCGACCGCGAAATTTCCGAGGACGACGTCCAGGACGTCATCAAGAACGCGAAAGCGATCAATTTGCCCACGGAAAACAACGTCGTGCACGCCATCCGCCAGCACTTTTTCGTGGACGGCCAGGACGGCGTGACCAATCCGGTCGGCATGCTCGGGTCGCGCCTGGAAGTGGACGTTCACGTGGTCCACGGCAACACCAACCGCCTGCAAAACGCCATCCGGCTCGTAAAAGGGCTGCAACTGGAGGTGGACGAAATCGTCTTCAACGGTCTCGCCTCGTCGCTCGCGCTGTTGACCGGCGAGCAAAAGGAGCTGGGCGCGCTGGTCATTGACATCGGCGGCGGCACGACCGATTACGTCGTGTACGCGGGCGGCGTGATTCGCCACACCGGCGTGCTGGCGGTGGGCGGCGACCACGTTTCCAATGATCTGGCTTACGGATTGAAAGTGCCGTTGAGCCGCGCGGAAAAACTGAAGCTCGAACACGGCTCCGCGTTGCTGGACGAGAAAATCAAGGGCCAGACCGTCACCATTACCAACGAACTCGGCCTGCCGCTCAAGACCGTCAACGTCGAGCATCTCCAGCGCATCATGTCGCTGCGGCTCGAGGAAATCTTCCAGTTGATCGCGCAGGATTTGGAACAGGCCGGGCTGTATGATTTTTTGCGAGCGGGCGTTTTTCTCGGCGGCGGCGGCACGCGGATTCCGCACATTGCCAGACTCGCGGAGCACGTCCTGCAAATGCCGGTGTCCATCGGCCAGACCAATTCCATCAACGGCCTCAAATCCGCGCTCGACCAGCCGGAATTTTTCACCGCCATCGGCCTGGTTAAATTTGGCTCGTTCAAAACCGGCAGACGCGCGGGCAAACCGTCGTTGGCGTCGGGCTTCAAGAACACGCTGCGCCGTTTCATGCAACGACCCTGAATTCCACCTCCATGAAGACCAAAACTCAATCCCCCGCGGCCATGCTCGAACCCACCGGAATGCGCGCCGCCCGAATCATCGGCGTTGGCAGCGCCGGCGTCAGCCTGCTCGAGGTGATGAACCGGGAGGAATTCACCGGCGCGAGTTTCGTGGCGGTCAATACGGATGCGACGTCGCTCGCCGGTTCGACCGTCGCCCTGAAAATTCATCTCGAAACGAAGCTGCTGCGCGGACTGGGCACCGGCGGCGACCCCGAACGCGGCCGCGCGATTGCCGAGGAACAATTCGCCACGCTCAAGACCGCCTGCGAAGGCACGGACGTGATTTTTATTGTCGCCGGTCTGGGTGGCGGCGCGGGCAGCGGCATCACGCCTGTGCTGGCGCGGGCGGCCAGGGAAACCGGCGCGCTGGTGCTGGCCTTTGTGACACTGCCGTTTGCGTGCGAAGGCAATCGCCGCCAGGAGCAGGCCCAGCAAAGCCTGGAACAGCTCCGAGCGGTCGCCGACGGCGTGATTTGCCTCCCGTGCCAGAAAACGTTCAAGTTGATTGACGAAAACACCAGCGTGCTCGACACGTTTCGCATTACCGGCGAGTTGCTGGTCGAAGGCGTGCGCGGCGTATGGCGGCTGCTCACGCGGCCGGGCTTGATTCAGATTCACTTTGACGATTTGTGCGCTTTGGTGCGCAACCGCCATTCCGAAAGCGCGTTTGCCTCGGTGGAAGCCTCCGGCCCGGCGCGTTCGCGCGAGGTGGTGGAAAAGCTGCTCAATCATCCGTTGCTGGAGGAAGGCCGCGTGCTGGCGGAATCCGATGCCGTGCTGGTGAGCATGATGGGCGGCAAGGATTTGACGATGGCCGAGGTGAACCGGGTGATGGAACAAATCAACCGTCACTGCGAACACGCGCAAAGTCATCATGGGCGCGACCGTGGACGAAACGATGAAAAGCCATCTCTCCGTAACTCTCATCGCGGCGAAGCAAGATCCGGATGCGATAATCGAGGCGCAGAGTGATGCGCCTGGCTCTTTGGAGTGCGCGGACACGTCCGCGCTTTCAAAGCGGCGACATGTCGCCACAGTCCATGGCGACGGTGCGTCGCAATCCGGGTTCAGCTTGGAACAACGCGAGCAAGCGCTGGCGCGGCATAACAGCAGGCGCACCCGGAAGGCGGTTTCCAAAATGCGCCAGGCCCAGTTGCCGCTGGCGATTATTTCCAAAGGCCGGTTCGACAAGAGCGAGCCGACGATTCACAAGGGCGAAGACCTCGACATCCCGACCTACATCCGCCGCGGCGTGGCGTTGAATTGAATTGCGGATAGGACGCGGAGCTTCCGCTGTATCTTGTAGGAGTCGAGGCAACGAGACTCATTTCAAACAGAGACTCCTCACGCTGCTCCTACGATTCGGATAGCCTCGCCCCACCAAACCCTGATTTCGCTCCTGAACGGAGCCTGGGATTATTCGCGTTCCGGTTTTCTACAAATAGGCCAGCCCTACCGGCTTCGGAATTCGTGTTAATTCGTGAAATCCGTGTCTGACGCTATGGCTTGGCGTCCTTGGCGTCCGGGCGGTTGACCAGGTTGGCGAACCGCTGGGCCCGCTCAAGCTCAAGCCCGGTCGGATGTTCCACATGATTGGGCCGGTGCCAGAGCAGATAGAATTCCACATCGGTAGGCGCCCGGTGAAATTGATGTTCAAAGCCCGAACAGCGAAAGTCCATCACCTTGATTGCCTGCTGGCGCGCATAAGCCGGGTCATCCAATCGAGTGGCATCAATCTGGAATTCAGCAATTAGACCCGGTGAAAATTGATAACGCGAAAGCTCGCCATCCCGGCCGTGGGCGCGGTCATTATCGCCGCTCTCAATCATCGAGAGTGCGGCAAACCGGTCCAGCGCATGCAGCTTGACCGCCGCCATCAACAATAAAATGAACGGAACCCGTTTCATCCGGCCTCCCCCCCAAAAAACTATATCAGAATGAGCGCGCTTGCCAGCTTTAAGGTGCGGGATGGGCGAGATACCAGACAGCGGTCCCTGCGCCGCACCGGAGAAACTGAGGACGGAGGACAGAAAAAGGAAGACACAAGGTGGAAGACGGATTACGGTTAAGCCATGAATTTTAAGAGTCCAGATTGTCCCGCAATGCGGGAGAGCCTGGCCACCGGCCTGTCCCGTCATCTTGACTCGCCGAAGTCGGACGAAGGCGGAAGCTTCGAAACGAAGACGGCTGGCCGTGGCTCCCAACTTCGCTCTTGCCGAGCTATGCTGAGGCAGGCAGCTTTGGAACGTTAGGCGCTCCGATATGCCAGCCAAGTTTATAATCCACCCCGATCACCGCCTGGTCTTTTCAAGCGGGACCGGCGTATTCCGTCGCGCTGACTTTCTTTGCCACATGGCCAGGCTCGCCGAAGACCCCAAGTTCAATCCGGAATTCAATCATTTGGTTGACTGTCGTGCGTTCACGTCACTGGATTTGACAACCGCGCAGATCGAAGACCTTGCGTGCCGCAGCATTTTTGACGTGCGTTCCCGACGCGCGTTTGTAGTGGCTTCTGACCTCCAATTTGCACTAAGCCGGATATATGCCGCTTATCGAGATGTTAAGGCCAGGCAGGAAGTCATGGTCTATCGAGACCTGCGCGAAGCAGTCGCGTGGCTCGCCTTGCCCCCGGATTTTGATCCGTACGCCACGGCTAAACCTGCGCAGGAGCCATTGCAGGAAATGCCGAAGAATGAAGGCTGAAGGCTGAAACAAATTGCCCGATGAAACTTGCCCGCCTTCACTCTGTTTCGGCGCGGTCTCGCCGTAGCTTCCAGCGAAGGCGGAAGAGTCCAGATTATCCCGAATTGCGGGATTTGAATCGTTAGACGACAATTACAACCAAAGGAAACGAATATGCCCCGTTTACTTTTTGTCATAGTGACCACCTTGTGCTGTGCCACGGCCTCCACGGACAAAGCATGTGCTTCCACAAACGAGGTGAGTCATTTTGACCGCACCATCATCAAGGAGCCAACGTATCAATCGAAGCCAAAGTATGGCTTGCTCACCCTGGGCAACAGCGGTGATGTGAAAGTCTGGATGGTTGAGGATGGCAAGCGATTGTTCGTCGACAAGAATGCGAATGGGGACCTGACCGATGACGGGCCGCCCCTCGAGCCAGGCAGCGTCCGGGACCTGGGCGCAAACCGTTGGGACTTTGAATACGTGCTTGATGCCATCACGCCAACCAATGGATCGCGGCACACCCGCTTTGTCTTGCGGCGCTGGAACTACGGCGATAAAGAAGATAGCTACGGGTTGTCGCTTTCCGTTGATGGTCAAATGCCCATGTATGCCGGCTGGTTCGGCACTTTTTGGTCAACGAATCGTGAGACGGCTCCGGTCATACACTTCGGCGGGCCTTTCACGCCGAAGTTGCTGCGGAGGACCGATTTCACGATTGGGGAGACGCACCAGCGGTTGAGCTTGTGTTTCCTTAATCCCGGGTCAGGCGCAGGCGCGGAGTCATTGCTCAGCATCGATGCCTTACCCCGTTTTGTGGTGCCAGAGTTAAATATCGAATGGCCGACTGCCGGTGGCGGTGCGCCGCTGCGGACCTCGTACGAACTGACCCAGCGGTGTTGTTATTGGGAGTTTTATACGACTGAGTTTGAGGTGCCGAAAGGTGTGGTGGCGGGCAAGGCGAAGATATCCGTTAATCTCACCGCTGGCGTGATACCCATCGAGCTGACGACGACGGAGATGGTAGCGCCCGTAGTGACACCACCGCAGGTGTCGGATTCAGTGCGGTGATAGCGCGTAGCGCTGGCCTTTGCCGGGAAAGTTCAGCGCCTGCAAGGGTGTTACCGGCATTTCTCTGTTGGCACGTGGAATTGACCTAATAATTCTTCGACCAGGCGGTCAGCACGCCATTGGTGTCAAACGTCAATTGCAGATAGCGGTCGTCTAAGCCGACGTTGATGTTCTGGCCCACGCCGAATCCGTTGTTCATGCCGTTGTTGGGCATGGCGGCCGGGGCGCTGGGTTGGAGAAACCATTTGGATACGGTCGCACCGTTGCTGAGGTGGGATTGCCGGTTCGGCGGGCCCAGTTCGTTGACGGCCTGCGCGTAGGTGTAATGCCCGACGCGACTGTTCCAATCCACCGGCGGGGCCGTGGCGCAACCGGAAATAAAAGCGACGGCAAGAAACAGAACGGCCAGCAGGGAACCTTTCGCCACGAATTTCATTTTCATTGGACTAATTTAATAGAATGCATTTTTCCTGCCAACGACGTTTGATTTTTCGGTTTCCGACGTTTTAGACCTTATTCCGTTGTCCTGAAGGTGCGTACGTACTTTGCCAGCGCTTCAATTTCGGACGGGGATAATTTATTTGCGAAAGCCGGCATCAAGCCCGGCCCGGCTTTGATCGCATTGACAATCTGGTCATCCGTGGTACCCATCTGCCATTCCAGGTTGGCGAAATTCTGCGCCCCAACGAGCCAGCCGTGGAAAGTGTAGGCGCGTCCATTTTGTCCGTGGCAGGTGACGCAATTTTCGGCGAACAAGCCGCGGGCATCCACTTTGTCTGCCGGATAATTTGCCTGCTGTGCGGTTAAAGGACCGGTAGATGCGCAGCCGGAAACCAGTAATAGCACTCCCAAAACGACAAACAGCAGAAATGTACCTCCGAAAAATCTTTGCTTTATCGTAGCGGCGTCTCGGCAGAGCGCCGCAAATCTCAGAAACGGAAAGAGTCCGTCCCGCAATGCGGGATGCCGAAAGCCGCTACGATTGTTTCGCGGAGATTCCATGCTCAATAATTCCTGGACCACGCGGTGAGCACATTGTTCGTGCCGAATGTGAGTGTCAATACCCGGTCGCGGTAACCCGTCCCGACGGTCTGGCCAACACCAAAGCCGGCGTTGCCGCTGCCGAAGCCCGTGCCGACGCTGAAACTGGTGCCGCCTTCGCGGTGCGTAATCCATTCAGCCACGCATTTGCCGTCGCTCAATTTGGCCTGCTTGTCCGGCGGCCCCAACTCGGTCACGGCCTGGTCAAAGGTGTAGGTGCCGACGCGGCTGTTCCAATCAATCGGCTTGGTGGTGGCACAACCGGCGGTGACCAGCGCAGCCAGCACCAACGTCGCGAGCGATGATAAGATTGCGGCGAGGCCCGTTTTCATGGGCTCAATTTAACCCTCCAGCAACGAAGCGCAACGATGTTTGCTGGCGGGTCAATTTGCGATTGGCGGAGCGCGGAGCATCGCTCCGCACCTTTCGAAGCCTGCGTTCTGGCGGAGCAATGCTCCGCGCTCCAATAAAACTGACTCACTACGCGGGGGTTTATCCGATCAACAGGAGAATCGCCACGCCGACGACGGTGGTCAGCAGCGTCACCGGGATGCCGATTTTCGCATAGTCCCAAAAGCCGATTTTGATGTGCTGCCGCGCGGATTCGACCACGATGATGTTGGCGACCGAACCGAGGATGGTAAGGTTGCCGGCAAAGGTGGTGGCCAGCGCCATGACCTTCCACATAAGCTCCGGATTGGCAAAGCCGGGGATCCACTTGCCAGCGACCAGTACGAACGGCACGTTGGAGAAAACATTGGAACCGGCGACCGAGAACCAGGTGAGGTTCCACGCCTGCGCGCTGGCGCTGGAACCGAAAAGCCCGCGCAGATGATTGTAAATCTGGTCCGGCAGCCCGGTGCTGTTGAGTCCTTCGACGACAACAAAAAGGCCGGCGAAGAAAAAAAGGAGATTCCAGTCCACCAGCTTGAGCACCGCGTGCGTGTCACGGCGGGCAATTACCATCACCAGCGTCGCGCCGGCCAGTGCCGTCCAGGAGAGATTGAATCCGGCCACGAATCCCGCGAACACCAACGCGAGCACGCCGAGGGTCAGGGCGATGAGCCGCCGATCCAGTGGACGTTGAGGAACTTCGGCCGTTTGAATCGAAACGGCGCGAAGGGTTTTGCGGAAGGCAAAGCTCAGGATGGCGGATTCGACCGCCAGTCCCACGATGGAAACCGGCAGGAGCGACAGGCAAAAGTTTGTAAAAGGGATTTTGGACAGATGGCCGATAATCATGTTTTGCGGGTTGCCGACGAGCGTGCAGGCACTGCCGATGTTGGCGCTCATTGCCAGGGCCAGGAGGTAAGGCAATAACGGCAATCGCCCGCGCACCACCACGGCGACGACCAGTGGCGTCAGCATCAGGCAAATCGTGTCGTTCACCAGCAGCGCGGACAAAACGCTGGCTGTGAGCGTCAGATACAGGAGCAGACGTTGTGGCGTTTTGGCGACACGCAACACCCAGTCGGCTGTCCATTCAAAAAATCCCGCGAGATAAAGGTAAGCCGAGATGAGGCTCATGCCGAGCAGCAGAACCAGCGTGTCGTAGTCCACGGCACGGTAGGCTTGTTCGGGCGTCAGGATGCCGCAGGCGACCATCAACACAGTGCCGAGCAGCGCGGCGGCCGGACGATTCAGTGGCAGAATGTGCAGTTGCCGCCCGCTGAGCAGCAGATAGGTCAATGCAAAAATTGCCAGGGCGATGATTTCTTTTGCCTGCATCTCTCAACATTCACCCGAGCCGTCATTTGGCCAGAAAAGCTCATTTGGAGAGAGTGAAATGTTCCCGAAACGCATCATTCCTCAAGAAGGGTTCGGCTGGTTTGCCTTCGCTTTCAATTCATTCACAAACTCACGGCTGGCTTCTGGCGAAATAGTATGCGTGAGTTTCAAGTGGAGTTGTTCTCTTAAGAATTCCTCCGGCGTCACCCACTGTTCTCCGACTTTGATTCGCTTCGTCCAGGCGCAAATGGTCTGCAAGCCGCTTTGCAGCTTTCGAATCTCTTCGGTTGACTGGGATAACTCTTCCAATGATTTTTTCAGCTCCGCGTTTATTCGCTCTCTTTCCTTTAACACCAGTCTCAGGCGATGAGTAACCAAGCCAACAATTAAAAGGACGGCAAAGCGGTTAAAACTGTTCCAGATGCGAAAGGACTCGTGGCTGTAGGTGTGGCCGGAAAGCTTGTCGGTAAGCCAATAGCCGGTTCCAATCAAGAGAGCAATGCAGACTATGGCGAATCGCTGGAAATACCATCCACACAATAAAATCGGGATCAGATAAAAAAGCGAAATGGTAAGTTCATAACCGGTGATATAGTCGAGATAACAAACCAGCATGAGACTGATGCCGACAGTGATGGCAATTTTCCAAGGGGGGTGGTTAGGGGATGGATTCATGGCTTACGGGTTGTCTTTGCGCGGAAAGAGCGGTGCCGGTTCGCCAATTTTGTGGCCGGGTTTCAATCCACCCCAGGCGGCCTCCGAAAATTTGTCCGGCGAACCGGCCAAGCCAAGTTGCGCGTAAATCTTTGTTGCCGTGCCGGGCAGGAATGGCCAGAGCAAAACCGCCAGCACGCGACAGGTTTCGGCAAGGTTGTAGAGCACCTCGTCGAGCCGCTTTGATTGTGCCGGATCTTTTGCGAGTTTGAACGGCGCGGTCTGGTCCACGTATTGGTTGGCGCGCGTGATAAGCGACCAGATGCTGTGCAACGCAGTCTTGGAGCTCGGTTCTGTTTCAGCAAGACGCAGGTTTCGTCGGTCGCTTTTGTGGCCGTGGCGGCGAGTTCATCGTGTTTTGCCGGAACGACGCCGTTGCGATAGCGCTTGAGCATCGAGAGCGAACGGTTGACGAGATTGCCAAGGCCGTTCGCCAGTTCGGCCTGATAACGCGCCTTGAAGCCGGCGTCGGTCCAGTTGCCGTCCGGCCCGATGTCGAGTTCGCGCAGAACATAAAACCGGAAGGCGTCCAGGCCCCATTCGTCAATGACTACAATGGGATCAACGATGTTGCCGGTGCTCTTGCTGATTTTCGCGCCGTCCTTCTGCCACCAGCCGTGAACCAGAAGTTGTTTCGGCAACGGCAGCCCCATCGCCTTGAGCATGATGGGCCAGAACACGGCGTGAAATTTCAAAATGTCCTTGCCGATGACGTGGAGGTCGGCAGGCCACAAACTAAGCTGAGAGTTGAGAGTTGAAAGTTGAGAGTTGGAAACAGATAAAATGGTCGGATCGCCGTGGGCGGCGGGGATGCTGATATAATTCACCAGCGCGTCGAACCAGACGTAGGTGACGAAATCCTTGTCGAAAGGCAGGGGAATGCCCCAGTTCAAACGCGCTGCCGGCCGTGAGATGCAGAGGTCTTCCAGCGTGTTGTTCTTGAGAAAACCGAGCACTTCGTTGCGCCGGTAATCAGGCTGCACGAACGATGGATTTGCTTCGAGGTAATCAATCAACCATTGCTGATGATCGCGTAGCTTGAACCAGTAATTGCTTTCCTCCAGCTCGATGACTTCACCGTAAACCGGATCAAATGTGCCGTCAGGCAGGCGATCCTTGTCGGTCAAAAAAGTTTCTTCTCTTGGTCGAGTAAAAGCCCTTGTAGGTCTTTTGATAAAATTGCCCGGCGGCGTGCAGTTTGGCCAGAATCGCCTGGACGAATTCCTTGTGACGCGGCTCGGTGGTGCGGACAAAATCATCGTTGGTCAGTTCCAGTTTCTTCGCGAACGCCTGCCAGTCGGCCGCCAGTTCGTCGCAATAGGCTTGTGGCGTCTTGCCTTCGGCGAGCGCGGCCTGCTGGACTTTCTGGCCGTGTTCATCCAGGCCGGTCAGGAAGAAGACTTCCTGGCCCAGACTCCGCCGCGAACGCGCGATCACGTCGGCAACGATTTTTTCGTACGCGTGGCCGAGGTGCGGTTGGCCGTTTACGTAATCAATCGCGGTGGTGATGAAAAACCGTTTGTTCATTAAAAAACCAGTGTGACGGACAAAGCCGCCATTGGCAATCCTCCGCCACTAATCCCGCGGCAATCCGCTTGCCGCAAGGGTATTTCACGATATAATGCATTTCGGCTGTGGCGGAAAACCAGCCAGTAAAAACCGCATGAACCAGGAACTTTCAGATTTCGCCGCGCGCTTGCGCGAAATCATGCTTTCGGAGGGCCGGGTTATACGAGGCCCTGACTTGAAAGATGAAGATGGGGACTCGTGTAACTCGGCCCTCCGGAATTTTGGTGCGCTGGCCCTGGAACTCTTCGCGCTCCAGTTCAAACACAATGCCGCCTACCGAAGATTTTGTGAAGCGCAAGAGGTGAAGCCGGGTGTCATTGAACATTGGACGCAAATCCCCGCTGTGCCGACGGCGGCGTTCAAGGAGTCGGAGCTTTCCTGCATTCCGTCGGAGGAACGCACCGCGGTTTTTCATTCCAGCGGCACGACGGAGCAAAAGCCCAGCCGGCATTTTCATTGCGTGGAGTCGTTAAAAGGTTACGAGGCATCATTATGGTTGGGATTCGAAACGCAATTCTTAAGGGGCGCGGACAGCTTGTCCGCGGGTTGCTGTTGTCCGGAAACACGCGGACAAGCTGTCCGCGCTCCTTTAATCATCCTTACGCCGCCGCCGGAGCAGGTGTCGCATTCGTCGCTCGTCCACATGTTTGAAACGGTTCGTAAGCGCGCTTGTGAAAGCGCAGACCGGTCATTTTTTGGAACCATTGCCTCCGACGGTTCGTGGAGCCTGAACTTTGAAGCCGTGCTCGCCGCGTTGAACTCGTCACTCGCCACTCGTCACCCGTCACTGATTTTGGGCACGGCTTTTTCCTTCGTGCATCTGCTGGATTTTTTGGGCGAACGCAATCTTCGGTTCCGACTTCCGCCCGGTTCGCGCGTGATGGAAACCGGCGGTTACAAAAACCGTTCCCGCACGATGCCGAAGGACGAATTGCACGCACTCATCACCGAATGGCTCGGCGTTGCCTCGGAGAACATCATCTGCGAATACGGCATGAGCGAATTGAGTTCACAAGCCTATGCCCTGGGAGCGCTGGCGTCTCGCCGGCGTGTTTCTGCGAATGAAACAACGAAACTCGCCGGCTGGAAGCCGTCGCCCCCGGGTCACTTCCAATTCCCTCCCTGGGCGCGGGTGCAGATCATTTCGCCGGAGACAGGGCAAGAGGTCGCCGAAGGCGAACCGGGCTTGATCCGTATTTTTGATCTGGCGAACGTCTTTTCCGCGATGGCCGTTCAAACGGAGGATTTGGGTGTTCGCCGTGGCGATGGATTTGAATTGATTGGCCGCGCGCAGTTCGCCGAGCCGCGCGGCTGTTCGCTAATGATGGAGGGAAGTGCTTCGTCACTTCCCTGAATAATCCGGGCACTGACGAAGCAATGCCCTCCAAAGCAATGAATCTGCCAAATTATTTCCTCGCCGACCTGCCGCCGGAAGCGACGTTGTCACCCGCGATGTTGGCGGAGGCATGTCAAACGCTGAAGCGCAATCGCGAACTTTACCTCGCCGGGCGTTCGACGGAACAGCTCGTCAAAGTATTGAGCGAAGTAGCGGAAGCCTGGCGGCAGCCGGACAGCCCATTTCGCAAACTGGCGTTGGAAGCCGGCCCGGTTGAAACCGGTTTTTCCCGCGAAACCCTCCGGCGCGGTCTGGATGGTTTCTTCCGGCAAATGACGCGGGAGAATCTGCATGCGTTGCTGATTCAAGAACTCGGCGATGTCCGCCGATTGGACGCCATGACGGCGACCGACACCGAGCGAAAGTCATCGCGCGCCGCCATGGTAGTCGGACCGGAATTCCTCGTGCACATCGCGGCGGGTAAGATTCCGAATCCAACGTGGATGAGCATCGTGCTCGGTTTGCTGGCACGTTCGGCGCAGTTCGTGAAATGCGCCACCGGCTCGGCGTTCCTGCCGCGGCTGTTGGCGCATTCACTTTACGAGGCCGATGCCAAGCTGGGCGCTTGCCTGGAAATTGCCGAGTGGCGCGGGGGGAACGTGGCATTGGAGGACGTCCTGTTTGGCGAGGCCGACTGCGTCACGGCCACCGGCAGCGATGAAACGCTGGCGGCCGTTCGCTCACGGTTGCCGGTCAAAACCCGTTTTCTCGGTTACGGCCATCGGGTGAGTTTTGGTTTTGTGGCAAGGGAAGTCTTGTCCAGTTCGAACGCGCCACGGATTGCGGCCCGCGTGGTGGACGACGTGGTGGCGTGGAACCAGCTCGGCTGCCTTTCGCCGCACGTGATTTATGTGCAGCCAGGCGGCGAAGTGTCACCGGACAAATTTGCGGAATTGCTGGCGGATGAATTGGAGCGGCGCGAACAGACCGAGCCGCGCGGTGAACTGCCGACCCCGCACGCGGCGGTCATCGCGTCGCGCCGGGGAATTTACGAAGTGCGCGCGGCGCATTCGCCCGAGACGCTGATGTGGCGCAGCCAGGAGTCCACCGCTTGGACGGTGGTATTCGAAGCCGACCCGCGCTTTCAAGTCTCGTGCCTGAACCGGTTCATATACGTGAAACCGGTGAAGGATTTGACCGAACTGCTGCAACACGCCGAGGTCGTGCGTGGCAGGGTTTCGACCGTCGGCATTGCGGTATCCGAGCATCAGGCAGAGGAACTGGCGATGCCATTGGCGCGCTGGGGCGTGACGCGGGTCTGCCCGCTCGGTCAAATGCAGAATCCGCCGTTGGCGTGGCGGCACGATGGCCGGCCGGCCCTCGGCGATTTGGTGACTTGGACAGACCTGGAATTATGATTTTTAACGCAAAGACGCAAAGAAGCGAGGGCGCAGAGGTTTATAATTCTTTGCGCCTCTGTGTCTTTGCGCCTTTGCGTTAATTATTTGAATATGAAAATGGAATTACGAAAGACGTTTCAGTTTGAGGCGGCGCATCTGCTGCCGCATTTGCCGAAGTCACACAAATGCCGGCGATTGCACGGTCATAGTTTCAAGGTGGACATCGTCGTCGCGGGTGAATGCGACGCGAAGCTTGGCTGGCTGATGGATTACGCCGACATCACGGAGGCGTTCAAGCCAGTTTGGGAAAAGCTGGACCATCGTTACCTGAACGATATTCCCGGCCTGAGAAATCCGACGAGCGAAGAGGTCGCGGTCTGGATCTGGAAAAAATTGAAACCGAAACTGCCGTTGCTCACGGAAATCGTCGTGGCGGAAACCTGTACAGCGCGGGCGGTTTATCGGGGGTAGCACCCGCGTCTCGCGGGTTGTTTCGGGCGTCGCGCCCGAAACTATTTGTGCAGGTTGTTTTCTGATTTACGGTTGACCCCAAATGTGAGCGTGACCACCACCGCAATTCGGCGGGACGCCGAATTGAACCCGCCGGAGGCGGGTGCTACCGTAAAACTATGGTGAATAAACCATGTTCGTGCCGGTGAGTGGGTCCTGCGGAATGGCATTGAGATAATCCGGCACCAAATTGGCAAGGTTGGCAGGCGGATGGCCCTTGTCCAGTTGGTAAGCGCGCGCGGCAAGCTCAATTGTCAATTGACGCGTGCTTTGCGCTTGCGCGTCGAATTTTTGTCTGATCTTGGCAAACATGGCCGTCATGGACTTGCGTCCCTTCCACCGCATCAACTCGTAGCGCCAACCACGAAATGCTGCGTGTGACCAGGCGTTTTCCTGCTGCATGACTTCGTCCCAGGTTTGCCTTTGGGAATCCAGCGTTTCCAGCGCGGCGGCAGCATCCCGGCTGGAGTTAGCATCGAGATGCGGAAGCAATTTCTGCAGATGGCTCGTCCCGATGGCTTCAATCGCAATGCCGACCAACCCGTCAATCAGCAATCCCCCGCGCACTGATTCATTGGCTAGATGGATCGTATCCAAGTAGGATTTGGCTGCGTCCGCCGGGTGATTCTCCATCTCCGCCAGCCGGCCTTCGGCAATGAACCCCCGCGCCAATGATTTAAGCGGTGCCAGGTCGCCGACGTGATTGCTATTGAAAGATTCCGAGAATTGAACTGGAACGCGGCATTGATTGCTTAAGGCCGCGCGCGCCAGCGCCATGGCGGCGGCATTTGCCGAGACTATTTTCCGCACGTGCGCTGCGTTCGTCTCATTGAAATCACCAGTATCGTTCGCGAGCATGCGGCCCGCCTTCACCAGATCGTCGTAGCCATTGGGATTGGGCAGTGGCGGGACGGGCGGCAATGGTTCGGCGTCCCAGAACAGCAGCAGACAGAGCAAAAAAACAAACGGGGCTGCGACAATGGAGAGTGCAATCAGCCGGTGGCGGGTTCTGACGGTCATGCTGGCACAGACTGGCAAAAAGCCTGCCGGCGTCAACGTTCAATCATGCCTCGGCGTGTGCCCGGGCGTGGTGCATTTCCTCGTGGATTTTTCCCAGGGCATCGGCCAGCGCGTCCCAATCCGCCTCCGTAGTTTCCCAGCCGCTGCTGAACCGCAGCACGCGATGCGCGTCTGCCGCCTTGAAATGCATCGCGGCGAGGACGTGCGACGGTTCCTCCTTGCCGGTCGTGCAGGCTGAACCGGTCGAAACCGCGAAGCCGGCCTTGTCGAGTTTGGAAACCCAGCGGAGCTGGCTGCCTTCCGGTGCCAGCGCGGAAACGGTGTTCCATAACCGCGGTGAACCGGTGCCGACGATTGCCGTGCCGGGCAGTTTGTGCAGAAGCTGCCGTTCGAAATTCTCGCGCCACACGCCGCGCAAAATGTGTTCATTGCGCGCCAGCTGTTGTTCGCGCGCTTCCAGTGCCGCCAGCATCGAGACGATGATCGGGACATTTTCCGTTCCCGCGCGCTGTCCGCGCTCCTGTTTGCCGCCGACAATCAGCGGCGTGACGTGACCACGTCCGGAAATTTTCAAGAAGCCGACGCCGCGCGGTCCGCCAAATTTGTGCGCCGCGCCGCTGAGAAAATCGCATTCGCCCAATCCTTTCGCGGGCATTTTGCCAAGCCACTGGACGGAATCGCAGAAGAACGGCACTTTGTACTGGCGGCAGATGGCCAGCACCTCGCGCCACGGCTGAATCACTCCGGTCTCGTTGTTGGCAGCCATCACGCCGACGAATCCCGGACGCACGTCGGCCAGCTCGGCGGTCAGCCAGTCCAGGTCAATCACCCCGGCGTGCGTGACGGGAATGAATTTGGTCCGGCGATGAAAATAAAAATTGGCCGATTCCATCACACACGGATGTTCGATGGGGGAAATCCAGGCCTCGGCCTTCGGATCCAGCGTCTGTGCGAAATGGTGCAGCGCCATGTTGTTGGCCTCGGTGGCGCCGCTCGTCCAGATGATTTCGGCCGGGTGGCAACCCAGGAAGGCGGCGAGTTTTTCGCGCGCCTCGGTCATGGCCTTGTTGGCGGCTGCGCCGAACTGGTGCGGACTGGACGGATTGCCGGCGATATGCTCCGTGGCGTTCAGCCAGGCCTCGCGCGCCTCGCGCATGACCGGCGCGGTGGCATTATGGTCGAAATAAATCATCGGCTGGATAAGATACATTTGAACGCCGCGCTGGCCAGTTTTTTGTGGATAGCGCCGGCCGCTGCTTGACAGGTCGGGAGGCAGAATGTGCAACTGCCAAAATTAATTTACTGCGCTGTCTTTTGGAGTTAAAAACAGACAATCCGATGAAAAGCCCATCTCGCAAAGTATTTTGCACCGCCGGTCTTACCTTGATCGAAATACTGTTGGTCATCGCCATTATCGCCATTCTGGTTGCGATATTGCTGCCCGTGCTGGCAAACGCCAAAGCGAAGGCTTACCGGGTTCAATGCGCCGGCAACCTCCGGCAATGGGGCACCGCTCTTACCATGTACGCCGGTGATAACTCCGGGTATTTCCCCGACAATACCCAACCCGGTGCCGCCGATCTGGCATGGATGGCGTATAATTTCTCAAACGTTTTCTATCCCGTGTATTTATACCGCAACAAGCCCGGCACCAGCGTTTTCGGCCTGCGCAGCAAAAACGACGTGTTCTTCTGTCCGACGGATGTTGCGGTTCGTCAGTCCGAGTCCCGGGGAAATCTTCCCAACGTCATCGGCTACAACTATCTTCCGGGCCGCGCCCAGACGACGAATTTATGGGGTGTCTCCTGGAATTACGACGCGAACGGGGTGGGAGCGTGGTGCCTGAAACGGCCAAAGCTGGACGGTCCCTATCGCAAGGCGCCCGTGATGATTGACCGGTTGCAGCGCACGCAGGTCAAAGGCTGGTCGGATGTGAACATATACAACGGAAAGTTGTACCCGGATTCAGCCCATCCTGGCGCCCGCAATGTTCCGGTTGGCGGGAATTTTCTGTTTGAAGACGCCCACGTTGAATGGAAAAGATTTAACGAAGCCAATCCCGCCGGAACCATTGATGTCGGGTCAACCGGCAATGGTCCCGCCGGCACCTACTTTGATTATTACCGGCCGGCCGATTTGGGCACAGGCCCGTGGTGAGAGGTGGATCTCAGGATTTTCCCATGGGCGGCGGTGAAGGCCAGTTGTTGCATCTGCGCCGGCGTCTTCCAGACGCCGATTTCGGAGAGACGAATTTTACGAGTCCTCTCCAGATTTACACGAAAAGCTTCCAAGGTGATACGATAGCGCGTGATGGAATGTTTCAGGGTGCACAGCGGCATGACCTCATAAGTTTCAAGGCCAAGCTGTTTTGCTGCCAGGGCGATTTTGGGATTAAGTTTTTGGACCGTAGCAGCCGACGTGAGTCGGCTCTGACCATTCTGGCCGGAATTATGAGCGGACTGACGTCTGCTGCTACTTCGAACAGGATGAATTTCCATGTTTGGAAACTCCCAAAGATGCGCGTTCACGACGTCAGCGGGCCGTTGGCGCACCAGAAAATGCCCGTTTCGTTCGGCGACAAAGGCGACAAAGCGGCGGGACGTGGTAATTTGGCGTTTGCCAAGGTTGGGCAACTCGTTTACGCGATTTTCCTGGAAGGCGACACAGAGTTTCTGAGCCGGGCAATTCCCGCATAGTGGATTTCGCGGCGTGCAGACCAATGCGCCAAGTTCCATGAGCGATTGATTCATTGCGGAGCAATTTCCGGTTATTGTAGCAGCCGACGTGAGGAGGCCCTGACTATTTCCGATTTCAGAATGAGCCTCCTTACGTCGGCTGCTACGGGTGGTGTGATGCTTCGCCGCAGTTGTCACCAATTCCGCCGCCAGTTTCCAGAGCCGCGCGTTCGTTTCTCTTTCTCGCGGGTTTTCGGCAATGCCAAAAATCCGGGTCAGCACGCGGATGACATTACCGTCCAGAATCGGCGTCGGCTGGTTGAACGCGATGCTGCAAATCGCGCCGGCGGTGTAACGGCCGATGCCCGGCAACGCAAGCACGTCATCAAAGTTTTCCGGAAACTTGTAGGAGACGACGTGAGGAGTCTCTCTTTTCATTCTAGTTTGTGCCTCGTTACCTCGTCTCCTGCGGGATTTTGAATTGGCACTTTGTTGTGCCACAATTTGCCGTGCCGCCTTCTGCAGATTCCTGGCGCGGGTGTAGTACCCGAGTCCTTCCCAAAGCTTGTGAATTTTGTCGGGGCTGGCCCTGGCCACGTCCTTGAGGGTAGGCAGTTCACGCAGCCAGCGTTCCCAATAGGGAATCACCGTTCTGACCTGCGTTTGCTGGAGCATGATTTCCGAAACCCAGACGGCGTAGGGATCGCGCGTGCGCCGCCACGGCAGATCGCGGGCGTTGGTGGCGAACCAATTAAGCAAAGCCGGAACCAGCCGATTCAATTTCGGAGTTCGGAATTCGGAGTTCGGATTTCGGCCCGTCATGCGCCCGGATTATTGCCGCAAAGAGGCGCAAAAGCCGCAAAAAACTGTTGTAGCGTCGAGCCTGTGGCTCGACACCATCGACGCGCCGCACCGACCGCAAAACTTTTTGTGTCTTTTGTGTCTTTTTGCGGCTATTTATTTTTCCGTGCAACCGCTGAGTTCTTACACGTGCAAGCTTACCGACGAACAGGCGTCGGCGCTGGACGCGGCCTTGCGCGCGCGGAACTGGAAATTGCGCACGGTGCCTTATGCGCGATTTGCTTTTGAATCCGATAAAACCAACATCGTCTTTTACGAGAGCGGCAAGCTGGTGGTGCAAGGCAAGGGCACGCAGGAATTCATCGAGTTCCTGCTGGAACCGGAAATTCTGAAACAGGCGCGGTTGGGATACGAAACCGTCCTGAATCCCGAGTTGCTCCTGCCGCGCATCGGCGTGGACGAAAGCGGCAAGGGCGATTTCTTCGGGCCATTATGCATCGCCGGCGCTTACATCAACGAAAGTGTCATCAAAGCGTGGCAGGGGGCCGGCATCCGCGATTCGAAAAACATTTCCAGCGACAAAAAGATCGCCGACCTCGCGGAAAAAATCCGCAAAACGCCCGGGTGCGTCGTGAACACCGTTGTGATCGGCAACGAGGCGTACAACCGGCTTTACGCGAAGATGAAAAGCGTGAATGCCATTCTGGCGTGGGGCCATGCGCGGGTGATTGAAAATCTGATGGGCCAGCAACACCAGATGAATCCTGTGCCCGTGAAGGCCATCAGCGACCAGTTTGCGTCCAGCAAGGATGTGGTGGCCAAGGCACTGATGGCGTTGGGACGCGAGATTGAACTGGTTCAGCGGCATAAGGCGGAAGAAGACCTCGCGGTGGCGGCGGCTTCCATCCTGGCGCGGGACGAATTCGTGAAAGGGTTGGCAAAACTGGAAAAGCAATTCAATGTGGAATTGCCCAAGGGCGCCTCCAGCGCCGTGGACGAAGCGGCGAAGAAATTTGTGGCGGAGCAAAGCGCGGATGATTTACCGAAGATCGCCAAGGTCCATTTCCGAACGGCGTTGCGTGCGCAGGGTCTGCCTGAACCGCCGAAGAAAGAATGGCGTAAGCATTAGCCTGTTGATCGGATATGGTTCAGAGTTTTTCGGGAGGTATTTATTCCATCCGATTTTCCATTGCGTGAAAGTCGCGCGTTTGGCGTGAAAAACACGCGTGCCGCGGATTTCATCCAAACGAAAAGTCCGGTTTTTCACGGAAATTTCCTTTGGCACGACCCATGCAAATGAATCTGGCGTCGTTGAAACCCTTGAAGTTTATGATGCCCGTAAAAATTCAGTGTGGTTGTGGTCAACGGTACGCATTCGACATCGAACCTTTCTGTGGCCGGATGCCTTTTTCAGTAGCTTGCCCGGTCTGTGGCGCGGATGGCACCAGCGCCGCCAATGAGGTGATTGCCTTTAACCTGGCAACGGAATTGTCCGCACATCATGGCGGTCGGGAAAGGATGGTGCTGCTGGCCGTGCTGGGCTGTCTGATGGCCGGCATAGTCGGCGTCATCAAGGCATCCACCATGGCGAACGGCATTGACGTCCTGTTGTGCCTGTGGGGTTCTATCCTGGCATTCGGCGTGGCGATTGGCGTTTACTTCTGGAAACATGCCAATCATCTCCCGGGGCTGGCGAAAAAGCGCGCTTCTGCACCCGCTCGGCGCGCTCCGATGAATCGAAGATTCCGGGTTGCGATTTAGTCGGCGGACGGTTTCAGATACGGCGACGGACTGGCTGGCCACCCGACGGTCGCTTCGGCGGGACAGCGCTGCCTGTGAACATCCGGAGGATAAAAAGGAATAACTTTTCTTTGCATAAAAAACTCCCGACTGGAACATGCCAGCTTATGACCCGCAAGACCCGGTCCGGCTGGGATTGCTCACGTTTAAGCGAACGCATCCGGCATGAATCTACGCTCACCAGGCGCGAATCATCGCAGGACACGACAGCGTGGGGAGCAGTGTTCCCTCGCATCTTCTTGAAACTGCGCAAGGCCGTCCGGATGGAAGTACGGACCGGCTATCAGGACGAAACGGGATTCCACAGTGGCGTCAAACCGGCCGAAAGTGAACTTCAATGGCCGCCGGTTTTGTGAGCCACGTTCGCCTCTGCGGAAGTTCCGCTTCCCTTTCGGTCGGTTCGGCGGGACGACTTTATCCTTGCCGGGAATGCAGATAAAAATTTGTGCAATCGGGGCAATCCGTGGATTCTATTCGTGACATGGCCAAGCCCGATTTCATCGAACTGCCCGGATGCGAACCCATTCCGATTCTTTACGAGGATCGCTCGGCTCTGGCCGTGGACAAACCGCGCGGCTGGATGCTCGCGCCCGTCTCGTGGCAGAAAACATCGCGCAATTTGCAGGCAGCCCTTGAATCCTCCATCGTGGCGCGCGATTTTTGGGCGCAATCACGAGGTCTTAAATTTCTCCGCCACGTCCACCGCCTCGACGCGGACACAAGCGGCGTTTTGCTCTTCGCCAAAAGTCCCGGCGCGGTTGAAAGGTTTTTCGATTTATTCGCGAGCCACCAAATGGAAAAAACCTATCTGGCAGTCACCGTCGGCGAGCCAAAAGAAAACGAATGGACATGCAATCTCAAACTCGCGCCGGATCAAAAACGGTTTCACAAAATGAAGGCGGACGCGGTCCATGGCAAAAATTGCGAAACACATTTTAAGGTTCTGCAGCGACGGGGGAAGTTTTCGTTAATCGAAGCTAAACCAATTACCGGCCGCACACATCAGATTCGCGTGCATCTGGCGGAGACCGGCCTGCCGATTGTCGGCGACGAGCTTTATGGAAGGCTGGAAGGCAATCTATCGCTCGGCTTGCGGGCGGTGTGGTTGGCTTACGTGGATCCGTTCACAAAAAGGCGCGTGGAAATCCGCGCGCCAGCGGAGAATTTTTTGAAAGAGTTTGGATTTACTCCCAAATCGTAGCAGTCCCGCAAAGCGGGATCAGTTCGCTCTGACTTCTTAAAATGAGCCGATTTACGTCGGCTGCTACCGATTTTTGGTTTTAATCCGCGTATTTTACGCTGCAACCGTACGGTTTGGTATCGGTCACGGCCACCGGTTTGCCGGCGAGCAACGAGTCAATGGCCTGGCTGACATAGTTCTGCGCCTTGGTCGGGTCGTGGAACGGATCCGGCTGGTTGTCAATCGCGCCCTCATAAACCAGGATGCCGTCCTGGTTGATGACATACATGTCCGGAGTGGTTTTCATGTCGTACAGATGGCCGACGGCGCCGGAACTGTCGTCAATCCACGCGGTCACATCCATCTTTTCCGCAGCCATTTCCGTCCGGGCCTGTTCCGGGGTGCGATGGCTGAAATTCTTCGGGTTCACCGAATTCACCAGCAGCCAGACCACACCCTTGGCCGCGAGGTCGCGTTGCATTGCCTGCATCGCGCCGGTCTTGTACTGGTTGTGACAGTACGGGCAGTCGGAATTGTACGATTCGAGCACGACGATTTTGCCTTTGTAATCGCTCAGGTGAATCGTTTTGCCGTTGATGTCCGTGGCCGTGAAATCCGGCGCGGGTTTGCCGACTTCCACCGCCAGCGCCGCCGAGGCCAAAGTCAGGACGGCGACCAGAGCAAATGCAGTTTTCATAATCATTAATTTAATCTTGGGTTTCAGATTGTCAGAGTACCAGACGTATCTTACGGGCGTTTGGTTCAAAAAAATTTACCTATCTGGCCGCTTGGTCCAGTGCCCCCAGCACAATGCCTGGTGTCAGAACCTCCGGCAGCACAATCGGTTGTGCGCCAACGCCTTTAGGATAGACCAAAACCAACGGCACACCGGCGCGGCTGTAACGATTCAGTTCCTCGGTAATGTTATCGGGGAAATGTGTGTAATCGCCGACCAGGGTAACGGCGTTGATTTCCTTCAATTTTTTGCGGACCGACGGAATCTCGATGGCGATTTTCTTGTTCACCTGGCAGGTCAGGCACCAGTTGGCGGTAAAATCCACCAGCACCGGATGACCTTCGCCCTGCGCCTTGGCCACGGCCTCCGTGCTCCAAGGCTGCCAGTTGATGGCGTCCGGCGATGCTGGTGACGTGGTCATCGAGTCCGCGAAGACAATCGGCTCACGCCAATGCAACTGGTTTTCCAGTGCGAAGGCATAGCCGCCAATCAACAAAATCAATACAACGACTACGGCGACACCTTTGCCGGTCCGGCCGCGTTGGACGAATTCGCCGAAAATCCACGCTGCAAACGCCAACAGCACGAGAAAAACGCCGAGCCACAAAACATTCGTCCCATAGTCATCGGCGGCGAGGTTGAAGAGCCACACGGCGGTCAGCAACATCGGAAAGCCCATGGCAATTTTGAACTTCTCCATCCAGGCGCCCGGCCTGGGCAGAAATTTCAGCCACGCCGGATTCCAGCTCAGCACGACATAGGGCACGGCGAGACCAAGTCCGACAAACAGAAAAATCAGCACAATCAACGTCGCGCTTTGGGCAAACGCAAAGCCGAGCGCCGGCGCCAGAAACGGCGCGGTACAGGGCGTGGCCAGTGCTGTCGCCAGCAGCCCGTTGAAAAATGCGCCGGGCGCACCTTGCGTCGAAGCAAGCTGTCCGGCCGCGCTCAACGTGCGTCCACCGAGCGTCACTTCAAACACGCCGAACAGATTCAGCGCGACCAGGGTGATGAGTGCCGTAAGACAGACGATGAAAACCGGGCTGCCGAACTGCATTCCCCAGCCGGCATGATGTCCGGCGGCTTTGACGCCAATAACAATCGCGGCTAAAGCAAGGAACGACACCAGCACGCCGGCGGTATAAACCAACCCGAGCGCACGGACCCGGCGTGGTTCGTGTTGGGCGTGGTTGATGAAGCCGAGGATTTTCAGCGCGATGACCGGCAGCACGCAGGGCATGATGTTTAGAATCAATCCGCCGATGAAGGCGTAGAGCAGCATTCGCCAGAGCGGCTGTAAAGGTAGCACAGGCGTCCCGCCTGTCTCCATATTCTGGTTAGAGATGTCAGAAACAGGCGCGGCGCCTGTCCTACGTTCTGAAGCGGTTTCCCCGGCTGGCGCTCGGTCGCTGACCGGCAGGGTGACATCAAAGCCTTGGCGTTGACCGCCAATGTCCATGACGACAACGCCGCTGACTTCCTTCGGCCAATCGCCGGAAAACTTTTGCACCGGATTGCGGAGACGAAGTTCGCCGGCCCCGGTGGAAAGATTTTCAGTGGCTGGTTGGACGTCAAAATTATCATTGGCGTAGGGAAAGAAACCGGCGTTGGCAGCACCGTCCGGTGCGGACCATGCGATGATCAATGGCCGCTTGTCACTATTGGCTGGCTTTTCCCACCAGGCTTGTGCCTTTAAACCGTCGCCAGACTTTGGCACTTTGTTTTTCCACAAATCCAGCGTCGTGGCATCGGCGGAAGTTTCGGTTTTCCAACCAGTGTGCAGTTGCGCTGCCACCGTCGCGCTGCCAGGAATACATTCCTCCTTGCATTCCAACCAGGAAACTTTTGCCGTCAAGTCGAGCACCATGCCGGGTTTCAAATCGGCGGCAACCTTGAGTGGCACGAGCAACATGACTTCGTTGTTGTAACCGTAGGTGGTGACTTCGGCAGGCGGCAGTTTTTCCGGCAACGGCCATTGAATGTCGCCGGCGGTGACGCCAGGCGGCAGTTGCCATTGGATTTTGGTGGCCATGCCGGCCGCGCCCGGATTTTTCCAGTAGGTGTGCCAGTCCGGATCCATCTTCATGTCCACCCCCGCCCAGATGGTGTCACCGGGCCGTGCGGTATCGGCGGACAACAACAACTGCACCTGCGTGTGCGCGGCATTGGCGGAGGTTCCCGTCAGGACGAGGAAGACCACCGGTAGCAGTTTCCAGAAGGTTCGCACACTGTTATAGATGCCTGAAACGGCGAAAAATTAGAACATTTTTCGTAGCATTTCAATTGAGCCTGGAGTCCCGTCCCGCTTTGTGGGACGGCCCAAACCGCGTAAACGCGGGACTCCAAGCTTGAAACCGGACATGAACTCCTTTCGGGCTTTATCTCGAAGTCTTTGCAAAACCCGTTTTGCCAGCGTTCGGAGCGCCGAGCACCGCCCCGGCTCATTGGGACAATCCATCACATCGTGCCGAGACGGTGCTCGGGGCTCCACGTTTTGCAGAAATTTCTTATCCCGGATTGAAAATTTCCTCCGCAGGCATAGCCTTAAATATCAGGCCAATGCCGACCGAATCCGGTTCCATTTACCAGTGGTTACGCGCGGGTGACGAAATTTTCCCTGCGATGCTCACGGCCATAGACGCCGCAGTCCAATCGGTCTGCCTGGAGATTTACATTTTTGAGGAATGCCCGCTGGGACGCGATTTTCGCGAGGCGCTGGTTCGCGCCTGCGGGCGCGGAGTGCGGGTGCGGGTGTTGGTGGACGCGGTCGGCTCAATTTTGTTGTCCAACCATTTCTGGGAGCCGTTGCGCAAAGCCGGGGGTGAGGTTCGCTGGTTCAATCCCATCGCCCTGAAACGGGTGACGATTCGGAATCATCGCAAACTGCTTGTGTGCGATGAACTGGTGGCGTTCGTCGGTGGTTTCAATGTCTCGCCGGAATACGAAGGCGACGGCGTGAACGACGGCTGGTGGGATGTGGGATTGAAAATCGAAGGCTCGTTGGCGGCGCGGCTGGCGGTATCCTTCGAAGATATGTTTGCGCGCGCCGAATTCCGCCACCGGCATTTCACGCGCTGGCGCGAATTCAGCGCCAAACAGGCCGTGGTGTTGCCGCCGGAACAGATTTTGTTCAGTGGGCCGGGTCGGGGGCAAAGCCCGTTCAAACGCGCCTTGCGCCAGGATTTGAGGGACGCGAAAAGCGTCCAGCTCATGGTCGCCTATTTTTTGCCGTCGTGGCGGCTGCGGCATGATTTGATGCGTGTCGTCCGTCGCGGCGGGCGGGTGCAATTGATACTGGCCGGCCAGTCGGACGTGCAGCTTTCCAAGCTGGCCGCGCAGAGTTTGTATCGGCGGCTATTGCGGGCCGGCGTGGAGATTTACGAGTATCAGCCGCAGATCCTTCACGCAAAGTTGTTCATGGTGGATGACGCGGTATATACCGGTTCCAGCAACCTCGACACGCGCAGTTTGCAAATCAATTACGAACTGATGATCCGTTTTGCCGGGGGCGAAATTGTGGGGCAGGCACGTGAGATTTTCGCAGACGCCCTCCGGCGTTGTCGGCGCATTACGCGCGAAGAATGGCGTCAATCACGCACGTTCTGGCAAAGAATGAAACAACGCTGGGCGTATTTCCTGTTGGGCCGCATTGACCCCTACCTGGCCCGGCAGCAGTGGCGCGGGCTGCCGAAGTGAGATTGTAGCAGCGGTCTGTGACCACGCGTATTTCTCGATTCGGAACCATGCCGTAGGACAGGCGTCGCGCCTGTTTCTAACTGTTAATTTGCGCCTTAAGGCGCGGTTCTTGGTTTACCCGGAGTCGCACCGCTCTGTGGATGAAACATTTGAATATGGAGACAGGCGCGACGCCTGTCCTACGCATCTTGTGCCAGACTATGCCCTCACGCATGGTTTCGGCCGGTGATAAATAATATTGTCTCTAAATATATTCACCGGTCGGGTTTGCCGATTGGCGGTTTTGCGCTAAAATTAGATCATGGAGTGGCTTAAAATTCTCGCCGGCCTGGCGGTTCTGTTTTTCGGCCGCCGGCTGTTCTGGCTGTTTGTGGGGTGCGTCGGCTTCATTGTCGGTTTTGAACTTGCCGGCGATATGCTGCAAGGCCAGCCGGAGTGGGTGATTCTGGTCATTGCGCTGGGCGTGGGTGTGCTCGGCGCCATCGCTTCCGTTTTTCTACAGCGCATCTTTATCGTCGTCGCCGGATTTTTCGCCGGCGGGTACTGCCTGTTCAACTTTGCGCCGACTGTGCTTCATTCAAATGGCGAGGTCGTCCAATGGATTGCGTTTGCCGTGGGCGGATTACTCGGCGCGATTTTGTCCATCGCCTTATTGGACCCGGCGCTGATTATCCTGTCCTCGCTTGCCGGCGCAACCGCGGTTTCGCAAAACGTCCCGCTTGAGCCGCCGGCCCGAACGGTGCTTTTCATCGTGTTGCTGGTTTTGGGAATCGGCGTCCAGGTCGGAGAATATGCGCGTGAGACCAAACCGCAACGGTCGCCACAGGCAAAATGAAGTGCTGCAGCGAAGTGAACGCCAGCGTAACGTTGGAGTTCACGCTTCAGCGTGTTTACCGGCCGGAGCAACCAGCTGAAGCTTGAACTCCAACCTCAGCCATAGTGCGACCTTAGATTCCACTGGTTCAGCAGGTCACCGGAAATTTCCGACAAAAACCGCGATGGATGCTGCATCGCGTCGCCGCCGGAGTTGCCAAAGCTCGCGCGCATCAGCGGATAAATCAGATAAAGCTCGTTCCGCGCGCGGGTGATGGCGACGTAAAACAGCCGGCGTTCCTCCTCCTCGCCGTCGTCGGACGTCGAGCGAGCGCGCGGACGGAAACAATCCGTCACACAGCATGATGACGAACACGGCGTCGAACTCCAGGCCCTTGGCCTGGTGAATTGTTGAAAGCCGGATTTGCTCCGAGTCGCGGTTGGCGGCTTGTTCGTCCTCAGCCTCCACGTTGGTGAGCAGGGCGAGTTGGGTCAGGAAATCCTCAACCGAATTGAATTGCTAGGCGAAAATGGCGAGTTGTTCCAGATCTTCCAGCCGGTTCCGGTAGTTGGCGAAGTTTTCCTTGAAATAATCCTCGTAGCCGGCCTCGATCACCAGCCGCAGCATCTTCGCGGCGCTCCGGCGGACAGTGGCGTCTTCCAGTTGGGATATGGTGGCGACGAATTGCGCCCAGGCCGTTGCCGCCTTGGCCGGAACGGTTTTGGCGCAGGCCTGCAGGGCAGCCGCGAGCGATTTGGCGTCTGGCAGCTGGCGTCTGGGGTTGAGGCTCGGATGTCGCAGGTGGTTCGTTGCCCGGAACCAGACGCCAGCGACTTCAAGCTCTCGATAAACTTCTTCCACATTTTTTCCGCGCCTTTGGCGGCGATGCCGGGCAGCAGTTGGGCCAGCCGTTTGAAGGCGATTTCGTCCTGCGGATTCACGACCAGTTTCAGATACGCCGTGGCGTCCTTGATGTGCGCCTGCTCAAAAAACCGGATGCCGCTGGTGATGGTGAAGGGGATGTTGCGTCGGGTGAGTTCGAGCTGCAATTCGAGCGCGTGAAAATGCGAGCGGTACAGCACGGCCATCTGGTTCAGGCTCGTGCCTTCGTCGCGCAATTCGAGCACGCGCTGGGCGACGAAGGCGGCCTGCTGCGCGGCGTCCATGCAGGCGACCAGCGCGGGTTTCACGCCGGATTTGCGCGCCGGCGCGAGTTGCTTGGTGAACTGGTTCCGGTTGGCGGCGATGGCGGCGTTGGCCACCTTGAGAATTTCCGGCGTGCTGCGGTAATTGGTTTCAATCTTGAACACCTTCGCGCCGGGATAGCGCTTGGGAAATTCCAGGATGTTGGCAAAATTCGCGCCGCGCCAGGCGTAGATGCTCTGCGCGTCGTCGCCGACGACCATGACGTTGTGATGCCGCGCGGCCAGCAGGTCAATCGAAGTCGCTCTGGAGCTTGTTGGTGTCCTGGTATTCGTCCACGAGGATGAACTGGAACCGGCGCTGGTAATGTTCGCGCACGTCGGCGTGCTCCTGCAGCAGCTTGAGCCAGAGCGCGAGCAGGTCGTCGAAATCCATCGCGTTGGTGGCGCGCTTGCGCTTGGTGTAGCGCTGCGCCAGGTCCGCAATCGGCGCGGCGAATTGCGAAAAGTAATCGTATTGCGATTCGAGAATGTCGTCCGTCGTCTTGTGCGTGTTGGCGGCGAGCGAAAAAATTTCGTTCAGCACCTCCGGTTTTGGGAAAGCGTGTGCCTTTCGTTTCAATCCCCGCTTCGGCGATGCAGGCCTTGATCAAGTCCTTCGCGTCCTCGCGGTCCAGGATGGTGAAATCGCGGCGGTAACCGAGCAGGTCGGCGTGCGAGCGCAGAATGCGGGTGCCGATGGAATGGAACGTTCCGCCCCAAAGCGCGCGCAATTCATGTCCGAGCAAATCCGCGACGCGGCGCATCATTTCGCCGGCGGCCTTGTTGGTGAACGTCAGCAGCAGGATGCGGTCGGCGGGGATGCCCTGTTCGAGCAGGTAAGCGACGCGATAGGTGAGCGTGCGCGTCTTGCCCGAGCCGGCGCCGGCGATGACGAGCGCGGGGCCGGGCGGCGCGGTGACGGCGGCGAGCTGCTGCGGATTGAGTTCGTGCGCGTAATCAATCTGCAGATGGACGGCAGCATGAAACGGTTCCAGCACATATTCGCGCGACATGGGCGGCAAATTGAAATCGGAAACACAGGAAGGGGAAAGAAAATTCTAGCCACAGATGGACACGGATGTTGGTAGCGACATTCTGCCGGAAATTTTGGACTGCGCGGACATGTCCGCGTCCCGCAATGCGGGACGGCGACATGTCGCCGCACTCCAAGACGCTTCGTGCCACAATTCGTGTCATTTCGTGTGTTTCATGGTTAATCCCCGTTTTCCTTATTGAATTTTCCCTGGGCCTTTCCTAGATTTCTGCTCATGGAACAGACGCAACCGTCGCAATTGGAACAATACATTCCTGTGCTCATGCTGCTCGTCGCCGCCGTCGGCTTCGCCGCGGGCACGCTCATGATTTCCGTCCTGCTCGGCAAATACGGCAAGCGCACCAAGGCCAAGGACGCCCCTTACGAATGCGGCAAGGATCCCATCGGCGAAGGCAACGCGCGGTTCTCGGTCAAATTTTACCTCGTGGCCATGCTGTTCATCCTCTTCGACATCGAAGTGGTCTTCATGTATCCGTGGGCGGTGGTTTATCGCCAGATGCTGGCCGACCATGCCACGCGGAATCTGATTCTGGCCTCCATGGTTTCGTTCCTGTTGATTTTGTTCGCCGGTTACCTGTACGCGCTCAAGAAAAAGGCGTTTGACTGGAAAAGTTGATGTTGGTTAAACAGGTAACTGGTTAAATCAGTTAAATGAGGCCGCGAGTTGCGCTGTCCGACTCATTTAACCAGTTACTCGTTTAACGAATTACTCGTCTTGCCTATCACTCATCTAACAGTTCACATGGCTACAATCAAATTCGGCACCAGCGGCTGGCGCGGCATCATCGCGCGGGATTTCACCTTCGACAATGTCCGGCTCGCGACCCAAGGCATCGCCGACTATCTGAATTCCGAACTCCGAACTCCGAACTCCGAACTTCACGGGCGCAAGCCCGTTGTCATATTAGGTCACGATACGCGGTTTCTGGGACGCGAATTTTCGCTGGCTGCCGCCGAGGTGCTCGCTGCGAACGGGCTGAAGCCGCTCCTGTGCAATCGCGACACGCCCACGCCTGTCATCGCGCATGCCATCCGCCATCGCAAAGCAGCGGGCGGTATCAACATGACCGCCAGCCACAATCCGGCGGAATACCAGGGACTGAAATTTTCCACGAGCAACGGCGCGCCGGCCACACCCGAAGTTACCAAACAAATCGAGGCGAACATCGCGAGGCTTCAAGCGCAGAACTCCGATAAATCGCGAGCAGGTTGGTCATTTAAAGGCGCGGTCATCGGCACGTATCAATGCCCGACGTTTGATCCGCAGCCGGATTATTTCAAACAACTCCGCAAGCTCATTGACTTTGCCGCGCTCAAAAAAGCGAAGCTCAAGGTGGCCGTCGAACTCGAATACGGCACCGGACGCGGTTATCTCGACAAATTGCTCGAAGGCGTCGGCGCGAAGGTGACGGTTTTTCACGGCGAAATTAATCCGCTGTTCGGCGGGCATCATCCCGAGCCGAACGCCGCCGGCATGGCCGACGTCAGCAAGTTTGTCCGCAGCGGCAAGGCGCAAATCGGCCTCGGCCTCGACGGCGACGCCGACCGGTTCGGTATCGTGGACAAGGACGGCACCTGGCTGACGCCAAACCAGATTCTCGCGCTGACGCTCTATCATTTGAAGAAGAACCGCGGCTGGACGGGCGCGGTGGTGCGCACCGTGCCGACGAGCCATCAGGTGGACGCCGTGGCGGAATTGCTCGGCGTGAAGGTTTACGAAACACCGGTCGGGTTCAAATACATCGGCGCGCTGATGGAAAGCGAACCCATCATCGTCGGCGGTGAGGAATCCGGCGGCTTGAGCGTGAAGGGTCACGTGCCGGAAAAGGACGGCATTCTTGCCTGCCTGCTCATGGCCGAACTCGTCGCGACGGAAAAGAAATCGCTCGGCCAGATTCTAAAGGAACTTTCGCAGACAAATCGGTGAATTTTACACCGACCGAATCAACGTATCATTTGCGCCGGAGAAAAAGGATGCGTTGCTGGCCAAGCTCGGCAGTGGCTTGCAAAACATTGGGTCGTTCAAGGTGGAAAAATTCATCACCACCGACGGGTTCAAATTCCTGCTGCCGAACCGGGAGTGGGTGGCGTTCCGCGCCAGCGGCACCGAGCCGCTCATTCGCTGCTACATTGAGGCGAAGTCCAGGGCGAATTTGAAGAAGCTACAGGCCGCCTGTCGGGGAGTGCTGGTGGTATAGTTGGGTTGGTGATGTAATTGATTTTGACGCGCAAGTGGGCGTGTGTTGAAAATAGCCCAGCGCTTTAGCGCTGGGTAAGCCGGTTATAAATCAGAGCCAAGTCCCGTCAGGGACGAAAGAGTCATGCATTCGTTCAACAGTTGCCTGATGCATTGCGTGTTCTCCACCAAGGAACGCCGGCCTTGGCTTGCCTCAAACATACGTGAACGACTCTGGCCTTATCTGGGCGGCATTGCGCGTGAGAACAACATGAAAGCTTTGGCCATCGGTGGCGTGACCGACCATGTGCACTTGCTTTTGAGCCTGCCGCCTACGTTTTCGATTTCCAAGGCGATGCAATTATTGAAGGGCAATTCGTCAAAATGGCTGCGAGCGACGTTTCCCGAATTGTTGCGCGATGATTTCGCCTGGCAGGAAGGGTTTGGCGCTTTCAGCATCGGCGTGTCCGGTGTGGAAGAGACAATTCATTACATCCAGACACAGGAGCAACATCATCGCCAACGGAGCTTTCATGAAGAATTAGAGACATTCTTGAAGAAGCATGGGTATGATGATGAGGCGAAGACGTTAAGGTGATTTTCTTTCGTCCCTGTCGGGACTTTATCATTTGTTGGGGCCATTTACCCAGCCATAAATGGCTGGGCTATTTTCAAGATGATGCGGCTTCTACCTATTTTCACAAATCCCCGATCCGAATTTCCACTCAAGCTTTCCGTGGTTTGCGGAGTTTCACCACATCCGCGTGTGCAAAAACCACGTCCGGGTCGCGTTGCAAGGCTTCATGGTAATGCCCGGAAAAGCCGTCGCTGTTTTCCGACGCCACCAGCAACAGCTTCGATTGGTGGGCCAACGCGTCAACCCTGGCCGCGGTCAGCGGTTCTTCCGCGTCCAGGGCTTCGTCCATGGCGACGATGAGCAGCGAAAGCGGGTGCAGCCAGGCGAACCACGGGTCGTTGGTGACGAGCTGGAGAAAATGGCCCGGCGAATGGATTTTGCCCATGGTCTTTTCGTAACCCAGCCGTTCCGAATCCACCAACGTCTTGTGCAGTTTGAGCAAGGCCAGGCGCAGTTCCGTCAGACGTTGCCGGAGGCCTTCGGGTTCCGATGCGATAGTCGTTTTCTTTTTCATGGTCCGGTTCTGGTCAGGGCGTTGGTTTCCTGGCTTTCTGGGCGGCAATGGCTTCGGTGAACCAGAGGACTTCATCCAGAAAGGTGGCCGCCCGTTTCTCGTAAGCGGTATCGTTAGGCGTGCCGTCTTCCTGAAAACTGTCGTGTATCCGGGAAACGGACAGGTTTTCCGGAATCGGAAAGGCGCCCATGCCGATCGTCACCAGACGCAGTTGCGCCAGGCAATTGATGCCGCCAAAACCGCCGGCGGAAACCGTCACAATGCCGACCGGTTTGCGTTCGTATTCGGGCAGCAGATAATCGAGCGCGTTCTTGAGCACGCCCGGATAACCGTTGTTGTATTCCGGCGTCACAATGATGAATGAATCCGCCCGGCCGATTTTGTCACCGAACTCCTGCAAGCGCGGCGGCGGGTCATCGCGCCGATGCAGGCGTTCTTCCATGATGGGAAAATTATATTCCAGCAAGTCGAGCAATTCCGTCTCAACGCCTTCTCTTTGCTTCAACCGCGCCAGAACGAAGCGCGCCACCTTGATGCTCTGACGATCCCGGCGCGTGCTGCCGGCAATGATCGGAATATAATGCATGGTGTTACCTTACCGGAGTTTCGCGACTTCGCAAACGCCGCCAGCTGGTTCAGGAATTCCCAATCAAAATTCCCGCCAGAAAAACCAATGCACCGCCCAATGCGATTTGCAGCACGGCCGATACGAGTGGCGTGTCCATGAACCGGTGCCGAATCCAGGAAATGAGACCCAATTCCACCAGCACCACGCACACGGCAACGCTGGTAGCGGTTCTGAAACTGGGTATCAGGTAGGGCAGGGTATGGCCGATGCCGCCCAACGCAGTCATTAAGCCGCACACAAGCCCGCGTACCCATGGATGTCCGCGTCCGGTCAGGCTGCCATCGTCGGACAAGGCTTCGGCAAATCCCATGCTGATTCCCGCGCCGACGCTCGCGGCCAGGCCCACGAGAAAAGTTTGAAAACTGCTGTGGGTGGCGAACGCGGCGGCAAACAGCGGCGCCAGCGTTGAAACCGAACCGTCCATTAAGCCGACCAGACCCGGTTGGATGACTTGCAGGAGGAACAGCCGTTTCGCCTGTGCTGATTCTGTTTCGCTGAGTTTGGTCAGGGTAATTTGTTCCGCCGTGTGGGCGTGATTGCGTTCCTCTTCCGCGAGGTCACCGAGGAGTTGGCGGATGCCGGTGTCGGTGGCGCGGCGGCCGGCGGCCTCGTAAAAGCGCCGGGTTTCCACTTCCATGGTCTCGGCGGTCTTCTGAACGGTCTTCAAGCCGAGTGGCCGCACGAGCCAGACAGGTTTCCGGTCCACAAACCCACGCACGTCCTGCCGCCGGATGTGCGGGACATGGTCGCCGAAACGGCTCTTGTAAAGTTCCAGCAGGCGGTGACGATGGCCGTCCTCCTCGCGGCGCATGACGCGAAATTTTTCGGCTTGTTCGGGATAATTAGTTTGCAGGCCGTCCGCGAAATCTTCGTAGACGTGGGCGTCCTCCTCTTCCAATGAAATGGCCAGGGCGAGGATTTCCTGTTCCGTCAGGCTATCGAATGTTTTCATATTAAGATTTTATTTTTATGTGGGAGGGCGGAGCTCTGCGACGCCCTGACCAGTTCAAATTGTGGAGTTCATAGAACTCGCCCCTCCGGGTTGATTCATAAATACGGTGAAAATAACCGGGCGACGGCGTCACGCAATTTGGGCAGCAACGGCCGTCCATCCGCTTCGGCCAGGGTCACTTCACGGGCGTGGCGGAGCTTTTGGTCAAACACCGATGCCATACGCTGCGCAAACTCGCTACCGTAGCATTCTACATTCAATTCGAAATTCAGCCGCAAACTGCGCGCGTCCCAGTTGGCTGAGCCGAACAGAACCCAATGGCCGTCCACAATCATCAATTTGGAATGGTCGAACGGCGGCGGCGTGAGCCAGACGTGGCAGCCGCGTTCAAGCACCTGCCACCACAACGCGCGCGACGCCCAGTGAACAAACGGCAGATTGTTTTTGCCGGGCAGCACGATGTCCACCCGTACGCCGCGTAGCGCTGCCAGATTAAGCGCCGTGATCAGCGCCGGGTCCGGCAGAAAGTAAGGCGTGACAATTTGGATGGACGTTTGCGCCTCCGTCAGTGCCGCCAGCAACGTCAGGCGGGCCTTTTCAAAATCCGCGTCCGGTCCGTCCGTGATGACCCGGGCGATGACGTCGCCGGCTTCGGCCAATTCGGGCAACCATTCACTGCCTTTAAGAATTTCCCTGGTGCAAAACGCCCAATCATTGACGAAGGCCTCCTGCAACTGGGTGACCACCGGGCCTTCGACGCGGAACTGCAGGTCCTGCACCGGGCTTTTGGGTTTATCGGCGAGGATATTTCCCTGGCGGATGTTCATACCACCGGTGAAGGCGGTTTTCCCATCCACGATGAGTATTTTACGATGGTTGCGGAGATTAATGGTGGCCACGCGCCACGGTGTCAGCAATGACGCCGGCAGAAATCGGGCGAAAGGAATTTTTGCACGGTGCAATCTCCGCGTCACGGGCGGCCACGAATAGCGTGTGCCGGCGGCATCAATCAACACGCGCACTTCGACGTGGCGTTTGACGGCGCGCGCCAGCGCTTCGACAAATTGTTTCCCGGCGGGGTCGTTGTCGAAAATATAAGTCGAGAGCGAGATGGTTTTTTGCGCGGATTCGATGGCGGCGAGCATGGTGGGAAAAGCCTCATCGCCGTTGACGAAGGGCTGGATTTGATTGCCCGGCAGCAACGGCCGGGTGACGACATTGTTCACCACCCGCGCGAGCATTTTCAGATGTTCGGCGCCTTCGTGTTCCACATCACCGAGATTTTCCGGGACCGGTCGGGTGAGGGTTTTGTGCACACCGAGTTGCAGGGCGCGGCGGCGGATGCGGTTGACGCCCAGCGCGAGGTAAAGCAGCGGGCCGAACACCGGCATCAGCCAGATGACACCGATCCAGAGCGTGGCGGCACGGGAATCACGTTTATGAAGCAGGGCGTGAATGGAAGCGAGCAGGGAAGCCACAAAATCAAAGCCCGCAGCCAGATGCGGCCAGAACCGGGATATGTGCTCGAGCCAATCCATCGTCCGCCTTCTTTATGGCGGAAACACGCTCCGATGCAAGCACGGTCAACGATTTTGTGGAGCCCCTCTCCCGTCCTGACGGACACCCTCTCCCCGCCTTGCGGGGAGAGGGATGGGGCGAGGGGCGCGTCTGGCTTGTATCTTCAAACCGACAGACCGGCGAACCGTTCTGCCGGTGTGATATTTGAAAACCACAGCCGCCGTGCGAAGCGTTCTTCCGCACGGCGGCTCGATCCAACTCCGGACCCTGTGTTATGGTCAGGCAACAGTGATGTCTTTATCGAGATAAACGTCCTGAATCAGGTTCAGCAATTTCACGCCTTCCTTCAAAGGACGTTGAAACGCCTTGCGGCCGGAAATCAAACCCATGCCGCCGGCGCGTTTGTTGACGACGGCGGTTTTCACCGCGGCCGCCAGATCGCCCGCGCCCTTGGATTCGCCACCGGAATTGATGAGACCGGCGCGGCCCGCGTAGCAGTTCAGGACCTGATACCGGCAGAGGTCAATCGGATGCTCGCTGGTTAATTCGGTATAGACACGCTCATCGGTCTTGCCGTAGCTGCCGGCGGCAGCGGCCATCGCCTTGTAACCGCCGTTATTCTCCGGCAGTTTCTGTTTGATGATGTCCGCTTCGATGGTAACGCCGAGATGGTTCGCCTGGCCGGTGAGGTCGGCGCTCACGTGATAATCCTTTTCCTTCGTCTTGAAACCGCTGCTGCGCAGGTAGCACCACAGCACGGTGGCCAGGCCGAGCTCATGCGCGCGTTTGAAGGCGAGGCTCGTTTCCACGATTTGACGCGTGGATTCGGGCGAACCGAAATAAATCGTCGCGCCGACGGCGACCGCGCCCATGTTCCAGGCCTGTTCAGCCTGCGCGAAATAAATCTGGTCGAACTTGTTCGGATAGGTGAGCAGCTCGTTGTGGTTTAACTTTACGAGGAATGGAATCTTGTGCGCGTATTTGCGCGAGACGGCGCCGAGGACGCCGAGCGTGGAGGCGACCGCGTTGCAACCGCCTTCGATGGCCAGCTTCACAATGTTTTCGGGATCGAAATAATCGGGGTTCTTGGCAAAACTCGCGCCGGCGGAATGTTCGATGCCCTGGTCCACCGGCAGGATGGAAACATAACCCGTGCCGGCCAGCCGGCCATTGTCGAAGATGGCTTGCAGGCTGCGGAGCGTTTGCGGATTGCGGTCGGATAGCACGAAGATGCGGTCCACAAAATCGGGTCCAGGCAGGTGGAGCCGTTCCTTTGCCACCGTTTTGCATTTGTGTTGCAGGAGGTTTTGGGCGGAATCGGCCAAAAGTTTCTCAATTTCAGCATTCATAGTTTATCACTCTCAATCATCTCAAGTCTTGGGCGTTGAACCGGTTAAAAGATAAACTTCAACTGTTTTGGCACAACGAACGCAAGCTCATTTTTTCGTTGCGAACAACATAATGGCCGGTGCGGATCGCGGCTTGTTGCTTTTTGTGTTTTAGTCACCGGATTTTGCCAGCGCCAGCCCGGGATAAACCGGAACAAAAGGTTGGCGTCGTTTTCAATGTTTCGCCGTTACTGCGGTCAGCTTAAAACCCCAATCGTCGTTGGACGGGAAATCCGGCAGTTCAATCCAGCCCCAGACATTGGCTTTGAACCGGCCGTTGCCGGCTTTCGACCATTGTCCGTTGCGCGGATCAAACCATTCTGCCTCATATGTTGTCTGCGGCGCTGCGCCGCGAATCATGCTCTGGTTCGGACAATCCTTTTCAAAGTAGGCAAGGAAGAAGGTTTTATCGGGTGTGCGGGCACAATACGCCCAGCCGATGAAACCCTTGGTCAGATGCGTTTCACTTGGTGAAACCAGGTTCGCGTCGGGGACCAAATCCCGGTAGCGGCTGCCTTCGGACAGCGCAAAAGTTTTCAAATATTTCATCATGTTGGCCGAACTCCATTGGAACGCTTCCCACATGAACGGGCTTGAGCCGGGTTCGATGTCCGCGCCCCAGATGCCTTCCGAACCGTAAATGTGACCGGCGAGGCCGCCGGAGAGGAAACTGCCGTACATACCCGAGCGCACGTCGCGGTCGTCGTCCGGGGTGTTCCCTGGGGCACCATATTTGTAAAGCGGATAACGTTTGTCGGCGATGCCGGAATAATACGGCTCACCGTTCAACGCGGGCCGTGCCGGGGTCGAGTTGAATATCTGCGTCAGATACCAATAGGCGTCGTGTTCCCGCAGGTTGCCGATTTGATGGAGCGTCAGCCATTGATTCTGGTCTGGTCCCCCGAAGTCCAGCAGGCTGGAAACCGATGCGTTGCAAGAAACCAACGTGCCAAACGGTGGCGGGCCGTACTTCTCGATGACATCATTGGCGGCCTGGTTAAGTTGTTGCGGCGTCGCCGTCATCTCCGGGTAATCGAAGTGCACCGGGCTGAACACGCAGTTGTTCGCCTGATACCGGCTCCAGACATATTGAATGTAGCGGCTGTACGACTCCGGCCACTGATAAAACTTCGCCCAGGCTGACGTGATGTCGCGCCGCGCCACTTCAATGACCGGAGTGAATCCTTGCGCGTTCAGGTAATCAATTTTCCGGTCGAGGTACTTGAAATATTCCGGATTGATGCGGTCCACGTCCGGGAAAACATTCTCGTATCCAGGAACCTTGCCGGGGAACAGGAAGGCGCGGCCGCCTTCGTTCGACATATCTTTGGCGTGCCACTGATCGCGCGGCACGTGATTGGCGATGTCGCCTTGATCCACCCATGCCGAGCGCACCGCGATGTTTGCGTTCTGGTCGAACCACACGTCCCACGGCGCCGAGTCGCTCGCCCAATTAGGGAACGCGGCGATGATGGCCACGCTGTTAAAGTCCTGGCTCTTTCGCAGGCGCACGTAATCCTTGAACCCCGCTTCCGGCCCGATGGGACGTTCCTTGTTGTCGTCGTACCATTTGAACCGGAACGTGGCCGCGGCATACCACGTGTC
Organism: uncultured bacterium; assembly: GCA_963708305.1. Taxonomy (GTDB): domain Bacteria; phylum Verrucomicrobiota; class Verrucomicrobiia; order Limisphaerales; family UBA11358; genus UBA11358. Next base: position 562,335 of record CAVPSH010000007.1, on the reverse strand, counting down.
GCCGAGCAACAAATACGGTGTGCCGTCGGTGTATTGCAAGGCATGTCCGTTTGCCGTCCGTTCAACCATACCTCGCCGCGTGGGCACGGATTCCTTTTCGGCTTCCGACCAGGCCACGGCGGTGAAACTGCCATGCTGATTGTTCAGGCCGGGGTCTTTTTGGTTCGACCCGCTCTGCCAGGTCCATTCGCCCGGTTGCGTGGCCAGGACGCGTACGCGAAAAACATCGCCGCCATCCCAGAAGCCATGGCAACGCTTGTCGAAGCCGGGGCCTTTCAAATCCACCCAGACCTCGACGTTGGTGTAAGGATTTACGTAATTATTCTGTGCGCGAAAAGTCAGTTCCACCTTTTCCCAGACATGCACTTCGGCCCGGGCCGTGTTGAACTGGAGCAGAGAAGCCAGCACCAGAACGGGGCGGAGGGGTTTCATGAGGCAGATTCTTTGGAATGGAAGCAAAAACGTCAAATGGGAAGCGCCGATTTGGCACAAAAGATTGTCAAAGGCGCAAAACTTTTGCATCCTGCCGGTGATATAAGCTTGGGACATTTTTGATGTGAAGGGTTTCCCCCATTTTCTAAAGTCGGGATTGCTCGTGCTGGCGATGATTGTTGCCTGTTCGCGGGCTGGCGCGCAGGCATTTGGCCTTTTGGTTGTCCCTTCTGCAAATTCCCTGTTGGTCAGCAATTCTCTGACTTACACCATCAATGCGACCAATCTGACGGGCGTAGGGCTTGTCGATGTTTGGATCACCAATTCGTTTTCAGCTCCGTTTCAATACGTTACTTCCACTGCCTCTCAGTTGGTTGGCGCCACCAACACCACCACTAACGTTTTGTTTGAGTTGGGCCCGGTTGGCGTCGGCGGTATTGTGCAGGTCCTCCTGACCGTTCAGCCGAATGCAGTCGGCGCGTTCACCAATTCCGTGGTGGTGGCAGTCCCCGGGACAATCTATATCACTTCCACAAACGCGACCGTCCAAGTGACCAACGTGACGATTCTGTCCGATCTCGGCGTGACGATGACCGGGCCGGGTCAGGCGGTCATCACCAACGACCTGATGACTTACGGTGTCACCGTCACCAATCTGGGACCGAATGATGCGCCCAATGTCATTCTGACCAACACCCTGCCAACGGGTGTGGTTCCGATTTCTCCGGCCAACCAGACGACGTCCAACCTGGGCACGTTGACGAACGGCGGTTACGCGAATTTGTTATTCACGGTTGAGCCGACCAACGCGGGCGTCCTGGTATTTTCCGCGTCGGTCGGTTCGCCGGGAGTGCAGGACGCAAATATCACCAACAACACCGCCAGCACCAACATCACCGTCATCAACTATCTTTCCGGCCCGTTGGCGGTCATCACCAATTCCGGGCAGATATACAATCCGCAAAACGGGCTGGTGGAGCAGTCCATTACCGTGACGAACAACGATACCAATAACGCCACCGCCGTGCGGGTGGTTGTGGCCGGTTTGACCAATCGCTTGTTCAATGCCGTCGGCACCAACAGTGGCAATCCGTTCGTGGTGTATAGCGCCGAGCTGAATACAAACCAGAGCGTTAATTTGCTGTTGCAGTATTCCGCGAGCGCCTACTTTACTTTCACCAATGGGCAATTGAGCGCCTTCGCCGTGCCATTGCCCAATTGGACCCCGCCGTCCGCCACCGGCACGAGCACGAATCTTAACATCAGCCGCATTGTCGAACTGACCAATGGCAATATGCTGATTGAATGGCCATCCACGACGAACCGCACTTATACGGTGGTTTACAGCGACAATGTTTCATTTTCCAACGCCGCAATTGCCCCGCCATCCATCGTGGCGCCGGCAAACCGGACCCAATGGATAGATTACGGCCCGCCGACGACGCGGAGTGTGCCGACCAACGCCGCACGCTTTTATCGCGTGTTCCAAAACCCCTGATCTGATGCAACCGCTATGCCCTTCCATGAATTCCGTAGCAGTGGACGTCAGTCCGCTCTGCCTCTTCGTCAGGGAAGTGAGAGCCGACTCACGTCGGTTGCTACGCTTTAAATGTGCGACACGCAACATCTGGTTTGTCTGGTGCCTCCTGATGGCCTTGATGGGTTTTGCGCCGGTTGTCTCCGCCCAGCCGGCATTGTTCGGCGGGAATCCGGATACCAGCGCCTTCCTTCGAATTCCACCGGACACGGATGATTGGACGCGCCATTTCCACATCGGCGCGCTCGTGGGAATGAACATCAGCGCCAACTTCAGCATGAACGGGACGTTCGGCATTTCCGGAAACAACCCGTCCCAGGGGATTTTCGACAACGGCTATGTGCGGACGGACAACACGGGAAACGCCTTCGGCCAGACGGGTTATTGGGGTTACAACAACGCATCGCAATTAAACGGCTCAACGCTGACGATGGACGCTGCCACCTCCTTCTCCGCCAGCAGCAGCGCCAAGGAGACTGGAGGCGTGTTTCCCGGATTCGAGATGGCTTACGGTGGTAATCTCTGGTATTGGAAGCACGCCCGGGTAGGCTGGGAATTGGGATTTGGTCTGATGCCGATCAGCATCACTGACAGCCAGTCCATGCCGGCATCAATCAGCCAGTCCTCTTACACATTCGACACCGGCGGCATTGTGGTGCCGGGTGCGCCCTATCAAGGCGGCTTCAACCGGGACGGCGAACCGACCATTCCGTTTCCTATCAATATCACCCCGAGCGGCAGCACCAACATTCCCAATGGAATGGTCACCGGTTCACAAAAACTGGACGTCATGTTCTACACGCTGAGATTGGGGCCGACCATGTATTGGGATTTGACCGAGCACGTCAGCCTGTCGCTGGGCGCCGGTCCGGCCGTTGGCGTCGTATCAGGCGATTACAAATATGACGAAATGATTACCGGCGGCGGCGTCAACGCCCACAATTCGGGGCAGATTCGTGGAACGGATATTGTGTATGGCGGCTACGTGAACGCTACGGTGCTGTGCCACGTGATGGACAACGGTGACATTTTTGCCGGGGCGCAATTCATGCCGATGAGCGACGCCACCATCAGCGGGGGCGGCCGGATGGGGCGTTTGAATCTGGGCGGGCAGGTCTATTTTACGGTGGGCATCAACTGGCCGTTTTAATTGAAAAGTTTGGCGACCCAAACCAGTGCGAGATTGAATCAGCTTCTGGGATGCTTGCGCGAATTCGATTTGTTGCGGACTTCCATGCCGTGCATGGTGACGTTGCCGCTCGGCAGAGCTGCGCAACCAGTGGGCCTTACGCTTTCCTGACGGTCCCTTCGTGTTATTGAACAATGTTCTTGCTGCGACAGCCACAGCGCAATCAATCGAGAATCCCGCGCTCATGGGCGCGTTGTAGAAACGTGCGAAACGCGGCTCGCGACCACCCTCAAATCTCGCTGAATTTCGCGCCCACCTCGCCCACGTCTAGCTTTCTGACCGCGTGCGCGTCAACAATGTGCAGGTTGCGGGCTACGGCGCGATGTGGCGAGTTTTACGCGGTTCGCCTTTTGGACTAACCCTGACGCCGACGCAAGAGAGCTATCCCGAACAGGCCGACGGCCAGTAACCCCAAAGCCGAAGGTTCAGGGACTGGGACTGCGCTTATAAAAATCACGCCGTTCGGTGAACCGACGGGACTTGCGATGCCTGAAACCTCGGCAAAAATCCTGGTCGCAGACGAGTCAATGAAGGAACCGCCGCCGCCGCCGGCGCCGCTGTAGGTGCCGCCACCACCACCACCGCCGCTGTAGCCGCCACCGCCGCCACCGCCGTTCGAGCCGCCACCACCACCGCCGCCGAAGCCGCCGCTGCCACCGTTGTCGCCCAAGGCGCAGGAGCCGCCAGCCCCACCGCCTAAGAAGCTGCTGCCGCCGAAGCCACCGGCGTAGCCGGCATTGCTTCCGTTGCTGCCGTAACCGCCTCCTCCGCCGCCGGTGTAGTCGCCGCCGCCGAAGCCGCCGTTGCCACCTTCGCCGCCAGCGCCGGCGCCGCGGTTTGAGTTCCCGTTTGTGCCGTTGCCACCGCTGGTGCCAGTTAAGCCAGAACCACCGGCGGCGAAGTCGGAGCCCCCGCCGCCGCCGGCGACGACTAATGGTGTACTGCCATTGACAACAAAACTACCCCCGCCGCCGCCCCCGCCGCCGAGGCTGTAGCAGTAGCTGCCCGCGCCTCCGACAAGAATGGTCAGGTTCACCGCTGTTGCGAAGGTAAATTCGGCTTCCATTTCAGCTCCGAGCCCGCCACTCCCAGGGTCTCCCGTGGCGCCGTAGGCATTGATGTAGTAAGAGCCGGGGTTCAGAGTGATAATCCTCTCCGACCCGGTATACAGGTATATGCCGGTCTGGGCGGAACTGGCAAGAACTCCAAACAGGAAGATGACCGCAACCGCACAGACCACGCCGAATGTATCATACCTGGCATGAATGTTGGATTTGATTTTCGTTTTCATAAGTCTCGAAGATTGTCTCGCTCCGCACAGAAAAAATTTTACAAAGCGAATAAGGCATGTCAAGAATTTTTGAGTGTATCAACTCCCAAAAAAAGCATTGCGATGCAATAAGCCTCGCCCGCTTCGCCACTTTAGCCACGCCGCGCAGCACAAGCGGCTGACTCGCGCCGCTGAATTTACCCCTGCCGCCGACGCAGGAGAGTTAGCCCGAACATGCCGACGGCCAGCAACGCCAAAGCCGATGGCTCGGGGACTGGGGTAATAATAATCTCGCCATTGCGTGAGCCGTCGGGGCTAGCGACTCCGGAGACCTCGGAGAGAACCATTATTGCCGATGAGTCAACGATGGAACCGCCGCCGCCGCCGCCACCACCGACGCTGCCTCCGCCGCCACTGTAGCCCCCACCACCACCGCCGCCGGCGGAGAAACCACCACCACCACCACCACCGAACCCGCCGGCGCCGCCACCGTATATATAGCCGCCGCCACCACCAGCCCCACCGACCAGGAAGCTGCTACCACCGCCACCGCCGTAGCCGAGGCTGCCACCAAAGCCCCCGCCGCCGCTGCCGCTGTAGCCTCCTCCTCCTCCTCCTCCGCTGCCCCCATAGCCGATACCGTTGCCGCCAGAACCGCCAGAACCGCCAGAACCGCCAAGACCGCCGTAGTTGCCGTTTCGGCCGTTGCTGCCGGCACTGCCGACGTTGCCGTTGCCACCGTATACGTCGCCGATGCCGCCGGCGCTGTTACCGCCACCACCACCGCCAGCGATGACCAGTGGCGTGCTGCCGTTGACAACAAAACTGCCGCCTCCACCACCGCCGCCGTCGGCGCTACCACCCACGCCGCTACCGCCTACCAAAAGTGAGAGTGTCCTCAGACTTGAAAAGGAAAATTCAGCGCTCATCTCGGCCCCAAGTCCACCTGCGGCGCCGTAGTTGCCTAGACCGCCTTGCGCACCGTAGGCAGTAATGAGGTAGGTGCCCTGGTTCAGAGTGATTGTTCTCATTGACCCGGTGAACAGGTAGATGCCGGTCTGGGCGGGACTTGTGAGCGCTCCAACGATCAAGGTGACCGCAACCATACTAACTGCGCCGAACAGACGGCATCGCGAAGACAGGTTGGAGCTAGGTGAAGATTTAGGCGAAGCTTTTTCTGATTTAAAGCGGCGGCGAACGAAAAAAACCGCCATACCTACGGCCAGCCAGCCCAATGCCGAGGGTTCGGGGACTGGAACTGCGGTAATGATAATCTCACCGTTGGGTGAGTCGTCGGGACTTGCGACGCCGGAAACCTCTGCGAGAAACTCTATTGTAGATAAGTCAATAAAGGAGCCTCCTCCTCCTGCTCCGTTTCCAAAACCACCGCCGCCGCCACCACTGTAGCCACCGCCCCCGCCGCCGGAACGACCGGCAGGGTAATCAGGTTGACTGCCGCCGCCCCCACCCCCGTAGCCGCCGGGGTTGTTGGCGTCCCCGCCAAAACCACCGGCTCCGCCTGCCAAAAAGCTGCTGCCGCCGGTGCCGCCGATGCCGGCGCCGCTACCGTAATAGCCGCCACCGCCCCCACCCCCGTAGACGACGGCACCGCTGTAACCAATATTCTCGATGCTGCCGCCGCCGTAGCCAGCGGTACCGCCCCCGCCGGCACCGTTGCTGCCGCTGGACCCTGTTAAGCCGGGGTCTCCGTTGTTGTAGAAACCGCCCCCGCCCCCGCCGCCGGCGACCAGCAGCGGTTTGGTACCATTGACAACGAAGCTACCGCCCCCGCCGCCCCCGCCGCCATAGTAGTCGCCGTAGACGCTATCTATGCCCTTACCTCCGACTAGAATGGTCAGGTTCACCGCTGTCCCGAAGTTAATTTCGCCTTCCATTTCAGCACCGAGCCCACCGACGCCAAAGATATTGGCGCTGCCCCCTTTAGCGCCGTAGGCAGTGATGTCGTAAGTGCCTGGGTTCAGATTGATAGTCTTTTCCGACCCGGTATACAGGTATATGCCGGTCTGGGCGGGACTGGCCAGCACACAAAACTTCAAAACGAGCGCAACCGAACAGACCGCTCCGACGAATGAACGGCACGCAAAGCGGAGGGAAGGTTTGATTTGAGCCTTCATAAGGAAAGTGAAAGACAAAATGAAAAAGTCTTGCTTTGTTCACCGGCAATTTTAACAAACCGAATGAGGCATGTCCAGAACTTTTGTTCGTGTAGCAGCTCTCAAAATGCAATTAGGATTGCGGTTCAATACACATTACGCACCAGCACTACGACCACTTTGAAGGTCTCGGCTTCTTGAAGGATGAGGAGTATCACATCGACTGTGGACGGAAGTTTCGAGTGACCAGAAGCAAAGGTTGCAAAAGGTGCTTTTCCCGCAAGGAGTCACTTTCGCGGACGGAATTTATAAAACCCCGGAAACATGCTTGCTTTTCAAGCTGTTAGAGTAATCCGAAGGAGAAAAAACAAGTTTGGCGACCCTACCGGGAATCGAACCCGGGCTCCCACCGTGAAAGGGTGGTGTCCTAACCGCTAGACCATAGGGTCACCGAGTGCGCCACTATAATCATCGTTTTCCCGCTGTCACGCAAATTTGATGGTGCCCTGAATTGAATTTCAACCCGGGAACCGGAGCGCGAGTTGTTTCAACTCGCAGCTTCTCGACTGGATCAAACGGCTGCGGATTGAGGACAATCCGCGCTCCGGGACAAATCAGGACACTGCCGCAAATTCACTTTCCCCGTCCGGGTTTTTCCCGTAAGCTGAACGGGTTCATGAAAGTTTTTATTGACGGCAAATACTACGACGAACGCGACGCGAAGATTTCGGTGTTCGATCACGGCCTGCTTTATGGCGACGGCATGTTTGAGGGCATCCGCGCCTACAACGGCCGCGTGTTCAAGTTGAAGGAGCACATCGACCGGCTGTTCTACTCGGCCAAGGCGATCCTGCTGGACATCCCGATGTCGCACGCGCAGATCATGCGCGCGGTGGTCGAGACCTGCCGGAGAATAAAATCCGCGACGGCTACATCCGGCTGGTGGTCACGCGCGGCGTGGGCACGCTCGGCTTGAATCCGAACCGTGCAAAAAGCCGTCGGTCATCATCATCGCGGACAAGATCCAGCTTTATCCGGCGGAATTGTACCAGAACGGGCATGGAAATCATCACCGTGCCGACGGTGCGCAATCTGCACAGCGCGCTGAACCCGGCGATCAAGTCGCTGAATTACCTGAACAACATCCTGGCCAAGATCGAGGCGAACAACGCCGGCTGCGAAGAGGCGGTGATGCTGAACGCGGAAGGCTTCGTGGCCGAATGCACCGGCGACAATATCTTCATCGTCAAGAAGGGCGAGCTGCTGACGCCGCCGCTGTCGGCGGGCGCGCTTTACGGCATCACCCGCGCAGGTGGTGATGGAACTGGCCGAGGAGGCCGGGCTGGCGGTGTCGCGAGCCGAACCTGACGCGCTACGATTTGTTCAACGCGGACGAATGTTTTCTGACCGGCACCGGCGCGGAAATCGTGCCGGTGGTGAAGATTGACGGCCGGGTGATCGGCACCGGCAAGCCGGGGCCGATCACGCGCAAACTGGTTACGGAATCCAGCTACCAGCGCCTTGACGTAAAAGCTGTCCGGTGAGCCGATATACGAATTAGATACGATTAACATGCTTGTGCTGCATTTGCAAAGAAAAGCAGGCCACGGTGCATCTGACCCAGATCGTGGGGGACAAGATGCAGAAGGTGGATCTGTGCGAGGAATGCGCCAAGACCAAGGGCGTGAATGACCCGCCGGCTTTTCGCTGGCGGACCTGCTGCTCGGCCTGGGCGCGTCGCAGGAAATCGAGCAGGCCGGCGGCGGCGTCGAAATCGAAATGCCCGCGTTGCGGTTTCACGCAGGCGGATTTCAAGAAGGCGGGCCGGCTCGGCTGCGCGGAATGTTACAAGACCTTTGCCGAAGGTCTGGAGGGGCTGCTCAAGACGATGCACAAGGGCACGCGGCACGTCGGCAAGGTGCCGGAGGCGCTGCGGCAAAGCCGCGATCTGGCCGACCGCCTGAAATTGCTGCAGAAGAAACTGGACAAGGCCGTCGACGACGAAGATTTCGAAGCAGGCCGCCCAGTTGCGCGACGAAATCAAACAGATCGACGCCGCGCGGGACGGGCCTGGCGCTGTGACGTGAACCATGAACATTGCACGAATTTCTCATCCCGCCCGCCGAAACGCGCGCGCCGCCACGGTCCGCATGACCGGATTGTCATGTCCAGCCGCGTCCGGCTGGCGCGCAATCTGCAAGGACGCGGCGTTTCCCGGCTGGGCCAAAAAGCCGGAGCGGGTCCAAGGTGCTGGAAATGATCCGGCCGGCGGTCGAAAGCCTGCCGGAAATGAAGGACGCCTTTTCCGAGTCGATGGACAATCTGTCCACGCTCGACAAGCAGATTCTGGTGGAGCGCCATCTCATCAGCCGCGAGCACGCCGCCAAGAGTGCCGGCAGCGGGCTGGTGTTGAACCGCGAGGAAACGCTCTGCGTGATGATCAACGAGGAGGATCACCTGCGGATGCAGGCGTTGCGGCCGGGCTTGCAACTGAGGCAGGCCTGGATCGCGATTGACCAGGTGGATTCCGAGCTGGAGAAGAAGCTCGATTACGCCTTCAACCCCGACCTCGGTTATCTGACCGCCTGCCCGACCAATCTCGGCACCGGCATCCGGGTCAGCGCCATGCTGCATCTGCCCGGCCTGGTGCTGGCCGAGCAGATCAATCCCATCATCCAGTCGGTCAACAAGCTGGGTCTGGCGGTGCGCGGGCTTTACGGCGAAGGCACGGAAGCGCTGGGCAATGTTTTCCAGGTGTCCAATCAAATGACGCTGGGCGAGACGGAGACGACCATCGTCGAGCGGCTGGACAAGGTTCTTGTCGCAAATCATCGAGCACGAGGAAAACGCCCGGCAGACGTCTGCTGGAGAAGAAGCCGAAGATGGTCTATAACCACATCGGCCGCGCCTATGGCATTCTGGCCAACGCCCACAGCATTTCCTCCAAGGAAACGATGAATCTGCTGTCCTTGATGCGGTTGGGCGTGGATTTGGGGCTGTTTCCGGGCGTGGACCGGTCGTTGGTGGATGAATTGTTCATCCTGACGCAGCCGGCGCATCTGCAGAAGCAACATTCGGAGAAACTGTCGGCGGAGGAACGCGACTTGCTCCGTGCAGACATGTTGCGCGAGCGGTTGAAGCACGTCAGCCGGCCCATTACCGAACAGACGGCCGGCAGGCGGGATTGGACAAATCCGACAATTCATAGCATATTAAAGCGAGTATGAGCGATGAAGCCATGAATAATTTCACGCCGCGCGCCCAGCAGGTGCTGGCGCTGGCGCGCAAGGAAGCCGACCGGTTCAACCACAACTTTCGTCGGCACCGAGCATCTTCTGCTCGGCCTGATCAAATTGGGCCAGGGCGTCGCCGTCAATGTGCTTCAGAAACTGGGCCTCGACCTCGAAACCGTCCGCATGGAAGTCGAGAAACAGGTCGGCACCGGCCCCGATCAGAAGATGATCGGCAACATTCCCTACACGCCGCGCGTGAAGAAAGTTCTCGCGCTGCGCGCCAAGGAAGCCAAGGCGCTGAATCATACCTACGTCGGCACCGAACACATTCTGCTCGGCCTGCTGCGCGAAGGCGACGGCGTCGCCGCGCGCGTCCTGAAGAACCTCGACGTGGACATCGAGCAGACGCGCCAGGAAATTTTGAAGGAACTGGATCCGAATTTCGCCGCGCAGGAGGAATCAGCCATTCCGGCGAAGCCGGCGAGAAAGCGCCGGTCCGGAGAAAAAAGGCGAAGTCAAAACGCCCGCCCTCAAGGCGTTTGGCCGCGACCTGACGGAAATCGCGCGCAAGGGCGAGATGGACCCGGTCATCGGCCGCAAAAACGAAATCGAGCGCGTCATCCAGATTCTTTGCCGCCGCACCAAGAACAATCCGGTGCTGCTCGGCGAAGCCGGCGTGGGCAAGACCGCCATCGTCGAAGGGCTGGCGCAGGAAATCGCCAAGGGCAACGTGCCGGAACTGCTGCGCGACAAACGCGTCATCACGCTCGACCTCGCGCTGATGGTCGCCGGCACCAAATATCGCGGCCAGTTCGAGGAGCGCATCAAGGCGGTCATGGACGAAATCCGCCGCGCCAAGAACATCATCCTGTTCATTGACGAATTGCACACCATCGTCGGCGCCGGTTCGGCCGAAGGCACGATGGACGCCTCCAACATCATCAAGCCGGCGCTTGAGCCGCGGCGAGATGCAATGCATCGGCGCGACCACGCTCGAACGAATATCGCAAATACATCGAGAAGGACGCCGCGCTCGAACGCCGTTTCCAGGCCGTCAAGGTCGAAGCGCCTTCCATCGAGGAAGCGATCCTGATTCTGAAGGGGCTGCGGCCCAAATACGAGGAGCATCACAAGGCCGAGTTCACGGACAAGGCCATCGAGGCCGCGGTCAAGCTTTCCGACCGTTACATCACCGACCGGTTTCTGCCGGACAAGGCCATTGACCTGATGGACGAAGCCGGTTCGCGCGCGCGCATCGGCACCATGACCCGCCCGCCGGAGGTCAAGGACATCGAAGCCGAGATCGAAGACATCAAGACGCAAGAAGGAACGCGCCATCAAGAACCAGGATTTCGAAGGCGCCGCCGCCATGCGCGACAAGGAAAAGCAGGCCAAGGAAAAACTGGAGTCCGTCTTGAACGACTGGCGCGCCAACCGCGAGGAAAAGCGCGTGAAGGTGGACGAGGAAGACATTTTGCACGTCGTTTCCAAGTGGACCGGCATTCCGCTGCAACGCATGGAACAGGGCGAGACGCAGCGGCTGCTGGCGGTCGAAGCAGGAAATGGCCAAGGTCGTCATCGGCCAGCACGAAGCCGTCTCCGCCATTTGCAAGGCGCTGCGCCGTTCGCGCGCGGATTTGAAGGACCCGCGCCGGCCCATCGGCACGTTCGCTGCTGCTCGGCCCGACCGGCGTCGGCAAGACGCTTGCTGGCCAAGACGCTGGCCGAACAGATGTTCGGCGACTCCAAATCGCTCATCCAACTCGACATGAGCGAGTACATGGAGAAATTCAATGTCTCGCGGCTGGTCGGTTCGCCGCCGGGCTATGTCGGCTACGAAGAAGGCGGCCAGCTCACCGAACAGGTGCGCCGCAAGCCCTATTCCGTGGTGCTGTTCGACGAAATCGAAAAGGCGCATCCGGACGTCTGGAACATGCTGTTGCAGATTCTGGAGGAAGGCAAACTGACCGACAACGTCGGCCGCGTGGTCAATTTCCGCAACACCATCATCCTGATGACCTCCAACGTCGGCTCGGACACCGATCAAGCGGCAGTCCACGCTGGGCTTTTCGCCGATCACCGACGAGAGCAGCTACGAGAAGATGCGCGAAAAGATCCTGGACGAAGCCAAGAAGACCTTCCGGCCCGAGTTTCTGAACCGGCTGGACGACGTCATCGTGTTCCGCTCGCTGACCAAGCCGGACCTCATCGAGATCCTGGATCTGGAAATCAACAAGGTCATGGAGCGGCTGCAAGCACAAGAACATCAAGCTCGACACTCGACGACAAGGCGAAGGACTTCCTGGTCGAGAAAGGTTACGACCCGCAATACGGCGCGCGGCCGATGCGCCGCTCGGTGGAGCGCTTCCTCGAAGACCCGCTGGCCGAGGAAATCCTCAAAGGCAACCTGCACGAGGGCGAGCCGATTCTCGTCACGGCGGCGAACGACAAGCTGGTTTTCAACCAGAAAGCCGCGGCTACCGGCGCGGTGGCCAGTTAACGGGATGAGTTTTTACCACGCAACTGCGTTCATTTTTGAACGCAGTTTTTTTGTTTGTGAACTTCGTCTTTCCTTTTGGCACGATAATTTCTACGCTGCAGGCAATCTGTGGCGTGCGCACGGTTGCAAATCGCCAATCGTAAATCGTAAATGACATGAAAGGCATCATTCTGGCCGGCGGCGCCGGGTCGCGGCTCTACCCGCTGACGCTGGTCGCGAGCAAGCAGCTTCAGCCGGTCTATGACAAGCCGATGGTGTATTATCCGCTCACGACCCTCATCGAAGGCGGCATCCGCGACTTGTGCCTCATTTCCACGCCGCACGATTTGCCGCGTTTCAAACAGATGCTTGGTGACGGCAGCCGGTTCGGCATTTCCATTGAATACCGCGAGCAGTCAAAACCCCAGGGGATTGCCCAGGCTTTTCTGATTGCCGAGTCGTTCATTGGCAGGGACAACGTAGCGCTGATTCTGGGGGACAATATTTTTTACGGCAGCGACGTGTTTTATCGCAAGATTGCCGAATTCAAGAGCGGCGCGATGATTTTCGGCTATCACGTCAATGATCCGGAACGCTACGGCGTCGTGGAATTTGACGGCGAGGGCCGGGCCATTTCCATCGAGGAAAAGCCGAAGCAGCCGAAGAGCGACTATGCCGTGCCGGGTCTTTATCTTTACGACAACAACGTCGTAGCCATCGCCAAATCATTGAAGTCTTCCGCGCGCGGCGAGTTGGAAATCTCCGACCTGAACGTCGTTTATCTGAAACGCGGACAACTGCATGTGCACCGGCTCAGCCGCGGTTTTGCGTGGTTGGACGCCGGCACCAGCAGCAGCCTGCATGACGCCTCGGCTTATGTGCAGGCGATTGAGAAACGCGCCGGCATCAAAATCGGCTGCCCGGAGGAAGCGGCATTTCGCGCCGGCTTTCTCAAACTCGTCCAACTGGAGGAACTCACGGGCCGGATGCCGAACTGTGAATACCGCGCCTACCTGAACGAAGTCGTCGCCGAAGCGAAACGGCTGGAAAAATGAATTTACGATTTACGATATGAGATCTCTGCAAAACCGTTCTGCTGAGGGACGGAGCGCCGGTCTCCGACCCGGCGTGTCCGGGAAATTAACACCTTCGTGCCGGGTCGGAGACCGGCGCTCCAGTTTTGCAGAGGTCTCGATTTACGATTTACGATTTCTGCGACGCATCGCTCCCAAACCTGCGTCCGACCGGCCGGTCAATCATCAATCATCAATTGTGTGATTTTACTCCTCGGTGCATCCGGTTATATTGGTGAGGCGTTCGTGCGCGAATTGCAACGCCGCCAATGGCCGTTCCAGCCGCTCTCGCGCAGGGAAGTGGATTACAGCCGGTTCGAGGTGCTCCTGGAATTTTTAAAGAAGACCAGGCCCGAATTCCTCGTTAATGTCGCCGGTGTTACCGGCAAACCGAACGTGGACGCCTGTGAAATTGCCAGGGCCGAGACCCTGGCGGGAAACGCGTTGTTGCCGCAGACCATCGCCCAGGCGTGTGCCGTCTGTGCCATTCCCTGGGGGCATGTTTCCTCCGGTTGCGTTTTTTCCGGAGCCAAAGTCACTCAGAACGGACAAACGCGAGCGGAGAAAGATTTGACCCGGGCTGACCTGCGTTCGCTGGTCGAGCAATCGCCCGGAGCCATCCACGGTTTCACGGAAACCGATCCGCCGAATTTCACCTTTCGCGATCCGCCCGTGCAGTTTTTACAGTGGCACCAAGGCACTGGGCGAAGAAGCCATCGCCGGCGTCGGGCAGAGTTTCATCTGGCGGTTGCGGATTCCGTTTGATGAATTCGACAATACCCGCAACTACCTCAGCAAGGTGCAGCGTTATGCCAAGGTGTATGAGAATGTGAACTCGATTTCGCATCGTGGCGATTTTGCGCGGGCATGTCTGGATTTGTGGGAACGCCGAGCAGCATTCGGCACTTATAACGTGACCAATCCGGGCTTTGTGACGACGCGGCAGGTGGTGGGCCTGGTGGAAAAGATTTTGAAACCGGCCAAACGATTTGAGTTTTGGCAGAACGACACGGAATTTTACCGGCGGGCGGCCAAAACGCTGCGTTCGAATTGTGTGCTCGACGTGTCGAAGTTGCTGGCCACCGGCGTAAAAATCCGCCCGGTGGCGGAAGCCATTGAAGATTCGCTCCGGAACTGGAAACCGGAATGAGAATTTACGATCTACGATCTACGATTTACGATTTGACGGCTGAGGCCGTATTTTTGTGTCGAATCGCTGAGTCAATCATCAATCTATCATAAATCAAAAATGAATTTACTCGTCACCGGCGGAGCGGGATTCATCGGGTCAAACGTGATCCATCACGTCATTGACCGGCCGGAGGTCGCGCGGCTGGTGAATCTGGATTGCCTGACCTACGCCGGCCATCTGGAAAATCTGGAGAAGGTTTCCCGGCATCTCAAATATGTTTTGGAGCGGGTGGATTTGCGCGACAAGGCCGCCGTGTTGCGCGTCGTCAAGCAGCATGGCATCACCCACGTCATGCACCTCGCGGCGGAATCGCACGTGGACCGTTCCATCACCGGCCCGGGCGATTTCATCCACACCAACGTCGTCGGCACGTTCAACCTGCTCGAAGCCTGCCGTGACTCTTGGTTGAATCGAAAGTCCAAGGTTCAAAGTTCAAAGTCGGAAACTCGATTTCATCACGTTTCCACGGATGAAGTCTATGGTTCGCTCGGCCCGACGGGTTTTTTCCAGGAAACGACGACATACGCGCCGAATTCGCCTTATTCCGCCAGCAAGGCTGCCAGCGACATGCTCGTGCGTGCCTATCATCATACCTACGGTTTGCCGACGGTCATCACGAACTGTTCGAACAATTACGGCCCGTATCAATTTCCTGAAAAGTTGATTCCGGTCGTCATTCAGAGTGTCCTGGCCCGCAAACCGGTTCCCGTTTACGGCGATGGCATGAATGTGCGCGACTGGCTCTACGTGCGCGATCATGCCGAAGCGCTCTGGCTGGCGCTCACGCGCGGGAAAACCGGCGAAACCTACAACATCGGCGGCCACAATGAGTGGGCCAACCTCCGCATTGTGGAATTGATCTGCGACATCATTGACGAACTGGCGCCCAAACTCGGCGGCAATTCGCGCAATCTCATTTCCTTCGTCAAGGACCGGCTTGGCCACGACCGCCGTTACGCCATTGACGCATCGAAGATTCAGCGCGAACTGGGCTGGACGCCCGCGCATAAGTTTGAACAGGGTATTCGGGAAACCGTCCAATGGTATCTGGATCATCAAGCGTGGGTGAAAGCCGTGACAAGCCATTGATGATTTACGATTTATGATTTATGATTGTAAGAAGGCTCTGGCTGATGATGATTTTCAATGAGATTTGAGCCTCGTTACCTCGGCTCCTGCTGAAAATGAATTTTTATCGGGCTGTTAACCGAGCCTGATTTCAAACCGTCTTTTAAGTTATGCGCCGTTTGGGAATTTGTCTGTTGTCCGCCGCGTTCTGTTTCAGTGCATTCGCGGTGGAGACAAACTCGATTGTCTGGCGCCAGGCCGCCGACCGTGTGGACGCGGACGTGCATTCGTTGAGCCTGTCGAATCTGTTGGAGGAAATCACCACTCAGACCGGCTGGCGGGTCTATGTCGAACCGGGCGCGACGCATAGCGCCTCCACCAAATTCAAGAATCTTCCGACCGGGGAGGCGTTGCGAAGGTTGTTCGGCGATCTCAATTTCGCCCTGGTCCCCCAGACCAATGCCGCGCCGCATCTTTATGTTTTTGCGACCAAAATGGAGAACGCCACGCAGTTGGTGCGCGTGCCCCGGACCGCCAGGGCCAAACACGTGCCGAATGAACTGCTCGTGAAACTCAAGTCAGGCGTGAATCCTGACGACCTCGCCAGGATGTATGGTGCAAAAGTCGTTGGCCGCCTGGACAAGCTCGGCATTTACCGGCTGCAGTTCGCCGATGCTGCTTCCGCTGACGCCGCGTTGAATCAACTCCAAAACAACAGCGACGCGTCCGACGTGGATTACAATTACTATTTTGATCCGCCGCCGGACGCGCAGGCGCTCGCCTCCGCGTCCATGCCACCAGTGAACCTGCAACTCAACCCGCCGGGCAGTTCCGGCAAGGTCATTGTCGGTTTGATTGACACGACGGTGCAGCCGCTCGACAGCTCACTGGAGAAATTCCTGCTCAAACAGCTTTCCGTGGCCGGTGATGCTTCGGCAAGCAGCAGCGATATCGAGCACGGCACCGCCATGGCGCAAACCATCTTGCGGGCCATGGGCATTGCGGGGCAGGGCGCCACGTCCGCGCAAATTCTGCCGGTGGACGTTTACGGTTCCAGCGCGAGCACCACGAGCTGGAATGTCGCCCTGGGCATTCAGGCAGCGGTCAATGGTGGCGCGACTGTTCTGAATTTAAGCCTCGGCAGTTCCGGCGACAGCTCGGTACTGGACGCCATGGTTCAGCAGGCGGTCAACGACGGTATTCAGATTTTCGCCGCGGCCGGCAACCAACCTGTTTCCGCTCCCACTTATCCAGCCGCCGACCCCGGTGTGATGGCGGTGACGGCGGTGGACCGGGGATTGATTGCGTCGTATGCAAATTTCGGGAACTTTATAGATTTCGGCGCGCCCGGGAACAGCGTCGTTTATTTCGGCAATCAACCGTGGCTGGTTCAAGGCACCTCGGTTTCGACCGCTTATATGACTGGACTTGCTGCCGGTACAAAAGCCACCACGGCCCAAAGCTGGCCGCAGATCGAGAACTCCCTTAAACAGAACTTCCCCGTTCCGCAAAAATAACCACCTTTTCGGAGGGGCGAGTTACACGAGTCCCCAACTTTGTTTGCGAATGAGTCAGGGACTCGTATAACTCGTCCCTCCGGGAATTCAGTGCGTCATGCAGCCGATTTTGCCGAAGGCGACGACGTAGGCAACGATGGCGGCAATCAGGAACCACGGTTTGCCGGCGACCGTCAGCAAAATACCCGCGCCCAGCACGACGCCAATCAGCACATAAACCAAGACTGCCAGACCCAGTTTCATCGGCGTTAATTGTAATACCTTTGGGAGTATTCGCAAGTCGCGGTTCGCATCCGCTCCGAAGCCGGTTTACTGCTTCCCTTTGACCAGTGCTTCCACCACCGCTGAGTCGGCCAGCGTGGTGATGTCGCCGATCTGGTCGGTCTGGTCCTCGGCAATTTTGCGCAGGATGCGCCGCATGATTTTGCCGGAGCGCGTCTTCGGCAGGCCGGGCGCGAATTGGATTTTGTCCGGCACGGCAATCGCCCCGATTTCCTTGCGGACATGCTGGGCGAGTTCCTTTTTCAATTCCTCACTGTCAGCAATGCCATCCTTGAGCGTCACGAAGGCGTAGAGCGCCTGGCCTTTGATGTCGTGCGGCATGGGCGCGACAGCGGCTTCAGCCACCTTGGCGTGGCTCACCAACGCACTCTCGACTTCCGCTGTCCCGATGCGATGCCCGGAGACATTCACCACGTCGTCCACGCGGCCCATCAACCAGTAATCGCCGTCGGTGTCTATCCGGCAGCCGTCACCGGTGAAGTACATGTTTTTGTACGTGGTGAAATAGGTGTTGATGAAACGGTCGTGGTCGCCCCAGGTGGTGCGCATCATGCCCGGCCACGGTTTCTTGATGCACAACTTGCCGCCTTCGTTCGGCGCGCATTCTGTGCCGTCATCGCGCAGGACCACTGGTTCAACACCGGGGAAGGGACGGCTGGCGCTGCCGGGCTTGAGCGTGTGAACGCCGGGCAGGGGAGTAATCATGAACCCACCGGTCTCGGTCTGCCACCACGTGTCCATGATGGGACGGCGGCCTTTGCCGATGTGCTTGTGATACCACATCCAGGCCTCCGGATTGATAGGTTCACCGACGGAACCAAGCACCCGCAAGGAACTCAAGTTGTATTTGTTCGGCCATTCGTCGCCAAGCCGGATGAGCGCGCGGATGGCCGTCGGCGCGGTGTAAAACGCCGTGACTTTGAACTTCTCCACAATTTTCCAAAAACGCCCGGCGTCCGGCCACGTCGGCACACCCTCAAACATCAAGGTCGTTGCCCCGTTGCAGAGCGGCCCATAAACGACATAACTGTGGCCGGTCACCCAGCCGATGTCCGCTGTGCAGAAATAAATGTCGTCCTCGTGGATATCGAAGACGTATTTGTGCGTCAGCGCGATCCACAAGAGATAACCGGCGGTGCTGTGCACCACGCCCTTCGGTTTGCCGGTGGAACCGGACGTGTAAAGAATGAACAGAAAATCCTCGGCGTCCATCGGTTCGGGCGGGCAATCTGCTGCGGTAGGGCGCGTCACTCCGTGCGCGCCGTCGGCGGCGGGCAGAGGACTGCCCGCCCCACCTTCAGTCATCAACTCGTGATACCAGACGTCGCGGCTGGAATCGAAATGGCACGGCTCGTCGTTGCGTTTGACGATGACAACTTTTTCGATGCTGGAGGTTTTCTTCAAGGCGTCGTCGGCGATGGCCTTGAGGGGAATGCTTTTGCCACCGCGCAATGATACATTCGCGGTGATGAGTGCTTTGCACGTTGAATCGTTAATGCGGTTGGCGAGTGAATCGGCGCTGAACCCGCCAAAGACGACCGAATGAATCGCACCAATGCGGGCGCAGGCAAGCAAGGCGACGGCAGCTTCGGGAACCATCGGCAGGTAAATCGCCACCCGGTCACCTTTCCGGATACCCAGCGATTTCAGCGCGTTGGCGAATTTGCAGACCTCCGCGTGCAGTTCCGCGTAGGTGATTTTTTTGACCTCCTCCTCCGGTTCGCCCTGCCAGAGGATGGCGATTTTATCGCGCGTTTTGGTTTTCAGATGACGGTCGAGACAATTGACGGTCACATTGAGCCGGCCATCCTCGAACCAGGTGTGCCGGATGATTCGCGCGTCGGTGTCCCAGGTGAATTTTCGCGCGACGGTGGGTTGCTTGAACCAGTCCAGCGTGTCCGCCTGTTCCAGCCAGAAAGCCTCCGGCTCACGGAGAGAGCGTTCGTACAGGGCATGGTACTGTGCGGCGTTGAGGTGCGCGCGCCGCAGGATTTCCGGCGGTGGCGGGAAGGTGCGGTTTTCCTGAAGCAAAGAATCGGTCGAAATAGCTTTGTTCGGCGTCGTCATGCGCGTTTCGGTTTTGCGTATTGTCGGCTAAACTAATTGTTCCTGTCAAATATAGTGATGCATCCGGGAAACCGCCGCGAGGGGAAGACAAAATGCGGGAAGTTAATTATGTCATTCCGGCTTTTACCCGCCTTGGTTTTCTGTTCAAATCAGCGCCGGGTGACAACGGGTTGAATTTGACAAACAAAATTTTCTCCGCGAGTTTCCCGCGCAACAACGAATGGGTAAGACGCTTATCATTGCGGAGAAACCGTCGGTCGCCGGCGACATCGCCAAGGCGCTCGGCGGTTTCAAGAAGCACGACGACTATTACGAAAGCGACGATTACGTGCTTTCGTCGGCCGTCGGCCATTTGCTCGACCATCGTGCCGCCCGAAGGGGTCGAGGCGGCGCGCGGCAAATGGACGTTCAAATGCCTGCCGGTCATCCCGCCGCATTTCGATCTGCAGCCGATTGAGAAAATCGAAAACCGGCTGAAGGTCCTGACAAAGCTCATCAAGCGCAAAGACGTGGACGCGCTGATCAATGCCTGCGACGCCGGGCGCGAGGGCGAATTGATTTTCCGCAACATCGTCAAGTTCACCAAGGCGAAACAGCCCATCAAACGGCTCTGGCTGCAATCCATGACGCCGGCGGCCATCCGCGAGGGCTTTGAACGGTTGCGCGAGGACAAGGACATGCTGCCGCTGGCGGACGCCGCCTATCAGCCGGTCGGAGGCCGACTGGCTGGTGGGCATCAACGGCACGCGGGCGATGACGGCGTTCAATTCCAAGTCCGGGCGGCTTTTTCAAGACGACGGTCGGCCGCGTGCAGACGCCCGACGCTGGCCATCCTGGTCGAGCGCGAGCAGAAGATCCGCAAGTTCGTGCCGCGCGATTTCTGGGAAGTCGATCGGCACGTTCGACGCCGCGGCGGGGCAATACACCGGGCGCTGGTTCGATGAAAAATTCGCCCGACCCGACAAGGACGGTGACGACCAGCTCAAGCCGGAACGGTTTTGGGACAAGGACAAGGCCGAAGCCATTCGCGACAAGTGCCTCGGCAAGCCGGGCATCGTCACCGAGGAGAGCAAGCCCAGCACGTCGCTGTCGCCGCTGCTGTACGATTTGACCAGTCTGCAGCGCGACGCGAACTCGCGGTTCGGGTTCAGCGCCAAGAACACGCTGGGCCTCGCGCAGGCGCTTTACGAACGACACAAGGTGCTGACGTATCCCCGAACCGATTCCCGCGCGTTGCCGGAGGATTACGTCGGCACGGTGA
The DNA here is from genome assembly GCA_963708305.1 of uncultured bacterium. Taxonomy (GTDB): domain Bacteria; phylum Verrucomicrobiota; class Verrucomicrobiia; order Limisphaerales; family UBA11358; genus UBA11358. The sequence goes on along the minus strand of CAVPSH010000007.1, from coordinate 541,621 downwards.
AGAAGACTTTGGAGATGTTATCGGGCCGTGCGCCCGGCGTCGGGACCGCCTTCCTGACCCGTTACGCGACCTTCGCCCGAACATTCTTGAGAATGACTGGGTGCGTCCGAACAAACGCATCTTCAACAACGCGAAAATTTCCGATCACTTCGCCATCATTCCCACGACGCAAACGCCGAAAGGCCTGACGCGAGCCGGAGCAGAAACTTTACGACCTGGTGACGAAGCGGTTTCTCGCGATTTTTTATCCCGCGGCCGAATTTCTGGAAACGACGCGCATCACGCGCGTCGAAGGCGAGCCGTTCAAGAGCACCGGCAAAGTTCTGGTGACGCCCGGCTGGCTGACGGTTTATGGCAAGGAAGCGCAGGACGAAGACGCGGCGAATCTGGCGCCGGTAAAGCCGAACGAAAACGTCAAGACCAGCGCCATCGAGGTGAAACCAAACGTCACCAAACCGCCCGCCGCGTTACACGGAAGCGACGCTGCTCTCGGCGATGGAAGGCGCGGGCAAACTGGTCGAGGACGATGAATTGCGCGAGGCCATGCGCGAAAAAGGCCTCGGCACGCCGGCCACGCGCGCGGCCATCATCGAAGGATTGATTTACGAGCAATATCTGCACCGCAACGGGCGCGAATTGCAGGCGACCGCCAAGGCGTTTTCGCTGATGGAACTGCTCAACGGTCTGGGCATTGCCGGAATTGACCAAGCCGGAACTGACCGGCGATTGGGAATTCAAGCTGCACCAGATTCAGCGCCGGCAGAAAAGCCGCGACGAATTCATGTCGGAAATCGCCGACATGACGCGGCACATCGTGGAGCGCGCCAAGAAATTCGAGCACGACACCATCCCCGGCGATTTCGGCGTGCTGAAAACTCCGTGCCCGAAATGCGGCGGCGAGGTCCACGAGAAATACAAGCAGTTCCAGTGCGTGAAATGCGATTTCTCGTCTGGAAAACCCTGGCCGGCCGCATGTTCGAAATCGAGGAAGTCGGAGAAGCTGATCACCGAAAAACAGATCGGCCCGTTGCAGGGGTTTCGCAGCAAGTTGGGCTTTCCGTTTGCGGCCGTGTTGAAATTGAACGCCGAGTTCAAAGTGGAATTTGATTTTGGCAATGACCAGAAAAATGGGAACGGCGAAGCCGCCGCGCCGGTGGATTTCACCGGCAAGGAGCCGCTCGGCAAATGTCCGAAGTGCGGCGCGCGGGTTTTCGATGCCGGGATGAATTACGTGTGCGAAAAGGCGACGGGCGCGGACAAGACGTGCGATTTCCGCTCCGGCAAAATCATTCTGCAGCAGGAAATCGCGCCGGAGCAGATGAAAAAGCTGCTGGAAACGGGCAAAACCGATTTGCTGAGGAAATTCATTTCGAAGAAAACCGGCCGCAAGTTCAAAGCGTTTCTGGTGGCCGGGAAAGACGGCAAGGTCGGGTTTGAATTTCTGCCGCGCGAACCCAAGGGCAAGGCCGGCGCCGAAAGAAAGCCGAAAGAACCGGCGCCGAAGATTGATTTCACCGGCAAGACCGACATGGGCAAATGTCCCCGAGTGCGGCGGCAAGGTGTTCGACACGGAAGCGGGTTATCTTTGCGAAAAATCGCAGGCGGACAAGAAGCCGTGCAAATTCAAGATCAGCAAAGAGATTTTGCAGCAGCCGATCGAACCGGCGCAGGCGCAGAAGCTGCTGACGACGCGCAAAACCGATTTGCTGGACAAATTCATTTCCAAAGCCGGCAAACCGTTCCCGGCGTATCTGGTGATGGACGACAAGGGCAAGGTGACGTTTGAATTTCCGCCGCGTGAAGAGGAAGAAAATAACCGCGGATTTCGCCGATGACGCGGATTGAGATGCTCTGCGTAATCCGCGTAAACTGGGGTTCCAGTGAAACCGGAATCCGGCCGTTCCCATGCTGAAATCCACGACAAGTGGATTCACAAATTCCTCGCGCACCTGGCCACGGACCGGGGCGCGTCGGTTTACACGCAGCGGAATTATCGCCAGGCGCTCGAGGAATTTCTGCGCTGGCACCGCGAGGAGCGGAAGCAGCCGCCGGCGTGGGAAAAACTACAGCGCGATGATTTCCGCAATTATCTGCGGTTCCTGGGACGGCACAATCTTGAGCCGCGCGGCCATCGCAGCTCCGTTTCTCCGCGCTGCGGACGTTTTACAAATTTCTCATGCGGCACGGCGTCGTGGAAATGCTCGCCGATCAAAAATCTTTCGTTGCCGAAACTGGAAAAGCGCCTGCCGAAATTTCTGACGGTGCAGCAAATGAAAGATCTGCTGGAGGCGCCGCTGAAGTTGTTGGAGAGCCGGAAACAGAAGGAGGGACCGGGCCGCCCCATTTCCATCACCGCCTGCCTGCGGGACGTGGCGGTGCTGGAAACCATTTATTCCTGCGGCCTGCGCATCAGCGAACTCTGCGGCCTGCGCGCCGAAGACATTGACTGGAGCGAACAGCTCGTCCGCGTGCGCGGCAAGGGCAAAAAGGAACGGCTGGTGCCGATTGGCGAACCGGCATGGAAGGCGATTCAAAATTATTGGGCCGGGTTGAAACAACCGCCCTCCGGTCCAGCGTCGGTTTTTCTCGCCGAGACCAAAAAGGCCGCGCCGCTCCAGCCGCTGCAATTGTCCCGCCGCCTGAAGAAGTACTTGGTGATCGCCGGACTCGATCCGGGCCTGACGCCGCACAAGTTGCGGCACAGTTACGCCACGCACCTGCTGGATGCGGGCGCGGATCTGCGGAGCGTGCAGGAGTTGCTCGGCCACGCCCACCTGGTTACCACGCAGGTTTACACGCATGTCACCACCGAACGCTTGAAAAAGGCCTATGACGCGGCGCATCCACGGGCGTAAGTGCTTCCGTTTCTGATTGATATTTCTTGAATTTCCAGCAGGATAATTTGTCCAAGTAACCGGACGGTTAAATCAGCTGAATATGAAAACCAAATTGAAAGTTTTGACTTTGGGTGCGGCGGTCTCGGCAATGGTGTTGACCGGCTGTCAGTATCCCAATGGCGAACCCAACAACACCGCGTCCGGCGCCTTGATTGGCGGCGCGATGGGCGCCATTGCCGGCGCGGCCATCGGCGGTCCGCGGAACGGTGGCGCCGGCGCGCTGTTTGGCGCGGCGGCTGGCGCGATCACGGGCAGTGTCATCGGCAATTCGGTGGATCAGGAGCAGGCGGCGGAACTCCGCGCCCAGGCGCCCCAAACCTATGTGCGGGTGGAGCAGGGACAGCCGCTGAGCATCGCGGATGTCAAGGCACTGGCCGCCGCCAGGGTGAGCGACGATGTCATTATCAATCAGATTCGTAATTCCCACACCGTCTATCATCTCAGCACTGCCGACATTATTGACCTGCATAATTCCGGCGTGAGCGAGAATGTCATAAACTTCATGATTAACACACCGAGTCTGGTTGGAGACTCTTCGGCAGATCAGACCACGACGGTTGTTGAAGAACCGCCGCCGCCGCCACTGGTGGAAACCGTAACGCTGGCGCCCGGACCGGGTTATGTTTGGATTGGAGGCGATTGGGTTTGGAGCGGCCGATGGGTCTGGCGGGCAGGTTATTGGGGTTATCCACCCTATCCTCATGCGGTATGGGTTGGCGGCTATTGGGGGAGAGGGCCGCATGGCTGGGGCAGGAGACCGGGACATTGGCGGTGATTTGACCCTGCTGCCGGAACTTTGGGAGTACGCTTTGTCTCCTTTTTTGTTGCTTGCACTTCGCCGGAGTTGAACGAGATTCTGCCCGTGATGAGGTCGATCAACTTGAATCGCTTGTATCGGGTGACTGCATTCTGTGGCACTTTCGCGTCGTTGTGTTTTTTTCTCTTTCCCGCCGCGCCGACCGCGTCGGCCCAGGCTGCCGATGTCCTGACTTATCATAATGACAATGGCCGGACCGGACAGAATTTGAACGAGGAAATCCTTACTCCCACCAACGTCAACTCCAGCCACTTCGGCAAATTGTGGGTGCTGCCTGCGGATGGTCGGGTGGATGCCGAGCCGCTTTATGCCGCGGGTGTTGCCCTTCCGCAGAAAGGCCTGCGCAACGTGGTGTTCGTTGCCACCGAACACGACAGCATTTATGCCTACGACGCCGACAGTACTAACTTGTTCTGGCACGTTTCGATGCTCGGCACCAACGAAGTCCCGTCCGATGACCGTGGTTGCGGCCAGGTGACTCCCGAGATTGGTGTTACGGCCACGCCGGTCATTGACCGGCAGCTCGGCCCCAACGGCACGATGTTCGTCGTCGCCATGAGCAAGCTGGTGACCAACAGCACGACCATCTATTTTCAGCGCCTGCACGCGCTGGATCTGGCCACCGGCACCAACCGCCTGCCCGCCGTGACCGTTGCCGCCACATATCCCGGCACGGGTGACAACCCTGTCGGCACCAACGTCGTGTTTGATCCGGCCCAATACAAGGAACGGTGCGGGCTGCTGCTGTTGAACGGTGTGATTTACACCGCTTGGGCGTCGCATTGTGATATCAGACCCTATACCGGCTGGATCATGGGCTACGATGAAAACACGCTGGCCCAAACCAGCGTGTTGAATATCACACCGAATGGAAACGAAGCTGCCATCTGGATGAGCGGCGCCGGTCTCGCGGCGGATGCCACCAGTAACATCTATTTTCTGGCTGGCAACGGCACGTTTGAGACGACGCTGACCACGAACGGGTTCCCCAATCAGGGCGATTTTGGCAACGCCTTCATGAAACTCTCAACCGTCAGCAACCAGCTCGCCGTGGCGGATTATTTCACCATGTTCAACACCGTGAGCGAGAGCGATGCCGACGCGGACCTCGGTTCGGGTGGCGCGCTCGTGTTGCCAGACATGGTTGACGGGCAGGGTAACACGCGCCAACTTGCCGTCGGGGCCGGGAAGGACAGCAATCTTTATCTGGTGGATCGTTCGAACATGGGCAAGTTCAATCCGGCCAATGACAGCGCCATTTATCAGGAACTCGACGGCGTGCTGTCCGGTGGAGTGTGGGCCATGCCTGCGTACTTCAACGGTGTGCTTTATTACGGTTCCGTCGGAAACAATCTGCAAGCGTTCCCGTTTGTGAACGCCCGGCTTACCAATAGCTCCTCGCATACCGCCGTCTCGTTCGCCTACCCCGGCACGACCCCGAGTATTTCCGCCAATGGCAGTTCCAATGGCATCGTCTGGGCCACGGAAAACACTTCCCCGGCCATCTTGCACGCCTACGCTGCGACCAACCTCGCCCGGGAGTACTATAACAGCACCCAGGCCGGTAGCCGTGACAGTTTTGGCGCCGGCAACAAATTCATTACTCCGATGATTGCCAGTGCCCGGGTGTATGTTGGAACCACTACCGGCGTTGGCGTGCTCGGCCTGCTCGACCAATCCACGTTAACGCCGCTCCAAATCTGGCGGAATAGTTACTTTGGTAATCCGTCAAACGTAGGGGCGGGCGCCAACGGTGCCAGCCCGGCGGGTGATGGTGTGCCCAACCTGATTAAATACGCGCTCGGCTTGAATCCAACCAACCCGGCCACGGCTGCCCAATTGCCGTCCGGTGGCATTCAACCATCCGGCGGCACAAATTATCTGACCCTGACCGTCAATCGCGCGGCGGAACCGCCTGATGTTACTTACATTGTCGAGGTTTCCAGCAATCTGTTGAGCGGATGGGTTTCCGGTCCGCCGAACACGATAACGCTCGCGAACACGGCCACGCAACTGGTCGTGCAAGATACCACGCCCGTACCGGCGGCGACCGCCCGGTTCATTCGTTTGCGGGTTACGAATCCCTGAGCCAAAGGATTTGCGCGTGCGGCCAATTCGCCCCGGCGACCGGCGACAAGGAGACGCGCTGCAAACCGCAAACACACGTCACTGGACGCCGACTCGATAGAAATACGGGCCCAGTACCGACCGCGTTGGTGTCCGTGAAGCTCGTCGTGCCGACTTGGCCGACAATGTTGCTCTGAATGGTGGAGAATGCGGGTTGCGCCGCCAGATTGGTGCTGCATTGCAGAAAATACGCTCGCGTGTTGACACTCTCCCACGTCACCACCAACCCCGACGGATTGTTAGTGGGTGCGGGAGGCAGCATGGCTAGAACAGAGCGGCGTTGGTGGGATTCAACCCGGCGATCGATTTCTGCCAGTTGTTCATACCTGTGCCGTCAGAGTCTGCGTGATCCACTGAGCCGTCAGTGGGCAGACCGTATTGCTGCGCCCAAGCGTAGGAAAGGACGGAAGTCGGCGTTTGATACTCATAAGCGCCGATGTCCACCGTGCCGCCGACGATGCGCAAGTTGCCGTCCAAGTCGGTGCTGGCAGACGACATAGGCGTTGTCGCCCGAATTGATGCAGGGCGAGTTGGCTTGCAGACGCAGGTTGCTCCAATTGTTATCCACGAAGAGTGGTTCGTTGGTGATATTGCCTATGCCGCCGGGGTCAGCGCGTCGTGCAACAGTAGTTAAGCGTGCTCGACGAATCATAGTTCGTACCGACTGAGGCGCTGTTGTAATACAGCGATGCAGTTGTTTAGCGTGCAGCCGTAAGGCCCCGCCTCCGTTGCCTGGGTCGGTGTAGTATTCACTTCTAGTCGGGTCGTAGTAGATGCCATCTTCAGCTGAGTTGCCAGTCAACGTGCAGTTGTAAAGTGTGCAGCCGGAAGCCCCGCCGCCATTGGCCGGTTCCTCGAATAGCTGCCACCCATGGCTGAGTTGCCAGTCAATGTGCAATTGTAAAGCGTGCAATCAGAATAGCCCCGCCGCCTTGACCACCACCGCCAAAACAGTGGCCGTATTGTCAGTCAACGTGCAGTTTTTTAGTGTGCTATAAAAGGCCACTGCGCCACCGACAGCAGCTTGGTTGCCCGTGAGCGTGCAGTTGTTCAGCGTGGAATCGGCAGCCCCGCCGCCATAAAAAGTAGCTGCATTGCCCATGAGCGTGCAGTTGTTCAGCGTGGAATTGGCAGCCCCGCCGGCAGCGTCGCCGCCATAGTTATCGGTGAGTGTGCAGTTGTTGAGCGTGCAATCGTAAGCCCCGCCAGCAAAATTACGACCAGCATTGTTACCCATGAGCGTGCAGTTGTTTAGCGTACAATGGGCGGCCCCGGCACCAGCGCCACCGCCCGCGGAGGCGACCCAGTTACCCGTAAGCACGCAGTTGTTCAGTGTGCAATCGGCAGCCCCGCCGCCTACATAAACAGATATGTTATTCGTGAGCGTGCAGTTGTTCGAGCGTGCCACCATAGGCTCCGCCGCCGCACTGCCGTCGGTTAAGTAGCCGGAGTCGTCTTCGTTGTCGGTTATCACGCAGTTAGACACCGTGGAGGTGATTGATTCACAATACACCCCGCCAGAAGTGGTGTACTCCTCGTACCCAATGGACGAGTTGCGCCCTAGGGTCAGTGTAAAGCCGTTGAGTGTGGCCCCGGAAGCCAGATAAACGCAACGCACTCCAGCATTCAAATCCCAAACACCACCACCCTCAATCACTGTCACGTTCGGGCCGTTGACACTCTGAATCGTCACCGCTTTGTTCACGGCCACGCGATTGGTCTGGGCCGAGTTGTTCACTGTCGCGCCTCCGCTGCTGTAAATGCCGTCGTTCACAAGGATTAGGTCTCCAGGGCTGGCGGCGTCAATGGCATCCTGAATGTTGTTGGCGGCGGTGAGCCAATCGGAATAAGGGGGCATGGGCATGAAGCTGTTGACGTCCACGTAGAACGTCGCCGCACTCGCGGTCTGCGCCAGAAGACAAACCAAACCGAGGCTACATTTAAAACGGATGGCCGCTGAGATGCTCAACGCTGCTAGGGCACAAGCGCGAGGCTTTGGGCGAGTGGATCTCATATGACTTCCCGTTAAGGTTCATTCTCTGAGTTTGCTCCGGATGGTTACGGCCAAGGCCGCGAGTCCCGCGCTCAGAAGAGCCATCCAGCCGGGTTCGGGAACCAAAGTAATGGAGGTGGTCGAGAGCCCCGACGTGTCAAGCGATAGAGCATTCTGCCCAGCGGGAATGGTATTGAGCGCTTCAAGGCGGATGTCATAGGTTGGGCCAGTGAAAGTCGTAACGAAACTCAAGTCGGACGACGACTGCCCCGGAGAAATGGAGAAATCCCCGACGAACAGGTCGTTGACCAACACCTCCATGTTGAGCGCCTGGCCCAAGCTGTTGTCGTTGTAATCGAGGTGGAAGTCGAACTCGCCGGCCTCCGAAGGACTCGTGGTAAAACTTTCTTCCCAATAATCCCCAGCCACCCAGATGTGATTGGGACTGGCTAGACCCGAACCCGAATCATGATACCAAATGAAATCAGGCCCGCCGAAGGTGAAGATGTCCGCACGCAGCACCGACGGCAGGGCGGCAGCCATGAGGAGACACAGAAACGGACGAATCGAACGAGCGAGAGTTGGATATAGTTGTTTCTTGAAGAAGCCCCGATTTGCTGAACAGGCAGGGTATCTAGAGAAAGCGTTAATTCTCGTACACACCGTTTCTTTTATGGTCTCAGGCGGGCCTAAAAAGTCAAGAATAAAGCGTTGCCGGAATGGGACCTAACGTGCCCATTTGAATCGTGTAAAACTCGCCGAAAGCAAACAGGCCAAGGACACCTTTGCCGAACTGTATTCGGACCCGGCCCGCCTCAAACAATTTCTGTCCGCCATGACGGGCATCAGCCTGGGCGCGGCCCGGGCGCTGGCGCAGCAATTTCCCTGGCAAAGCTTCAAGAGCTTTATTGGGTAATAATATGCTGATTGAGACCAAGGGCGGTTTTGATTACACCGGCGCGGATTGCCGCGGCTGGATGCACGACGCCGGCTTCAAGGAAACCCGTGTCGAACCGTTCTGCGGGCCGGACTCCATGGTGATCGCCCTCAAGTAATACCGTCCAGTCACGACTCATCTGACCGCCAAGGACGCAATGTGCTCGGACAGGTACAATCCGGTATGAAAAACGGCGGGCGTGGGGAACATACTGTCAAAAACCACGTCCGCCGGACTTATAACTCTATGTTTTACTCAGCGCTAATAAGTTAGCACACCTTAATTAAGTTTCAAATGGCTTAAGATGATTTATCAACCAACCGGACTGAAGAATCCTGTCCGAATCAACTTCGGTAATTTGTCTTCTCTGCGTTCTCCGCAATGGGGTTACGGCCTGTGATCTTTGCGCGCCTTTACCACGGCGAACTCAGATGGTCGAGAAATTCGTATCGGGCCCGGTCCGCGTCGGGCGCGGCCCCGGGGTCGGCGCTCAAATGCATCACCTGATAACCGTCGCCGCTGCGGTATTGCGGCCAGACCGGCAGACCCGGACCGTTCGGATTGCCCGTCTTCGCAAAATTGGTCCAGTAATCCGCCATCATTGCCGATACCTTCCGGTCCTCCGGTCGCCAGGGCAGATGTCTCGAGGGTAACATCTGAAAGACGTATTCGATGTCGGAAGCGTGCGGCGCGACCGGTTCCGTACCCGGCCTGGCATTCGCAGGCAACGGCAGCGTCTGTTCAAATTTGTACCGGAAGACCGGGGCATCACCGGTCTGCAACTGCATCTCCAGCCATTTCCAGGTGGAATAGGCAATAAACCGGTCCCCGGCAAAATCCTGCGCCGCCCGCTTCGCCTGGGCATCCGTCGCCGCCGAATAAACGTTCAGAAACGCTTCGGCGTTGGTGCCGAAAAACGCCCTGGCGCGCGTGACATAGTTTTTGAGAGTCGGTGCGTCGTTGGTAAAGTAAGACCCGTAACCTCCTTCGTCCCGGTTCCATCCCGCCAACAACGGGACATGGCTTTGCTGACCGGCAGTATAGATCGCCAGACAGTTGGTTGGCAGAAAATATCCGTCAATATCCGGTCTGAAATGTTCCCACGACCGTTTCAAGGCTGCCCGGAGCAGATATTTGGCAGGTAACGCCCGCAAATCTGTGAGCGAATGTGCGTCAAACGACGACTCCGCGAAGAGCTCGCCGGCCGCTTCCGCCTTGGCCCGCGACCGGACCGGCAGGGTGTTGCCGAAGAACGCACCGCTTTCGCCGATGGCCCGCTGAAACAGGCCTTGCGACAAGGGCGACGCCATGAGTGCGCTGACCGAGAATGAGCCGGCTGATTCGCCAAAGATGGTGACGTTGTCGGGATCGCCGCCAAACGCAGCGATGTTCGCCTTGACCCATTGCAGCGCGGCAACCTGGTCCAGCAATCCGTAGTTGCCCGAGGCCTTGTGTCCGGATTCCCGGGTCAGTTCCGGATGCGCGAAGAATCCGAACACGCCCAGGCGGTACCCGAAGCTGACCACCATCACGCCCTTTTTCGACAGGTTCCCGCCGTCTTGACGCGCTTCGGAAGTGGCGCCCGCGGCGAAGCCGCCGCCGTAAATCCAGACCATCACCGGCAATTTGCCTGGCGAACGGTGTTCCGGCATCCAGATGTTGAGATACAGACAATCCTCGCTGGGCCCGTTGTCGCGGAAAACCATGTCGCTGAAAATGCGACCCTGCATGGGGCGCGGTCCATAATCAATGGCTTTCCGCACACCGGTCCAGGATGGCGCCGGCTGCGGCGGTTTCCAGCGCAGCGGACCGACCGGCGGTGCGGCGTAGGGAATGCCCTTGAACGTGCGCACCATCCCGTCGGCACTGATGACACCTTCCAGCACGCCATTAGCGGTGCTGACCTGCACGGTGCGCAATGGTTGCGCCGGCGTGGCCTGCAGTCCGAACAACAGCGCCAACAACACGGCCCAATTCTGTGGTTGCGTTTTCATTGTTTCTGCCGGGTGAAGGCTTATGACTAGCCAATCTGGCTCAACTTGCACAGAAAAAACGAAGGAAGCAAAGATTTGGGGTGCATCTTGACGCCGTACCGTAGCGCAGCCGTCTCGGCTGCGAGTTCAAGCACCGTCCCGGTGCACGAACCAAAAACACGCAGCGGCGTAAAGCCGCGTGGCGGCCACGCCGCTATACGCGGGACGCCGCTTTTACCCGCCGGCGAGTACGCCGACGCTACGATTTTACCGCAGGCCAATGAATTTTTTTAGGGGTGTCAAGCTGCACCCGAAATTTTACCGAGCGGGGCGGCCTGTACACAAAAACCTTTTACCGAAGGAAACAAAGACCGGGGAGAAACCTCTTACTAAGTGATCGCTGAGGGCGGATTAACCGCCAGGAACACAGGGATCACGCGGGTGAAATGACAAAACTGTCATGCCGCGTTCAAACAACGTTCATGGTTATATGTTATGTTCTCCACAGGCTTCGGTAACCGGACGAAACCAAAGATAGTATGAAAATACCAGGCTGGAACAAAATTGCCGTCGTCGCGTTGGCAGTCCTGGGACTGTTCGTGGCACTGGCGGGTAATACCGACCGGATGCAAGCGGCAGGCACAGATGCCACCGCTCCGACCACAGTCATTGCGCCGGCCCAGGTCGACCTGCCGGCGGTGCCGGCCGAAGTCCTTCACATGTCCGAAGCGGGCATGAGCGATGACGTGATTACCGCTTATCTTCAGAAATCGGCCTATCCTTATACCCTGGATGCGGGCCAGATCATTTATCTCCACGATATGGGAATTTCGTCCGCCGTGCTTAATGCCTTGGTGACTCATGGTGGCATGGCCGCCAACGCCCAGGCGACGACCGCGAACGAAGCCGTGGACACGGACAACTTTTCTCCGGCCGAAACACCACCGGTGAACGGCGTCGCGACAAATTATTACAGTTCGCTGGCTCCGTATGGAACCTGGGTGAACGTGCCGAACCACGGCTGGTGCTGGCAACCGACCGTTGTGGTGGTGGATCCCGCCTGGCAGCCGTACTCCAACAACGGGTACTGGTTGTGGACGGACCAGGGCTGGTATTGGAACTCGTATTACTCGTGGGGTTGGGCGCCGTTCCATTACGGCCGATGGTGCCAGTCTCCGGGTTACGGCTGGCTGTGGTGTCCCGATAACACGTGGGGACCGGCTTGGGTCTGCTGGCGGAACTATCCGGGCTACTGCGGCTGGGCGCCGCTGCCGCCGGGCGCCTGTTTCACCGCCGGCGTCGGCTGGACCTTCAATGGTCTCGCCGTTGGCTTTAATTTCGGTTTCGGCCTGGGACCGCGCTGCTTCACGTTTTGTGATTTTGACGATTTCTGCCACCGCCATCCCTTTGAACACTTCCGGCATGGCCGCGACGCGGACCGCTTCTTCCGTGATTCACGAGTGGATAACGACTTTGCCCTGGACGCACACCATCGCTTCATCAATCGCGGCATTGATCCGTCACGAATCGAGGCGGCCACCCATACGCGGATTGGGCAAGTGGCGGTGAACGACCTGCCGCACCGGGACGGACGTTTCGGCGGTTTTGCCATGGATGACCGGCGAGGCGGTTTCACAGCAACGCAGGGATTCACGGGCGGACATGAAATGGGCAACCCGCCGCGATTTCAACCAGGCCGCCCCAACGACTTTCGACCTTCAACGCCGGGTGTTTCGTGGAATCATTCGAACGGGAATTCGGTGAACCGACACTGGGGCGGAATCGGAAATTCCCAGGTGAGGAGCTTCTCGCCCGCACCGGCTTTCCATCGCGATGGTTCCGATTCCAGGCGTTTCACTTCAACTCCAGCCTGGCAATCCGCTCCGGCTTGGCATTCGGCGCCAGCCGGGCAATCCGCGCCTTCACGTTCCGGGAGTGGCGGGGGACACTCCGGCGGCGGAACGTATTCCGGCGGAGGCACGGCCAACTCTGGTGGCGGAATGTCGTCTGGTCGCGGTTTTCACAGATAAGAAACAGAAACGCCTTCGTTCCCTTTGCTGCCTTCTGTTTATTTTTTACAGAAGAAAACGGAGGTAACAAAGAAAGGAAACCGCCCATTTAACCGCATCGTTGTGGCGCGGGCGTCAGCGCCTGCGGATCCACCCAGGCGTCCCGCGGGTGTTCCTTCCGACAGCGAGACGCTGTCGGAACCCACGGTCGGGACGACTGCGCTACGAACGTTCTTTAGACCTCGACAGCGGTGGCTTGCTGCGCAAGCATGGCGTTGGACGAGTCATGGATGCCTCGAAGGAAAAAATCCTGAAAATTGCCGCCGACCTTATGCTCGGCCGGGAACCACGTCCCGGTAGCGGCAGTCTTGACAATGTCAAGAGCCTCGCGCAGTGCATTGCCTTCGTTCTGGAAACCCGGCAGGGCCGGAACCCGGTGCACGTGGTGGGCTGTCGTTTGAACGACGAAGACCGTGACATCTATCCCGAAGTTGTTTGGGACCTGTTCTGCGCTCGCGTCATCATTCCCGCAGTCGAAGGGGGCGGATTGGACCGGATTCGTGCCCACTCGGACGCCGCGGCCAACTGGGAAAAGTTCAAGGCGGCTGCGGGTATTTCCGGCTGAATCAGTTAACGGAAACAAACTGAGACACAGGGGCAATTAGGACACGCGAATTTTGGATTTAGTAAATCCTAAGGGGATTTCATCATTCAGCCCGGTGTTGCGAGGAACGAGCTACGCCGGGTAACAATCAAAACAAAATCGCTACCCCCAACGGGGTTTTATCAACTGGTAAGGAAGGAAGTCTTTGGCGAAGGCAACTTGAGCGTCCGGCCCGGAATCACAAACACGCCTTCGCCCTGATGATGAATTGTCCGGGGCCGCTTCCGGCCTGGCGCAATCCACGCCTTGACCACCTCCAGAATGAAAAAGTTGTACTGGGTCACCAGCGTTCGATCGATGACCTTGCATTCCAGATTGGCATAACACTCGGCAATAAGCGGAGGCTTGACGACCGACGCGGCCACCGGCGTGAGGCCAAAGGTTTTGATTTTGTCCACCGACTGGCCGGAGGCATTTCCGCACGCCACCACCTTTTTCGCCAGTTCCGCCGTCGGCACGTTGATGACGCATTCACCGGTCTTCCGCAACGTCTCAAACGTGTAATTCAAGTTGCTGATCACGCAACCCACGAGCGGCGGCACAAACTCCATCATGGTATGCCAGGACATGGGCATGACGTTTGCCCGTCCCGCGCGGGCCGTCGTGACGAGCACGACCGGGCCCGGTTCCAGCAGCCCATAGACTTGCGCCAGCGGAAACTCTCTTTTACTGGTCATGTCAAAATTCTCCTTTCTGGTCGCGCCGGAACCACGTGAAGGCGGACCGGTCGTGGCGAAATCTAGGGATGCTTTCGCTGGTGGGCAACAAACTCTTCGAGCGTCGCAATCGAGTAAGTCTCAGGACGTGATGCCTGCCACTCCCGGAACTCGTCCAAAGTCACATCAACCGGTCGGTTGGTAAAGGCCCCGCCCAGGTCGTATTCAAACATCATTCGCGAACGGGGCAGGTCCTTCCGGGTCCCATTCGGCAATTCGATCCAATGGTCATAATGCGATATGATCACGGGTGTTTTCATCGGGTCAGGGATAGGAGCGATCTTAAATTCGGTATGCGATTCGCCCATAAGACTCGTCTGAAAAACCACGAACAGGAGCTGGTCACCGTGATAACCATAACGAACGTCCTCGATTGCGCCGCGTGTGCGCGGGTCATTCGATTGGAACTCAGGCTCGTAAAACACTGACTCCTTGGCACAGCCCGTAAGAAAGAACAGGATAACTGGAAACAAGGCTAAAGGTTTCATCTTCATATTGGGTTTGATGCTGCCAAATATCTCAAATTTCATGGCTCATTCTTTATCCGTCGTCCGTCCGCTGTTTCCTCGGTTCAAGCGCGGTGTTGGTGTCATTGCGTCTTGTGCAAATCGTATGTGACCACGCTGCCATCGCAGTGAAGCGCCAAACCGTTAATGGAATCAACAGCCAGAATCTCCTTTAGGTGGTCAGGGCTGACATTCGTTCCAGTTCGCAATTTGTAACTGATGTTATTTGTCGTAAGGCTCGCAAAGTCCGCCGCTGCCTTCTTTGTCTTGTCGTTTGGGCAAACCAAAATCCTGGTATTTGGCAATTCATTTGTCATAACCATAAAAACAGGAACAGGATTCTCTTCAAACCCATCGTTATCTCGGTGGCATAGCTCACGAGTGCCACCCAGCGCCTGGCTTACGTTAAACGGAAAGTGATCGTTATGGCCGTCTGCCCACATTATAAATACCAAACCAATCTGCTTCAGGTTCTGTTTGGAGCGGGCAACGTCAGTCATTGAGCCATCGTCCACGGTCTTGATACAGCCAGGTAACAGCAGCAGCACACAAGCTGTAATTGGCAACAGTGCCATCTTCATAATTTCTCTCGGCAAACGATGCCTAACGATCCCGATCCCGCCCTTGCGGGACACGCCGGCGGGCGAGTGGCTCCGCAAACTCAATAATGGGAATAGAGCAAATCACTGTATATTCCACACAGTGACCGCCTTAATAGCAACCTCTCGTTGCTCGGGAGTCATCTCAAGTGTCTTAACCATGTAGGTCATATGGAACATATCGGTCTTGCCAAAGCGAAAGCAATCAATCTCATCCTGGTCGCCAAAACGCTGACAGCCGCCCGACTTTGCCTCCAGCAATAGCTCGGTGCTGCTCACACTTATAGGCGTGACACTTCCAGAGGGGCAGGCACGTAATTGCAGCTCTTTGAAAACATCAAGATATGCCTGTGGTGACATCAAGGGTCGCGGTAAGTCCTGATACTCGAACGACTCTGACCATTCATGCGGATATTCCTCCCGAGGCTTTAAAAATAAAGCCGCAACCTGAGCAGAGGCAGCGCTTGACATGGTGCCACTCTGATTTGGACGTGGAGTCATTCCCACAGGTTTTACCCAGGCCAGCGCCTGCAACTTGTTGTCCGAAGTTCTCTGCATCCCCAGATAAACCCATGTCTCAGGATGCGGCAGCCCGCTGGCTATCGGTTGGCCGCTTTTCAGATCGCAAGCCATATCGATATGGTCTGGCGTCGCGCAGCCGCCTAAGAGGCACAACGCTAATCCGGCGAAAGTGAGCAAAGCAATTTGCTTCATAAATTCCTCATTGCACCCGGAATGATGTTTATTGGGACCCGTATAATCTTTTTCATGTGTGTTTCTCTGATTGTTTCACTACTCCCGCTCCAGGGAATACATCCACTGCCCGGACTTGGCCTTGGCCGTAAATTCTTTGGGAATCTTGCCTGAAAGGCAAAAGCAAATCTTGAGGCGGTCGCCATCCAATGCGTAGATACCTTTATCCGTCTGGCCTTGTTGCGTGCCGTCGGCGTGGGTCATGCTGAAGCCCGCTGGCTTCGTAACCGGGTCGAGTTTAAACTTGTAATTCGTGAAGCTGGGTTCGCCGGGCGCGCAGGTAAGCGTGTCGTCCTTAAAGACAAACTTCAACGTAGCGACTATTTCTGCCGGGGCCTGTTTACCGTCAGCTTCCAGCGCGACGATCTTCCAGGTCCCTTGGATTCCATCCATGTCCTTCTTGACCAAGTCTTGCTTGGAAGGCCCCGCAATAATCGCGCTGGCAGCCATCATAACAAGCAATCCAACAATTAATGCTTTCATGCCCTTTACTCTACCAAGCCGTAAGCGAACATGTTAATTGGTAATTTATCGCACGACATTGATATTTTCGATGTGCACTCAACGCGGCCTAACGCCGGAGCTCAGGCATGCGGAGCTGGTGATCCCGCAATGCGGGACCAACCTGGGCCGCATCACCCAGCGGCAATGTGTTCGCATTGCCGAACAGTTAAACAACCACCCCAGACTCCGGCTGGGCTTCCAGACCCCAAACGAAGCCTACTACTAACTCTTTTGTCGCATTTCAATTGTGAAACTAAACCGCACATTCATAAGACATCACTGCCACATCTGCTCCTCGGTAGCTCGTGTGCTCGACGAGCGACCAACCGCGGCATGAGTAAAAGTGCTCCGTGCTCGGAGTGTAGAGGTAAAGCCGCTGAACGCCAAGCGCAGTTGCGTTGTCAATGACCCTCTGAACCAGTGTGGCACCAATACCACGCCGCCGATGATCGGGAGCGACGAAAACCCCTGCCAGCCACGGCGTCAAGTCCATACGCGTATTCATATCGTGCTCAACCAGCATAGCCGAACCGGCCAGCGTGCTGTCAGTGAACGCGATGACGACTGTAGGTATCTCGCGATGGCCGCAACATCCTCGAAGCCTCGCAATGCGCGTCTCGACCGTATCGCCTGGGCGCAGATATGCCCACTCACGGTGATGCCACTGTGCAAGCGTCGGAATGAAGTCCTGGTGGTCTGCAAGGTAGTCAATTTGCATGGACGCGCTTGTGCGGTCTAGCGGCAAAAGCTCAGCCACAGCCACCGGCAGCCGGACTTACGCTTGGAATGATGATGTTCAAATTTCATGTCTCGGTCAAAACCAAAGGGGCAGTGGCTGAGGGCTGCAGTGCGTTGTTAGGCATCATTTTCCTGTAATTAACTGCACCTCGCCGCCTTCGATACCAGTGTGTCCGCTCCGTGCTTCACATAACGACTGCTCTTGCTTCCAAACTGCCTGTACGCTGTCAGGAGCATGGTGGGGTGCCCTAACCCATGTGAAAACCTCGACGAAGCGTGTCTTGTCTCCATCTCTGTCATCTCGAACGATGACATGCGGCTTGGCAAATACCATGTGCTCCCTCTGATAAACCTCCCAAGCGTGCGCGAGCACCGCCTGAAACTCTGCCTCTTTACCGGCCTGGACGTGATAAGTAACCATCACGGTCTCGGAATCGGCCTTCGAGCCACCAATCTGGTGCATCGTCGAACAACCAGTCAACGCTAGAAGCGAAACGGCGAATAGCAAATAAATGGTCTTCATAGTTTTACGGTGCTCACATGCCGCCTAACGATCTAAATCCCGCCCTTGCGGGACACGCCGACGGGCGAGTGGCCCCGGTGGCTCGATAATCGTTGTATAACTCAAACCATCCATAAACTCAAGGTTTACTGCGTTCTACGCTGGGCAGTGGCTTCTCAATAACACGGCTGCGCTTTGCGCAATTATCAGTTAGACCAGTGGACTCGGATGCCGCCCGCATCGTCGGACCGCCGGCCAAACTTTTCCCGCTCATTCCGCCAGACTTTTTACACAGCCTCGCGCGGTGTTAGGCAGCACGTTTCAATGGCCAAACCATTTGTGCCATCGCCGCAAACATAGGCTCGCTAAGCCCAGAGCCGCAAGCGTGACGGTGGACGGTTCTGGCACCGGACTGATGACGATTCCGTAGGGGCCGCTCAATCCGGAAATCAAGGCGGCGTTCACCGTCGCCCCCGAAAGCGTGTATTCGCCAACCGTGCCGTCCTGAATGTTCGAAACAAAGAGATCATTTCCCGAAATGGCGATGCCTTGGGCAGAATCGAAGCCGCTTATGAGTGAAGCATTGACGGTTGAGCCGGAGGTCGTGTATTCGCCAATGACGTAGGTATGCAGTTGCGAACTAAAACTCGAGATAAACAAGTTGTTCCCGGAAACCGCAATACTCTGCGGACTATTCAACCCGGAAATTAGCGAGGCGTTGACTACCGCGCCTGAGCTCGTATATTCACCGACCGTACCGCCGTTATAATTCACAACAAACATGTCGTTCCCTGAAAACGCAATGCCATGGGGACCACCCCAATCAGAAACCAGCGAGGCATTCACGGCCACCCCGGAAGTTGTGTATTCACCCACGGTTTCGTTACCATAATCCAAGACAAAGAGATTGTTCCCGGAAATCGCTTCGCCACCGGGTATATTAAGATGGGGAATTAGCGATGCGTTGACTGTCGCCCCGGAAGTTGTGTATTCGCCAATGGTGCCGGGGTTTTGGGTGGCAACAAACAGGTCGTCCCCAAAAATCGCAATGCCATTGGGACCACTCAACCCGGAAATCAGCGAGGCGTTGATCGTTGACCCGTCAAGCCCATACTCCCCAATGGTTCCACTATAGTCGTTTGCAACATATATGTTTTGCGCCTCGATGGCGGCCGTCAGACTAAACGTCAGCACTAAGGTGATTCCGTAGGATATTTTTATTGTTTTCATGGTCCGTTATCTTTTCTAGGTTTCCATTCATTTGCGGTGACGAGGCTCGTGCTGCCTAACGTCCAGAGCTCAGGCACAGACGCCGAGCGGGACGTGGAAAGGAAAAATGACAAACGATAATCATAAACCGTCCGCAAGCTGTAGGGGCAGCGGCTGTTGCCTGCAGCGATTCGTTAGGCGACATGGCCATATTCACCTGTTGCTGTCTCAAATTATGAACCAAGATTGTGAATATCGATCCAAGGAGCGTTAACAGAACAGTTGTTGGTGGCTCGGGTGCGGGCTCGTAATTTACAGAAAGCTGAGCACCATAGGATTCTACGATATTACCACCGAGATCGATTGGACCCGTGTCATTAAAAACAGCACTGATGCTATCAATCTGGTACCCAGCCAAGCCGAAGCCATTTGGGTTGCTGCTCGGCAAGTTCTCGAAAAAGTTCGATTCAAAGTTAATAGAACTGTATTCCGCGCCATCAAGTTGCTGCATTGTGTAGCCAACGCGCTCGTTGACACCATCGGTCAAAAGGGCGGCCAACGGCTCAAAGTCCGGATCGTTGGCTTGAGTGACTGTAAAAATGTGACTGAGGTTACCTGATGTCAGAGTGAAGGAATCAAAAATGGGATAATTCTCAACGTATTTGGAAGGCTCTTCGTAAAAGGAAAATATGGCAGGTATGGGCCCTATAACTTGAAAATTAGCTACAGCACTTAACGTCTGTGCGAGCAATGGCTGGGCTATCCAAATTGAAAACCCAATAAATGTTATATGTATAAGTTTCATGATGATTCCATTTAACTAGGTCACTCTTCGCTTGATAATAGATCGAAATCGAATGCGTAGCGCTGGCCGCATCCGCACTGAATTTTTTCTGTCATCATAATCTGTCCTTCCTGAAATGGCACAATGCCGTCTAACGTTCTAAAACTGAGCGACGGCCACAAGCAGCCAGCGCACCGATGGAACAATGACAAACCGATCTCATATCTCGCTCCAAAACTCAAGGGGCAGTGGCCATTCGCTCCAGCGCGTTGTTAGACGGCATGGTGAACAGGGTAAATGAAAAAGTAAGTAGTAACGCACAAAAGGAAAAAGCCCGCTGTGCTAAGCAATGCCGCTACGAAAAGCCGGGCGTCTCGCCAAGCTCGCCAAAAATCTCGCACTGCCAGAAAGGCCAAAGTCGGGGAAAGGAAGACGCAATACGGATAAAAAAACTGTACCCAAGTTCTCGGCCATCCGAAGAAGACGACGCTAAAGCACCACCCGCAGAGGAAAAGGACGACCCCACTAGCCGCTAATGTTTGGGAAGCCGTGACGCGATAAGCAAACAACAACCGAGCCTTGCGGTCGACAATGTTGTCTCGCATCGCTATATCTCGTGTCATGAACTCCCGAAATCTCATAACCGCGTGATGCCGCCTAACGATCCAAATCCCGCCCTTGCGGGACACGCCGACCGGCAAATGGCTCCGCAAGCTCGATAATCGTTGTATAACTCAAACCGTCCATAAACTCAAGGTTTACTGCGTTCTACGCTGGGCAGTGGCTTCTCAATAACACGGCTGCGCTTTGCGCAATTATCAGTTAGACCAGTGGACTCGGATGCCGCCCGCATCGTCGGACGCCGGCCAAACTTTTCCCGCTCATTCCGCCAGACTTTTCACACGGCCTCGAGCGGTGTTAGGCGGCACATCAGTCATGCAGGTCAAATCCTATGTGGCACGAGACATGATGGGCGGCTCCTTTCCCCTTTACAAACCCGGAACCTTCTTCCATTTTAAGGTGCCACTCATTTCTCCGCCTACCACACTCCACGTCGTGTTCAGACTACCATCCCCATAGAAGCTCACATGGTCGATTAAAGAATAGGTACCCGTGTGCCTGTCGTAATTGCCTTCGGATATATCGAGACCTTGAAAACTCAGATCGGTGTCGTTCGTTAGGCCGCCATCGTCAAGACGATAAAGCTTAAAGGAAACGATCTGCCACCCGGTTTCGTCCAGACTGAGAGGACTTGTCACGGCTTTGCCAGCACCAATGGGGTTATCATAATCAAAGCTGAAAAAGGCGATGTTGGTGCCGCCACAATTGATGCCAGAGGTGGCATCGAAAAGCAGGTTCGTGCCGGTTTTATCCACAACAAAAATATGCGTTTCGTGTATCAACATGATAGTGCCGAAATTTGCGAGCGCTAACTGGGCACCAGTCGGCCAGTTGGTGTGGAAAGCATCAGCCAAAAAGTTGAGCAGGTACTGGTCGGTGATTCTCAGGGTATTGATGGTCGAGACATAGGTCCCAGGAGCGGAATTGGAACTGTTCAAACCCTGCTGTCCGAGGACAAGGTCGAAATGAATTTTTTCGATTTGGCTAAATCCCGGCAACGCTGTGGCGTTCGAAGCCCAGAGGGCAAGCACAAGCGCAATGGCCGCACACGAGAATTTTGTCCTTTTCATAGGCTTATTCCTGATTTTCAGATAAATTCTTTAACCTTAAACTCCAATCCATTCAAAACTGAGCTTACAACAATACTAATTATTAAGTTACGAATGTCAATATATTCTTATTGTCGAGTCTCTCTTAATGGATTGAGTATGCCGCCTAACGGCAAAAGCTCAGGCACAGCGGCAGAGCGTGATGTGGAAAATGAAAATGCCAAACAAGTTTCATAAAATCAATCGTAACTGGCAGGGGCAGCGGCTGTTGCCTGTAGCGAATTGTTAGACGGCGAATCCCTCATATCGCTAACCTCATTTGGACAAATTGGGAGGCTTGCGTGATGACCGCGCCCAAAAGAATACACCAAGCGCCCCACAGAGAAGGCACGGCAGCCAATATCGCCAACTGATGTCACTCGTTATCTCTCCAGCGGTCCAACTGCCATTACCGGACGAACCACTTCCGATAACCCGCCAGTGTGAAAAGGAAGCCCACGCAATTATAAGCGCCAACGATGATAAACAAACCAACCAGATGCCAAGCCGGCGTTGTGCTGTCATGCTCATAAACGCGATGCCGCCTAACAGGTATTCGGGCAAACCGTGGTTTGGCCTAATTCGGAAATCGTAGTTGGCCGGGTCTGGTTCATGTGGTTGTCGTAAGCCAAGATAGAAAGAAATGATACTTGGCCGGTTTGGCCTGATTCGGGAAGGGGGTTTTGGTGCTTGGCATGGAGCACGTTTGCAGGTTCCGCACATGGAGCCGTAAGGTCAGCTCCGCTTAAATTAAGCCGCCACTTTTTCACTCTCCTTAGACTCTAGCACCGTGTTTCAGTAGGTTTCAAGTTGAAAAGGACTTGGATATGTCCAAGGGTGTGGCTGGCTTCACCGATTTGTTCGAGCTCTTGCTCGAAATGTGCTTTCTCCTGAATGAATCCGCTGCAATCCAGCAAACACCTGCGATACCGACGAGTGCCAGAGGGCCGGGCTCTGGTACCGCGGCAACAGCGTCAAAGATGTCCACTTGAAGGCCCGTGGGATTGCTGGCTCCATCAGGGTCCTGAGTCACCGCGAACGACAGCGTATTCTCGCCTGCTACAAATCCGTTGGTCAGCGTAAAACTCGTAAAATGAGCAAATCCCCAAGGCGCGATATTCGTATTCGAAATCCCTGTGCTCAACCCATTCAAATAGATGCTGGAAGCATTATCTGAAGCCCATTGCCCGGTGATTTGTGCGGTGGATAGGTCAAACCCAGCAAGCGAAAAGGTCATGGTGTAACTGTATACACCGGCGGGCGGGCTATAAGCACTCGAACCGCCGCCGTTGATCCAAGCTGATGACGGCGTATTCCCGATCCACATGAAATAGGTATCCGCCACCTTGGCAGAACCTGGACCCACGGGAGAAGCGCCTATGGACCAGTGGGAGTCTATGTTTCCCACAGTGAGCGGGCTTCCTGAGTCGTCAACTCCGGTACTGAACACTCCGGGTATCGACGTGTATATTATCGCCCTTGCCTGAAAGGTGCAAAGAATGAGCGAGGTGACCAGGACGGAATTAAGGAATTGCGATGTTTTCATAATTGGTTCGGCTGATTTCATTATTGATGGTAAAGTGAATCAAACTGAGAAGAAGCTATTATAATCACCAAGGCGCCTCCTTGTCAAGGTCCTGTGCCATCGGGTAGTGTCTTAATTTGACTAGCATCACTTTTTCTTCCCCGACTTTATAACTTTCACGATCACGTAGGTGCCTACAATTAACGCCAAAACAGTTATAAGTCTCAAGGGAGTCCACGGAACGGCTGTTTGGACTTGATACGATACGATGTTCGTCATTTTCTGGCCTTTTTAATTTGATACGCCACCCCGACCCTCACCGCGCTTTGTGCATCCGTCACGGGTGGTAATTCAAGCACTGTTATAAACTCCTCCGGGTCGCCATAATTCCAGCCGTAACAGCGTTTGGCCTTGGGGTGGTCAAACAGGTCAAAGACCTCCACTTCACCATCCCAAAGGGTTTTGCCATTGAACATTTCCTTTACGGGAACAGATTCATTCCAAATCGCTCCGCAATTATGCAGTTGCATGATCACGGTTTGCAGGCGGGCCAAATAATCTTGTTTATTCTCCACAGCGTTTAACCAGTTCCTCGACCGTCCAATGGCTCCTTTCAATACCAGCAGCCATCGCGGGAGTCATTCTCAATGCGCCGGTCGTGGTACATTTTGGATAATAATTGCCAAAAAAGACAGACAAATGGTCGTTAATAGTTTATATTAGCAGGGTTAGGTTTGAAGCAATGAATGGCGACGTTACATCTCCGAAAGAAAAGATAGACGCATATGTGTCGGGGCCACAGCCAGGCGAAACACACTGGATTCAATGCAAGGGTTATAGGTATTTGGGGATTTTGGACGAGGACGGTAAATGGAAATGCTTTGCTACAGGCAAGGAACTGAATGTCGTGGTCAAAATTCTTTCCGATTAATTCAAGCCAACAGTTTTTTCCAAGCTCCAAACGTGGCCGGTGATTCCAGCTTTTTTGGAAAGCGCACCACTTGGTGAGGTGGCGAAATTCCAATGATATCTGGACTTTTAATGCGGTAGCGGCGACAAAAGACGGGTTGAAAATATTTCAAAAATTTCTTGGCAAACTTAGGTGAACGGCATAAGCCGGATTGTCACCAGGAAGTTTCAATACGAACGTAGAACTGAATTTGCGCGGTTTGAGTCATAGGATGATTGGAAGACTGCCAAATTCCTGCCACAAGGTCTTGCCGGGTTCCTGCCCAATCGGAGGTAGCTCGATTCTCTGGTGACGGATGTTTAGCCGTGCCCCTGTTTGGGCATCGGGTTTGTGCTGAGATGGTTCCGTAACAAAGGCCCTAAAAGCCTTGTGACGGAAACGGATGATGAAAGCATTCAGAAGTTTTCCAACCGGATGGTTGCTGGTTACAGGCTTGGTTGTCGGAGTGTATTTTCTTCACGCCCAACGCGCCGTGACGCCAGTTCAATATGGTGCGGCGGCTTTGCCGGCTGATTATGTCGGGGCAAGGCCAGACTCTTTATGGTTGCAACTCACTGGTATTACCAACGGGATGGCCAGCCTGACTCTGAACAATGCGACCGACCAGGTTTATGAAGTATTGAGCAAAACCGATTTGACGCTGACCAATTGGACTATTGAGCCCGGCGCAGTGTGGCCTACGAATTCAACGGTCATGCCTTTCACCGTTTCGGTTCTTGACCGGACCAAAGCGCTGTTCATCCGGGCGGCAGACTGGACGGGTGTGACGGAACACGGCAACACCGTGCCGGATTGGTGGTTTTGGGAACACTTCGGAACGGTGGTTTTGTCAGATACCAATCTGGACACCTTGGGCAATACGCTGTTGTATGATTATCAAAACGGCATTGATCCGTTGAATCCCAACGATTACTACAACGGCCGACTGCCGGAACTGGAAATTATCAGTGGCAATAATCAAAGCGGTTCTCCCGGATTATTCCTGCCCTTGCCTTTAACCGTACGGGTGACCGATTTAAATTCAAACTCACTGGCCAATGCGCCTATTACGTTATCAGTTTCGGATTATGCCCAGCTTGCGACAACGACCAATGATGCTTTGGAAAACAGTCTGAGGTTGAGGACAGATTCAAGTGGATTGGTTTCAGCCCGGGTTTATATCCCTACAGGATCCTCACTGAGCAACATTGAGATATTCGTACGGGTTTTGGCACAAAGCGGGAGCAATATGGTTCAAACCAATTTTATCGAGTTCGTTGAATCTGCCGGCGGCGTAACACCGATGCTGGCAGTGGGAGGGGAACGAATCATGGAACTTTTCCCCACCGGCGACCTGGTATCCTGGGGCGGTAATCAATATGGCGAACTGGGGGATTACACTTATCTCGACAGTACCAACCCGGTTCACGTGGTCGGGTTAACCAACGTGATTAAAATAGTTTCAGGTTTGAATCATTCTCTGGCATTGGATTCCCATGGCGTCGTCTGGGCTTGGGGAGAAAACGGTTCTGGAGAACTGGGCGACGGTGGTTCAGAGGGTTTCATCAATCTTCCCCAACAGGTTCCTGGAATAACCAACACCATCGCAATCGCCGCGCACGGTTATATTGTCAATGGCGACCCCGGACTTTCCCTGGCCGTCGAGGCCGATGGCACTGTTTGGGCGTGGGGCACAGGTAGCGGTTATTTGGTTGGTTCCTCTCCGGTGCAGATTGCGGGTGCTTCCAACATGGTCAATGTGGCGGCGGGAGCAGGTCATGCTTTGGCGCTCAAGAGTGACGGCACTGTTTGGGCGTGGGGAGCAGATAATCATGGTCAATTGGGCGACGGTGGGACATTGGGATACAGTGATACGCCAGTCCAGGTTTCGGGGTTGAGCAATATAGTGGCAATTTGCGCAGGTGATGATTACAGCCTGGCGTTAGACACTAATGGTTACGTTTGGGCATGGGGTCTGGATAACGTTGGCCAATTGGGGGATGGTGGAGTTGAAGCTGCAAATCGCTCACCCGTCATGGTGCTTACCAATATCGAACAAATTGCTGCGGGTGCCACCCATTCTGTGGCTGTGGACAGAGGTGAGAAACTATGGGCTTGGGGCAGCGACGGCGTCGGACAACTTGGCGATGGCGGGTCCGTGGGCACTAACCTTCCAATTCAAATCCTGGAGTTGAGTAACATCGTTTCAGTAGCGGCAGGTTCAGATGCCTCGGTTGCATTGGATGATAACGGTAACGTGTGGCAATGGGGAAGCTCAGATAGCGACGGCGCAAATTGGGCTTGGGGCGATGAAAATGGTTATCCCATGCGGGCGCCACAATATTCAGATTTTTTTAATGGTCAATTGCCCAATTTGACGATTTTGACCGGAAATAACCAGACCCCTCACGCCAGCATGGAATTCCCGCAGTCCCTGGTTTTCCGTATAACTGATATCAACGGCACGGTATTAAGTAATGCGCCCGTCTCAGTGGAAATAATTTCCGGCGACATGGAATTGCGAACTGTTAGCGGTGGAAGTGATTACAATGCCCTGCGATTGACGACCGACACCAATGGTGCGGTGACTTTGATCGGATATGCCAACTGGTATATTAACGATCCCAACTGTTTGGTAAGGGTTCTGGCTGCCAGCCGTGAACGGATTGCGGAAGGGGACTTCAATGAAACACTTGTCCCAGTGCCCACGATCAGCATTACCAGTCCGGTGAATGGCGAGAGTGATCTCCTTGGAACAAACGAACCATTGACCATCACGGTTGACGCTGAACCCGGTACAGGTGCCTCCATTCGGGAGGTGGATTACAGCTATCAAATGAATGGCGGCGGCGATATACCTTTGGGCATCTCAACTCAAAGTCCGTATTCGTTTAGTTGGACAAACAGCTTATGGTGGACAAATGCTTTTGTTGGCCAATATACGCTGTCGGCGGTAGCGGTGGACGACGCAGGAGCGCAATCTGATCCTCAAAGTGTGAGTTTTACAATTGTTTTGGACTCGGACGGAGGCGGATTGCCGGACTATTGGCAGTTGCAGTATTTCGGCCATTTGGGCATGGATTCTGATTATGATCCGGATGGAAATGGCGAAAGCCTGCTATATGATTACCAGAATGGAATGGATCCTACCGATTATTATAACGGCATTTTACCCAATTTGACAATTTTAAGTGGTAACGATCAAGACGGAACGTACGACTCCTTCCTGCCATTGCCGGTCATCATAGAGGTGACGAAAGCTGATTCGACCCTGCTAACCAACGCTCCGGTTACATTAACCGTTACCAACGGAACGGCATTGCTCGCCGCTTCAAAAAACGACCCGCCGGCCGTCTCTCTTGCATTGCGAACGGACACCAATGGGCAGGTCCTGGTGTGGATATATTTCCCTCCGGCTGATTCCAATGTTCCAGATAGCACGATTGTGGCAAGCGCCTTCAGCGGGAACAACTCGGTTACTGACATTATTAACGAGTTCATACCATTGGCTCATTGGCATTTTGACGATACCAATACCTGGGTGGGTGAAGAAGGCCAGTTGCCGCTGCTGGCGACCAATGTCACTGGCGTCCCCAGTTGGAGCAGCAAAGCAGTGCTGGTGGATAGTGTGAATCAGGCGGTGCTCGCCTATCACGTGGTGGAAACCAACGGCAATACCAACATCAATTGCCAGAGGGGTTCATTACTGTTTTGGTTCAAGCCGGATTGGAGCAGTGCCAGTGTCGGAGGAAATGGCCCCGGCAATTGGGGCAGGTTGATCGAAATGGGTGACAATAATCCCGATCTTTATAACAACTCGTGGATGACCGATTCTACCGATGGCTGGTGGGCATTGTATTTGAGCCCTGATGGCACACAACTGTCGTTTGGCACGTCCACTAAAGGTGGTGGCATGGCAAATTTGTCAGCGAACATCTCCTGGTTCTCCAATGAATGGTATCAGATTGCGCTGACCTATTCACCTGCCGGCAGCGCCTTGTATGTGGATGGCCAGTTACTGGCCAATGGCGCCGGGGTCACTTACTATCCTGATACCAATGAACTGGCCGATGGTTTCAGGATGGGCAGTGATCCGAGTGGTTCCAATCAGGCTGGAGGCGCTTTTGACGAACTGCAAACTTTTGATCACCCTCTCAGCGCAGCCAACACTGTCACTTATGACAGTCAAATTCCGGACTGGTGGGAGGTGAAATTTTTTGGGCGCGCAGGTCTGGACCCCGAATTCCAGCCGGCTGGTGATGGCTTCACTCTCCTGCTTGATTACCAACGTGGCCGAGATCCCGACGTGATCAGTTTTTCGCTGTCGGCCACAAACCGATACGTCAACACGAATGCGGCGCCGGTTCAGATAAATGTTATCGGCGGCGAACCCGTTTTCATGGCCATCATGATTGATAATACCAATCCGCCCGATGCAAAGTACCAACCATTCGGCACAGCTCTTAACTTTAGCAATGCAACATGGCAGCCATACAATCCCAATAT
The DNA here is from genome assembly GCA_963708305.1 of uncultured bacterium. Classification (GTDB taxonomy): domain Bacteria; phylum Verrucomicrobiota; class Verrucomicrobiia; order Limisphaerales; family UBA11358; genus UBA11358. Next base: position 513,204 of record CAVPSH010000007.1, on the reverse strand, counting down.
CATCGCCTCTTTGAATTCGGGTGACGGCGATTACAATGTATGGGTTGGAGTGAAAGGTCTTGCGACGGGTGCTCAACCGGCATGGCAGTGGATGCCGCTTATCCTGGATACTGTGCCCCCAGTGCTCGTGGTCACCAATCCTGTTGCCAGCATGGTCGCCCAACCGATGATTCAGTTGCAAGGGTACGCTGATAAATCTTTAGGTGGCTTGACTTACGATATTAGTAATGCCGCCGGCGTTTGGACCAATCAAGACGGTTATATTACCGGGCAGTTTTGTGACACTAATCTGCAGGCGATCACCACCAACTGGTTTCAGTGTTACGACATAGTTCTGGCCACCAATGGGCCGAATGTGCTCACGCTTCATGCGGCCGATTTGGCGGGCAATATGTTTACCACCAACCTCAGCTTTACAGTTGATTACTCAATGAACACCAATTTACCTGTGTTCGTTCTATCCTGGCCGCAAGACGGGATGACGATTAGCGGCACCAATTTTATTTTGCAAGGCTCGGTGAGTGATCCGACGGCAACAGTCACGATTTCCATCACGGACGGCGATGGAAACACAAACCTTATTTCGGGAAAGGTCACCAGGGACGGAGGGGTTTGGGCAGACAACGTGCCGCTTGGCGATGGCACGAATTGGGTAACAGTCACAACTACTGATACAGCCGGAAACAATGTCGCAAATTTCGCCGTATTCAGAAACGACGTGGGCTTGACGTTAAACTCTTTGACCAGCGACCAGTTGAACCAGTCGTCCGTGACTATTTCCGGTTCGATTGGCAATTCCGGTGGCACAATTGTTGTCAACGGCCGGACCGCTACAGTCAAAGGCGATGGAGCGTGGACGGCGGATTATGTACCGGTGAGCTCATCCGGCCGGGCAATCTTTAACGCCGCGATTTATGGCAGTGACAACAATTTAATTGCTTCGCAAAGTTTCATCCAGACACAGCCCGTGTCCGTTGTTCTGGAGAGTTTTTCGCGCAAGGCCCGCCAACATTATTTTGATTGGGGTTGGCCATACGATGGTTGGGTTGGATTTTATAATACTCCGCAAGGGATTGCCGGACCTGTTTTTGATAATGAAGCTGATGAAGTTCAATGGGCATATCAATCGGGAGGAACGGATGTTGGCTATGCATTTAATACCGGAGCAATTTGGGGTCTGTATGGGACAGGAGAAGAACCCTGCTTGGATAATATATGGGATCAAGTTCTGCCTGCCGGGGACAATTTGGTCTTGAGCGGGGATTCAGTGGCTTTTTTTAAAGACGCCCAATGGGAGAGCAGCTCTGGTACCCAGGCAAAAGTGATGATTAATCCATCAGATCCGGCTGTTGCCGGCGAGACTGTAACCTATGTGGTCCAAGCTCAGGCTTGGGGATTGAACTCAACGGGCGGATACGGTGAAGCGTTGCCTCCAAATTCACTGCAAATCCGGGGTAAAGCCTTGACGCCCGTCACGGATGCTGATGGCTTAGTTTGGGGACAAACAGTGATACAAGCGCCGGCGGGTGCCAAGGTGGATGTAACGCCGGTTGCCTATGGGAGTTACGCCTTCGAAGCGCAAGCCGTTGAATTGGGCCTGCAAATCGTGGTGGACAACAACCGCGACGGACAAATCACTTTTGATAGCTCCGACCAGACCACTGTTGCCAACCCTTACCGCTTTTGGATCAATGATTCGCAGGAACACGGTGACGATGAAACAAGCGAAGGCGCCGCTGATGATCAGATTCCGAATATTCCGTACAATTCAGTTCAGCAGTCAGTGTATCCGAACTTCAGTCACAGCCAGGTTCAAGGACGGAGTGATCTGGTAAATTTCTTTCCAGTAGCCTTGTGTTTGAGCAACACCCTGCAATTGTTGTCCCCATCCAGCGGTTATGAATATCACCTTTATGACGCAGACAGCGGGCAGCGTTGCGGCGCGGTGAAGTTTATTTATACGAGCCTCAGACCGGCCAACGCTTTTGATTACCTGACCAACGTAATGGCAACAGCCGGTTATGGTGTCAACTCTAACGAGTTGGCTTACGCGGCAGACACAATTCAGGTGAACCCTGAAACTGCGTTGGATACAAACTGGCTGGCGCAAGTGCAAGCCAACGGCGGCACGGGAATCATATTGGTGGAAGGTTGCGCCACCACGCCGCACCCGGTGATGCTGGAAATCTGGCGCAACGGAAAATTACTGGGCGGAACGCCGTTGTATCTGAGCATCAGTGGAGTGGAGCAGATGTTCCGGCACGCAAACTTCTGCTACGTGAACGGAACTGTGGATCCCAACAACCCCAGCCGTGCCTCTGCGCCGAACGAACCGCAGACCGACGGCAAGAATCTCGTCTTTATTCACGGCTACAATGTGAACCAGCAGCAGGCGCGCGGAGTGGAAAGTGAAATGTTCAAGCGATTCTATTGGTCTGGGTCGAAAGCAAGATTTTATGGCGTGACGTGGAATGGGGCGGATTCCCAAGTGCGATGTTATACCAAACGTCACAACTAATTTTCATACTAATATGATGCACGCCGTTTCAACTGCGCCGCGTTTTGCGAGTTTTCTTAGGCGCCTTGTCCGGGCGATACAGTAGTGGCAGCTCATAGTTTGGGGAACATGGTGGTCCTGAGCGCGCTCAACGATTACGAGCGCGAATAACAAATACTTTATGATTGATGCCGCCGTGCCGATCGAAGCCCTCGACGGAGTGCGGCGACAATGCTGATATGATTAATCCGAGTTGGAACGGTTATGACACCCGGCTTTGGGCGAGTGAATGGCACAGCTTGTTTCCCACAAACGACGCGCGGAGCACATTGACTTGGCGTGACCGCTTTTCGAATTTTAATGGCGCGGACGTGTATAATTTCTATTCCAGCGGCGAGGAGGTTCTGCGAACGCAATCCGGCCCGCCTCCTTCCGGTTTGGTCTCGGCATTACACGATCAAGCCCTTGCCTTTCTCGAAGGTGAAGGAGGCGCTTATGTGTGGGTCTGGCAGGAGAAATGCAAAGGTATCATGTCAGGGAATACCCTCATCGGCAGCGACTACGGGGGGTGGGGCTTCAATTTAATGGACGGATACCTGCCGCAATATCCAATCTGGTATGTAGGGTCGCCTAACGGGAGGCGTATCAAGACACCGTCGGAAATTGGAACGGTCACCACTGATTTGTTGAACGGCAGCCAGTTTAATCCGCTGTTCGATAGCGGCTGGGGCGCCTACCGAGTCAATAATCCGGATCAGGTTTGTGTTAACACGGACATCCAGTTTTTCACTGCCCCAAGCTGGATTCTGGGTTTGTATCAAACGGAATCAGGCAGCGCGGTCGCCGCCGACCCGGCCAAGAACATCCAATTACTGGCCGATGCGTTTCCGGCGCTGACATTGCCGGCGGGAGCAAACTCGGTTTCGGTGCTCAGTCAACCTAACGATATCCGAAACTTCGATATGCAGGCTAACTTTGAAAATGGGTGGCCGTCCTCGCGGTCGCCAACATTTGAGTGGCACCATTCTGATTTTGATTATGTCGCTTATCCATTCACCTATGAATTGTTCAACAAAATGGTAACGCTAGGAAATCTGAAATAAATATGAAAACGATAAGAATGTTTATTGTCATTATCGTGACTACGATAAGTTGCGCTCGCGCGGAAGTTCCGATTCTAGTTCCTCCAGAATGGAAGATCACGTTGCGGGTTGTAGACGAAGCCGGTCAACCAGTGTCAGATGTACAGACAATAGTCGGATACGTCAAACCGGGCACGTCGTCCGACATAGAGCGTATAACAGGAAATACCGACACCGGTGGGACATTTACGGCTTCGGGCCGGTCATGGGCACGATTATATTTCAGCGCAGAGAAGGCTAATTACTACAAGACACTCCAGCATTACGACATTGGGGCATCCGCAAAGACTCGGTATGAGCCATGGAATCCGACAATAACCCTAGTCCTTAAAAAAATTGGGGAACCGATTTCAATGTATGCGAAACATATTGAAGGTGGGCCACCTGTTTTTAATAAGCCAGTGGGTTACGATTTAATGGTTGGTGATTGGGTTAGTCCTTATGGGAAGGGCAACAACGCCGATATCGTCTTTACAGGAGAACTCAATCAAAAGGCGAAAAATGATTTTGACTACAAATTGACAATCAGCTTTCCGAAGGCGCGCGATGGGATTCAAGAATTTTCTGTTCCAGACAAGAGCGTAGAAGGCAGTGCTCTGCGGTCACCGCACGAAGCCCCGAGGGATGGCTATGAATTGCTGATGTTCAGAGCTATGAGCCGTCATCCTAGTCAGGGCACAAAAGAGGATATGAACGACCCAAATCGGAATTATTTCTTTCGTGTGCGAACGGAAGTCGATGATAGAGGTAATATCGTGAGCGCGCTTTATGGCAAAATCTACGGCGATTTCATGCAGTTCAGCTACTACCTGAATCCGACGCCCAACGACCGAAATATTGAATTTAATCCGAAGCAAAACTTGTTGAAGAATTTGAAATCGGGTGAAGGAGTTAGCGCACCATAAAAATGTGGCAACCGATGGCGCGACAACGTGTCATCCGCTTGAAAGACAACATCGAAAGGCTTCCTGGAGTTCAACGTCCCGCAACGCATTTTGCGATGACACGGCTCCGCAGGAACCATGAGCACAGATTTACTGCCTCAACTGCGGCGGGCGGGGGGCGAAGAATTCAAACTTCATGCCGTCCGCATTGGTGTTGCCGCTGTACACGGTAAAGTAAAAGTATTTGGCCACCTGGTCGTAATCGGGCAGGAGCGAAAAATCCAGCCAGTCGCCCAGGCTGCCTCCCCACATGCGCATCAGCATGTTGTCCATGATTGCCGATGAATTGGGGTCGTTTTTTAATGCGGCAAACAATGAGCGCATCATTTCGCGCTGGTTTTCGTAGCCAAACAAGCCGTTGCCGGTGCCGCCGACGTGTTGGGTGGCCTCGGTCAGGCCGTCGGTCTCACGCAGGGGTTTGACATGGCTTTCGGCACTGCGCAAATAATCTTCAATCATGGAATGTGTCACCCGAAACCGCAACGTAACCGCCGCTGGCGGTGCAATAAAGCGAGCGAGCCACAGTCGCCGTCTGTTCCCTCCCGCGGCGACCCGCCGGGGGCGCAGGGGAATGGTGTAAATTTTCCGGCCCAGAAAATCCCGCGTCGGCGCCGGATTGTCCTGCGACGCGCCCAGGCCCATGACGTTCTTGATCGCCAGGGCAGTCTGATCCGGATGGGGCGAGGCGAAGATGAAGATGGACGGCGGCCTGGTTCAGGTCGGCCAGGGTCGCACCCGTGGGTTTCTTCTGGTAACTGATCCAGTCGTCGCCGAGATTGCCGATGAGATTCTTGCGAATGTCAAAGTTCGGGTCCTGTTGTTGGGCGCTGGAATTGGCGATGTCGATGAACGAATTCAGGCTGGCGAGCGCCATGGGCGAAATTTCGCCGAGCATTTTCTGAAACGTGGCCCACGATTGCTGGCCGTCCACGCGCCAGCGGAAGAATTTCATGGCGTCGGCGGGCACAAAGGGTGGCGGATTCGCGTCTTTCTGGTTTGCGCTGATCATTTTGATCAATCCTTGCCGGTCCGCTTCCGGGCGCGGAGATGAAGAAGTCAGCCTTGGTCCCCTCGGGCGTTTGACGGCAGGTGAAACTGATGCTTTTCAAACCGGTAAATCCCGATGCGTTGAGAATTTTTGTCCACGGAATGGCCGGGAAGGGGCTGGGGGCATCGGGGTTTGGCTCCGCTTGCGGAATATGAACCAGCACGTTGAAAAAGTCCCTGGAGTTGAACCAGCCGTAGTACAACGGCGAGCCGTGAAATTGCGATAGCCGGTCCGCCGCGAAAACCGGGTTGTCGCTCAAGCAAGGATTGGAACCGCCGGTCAACCGCGAGGATACGGTTTCAACCGCCGATTGCGAATTGCCGGCGATCAACAGCGATTCAAATTGGCCGACAAACAGTTTGCCCGGCGGTGACGGCTTGTTTTCCTTGCCGAGTTCCTGGACGGGCTGGGTCGTGGGAAAAATTTTACCAAGCACACCGGGCATGTCATTGCTGGAAAGCGTCACGACCGAAAATGGAATGCCATGCAGGGTTTCCGTCTGGAGCGATTTGCCCGCCTGCGTCCATTTTTGGCGGAGACCGGCCAGATTGGTTTTGAGCACGACGCTCTTGTTTTTGGTGTCGAGCAGCAGCAGCAGGCCGGGATTGGCGTCATTGGTGCCGTTCCAGCCGTTCTGGGTGAGGGCGAACGCGAACTGGCCCTGCGGCAGGCCGGCGAAATCATCCAGTTTCACTCCCAGATCATGTTCCAGCGGGGCGACGAATTCCGCATTCCCATTTTGCGACAAACTTGTCGTGAAACGGTTTCATCGCCGGATCGTTCCAGAAAAGCCATTGGGGTGACTGATGGCTGGCGGCCCGCAACGCCGCGAAGTCGGGTGCATCCAGCACAAACAGGGTGTCCGCCGGCAACAGATTTTCCACGGGTGGAATCGCGGCGTAAACGGGCGCGGCCAGCGTCAACAGGGTGGCAAACAGCGTTGGGAAAATATGCGTCGTCCATCCGCGGGTGAAAGAAATCGGCTTTGTTTTCATATAAGATTCTGCATTTTAAAACTTACAAAATTAAAATCGGACACGCCCCGCCAGGCGAAGAGGGCATCCGCCGGACGGGTAAAGGATGAAATTGCTTCATTTTTCTGCCGGCTTGTGGCTGGTGGGGCCGGGCGGTTCAAGGTAACGATAGGGAGTGTTTGGATTGTCGGTGGAATAGGCAAAAGCATCGCGATGATCCAGAAAATTCTTCACCAGTTCAACGGGAATGGCAAATCCGAGTCCCTCGCCAAACATGATTTTCATGTTGGTCACGCCGATGACGTTGCCGGCCATGTCAAACAAGCGGGCCGCCGCTGTTGCCGGGATTGATTTGCGCGGTGGTTTGCAGGTAAAGCTCGCCTTCCAGTTCGCGCGTCTTGGTGCTCAGGATGCCCTCGGTCACCGTGCGTTCCAGCCCCAACGGGCTGCCGATGGCGAAAACCTGCTCGCCCACGCTCAGCGCGTCCGAATTGCCCAGCGTGACGTATTTGAACTTGGGCGCGTTCTTGTCCTCAATTTTCAGCAGCGCCAGGTCCTGAAATTTGTTGATGGCCACGATGCGCACCTTTTTGTAAGACTCGCGATTCAATTGACCATCCACCTGCCGGTAAACCTCGACGGTGATTTCCGTCTCACCCTCGATGACGTGAAAATTGGTGATCAGATAACCGTCCGCATTGATGAAAAATCCCGAACCCAGACCGCTGGGGGTGCGCACCTGCACGACGGCCTCGCCGATTTGTTTGACCAGGTCGCGCACGTCGCTCGCGGCGGCGGCGTGTTCGCCGTCGGTGTTGTAGAACTGCGTCCCGGCGCGTTGACGCCGAGCAGCGGGCTGGCGGTTGCCGTCAGCCGCGTCAGCGTGCTTGCCGGCTGGGAAATTTTGACGATGGCGCTGCGCGGCACAACCAACACCGTGTAACCCACGTCCACCACCACGGCATCCGGCTTTTCGGTGAGAATTTTGCCGGTGACGGCATCGTTGCCCTTGAGTTGGATGGTGTCAGCGAACGCGGCGCTCAGGCCGCAGAAAATCAGGGCCGACCAAACCAAATATTTATTAAACAACATTTCTGGAAAATAATGCACCTGCGGGGTTTTGACAAGCGAACCGGCGGTGCCGAATTTCATCCAAAATAACCATTGCCACATCCGGCGATTTTGCTATGCTCCTCTGCTCTTTTCGCCGCTGTGGCGGAAGGAAAACGGCCCAGAATTTCCGCCTTTGAGTGAAGGCGGAGGCCGAACAACATCAAACTTAATCCCGTGTTCCGCGGGATGCTGTGTGAAATTTTGGAGTGAGCGGACATGTCCGCGCTTTGGAACGACACGACATGTCGTGTCAAAGCAAGCGGCGTCAAGCCGCCGCAGTCCAAATTTTTGCGCGCAGTTTTAACCAAAGGAAACTTGTGCTTAGTATTGGCATCAAAGAATTATTGGAATCCGGCGTCCATTTCGGACACCAGACGCGGCGTTGGAATCCCAAGATGAAGCCGTTCATCTTCGACGCGCGCAACGGCATCCACATCATTGACCTCAGCAAAACGCTCACCCAACTCGAGGCGGCGTGCAACTTTCTGTCCGAGACAGTCCGCAAAGGCGGCAAGGTGATTTTTGTCGGCACCAAAAAGCAGGCGCAGCAATGCGTCAAGGAAACCGCCCGGGAATGCGGCCAGTTTTATGTCACCGAACGCTGGCTCGGCGGCACCTTGACCAATTTCAACACCATCAAACGCTCCATCGCGCGTCTCAAGGAAATCGAGAAAATGGACGCCGACGGCACGCTGGCCCATTATGTCAAGCAGGAACAGGCGGTCATCCGCCGCGAAGCCGCCCGGCTGCATAAGTATTTTGACGGCATTCGCGCGATGGACCGGATTCCCGCGGCGATGTTCGTCGTGGACATCAAGCGCGAGCACAACGCGGTTGCCGAGGCGCGCAAGCTCAAGTTGCCGATCGTCGCGCTGGTGGATACGAATTGTGACCCCGACCTGGTGGATTTTCCCATCGCGGCGAACGATGACGCCATCCGCTCCGTGCGCATGGTTCTGGCCACGATTGGCCAGGTCATTACGCAGGCGCAGTGCCGAGTTCGAGCCAAAACACGCGCGCCGGCCCGCGCCGGAAGAGGTTGCCCCAGCGGGAACGCAAACGACTGAGGCCGCTCCGGCTGGAGCCGCTCCGGTTGCCATTGAGACCGCTGCCGCCGCCGGCGTGATCCCGATTGCTCACAACTTTCAACATTCAACTCTTAACCCGTTAATATGGCTGAAATTACTGCTGCTGACGTTGGCAAACTCCGCGAAATGACCGGGGCCGGCATGATGGATTGCAAAAAGGCGCTCGTCGAAGCCAAAGGCAGCCTCGACGTTGCCGTGGAAATTCTGCGCAAGAAGGGCCAGGCAACCGCCGCTGTGAAATCGGCGCGCGACGCGAAAGAAGGGCGCCATCGCTCAATACATTGCACCGGCGGGAAAGCTGGGCGTGCTGGTGGAAGTAAACAGCGAGACGGATTTTGTGGCGCGCAACGATACCTTCCGCGCGTTTTGCGACGAGGTCGCCAAACGTTACGCGACCGAGGCCAATCCCAATCTCGATGCCGAACGCGAAGCGATGGTCGCCAAAATCCGGGAGAACATCAAAATCGCGCGGCACGCGAAAATGGAAGTCAACGGCAACGGGCTGATCGCCGGGTACATTCACACCGGCGCGAAAGTGGGCGTGCTGGTGGAGGTGGGCGCCGGCAAGGCTGAAACCGCGGCCAGGGACGAATTCAAACAGCTCGTCAAGGACATCACGCTGCAAATTGCGGCGGGACATCCGCACGCGGTTTCCCGCGAACAGGTTCCGGCGGACGTCATCGCCAAGGAACGCGAAATTGCCGCACAGTCCGACCGTTTGAAAGGCAAACCGGCGCAGGCGCTGGAGAAAATTCTGCAAGGTGTTCTGGAGAAGTTCTATCAAACCTACTGCCTCGTGGATCAAGGGTTCGTGAAGCGGAATTCCGAAGTGAGTGTGAAGGAACACGTCGCCCAAATCGCCAAGCAACTGGGCGATGAAATCACCATCCGCCGGTTCGTGCGGTTTCAGGTGGGCGAGAGTCTGGCGAACTGACAATTGCCAGCCGGCAAGACGTGCCTCGTCGCTTTGGTTTGACGATTCATTGGCGAGCTGTTAAAAGTTCCGCGTGATGCTGCTCGCGTTTCAACCCAGATGACCGCCGCCAAACGACCCACAATATTCCCGCATTCTCCTCAAGCTCAGCGGCGAAGCGCTGGGCGGCCAGAGCGGCGTCGGCATTTGTCCGGAGGGGGTGCATCACATGGCGCAGCAAATCCGCGAAGTGCGCGATCTGGGCGTGCAGGTGGTGGTGGTCGTGGGTGGCGGAAATATTTTCCGCGGGCTGCCGGGCAGCGAACGCGGCATTGAGCGCGCCACGGGTGATTACATGGGCATGCTGGCCACGGTCATCAATGCGCTGGCGTTGCAGGACGCGCTGGAAAAACTCGGCGCCCCCACGCGTGTGCAAAGCGCCATCGCCATGTCGCAGGTCGCCGAGCCGTTCATCCGCCGCCGGGCCGTGCGGCATCTGGAAAAGGGCAGGGTGGTCATCTTCGGCGGCGGCACGGGCAATCCTTATTTTTCAACGGACACCGCCGCGGCCTTGCGTGCCAATGAAATCGGGGCGGAAGTCATTCTGAAGGCGACGAAGGTGGACGGCGTTTTCGACAGCGACCCCAAGAAAAATTCCAGGGCGAAACGCTTTGAGCAAATCACGTATCTTGAAGCGTTGCAAAAACAGCTCAAGGTGATGGATTCCACGGCGTTCTCGCTGTGCATGGACAACAAAATGCCCATCATCGTTTTCGATTTTTCCCAACCGCACAACCTGCGCCGTGTAGTCATGGGTGAAAAAGTAGGCACGCTGGTGACGGGGTAATTCGAGATCCGGCTGGTAAACAACTGAAAGCCTCGGGTATTTCCCGGGTTGCAATTTCTCTGAAATGGGAGGATTGATGTCTTATGAGATTCGCCTCTCGCCAGGATGCAGGGCCATCAACTCGGGGAATACCTGTGCAAACACGGTGTGGCGGTTGATCTGGTGCTGGGCTTGCCGCGCGGCGGCGTGGTGGTCGCGGCCGAGGTGGCGCGCCGATTGCAACGGCCACTGGATGTGCTGGTAGTCCGCAAAATCGGGCATCCGTGGCACCGTGAGTTTGCGGTGGGAGCCCTGGCTGAACCGGATGTGGTCATTTTTGACCGGGCAACGTTGGCGGAGGTTCCAGTACCGCGCGGACAATTGGATAAAGTGGTGGCCGAGGAGATTGCCCGATTGCGCGAGTACTGCCTTCACTTTCATGGTTCCCGTTCACCCGTGCTCCAGGACCTGAGCGTGTTGCTGGTGGACGACGGTCTGGCGACGGGCGCGACGGCCGAGGCCGCAGTGCTTTCGGCCAAACGGCAGGGTGCGCGCCGGACGACGATGGCCGCACCGGTGGCCTCGACCGGTGCGGTCGAACGGTTGCGGCGCGTGGCGGACGAAGTGGTTACGCTGATGGCGGATCCGGGTTTTGAAGCGGTTGGCCAGTATTATAACGAATTTGCCCAAACCAACGATGAAGAGGTTCTCGATTTGCTGCACGCCGCGGCGTTGCGCGGGGAATGAGCTTCAGCCAGCGTTTTGTAAATCGACATGCCTGAACTTCCCGAAGTTGAAGTGCTCGCGCGTCATCTGCGCCCGTTGCTGCGCGGCAAAACCATCCGGGGCGTCATCGTGAAGCGCGCAAAGGTTTTGAGGCCGACCACGCCCGGCGAATTCCGTCGGACTTTGCCCGGCGCAAAATTCACCGGTCTGTCGCGGCGGGGAAAGTACCTGCGGTTTCAACTCAAGGGCAGGGCGGCCGGCGAGCGGATAACAATGCTGGGCCACCTGGGCATGACGGGGCGGATGTTTCTCGCCCACAAGGCTGAGCGTCTGCCAACGCACGCGGCGGTGATTTTTGATTTGGGCGGGAGAAACTTCATCTATGAAGACACGCGCTATTTTGGACGTCTGACGCTGGATGGCTCGGCGACGGAGAAATTGGGGCCGGAACCTTTGAGCCGGGATTTTCAACCGATGACGTTTGGGCGGGAATTAAAACGTTCCCGACAGGCAATCAAGGTCAAATTGCTGGATCAAAGGCTGGTGGCCGGGGTGGGAAATATCTATGCCAGTGAAGCGCTCTTCCGCGCGCGACTTTCGCCGAAACGGGCGGCAAACAAACTGACATCCCGGCAAATCGGACGGTTGTGGAGGGAGATTCGCAAGGTCCTGGCCGAGGCCATTCGATGGGGCAGCACCGTGCCGTTGAATTTCGGCGGCGTTAAATCGGATGGACTTTTTTATTTTGGCGGTGTGCCGCAAACGCCGGATTTTTACGAGGAACGGTTGCGGGTTTATGGCCGGGAAGGACAACCCTGTCTGAATTGCCGTCGTCCGATCCGGCGCATGACCCAAGCGGCGCGGAGCACGTTTTATTGCCCGCATTGCCAGTGTGTCTGACAGGAGACAACGCGGAATCCGTTTGACGCGCCAGCCGGCGGTTTGTAAATTTGATGCCCTTTGAATTCCAGAGTAGCTCAATGGTAGAGCAATCGGCTGTTAACCGATGGGTTGCAGGTTCGAGCCCTGCCTCTGGAGCCATATTAAAAGCCCACAATTTCATGGGTTTTTCTCCATAAAGCAGGTCTGTTAGCAAGTGATTGTCAGCGGATTTGCCAGCACAAGCTGAATTTACCCGCTAGGGCGTTACAATTCGTGTTTACCGCACAAAACTCGCCCACTGCTCGCTAACGGAGATTCACCAAAATCTTGTATGCTTATCATAGGATTAAAATTATGAAAAATGCATACAGATTATTGAAGAGAAATAACAAATTTACTACTTGGAAGACAACAACACGGGGGTTCAAAAGAGCCTTGGCACCGGCGATATTGGAGAGGCGCAAAAGCTTCTCAATGCGGCAAACGATAGCAGTTGTGTGGCTTTTGCTGTAAATGAGGCAATAATACGTTTTCAAACTGTTCCACTGCCCAGAAAACAACTGGCTTTGGTTATTTCGGGGAAAGTGATACACTTTCAGGTGGATAGGTGTATGAGTGAACAAATTCCAAAAGACATTCCGTTGACCAAAGATTTTAGCCGCTACACACCCATTGAGGTTCAAACGACAACTGGCATTGTTGAGTTATATCCGTGCAATGTAACGCGAGGAACGGGAAGTAATAAATTTCGCATTACAATTCGTGGCATTTGCACTTCAAACGTTCAACCAATGAGCCAATGTTCCGTGTATTACAAACGGACTGAATACGGTGGCCACTTTTCAAGCGTTAAGGGGTTGGACAAGCTGCGGCAGGTCGCCTTTGAAACAAATATACCGGCTCCCGAATATTGGGAAGAATCTTAATTGATTCGATTTCGAAGCCTTTCCCATTTAATCACGGGTCTAGCGCAATCCAGGAAGATATGGATAACGATTGCTTCAATAATCGAGTAAAAGGCGGGTAGGGACCCTTCAGGCCTTGCGGATAACGACCGAGACGTTCGTCCCCCCGAAGCCGAAGGCATTCACCATCGCCGTCGGTACCGACTGTTCTCGCGCCGTGTTGGGCACGTAATTGAGATCGCACTCCGGATCGGGGTCGTCCTGGTTGATCGTTGGAGGCACGAAGTTGTCCTCCATGCCCAGCAGGACTGCGATCAGCGAAAGCAATCCCGAGGCCCCCAGCGTGTGGCCAATCATCGACTTAATGGAACCGACCGGGATCTCATGGGCGTACGCTCCGAAAACCTCCTTGATTCCTTTGGTCTCCGTAACGTCGTTCAAGCGGGTTGATGTCCCGTGTGCCTGGATATGCGAGATCTGGTTCTTGCCCAGGCCGGAAGCAGCCATCGCCGACTCCATGCATTCAACCTGGCTCGGCAGGTACGGCGCAACAATGTCGAACGCATCGTTAGTCTGCCAACTCGAAAGAATTTCCGCATAGACGCGCGCGTTCCGTTTCCCGGCGAGACTGGCGCTCTCCAGAACCACGAAACCGCACCCTTCCGAAAGCACCATGCCGCTGCGATTGCGGGTGAAGGGGCGCGAAGCTCGCGCCGGCTCGTCGTTGAAGTCGCGCGTCAACACGGTCAGTGCATCCCAGACGCGAAAATATGCAGGAAAGATGGGGCAATCCACTCCTCCAACCAGAATCAGGTCGGCCTTGCCCGAACGGATGTAGAGATCGGCCAGGTCCAGGGCCACCAGCGCCGACGAACAGGCGGTGACGACCGTGTTGCTGATCCGCCGCAGGCCGTGGCGGATCCCGATTTCGCTCGCCGCCGCGTTGTACATCGCGCGAGGTATGGTGGTCGGTTTCATGCGAGCCTTCTGGAGAGCATAGACGCGATGGTAGGCCGTCTCGGTTGTCTTGACCATCCCGCACCCGGTCCCAAGCATGATGCCCTTGCGCACCGGGAGCTCCGAAAGTTCGTCCAGACCGCTGTCGGCAATCGCCATCTCGGAAGCAATTAGAGAGAGGAGGGTCGTCCGGTCCAGGCGTGATTTGGCCTTCTTGTCCTCCCAGAGCGGATCGATCTTGTCGTCGTCGATGAATCCGGCAATCTTCGTGTCGCAGTCGGACAAATCGAGATGCTCGACGCGCCGCACGCCCGATTTGCCGGCACGAATGGCTGTGCGGAATTCATCCTTGCCAACTCCATTCGGGCTAAGGACACCGATGCCCGTGATCACCGACCTTTCTGTCATGCGCCAATCCCCCCATTGTTTTCCTTGAACCGACAGGAAATCGTTTTTTGACGCACCTCTCCTTCAGCCGGGCAGGCGCGAGTGGTTGCCCAATGGTGCCTCTCTGAGAACCGTGCGTGAAAGTTTCCCTTCACAAGGTCAAAAGCAGGAGACTCAAGAAATGAATCATGTGGATGAGAGTTTGAACCATACGAAATGGGAATGCAAATACCATGTCACCCCAATGCGGCGCAGAATGAATTTGGCAGGACACCATGACCTGTGGTACCAGGCGCAGGCGCGCCATGTTCAGAGCGCATCGACCACTCGGCATCGCTGTCACGAGGATTGACGAGGCAAAGAAATTCCGGGTGGACAGGACCGGTTTGAAATATCTGCGCATAGAAATGTGCCCGGGCAAAATGTGCGCGGCGCTGTTCTGGCGGCAGGCGAAACCACCGTGGAACTGCTGGAGCCAACCGCGGCGGACAGTCCCGTGCAAAAGTTCCTGGACCAGCGCGGCAAGGCCTGCATCACCTGGCGTTCGCGACCAGCCCATTGGGCGGGCCTCTGCAAGCGCTCAAAGTTGCCAACGTCGGGCTGATTAACTTGCGTAGAATGAACTACTTTTACGACGTAATTCACGTCAATGCTGCCTGAAAAGGTGGTATTTGCCCTATCTGCCAGGAATGTGTCAGTCCCGGCATATACTTTGCTGTCTTCTGGATACGAATGAATCTCAGGGCACTACTTCGTCGTTTGTCCGATTGGAAAAATGGGGGCGCGCGCGCTAAAGCAGAGCCGGCCACGGACAGGGACGGAGCAAATGGCACGCCCGGTTCCGCTGCCAGGTTAAAATTCGACAAACTGTTCAGACACCTGTTTGAAGCGGCAGCCCCGACGAAGATTCGCCGCACAATCGGGCTGTTGGTCATGCGTGCGTATGAGTTGTTCGACTCCAATTTCCGCGCCAAGGTGTTGTTGCCGGTGGTGGGCTGTATGGCGGGAGCGATGGCCGTCACATTCTTTGTCGTGGACCACCGGATCGCACGACAATCAGAGCAGGAGGCGCGCAATACGCTGGCCACAGCCAACACGGTCATCCGCTCCTCGCAGGATTTCCGACGGAACAATCTGGTCGCACGCTTTCACAACCTGCCGAACCAATCGCTCTGGCGGCAAATCTTCCAATTCGGTCAGGCCAAGGATCTGCATGGCACATTGAGCGACCTCATGGAAATGCAGAAGGTGGACATCCTGTTTTACGCATCCAACCGGGGAAAAATCCTCGATGTGGAGAAAAACGATCCGGGGATTCCAACCCCGGAATTTGAGGCCGCTTCGGCACCAGTGTTGCAACTGGCCTTGCGCGGGGATGAAAAGGCGGACACGGTCTGCGTGGGCGGAAAACTCTACGATGTGATCACCATTCCCGCCTACAACCTGGATAACGAACAGATTGGCGTGTTGACGCTGGGGATGGAACTCGGCGGCGCAGCGGCGCACGAATTCAGTAAACTCACGCAAAGTCAGATTGCCCTGATGGCCAATGGGCGGGTCATTACCTCCACGCTGCCCGGGCTGGATGCCAACGTGCAGTTTGCCAGCGCCTTCAAGGGCGCGATGCCCGCCAATGACAATGAAGACCCAACGGCGAATGTGAAACCCATCGTGCTCAACGATGTGCATTATTATTGCATCGCCGGGCGGTTTGAATCGCTGAAGGCCGACAACAATCTCGGTTATGTCCTGTTAAGCTCGCGTGAACAATCGTTGGCGGCGATGCGGGCGACGCAGCATGTGCTGGCGGGCATGGGTTTTCTCGCCATTTTGTTCTGCGCGGCGGCGGTGCGGTTTTACATCAACCGGGTCACCGAACCATTGCGCGAGCTGCGTCAGGGTGCCGAAGCTGTGGGCCGGGGCGATTTCAACCAGCGCGTGGCGGTGCACAGCCGCGATGAGTGCGGGCAACTGGCGATGGTGTTCAACGGGATGACTGAAAACATCCAACAATCGCGGTCGGAGTTGGAAAAGACCGTGGTGACGCTCAAGACGACCCAGGAACAACTGGTCCAGAGCGAAAAGCTTTCGGCCATCGGCAAATTTGTCGCAGGCGTGGCGCATGAATTGAACAATCCGCTGACAGCGGTGGTCGGTTTCTCGGAGATTCTGAAGCAAGCGACCGCGGAAGGAAAAAGTCACCAGTACTCGGAAACCATCCTCAAGGCCGCGTTACGCTGCAAACGAATCGTTCAGTCGCTGTTGAGTTTCGCACGGCGGGAACAGCCCGAGCACAAGTTGATCTCCATGAACAGCCTGATTGAGATGGTTCTCGAGATCGTCGGTTACTCGCTGCGCACCAGCAATATCGAGGTGGTCACCCAACTGGAGCCCAACCTGCCGCTGGTGCTGGTAGATACCAGCCAAATCCAGCAAGTGTTACTCAACATCATCAACAACGCGCATGAGGCCATTGTGGCCGGCGGGCAGGCGGGTCGGATCCAGATTGTTACCGAAACCCGGATGCCAAAGGTCCGCATCACCATCCAGGACAACGGACCGGGCATTCCGCGGGAACATCTGCGACGCATTTTCGATCCCTTCTTTACGACCAAGGAGGTTGGCAAAGGGACCGGCTTGGGCTTAAGTTTGTGCTACGGTTACATCAAGGAAAACGGCGGCACGATCACTCCCTCGAGTCAGGTGGGCAAGGGCGCGACGTTCAGCATCGAGTTGCCCATTGCCGAAAAGGCCGAGGCGACCGCAGAAATGGAGGCCTTGCCGGACATGAAAGCGGCCGAAAAACCGGATATGCACGAGGGCGACGGGAAACGCGTGCTGGTCATTGACGACGAGAAACCCATCTTGAACCTGATCCACGATGACTTTGAGCTTCGCGGCTACGAGGTGGAAGTGGCTGAGAACGGCAAAACCGCCCTGAGTAAGCTCGAACAAAATCATTTCGACCTGGCATTTTGCGACTGGAAGATGCCCGGCCTGAACGGCCAGCAGGTTTACGAGCAACTGCGCCGCACCAACCCCCAATTCTGCCAGCGCATTATTTTCATCACCGGCGATGTCATCAACGACGAGATGCGCGAGTTCCTAGAAACGGAAAAACGCCCCTGTCTCACGAAACCTTTTTCGCTTTCGGAACTTCATACCACCGTCGAAGCCGTTCTCAAGGCGGTGTGACGGAATTCCGAAGGACCTTCAACGAAATGACCGTTGGATCAGGCGTTTGGCGGCGGTAACATCCATGAATGCACCGACCGGGTGCAAAACACCTTTGCTTCCGGGTTATCCATGCCCGCTGGGTCGGCCTTTAACAGCGCCGGGATCTGTTTGTGGCGGGTTATGCATGTGGGTTGTCGAAGAATAAAATATTGATGTCGGGCGCCTGGTCCCAAGGAAAGTCGGGGAGGTTCACGATCCGGTGATGAAATAAATCCCGGTTTGTTCGTTTATATGCTTGTGATTCGGGAGAATGTGCTAGTCTCCCGGTTCATGAACATACTGATTGAAGAAGCCGAAACGCTCCAATATCTGGCTCCCAACAACCAATGGACAAGAAACGTCTCCGAAGGCAGAACCTTTGGAGCGACCAGAACCGCCTTTGAGGTTGCGAAACATGAGCCGATTGGCAAGTTCAACATCGTCTATTACATCGCCCAAACTGGACAGTTCATCAATCTGGATCATGGACGGGGCAAGGGATTGGCGAACGTCAGTGCTTGATGGCGGTCTGCCGGCAGCGTTGCGCCCTGCTTTTCTTAACTTTCACCCTTCGCCGTGGCGGCGGCCAGCACCTTGAAACGATCGGTTCCCTTCGGCTGCACGTTCGGCACGGACGGACCCCGCGCCTGGGCAAAAGCGACCTTCGAGCGCAGCAACAACGTGCCGAGGCACAAATCCGCCAGTGGCAGGACGACATTGAAATTCTTGTGCATGTAGCGGTGATGCAACAGATGATGCCCGTTCAGGCGGAAGAAAATTCCCGAACGTTCCACATGCCGTTTCTTCGGCAGGTGCATGCACCAGTGCATGTATTCATAGGCCGTGAAATACAGCGTAGAGATCACCGCCGCCCCACACAAGATACCCCACTTTTCCGAAAGCAGCGCCCAGAGCAAAAACGGCAGCAGACCCAGCATCACGAGCACCGGCCCATGCCACCACGCCATCGGAATGGTCTTTTTGTCCGGTTCGCGCATGAGGTGATACGTGTGGTCGGCCTTGAAAATGTGATGGTGCACGAGGGTATGCCGTTCAAAGGCATAATCGAAAAATTTCACCAAAAAGGAGCGGTGCATGATATAACGATGCAACGTCCATTCAAACAAGGAACCGAAAACGGTCCCGGCAACAACGCCAATGGCACACCAAAAAAGAAACATAATCATAAATAAATTCCTGCTTTTAAGACAGAAGGAAAACTTCCAACCAACGCCCCATCCGGCCTGAACTCTAATCGGTCTTGCTTGTTGGATGCAGTGTCCGTCCTAATCCCGTTGCATGCAAGTTTTATTTCAGTATGGCACCTCACGCGGACTTTGACCGCCGCCGGACCGGGCGCTTAAGCATCCCAGACCATCCGGCCCTTCCAATGACTGCCCGTGCGCTTGAATCCGCGTGAGCCGGTAATCAGATAGCAGGCCGACCGCCCTTGGGAATATTCCCTCCGGGCATCGTTCTTGATATATTTCAGGATGGAGGGCAGAGACGGCAAATCCGAAGCGACCAAATCATTGTCCCGGTAGATGGCATACTTTTGTTTTGAGCCGTTCATAGCGTTTATCCGCGACAATTTCTATTTGTCGATGGCTCCGCGCAGTATCATTACCGCGGCCAGTATGCCGCCGCCGACCAGGCCAAGCGATATTGAGACTGCGATGATTTTAAACTCGTGTCCGTACTGTGAACGCTGCAATCGCGGAAACATCCATTTACCAGCGTGATTTTTCAGCATGAACGCCTTTGGTTGATATTGAACCCATTGGAACGGTTATGCCCTTCAATGTCCACACAATCCTCAATGAATATATCTTGAAATAAAGCGGGCGTTATTCTGATTCCGGGGTAGGCTATAGTATGCAGGACAACACTGTGGAACCCAAGAAAGCCAAATACGGGCCCGTGCCGCCCGCGGGCGTGCCGGTGCAGGTCCAATGCAGCGGTTTTAAGTGCATGGCTTACCTTGATAAAGACGGCAAGTGGAGGGACCTCTTCAGTCGTGAATGCCTGGTGCAGGTTTTTGGGGTTGTTTCCAACTGATTTTGCCGTTCGTTCCTGATTCATCCGCGCATTGCCGGATCCGCAGTTGTCTGTGTCATCCCAAAGCCGACCAAGCATTAAGCCGCGGCTGGTATCGGCTCAAATAATTGCCGATAATGGCAGGGATGTTAAGGCTGCCTCGGGAGCCAGTCCGCGCCCTGGTAAAAACTCGTTTCTTCAGTTTCCCCTCAATCCCCTGGGACAGGCACGCCGGGATACCTAGCGAATCGAAAGCGCAATGGAAATTTGACTGATGGCCGCCTGCACATGTTTGAGTGCCTTGCCCGATAGTCCGGCGCTGGCTTGTTTCAGCAGTCCTTGTGCGGCGCGAAGCTGGGCGTCGGAAGTCCCCTGGGGTTCATGGTTCCTGCCCGTGCTGCTGATTTTTCCGCCGAGTTCGCCGAAGGCGGCTTCGATTTGTTTCATTGCCCTGACCCGATGTCCCTTGTAATCGTGTTTGGCTTGAGCGAGGGTCGCGTAAGCATCGTTCAGCAGGGCAAAGGAGGTCGTTTGGGCCTGGGCACGGGAAACCAGGCCAAAAACCAGCAGGATGATGGCGAGCAGGATTGAGCCGCGCAGAAAGGATAAATTGTTCATGGCCCAAAGATGTTGGCAGACGATGGATTGTCAAGCCGGTAATGGTTGAGCTAAGCTGAATGTCGAACATTTGCATTTGACCGGCACAAAATTTAATTCCCATGGCGCGCTTTTATGAACAACTCGCCGCCGCGCTGGCGGAGAACCAGCCGTTTACTCTGGCTCTGATTTCCGGCATCAAAGGCTCCAGTCCGCAACGCATCGGCGCCAAGGCGCTTTTTTTCCAGGACGGACGCATCGTCGGCACGCTCGGCGGTGGCTGTCTGGAAGCTGAAGTTCACGCCCGCGCCCAACGCGCCTTGAAAACCGGCGAAGCTTCGACCTTTGAAATGTTGCTGGACCACGACTTTGGCTGGGACGACGGGCTGATTTGCGGCGGCAGCGTGACCGGATTGATTTTGCCGCGCGCGGCGGAAGCGGCGGAACTCTGGCGCAAACTCGCCGCCGTTACCGAACCGGTTCGCTGGGGCGTCAAAAAGGATTTCTCCGTCGCGCTGGTTGCCGGGAGCGCCGGCTTCCAGCCGGCTTGTTCCGCCGATGAAAAGGGCCAATTTGCCGGCAAGATGCCGGCGCTCCCGGAATGGCTTTATCAAGAAACGGTTTCGCCACCCTGTGCGTTCTGGATTGCCGGTTCCGGTCACGTCGCCCAGGCGGTCGCGCCGCTGGCCCTGCAACTGGAGTTCAACGTGACGGTCCTTGACGACCGACCCGGACTGGCGAACCGCCAGTTTTTTCCCGAAGCCGTCCACCTGCGCGTGGGGGGCTGGCACGAGCTGCTGAAAGTGCCTTTGCCGAAACCGCCTGCCTTTGGCCTGATCGTCACCCGTGGCCACCAGCATGACGCGCTGGTGCTCACCGAGTGGATTCATCGCCCGTTTGTTTTTCTGGGCATGATCGGCAGCCGTCGCAAAGTGCGGATCATCCGCCAACAATTCCTGAAACAAAACATCGCCACCGCGGAGCAATTCGATCGGATTGCCTGTCCCGTGGGCCTCGACATTCACGCGCAAAGCACGCCGGAAATCGCCGTGAGCGTCCTGGCGCAGTACGTCCAGAAAAGGGCGGAGTTCAACAAGTTTTGAGTTGCTAATTTTTGGTTCCGGCATGACCCAACTCGAAACTCAAAATTCAAATCTCAAAACTGCGCCGCTGCTGGGCGTCGTGATTCCCGGCGCGGGGGCTTCTTCCCGAATGGGCCGGCCGAAACTGCTGCTGCCGTGGGGCGGCACCACCATTATCGGCCATCTCATGGAACAATGGCAGGTGCTGGCGGCGGCGCAGATTGCCATTGTCCTCCGGCCGGACGACCGGGAACTGAAAGTTGAACTGGACCATTTGAGTTTCCTGCCGCAGGATCGTATTGAGAATCCGCAACCTGAACGCGGCATGTTCAGTTCGATTCTTTGCGCGGCGCGCTGGCCCGGCTGGCGAAAAGAAATCTCAAGCTGGGCGGTGGTTCTGGGGGACCAACCCCATTTGCGGTTGGAAACGTTGCGCGCGTTGCTGGAGTTTTCCGTGCAAAATCCAGGCGCGATTTGCCAGCCGGCGTTCAACGGTCACCCTGGACACCCGGTCATTTTGCCGCGCGGCGTCTTTGCTGAATTGAAACATTCCCGCGCGGAAACCTTGAAAGATTTTTTGAAACCATTTGCCGGCCGATGCGTCCAATGTCCGGTGGCCGATGCCGGACTGTTGCTTGACTTGGACCGGCCCGAGGACTATGAGAAGGCAGTCAAGTCCCACTTGGGAAATTTATGAATGATCCGGACGCAACCGGCGGGGGTTCCTTTTCCCGCCGGACATTTCTGAAAGGACTGGGCACCTCGGCGGTGGCCGCGGTGGCCGCGCAAACCACGGCGGTGGCGGCGGAACTGGAGAAGGTCAATGCCGAGAGAATTCTCGGCCCCGGCGCGGTGCCAGTGACGCTGAAGGTCAACGGTGAAAAGATGAAACTTCAGCTCGAACCGCGCGTAACCCTGCTCGACGCCCTGCGGAATTACTCCAGCCTGACCGGCGCCAAGGAAGGGTGTGACCGTGCGGCGTGCGGCGCCTGCACGGTGCTGCTGGATGGGACGCCGCTTTATTCCTGCCAGAAACTCGCCATCGAGGCCCAAGGACACGAAATCACGACCGTTGAGGGGCTGGCGAATGGGGATAAATTGTCGAAGGTGCAACAGGCGTTCATTGCCAGGGACGCCCTGCAGTGCGGTTATTGCACGCCGGGTTTTATCATGAGCGTGACGGCATTGCTGAAACAAAATCCGCACCCGACCGCCGACGAGGTCAAGCACGCCTGTGCCGGGAACCTGTGCCGCTGCGGCACGCATCCCCACATCCTGCAGGCCGTGTTCGAGGCGGCCGGCGTGAAGGTCACCAGCAAAACGGAGGTCATCCATGCCTAGCTGGCCGGCCGAAACCAAATACATCAGCCAACCCACGTTGCGCGTGGACGCCGCACCCAAGGTGACGGGCCGCGCGCGCTATTCATCTGACATCCAGGCCGACGGCTGGCTCTACGGCATGATTCTCCGGTCAAAATGGCCGGCGGCAAAAATCTTATCGGTCAACCTGGACAAGGCGCGGCAAATCCCCGGCATCAAGGCCGCCGTGGTCGTGCGCGACGGCGAGTTCACCGTGCGTTTTTACGGCGAGGAAATTGCCGCCGTTGCCGGCACGAGCAAACAGGCGTGCCTGGACGCCCTGCGCGCCATTGAAGTCAAAGCCGAACCGCGAAATGATTTTGCCGTTAACGAAAACGAAGCCCGAAAGGATGGCGCCCCTCAGGTCTGGGACGGCAAGCCCAATGTCACGCCAGGCCGGTCGCGAGAGCGGGGCAACGTGGACCAGGCCTTCGCTGAGTGCGCCGCCGTCATTGAGGGTTTTTACACGACGCCGGTGCAAATTCATAATCCGATGGAGACGCACGGCAGCACGGTTTCCTGGACCGACGACGGAGTGACCGCATGGGCTTCCACTCAGGGCATTTCCAGCGTGCGCGACGGCTTGGCGGGCGCGTTGCAACTGGATCAAAGCAAGGTGCGTGTCATCACCGAATTCATGGGCGGGGGCTTTGGCGCCAAATTTGGCGCCGGCGCAGAGGGCGTGCTGGCCGCGCAACTGTCGCGCGAGGCGAAAGCGCCGGTTCGGCTGATGCTCACGCGATTGGATCAGGCACTCGCCGTCGGCAACCGGCCTTCCAGCTTTCAAAAAATCAAAATGGGCGCGCTGGCGGACGGAACCTTGCACGCGTTCGAGGCGGAAAATTATGGAACCGCCGGCATCGGCGCGGGCGGTGATTCCGGCGGCGGCGGTGGGGGCGCGGATATTCCCATGCCCTACCTTTACCCGGTTCCCAACACCCGCGTGAAACAATCGCACGTGGCGGTCAACGCCGGTTCCGCCCGCGCTTTTCGCGCGCCGGGAAATCCACCATCGTCCTTCGGCATGGAATCCGCCATGGACGACCTCGCCGTGAAACTCGGCATGGATCCGCTGGAATTCCGGCTCAAAAATGATTCCAACGAAGTCCGCCAGCGCGAATACGCCATTGGCGCGGAAAAATTCGGCTGGAAAGAAAAATACCGGAAGCCCGGCAGTTCGCCCGGCCCGGTGAAAACCGGCATCGGTTGCGCCGGTGCCGCGTGGCCCGCCGGCGGCGCCAGCCGCTCGCACCCAGGGCGAAGCGCAAATCAATCCCGACGGCAGTGTCGAATTTCGCCTTGGCGTGCAGGACATCGGCACCGGCACGAAAACCGTCATCGCCGTCGTCGCGGCGGAAATGCTCGGCCTTAAACCGGAGCAAATCACCGTGAAAGTCGGCGACACGAATTTCCCGCCCGGCCCCGGCAGCGGCGGCAGCACGACCTGCGCCTCGATTTCACCGACCGTTTATGACATTTGCCAGCAAGGCTTGCAGCAATTGCAGAAGCAGACCGGCATCGCCGACGCGCGCGGGAAAAACTGGTTTGCCGCCTGCAAAAAGCTCGGCGTCAATCCGCTGGTCGTTCACGGCAAACTGGCATTGAAGGGCTTTCCAACCGACCCGGCCTACGGCGTGCAGTTTGCCGAGGTCGCCGTGGACACGGAAACCGGCCTGGTCACGGTGAAGAAAGTCGTCGCCGTCCACGACTGCGGCCTCATCATTGACACGCTGACGCTCGAAAGCCAGATCAACGGCGGCATCATCATGGGCATGGGCTACGCGCTTTACGAAGAGCGCGTGATGGACGATTTGTCCGGCGTGGTGCTGAACCCGAATTTTGAAACCTACAAACTGCCCGGCATCGCCGACGTGCCGGAAATTGAAGTCGTCCTGTTCAACATGCCGGAGCGCGGCGTCATCGGCATCGGCGAACCGGCCACCGTGCCGACCGCCGGCCGCCATTGGCAATGCCGTTGCCAACGCCATCGGCGTGCGCGTCGGCAGCCTGCCCATCACGCCGGCGAAAGTCCTGGCCGCGCTTGGCAAAGTCCCACCCGTCGCAAAAACATGAAAGCTTTTCAATACGCCACCGCGCACTCGACCGACAGCGCCCGCCAACTGGTCGCCGACAACGGCGCCTATCTCGCCGGCGGCAACGATCTGCTCGGCCTGCTCAAGGATTATCTCGTTCCCGGCCCGAACATTCTCGTCAACATCAAGTCGCTGCCCGGCTTGAACAAAATTGAGCGCGGCGAAAAAACCTGGACCATCGGCGCGCTGGTCACCGTCGCGCGAAATTGAACATGACGCGGACATCGCGAAAGTTTTTCCCGGCCTGCACGATGCCGCGGCGGAAATCGCCTCGCCGCAGATCCGCAACGTCGCCACCGTCGGCGGCAATCTCGCGCAACATTCGCGCTGCTGGTATTTCCGCCATCGCGACATCGCTGTGCCTCAAGAAAGGCGGCGACCTTTGCTACGCGCGGGAAGGCGAAAACCGCTACCACAGCCTGTTCACCGGCAACGACTGCATCAGCCCGGTCGTGTCCAGCCTGGCGCACGATCTTCGCCGCGCTCGACGCCACTGCCATTGTGCTGCGCGACGGCAAGGAAACGCGCTTGAACATGGCCGAGCTTTACCAGAAAGCGTGGACGGAACCGGCTGCGCACAATTCGCTCAAGCCCGGCGACCTGATTTTGCGCGTGGAAATTCCGACTGCGCGCACCGCCAGCGCTTATCTGCAGGTCAGCGACAAGCACGCGTTCGACTGGGCGTTGGTCAGTTGCGCGGCGGCGGCGAATATTGTGGATGGGAAATTAAATCAGCCGCGCGTCGCGCTCGGCAGCATTTCGCCCGTGCCGCATCAGGTTGAGGCCGCCAATGCTTTTCTGGACGGCAAAACCCTGGACGACGACACCGCGTCGCAGGCGGCGGACCTGATTTTGAAGGACGCCAAGCCGCTGGAACACAACGCGTACAAGGTGCCGATGGCGCACGCGCTGATCCGGCGCACGCTGCTCAAATTGAAAGGTTGACGCCATGAACCAGACATTTTGCAAGCATCTGCGGACAAAAAGCCTGTATGTCGGCGCGACGCCGGAGGAAGCGTTTGCGGAAAAGGAAGGCGAGCACGTCACGCCGTGCCATTTCTGGTGCAACCGCACGCAGACCGTCGTCGGTGTGGACGACCAGCCGGTCCACAAGGACGCGTGCAATTCTTCACGATCGTGCTTTGAGGAATAATTTCGCGTCAAGAGTGACGCGATTGAGTTACGTCCCGGCGTATATGGCCAAAGGATTGCCGAAACTCGTCGGAACCGGGAACTGCGCAATTTTTGCACCCTTCGGCCTGCGGTTTGTCGCGGCTGACCTGGATTCATCAAAGTAAAATTCTTCCGTGGCCACCAGCATTTGCTTGATGCCCCGGGGCAGGGACTGGTATCCCGGATATGTCAAAATGATCGTTCTCATTCTTTCCTCATTCACCAGTTTATAAGACGTGCTGGCCGCCAAATAGTTACAGGCGCGGCATTTTTTCCGCAGATAACGCATTTTTTTAGCTACTAAAGGGCACAAAAGGCGCACACGTTTTTGACACGGATTTCACGGATTGACACGAATGAAAGCCCGGCAGAGCAGCCGAAAATAGCCCACGTTTTAACCGTGGGTGGAGTTGGCGCGTCCGACCTTGTAACCTTTGAGGCCGTAGAATGCGACGTAGGCGTAGGCAATCAGCGGAACAATAAACGCCACCTGCAAATTCCAGACATCCGCGATCCGTCCCAGAATCGCGGGCAAGATGGCGCCGCCCACCACGGCCATCACCAGGAGGGATGACACCTGGCTTTTGTAAGCGCCCATCCGGTCGAGCGCGAGCGAAAAGATGTTCGGCCAGCCGATGGAGGTGAACAAGCCGATGCCGACGATGCACCACATCGCCAGTTTGCCGCCGAACAGGATGGAAATCGCCAACAATACGACAATCGTGCCAGAAAAGACGAACAACGTTCGGCCGGCAAGCCCTTTGCCGAATTGGAAGAACAGCCAGCAAAGCACGAGTAATGGCAGATACATTTCCACAATCCCAAAACCATCGGGGAAACAAATGCCAACGAATCCAATGAAACCTACGAAGGACAAGTTTTGAATTTGCTCAACCCCCGATTGTATTTTTGCCAGATGCCAGCCGCTGGCGAAGCAAATGATTAAAAATGCCAAAATCGGAATACCGGCTAGCCAGAGCCGCTTGTTGAATGATTTCATCTCGCTCATTTCCACCGCGCCCATGAAGCGGCCGATCAACATGCCGCCCCAGAAAAGCGAAACGTATTTGCTGGCTTCGAGCGCCGGCATGGCGGCGACACCCGGCTGGCCGAGATAATTGATGATGGCGCTGCCGACGGATACTTCACCGCCGACGTACATGAAAATGGCCACCATGCCGAGGACGACGTGGGGGTATCTCAAGGAGCCGATGCCGGGTTCCACCTTGCCTTCACCGACGTGCGGCAAATGGATTGAAAAGAAAAATACGGCCAGAATTAGAAAGACAATGCAAAAAGCCAGATAAGGCACTTTGACTGATTCAGCTCCATTCGCGCCAGTTGCGGCAAAATACTTAAAAATCAAATAACCACCAATCAGGGGTCCGGTAGTCGTGCCAAGCGAATTGAACGCCTGGGCGAAATTCAGGCGGCTGGATGCGGTTCGCTCAGGGCCAAGAATGGTCACGTAGGGATTGGCGGCGATTTGTAACATGGCAAAGCCAATTCCGACAATAAACAGTCCTGCCAGAAATGTCGGGTAGGAATGGACCGTGGCCGCCGGCCAGAAGAGGGCGCTGCCCACTGCGGAAAGCAAAAGTCCGATGACCACGCCGTTTTTGTAGCCGATGCGGGCGATTGGATCGCCCCAGAAGGCGGAAATAAGAAAATACGCAATCGAGCCAATACAGTAGGCACCGAAGAAAGCAAACTGGACCAACATGGCTTCAAAATAATTCAGAGTGAACGCCTCTTTAAATCGCGGGATGAGAATGTCATTGAAGACGGTCATGAATCCCCACATGAAAAAGAGGATGGTCATGATCGCAAAGGGGCCGCGATACGACTTTCCGTTTTCAGAGGGGGACGAAGCTCCTGTTTGCGAGGTGGTTACGCTGATGCTCGGCATAGGATTCACACATAATCCTGAGACTTCAGAAACTGTCAAACCAATTTGCGGGCCGCGTTTGAACCGAAATTATGTGACATGGCTGTTGTTCCTTACGGGTTGCGCCGCCTTTTACGAAAGCGTTTAATGACTGTGAACCCTGTGAGTCCCGGCCTGTGCTGGCGGTGAATCAACTGTTCCTCGTGAAAGCACATTCACCGGACCTGCTGTGGTTCGGATCGTATCCGGGCCATGGGTTAGATTGGCATTAACCTGGCGGCCAGAGCCGTCCATTAAAGAAGAATATGAATCGTTCCATCCTGTATCTGGCCGTCCTGCTGATGGGTTCTCCGATGATTTCGCTGCATGCAGGACCCGCGTTCCGCAACTTCATTACCGTCCGGGGCGACCAGTTGATGGACGGCAACAAGCCGTTCCGATTTATTTCGTTTAACATCCCCAACCTGCTGATTGTCGAAGACAATGTTCCGTTTACCGGGACCAATCCGTGGTGCCTGCCCGATGCGTTTGAGCTTCAGGACGCCCTGGCGACAGTGCATCAGATGGGCGGAACCGTGGTGCGCACCTATTCCATACCGGTTTGGAGGAGCAACGATCCGCCGGCGGAGTCTTCCTATGTGCTGGACGTTGAAAAATACAACGAAGATGCCTTCCTCACGTTCGATCTCGCGCTCAAGCTGGCCAACGAAAACGGCGTCCGGCTCATCATTCCGCTGGTGAACAACTGGAAATGGCAGGGTGGCCGCGGCGAATATGCCGGTTTTCGCGGCAAAACTGCGGATGACTTTTGGACCGACCCGCAGCTGATCGCTGATTTCGAGAGGACCATCCGGTTTGTCCTGCTGCGAACGAACACGCTGACGGGAGTGCGTTATTGTGATGACAAGGCCATCCTTTGCTGGGAAACCGGCAATGAACTCTCAAGTCCGGCTTCTTGGACGCACGAAATTGCCCATTACATCAAGAGTCTCGACCATAACCATCTGATCATGGACGGCGTGAACGGCGGGCTGTTGCGTCCCGATTCCCTTACCGATCCCTATGTGGATATTGTCACGACACATCATTATCCCGGTTCGTGGACGAGAAAGACTTTTGCTCAACTCATCCGCGAAAATTGGGACATGGCGAAAGGCAAAAAACCTTATGTCGTCGGCGAGTTCGGCTTTGTCAGCACGGCTGAAATGGTGGACGCCATGAAAACCATCATGGACACCGGCACAGCGGGCGGATTGCTCTGGAGCCTGCGTTCCCGTGACCGTGACGGCGGCTTTTACTGGCACAGCGAGCCGGATCGGGTGGCAACCTCTACAAGGCATTCCACTGGCCCGGCTCGCCCGTCGGCGCCGGCTATGATGAAATTCAGCTCATGGCTTTGGTTCGCAGTAATGCCTTTGAAATCCGTGGGCTGACGCCGCCACCGGTTCCGGCCCCGGCTGCCGCCCAAATTGTTGCCGATCACCGACCCCGGCGCGATTTCGTGGCAAGGCTCGCGTGGGCGCGGCCGGCTACAACGTCGAGCGTGCGCCAAAGCGAAGCGGTCCCTGGAAAGTGGTCGGAAACGGAATAGACGAAAGCGCGGTGCAATATTATCCGCTGTTTGCCGATGAGTCGGTGCCGCGAGGCGAATGGTTTTATCGTGTGGTTGCGAAGAACGAATCGGGAGTCTCGAAGCCGTCCAATGTCGTCGGCCCGGTCACAGTCACGCACGACACCCTGGTGGACGATCTGGCTGATTTCTCGAAAATTTTTGCCCGGGAAGGCAACCTGGAGATAAAGACGCGCGATTGCCGGAAGGCGAAGGAAGACGTGGACCGCGCCGCCGGCAAAGCCGGGGACGCGCTGATTTACAAACTCCCAACTTCGATTGAAAGTTTCCGTGTCTTCGCTTTCTTTCCCGGCGAGGTCGCCGACTTGAAGTTTTCCATCTCCGATGATGGCCGGACTTACCACGACCTCTCCGCCGACAGGAACGAATATTTCAGTGGCGCCGGCGATTACGATTATTGGAAACCTGTGCTATACCACGCTGGGAACGTGAGCGGAGCCGGGAAATTCCTGAAAATTGAGATGACCGGTGAAACTCAAATCGGCCGGGTGGAAATCACCCATGCCTTGGAGAAAAATTAACCGTTGATTTTTAATGGACCCGATTGATCTGAAAGACTTTTCGCAGCGCATCAGCGATCACTTGTTCAATCATCTCATGCCATTCTGGTGCGGACCGGCCGTGGACCCCGAGCAGGGCGGCTGGATGGGCTGGTTGTCCAACGACCTGAAACCAGACCGGACCCAGCCCAAAGGGCTGATTGTCAACAGCCGCATCCTGTGGGCTTTCTCGGCGGTCCACCAGGCACGGCCGGACAAACTCTTCCGGCAAATGGCCGACCGCGCATATGATTACGTGATGAACCGGTTCTGGGACGCGCAGCATGGCGGCGCATTCTGGCGGTTGGATGATACCGGGCGGGTCGTTCTGGACGATTCCAAGAAAATTTACGGCCAGGCGTTTTATATCTACGCGCTCGCGGAATATCACCGGGCTTTTGGCGTGCTGCCCGCGTTGGCCCGCGCCCAGGAGCTGTTTGAATTGATCGAACGGCACGCGCACGATGCCAAATTTGGCGGTTATATTGAAGTATGCCGCCGCGATTGGTCGGAAGCGGGTGCCGACGCCCGGCTTAGTGACAAGGACATGAACGAGAAAAAGTCCATGAACAATCACCTTCACGTTCTGGAGGCCTACACCAATCTTTACCGGGTTTGGAAGGAACCGCGCGTCGCCCAGCGGCTCCGCGAGCTCATCCGGCTTTTCGAAGAGCGCATCCTCGATGCCCGCACGAAGCACTTGAACCACTTCTTCGACGAGGAATGGCGCGTGCGCTCCGATTCCTACACCTTCGGCCATGATATTGAGGGCACCTGGCTGCTTTGCGAAGCCGCCGAAGTTCTGGGCGATACCGGTTTGCTGAAGCGGGTGGAGCAGGTCGCGCTCCGGATGGCAGAGGTCGTCTTGAAAGAGGGCATTGATACCGACGGTGCGCTGCGTTACGAGGGCAGGGGAGGAAAAATCATTGATGCGGGCAAGGAATGCTGGCCGCAGGCCGAATCGGTGATCGGCTTCCTTAACGCCTGTCAAATTTCCCGGGATGAAAAGTATCTCAACGCCGTGTTGCGCGTCTGGGATTTTATTGAAAAACATCTGGTGGACCGCGTGCACGGCGAATGGTTCTGGCGCATCACGCCGGAAGGCAAGGTGGACGCCACCCTGCCGAAGGTCAGCGAATGGAAAGGGCCCGTATCACGCATCCCGGATGTGCCTGGAAACGCTCCACCGATTGCGCGCCATCGGTGACGCAAACTGACGCTGCTGCGGACGGCTTTCCGCACAAAGGGAGCGCGGATTGTCTTGAATCCGCAGCAGCGACTGTTGGACAGGCTGCGAGTTGGGACAACTCGCGCTCCGACAGTTGAAACGTTTTTTTCTCGAACGCCGTTGCGGGCAGGAGCAACATGGCCAAATGCAAACCCAAGCCCTGTCATCTCTTCAAAGACAACGTTCTACCGTAACGGTGCTGACTCTGGCGTTATTGGCTCTGTTTCAAGCCGCGTTTGCCTGTTTCGCCGCCGACAATTCCAGTGTCTTCAACGTGCTTGATTACGGCGCCAAAGGTGACGGAACCAACAACGACACCGCCGCCGTTCAAAAGGCGATTGACACCTGCGGGGCTCAAGGTGGCGGACAGGTGCTCCTGCCGGCCGGGACTTTTCTCACTGGCGCGCTGACGTTGCACAGCGGGATTGATTTTCACCTGGCCAACGGTGCTGTTCTCAAAGGCAGCGCGAACTGGCGCGACTATGGACATCCCGGCGCGTTGTTGTTCGCCAAAGACGCCACCAACATCACGGTTTCGGGCAATGGTGTCATTGACGGCAACGACCACGCCGTCTGGCAGCAATTGGCGAATGAGGAAGCCGGCGGCGACGTGAATAAAGCGAACTGGTGGCCGGAATCTTTCACTGGCGATTGGTGGCCTTTTGACAAGCTGCCCGACCAGCCACAGACGCACGGCGGCCGGCCGATGATGATCATCTTTATCGGCTGCCGGCAGGTCCGGATGCATGACTTCACCTTGCGCCATGCGCCAAGCTGGACGGTGCATCTGGTCGGTTGCGAAGACGTGGCAATTGATGACATCAGCATCCATAACGCCTGGGACGTGGCCAACTGCGACGGTATTGACATTGACCATTCCCGCGACGTGCGCGTGGCCAACTGTGACATCAGTGCCGCCGATGACGGCATTGTTATCAAGGACACCCCGAACTTTGCGTCCTATGGTGGTTCTGCCCGCATCACGGTGACGGGCTGCGTGATTGAATCGCGGAGCAGCGGGCTGAAAATTGACGAGACGTACACCCTGCCGGGCGCGCGCGACATTGTCTTTGCCGATTGTGTCGTCTCGCACAGCAACCGCGGGCTTTCCATTCAGAGCCTCGACGCGGGCAACATCGAGAACGTGCTCTTTGCCAATATCACGGTCGAAACCGGTTTCCAGCCGCACAAATGGTGGGGCGCGGCCGAGCCGATTCATATCAGCCATTTTCCGCGCAATGCGAAAACCAAACTGGGCTACGTCCGCAACATCCGGTTCAGTAATATTCTTTGCCACAGTGAAAATGGCATCTTCCTGATGGGCTGGACCAATTCGCCGCTCGAAAACATCGTGCTGGACAATGTGCGTGTGGAAATCGCGAAGACCAGCGACGTGCCGGGCGGCTTTTATGATGAACGGCCCGTGGGCGTGTTTACCAACGGCATATTCGATTACAAACTGGCGGGGATTTACGCCCGCGACATCAACGGATTGTCACTGCAACATACCGAGGTGGTTTGGGGCAAACCCTTGGACAAGACTTACGGCAAAAGTCTGGACGAAAAGGACGTGAGAAACCTCGAGGGACAGTTGCGGGACTGATCCATTTACGTGTTACTTTAAAGTAACCGGCTGCCAATTGCTTTGACAGGTAAACTCTGCCGCCGGGCCGTTGACTCTCAGAACAGGGTGTAGATGAACGGAGCCACCCCGGTGCTCGACAACAGGATCAGCAGGCCGAAAATCAGAAGGATTAGCATAATGGGCACCAGCCACCATTTCTTGTTCGATTTGAGGAAGTCCCAGAAGTCGCGCAGAAAGCCGCCGCGGGACGGAGCCGCCGCCGCTTTCTCAAATTCACTGGAAGGTTGTTTGCCCATGGAGATGCCAAAAGCCTACGCCTGCGCTAAAATTGCTTCAAGTACCTTTTGACGTCCTGTTCCGGGCGTCGCGTACTCCAAAAACCGGTCTGTTCGGGTTTATGCCGCAATTGGAGTTCGTCACGCCCGCGCCAGCGGAATACCAGGGCAAGAGGTGTCAGCACGATGTAAAACATTACCGCGAGCACCACCTGGGTCATCACCCAGCCGATGGGAAATGCCGCCACCGTCGCGCCCACGAACAACCAGCGCACGGCCGATGGCTTCACCAGGCCAACCAGACCGATCAAGGCAATGGCGCCCAGCACACCGGCGGCGGTAACGCGGTTGCGCAGGAACATTTGTTGGGCTGCCAATGCGAGAAAGAATACCAGCCACGCGGCGGCGAATTGCCGCAGCACGCGCGGCGTCGGTTTGAGCGGGAGATGAAACCATTTCATAGGCATGTCAGTCAGCTTCAAAGGCGGCCAGATGTTTTGCCCGTTCTACGGCGGAAAGGGCACCCGTCATTTGTTCTTTTTTGAGGACAAAATCTTCCAGCACCAGCGCGTCCATGTCCGTGGCCAGAAAGCAGCGCAAGGCCTCGACCGGGGAACAGACGATGGGTTCACCACGAACATTGAAACTGGTGTTCACAAGCACAGGGCAACCCGTTGTGCGTTCAAAGGTCTTGAGCAGCCGGTAAAACCGCCCGTGCCGCCCCTCATCCACGGTCTGGAGACGCGCGCTATAATCCACATGAGTGATGGCCGGCAGAGTCGAGCGGACAATATTCACCCGGCGGCGCAAGTCCGGGTCCGTCGTCATGGTTTCCCGGTCGGCATCCGATATTGCCGTACGATGCTGTTCCCGGATGGGCGCGACCAGGAGCATGTAAGGACTTTCCGTTTCCGCCGGCAGCGCGAAGTATTCCGCAGCGCGCTCCTTCAACACCGAGGGTGCGAAGGGACGGAAACTTTCGCGCTGTTTGATCTTAAGGTTCAACACCGACTGCATGGCCGGATTTCGCGGATCGCCCAAAATGCTTCTTGACCCCAGTGCGCGCGGGCCGAATTCCATGCGTCCGCTAAACCAGCCGACGACCTTGCCGGCTGCGAGCATTCCGGCAACCTCGGCCAGTAATTCCGCTTCGTCAGTGAATTTCTGATATGCCGCGTTTTCGGCGGCAAGCGTACGCTCGATTTCTTCGTTTAAGAATGCAGGACCCAGGAGGCTGCCTTGCTGGGTATCGCGCCCGGCGGGTCGGCGCAGATTTTCGAGCAGTTGATGCCAGACGAACAGTGCCGCCCCCAGCGCCCCGCCGGCGTCGCCGGCGGCCGGTTGAATCCACATGTCGGAGAACGGCCCTTCCCGCAGAATCTGCCCGTTGGCGACACAGTTCAGCGCCACACCCCCGGCCAGCACGAGATTTTTTTTGCCCGTCAGGCGATGAGCCTCCCGGGCCATGTTCAGAACAATTTCCCCGGTCACAACCTGGATGCTCGCGGCAAGGTCCATGTGCCGCTGTTCCAGTTGTGCTTCCGGCTGGCGGGGTGGCCCGCCAAACAGCGCGTGGAAACGCTCATTGGTCATGGTCAACCCCTGGCAATAATTGAAATAGTCCATGTTCATCCAGAAGCTGCCGTCCTTTTTGACCTCGACCAGTTGTTGTCGAATCACTTCGGCAAATTGGGGCCGACCGTAGGGCGCCAGTCCCATGAGCTTGTATTCGCCGCTGTTGACCTTGAATCCGCAATAATACGTGAACGCCGAGTACAGCAATCCCAGCGAGTGGGGAAACTTCAATTCGCGCAGAAGGCTGATGCGATTTCCCTCTCCGGTGCCCATGGCGGCCGTGCACCATTCGCCAACGCCATCTAATGTTAAAATGGCCGCCTCGTCAAATGGGCTGGGGTAAAACGCGCTGGCGGCGTGACTTTCGTGATGTTCGGTAAAAACGAAGCGGGCGCGGCGGGCGGCGGGCAACTCCCGGCGCAGCAATTGCCGCAAATGCAGCTTGTCTTTGAGCCAGATCGGCAGGGCGAGGCGAAAGCTGCGGAAACCGGCGGGGGCAAAGGCGAGGTACGTTTCCAGCAACCGGTCAAATTTGAGCAACGGTTTGTCGTAAAATGCGATGTAATCAAGCTCTTCGGATTGAAGGCCACCCGCCCGCAAGCAATAGGCAACCGCGTTGGTTGGAAAACCCGGATCGTGCTTTTTGCGGGTGAATCGCTCCTCCTGCGCGGCGGCGACAATCCGTCCGTCCACGATGAGCGCAGCGGCGCTGTCATGATAAAAGGCTGAAATGCCCAGAATGCTGGTCGTCGGCATGAAACGTGGAAGCAGAGGTTAAACTCGTGGCCGAAGCACGGCAAGGTTTCACCGTACGGTTGACTCCCGTTTCATTCGTAGCTGAGGGCGGTAAGAAGCATGCAGATGAGCCGGTGCCTTTTCAAAAAATGTAGCCGCCGACGTCAGTCGGCGCAAATCGAATAAAGGCGAAATGATATGGCGCGAACTGACGTTCACGGCTACGAGATAAATTAAATTGCTCTACGTCGCCAAGGCGGCCAGTTTTTCATTGGCCTGGGCGATGACTGCGAGTGTGTCTTTGTCCGTATCAAACACTGTGTTCAATCCCTGCGGTTCGCTGAACGGGTCGCCCATGAGCGCGGCCGCTGAATCCATTTTACCCGCACCGGCGCGGGCTTCGCCGGCCCAGGCCCAGAAGTTTGCGCCTTGCAAGGCGCGGCCCGCCTGGCAGGAATCCGCCACTTGGTCGAACATGCGCCGGTAATAATCATCCCGCGCCGTCGTGGGACTGTCGGGAGAATACTTCTCGTGGTCGCGCGGGATGCCGAATTCCTCCAGCACCAGCGGTTTGTGCAGCGTGTCGGTGGCCAGAACCGTATGCTCTTCCACGTGAGCTTTGGCCTTGGCGGCGGCCTTTTCGAAGTCAGGGCCGAGGATGCGGATCTTTCAACCAGCCCCAGTTTTTCAGCCACATGTGCACCGTCACATAATCAATCGCCGGACTTTTATGTGAGGTTACAAAGTCATCCGTCTTGTCCAGACAACCATGAATGCCTTCGGAGCCGGTGCAGACCAGATGGTTCGGGTCCTGGTCGTGGATGAACCGCGCGGTTTCATCCACCCATTGGGCAAAGATGGGAACGGAGTTGTGTGCTTCATCGACACCCGGACGCGGTTCGTTGGCCAGTTCCCAGGTCATGACGGCCGGGTCATCACGATAGATCCGGCCATTCACCGTGTTGCGGCGCTGGATGATTTTCGTGATATAACCGCGATACAGTTCGTTCGCCGCCGGAGTCGTGTACAAGCGCGCGGAGAATTTCATGAACCCGCTCCAATCGCCGCGCGCAATCACCGGGCGGTCCGGGTCGGGAATGGTTTCGCCGGTAATCCAGCGGACGTATTGGGCGAAACCGCCGGACCATTGCCAGTAGTTGGACAGGAAAAGGATTCCGCGCATGTCGCGTTTGGCCATTTCGGCCAGGCAAAATCCAGTCCGGCGAGCAGGGCCTCATCGTAATCGTGCGGCGCGCGGGTGATGCCGCGTGGAATGGAGCCGGCCAGCGGCGAGGTTTCCGAACCGGCCAACAGGCGGATGTTTTTCGCCCCGATGCCTTGCAGGCGATCCAGTTCGCGGACCATGCGTTCGCGCCCACCCGGCAGAGCGGCGTCGCTAAGGTAACAGCAGCACCAGAAATTGGCGCCCACGTAGAAATATGGCCGGCCGCGCAATTCGAAACGCCCGTTGTGGACGATGACAAAATCGCCACCGATCCGGCGGCGGCTGGCAACGCCGGTCCGAGTACCGGCACAACCCGCCATTACGAGCGGCAGGGCCAGGGTCGTGGTCTTGATGAAATTTCTGCGCGAGATGGGATTGTTCATAAATTGTGAGTTTCCAGGTCACCCGGCACGAAGGTCCGGCACTGGCTGTGAAGGCCTTCGCGACCTGCCCGGTCTGGCCGGGACATGGGAAGAGGTTAGCAGATGCACAGCCCGGGCGCTGTCGCCATTTTAAGTGACAAGACCGGCCCTGGTCGGCACTATAGTCTTTCCGCCGGGAAACACAGCCACGACCGATGACTAAAACGTCCTTCCAACAAAAACTGAAGCAATTACAGCAACAACACCGGAAGCTCCTGAAGCGGCCGAACCGCATCCAGAAGCAGGGCAATGGCATTTTTGACCGTTACGAATTCCCGGTCCTGACCGCCGAGCATGCGCCGCTGTTCTGGCGTTATGATTTCAATTACGCCGACAATCCGCATCTCATGACCCGATTGGGCATCAACTGCGTCTTCAATGTCGGCGCCATGGAATGGAATGGCAACATCGTGCTGATGACGCGCACGGAAGGCTGGGACCGCAAGTCGTTCTTCGCGGTCGCGGAGAGCAAGAATGGCGTGGATGGCTTCCGGTATTGGGATTATCCCGTGAAAATGCCGGATTACGAGCCGCAGGAAACGAACCTGTACGACATGCGCCTCGTCCGCCACGAAGACGGCTGGATCTACGGCCTGTTCTGCGCGGAACGGCATGATGATTCGAAACCGGGCGATCTTTCCGCCGCCGTCGCGCGCTGCGGCATCGCGCGCACCCGGGACCTCGTGAAGTGGCAGCGGCTGGCGGATTTGAAAACGGCGGGGTCGCTGCACCAGCGCAATTGCGTGTTGCACCCCGAATTCGTGAACGGCAAATACGCCTTTTACACGCGGCCGATGGCCGATTTTGCCGCCACCGGCACCGGCGACGGCATCGGCTGGGGTTTGTGCGATGACATCGAACATGCCGTCATTGAAAAGGAAGAAATCATGGATCGGCGGTTCTACCACACGATCAAGGAAGGCAAGAACGGCCTCGGACCGGCGCCCATTAAAACGAAGAAAGGCTGGTTGCATCTGGCGCACGGCGTGCGCAACACCGCCGCGGGGATGCGTTATGTGCTTTACCTGTTCCTGTGCGATTTGAAGAACCCGGCCAGGGTCATCAAGTCGCCCGGCGGTTATTTTATGGCGCCCGAGGGCGAGGAACGGGTAGGCGATGTTTCCAACGTGGTTTTTGCCAACGGCTGGGTGGCGCGCGACAATGGCGACGTATTCATTTATTACGGCTCATCGGACACGCGCACGCACGTGGCGACCAGCACAGTGGACCGGTTGCTGGATTACGTGATCAACACGCCGGAAGACGGCATGCGTTCAAAGATTTGTGTCGAACAACGTTGCCGGTTGATCAAAAAAAACCTGTCGCGCTGATGGTTTCAGTGGGCGACAGGGTATGAAACAAGCTTCTTCCAGTGTGACCGGAGAATCAGTGAAGACGTCCGCCCTCAACCCCAACCCTCTCCCCCGGGAGAGGGAGAATTGTTCGCCGCGTTTTGAGCCATGCCGGTATGCGAGAGGGTCGTACTGTCTCACGGCCAATGACACAGAATTGGAGCCTGTGACGGAAATCGTGAAATGATCCCGTGCCGCGCCGATGCTCACCCTCTCCTCGGGGGAGAGGGCCGGGGTGAGGGCGAAGGTGACCTCTAATTCCACTGAAAACGTCGAGGAACCGGAAAAACCTGTCGCGTTGATGATTCAAGGCTGCCAGACGGCACGCCAGAATTGTTGCGGGGAATCGGGAGAAATCAGGTTGGTAATATTCAACGTGCTCCCGACGAGCGTGTTGGTGGAGACGGGCGTCCAGGTCATCAAATCCGGCGAACTCTGAATGACATACGGCGCGCCGGACTGGCCCTGGAGTTGCAGCACGACCTGGCCCGGTTGCGTGCTGAGGGCGGAAAGCACCGAAGGTCCTGGCGCAAACGTAAACAATGTCAGCGACAAAGGCGGGAATGAGTAGGTGAAGTTCGTGCCGGCCGCTGGGAAGTTCGTCGTCGCGATGTCCTGCAAGGAAGCACTCAGATTGTTTTTCGCCGCCTGATCCTGCGGGATGCCAAAGGATTGAATCGTTGCGTTCGTCCACGGCAAGTAACCATCAAGAGCAATTTGAGCGTTAAAGTTTGTGGTGGTGTCCTTGTTTAAGACGAGCATCGTGAGTGCGCCATTCGTGCGCTGGACGGCATAGTCAGAAAGCAAAATATAGTCGCTGCTGGCGTTGAGGACTGAATCACCCGACCGCGCAAAATATTGAAGCAGTTTTTCCGCGTAAAAAGTGGGGTAAGCAGCGTTGGCCCCGCTTAATATGCCGTAGTCGCCATTCGACCTCCAGCCGTAGATCGTAGGATCAAAATCGCCGCTGGTATCCGCGCCGTTGTGCAAATCCCACCAGAGGTAGGAGTTGAATTCGGTTTTCATCAGCTCGCACGTGCTGTCGGCGAGGTAAAGCGCGTTGACCAGGCTGGTGGATTGCCGGCCCATGGAGCCTGCATCGCAGTTGTTTTCCGTCACACACAACTCGATGTTGGTGCCGGCCGGCCCGAGGTAATCGGTGATTTGCAGGCGCAGGCTGGCGGCGGCGCTGGCCCAGTCATTCCATCCGCCGGGCGAAGGATTACCCGCGATTTGCAACAGCAGGGAATCGCTTTCCGTACTATTGGCCTGATTGGCAGTGGTATATTGAGGATAATAGTGGTAAATCAGAAAATCGGGCAGGACGCCTTTGCTGGCCATGGTCGAGAGCACAATGGGTGTCCAGCCGTAGTTCGTGGTATGGGTGACGGGGTTGACGGCAAAATGAGTCGCGTTGTTGGAGTAACTGCCTTCGCCCGGCACGACGACGACGCCGACCTTAATGGGAACGGCCGGATAAGCGGCCTTCAGCTGCTGGATATAGGCCACCGCGTTGGTGGCATAAGTGTAAGGATCATGGGTAATGGCGTGGGTATCGTTTTCCCAGGAGCCATAACATTCATTGCCGATCTCCCAATATTTGAAGTTGCAATTGTTGGTCTTGTTGGCTGAAAGCACCCACGCGGTTGCTTCGCTAAAAGTGCCGCTGCCGTAATTGACGGTGATGAAAACCTGAGCGCCCAGGTTGGTGGCCAGATTCCTGAACCGGGCATTCCCGGACGAATCACTCGCCCAATGATACGTGTCGGAAGTCGAGCCACCTGGCCAGCGCAAGGCCTGGCAACCGGCTTGTTGGAGAAGAGGAAGCGTTTGGGAATTGCCCAGGCTGCCATCCCAGGTGGCGGTATTGACGCCAAATTGACGCGCATCCACCGTCCGCAGGTCCGAGGCCGCGTTCACGCCCAGATGCACCGTGGCCGGCGCCGGGGCGGCGTTGAATTGAATGTCCGTGACATAAAAAACCGGTTGCGCGCCGCTGGTCGTCTGAATCCAAATGCCGGAACAATTGTTCAGGTTGGCAATACCCAGTGAAGCCAGGGGAATGGTGATTTGCTGCCAGGAGCCGGCGGTCAAGGCGGATAGCGTGTAATAAGCCTGAACAGAATTGGCGACGGTGCCGCCGACTTTCACGTGTTGGCCGCCGGTGGCCCCGCCGTTGATCAGGAATGAAAGACTGCTGTACGGTGACATATTAAAGCCGGGCGGAAATTGAAGGCTTAGGGCGCCGCCGGAGCTGGTGTACTGGATACTAATCGAATGATTTTCGCCCGGATAAACCGTCGTGGAGTTGGTGAAGTTACGGGTGGTGCTGAAACTCCAATCCTGAAACGCGTTGACGAGATTATTGGTGTAAATGGGGAGATTGGCCTGCGCCAGAACCACCTGAGCCGATGCCAGTGAGACAACGAGAACTGCCAACGAAGAAGTGATTCGCATAATAAGTCAAAACTGATACCGGAAAAAAGACACACCTCCATCAGGGGTTTGCAGTCTTCCCGGTGAAAACCAACACGGTCATGTCCCGGTCTGGCTGCCCGGCCTTTTATCTGCCTTGAGTTATGTAGAAGCGGGCGCCGACCGTAAAGTCAACGCCCGCCGTTTAATTATTTCACTCGCATTCCACCAAAGCCCAAGCCTAGTTGATCGTGATGATCGAACTGGTGCCCTGTAGAATGTTAGTGTTGCTGTTATCCCCGGCTGTAATGGTGTTCGTCGTGCTTGACGCCAGGAACGCACACGTCATTTGCGCCGTGCCATTAACTAATGGCGTCTGACCCTGCGGCACAAAATTGTTACCCGCGTTGCTGTACAGATAGATTTCGTCACCCGAAAAATTAACGATGTGCCAGGTAGAGTCACAGCCGTTGACTGTGACGGTGATTGTATCGCCGTTATTATACGCGGAAGGATTGGGCGTTCCAATCTTGCCGCTCACGGTGTTCGGCGCGTTGGTTTCGCCCGGGAACAACACTTGCAACTGGGTGTAGTTGCGCGCGAGCAATCGGTAGTAACCTTGATTGGCGCTCGGCAGAAGATTTGCCCCCAACAAGGCTTGTCGGTTGGTATTATTCTGAATTTGCTGCAAGGCAACCGCGTCATTCCAGTTGCTGGCGGTGGTCAGGTCTGCATTCGTTTGCAGGCCGAACCCGGAATCAGGCAACGTCCACGGCAGCCAGTAGGTTGCATTCGGCGGGACCAGCACCACACCGTTGGGGTCGTTGGCAAGAACCTTCCAGTAATTTGTGTTCAACTGCGAATCATTGGTGAACGTGTCGGTGAAAGGACTGTCGTTGCCAGTGATGGAAAACCAATTGTCCACGACGGCTTCTCCCAGAACAAACGTGTCGTTGGGTTGAGCTCCCAGAATCACTGTGGCCGGGTCGGCAAACAGCGCCGCGGAAGCGGGGTCAAACACAAAGTTCGTCGTCTGCCCGTGAGGTGCGGTCAAGGTGACGTTGGTCTGATTGTTGAACGTTACACTCCAGGTGCCCAACGGACTAAAATTGGACGTTGACAGGAAGCCAACCGGTTCCACGGGCCAGCCGTTGGCGTTGCTGGGGTTGGTGTTGTAAATCATGCCGTTGCCGGTCGGTTCGTTGGTTTTGTATCGGAAAGTCATATAAGCAAAATTATTGCTGTCTGCCTGGATCGTGACGAAGATGCAATCCGCCAGATTCCAATCGGCCGCCTGGTCATACAGACCGGGAGTTCCGTTCACGATGAAAAAGTGTTGTTGGTATCCGGCGGGTGAATTCGTAGGGAATGACTTGATGTTCCACGAATAAGTCACATTCGGCTTGTCCACAAAGCCATAACCGGTGGAAGTCGCCGTCTCGACTTGATAACGGTTGTCATTGTTGCCCGTTACCTGGGTATCAATCAGGTTCAAGCCGGACACCGGTTTCTGGAAGCTCAACAACGTCGGCGGCCCGATATGCAGGAGCGGATTATAGTGCATAACCACATGGCCAATCCAAAAAACGAAATCATTGGTAGGATAACCAATGTAGTTGTTGTAGTTGAACGCAATCCCGCCGATGCTTTGGAGATTGCCCATGGCGTGATTAATTGGCATTGTCAATTTCACCCAGCCGTTGGTCGCGCTGCCAGGGATGGTCATCGTGCCAAAAAAAGTGGGTGTCGGACCAACGGAGTTCATGACACCTACCTCGAGACTGCCGAAATTCCCGTCAGTATTTGTCTTTTGGATCAGGCCGGTGTTGGGATCTATGGGCTTCACGTACACATCAAAGTTGATATTATCAAATTGGTTCAGGTTGGAAATTGTCTGGCTGAAATCATAGGCAGCATTGTTGCTAAAAGTTCCAAAGAACAGATTTTGATTGCCGTTGGTGAAAGGGCAGTTCACCATTAACGAGCCGGCGGTGGTGCCGGCATTGGTGTCGGGCGTATTCACGTCATTGGTCATTTGTGAGTTGAGGCCGGGCGTATCGTACCAGGAAATCCACGAGGCCACGCTGCCGCTGCCAGCAAAGGGGGCACTATTGCCTCCCTTGTCAAAGGTATTGGCATAGGAACCGGCCGGGAACGCCGCAGCCCACGTCCGGGTGGTTAAACCCGCGAGTATCACCGCAATCAGTGCAAGAATGAGACGGAGGTTAAAGACGGTTTTTTTCATAGTGTAGTGTTTGGTTTCTGGGTTAGCTGATAAATTCTTCAATTCAATTTCCAAACCACGCCACGCTTTGCTCCCTGCTGACCATGGTCCACAAGGAACAGAATCGCGTGGCGATAGTGTGATAATAATATACCTTAACACACCATCGCAGGCAATGTCATGTCACGAAAACTGGGGACAATACCAATCGGGATTATATATTTGATAAACCCGTTTAGTTTCAGGCGTTTCCGCATCAGTCACCCGCTTTAACCGTCCACATTCCTGGCGGGTAGCCGCGAGCGTGCCTGTACCAACGGTCTGTTCAATGGCAAGGGACTCAACATGACCGTCGCAAAAGAAATAGTTGAACCGTTTATTCTGCGCCGTGTATAACAACGCTCCCTGATTGATGCCACTTCCTGCTGGCCGCACTTTGCTTTGGAGCGGTCGTGTCAATCTGATAAAGATTGCCATTGGCGCTGCCATTCACCGAGGCTTGCGGACCGTTGCAAACGCAGGTCCACTGGTTGCCTTCGCACTGCTGACCGCCGGTTTCTTCGGCCAGCAGAATGCTTCCGGAAGGAGACCGGACCACGGTGGTGGGATACCCTGGGGCATTCGGATCGGGCAATAGCTTGCCGGTCAGCCAATAAATGCCCACGCCATGATAACCCGGTTGGTTGATGTCTGGTAACTTATACCCGGTGGTGCAGTCAATCTGGTATTGGGTGCCAAAGTTTGGCCCCACGCTGTTCATGGCATAAGACCTGAGGCCGGCGCGGGCGAGCCGGTTAGCCCAACTGACTTTGGTAAACTTGTCGAAGGGGCAAACAAAAATCTTGAGCGCGGGAGCCACCCCGGCGGCGGCGGCATCCTCCGGGTCTTGAACATAAACCCCCTGGATTAATCTATTGGTAAGGATACAATATTTGCGCCTCCGATGTAGTTGTAAATCCAAGTGTCCCAGCTAATTTGCTTGCCGCTGCCGCTGGTGCCGCCGGAGCCGATGCCCGCCGCCGGGTATGATCATGGTGGTCGCCGGCAAACACA
The DNA here is from genome assembly GCA_963708305.1 of uncultured bacterium. Classification (GTDB taxonomy): domain Bacteria; phylum Verrucomicrobiota; class Verrucomicrobiia; order Limisphaerales; family UBA11358; genus UBA11358. The sequence continues at coordinate 469,099 of CAVPSH010000007.1, read as the reverse complement.
TTGAAGGCCAGACCCAGCTGCCGCTGATTGGACACTATCCTGGGCCATCAAAGCCCTGGTTTTGGCGGCGGCCAAAGCCGGAAGCAACATGGCGGCGAGAATGGCGATAATGGCAATGACCACCAGAAGTTCGATCAGCGTAAACCCTCCTTCTTTTGAGGTCCCCTCGGTGATCCGGTTGGCGGAACCGTTTTTGGTTTTCAATTGAAGTGCTTTCATGGGCGGTTTCAATTTTAGTTGGCGTTGACCAGGCTGATCAGCCCGTGGCTGTTGAGGATGTATTTTTTTCCGGCCGGCGGCGGCGGAATCTGTATGCCGGCGCTGGCGGCAAACTCTTCAAAATTGGCGGGGACGCGACTGGTTCTGCATTCTCCATCCGATAAGTGCCTGATTCAACGGTTGCAAGTTCGGCATGGCATTGGTCGCGGTGGCCGTCGGTGCGGGTCCGGAATTTACAGCGGGTGTCGGAGACGTGGGTGCGGGTTGTGACGCATTGGTGTCTTGAGGCGCAGGCGCAGGCGCAGAGGTTTGAGCCGGCTTGCTGCAACCCGCCAACAGTGCGGTTGCGCAAACCACGCACAAAATTGGTCCGCACCACGACAGCCGACTCACCGGCCGGAAGGAATTGAAATGTAATTTCATTAAAGCGATCATAAGATATCAGCGCTTGGGCGAAACATTGCTTGCTTATATTTAACCCATAGTAACCCATAACTCTAATAAAATCCATGTCCCGAAAAATGGGGACAATTTTGCAATTGACGGCCCGGGATGGTTTTTTCACGCCGGATGACAAACGGCGGCCGGGGCACTGAACGGATTAGCTTGCGCGCTGCCGGTTCTCGCCGCAAAATTTCCGACGATGTTTGCATCCCGGCCAGTCTTGAAGCCCTTGTCGGCAAGCCTCCCTGGTTCCTCATTTTCGTCGGCGCGCTGTTCCGTTGTGGACCCATCCCCTCGCAAACCGGCCTCCGGTCCGGTTGGGAACCGATGGTTGATTTGGAGGGCCGTGCGAACGGGAGTTGCCGTCGGATTGCTCCAGTGCGCCGGCCTGACCGTTCACGCGGAAACCACCAACCTCCCTGAGTATTTCATGCGCGTATGGCAAACACAAAACGGTTTGCCGGACAACGCCGTGGAGACGGTGGTTCAGACCAGGGATGGCTATCTCTGGCTCGCAACTTACGACGGTCTCGCGCGATTCGACGGTGTTGCTTTTACGGTGTTTGACAACAATAACACGCCGGAAATGCGCAGCAGCCGGGTGACCAGCCTGTTTGAAGATGCCGAGGGAAACTTGTGGATTGGTTGTGAAAGCGGGGAGCTGACCCGTTACCGGGACGGACATTTTTATCCGGTGTCCTTCCATCCGCCGTGGGAGAGCAGAAAAATTCAGTATATGGGCGCCGATGCCTCGGGCAGGGTTTGGCTCCTGAACCCGAGCGGCAAACTGGTGGCGCTGGACGGCCAGGCGGTCGCCATGGCCAACACCGGCGGCGCGGTGACGGCCGTGACGCTGACGCAAAGTCCGCAAGGAACGATCTGGGTTTATAGCGACGGCGAGGTTTATGCCCTTGACCGCGGTCGTCTGCTTCCCATCCCGCTGGGGCTGCAGTCCCAGGATTATATCGAGTGGATTTGCTCCAGCGGTGACGGCGGCCTTTGGATGATGACTCGAAACCGAGTGCTGAAATGGGATGGAACCGGGACCCGGGACTTTGGTCCCAGCCCGTTGGGACCAAGCTCGGTCACCGCCATGATGGAAATGAAGTCGGGAGGCCTGGCGGTGGGAACCTTGCAGCAGGGACTTTTTTTAATCTTTCCGGACCGTGGCGTGGTTCATTTTGATCGCGCCCACGGATTCCCGAACAACTGGGTGCGCTCATTGTGCGAGGACCGCGAGGGCACATTGTGGGTGGGCACCGGCAACAGTGGATTGGTGGCCCTGCGTCCAAGCCGCGTCACCACCTTGAAGCCGCCGGACGATTGGCAGGGCGCCAACGTGCTCTCCGTCACCTGCGCCAGCAATGGCGCCATGTGGATTGGCACCGAGGGCGCCGGCCTGTATCACCTTCAAAATGGCGAGTGGGCTCATTTTGGGGACAACAATGGCCTGTTGAATTTATTCGTCTGGTCGGTTTCCGAAGACAGCGGGAACCAGCTTTGGGCGGGAACCTGGGGCGGCGGACTGTTTCTTCAACACAGCAACCAGTTCGCGCGCGCGCCCGGTCTGGAAAACTTTACCGCGCCGGTATTGGCCATCCTGCCGGAGCGCGAGGGCGTGACCTGGATTGGAACCGACACCGGTTTGATTCGCTATCAGGCCGGCGCGGTCACCAGCTTTGGCGCGAAGCAAAATCTGGTCTTACCCGATGTCCGGACCGTCACCGAAGCCCCGGATGGAACAGTGTGGTTTGGCATGATGGGCGGCGGTCTGGGCCGGTTGCAACACGGCGTCGTAAAACAATTCCAAAAAACCGACGGACTTTCCAGTGATTTCGTCCAGTGTCTGCATTTGGACGCAGATGGCGCCTTGTGGATCGGGACTTACGGCGGCGGCCTGGATCGGCTCCAAAATGGAAACGTTTCTCATCCGTCCAGGTGGATCAAGGTCTGCCGAACAATTTCATTTGCGCCATCGAACAGGACGACCACGGCAATTTCTGGATCAGTTCGCATGGCGGAATCTTCAACCGCATACAGAAAACGGAACTAACCAATGCGCCGATGGGCAGACGCAGGACGGTGCATCCCCTGGTTTACGGAACGGGTGACGGAATGCCGACGCTGGAATGCTCCGGCGGATTCCAGCCCGCCAGTTGCCGGACGGCGGATGGCTGGCTGTGGTTTTCCACCAGCAAGGGTCCGGTCGGCATAGACCCGAACAATATCAAAGTGAACCAACTGCCGCCTCCGGTGCTCATCGAAAAATTGCTCGTGGATGGACGGCCCGGTGGCAGGCCACGAGCGCGCGGGCGGCGCCCTCCGGATCCCTCCCGGCCGGCACCGGTTTGAGTTTCGCTATACCGGGCTGAGTTTTGTGGCGCCCGAAAAAGTCAGCTTCAAATACCGGCTGCAGGGACTTGGAGCGGGAATGGACCGATGCCGGGACGAAACGGACGATTATTTACAACTATATTCCTCGCCGGGCAACTACCAGTTTCAAGTCATGGCCTGCAACAGTGACGGGGTTTGGGATTACGCCAGCCGCGGCGCTGGTGTTTATGGTCCAACCTTTTTTCTGGCAGACCTGGTGGTTTTATCTTGGGCCGGGTTCGTCCGCCGCGGCGACTTTTGAGCGGTGGCGCATTGTGGTTTGCCCGGCGGCGCATGCGCCGTAAACTCGATCGGCTGGAACGCCAACGCGCCATTGAACGGGAGCGGGCCCGCATTGCCCGTGACATTCATGACAACTTTGGCGCCAGCCTGACGCGCATCTCGCTGCTCAGTCAGTCCGCCCAGGGCGAATTGCAGAATCCGGGACAGGCGGTCGCCCAATTGAACCGGATTTATGACACCAGCCCGCGAATTGACCCGCGCCCTGGATGAAATTGTCTGGGCCGTCAATCCGGAGCATGACACGCTCGACAGCCTGGGGAATTATCTCGGGAAATTTGCCCAGGATTACCTGGGTCCTCTCTCGGCATCCGCTGTCGTCTGGATTTACCCACCCAACTCCCGCCGTGGCCCGTCACGGCGGAAGTCCGCCACAACCTGTTCCTCGCCTTCAAAGAGACTTTACACAACGTTGTCAAACATGCCGCCGCTTCCGAAATCAGCATCTCCCTGACCACCGGTGCGGACACCTTTACGCTGCAGGTGCGCGACGATGGCCGTGGTTTCGATCCGGCGGCGTTGCCGGGTGAACCCCGCCGCGAGCCGGGCCGTCCCGCCTCCGGTAACGGGCTGACCAACATGCGCCGCCGCCTCGAAAAAATCGGTGGACGTTGTGAAATCCAAAGTGCGCCGGGCCGGGGAACCGAGTTGAAATTCATTGTGCCGGTATCATCTGGAGAGTCCTGAATCAACGCATTCCCGCCCGTCGACACCGGAAACGGATGCCAGTTCCAATTCCCCCGGTGTCACTAAAAAATAGGACAAGCTTTTTCTGTTGAGCGTGATATCATCAAAAAACGCAATGAGATGAGCACTACCGTTTCCATCATCGAGGACGACGTGCCGGCCCGGGAAATCCTGGCGGATTGGATTCGTCGCGCCGAGGGGTTTCAATGCGTCAGCGAGTATGAAAATGCCGAGGACGCCATGGAAGCATTGCCCCGGGAAAAACCGGCGGTGGTGCTGGTGGACATCAACCTGCCGGGCATGAACGGTATTGAGTGCATCCGCCGTTTGAAGCCGGTTCTGCCTCTGACGCAGTTCGTCATGCTGACGGTTTACGAGGACGATAACCATATTTTCAGGGCCCTGGCGGCGGGCGCAAGCGGTTATTTGCTGAAGCAAACTCCCGCGTCAGATGTTGTTGACCGCCTTGAAAGAGGTTTACGCCGGAGGCTCGCCGATGAGCAGCAGTATCGCCCGGAAAGTGGTGCAGTCTTTTTGCCGGCCGGTGGCCGGCTCAGGCGGTGGGGCCAATCTTTCACCACGTGAACAGGAGGTCCTCGAATTGCTGGCGCGCGGCTTTCTTTACAAGGAAATTGCCGAATCGCTGCAGTTAAGCGTGCAGACCGTGAACACTTACATCCGGCGGATTTACGAAAAACTCCACGTTCGCTCGCGCGCGCAGGCCATCGCCATCTATGTGCATTTGCCGGTGGGCGAGTGAAAGATCGATCACGGCGTTTTGGGTTCCAGGTTCAAGCTTCGCGAAAATCGGCTTCAAGGCCGCCTCCCATTTCGCATAACCCATGGCATTGGGGTGAAGTAAATCCGGGAACTCATCCTTCGGCGGGTCGCCATTTTTATCGGCAAAAATACTCCACGTATCGCACAACGTAAACTGAGGGTCGTTTTTGATGGCCGCCGCCACCAACGCGTTGAGCTTTTCAATCCGGTCGGCGGGATGTTGATTCGCGATCGCTTCGCGGCATTACCTCGCAAACCATGACCGGGAGATTGGGGTTGAATTTCTTTATTTCCTGCAAAATGGCCTCAATATTGTCCGCGACGTCCTCCGGGTTTGGCGCCGTTCCCGATGTCATTGGTGCCGATGAGCAGCACGATCGCCTTGGGATCCAGATCCAGCACGTCGGCTTTCAGGCGATACAAAACGCCGCGCGTCGTGTCACCGCCGATGCCACGATTGGCAACCTTGATGTTCGGAAAAGCATTGGCCAGCGAATACCAGCCTTGCGTGATGGAATCTCCCAAAAACACGACCGCTCCCTTGTCCTGGGCGGCCGTCCGCGCCCACAAGGCATGACGTTGCGCCCATAGTTTTGGCAGTCCGTTCCAGGTTGCCGCCGGCCCTTTGCCGGGCAAAAGCGAAGGATCCTTCGGATACTCCGACACGTCTGACACCGTCGTTGTCGGTTCGTGGTGCTCTGGGCGAGAAGGACGAAGTTTCCATTTCCTGCCAGGAGCAGCAGGGCCAGCAGAAAAACGATAGGGAATCGAACGTTGAAAATTTTGAACGCGGATTTCATATAAAGGCAAGCTTTATAACGAGGAAAGGAGACGGTCGAGCATTTTTTGGGAATTTTCGGATGAAATCTTCTTTGGGGTGATGGCGGCAAATGACAGAATTGTCATGCGCAGTTCAGCCGGCGTTCATGATGGCATTGTTTCATGGCCGGGCTTGTAATTTTGAAACAGATGAATATTGACGGCAAAACATCGAAACACAAAAAACAACTGCAAACCATCCAACCTCAACCTCAAACGCATACACAAATATGAAAAAGTATTCCTGGCCGGTGTTGTCCGGCATCCTGGGTCTCCTGACGGTGGCAGTCTGCCGCGCCGATGGGCCTTATCATTTCATCAAGGAAATTCCCGTCGGCGGCAACGGCGGCTGGGATCTCTTGACCGTGGATTCGGCGGCGCAACGCCTCTATGTCTCGCACGGGACCGAAATGGTGGTGGTTGATCTTGCCAAGGACCAGGTCTGCGGTGAAATCACCAACACGCCGGGTGTGCATGGCATTGCTATCGCGCCTGAACTCGGCCTCGGGGTCACCAGCAATGGCCGTGAAAACAAGGCCGGCATCGTGGATCTGAAAGACGCTCCAAACGCTTTCCAAGGTGGACACCGGCCCAGGGTCCCGATTCGATGCTCTATGATCCGGCGCAAAAAGAGGCCTACGTGCTTTGTGGTCGCGGCCAGGCGGCAACCGTGGTGGACGTGAAAGGCGCCAAAGTGGTCGCCACCATTCCGCTCGGCGGCAAGCCGGAATTTGCCCAGGCCGATCCCGAAGCAGGTCGTGTTTACGACAATCTCGAAGACAAGAGTGAAGTCGCCGTGATTGATACGAAGGCGCACACGGTTGTGAACCGCTGGCCGATTGCGCCCGGCGAGGAGGCTTCCGGAATGGCGATTGATGTGAAAAACCACCGGCTGTTCCTCGGCTGCCGCAACAAGCTGATGGTCATGATGGACAATACGGACGGCAAAGTTCTTGCCTCCGTGCCGATTGGCCAGGGCGTGGATGCCAACGCGTTTGATCCCGGCACCGGGCTGGCGTTTGCCTCCTGCGGCGATGGCACCACGACGATTGCGAAGGAGGAAACACCGGACAAACTGACCGTGGTCCAAACGCTGCAAACCCAACGCGGCTCGCGCACCATGACGATTGATCCCACAACGCACAAAATCTACCTGGCGGCAGCCAAATTTGAGGTGCCAGCGGAAGGGGAACGCCGCGGGCGCATGGTGCCCGGCAGCTTCAAGATTCTCGTGTACGGCATGGACAAATAGTCAGGCAAAATCCGGTGATGCTTCTTCCGCCTGCGGGGCGGGTGACGAAACTGTCATCCGTCATTCACAGAATGTTCATGTAGCTGCTTCATGATTTGCCGGACAATCTGGATGTGACCGGATTGGAACCAATAAAAAAACCATGAAAATAAAAACCATCCTCTGTGGCGCGCTGGCCGTCGGCTTGCTGGCCGGCTGCGCATCGGAGAAATCAGAACAAACCAAACAGGCCAGGCTTGAGGCCAAAGCCAAAATTGCCAGGGCGGACGCTCAACAAACCGCTTTGCAACAGGTGCCCAACGGCACCGTCAAGGAAGCCGAAATTGAGAAGGAACATGGCAAGTTGATCTGGTCGTTCGACATCGCCGTGCCGGATTCCAAGGACATCAAGGAAGTCGCCGTGGATGCCTTGACCGGCCAGGTGGTCGCCGTGGAAACGGAGACGCCGGAACAGCAAGCGAAGGAAAACGATTAACACAGATCTCGACCTGGACGCCGCCGACGTACCATGCCGTCGGCGGTGTTGGATGACTGAACCGCAAGGTGACATCATGAAAAGACAAACTGAGCTAAAACATTCCTTGCCATCACACTGGCAGTGGCTGGTGCTTTTAATGCCATTTCCGCCGACCATGCATCGGCATTGAAATTTTCCCATCCGCGGGAAATCACCAATCCCTGGCTGCCGCTGGCGTCGTTGAAGCAGGATATTCTCGAAAGCAGCGGCGAGCGGGTCGAGCGCACGGTCAAACCGGACGTGCACAAGACCTTCACCATTGCCGGCCAGACGGTAGAGGCGCTGGCGGTGGAGGACCGCGAATATGCCGGTGGCAAGCTGGCGGAAGTCACGCTGGATTATTTCGCGCAGGCCGACGACGGCACGGTCTATTACCTCGGCGAAGACGTGGACGAATACAAAAACGGCAAGGTCGTTGGCCATTCCGGCGCGTGGTTGCTCGGCAAGGACACGCAAAAACCCGGCGTCCTGATGCCCGCGCATCCGAAGGTCGGCGACCGGTTTCGTTCCGAAGATGTGCCGAAGATCACGTGGGAGGCAGACGAGGTGGTTTCCGTTTCCGAGACCGTGACCGTGCCGGCGGGAACCTACCCGCATTGTGTGAAGATCAAGGAAAAGACCTCCGATGGCGACACGGAATACAAATATTATGCGCCGGGCGTTGGGTGCGTAAGGGAGGTTGAATCCGACGGCGAATTGGCCTTGAAATCCCACGAAGCAAGATAATGGCCCGGACATTTTTACGTTTCAACAGTTCAAAGATTCAACGATTCTCAGAACATGCGCGTGCTGGTGGTTGAAGATGAAAAGAAGACGGCGTCGTTTGTCCGCAAGGCGCTGCAGGCGGAGGGTTTTGCCGTGGACGTCTGCCACAACGGTGATGACGCTCTCGCCGCGGCGCGGGCGCACGCCCTTTGACGTCATCGTGCTCGACATCATGCTGCCGGGCCGCGACGGCCTGAGTGTGCTGCGCCAGTTGCGCGAACGCAAAAATGCCACGCCCGTCCTGCTGCTTTCCGCGCGCGGCGAGGTCAACGAACGCGTTGAAGGCCTGAACGCCGGCGCGGACGATTACCTGCCCAAACCGTTTGAACTGGCCGAACTGGTCGCGCGGGTGCGGGCCTTGACGCGGCGGAGCGGCGAGAACAAATCCACCGTCCTGCGCGTGGCCGACCTTACGCTGGACACCGTCACCCACCGGGCGCAACGCGGCGGAACGGACATCGAACTGACGGCGCGCGAATACCGGCTGCTGGAATTTCTCATGCGCTCCGCCGGGCCGATTTGCGGGCGCATGATGATTCTCGAAAAAGTCTGGGACTACGATTTCGATCCGGGCACGAATCTCGTGGACGTTTATATCAAACGCCTGCGGGAAAAAATTGACGCGGATTTTGAACCCAAGCTGCTCCACACCGTGCGCGGCGCGGGTTATGTGCTGAAGGAGCCGCCATGACCATCCGCACGCGCCTGACTTTGTGGTATGCCGGCGTTCTGACTGTGTTTCTGCTCATCATCGGCGTGGGAACCTACCGGGAAATTGACGAACAGTTGCGTCACGCCCATCGCCGGGCGCCGGCGGAACACGCCATTTCCGAAACCAGCGAGATGGTCTTCGAGGTGGGTCTGCCGGCGGTCGTGCTGGGGTTGCTGGGTGGCTGGTGGCTGACGCGGAAAGCCCTGGCGCCCGTGCTCCAAATTGACGGAGGCCATCACCCGGGTTCACGAACGCAATCTGCGCGAACCGCTCCCGCGCACCGGCAACGGCGATGAATTCGACCGGCTGACCGAAGTGTTCAACGCCATGCTGGCGCGGCTCGACGACTCTTTCAATCGCATCCGCGAATTCACCCTGCACGCCTCGCACGAACTCAAAACGCCGCTGACCATTCTGTGCGGCGAAACCGAAACCATGCTGCGCGACGAATCGCTTTCCGCCGCCGAACGCGAGCGCGCTGCCAGCCAGCTCGATGAATTGCGCCGCCTGGCGCGCATCGTGGACGGCCTCACGCTGCTGGCCAAGGCCGACGCGGGCCAGGTTGCCTTGAAGCTGGAACCGGTCCGGTTGGACGAACTCGTGCGCGACAATTTTGCCGACGCCCAAATTCTGGCCGAACCGCAGGGCATCGGGGTGGAACTGACCGTCTGCGAGGAAATCACTGTGCGCGGCGACCGTCATCGGTTACGCCAGCTTTTGCTGAACCTCGCCGACAACGCCGTCAAATACAACCAGCCGCAGGGCCACGTAACGATGAGCCTGCGGCGCGCTGGCGACACGGCGGAATTCACCATCGCCAACACCGGACCCGGCGTTGCGGCGGAATCGTTGCCGCGCGTTTTCGACCGGTTTTATCGGGGTGATCCGGCGCACAGCCACGAGGTGGACGGTTGCGGCCTCGGCTTGAGCATCGCCAAATGGATTGTCTCGGCGCACAAGGGAACCATCCAGATCGAGTCGGCGCCGGCGCAATTGACGACCGTTACCGTCCGCCTGCCGCTGGAGGCAAACCAATGAAACAACCAACAACCAACATCCAACATCGAACCTCCAGTTCAAGAAAACTGAAAAGTCCGGCATTCATTGGACGTGGGATGTTGAATGTTGGGTGTTGGGTGTTTTCCGCCATCCTCCTTCTTGTGGCCGGCTGCGCCACATATCATCCGCAGCCCATTTCACCGGAAAAAACCGCCGCTGCCTTCGATGCGCGGTCGCTGACTGACGGGCATCTGCGGGCCTTTTTTGAAACCAACCACGTTGCCATTCCCGGCCCCGATGGTTCCTGGAATCTGAAGCAGCTCACGCTCGTTGCATTTTATTACCATCCGGCCCTGGCCGAGGCGCGGGCGCAATGGGTGTCGGCTCAAGCCGCGAAAATCACCGCGGGTGAGCGGCCCAATCCGACCGTCGGCTTTACGCCCACCTACGACACGACCACGCCGCCGCCGTGGATTTACGGCGTGACTTGGGACATTCCGATCGAGACTGCGGGGAAACGCGGCAAACGCATTGCCCAAGCGGAGCACCGGTCGGAAGCGGCCCGCTGGAATTTCGTTTCCGCCGCGTGGCAGACGCGCAGCCAGGTGCGTACGGCATTGCTGAATCTTTACGCCGCGCGTGAAACCGAAGCTCTGCTCGCGGGACAGGAAATCGGCGCAAAGTAATGTCGTCCGTCTGCTCGAAGGCCAGCTGGCCGCCGGCGCCGTATCCGATTTTGAAGTCACGCAGGCCCGTGTTGCGCTGGAGACCACGCGGTTGGCGCGGCAGGACGCCGCCGGCCAGCGCCGTCAGGCGCGCGTGCAACTGGCGAATGCACTCGGCCTGCCGCTGCACGCGTTGAATGGCGTCCCCCTTTCCTTTGCCGGCCTGGACGAATTTCCCCGCCCGTTGACCCGGCCGGAAGTTCGCCGGCAGGCGATTTTGAACCGCGCCGACGTGCGCGAGGCGCTGGCCGAATACGCCGCCAGCCAGTCCGCGCTCCAGCTCGAAATCGCCAAACAATATCCCGACCTTCATCTCGGGCCCGGTTATGAACTTGATCAAACGGACAACAAATGGTCGTTGGGCATTTCCGTGGATTTGCCGATTTTGAATCACAACCAGGGGCCGGTGGCCGAGGCGAAAGCGAACCGCGCCGACGCCGCCGCGCATTTTCTGACCGTGCAAACCACCGCCATCGCGGAGATTGACAGTGCGCTGTCCGGTTATCAGGCGGCCTTGCAACAAAGAGCGACCGCGACGGCATTGTGGGATGATTTGCAGAAACGATTGGATTCGGTCCACGCCTCGGCGCAGGCCGGTGAGGTGGACCCGCTGGCCGAGGCCAACGCGGAGGTGGAATTCAACACCGGCGCGCAAAACCGGCTCAACGCGCTGGTTCAGGCGCAACAATCGCTCGGCCAGTTGGAGGACGCGGTGCAAAGTCCGTTGACGCTTCCGGCGGAAACGCTCAACGCGGCGCAAAACAATTTTCCCCAAATTGAAAAATGAAACGAAAACAAATCATCATCGGCAGCGTGATTGTCCTGGGTTTTGGGTTGGGCATTTATGCGCTCGTCAAATCATCCCACGCCACTTCGAATTCGGATGACGAGGCACCGGCGGAAAATGTGCCGTCTGTCGTCAGTGTCCAGACCGGTGTGCTTCAGCGCGTGACGTTGCACCGTTATGTCACCGGCTACGGCACCATTGAAGCCGCGCCCGCCACGGCGGACCAACCGGCGGCCGGGGCGCAACTCGCCGCGCCATCGTCCGGTGTCGTGGCCAAGGTGAACGTCATCGAAGGCCAGCACGTGGAAAAGGGCGACGTATTGGTCGAATTGAATTCAAGCTCTGCCACTGCCGATTATGCCGCACAGGAAGTCGCCCGGCAGAAAATGTTATACGCGCAACACAACACTTCGCTGAAAGCCTTGCAGGACGCCGAAGGGCAACTGGCCCTGCTGCAAGTTGGCGCGCCCGTGGCCGGTACCGTCACGCGGCTGGCCGTCAAGCCCGGCGAGGCCGTGGACGTAAACACGGTCGTCGCGGAGGTGGTTGATTTGAACCGGCTGGCCGTGAGTGCGCAAATCCCCGCCGCCGAAGCGCCGGATTTGAAAACCGGCGAGGAGGTCCACGTGCTGACGGAGCCGCCGGCGACGGCCACGCTTTCATTTGTCAGCCCCGCGGTGGACCCGAAAACCGGCGCCGTCCTGGCCCGGGCGTTGTTGCCGGCGGACAGCGGGTTGCGCCCCGGCCAGTTTGTTCAATTAAAAATCACCACGGCGGTGCACACCGGCTGCCTGGCTGCGCCGGACGGGAGCGTGGTCACCGACATCAACGGCCACAGCGTTATCTCAGTGGTCAAGGGTGATGAAGCCACGCAAACGCCGGTACAAACCGGCTTCCGCGAAAATGGCCGGGTGGAAGTCGCCGGGGCCGGACTCAAGGAAGGCGATTCCGTGGTGACGGTCGGCGCCTACGGGTTGCCGGAGAAAACCCAGATCCAGGTGGTGAATCCAAATAGTGAAAAATGAAATCTGGCTCTGGTACACGCTTGCCGTCTTGGACTGCGGTGGCCCTCCACCGCTTTTGGAATTGGTGGCGGTTCGCAAAGCGGCAGAGGACTGCCGCAGTCCAAGACGCTGGCGCGCTGGCGGTTGAGTTGTTCCAAACAAGTTTCCAATGACCTCCACGACTTCTTCGCGCCTGGGCCGGTTCGCCACGCGGCACGCATTGTCCATCACGTTCATCGCGGTGGCGTTGTGCCTGGCGGGAATTTTTTCGGCGCTGCACACGCCGTCCTCCGTGTTCCCGCAGACGAATTTTCCCCGTGTGATCGTTCTGGTGAACAACGGCATCATGCCCGCCGACGAAATGATGGCCATGGTCACACGGCCGATCGAGGAGGCGATGAAAGACATCCCTGGAGCAATTTCCGTGCGCTCGGCGACCAAACGCGGCTCGGCCCAGATCAACGTCTTTTTCAACTGGCACGTGGATATGTCGCAGTCGGAATTGTACGTGCTGGGCCGGCTCGCGCAAATCCGCGGCGATCTGCCCGCGACGGCCGGAACCGAGGTCGAACGCGTGACGTTCTCCGCGTTTCCCATCATCGGCATCAGCCTCACCAGCTCCAACCGCGACATTATGGATTTGTGGGAAACGGCGAATTACCGGCTGAAACCGCTCTTCCTGCAAATTCCCGGCGTCGCGAAGGTTGAATTGGTCGGCGGCCACGTGCCGGAATTTCATGTCATCGTGGACCCGCTGAAATTGCAGGCCGCCGGCCTTGGTTTGCCGGACGTGAGCGACGCGCTGGCGAAGAACAACCTCATCGCGCCGGCCGGCCTGATTGAGGAAAATTATCATCTCTACCTGACCACGGTGGACGGGCGCGTCCATTCGCCGGACGACATCGGGCGTGTGGTGATTGCGGTTCGCGAGAACCATCCGATTCAGGTCCGGGACGTGGCGCGGGTCGAGCGCGGACCAGCGCCGGCTTACACGGTGGTCACCGCGCAGGGACGCAACGCCGTTTTGTTGAACATTCAAAGCCAGCCGGATGGCAGCACGCTGGACATCGCCGCCGCGCTGAAAACCAAACTTCAGCAGCTCCGGCTGGAATTGCCGCCGGACATGCATCTCTCGTTTTACTACGACCAATCGCAATTCGTGCGCGATTCGGTCGGCAGCGTCTGGGACGCCATCCTCTTCGGTCTCATCCTGTCGGTGCTCATTCTTTATTTTTTCCTGAAAAATTGGGGCAGCGTGTTGACGGCCATCGTCACCATTCCCATCACCGTGCTCATCACATTCGTCGCCATGAAACTGGCGAACATGACGTTTAACATGATGACCCTCGGCGGTATCGCAGCCTGCATCGGCCTGATTATTGACAATGCGATTGTCGTCGTGGAAGCGATGTGCGTGAAAATCGCCGCCGGCCGGCCACGGCTGGCGGGGATCCAGGAGGCCATCGGGGAAATCCTCTATCCGCTCATCGGCTCGACGTTGACCCCGGTGGTGGTCTTCATTCCGCTGGCGTTTTTGACTGGTGTCGCCGGGGTATTTTTCCGCGCGCTGGCGTTGACCATGGTCGTCTCACTGCTTGTGTCGCTGGTTCTGGCGCTCACGCTGACGCCGTCGCTGGCCGCTTGGTTCATCCGCGACCGCGAAAAAATGGAACATGGCCATGTGCCGACCGGGCTGGAAGGCGGATTTTTACTGACGCGGGTCATCCGGATATACGAACGCACCGTGCGCGTGGCATTGCGGCACGGCTGGCTGACCCTGGTGGCGTGCGGGCTGGTCCTGCTCGGCGGCATTTTCATTTACCAGCATTTGCAATCCGATTTCCTGCCCGACTTCGACGAAGGCGGCTTTGTGATTGATTATTGGGCGCCGCCGGGCACGAGCCTCACTGAAACGTCACGCATCCTGAACGAGGCCGAAGACATCCTCCGCGCCAACCCGGACGTCGAAAGCTATTCCCGGCGGCTCGGCACGGAAATGGGCATGTTTATCACCGAGCCGTATAGCGGCGACTTCGCGATCAAACTTAAACCGGACCGCCAGCACACCACGGAAGAGGTCATCGCCGGACTGCGTCATGAATTTGCCGAACGCTTTCCCATGATGCGCTGGGAATTTCCCGGCATTCTCACCGACGTCATCGGCGATTTGCAACTGACGCCCGACCCGATCGAAATCAAATTGTTCTCGCCCGATCTGAAATGGCTGCAACAGACCGCGCCGCGCGTGCGGGAAGAAATCAAAACCATCCCTGGCGTTGTCGATTCCTTTGACGGCCTGAAGGAGACCGGCCCGACCATCAACCTGCGGGTGCGCCCCGCCGATGCCGAACGGTTCGGCCTGACGGTGCAGGACATCGCCGACGCGGCGAACACCGCGTTGCTCGGCCAGGTCGCGTCATCCATGCTCGAAGGCGACCGCGTCATTGACATCCGCGTGCTGGACGAACCCGCGAGCGTCAACCGTGTCGGCGCGCTGCGCGAATTGCCCTTGCGCACGCCCGACGGTGCGATGGTGCGACTGGATCAGGTGGCCGACCTGTCCGTGGAACCGAGCCAGGTGGAACTGGTCCGCGACGATTTGCGGCAGGACGTTATTGTGTCGGCGCGGCTCGAAGGCCGCGATCTGGGCAGCGCCATGAAAGAGATCCAGGCGAAATTGAGCCGGGACAGATCCCTGCCGCCTGGCACGGTGGAATATGGCGGGCTTTACCAGCAACAACAGGAATCTTTCCGCAACCTGATGGTCGTGCTGGCCGCCGCCATCCTGCTGGTCTTTACCGTGCTGCTGATTGAATTCCGCTCGTTCTACGAACCGGTGGCGATTGTCTTCGGTTCGGTGCTCGCGTTATTCGGCACAGTCGTGGCGCTGGGAATGACCGGCATCACGCTGAACATCGTGTCGTTCCTTGGTGCCATTATCGGCGTCGGCATCGTCGCCAAGAATGGCATTCTGATGCTGGATTTTTCCCGGCAACTCCAGGACAACGGCGTGGAGCTGGTGGAGGCGCTGGTGCAGGCCGGGCACCGCCGCTTGCGCCCGGTCCTGATGACCTCGCTGGCTGCGGCGCTGGGAATGTTGCCGCTGGCCTATGGTATCGGCGCGGGCGCGGACATGCTCCGGCCGCTGGCCGTGGCCGTAATCGGCGCACTCTGCATTTCCGTGCTGCTGTCACTCATCGCGACGCCGGTGGCTTACTACCTCCTGTTGCAATTACACGGCGGCGAACGGATCAAACGACAAACCGGAGAAGCGGCGTAAAAATGGTTTCCGTTTTGGGAGTGGTGCCGTTTGGGAATTTCGGTGGGGCAAGCGCCTGTCGGGCCGTAGCTGGCGAAGGCTGATCTCCGCGAGCCAGCTTGTAGCGGCGCTGTGTCAGCGCCAATCCACCAACGTCGGTCACAGACCGACGCTACCGGTTCGGCTCGTCAGTAGCCTCGCTCCACCCGGTTATATCATTAACCATCTTCCGGTTGTTTTGGTTGCTTCGCCGTCAGCAGCAATTCCGCAATCAAACCGTCCGTCGTGTGTTCTTTCGCTTCCACCGCTGGAGCCAACCCCAGTGCGCGGATGGCTTTGTTCGTTTCTGGGCCGATGGACGCCAGTTTGATTTGCGGAAATTTCTTCAACAGCTTCGGCAAATCAAAGCGCGCATGAAAATGTTCCACCGTCGAGCCGCTCGTGAACGTCACCCAGTCCGCGCCGTTTTCCTGCAGGTCGGTGCCCGCGCCGGACAAATCCTCCGTTTCGGCAACGGTGTGATAAATCGCGATGTCGTCTACGATTGCGCCGAGCTTTTCCAGTTCGCGCGGCAGGTCGGGGTTTGCCTCGCCGGCGCGCAACAGGCACATCTTCAGATTTTCAACGCTTTCATTTTTGGCAAACGCCGCGGCGATTTTCGCGCCCAGCGCCTCGTCCGGCATCAAGTCCACCTGCAAATGCAGTTCGCGCAACTTTGCCGCCGTGGCCGGGCCGACCGCCGCAATGCGCGCACCGCCCAGGTCGCGCAGGTCCTGAAAGCGCTTGAAAAAAAGCTCAAAAAATGCCGTCACACCATTCGCGCTTGTGAACACCAGCCAGTCGTAGGAATTCAACTCCAACAGCGCGTCCACGACGTCCTGCTTGTTGGACGTAGGCACGGTCTTGATGACCGGAATTTCCAGCACCTCTGCGCCGAGTTCCCTCAGCCGTTTGGGGAAGGACGGCGTTCCGCTGTCCCTGAAATTTTGGGACGCCGACACGGTGTCCCTCGCACGCGGGCGGGTGACGACAATGCGCTGGCCGAACAGCGGACGCTGCTCAAACCAGTTCAGTTTCTTACGCAGTTTGACCACGTCGCCGACAATCGTCAGCGCGGGCGGAACGATCTTTTCCTTCGCCGCCAGCGTCGCAATGGTCGCCAGCGTGCCGGCCGCCGATTTTTGTTTTCCCAGCGTGCCCCACTGAACGATGGCCACCGGCGTTTCCGGCGACAGGCCCTGCGCGATGAGCGATTTCGTCCAGTCCGCCAGATTGTCCGTGCCCATGAGCACGACCTTGGTGCCGGGAATTTTAGCGATTTGTTCATAGCGCAGGGCTGTGGCGGCGTCTGCTGAATCGCTGTGGCCGGTGAACACGGTGAAGCTGGAGCAATGCTCACGGTGGGTGAGGGGAATGCCGGCGTAATTCGGCGCGGCCACAATGGACGAGACGCCGGGCACGACTTCAAACGGAATTTTGGCTGCCGCCAGCGCCGCGGCTTCTTCACCGCCCCGGCCGAAAATGTAGGGATCACCGCCCTTGAGCCGGACAACGCATTTGCCATCGCGCGCCTTGGTGATGAGTAGGCCGGTGATTTCGTCCTGTGGCGTCTTCATGCTTTTGCCGCGGGCGATGAGTTCGGCGGAAGGTGGCGCAAGCCGGAGCAAATCCGGGTTCACGAGCGCGTCGTAGAGCACCACATCGGCGCGGCGGAGCAATTCCGCGCCGCGCAACGTGAGCAAGCCCGCGTCGCCCGGCCCGGCCCCGACCAGATAAACCGCGCCTTTGGATTTCACGCCGACAGTTTATGCGAATGGTGGAAACGGGCAATGAAAGAGGAAGAACCGTAGCGGCGCCTCGGCAGAGCGCCGCAAACCTCAAGCGCTTGCGAAATAGTGCGGCTTTCTCCCGAAAGCCGCTACACCAGCGCATTAGATTTCAAGTGCCCGGTTTATGCGGACAGCGCATTTGGGCAATGAAAGAAGAGGAGCTATGCGGCCTATTTGGGTAATAGGCCGATAGACAAATAACTCACTGGCGTGGCGCATGAAACCTCCGGCAAAGATGGCGAATCAATCGAATGAGACACCAAGTGAAAAGTCCAGCCGCTACAAGAAGGGAAAGCTCAGCGCGCCACTGCTCGCGAATATCAGCCCAATAATCTGGCTGCATCAAAATGCGTCCTGGACGCTGATAAACAACCGCACCGCTGGAATCTCTAACAGGCTTAATCGCGGCGAACGGTTCCAACAGCATCATACCATTCAGCAGTGCTAAGACTCCCACAATGAAAAGGACTGTGGTTTTAATCCTGTGCATGCTAATTGACCTAACAGATAATCGACGGCTTCTTTTGCCGCCTATCCGGTTTCATGGGCGGACCCTATTCCTGTGTTGGCGGCTTGTCCAACGATTTTGGCAGTCTCGGATGCGGAGCGCGGATTGTCCTCAATCCGCAGCGGCCGGGAGAATCGGACGTGCTGCGAGTTGGGACAACTCGCGCTCCGCATTTTATCCCGACACTTCCATCGCTTGCGGCGTTTTCTGCAATTCCTCCAATCGCTTGCCGGAAGTCTCCTTGCCGGTCACCCATAATGCCGCTGCCGCCAGCAATAACGGCGCGGCGAGCAACAGGGCAGGGATGGTCAGGCCGGGAAAGGCAGTCATGATGAGGGCCACGGCGGACGGGCCGACGACCCCGCCGACTTTGCTGCTGCTGGCCGTCAGGCCGCCACCGCTCGCGCGGAGTTTGGTGGGATAGAGTTCAACGCTGTACGGCGAAAGCATGGCAATCATTCCGCTCAGACCAATCAGCAGCAACACGGTCATCAGGCTGAACAATGCCGGACTGACGCCCGGTTTGAAGGCCGAGAAACCTGCCAGCACCGCCGCGGTGCCGACGGCGAAAAGAATCATTGTCCGTTTGCTGCTCCAGAATCCGTACAACCAAGCCACCAGCACGCAGCCTGGCGCGGCGAACAATGCTGACTTGGCCAGCAACTGATAGGCAATTTTGCCGTCCATGTGGAGGTAATCCCGCAGGATGCTGGGCAGCCAGGTCAGGAACCCCCAGTTCACCAGACCCCAAGCCACACCGTAAAAGCAGACGGTCACGGTGAGTACGACATAAGGTTTGCGGAACAATTGTTTGAATTCAGTGGCGTGGGTCACTTCCGGCGGCGCGTCGTTCGGGGCCGGAACCAGTTCGATGCCGAACCGGGCAAGATTATGTTTTGCCTCATCCGCCCTGCCTTCGTGCAGGAGGAAACGCGGGGATTCGGGGATGAACCGGCTCAACAGAACGACAAGCAAACCGGTGGGCAAATTGAGCAGCCACAAAATGCGCCAACTGAAGATGGGTTCCAGCCACGCGGCAGCGCCGCTGGCCGCGAGATAGCCGCCCGCAGTACCCAATCCGCCCATGAGTACCGACAACCAGCCGCGGTGCCGCGCCGGGGTCATTTCGGCCAGCAACGCAAACACAATGGGCAGCAAACCGCCCGCCGACAGGCCCATGATAAAGCACATGCAAAGGTTCCACTCAAAGGTCGGCATGGTGCCGCAAATGCACGTGCTGATGAAAATCAAGGCGGCCAGCAGAATCGAACCCCGCCGACCGAAGCGATCGGCCAGGATGCCCCAAAGAATGGAACCGGCGGTCGTGCCGATCATGGCCGACAAGGCCAGCAGCGACGCCGTCGAGGCGGTGATGCCGTATTCCTGTCGCATGCCGGGCATGACAAATCCCAGCGTGGCCGGTTTCATCACGTCCACCACCAGCGCCAGGCCGAGGACGATGACCAATTGCCAATGCGCCCAGCTTAACCGCGCGTTGTCCAAGGTATGGAGTTGGTATGCACCGCTCAGATTCATTGCCTTCGTGTTCCTCACGGGGAACAAACCGTAGGCGGTCATGGTAATGCCGGTGACGATGAGACCCATGCCGCACAACATCAGCTTCGACATCGGCATGCAGCTCATCATGAAATGCATGTCCCGCGCGGCGATAAAGTCTGGCAGGTGAAAGCAGACGCCGGTAACGATGGCCGCCGT
The DNA here is from genome assembly GCA_963708305.1 of uncultured bacterium. Classification (GTDB taxonomy): domain Bacteria; phylum Verrucomicrobiota; class Verrucomicrobiia; order Limisphaerales; family UBA11358; genus UBA11358. Next base: position 449,404 of record CAVPSH010000007.1, on the reverse strand, counting down.
GCCCAGCCAGAAGGCGAGCGAGTGGTAAATGGTGACGCGGCCTTCCAATTTCATCGGGCGCGGAGTTTAGGAATGCCGGCTGATGAATGCAAACTGAGTTTCTCAATAGAACCTTTTAACCACGGATGACACGGATTACGCTGATGGAAAAGGCATGGTTTTAAAGGAAACCTGGCTTTTACATTGGTAGCTCCCGGTGGCGCGCGCTTTCTCCCACGCCGGCTCGTCAGCAGCCCCACCGTTTGTTCCTTCGTAGTAGCCGACGTGAGTCGGCTCTAACTTGAACAGGAAGAATGAGCGGACTGACGTCCACTGCTACTCACTTTTTAAGTGTTCCCCGGCTTTTTTGATGTCGGCGAGCGTACCGGTTTGGAACCAGCGACCGTGATGTGGCAGGCAGAAGAGACGGTCTTGCGCGAGCGCCTGGCGCCAGAGGATTTTTACGGAGAATTTTCCGCTGGGCGCGTTGCGCAGAACCCGTGGATGAAAAATGCCGATACCGGCGATGATGTACGGGGCATCGTGTTCGCTCCAATCCATCGTGTTGTCGGGCTTGATGAACAGATGATCTTCGCCTTTGTCGTAGCCAACGGCTTTGGATTTGGGTTGTGCGAGCAGCAGAAAATCCATTTTCGCGTCGTCCCAATGGCGGGCTAACCGGGCCAGTGCACTTTCGCCTTCGTCCGTCCAAATGATGTCGCTGTTGATGACAAAAACGGGTTCGTTGCCGAGCAAGGGCAGCGCCTGCTTCAGTCCGCCGCCGGTTTCGAGCGGCTCGGCCTCCTCGGACAATTTGATGGTCAGGTTTTTACAGCCTGCCAGCCAGGCGACCAGTTGCTCCTTGAGATGCGAGACGTTGATGACGACTTCTTCAATACCGTAAGCTTGCAGCTTTTCGAGCGCGTATTGAATCATCGGTTTGCCGGCGATGGGCACCAGCGGTTTGGGGATGCGGTCGGTCAAGGGTTTCAGCCGTGTGCCGTAACCGGCAGCCAGCACCATCGCTTTTTTAATGTCAGGCATGGAGAGCTGCTTCAATTGATTTGGCCACTCTTTGCGCAAGCTGCGCGAGTGCATATCCGGGAGCGCCGGCATCTTGCCGGCGTGTGGCGCCCTGATCTGGAGACTCGCCGGCAAGATGCCGGCGCTCCCAGGGTTTGGTTTGCGAAAACATAGTCGCGCTCATGCAACAGGTTTCACGTATTCATCGAACCAGTATTTCACGTGACCCAGCATGGGATGGCGCAACGCTTTTTGCAACAATCGCTCCACGCGCGGGGAATGGAGTTGCTGGTAATCGTGCTTGCCCTCTTGGCGGCTCAACCGTTCGAAGATGGCCAGCACGCGCGTGTGTCGCAATGCCGCCAGAATGGCCAGGGAAGTTTCAAAATGGTTCCGGTCCAGCGCCGGGAATTGCGCGAGATAACGCGCCGTCATTTTTTCCGGCAACCCCTCCGGCACATCGTGCCGGGCATCTTCGAGCAACGACACCAGGTCGTAGGTGATTGGCCCCTGGTACGCGTCCTGAAAATCGAGCAACCCGGCCTGTTGGACGCCGGTGCGATCAGGCAGCAGCATCAGATTGGACACGTGATAATCGCGCAAGAGCAGCGAGGCCGGCACCCGATGCACCACCGGCAGCACTTCGCGCCAGGCGGTTCTGAATTCTTCGCGGCCGATTCCGGAAATTCCCGGCGTGCGCCAGTCCAGAAACAGTTCGATGTCCTCCAGCATTTTTTCCGGGTGATACGCGCGCAGGCCGTTGGGGATGGCTTGGGGATGTTTATGCAGGGCAATCAGAACGTCGGTTGCCAGGGTGAAAAGCTTTTCCGGTTCCGTGCCGTCGTCCAACCGCCGGGCAAAGGTGGCATCACCAAAATCCTCCAGCAACAGAAAGCCTTTTACCTCGTCGCGAGCGAGAATGGCCGGCGCGCTGAAGCCGAGCCGGAGCAGGTGTTCGTCCATCCGGACAAAGGGTGCGACGGATGCCGGCGCCCGCGAGGCGTCCATAAGAATGGCGCTTAGCCTCTCCTTTCGCAGCCGGAAATATTTCCGGGTCGAGGCGTCGCCGGTGAGCGGCTCGGCAACCGTGTCCCAACCGGCGGACTCGAGAAACGCGCGGGTTTTGTCGGTTAGAGTTGTGTCGGCCACGGGTGAGAATGATTACAAGGATGAACGGGCGTGGCGATAAAAAAGCCGGTTCGGACTTTTCAAGGGCGCGGGTTCATGTTACAGGAATGCCATGCTCGAACTTGCGCTCGAAAAATTTCCGATCTCACTGAAGTTGCGCGACGGCACGCCCGTTACCGTGCGGCCGCTCAACAAACGGGACGAGGCCAAACTTCACAAATTTTTTCTCGCCGTGCCCGAAGAGGAACGGCTGTTCATCAAGCAGCCCATTTATGAGCGCAAAATGTTTCACGACTGGTGCCGCCGTCCCGATTTCGAGCGCAACCTGCCGTTGTTGATGTTGCATGGCGGCAAGATCATCGGCGAGGCGACGCTGCATCAACGGGCGGGCGGCTGGAAGCGGCATATCGGGTTGATTGGTGTGTTGACGCATCCCGGTTATCGCGGGCGCGACGTGGCCAAAATCCTGGTGGAGGAACAGGTGCAAATCGCGCGGGTTCTGGGTTTGCGCAAGCTGGAGACGGAACTCAACGGCGAACGCAAGGTGGCCATTCGCGCGCTGGAAGACATTGGTTTCTCCCGGATCATGTGCCTGGAGGATTACGTGCTCGACATGAAAGCCGTGTCACACGATCTCATCCTGATGGGCATGAACCTCAAGGTGGATGAGGAATACGCCGGCGTCGGCGGATGAGGGCGGATTCGTTTAAACCGCCAGGATGCCAGGGCACAAAAGCGGTTGACCGCAGATGGCGCCGGGATTGGTGGTGCCGGGTGCGCCCGCGGTCGATCCCAGAGACATGGTCGGCATGGCGGGGACGACTGCCGTCCCGAACAGGAGCAGCCACATGACTGCCAACTGCCGTACCAATCCCTTGGAATTCATGACTGCCAACGTAAACCGGGTGTTCTTTCCTGCAACCCGGTAACGACGGTTTAAATTTCAACCGGCTTTGACGCAGATCGCGCAGATAAATGCCGATTTGTTCGATGCTGGATGTTTGTTCACCATGTAAAGGTGCATGCCTTTTTACGCGGTGAGACTTCCATTGGATTGCAGCCGATAATCCGCCAATGTCGGGCCTACAGGTGGAAGAAAGAACTGGCACGGGATATGCGAGTGCAGGGCCATGATAAAAATGCGCACTGGCAGACAACGACACATACTGGTGGTGGACGACGAATCTCTCGTGCGGCAGAGCGTCCAGATCCTGCTCCAGGGTGAAGGTTATCTCGTTCACGGGGCCAAAAGCGGCGCCGAGGCGCTGGCCCTGTTTGAGCCAGGCAAGTTCGACATGATTTTCACCGACTACCTGATGCCGGAGATGAGAGGCGATCAGTTGGCCGCGGCCATCAAACAGCGCTCACCCAAGCAGGCGGTCGTGATGATCACGGCCTTTCCTGAAAAACTTCAGTCGTCCGATTGCCCCCTCGGTGGTGTCGATTCCTTTATCTGCAAACCCTTCGAACTGGACACCCTGCAGGCGGCCATCGCCCGGTACGCTCCCGCCTGAAACCGGAAGTCCGCCAACTGATGGCTGCTGTCGGTTTTTTTCTTTCAACCGCGAAACACGCCGGGGACGCGAAATTGTTTTTAACCACAAACGGCGCGGATGACGCAGATTCCAGTTAACCGCCAGGACGTGAAGCCTTGACACGGATTGCACGGATTTACACGAATTAAAGTCCGGAGTGGCGACCGAGAGTATCCCACGGCTTAGCCGTGGGTGGATCGCCGAAAACGGCTCCTATGCCTGCGGGGAAACCGGAACGCGGAAGGCCGCCATTACTTTCGGTTGCAACATGAAGGCGAGCAGCAGCAGGGGATAAATCAGCCAAAAAATCCCGCCGATGGTGCCACTGATCGGCCCGCCGATGGCCGCGACGGTTTCAAAGGCCCGTTGCTGTTGGGCTGGTCCGGGCATGGGTTGGTCCATAAAAATGAGATTGATGAGCATGCTGCCGGCACAAAACACGATGAGATAAATCGCACAAGCCATGGAGGCGGTGCGCGCCCAGGGCTTCAGGGACAACAAACCAAAGCCCGCCGCCAGCAGGAACGCAATACCCAACACTTCCAGCGGAATGCAAAGCTTCAACCAGACGGCATAGTCTGGACAGGCATGGATGAATTGGATGACGGGATTGTTCGAATCGGCCGGCAGGCCGAGCAGGGTGATGGAGGCAATCAGCCCGATGACGCCGAGCGCGGCGAACACAAAATTTAAAGCCCCAAACACACTGACAGAAGCTGGTCGTTGCATACGTTGTCGTTGCTTTATTGAGATGGGGCGAAGCGGTTTGACGTTCAAAATTGAACCAACCCGCAACTCCTTTCTAACCGCGGATAACGCAGACCTGTCCTCCGTAGCTTCTGAGCAAAGGACGGATGAACGCAGATTGATTTCTGCCCATGGTCGGGAAAGATCACCTTGTCACGCCGAAGTTTCGATGGAGGCGTCCGCGGCGTCCGCTCCGTCCAACTTCTTAATTCTGATTCCTGTCTTCCATCTCCCGTCTCTGAACTCGGAAAGTCAGTGCTTCTGAATCAGGGCGGCGGCCGAGAGCTTTCGGGTGTCGATGGCTTTGGTCAGGACGGTGTTGAGCGCGGCCAATTGGTCGGGTGTGAGAAAACTGCCGGCCTGTTGCAGAATCCGCTGGTTGCTGGCAGTCACCTGTTGCAGGAAAGCATCAATGTCCGCCTGGGAACCCAAAAAAGCCCGGTCCGGAGCGCCGGTGATGCCCTGTGTCAAATTGTTCGGCTCAGCCTTTATCACCTGAAGCAGTTGCGCGCTCTGATCCGCCGTCAGCGGCGTGTCACTCAGTTGACCGTTTAACAGGTTGATCGTGGTCCGTGCCGGAATTTCGACGCTGTATTGTCCGAATCGGGCCAGGCCCGCGTTGCCCAGCAACCCCTTCAACTGTTCGGCCAGGTCCGCCTGGGTATAAGGCGAAGGCTGGTCATTATTGCCGGTAAGTTCGGCCATGCTCCGGGCCGCTTGGTCGCACAACAGATTCAGCACGGCATCCGATTGTTCCGGCGTCAACCGCAATTCCTTGAACAGGTCGCTGTACAAAGACTGGATTTTATCCTTCTGCGCCTGGCGAAGGTACTGTTTCATGGCCGGATCGCTCATCATTTTGGCCAGGCCGCTTTGTGCGGCTGCCGCCTGATCGGCTGCCGACTGCTGTCGGAGCGTGCCCACTTCACCGCGCAATTTCAACAGTTCGGTCGCGTTAGGATTGGATTTCAATCGCGCGTTTTCGTCCAGCACCGCGGCCAGTTGGCTGGTCGCCTGATCACGTTCCTGCCCCAGTTGCTGGATTTGCGCCGTCAACGGCGCCTGCGCCTGTTGGAGCGTTTGGATTTGGGCGCTCAATTGCGAGTTCTGGCGGACGGCGTAGATCCCGGTTCCAACCGCGGCGGCGAGCGACGCGGTCACAATGGTTTTTTGCAGGGTAGTCATAGCGATGGTTTTGGTTGCGGCGATAAGGGTAGAAGCCTGGACAGCGCCGCCGACGACGGCGGCAGCGGAAAGCGTGGCGGCAAAACCGGCAGGCGCGGCCTGGACGGCATGGGCGGCGACCGCGGCGGCCAGTGCCGAGGCGGTGGTGGTGACGCCGCGCCGGGCCAGTTTCCCGCGCAACTTGTCCAGGGCGCGCTCCACGCGCATCCGCGCGGCGTTCTCGGTCAGATTCAGCGCCGCGCCCACTTCGTTGAGGGATTTGTTTTGAAAATAGCGGAGCAGGACGGCATGCCGGTCCTGGTCGTCCAGTTCGTGCATGGCGTCTTCGAGCACCGGCCGGAGCTGGTTCCAATCCGCTGGCGGTTCGTCGTGGTGGAGGAGTTCATTCATGGTATTGGCCTCCTGCTCGCGGGCTTTGCGTCGTTGCTCCGTTCGATTGACCCGTAACGCCATCAGCCGGGTGGTGGTATAAAGCCAGCCCACCAGCGCGGGATGCCGGGCCAGCCGTTTCGCCTGTCGGGCGACTTCCGTGAAAACCTGTTGGGTGACATCCTGGGCGGAATGCACGTCGCCGTTCACCAGCCGCAGGGCGGCGGAATACACCAGGTCCACATGCCGCCGGGTCAATTCAGCGAAGGCGGCCTCCGACCGGTCGGCGGCATAGCGGTTTATCAGTTCGGCATCTTCAGTCATGATGTTCCATAAGGTAATGCCCGCCGCCGGAAAAATCGCACAAGAAAAAAAGCTTTTACACGGATTTACACGAATTCAATTGCCACAGAAGGAAACGGAGGGAACGAAGACGGGAACGGGCGGAGGTTTCACCACTCCGTACTCCGAATTCCAAACTCCGCGTTCACGCGGCTCCGTTCACTTCGTTGGCTTCTGTTGATTTGCCTTTTAACCGCAAAAAGCGCGGAGAACACAAAGGTGGGGCAAAGCTCCTGACGAGGCGTTTTCGATTTCGATGTTGGATGTTGAATGTTCCTGCTTTTTCATCCGCCTGCTGGCTTCTGGCCTCTGACTTCCGACCTCCGTGCTTCCCAGTGCCGGGTTGACAGCGCGTGGTCAACGCGTAATGTTCCCACGGTCGTCGCAAAAAACTGAACCAAGGAGAACGATATGTCCATTCGCCCCATCAAACGCCTGGTCAAGGCCAAACCCACTCTTGAAGGCGCCGGCGTGCATTTGCGCCGCGCGTTCGGCTTCGGCAATACCTCCGATTTCGATCCCTTCCTCCTGCTCGATGATTTCCGCAACGACATTCCGGATGATTACCTCGCCGGTTTCCCGTGGCATCCGCATCGCGGCATCGAAACCATCACCTACGTCCTGGCCGGCACCGTCGAGCACGCCGACAGCCTGGGCAACAAAGGCGCCATCGCCCCCGGCGACCTCCAATGGATGACGGCGGGCCGCGGCATCATCCACCAGGAAATGCCCAAAGGCGATAAACTTGGTCAAATGCACGGGTTCCAGTTGTGGGCCAACCTGCCGTCTGCGCTTAAAATGACTGCGCCGCGCTATCAGGAAATCAAGGCGCCGGAAATCCCCGAAGTGACCGAAGACGACGGCACGATGGCCCGGATCATTTGCGGCAGTTTCTGGGGCAAACGCGGTCCGGTGGAAGGCATCGCCGCCGACCCGACCTACCTGGACATCACCGTGCCGCCCGGCAAACGCAAACGGCTGCGCGTCGAGAAATCGAGCCACGCCTTCGCCTACGTCTTTGCCGGGAGCGGCAAGTTCTGCAACGCGTCCGCCCCGCTGGCGGTGCCGACTGAAAGTCTCGGCTGGGCCGACACCACGCCGCCCACGGAAGCGGACAACCGTTCGCTCGTGCTGTTCGACACCGGCGACGACGTGGAAGTGCAGGCCGGGGAAGATGGCATCCGGTTCCTGCTGGTATCCGGCAAGCCGCTCCAGGAACCGGTCGCCTGGTATGGACCCATCGTGATGAACACCCAGGAACAACTCCAGCAAGCCTTCGAGGAACTGCAAAAAGGGACGTTTCTCAAGAAGGGTGGTGGGTGACGGGTGACAAGTGACTCACGGCGTCATACCAGGTGATGCGCTGCACCGGATGATTGGCCGCCTTGCCGGCGCCAGTACTCGCGGCGAAGGCATAGCCGCTGTTCGTCGCCCACCCCGCCACGATGTCCCACAAGGCCTTCGAAACCTCCGTTCGATCCATGTAGAAACCGCTGACGTTCACCGTGTGGACCGGTGTTTCATCGACCGCAAGGTCACCGAAGGTGTCACCCATTGGGAAAGAACCCGCGTGGACGAATGCCAGGCCGGGCGATGCGACCAGTGCACGGTAAAAACACGTTGCGGAGGATGGATTTCGCAGCGCGGAAACCGCCGGGCGCGTGAAAGAGCCTGAAATGGCTGCCTTCGTTGGATGTTGGATGTTTTCCCGTGTCCCTTAACTCTCAGCCCTCAACGTTCAGCCGGCCCTTCAAGGCGACATGACGCGGTAAAAACGCTCCTGGTCGCCGGTGCCGGACGAATCGATGAACTGGAACTGGCCGGACGAAATCTCCGAAACGTAGCCGAGCCACAGCCAGCTTGTGAACGGCAACACCAGATTCGTCGTGCCATACGCGGAGAAGCTCATGCCCGGCACGTTGGTGAAGCCGAATTCAAACGCGCCGCCCGGCAGCAGCGTCAAACTGGTGAGGAGGATTGGCGCCACCGGCACGGTAAAGGCATAGATCTTGTTGTCGTTGGCCACGTAGATGCGTCCACGGGCCGCAATGGCCGTGTTGAACCGCCGGGTGCCCGTCATCAATTCGCTGGCGCCGCCGCCGTTGAAAATCACCGCGCCGGTGTCGCCATCGAAGCCGTGCAGCCGCTGGTCGCCTTCGGAACCGATGCCCCAGACAATCACATTGTTCGTGCCGTCGGTGGAGGTGACGAAGGGCGAACCCCGGCCGTTTTGATTGTTGGTCCACACACCGCTGATGGTGGGCGGGCTGGTGGGCGTGATGCGGAAGGCGACGAGGTTGCTGACGTTGCCGCAACACACGACATAGGTGCCCAGGGAGGTCCGGTAGGTGGCGGCTGCCTGGATAATTTTGCCGGACGAAATATGCGCCTGCGCCAGCGGCACGCTCACCCCGCCGAGATTCGTGCGATTGAGCAGATACGCATTGCCGTCCTTACCCAACGAGACCACCAACTGCGAGGGCGTGGCCCCCGGCACGTCCTCCATCAACGCCTCCGACCCGCCGAGGTCAAGGTCGTTGGTGTCGAGCGACAGCCAGTTGGTGGGCGCCCAGTAATCATTGGTCAGGCCGCTGAACACCGGGCCGGGCTGGAACCGGATGATGGCCTCGCCGCCGCGCCAGGTGCTGGCGCCGAAGGTATTGCCGGTGGCAACGAACGGGTTGACGCCGTCGCTGGCGACGCCGCCAACGGTCCATGCGCCGCCGCCTCTCGCCGGCGTGGCCCAGGCCATGACGTTGGTCGGCTGGGTCAACGGCACGCCCACCAGCCAGCCGTAATACGTTGCGCAGTCGCCGAAATGTCCGCCATACGGCACATAGACATTGGTGCCCAGCACCGCCAGCGCGCCGCGCTCGTTCTGGGTGACCGACGTGAAGACATTGGTCGTGCTGGTACTGCCGTTGGTGACGATGGATTTGGCGCTGGCATTCACGTCCACCGGCCAGCCGCTGTTGGTCGTGCCCGTGTCCACGTTCAGCGCATAGATGAGATGTTTCTTGGTCGTGCCGTTGTCGGGCGTGGTCATCGCGTCGAAAAACAGCGTGCGCGAGGGAAGATCCACCACGGGTGTGCCGGTGATGCCGAGCGGGTTGATGTCGCCGCACGGGAGATCAGCCATTGGCACCGGCGCGCCGACGTGCCGCTGCCAGATGACGCTGCCGCTGGCGGCATCCAGCGCATAGACGTTGTTGGATTCCGTGACGGCAATGATCATCGCCCGGCCGCCCGGGCCGCCCTCGATGTACAGCGGCTGGGCATAGACGTTGCCGCTGACCGTGCCGTTAAAATTAGCGTCACGTTTCAGCGCCGCCGCGGCTGCGGTTGTGAACGCTGGATCAATGTAAAGACCGTCGCGCGTGTCGTGGTTGTGATGCTCGGTAACGTTGATCGCCCCGGTGGCCGGGACCGTCAGATTCCCCGCGGCCAGGAGCACGCAGGCCAAAACCGCCTCCCGTCGGATAACCGGGCGTTTCATGCCCGGGAACATCCGCTGACTTCCGGAATTCTTCAATCGCAAAATACACAGAGGACGCGAAATCGTTTTTAACCGCGGATCACACAGACGGACGCAGATTTCCGGCACGTGACTTTGGACCCTGGACTTTAGACTTTCTGTTCCCGGTGGGGTGAGGTTTCTGACGAGCTGTTTTAGCTCTCAAGTCTCAACCATCAACTTGTTTTCAAACCACGGCTGAGCCTGGATTGACGTTGACCCGGATCGCGACCCGCCGCGTGAAGCGCACAGCTTTTTACCCGGTCTGAGACCATCAATACTCGATCAAATAATCGAGCTGGTAGAAGTAGCCATAAATCAGCCCGAGAATGGCCACGGTGGAGATGCTCCAGTAACAATACTTGTTTAACTCCTTGTCCCGGTCGTAACGGATCAAAAACCAGTCCGCCGCAATGGCCGCCACCAGAATGATCACGGCGCTGATATCAAACCAGAGCCATTCGAGGGGCACGACGGCGCCATGCGTTTTTTCCGCCAGCGCCCAGATGAAATCAACGGACAACAACAACGCGATGGTGGCATAAAACTGCTGCCAGCGGTGGGCCGACAGGGAGCGGGACATGACAAAAAACAGCCCGGCTTCCAGCGAAAATACCAGACAATCAAAGTTCAGCCAGGCGGCGCTGATGCTTTTGGGCGGATGGGGCAGGTGCAACGGCTCGATGTATTGAAGATACAGATACTTTTGGTTTCCTTGAAAAAAGGGCGCGGCCAGCAGTAAAAACACAATCAGGGAAACAAATCGCGAATGGTGGATACAATCGAACCAGTTGGCAAACGTGGTCGCGTGCTTTTCTTCCTGCGGCTTGCTTTCCTTGATGGCCTGGTTGAAGGCCTCGGCGATGGCCAGGGCCAGGACGATGGTATAAACCGACTGAACATTCTCGACGATTTGAGTCATTGAGTCAACGGTCATACGCGGGCATTCTGTAAACAGGGCAGTATCCTCATCAAGCAAATCCTGATGCCGCCGGCGGCGGAATGACGCTTTGTCCGTCGATGAGGCCGATGACCGCAGATTTCTGGCAGGTGACTTTGGACATTGAATTTTGGACTTTAGACTTTCTGTTCAGCCTTGATGGCCAGGCAGGCACATGCCAAGCTAAACGCCATGGCAAGTCTCCAGCAATGGTCTGGAACCATCTTCAAAGAACTCTGTTTCGCGCTGCTGGCCATAACCGTCCTGGGAGCCCGGTCTGAGGCGAATGAGAAACCAGCCCCGGCACCAAAAGAATTACGCACCGATCCCCGGCAACTTTGCGTTGGTCTGCAATGGGAATCCATCCCGGGGTCAAAGGCTTATGAACTTCAACGGGCTCAAACCCCCAACGGCCCATTCAAGACGTTGCCCAACAAACTTCCGCAATTGACAATTTACAATGATTTTATTGGCAAAGGAGGCGCGGATTTCTACTACCGGGTCCGCAGCCTGCAAACGAATGGCGCAGGGTCATCTTTTGCCTTCGGATTGGTCGAAGCCGGTGAACGGACATTCAGATGCGCTGAACCCGGACCAATTGCTTACGGAAGTGCAAAGGGCAAGCTTTGATTATTTCTACCTGTATGCTCATCCGACCTCGGGGTTGGCGCGCGCTTCTGTCAGGAAAACCCCCGACCTGTGTGCCATTGGCGCAAGCGGCATGGGTTTTTTCAACCTTGGCGTGGGGATTGAAAGGGGATTTATCACTCGTAGCGAGGGTGCCGACTCAGGCCTTGAAGGAACTGAAATTTCTCTCCGGAAAGGCGGAGCGTTTTCATGGCGCTTTTCCGCATTTTATCAATGGTGAAACGGGTTATGTGATTCCCTTCACCAAATATGATGACGGCGCTGATATTGTAGAAACCGCGTTCCTGATGGAAGGCGTCCTGTTTGCGCGCGAATATTTTTCCGGATCGGACCCGGAAGAAGTTGAAATCCGCGGGCTGGCGGACAAGCTCTGGCGTGATGTCGAGTGGGATTGGTTTGTCAACAAGACCGGTCGGGTTCCAGCGATGATCTGGCATTGGTCGCCAAAGTACGGCTGGAAGAAAAATCTTTATATTTTAGGGTTTAACGAATGTCAGATTGTGTACGTGCTGGCCCTGGCCTCGCCGACGCATCCGATTGAAGCCAGGTCCTATTGGGAAGGATGGGAGTCGGCGCACTACGCATCGGATCGCACTGAATTTGGAATTCATTTGGAGCTGGGGAGCCACAATGATATTGGCCCGCCGCTTTTTGTGACGCACTTTTCCTATTTAGGATTGGATCCTCATCAAATCTTTTTTCAGGGCAGGAGTTATTTTGACCATTTCACGGATTTTTGCCGGGTGCAAATCCGATATGCTGAATCCAAAAGCAAAGTCTATAAAGGTTATGGCCCGCTTTGGGGCATTACTCCCAGCTCGGGCCCGGACGGTTACAAGCCGTTTGCACCGGGAGTGCTGGACACCGGCACGCTGGCCCCGACGGCCGCGATTTCTTCCATGCCTTACGTTCCCGACGAGAGCATGGCTTGCCTTCTTGAAATGTATCAAAAATACGGCTCCACCTTGTGGGGCCCCTTTGGGTTTTACGATTCATTCAATTTGTCGCGCGATTGGGTGTCAAAAACCTATTTGTGCATTGATGAAGGTCCGATTGCGCCGATGATTGAAAATTACCGTTCGGGCATGTGCTGGAAGATTTTTATGAAATCCGAAGGAGATACAATCGGCGGTAAAGGTGCTGAACAACGGTGAAATGTTCGCGTTCCACCACGACGGTAGCACCTGAAACGGACACCAAAGCAGTTAAAGAAAAGGGTAAAGCCGGGTCATGAATGTTGGATGTTGGATGTTCGGCCTTGAATTTCCTCATCCCACGGAACCGCGTGCGTGGCTGGAAATGGTTATCTTAATCGCCGCGCCGGGATTCCGATGCAGAAGCTCATCGGTTTTAAGGATGCCCCGGTCCAGGAAATAATAACCATAATCTCCCTCCGTCGGCGGGGAAATCATGGCGCACAGGGCGGGTTGGTTCCCCGAACGACCACAACCGATGTCGTGATCCACCCGGAGACGGTCTTTCCGGCCGGGCTTGTCGGCCTTGATGGCAAACGCCAGCAGGTCCCGGTCGCTTTCATCCACGTTCACGAATTCAAAATTCGCCCAGACCTCATTGCCTTTCCCGGCGTGGAATGGCGCCGGATCAAAATCAGGCGAGCATCGGTCATCCGCCTCATACGCCAACAAAGGAACCAGGGCCGTGCCGCCGACTTCGTTGTCGGTAAATCGCACCAGGGAGCGACGCTGATTGAGCCGGCTGATGGTGCGGGCGGCCACTTTGATGCCTGAAACAATGACTTCACTGTTTTCCTTATCTGCGACCACAGGACGCTATTCGGCCCGGCCAGCGCGAGTTGACTGGCACTGAGGGTGGTTAATCCGGCAATACCCAAAGCTTTAAAATATTTAAACATGACAATCCTTTCGTTGTGGTTATTGCGAAAAAAGATCAGTTCAAGCCCTGCTCGACTCCATCTCATTAAGCAAGCCGCTTAACGCGGCAAATCCTTCCAGCACCCAAAATGCCACGAGCACATTCTTATGATTTTGGGGGCAATTCAGTAAAAATCCGTGAACGCACATCGTCCGGGATGAGCCATGCTGGCTCAGGTCGCTGTCACACCGCGCCACAGTCGCGCAGGAAGCATAAGTGATTTTCTTAGGCGTAAGCCCGGTCAAAACCACAGGGCTTTGCGATCCTGGTACATTTTATTCTTATCTTGACAACATCTAAAACTTGTGGCTAAATCGCGTCTGTTCCACTCGGAGTTGTTAAACCTAAGACACAAAACGAATAACCATATTCAGGAGTTGGTCCTATGAAAGCAAAAGGCACCCGCTTTAATCATCTGCTATATCGGGCAGCGTTCGCAACCGTTTCCATCCTGGCCGTATGCCTGGCGCTCGCCAGCCCGGCCTCCGCCCAACTGATGCAATCGGTCAACGCCAATGTCACCGGACAGGTTCCGGGCGTGCAAATCGGCACGCTCAATGCCAGCGCCACGCTGAGCGGCGGTCAGGTCGTCGAGGAAGCCACCTTCCAACTCAACAACTCCTTCCTGTATCTGATGAATGACGCGCAGAACTGGCAGTTCCGCTACTTCCAGGTCGTTACCGTCGATACCGACCCCATCAATTATCTCGGCCAGCCGCTCAACGCCCCCTATACCGACCCGCCCAGCAGCGGTTGGGACTATCAACGGAATCCTGCGGGCAACTTCCAGGCCGGAACGCCCGGTGCGGACACATCGCCCTTCTACGAAAACGACAACGGCTTTGTCTTGAACCCGAATTCCTATCCCACCTACTCCGGTTCCCTGAATGTCTTCGGCGGAGCCAACGGTAACTTCCCCATTCACAGCCAGGCCGGCGGTTATGTGCGCACACAGGACGTCCCGGGTATTTCCGCCAACAACTCGTTGACATTCGACACTTTTATTACCTTCTATGCCCCTGGTGTCACGGGCAACGAGTTCATCCCCCTGGCCGGCTACAGTTGGGGCATCTCGGCCAACGGCACCGGCGCGCTTACTTCCACCGCCCCCACGGCCCTGGACCTCTCGCAGGATGCGCTGCAAGCCGACGTCATCAACGCACTCGGCGCTGACGGATTCACCGGCTGGAACGCGCTCTTCGGCGGCACCATTACTGTGCCGGAACCCAGGACCCTTGCGCTCCTGGCCATGGGCTTCGCCGCGCTGGCTTTGCGCGCCCTGCGCCGATGTCAAATCCTCTGACGCTATGGTAGTGTCCTGATTTGAAATCCGGATTGCCAAAGCGAGCGCGATTTATGCCGACTTCAGCGTCCATTGCATTGATGTGCTGAAGCGGGCTGAAGCAATCCGCGCTCCGGAGACAAATTAGGACACTTCTGACGCTATCAATGTTTTGACGCCGGGTTAGTGCATGATACCGGGGTGTTGATGACGCTTATCGGAGGTGGCACTCCCACCTTCGTTAGGGACGGACCGCCGAGCCGTACGGGATCGATCCCGAATATTCCAGCTTCTGACCTCTGTCCTCGCCTCGCTCTGCCCTCTGGCTTCCGGCAGTTACATTGGATGTTCGACGTTCGGTGTTCGGTGTTCGATGTTCGATGTTCGATGTTGGATTCCATCTTCAACCTCCTGACCTCCGTCTTCCGGTCTCGGCTTCTGTCCTCTGACTTCTGACCTCTGTCCTCTGCCCTGTGTCCTCCGCCTTCCGGCCTCTGGCTTCCGGCAGTTCCATTGGATGTTCGATGTTCGATGTTCGATGTTCGATGTTGGATTCCATCTTCAACCTCCTGACCTCCGTCTTCCGGTCTCGGCTTCTGTCCTCTGACTTCCGACCTCCGAACTCTGTCCTGTGTCCTCCGCCTTCCGGCCTCTGGCTTCCGGCAGTTCCATTGGATGTTCGAAGTTCGATGTTGGATGTTCGATGTTTCCGTCTTGAAATTCCGGTTGCCGGACGCACTATCCCGTCATGCTTCGCCGGAAGAAGAAAATGTCGTGCGACTCGGACTGCTGAAATGAATGGCACTTCTTCCAGAGCCCCTCGCTGCATCATCATTGCCGGACCGAATGGCGCCGGCAAAACGACTTTTGCCCGCGAATTTCTCCCAAAGGAAGCGGGCGTGGTTCATTTTGTGAACATGGATTTGTTGGCGGCGGGGTTGTCGCCGCTGAAACCGGAGCTCGCGGCGGTGAAAGCGGGAAAACTGTTTCTACAGGAATTGGATCGTTTGGCCGGCGCGCGATTGGATTTTGCGTTTGAAAGCACGCTGAGCGGATTGGCTTACACCAACCGCCTCAAACGCTGGAAAACCATCGGTTACCGAATCGAAATCGTTTTTCTACGTCTGGCATCTCCGCAACTGGCATTGCGCCGGATTACCGCCCGCGTCAAACAGGGCGGACATAATGTATCACGAGCCGAGGTCCTGCGGCGATTTGATCGCAGTTGGAAAAATTTCCAGACCCTCTACAAACTGCTGGCGGACGCGTGGAAAGTGTATGATAATTCCGGTGATAATCCGCGGTTGTTGCAGTCCAAAGATGAAAACGAGAAACGGTAAATACAAAAACTCCCTGGCCGGTGCGGGGCGCGCATTGCGGCGAGCCGCTTTGGTGGCGCGCAAGACCGCCCGCCTCCACGGCACCCCCATTTACGTGTGGCGTGGCGGCAAAGTGGTGGCGGAAAAGCCGTGAGGTTATGGACATGAATCGGATTGTTTCCGCCAAGCCGTTGCCCGGCTACCGGTTGAAAGTTGTCTTCAATGACGGCTTGAATGGTATTTTTGAAGTAGAACCCGAACAGCGCGGCGGAGTGTTTCTGAAATTGCTGGATGCGAATATTTTCAATGCGGTTACCGTCAATCCCGACTTTGGCTGTGTGGAATGGCCGGGGGGCGTGGACCTCTGCCCCGACGTGATGCATGAAACGCTGGTCGGTTCCGGTCGGAAAAAGGACGCCCGATGGCCGCGTCATTGCACGAGGAAGCAAAGCCGGCGAACAAGCCTTCCCGCAAACGGAAGAATTAGACCGCTTATTTCCGCTTGCCTGTCCTCCATCCTGTCCGCCAAAAAATTGGCGTTGGCGGGAGTTTCTGAATCTTCCGCCCTCCGAACTCTGTCTTCCGGCCTCCGGTCTCAGGCCTTCCACCGGTAACGCCGGCATCCTGCCGGCAGTTGCGTTGGATGTTCGATGTTCGATGTTGGATGTTCGATGTTGGATGTTCGATGTTGGATGTTCGATGTTCGATGTTCGATGTTCGATGTTCGATGTTCGATGTTCGATGTTCGATGTTGGATTCCATCTTCAACCTCCTGACCTCCGTCTTCCGGTCTCGGCTTCTGTCCTCTGACTTCCGACCTCCGAACTCTGTCCTGTGACCTCCGCCTTCCGGCCTCTGGCTTCCGGCAGTTCCATTGGATGTTCGAAGTTCGATGTTGGATGTTCGATGTTCCTCACCGTGTGGCGCAGCCATCCGCGGCCGATGAATCACACCCCGTCTTACTCACCCGCCAACATCTCACGGGGCCGGTGTAATACTCCAACTGACGCTCGCGGTGCCGGCGGTGGCATCGGTGATGACGCCGTTGATCCACATATCGTTGGCGATGAAATCATTGGGCGTATAATAATCGCTGGTGGGGATCGTGAACGGCCCCACCACCGGCAGCACGGCCGATCCGGAGATCGTGCTGCTCGCGATCGGCAGCGGGCGTGGAAATACCGCGACCTGCCCCGTGATGGCGGTTCTGGGGAGACGAGGACGACCCGCATTGATCGATCTCGGTATCAATGGCGTCAACCGCGACAATGGCGGCAAAGTTATAGGTGTTGCTCGCGCAATTAATGCCCAAAACGAAAGTGGATAGCAACGGCATGGGCGGGCCGGTGCCAACGGTCGTTGTAGTTATAAGCGACCCGAGCTCGAGTCGTCCTCCCGATCATTGATCGAGACGATGCCGGACGCGGATGCCGTTGAAGGCGAATACCCCAGTGCCGAACGGCGTCAAATGAAACGTGCGCCTGCGCGTGCGCGGCTGATGCTGAAACTGTAGCCCGGCGCTGACGGCGCCAGCGTGTAGGTAAAAGTCAGCGTGGCGTTCCAGTTGCTCACGCTCGCGAAGCCGCACGGGTTGACAATGACCGCCGTGAAATTCGTTACCACACCCAACGCGTTGCTGGCGGTGAGCGTGTAAACGGTCGTGATGGTCGGCGACACGACTGAGGCTGCCGCCCGTTACGATTCCCGGCCCGGGAGAAATGCGGTAGGTCAGGCCCGCCACGGGACACCAGCTCAACGTGCTGGACGCGCCGGACGTGATCACCGGTGGCGTCGCCTGGAACACGCAACCTGCCGCTGTTGGTTTGTTGGAGCCGGAAGTAACCGCTTTTATTGGTAAGGGGCAATAAAACGACGAGCGCATTGTTCGAAGGGACCGGAGTCTGCGTCACCGCCTGCCAATTGGCCGATGAAAGATTCGTCGTGGACGTCAATTGCCAGTCCGTAAAATTGCTGGGCCAGGAAAACCGCAGGGAAGCCGGCGGGACGAGAGATATCGAAAGCGTCGGCGACGCCGCTTCGGCAGTGCACGCCAACGCCAACACGCACCATGAAATATAAAGGGTCCTCACACCTGAATTCACTGGTTTTTCCCAACCTGATGGCGATGAGTGTGAAACATGCATTCCATTCGTGCAAGTCATATATGCGTAATGATGCAGTTTGGTGGGGCAGACACCCGGGAGCCGTCCGACACGTTGATTCGATGTTCGGCGTTCGATGTTGGATGTTCGATGTTCCTAACCGCGTGCTCCTGGATTCATCGGAGTTTACGCGGACATAATCAAATTGATTGACAGGATTAGCTGGACCTGTAGAATGTCCGCGTCAGCGGTAATAAATCTGAAGTCTGGAAACTCCATGAAAACGAATCTTAAGTTCACCCTTCGGGCCAGGTCTCAATCTTTCGGCAGGGCAATCTGCGGGTGTGTGGTCCTGCTCCTCGCCGCCAGCGCGCCGGCGCAGAATCTCTTTGTGGCAGGTGGCTACGACGCCACCATCTATGAATACACACCGGGCGGAGTACAAAGCACCTTTGCCTCCGGGTTGTATGCTGGTGGACTGGCCTTTAACAGCGCGGGAAACCTGTTTGTGACGGATGGCAGCGGCAACATCGATGAATTCACGCCGGGCGGAGCGCAAAGCACTTTTGCCTCCGGGTTGAATTATCCTGGTGGACTGGCCTTTGACAGCGCGGGCAACCTGTTTGTGGCGGATAACGGCGATGGCAACATCTATAAATTCACGCCGGGCGGGGTGCGAAGCACCTTTGCCTCCGGGTTGAATTATCCGGCTGCACTGGCCTTTGATAACGCGGGAAACCTGTTTGAGGCGGATAACGGCAGCGGCAACATCTTTAAATTCACGCCCGGCGGAGCGCAAAGCACCTTTGCCTCCGGGTTGAATTCTCCTGTGGGACTGGCCTTTAACAGCGCGGGCGACCTGTTCGCGACGGATTTCCTCGTCGGCAACGTCTATGAATACACGCCGGGCGGGGTGCAAAGCACCTTTTCCTCCGGATGGCAATATCCGCAGGCGCTGGCCTTTGACAACGCGGGCAATCTGTTTCTATTCGAGGGCAGTTACCTGAACTCCGGTATTATTGAGTTCATGGCGGGCGGAGGGCAAAGCACCTTTGCCTCAGGGTTAACCGTTCCCACTACGGATGGACTGGCGTTTCAAGGGATCGCCTTGCCCGTGCCGGAACCTTCGGCCATAGGCATGTTGATGGTCGGCGTCGCCGCCTTGCTCCTTCGCCGCCGGCCGCATCGGGTCTGAAGACACAGCCGGGCGAGCTACCTGCGAGCCGTTTCGATTTCGGCGTTCAGTGTTCGATGTTGGATGTTCGATGTTCCTCACCGCGTGGTTAACTTTTACGCGGCCATCTGGCATCTCCGCCTTCCGATCTCCGGCCTCTTCAAGATCTGGAGGTCGTCAAAGAGCGGCTGGCCCGCGAGGCGAACGGCGACACCCGGCTGTTCCTCGAGCAGCTGGATGCCTGGCTGGAGCAGCATCCTCACGCCGGCCCGATGATGCATTCACCCGTAGAATTGCAAGCCCGGCTGCGAACACGTGAAGCCACTGAACCACCGCCACTGCCGGCCCGGCCGTATCGGGTTCATGATCCAATTATTGCCGAGGTGCATCGAACCCGTGACCGGCTCCAGCGCGAGCAGGAAATGGGGGCCTTGATTCTGAAAGACGCCCCGCCCCGCCGGAAGAAGTGAGCTGATTTTCTTCCGACTTCCCACCTCTGATTCCCTGCAGCTCACCACGTGAGACGCAGTCTTTTACGCGAGCCTGCCACGTGAGACGAAGTCTTTTACGTGGCCATCTCCTATCTCCCATCTCCTATTTTCGCTCCGCGAAAATCCTGTAGCCGATAGTCCCCAGACGCCGGGCGCACACACCCAACCATGGTTCGGCGTTCAGTGTTCGATGTTGGATGTTCGATGTTTCCGTCTTGAAATTTCGGTTGCCGGATGCACTATCCCGTCATGCCTCGC
This sequence comes from uncultured bacterium, assembly GCA_963708305.1. Classification (GTDB taxonomy): domain Bacteria; phylum Verrucomicrobiota; class Verrucomicrobiia; order Limisphaerales; family UBA11358; genus UBA11358. Next base: position 429,475 of record CAVPSH010000007.1, on the reverse strand, counting down.
CGGAAGAAAAAAGTGTCACCGGAAGAAATGCGGAAGCTCATCCATTCGTTTCGCGGCAAGTTCAAGATGAAGCCCGGTGAGAAGCCGTTTGCCGAATGGTGGGCGGATTACAAGCGCGAGGAAAAGGAATTGGAAGAACGGAAATTTCAGCGGCTCGCCGCTTTGGGAAAAAAATCAATCGTTCACCAGGTCATTTAGCAAAAAGCTGAATTGGCATCAGAGGGTTTGAAGCAGATCCAGCGGCGCCAAGCGAGAAAGGCGATAACACCGACGGCCAGCAATCCCCAAATTGACGGCTCCGGTACTGGCAGGGTTACGCCTTGGAAGGCAAGGGCATCTGGCACATTCAACCCGGAGACGAACGTGCTTGACCCACCTCCCGGCGTGAATTCGACGATGCTGATATCCGACGTCACAAAGAGATCTCCTGCACCGTTGAACGCCAAGTCATAAGGCACCAACAGCCCGGACGCAAATGTGCTTTGCACACCATTCGGAGTAATTTCGATGATGTTGCCGGCGAATAATTGCGACACGAACAGGTCGCCTGCGCTATTGAAGGCCAAGCCAGTAGGACTCTGCAATCCCGAGGCAAAGACGCTGCGCACACCGCCCGGGGTGAATTCATAGATGTTGCCGCTATTGAAGTCGGTCTCAAACAGGTCACCCGCACTGTTGAAGGCCAGCCCCCATGGACCGCCCAACCCGGAGGCAAAGGTGCTTTGAATGCCCAAGTCACCCGGCCCTGGTATGATTTTGACGATACTGTTGCCTGCATTTGCGGCTACGAACAGGTCGCCTGCACTGTTGAAGGCCATCCCTGTCGCGCCTCCCACGCCAGTGGCAAAGGTACTTTGCGTACCATCGGGCGCGAACTTGAGGATGGTACCGCTGTTGTTAACCGATATGAACAGATTGCCGGTGCTATCAAAGGCCAATCCCCCCATATCCAGACCAGGGGCGAAGGTGCTTTGTACACCCTCCGGGGTGAATTCATAGACATTGCCGCTGTTAAGGTCGCCCACAAATAGGTTTTGCCCCGACGCGCCAAAGGCCATTAGCAGGATGGCTCCGGCAGATGCAACTTTTCTGAACGAATAAGAAGCGGAGCAAATGTTTGTTTTGGGCTTTGCTTTCAAATGGCGAATATTGTGAGTCACAACCAAGTCTTTTTACCAGAATAAGTCTAGTTTGTCGAGCATTTTATCAAAACTAACCGCAACAATGCGTAAATGAGTGCGAAGATTGCTGAACCGCAGATTACGCTGATAAACGCGGATGCATTCAGCCTTCTGTTCTGTGTTCTTTATTTAGCCGGTTTTTAACCTTGGACCTTGGACTTTGAACTTTGGACTTCCCTCCAATCCTGTAGCCGATAGTCCACAGACGCCGGGCGCGCGAAATGGCATAACATCACCGTTATGCCTAAGCGCAATTCAACACTCATTCAATTCGGGCGTAACATTGCCCGCCTCCGCAGGAGCCCAGGACAGCGTTTGTCCTACCGAATGGCGTAAGGTCATGGGAAAAACTGAAATGAAATTCTTAACCTTTCAAAAACTTGGCGAGAATCGCCACAGCCCGCGCGTTTGGATTGAATCGCGACGACTCAACTCATTGGGTTTCATGCCGGGAGTGGGGTTTGCTATCGAACCACGGCTAAATGGAATCCGACTTCGCCCAGTACCGTTGGCGGAGAATCACGTATCTAAGCGCATCGCAGCCCGGCAAGAACGACCGATCATTGATATCGCAAATCGGTTGCTGCTCTTACCTCTGGACGGTTTTCCAGAAATCAAAGTCACGGCCGCTTTCAAACAAATCGACGTGGTGCCATCGGCACGAGGATTCCATATTCGCCGGGGTCTCGCAGCGAAGCCACCTTTCAGAACGATTGAAGTTTTCTGTGGTGGTGGGACATTATCCGCTGCCATTGCAGGCAGCGCTGACTTCACTCTGGTTGCGGGCGTTGAAGTCGAGCCGAAGTACGCCGACGTCTGGCAACAGGCACATCCGCGGGCGGTTTTATATCAGACTGATATTCGGCACATTCACGCCGGTGAATTACCAGCACATGAAGTTCTGGTTGCTTCAGTCCCCTGCACAAGCCACTCGACGCTGGGGCGGGCCAAGAAATCTTTGGCTGGAAAACCGGAGTTGGGCGACACCGGCGATCTGTTCCTCAGTGTTGCATACATTGTCGCTCATCATTTGCCATCAGCCTGCATATTTGAAAACGTGCCGGCGTTCGGAAACTCATTGGCGTGCCTGAGCCTCGCGCAACACCTGCAAAAAATCGGCTACTTGCTCACGGAATCCATCATCGACCCGCTGAATGAATGGAACGAGCCGCAGGATCGAAAGCGATGGATCATGGTTGCCACGTTGAAACCGGGTTTTCAAATCCATTCGCCGCAAATTCCTTTTACCGGAACAGTTGGTGAGTTTCTGGATGCCCCGGCGGATTCGGACCGACTTGAGGTTGAGCGGATAGTCAAAAGCATTGAGGCATTGCGCCGGCACAACCAGCGCCACGCAAAACTCGGCCACGGATTTGGTTTCACCACAATCAACCGGGAATCAACACGAGTGCCGACGATTGTTCGCTCGTACCACAAAATCAACACCGGTCCGTTCGTGGAAACTGCTTACGGGCTGCGGTTGCTCCACAAAGAAGAAGTTGAGCGATTGATGGGTTGCAAAATTGATTGTGACCACTACGCGACTGCAATTGAAATTCTAGGCCAAGGCGTTCAGACACGGATTTTTCGGGGAATTCTCCAGCAGCTAGCAAACTTCTTGAAACATTAGGTGCTTCAAGCTAACCGTAAATCTAATCCGTCAGAGCTAGCCCGCAACGACAGAGGTATGCAGCAACGGCATCGAACTCTTCTGGTTGGCGTGTCTTGTCCTGCGTTTCTCCGAGTGGAATATAGATGACAGTGCCAAAGCGAGCACGCGTAAGCAGGACTCGATATTTATTCCGAATGAATTCTTGCTCGGTTGGATTGCGTTCAGGTCGCCAATGTGGGCCATCCTTGCCACCGTTGTAGAGGTAACGTGAAAACCAACCGCCAGGGCCAGCAATTGGAATGAAGTCGCCGCCCCAGCAGACACACGTCCAGTCCAGTTCCAAGCCTTGGCACTCGAATTCCGTCGCTGCAACTTCAAGTTGGTTGCTGCTTCGAATGTCACCGGGAAGCCGTAAGAACCAGTCGGGATACTTCAGTGAGTTTCGGAATTCGCGGTTCAACTCGACGCCATCGGAACGGAGCCGAACAGCACCCGAACTTGCCACGAGCCCGTACCGACTGGTTTCACCCGCATATTCTCGGATGAGGCTCTTGGCCTTATCAAAGTCGCGTGTGAGGAAAATAGGGAACTGTTCTAACGCCGAAATAATATTTGCTGCGGCTTCAGGCTGACCACTCAGGACGAAATTTACCCATTCCGCGTATCGTTCTGCACGTGGACTGCGTTTTGCGACCGAGAGATGAAGGGGTTGTGTTGTGCGCACATCGAGCGATGCTGGTCGTCCGCCCGGAAAGAGCGTTTGCCCAGCAACGCTGGCGTCTCCTTCCAATGCTTCCGGCGCAACCCAAACAGTCCACGGTTTAGCCGCGTGGGAAAGCGCTGTACCCCATGCGCCCAGTCCAGCTTCACCATCGTAGATTTCCTGACCACCGCCAACGAGTGCGACAATGACGCACCAATTGGGACATCGTTCCATCACGCGAAGTAAGAGTTCGGGTTCCGAATGATCCTGCTTCAATACTTCTGCAGCTTGATCTGTCGTCAGGCGACTTCGCTGGACGCGCTTGTTGAGTCCTGTTTCGACCTTGGTACCAGTCCAGACCCGCTGTGCCTCGTCAAATACCACAACGTGCTCTGCCGGTGGTCGCTTTTCTGGGTCTAGCAAATTTCGTAACGCATAGTCGTGGACGTTCTGAACAGGCGCGCTCAAATCGTGCCCAACCTCGCGCCGGGTTCTACCATCCCGCGTACGGTTCAAAGTGAGAGCAGCATGCAGAACGTCAAGCAATGGCTGATTGCCGCTCGCGAAACAAGCGGGTTCGCCAGCGGCTTCTGCCATCGCAGGCGAGTAAGCAGCATGCAAGCCGACGAGCGTCTTACCCGCACCGGGGACACCAGTCAGGAAGCAGATAGAGTGCAGTCCTTGTTTACGTGACTCACGAACGACGTCGAGCAACGATTTCTGCGCGTCCGTTGTGTTATCCGCATGGGCATGGCTCACTTCGCGGACATCGTGAGATTGGAATAATCGTTGAGCCTCCTCAATGACCGTTCTTGTCGTGTGTGTCTGCGACGCATCCCAGCGAACCAAGTCCAAAGAGTGCTGTCCTAGTAAGGCAAACCTCGAATGAGCGGCGATAAGCGAAGTCGCGAGAGTGTCGGCATTCGCCTGCTGCATCGGCAGGATAATGTGGTGTTTGTCCTCAAATCCACCCGCCAGTTCGACTAGTTTCGTTGATGCGCGGGTTGCGACCAATATGGGTGCAATTGGGACGCCTTCGCTTTCGCGGTGGAAGTCGCGTAGGTTCCAACAGTATTCGCGAAGTTGCCACTTATCACCACTAAGGAACACATCAGCCCCGATTTTGAATTCAACAGCGATGATGCCGTATCCATCAAGAAGAACCGCATCCAATCGCTTAGGTCGACCGGGAATCTGGTATTCGAGAAGAATGCTCCACGTTGTTGCGGTAAGATTCTCTGTTACAACTGACTTAAGTGATCGAACCAAGACCTCCGCCTGTTCCAGCCATGCCGCATGTTGGTCAGCTTTTAAGTCAAAGCCCATGCCGGCAGTTCCGGTTGTTAATTCGAGCATCAGCTTCGCTGGCTCAACAGCGAGGAACTCAGCGACGCTGGCTTTGTAGAACGCCGCCATGCTTCATTCCTTTAAACGAAGTAACCAACTCACTTCGACATCCAATGCTTTGGCGAGAGCGACAAGCTCGTAGTCAAGCACGCTGCGAATTCCAGTTTCAATCTTCGCGACTCCGGCGCGGTCAATGGAAACCCCTAGCTTGGAAAGACGTTTGGAAAGTTCCTCCTGCGTGATTGCCGGTTGCGCCTTTTTGCGCGCTTCCTTCAAGCGTTTACCGATAAGATTCTGGCCGACTTGTCCCATCGCGTGGCCAGGCTACCAGGTTCACCCCTAAAATTATTGTTCTAGTATAGAACATTGACGTTTTCACCAAGGCGAAGCGGTCGGAGGTGATGTCGCGGATTCGCGGGCGCGGAAATAAGGACACGGAACTGGCGCTGGCAAGGTTGCTGCGTCGGCATGGCATCAAAAGCTGGCGGAGACACGTCCAAGTGCGGATTGCGGAACGCAGAATGCGGAGTGGCGGCGCGCACGGAGTGACGCGCCCTACCTTTCACGTGAAGCCTGATTTTGTTTTCAGGCAGGTGCGTCTCGCACTGTTCGTGGACGGCTGTTTCTGGCATGGCTGTCCCAGGCACGCGACCAAACCAGTAAACAATCGTGCGTTTTGGAAAAAGAAACTGGCCGGGAACAAAAGGCGTGACCGGCTGGTGAACCAAACTTTGCGCAGGGCAGGGTGGCATGTCGTCCGGATTTGGGAATGTGACCTGAGATTTCCAGAATCCTGCATCCGGAGGATTCTGGGAAAGTTGAGGGTTGAGGGTTGAGGGTTGAGAGTTGAGAGTTGAGAGTTGCACACGGATTCTCTCTTGAAAATGGTGTTGCGACGCTGCAACGCTTCAAATCAATTTGCAGGACGAAAAAGCAACTCTGCAAAACTATTTTGCGGCGTTGATTATGACAAATTGAACCTGCACAACGTCCAATCAGCCTGCTTTTGCCCTTTGAAAACCTGCAACGACTCCTCGCAGGTTTACATCGAATCTTTGTAAACCTGTAGCGCCTCTTTGCAGGTTTACATTGGGTCTTTGTTAGCTTGCTTTGGCTCAAACAAGCTTGTTTTAAGTCTTTGCAGCCATGCAAAAAGCACTGTCTTTACAAGTGCTTTTGCGACAATTCCTTAACCTGGGGCTTTGCAGCGTTGCAATGACCATTCGCAATCTTCATAAAGGCTTTGCAGACTTACATAGCGTTTTTCAATCTTACAAAGGCCTTTTTCTGCCAGCAGAAGGTCAGATCAAGGCTGCATCGGGTTCAATCAGCCTGCAAAACCCAAAAACAAGTTATCCTGGACACGAATTTAGTTTGTTTTGTCTTTTGCAAATTACCTTCGCCGCGTTGCAGTTTGCAGAAGCCCGTTTCAAAACTGCATCGGCATTTTGCAGGTTTTCAGAGGCTTGGATTCAGCGGGTACTGCGGCGACACGAATTTCACAAATTTACACGGATTGAATCTGCGCTATCCGCGTCATCTATGGATCCGCCTTATCCCGGCAGCTTGACCGCAAGGACGTCGGCCTTTTCGATGGCGGGCGGTTGCGCGAGCAGCTCCGGGGCTTTGGCCATCAAAGCGGCCGCGACTTTTCCCGAGAGATGCGCCTGCCGGCCGGATTCATCCGGGAAGGCGTCAAAAATACCAAACGTGGTCGGCCCCAGACGAATGCCGAACCAGGCGAGCGTCGCCGGCTCCTGTTCCACCAGCGGCAGGCCGCCGCGCAGGAAGCTCTCCAGCTCCGCTGCTTTTCCGGGTTTTGCCTCCAACCGTACAAATAATGCAGTTTTGATCATAATATACTCCTTTCGATTTGTGCGCCGACACCATAACGCAGGTGTCCGCCAGGCGCAACCGGGCCACTGCAAATATCGTGGGTTGAGGTTGCAAGGCTTTTTCCTTCCTTTGCGTTCCTGGCGTTCCTGGCCGTTAAAGATGGTTAAGTCGGCGTGACCGGCTGCGGTTAAAATCCAAGCCGCCTTTTCCGGAGCAGATGGTGCATGACAAAACTGTAATATATAAAACCTTGCGCCGGCCGGGTGCCAACTTATGCTGGCCCGACAGACCATTTTCACCATGAAAACATCATTTTGTCTCGTCGGCCTGTTGTTCGCTCTTGCGCTGAATGCCCAAACCAGCGCCCCGATGGCGCCGCTCACACCGGGTGACCCCATCCCGCTGCCCGGCACCAAAGGCAGATTTGATTTCATCCGCGTGGATGTTAGCGGTAATCGTTTGTTGCTCGGTCACGAGGGCAACAAGTCATTCGACGTCTTCGACCTTACTTCCCGAAAACTCCTGAAAGCCGTGCCTACCAGCACGTCGCAGGACGCCACCACCGATGCCAAGCGCGGATTTTATTACGTGAGCGGCAACGACCCCGGCCGCATGGTCATCGTGGATTCCGCGAAGCTCGAAATGGCTGGCGAAGTGCCCGTGCCAGCCGACACGGATTTGATCGGGTTCAACCCAATGACCGGGCTGGCCTATGAGTGCAACGACACGGCAGGCGAAGTCTGGGTAATCGATCCAGCGGCCAAAAAAATCGTCACCACTATCAAGGTGGACGGCAGCGGCGTAGAGGATCTGGCTTTTGACCCGGAATACAAGCATTTGTATCAAACCGTTAAGGGCAAGAACACGATCGCGGTGATTGACCCAGCGAACAACACGGTGACGGCGGTGTGGCCGCTCGCACCCGACACAGGACCGCACGGCATTGCGGTGGTGCCGGAGAATAATGGCCTGCTCGTGGCCTGTGCCGGGAAACTGGTCTTGCTTGACCGTTCCACTGGAAGAATCACCGCCACGGCGGTGACGGGCGGGCGGGTGGATGAGATGACCTACGATCCCGGCCTGCACATCGCTTATTGCGCGAGCCGTCAAGGCAAAATCTCCGTCATGGCCGTCGGCGACGGCAAGCTGAACGCGTTGGGCGACGTGCCGGACCAACCCGGCACGGGTGACATCGCCGTGGACCCCGGGACACACATCGTGTGGATTGCCTACCCGAAAGGCGGCGAATGTTTTGTGCAGCCGTTCACACCGGCCAAGCCATAAACTGGTGATCCGTATTCGTGCGCGCCCATCCGCCGTGTTCGCGCAGTGTCGTGGCAGGTCTAAGGTGGGGTTGCACCATCTTTTGGATGCTTGCCTTTGAGCGAGTTTTGAGGCGCGATGGTCCGCGCGTCTTCCCGCAACTTCGCCATGGCGACCGCGGCTTTGGTGGAACCGATTTCGCGGGCAAGCCGCTTGTTGAGTTTCTTCATCAGGCGCTTCACCGTGCCCGTATTGGCAGCGTGAGTGATGGCGCGGGCCGCCAGCAGGTGGGGGGCCTCCTGCAAATCGGGCAGGTCGAGTGGTTGCAATAGGAAATGTCGCCGGCGACGGGCTTCGAGTTCGGCCAGCCCTTGTCCGATGTGTTCAAGGGCGTGACGGGTGTCCGGTTTGTCAGCCTTTAAATGTTGTTTGGCCTCGTCGAGGTGATCCAGGACTTTGCGGAGCAGATAAAATTCCAGCAGGAGCACGTAAAAGATGAGGAAAACAATCCAGTAAAAAATGGTATAAATGGCGAAAGAACTCCAACCGGTGACGGCCGACGGCGAGTGCGGGTTGCCGCCGAAAATACGGGAGAGCACAACCGAGATGACGATGGACGGAAAATAGGCCCAGCCGATTGACCCGTGATAAATGCGCGGAAAAATCAGGAAGGCCACGGTGACCACCCCGGCCCAGAACAACGCGGTCAATGTAAGGTTGCGTTTATGCATTATTGACTCCTGGCATGGAGATAAACCGGCGGCAGTTCCAGCAGGTCATTCGTGTGATTGAAAAATTGCACCGGCATGTTGGTTTTTCCCATGAAAATATCGTAGGCATATTGAACGGCGCCTTCCAACTCGACCCGCTCTTCGACCTGGTTGGTGTCGCTCTGGACGTCGGGATAACTGCGTTCATGGAAGACATGGACAATCTCTTCCCAAAAGCCCTCGTTGTATTTCCAGGCTTGAAACGGTTTGTGGGAGGGCGAGGTGGCATCTTCCAACGGGTGCATGGCCTTGCCGAGGCAGATGAAGGCGTCGTTGGTGTCGCCGGCTTTCCGGTCCTGGATGGCCAGGGCAAGATTGGTGTGGACGAAGGTCTCGGTTTCGAGAACGTAAATGGGCGTTTCAATATTGGTGGTTTCCCCGGCCTGCGCCAGACCGGTCATGGAATGTTCGAATGAATTGGTCGCTTGCTGGTCCTGGTCCACCACGGTCTGTTGGTCCTGCAGGACTTTTATCAGATCGGGCGGGACCTGGTTGGAAAGGACATTTTCAATCGCCATCTGATGAATGGGTTCGCACGGGGGGAAACTCTTGCTGGACCATGCCAGCGCGAAAGAAGCGGTCGCCAGGCAGGCCAACGCCCAGAGCCATCGTGGACAGATTTTGGCCAAGCGCTGGTAACTTTAAGAGCAGGCATGACCGGGTCAATCCCAAAAACTGCCATCCGTGTCCATCCGTGGTTGAAATGAGATGCCTGACGTTTTCACCAGGGCGAAGCGGTCGGAAGCCGGGAAAAGTGGAGGTCGGAGTGCAGAAGGCAGAGTGCGGTTCAAAATCTCTTGAAGTAAAAATCGTCGCGGCTGAGGCCGAGGTCTTCGACGATGTCGGCAATGATGCCGCGAGGCACATCGCCCGGATGCCACGCAAAGGTGATGAGTCGGTCGGGACGGAAGGGATTACTGTAATGCCGGTGGCTTCGGTGGTACGAAGGAGTTCACAGCCAATCTCACGGAGACGACGGTCAAGCTGACGGCAATTCCAAGAGGGATATTTGCCCACAGGTCAGGCGGCAAGAACAAATTTGTCGCGGAAAGCGGCCGGGATGGGGCGTCCGGTTTCGAGCAAAGCATTCCAAATGCGCCTTGGCAGCCTGTTGGAATCGCAGAGTGGCCTCGCCACGGTCACGTCCGTGCGCGTGGCAACCGGGCAGCAGGGCGGATTTGGCAATCCATACGCCGTCCTCGTCCTGACGGAGCTGCACTTTCGAGAGTGGAACAATCATAGCGGACATAAATTAACCCGTTTCGCGTTGGACGTAAAGGAGGATGGTTGATGCCTGACGTTTTCACCAAGGCGAAGCGGTCGGAGGTGATGTCGCGGATTCGTGGACGCGGAAACAAGGACACCGCGTAAAGCGCTTTGGGCGCCACGCGGCAGACGGAACTGGCGCTGGTCAAAAGCTGGGTGGCCTGCTAAAAAACGGGTGCAGCCCTAATGAAATTGCCCAATGCAGAAAAAGCCGCGGTGAAGCGTGAGAAGATCGCAGACTATCTGCTTAATTCCGCGCACCCCGACAATGGTGGAAAGGCGGCATTTTTTGAAGGACTGGGCTTTCGCCGGCGGGAATGGAAAACACTGGCCAAGGCGTTGCAGGCATTAGCCATGCGGACAGACGTGGCAACCAGCACAGAGTCGCCACATGGCCGGAAATATGTTATCATGGGGCGGATTGAATCACCGTCCGGCAATACCGCCGTGGTGGCAATACCGCCGTGGTGCAGACGATTTGGATTGTGGACAAGGGACAGGATGTGGCCAGATTGGTCACCGCCTATCCGCGCAAAACATGAAAGGCAATATGATTAAAGAACATGACCGGATTGTTTTGAAGAGCGACATCGCCGCCGAAGGTTTGAAGGCGGGCGACGTGGGGACGGTCGTGCATATTTATCGCGACGGACTGGCCTACGAGGTGGAGTTCACGACGCTTGACGGGGACACGGCGGCGGTGGTGACGGTGGAAGCGTCGCAGATCCGCGCGGTTCATAAACGGGAAATTACACACGCGCGGGAATTGCAGGCGGCATGACGATCACGAAACAGGCCGTTTAAGCCGTTAGCCAGGTTTTGCGTTCTTTGTGGTTAATCTTCCACGTCGTTGCCCGTCCCATGACGCAACCGCGCTTCCGCCAGATCGATGTCCCGCTGAATGCGGCGCAGGACTTCGTCGTTGATCACGCTCCGGTTGCGAAGCTGCAGGATGGTTTTCCGCTCCTCCGTCAGTGTTTCCTGCGACAGATGTTCGTACTCGGCGGAAAACAAGTGGCGCGGGGTGTTCGCGTTGGCCGGGTCGGTGTCTTCCAACTGGCGGATGCGGTCCTCGTATTCGATGCTCAATCGACGTTTCGCGTCCGCTTTTGCCGGGTTGTGTTCGGGAATTTGTTTGAGCCGGGCGAGGGCCGCTTGATTGGCCTTGAGCCGGGCATCGCGCTCTTCCCGGGCGGCGGAGCCATCATCCTTGACGCCCAGCCAGCGAATCAACATGGGCAGGCTCAACCCCTGCACCACGAGGGTTGCAAGGATCACGATGAAAGTAAGGAACAGGATCAAGTCACGGTTCGGAAAGGGCTTGCCGCTTTGCATCGTGAGCGGCAACGCCAGGGCCGCGGCCAGTGAAACGACGCCGCGCATGCCCGTCCAGGCCACAATCGTGACGTGGCGCCAGGACGGATACGGGTCCTTCTTCCGGATGCGCTTGAACAACAGACGCGGCAGGTAGGACGCCGGAAACACCCAGAGGATGCGGATGAAAATCACCGCCAGGCTGATGACCAGTGCATACCACACGAGCTGGCCGGCGGAATAATCGGGATGGTTGAACAGCGCGCGCGATACCTCGGGCAGTTGCAGTCCAATCAGGATAAAGACGAAGCCGTTCAGGAGAAATTCCACCATTTCCCAGACCGGCCCGGCCTGAAGCCGGGTCCGGGAACTGAGGAGTTCGGGTGCGCGCCGGCCGAGATACAGGCCGGCGGTTACGACGGCAAGCACCCCGGAAACGCCCAGGTGTTCGGCCAATAAATACGCGGCAAACGGGGTCAACAGTGAAAAGGTGATTTCAATCGGCGCATCATCCACGCGCTGGTGAAACTTCGCCGCCAGCCAGCCCACCGCCAGACCGACCAGTATGCCGCCGGCGCCGACGATCACGAATTCGCCGCCGGCCCGGCTGAGTGAAAAAGTGCCGGTTGCCACTGCTGCCACCGCGAAACGATAGGCCACCAGCGCGGTCGCGTCATTGACCAGACTTTCACCTTCCAGAACGGTGACAATGCGACGCGGAACACTCAGCCGTTCGGCGATGGCCGTGGCGGCGATGGCGTCGGGCGGGGAGATGATGGCGCCCAAAACAAATCCGACGGCCAGCGGCAGATGAAAGAAATAGAACGCCAGCCAGGCGACCGTCATCGTGGTGAAGAGGACCAGCCCGATGGCGAGCAGTGAAATGGGGCGGAGGTTGGCGCGGAAATCGCGCCACGAGGTGAACAGGGCCGCTGGGAAAAGGAGCGGTGGCAGGAAGAACAGGAAAACCAGTTCCGGATCGAGTCGAACCCTGGGCAGCCCCGGAATCAAGCCAATCAACAATCCGCCAATCACGAAAAAGATGGGATAAGGGATATGGAACCGGCGGGCCAGCAGCGCGAGCACCGCCACCGCCAGCAGCAGTCCCACAAAAATGTCAACAATGTAGCCCGTCATGCCGGGCAAAAGCTACCTGCCAGCCGGTGGTTTGGAAAGTGGCGCAGTAATGAAAACTGAAGCCGGAAGGCGGAAGACGGAGGACAGAAGCCGGAGGGCGGAAGACGGAGGACAGAAGCCAGAGAGCGGAAGACGGAGGATAGAAGCCAGAGGGCGGAAGCCGGAGGACAGAAGCCGGAGGCCGGAATGGGAACGGCTCGCGAGGATGGCATATTCTCACCAGATAGGTAACACTTTGGTAGTGTCCTGATTTAAGGAGCGCGGCATTTATGCCGCTTCAGCGTCCATTGCATTGATGCGTTGAAGCGGGCTGAAGCCCGCGCTCCGGAGACAAATCAGGACACTTCCAACACTTTGTTCTCAGGAGATGGGTGACAAGACGCCTTCGGAAAATCTGCGTTTATCCGCGTATAGCGGCGTGGCCGCCACGCGGCTTTTGCGCTGCGTTCATCCGCGAAATCTGCGGTCAAAATGTTTTCTCGTGTTTCGCGGTTTCATTCTTTGCGTCCCTTGCGTTCTCTGCGGTTAAAATTTCGCGTCCATCCGTGGTTGAAATCTTGTCACCGGTTACCTGCCGCCGGTAGGTGTCAAAGACCATGGAGCCGAAGGCTACCACTCCAAAAGTGATCAGGGCTATGATGCCAACGACGAAAAAAATCGGGCGGAGGACCGGAATAAACACTATGGCAAGCACGGCGAGGCCCACAAATGCAACAATGGGTTGCAGCCAATAGTTATCTCGTCTTCGTCCGGTCATACGCGCCCAAACACCGCAATTTCGGTGCCGCAATTGAGGTGATATTTGTGAAATCCGCGTCCATCCGTGCAAGTTTTTGGTTCAAAGGCGGCCCGGCAGGCGGGCGACGTGAAAGGCTGTGGCGACGAGCAGGTGATTCGGATTGGGGAGTACGAATTATCGAGGGAGAGGAGGAAACATCGAACATTCAACACCGAATAGAGAGCAAAAGGTTGAACGGAGCGGACTTGTGCGCAGGATTCAACTGGCGTTGAACCGCTAATCTCCACTCATCAGCGCTGACCAGCGTGGATAAGCGGTTTGGATTGATTTTAGAGCGATTCAATTAATCCCGTAGCCGCGAACGTCAGTTCGCGCCATATCATTTTGCCTTTTATTCGATTTGCGCCGACTCACGTCGGCGGCTGCAAATTTTTTGAAAAGCTTTAAAACAGAAGACAACGAAGTGAACGAAGAAAGAAAAGCTGTGTCCTGTGACTTTTGTGCCTTTTCGCGGCAGAAGCAATTTCGCGGGTTTGATCCACCCTCCGCAGTATTACCACGGAGGACGGGCGTCTTTCGCGGTTTCTGATCTTGTCTTCACGTTCATTGAATTCTTTGCGGTTAAAAGAACGGTGATGAAATTGCTTGCCGGTCCTTTTCCGCCGTGCGTAGTATGTTAGGCCGGTTGCGTGGTGATATCAGGTAATTGGCTGGGTAGCTCAGTTGGTAGAGCAGAGGACTGAAAATCCTTGTGTCGGCGGTTCAATTCCGCCCCCAGCCACCACTCTTTGGCGCTTGGGCATCAAAGAGTTAAGAAATTTGGAGGCGCGAGTTTCAGTGGATTCTTCAGTGACTTTACTATTGTGTCACTATTCGGGTTAAACCAGTTTAACCCGCCCACTACTCGCTAACGCGGGCGTAACGGATGGTTCATGCTCACAACATGAATCGAAAAATGAAGAACCGTTACCGCGTATTCCGCCGGGGTTGGGGCACATTTTACTGCGAAGACCTCGACACCAAAAAACAGAAATCCCTGCACACCCGCGACAAGGACGAAGCCTTCCGGCTCGTTGCTGCGAAAAATGAAACCCACGAAGGCCCTGCGTTCAGCCGTCAATTGGCCCGCGTCTATTGGAAAGCGGGCGATCCCGCCGCCGCGAAACGCGATTGGCAAACTGCGATGGCAGCATTGATAAAACTCAAACACGGAGCGAATCAACGTCGCTGGCAAACGGCCGTGAAAGAAAAATCCTTCGACAGCTTGCGCCAGCTTCCGATTCTGGAAACGCGGGCGGAACATTTCTTGCGTGTCCTTCATGAGGGTTCGATTTCGACGAACAATTATCTCCGCCGTCTGCATAATTTCGCCCTGGACATGGATTGGTTGCCTTGGCCGGTATTACCCAAGCGGCAATGGCCGCCTATTCGCTACAAGGAAAAGCGGGCAGTCACGCGCGACGAACATGAGTTGATACTCAGCCGTGAAAACAACCGTGAATTGATTGCCTTCTTTTCGTGCTGCTGGCACTTGGGCGGCTCACAGAGTGACGTGGCGCGACTCAAGGCCGAAGACATTGACTGGAACACACAAGTGGTCAGTTTCTTTCGCTCCAAAACGGGGACAGCGCAAATTGTTCATTTCGGCAACCAACTCGCCGAAGTCTTAAGACAACTTCCCCAATCAGGATTTTTATTCCCGCGCCTGATGGCCATGGACGAGAAACACCGCGCCAGCCATTTCCAGCGAGCATGCCGTCGTGTTAACGTAACGGGTGTCTCTTTGCATTCTTACCGTTACGCGTGGGCGGAACGGGCCAAAAGAGCAGGCTACCCTGAACGTTTTGCACAAATGGCGCTCGGACACAACAGCAAAGCCGTCCATCGGGCCTATGCTAAGAAAGCGCAAGTGGTGTTACCCCCGTTGGAAGAATACGAGCGGGAATACGAGCAGAAAGTGGTGCCGCTGGCAAATTTTGCTAAAGGCGAATATCAAACCCGAAGCAGGCTTTGAAACCTGGGTTGACTTAGAAAGCTCAACCCGTATCCAGTGGACTCGGAACACTCAGGCTTTCGGCATGCAAATAGCCCATGGTGGTTTCCAACGAGGCGTGTCCCATCGCCTGTTGGATGGCACGCGGGTTGACACCGTTTTCCAAACAATGTGTTGCGTAGCCATGGCGGAGTTCATGAGGGAGGACCGAAATGCCGAGTTTGCGCCGGGCCTGCTGGATGGCGCGTTGGACATTGGCTTCGTGCATCCGGTAGCGGACCTCCGTGCGAGTGCGCGGATGGCGGCAGGGGTGTTGAGCCGGGAACAGCCAGGCCCACGACCAGGCGAATTGGTAATCGGGGTATTTCCTGGCCAGTTGATGAGGGAGCATCAGTGGGATGCGGTTCTGTTGATCCCGCCGCCAGACTGCGCGGGCAAATTCCATTTGCTGGACCAGTTCCGGGGCCAGCGAACGGGGCAGGGCAACCACCCGGTCCTTTCCACCCTTGGCACCGATGATGAAGAGACTCAATCGCTCCAGATTGACATCCTTGATTCGCAAATTGAGGGGTTCGCAAACACGCAACCCGCAGCCGTAGAGCAGGCGGGCGATCAAGTTGGTGGGATAACCGGCCAGGTCTCGAACCGTTTGGAGCAAAGCCTGGGTTTCGGCGACGGAGGGCGCGCGGCGCAGGTGACCAGGCCGTTTGGCGCGCAGGGAGTCAATGCCTTGAAGCGATTGTCCCAGGACTTCCTTGTAAAAGAAGAGGATGGCATTGAGCGCCTGATTTTGGCTGCTGGCAGACAAGTCACGATGTCGGGCCAGGCCGGTCAGGAAGCATTCCAGTTTCTGCTCGCTGGAAAGGGAATCGGGCATGCCCTTCATGGCGGTTACGTAATGCCGGAGCCAATAGATGTAATTGGATTCGGTCGCGAGGGCTTTGTGCTGGCGACGAAGCACGTTTCGGAGCTGTTCGATGGCAAAAGGCAGATTCATGACCGGACGTGAGCATTGCAGGTCCCCTTGGACAAATGCGGTCCAAGGGTACGATTTGCTGGTGCGGGCCGGAAATGTGTTTGATTCAACGAACCGGCAGTTGTTTAATCAGGGGGCGTTTTGTTGATTATGAACAAGTTAGACCTTTGGAATTTGGCAAAAGAAATGGTTTGAATAAACGAACCGGCAGTCGTTTAATCAGGTACGGTTTTGTTGATCATGAACGTGTTGGAACTCTTGAAATTGGTAACAAGACTGGTTTGGATCAACGAACCGTCAGTTGTTGAATAATAGTTCGGCATCATGAAGCGCGTCTTTACCATTGTTCTCGTGCTGGGTCTGTTGGGTATCGTTCTGTTGGGCTGGAGTATGTTTGGAGATCATTCCAGATTCCAAGCAGGGCTTGGTCAGTACGAGGGATTGCCTTCCACAGCCTCGGACATCACAGTCTATCAGAACCGGAATATCAGCGGCGTTTTCATCGCGGATTTTAGGATTGCCGAGCCAGACTTTATCTCCTTTGCCGCTGAGAAGCATTGGACCGTTCAGCCGATTTCTGGTTCAGCGTTTGTTTTTCAAGCCAGGGCTTTCCAAGAGAGCCGACCCAATGATAAGAAGGAGATCACTGATGGGCTTTATTATTCACAGAGAGCTCGCAACGGAGGCGGCATTACAGTGGCCTATGATCGCAAGGACAGTCGTGCATATATTGACAGAAGTTCTCGATAAGATGCCGAACAAATCGCTGCAGGCAACAGCCGCTGCCCCTTCGGTTTTGACCAAAATATGAAATTTGATTATCATTATTCCATTCAACGTCACGCTCGGCGGCTGTGCCTGAGCTCTGGACGTTAGCCGTCATAGAATGATTCCGTTCAGACATAGATGGATAGTTTGGCTGATTTTGGCGGTCATTTGCTTCATTGGGGCCGTCGGCTCATTCATGGAGTTCTACACCACTGTTGATCTTGGATATGATAGCGACCCTCGCGGAAGATCGATCATGAACGGATGGTGTTACGCGCTGTTGAGTTTGATTGTCTGCGGAATCGGACTTGGTGTGCTGGCTGGCAGATCTTGGTGGTGCAGTCGGCGCAGCATGGCAGCACCAGCGGACAAAAGTCAGGTTGTTGAGAATATATGACGGCTAACAAATCGCTGCAACCAACGCGGGATGGCCACTCCAATTCCGCTTCGCGGTTCACGTCTTTTGGTCCCGCGTGGCTGAGCTTTTGACGTTAGGCGACTTTGCCGGTATGAAGACTTGGCACATTCTATTCGTTCTGGCGTTATCTGTGATTTGTTCTGGTTGCGGCACAGTCATGAGCCGGACGAGCCTTCGAGGTTTAGCATACGACGAGAAGTTTCCGCGTTGTTATCCTGCGACATATACTGATGGCGCATTAATCGGCGAGTCGTTTACGTCGGAGAATCACAACATTTCAGGCGGTGCGAGGTTCTTTGTGTGTGCTGGTTCGGTCATTGATTTGCCTATCTCGCTGGCTATTGACACCCTTTTTCTGCCTTACGATGTTTGTAAGTCATCTGACCAAAAGCAGTCGCCTAACACGGCGCTGGAGCCAACGCCGAATGCCCCTTGAGTTTATGGATGGTTTGAGTTATACAACGATTATCGAGTTTGCGAAGTCACTTGCCGGTCGGCGTGGCTCAGCTTCGGATCGTTAGGCCGACACGCACGTTATGCCCAAACCACGCTACAAAAAGAAGAGCACAAAGGGTCACACGCTCGTTGGCAAGTGGGTCAGTGGCACTGAGTCTGGAAGCGAGATTGAATATACTATTACACCACATGCCAACGGCTTCCGAGTGCGTGCTATTGACCAATATGACGGTGAGCTTGCAGACGTTTTCGAGACCGAATGGGATGGACTGATTTTGTCATTCGGCACACTTTGGAACTCGACGGGCCGTTTTCTCCGATGTCGATTGCAGGCAATAGCCAAGAACGAGGTGAGTTACACTTACACGTATACCGCAAATGAGACCTGGCATCGAAAATCGGCCTAACAAATCGCTGCAGGCAACGCGGGATGGCGGTTCCAGTTCCGCTTCGCGGTTCACGTTGTTTGGTCCCGCGTGCCTGAGCTTTTGTCGTTAGGCTGAATCACGCTATGAAGCGCTGTTCCTATTGCGGTGCAGAATTCCCGGACGAGCTCAATGAGTGTCCTGTTGACCACGCTTCAGTCGTTCCATCCAGCCCCACTTCAAACGAGACAAGTAAGGTTAAGCAGATAAATTCATCCCGCGAAGAACTTGAGCAAGAGCCGGAAGGACACCTGCAGGGCTTAGTTCGCACGACCTGCGGTTTACTCGCCATGCTTCTTTTAGTTTATGGAGTTCGTGGACTATATCGTGATGACGTTTACATTCCGGGTCGCTATGGACATGGGGCAGATTTCCACGGTCCTGCGGCTTGGATGATGGCTGGGGCTCTTTTCTGTTTTGCAGCAGCACTGATTTCCTGGCTCCTACGGAGTTTTGAGAATCCGCCAAATCGCCCAGGTTATCGAATTTTTAACAAATTGATGAAATATATTGGTTTGAGTTTATTTTTTGGCGCAATTGTTATTGGCATTTTAACCACACACAAAAAGTGAGTACCATCAGCCTAACAACGCGCTGGAACCAACGGCCACTGCCCCTTGAGATTTCGGTTGGGCTATGAAAATTGAGAGAGCAGATTGCAGTCCTGAGCCAGCCACCCGTGGCCGTGGTTCAGCTTTGGAACGTTAGGTGTAATCGCGCAGCTATGCTCAAGTGGCTTACAAAACGTCAGACACCCATCCCGGACACTTGGGCGAGATTTGTGATGGGCACGGCTCGATGCCGATGGACACATTCAGATGGCAAGCAGCGAGTTTATCTCATTGCCCGTGACGACGGCAGTTTTTGTTACGGAAGCGAGCATTTTAGCGATGACCGATCTGAGATGTGTTGGATTCTCGAAGGTGCCGGCGGCAGCATTTTCGGTTCGGAGGAGATTGCCCTCAAAGAGATTCACGCTTCATTTCCCTGGTCGAGAGAGGTTGCGCGTGAAAATTACACCTAACAATTCACTGCAGCCAACGCCGGTTGGGCGCCTGAGTTCCGCATCCGCGGTTGACAACACAAATCCGGCGTGGCTGAGTTCTGGACGTTAGGCGGCTATGCGCCAGAAAAAGTCCATCGAAGAAATCCGGCGCGGAAACGAGAAGAGGCGAGACCGCTTTGTCCAATTGGGTCTTAGGCCACTCCAAGTTGCACTTTGGATTAGTTTGTTGGTGTATGTGTTGTCAATGGTCACTGCGGTTATCTATTATTGGCAGCAAGCGCATTTGCTACGCTGGTTGGTTATGCCTGCGCTATTGGTTGTCTTTTGGTCAACCCAGTTCGGTTACGCTCGGAATCAATTCATGAGCAATGCGATGATAACGGCGCTTACTATTCTGTTAGATTATAGACGCCTCATCGCCGACGATTTCAATTTGGTTGGTTTGTTGGGACGAGTTATGGTGGTTTTTTTGGGGTTGATAATTTATTCCAAAATGAAAGACCCTATATTTTATAGATTGCATGATGGCGCCTAACAAAGGCGCTGCAGCCAACCGCCGCTACGCCGGTCAGTTGGACGATTTTATGAAGTTTGATTGTCAGGATTGCCTTTTGGGGTCACGCTCAGCGGCGGTGGCTGAGCTTGGACGTTAGACCACCTACGATATGCACAAGCGCTTCCTCATTGTTGCGAGCGCAACGATTGCCTCTTTTGTTCTTTGCAGTTGTCGCACCCAAGACGGAGAAGACATGAGCCCCGGGGATGCGCTCGTATATGCGCCACTGGTTGTCATCACTGCCATCATAGTTTCTCCGGTTTACATAGCCGACAAGACTTGGGAGTTGTCTTCAGATGGTATGAAGACGCATGTTTATGCGTCGCCGGGGACGACGCTTGGAGATTATGAAAGAGCCATTGATAAGACCGAGGGTGATACTTGCCATCCTGAGATTGAGAAGCAGAGCGATGATGTGATGTCCTTTAAGTATCGAGGCAAGAAGGCAGTTTACTATGGAAAGTTTCGAGATGGTCATGCTATCAAGTATTGAGATGACGAGCCGGTGGTCTAACAAATCGCTGCAGGCAACGCGGGATGGCCGTTCCAGTTCCGCTGTCGCGGAGGACGTCATCAGTCCCGCGCGCCTGAGCTCTGGACGTTAGACCACTTCGAGTGCACATGACTGACATCACACCAAAACGAACTTCGGAAGCTTGGCGCAGTTATGCCACGCACACTCACCCGTGGGATGCCATTGCCGATTTCTATCGTGACCTCATTGCACATGGCTGTTCTATGATTCCGATGTTGCGCGTCATTGAGACCATCGCCTCATCACCTGTTGCCACACAGATTCATGGTGCGACATCGCACGAGACGCTGCTGCTTTCCGACAGCCCAGATTTTCGCATTGGAGACAGCACACTGCATATTTGTTATCATCCGGCCGAGCGAGAGTTCCATTTTCGTCATCGCAGTTTTTCTGGCCACGACGACCAGAAGACATGTGGCGAGGCTGAGGTTTTGGAGACGCTCAGATTATTTTTGAGACTGAAGTATGGGATTTTATTTGAGATACCAGTGGTCTAACAAATCGCTGCAACCAACGCGGGATGGCGCATCCAGTTCCGCTTCGCGGTTCACGGCTTTTGGCCTCGCGTGGTTGAGCTTTTTTCGTTAGCCCCAAGTTGCGCATGAACATTTTTGAATTGCTTCCAGGTGATGCGCGGAAGAATGCGCGAGCCCAGAAGGTGTTTCGTGGGCGAGAGCCTTTGGATGACCACATGCTGTGGGAGAGATTCTTCAGCCAGTATGGAGTGGCCGTAGATACTGTCGCGAGAGTTCGCAAGGTGCTCGCGACTGTTCTTCAGACCGACTTGTCGCGCATTCGAGACTCGGATGATTTTTCTAAAGAGTTGGCGTTTTTCTGGGATTGGGATTCGATGGCAGACGTTGAGGCTGTGCAGGGGATTGAGGTTGAGTTCGGCATCACGATCTCTGACGCGGACGCAGAGGCGATGAAGACGCTGAAAGATATTGTTTTAGGAGTTCATGAGAAAATCAAAAACAGGGGCTAACAAATCGCTGCAGGCAACGCGGGATGGCCGGTCCAGTTCCGCTTCGCGGTTCACGTCATTTGGTCCCGGGTGCCTGAGCTTTTGCCGTTAGGCATCATTACGCGCCATGAAAAAACTCACGATTATTGGATTGTTAGTTGTCGTTGTCGCTGTGTGCCTGTTGCTGCATTGGCAGCACGTCAAGAGTGTTGCCAGATTTGACAGTGACTTTCGCCAGCAGTTGACGGGAGTTTGGTTGAGGCAGGAGGCCGGCATGCGATGCACAAACACAGTCGCAGCAGATGGCAGTTTTATAGAGCAGTCATGGTTCAGCCATCCTGACCGCACCAATACATATCAGGCAACTGGCACATGGCTTGTCAAAGATGGTCATTTGATTGAGACGGTAAAAAGCAGCAGCAACCCTACCGAAGTGACACCACATACAGGTGCAGCGCAGATTATTCGCTCGGACGCGGGCGAGTTTGTTGTGCGTTGGCCGAATTCTGTTGAGACGATATGGCAAAAGATTATCCCATGATGCCTAACAAATCGCTGCAGGCAACGCGGGATGGCGCTCTCAGTTCCGCTTCGCGGTTCACGCCTTTTGGTCCCGCGTGCCTGAGCTCTGGACGTTAGGCCGATTTATGCGCACTACATTCCTTGCAGCCTTTTTCGCTCTGGTGGCCGGTTGCGCGACGGCCGACCAAATAGATAATGTTGTCACCAATCTTTCAGATGCTTGGAATGATCACGCCACTGGCCCCATCATTATGCAAAAGACAGCTTCGACCGAAGATGTGCTTCCGAAGGTCTTTGAACACTTGTTTTATTTTGATAGTCAGAGTCAGGTGGCGCATTATATCCAGATTACGAATTTCACGATATTGAAGGTCCGGCAGGTTGCCATCCCATGTTGTCACTTTCCTGGTGCCAAAGTATATTCCTATACCGCAGTCCTCCTTCAGACAAACCTTGGCGAGAAGATTGTGCTTCTCAGGTGTTTTGATGTTTACACATCCAGAGCGTGGATTAGTAGTGAGGTTTTCGATGCAAAATAATCGGCCTAACAAATCGCTGCAGGCAACGCGGGATGGCGCTCTCAGTTCCGCTTCGCGGTTCACGCTGATTGGTCCCGCGTGCCTGAGCTCTGGACGTTAGAACTTAAACTCGGTTCGAATGTGAAACAGCACGCTCTAGTAATTATTTTGGTATTTGCAGTTGTTACGCTTGCCGGGTGCTGCACCGGAGCCAAGCCAGCGCAAAGCAAGGAAGTAAGTCAGTCACAGATTCGTCGGTATCCGAACCTCATAGCTAATATCATGCACGATGGCCTTTCCTTCGCGGTTCGAATGGATGACCACGACATGAACTTTCTCGAAATTAACATTTCCGAGAAAGATTCTGCTTTCGATCCATCATCCTTACCAACGGTGCGGTTGCGCGTGCAAATGACGGATGACACCGTTATTCAAGGAGCTGCCCAAAAGCATTTACCGTGGGTCGCGAATGGCGGCTGGACGGAAATGGAGTATCGGTTTGCGCTTGGAAGACGCGCGTCGGTGGATGACATTCATTCAGTGACCATCTCGATTAATAGCCAACAATATGTGCTTTGTCCGTTCTAACAAATCGCTGCAGGCAACGCGGGATAGCCGTCTCAGTTCCGCTATCGCGGAGTACGTCATCAGCCCCGCGCGCCTGAGCTCTCGACGTTAGACCGACTTCGAGCGTTTATGGATTCACCTGTTGCCACATTGGAACTTGTTGAGATTACGACCAGTGGCGCACGCACTACGATTCACATCGAAGTTGGCCGGCCTCGCCGAGACAGCCGTGGCATATGGTGTTGCTCTATCTTGGCCGACGGCATTGACGACAAGGCTAGAGATATTTTTGGAGAGGATTCGTTGCAGGCGCTTTGTCTAGGGCTTGAGTTCCTTCGGACACAGCTTGATTCCGTCCTTGAGCGTGGTAGCCGGCTGGTTCACCCTGATGAGAACACAGACTTTCCTGTCGATGCATACTTTAAACTGTCGGTCTAACAAATCGCTCCAGGCAACGCGGGATGGCCGGTCCAGTTCCGCTTCGCGGTTCACGCTGGTTGGTCCCGCGTGCCTGAGCTTTTTCCGTTAGGCGACTAACCACATTAGCCAAACATATGTATAACAAAGAAAACCTAGCCAAGCTGAAGAACATGGACAGCCTTGCCCCCGAGGTGATGAAGGCCTTTTGGTCCTTTGACAAGGCGGCCGTTGCTGATGGAGCAATTCCAGTCAAATACAAGGAACTGATCGCGGTCGCCGTTGCGCTCACCACGCAGTGCCCGTATTGCATCGACATCCACAGCGGCAACGCGCGCAAGGCCGGTGCAACCGATGCCGAGATCGTCGAAGCTGCGATGGTGGCCGCTTCGCTCCGAGCTGGAGCGGCAGTCACACACGCAACTCATGCACTGCAACGCTGAACCAACGTCGTTTAGTTTCACATTTGTAGTGCGACAAAACATGCTTCAGATCTGCAACAGTTTACAGGAAAGAAGACATTTCTGTTTCGATGCAAACCCATACGCCAGAGAAAGATGGGGCTTGCGTCGGAACAGAAATGGCTGTGCGGCAGCCTCTTCCTATTTGTCGCACTGGCAACTTGAATCCACCTCGCCTAACAATTCACTGCAGCCAACGCCGGTTGGCCACGTGAGTTCCGCATTCGCGGTTGACATCCTTCATCCGGCGTGGCTGAGTTTTGGACGTTAGGCGGCATCGCGCTTATGAAATTTCGCAAGGCGATACTCGCATTGCTCCTTGGTGTTTTTTCCTTGTGGGTGATTGTCTCCGCTTCGATTCATGTTTTCTATTCTTCGAGGCTTCCAGGAGCACCGGACGAGAAAACCGGGCACATTTACCGGATGGTTGTCAATCATGGCTTTGTTCGTTATGGTTCGGCGGGAGAACTTCATCTATTGCAGGCAGTCGAGGATTTTCAACCGGTTGCTATTTGTTTGTTTTTATTGGCGGCCGTGTTAGGTATGAGTTGGGGCATTGTCCAGATAGCAAAAGGTCGCAAATCCAATGGGTGAGATATGCCGCCTAACACGGCGCTGGGACCAACGGCCACCGCGCTTTGAGTTTTCTGTTGAGATATGAAATTTGAGAGTGCAGATTGCAGTCCTGGGCCAGCCGCCGGTGGCCGTGGTTCAGCTTTGATACGTTAGGCCATTTTACATTGAGAACAATTATACTTTTTGCGATGCTCTGCCCGCTCCTTCAAGGGTGTGTGGGTGTCGCCGTCCTAAAGACGCAGACCAAGCTCATAAGTGATCCAGAGATTTCAGAATACTCGAAAGCTCCCGATGTGAATGCCGTATGGAAGCCGAACCCCCCTAAGGTTACCAATTCAGTCATTTATACATCAGAATGGTTACAGAAACATTGGGGCAGCCCGAACAGCGTTAGCCACGGTTCGAGAGATTCAGAGGAGACATGGACATATAAGTGTTCTGGGCGAGTCTGGGAGGGAGTAATGCCTTTTGTGATTGTGCCCATTCCTCTGGCGCTTCCCATCGGCAAGGAAAAGATTTGTTTTACACTGCGCGATGGACACGTCACCAGTGCAACCGAAACCAAGTATTGTTGGGTTGGCGGAATCTATGGATTTCATCCCACAGAAGAAGGCAGTGGAAGTTGGGGGCCGATGAGCTTAAATAACATTTACTGAGAATAGTATGAGCCAATGGCCTAACAAATCGCTGCAGACAACGCGGGATGGCGCTCTCAGTTCCGCTTCGCGGTTCACGCTGGTTAGTCCCGCGTGCCTGAGCTCTGGACGTTAGCCATCATTGCACGTATGGAAAATTCCAGCAAAAGATTGATGATGTTTTCAGCATTGCTGACTTTCGGCATCGTCCTCATGTCATTTGGCATCTTCTGGCTTATGTGCTTCGGCGTAGGCTTGAGCATGCTTGCGGCTCATTTTTCATCACGGCCACAGTTGTTTGGTTTGTCTCGTCTTACCAAGTTCGCTATTTGGGTCGCGCTCGCAGTTGTATTTTTCGTTTGGGATTGGCATGACGGAGTCACCTTCGTCTACAGGACTCCCCCATTGTGGTTTTGGCTTTTGCTTTTCGGAGCTTGGGCATGGAATATCATAGACGAGTTTTATCGGTGGCGAAAAAGTCGGAGGCTGAGATGATGGCTAACAATTCACTGCAGCCAATGCCGGTTGGGCGTCTCAGTTCCGCATTCGCGGTTGACATCACAGCCCCGGCATGGCTGAGTTCTGGACGTTAGGCATCAGCGCACGCCATGAGTTCTCGAAACATATTTTGGGTCGGAGGCGGCTGTGCTGGGCTTCTGCTTATGATTGGCCTTTACCTTTGGCAGGAGCAAGGGGAGCGGAACAGTCGAGGGCCGGCTGCACCTGTCTTAGTGTGCCGGATGAATCTTCGGCAGATTGATGCTGCGAAGAAGATGTGGATGATTGAGCAGCACAAAACCACGAACGATGTGCCGACATGGGATGATGTTCGTCCCTACTTTTCGCGAGATGGGAAGTCACCGATACCGGTTTGTCCGAGTGGCGGGACATACACACTCGGACGCCTGAACGAGGCGCCGACATGCAGTTATCCAGGACACAAATTACAGTGATGCCTAACAAATCGCTGCAAGCAACGCGGGATGGCCGGATCAATTCCGCTAGCGCGGATGACGTCATCAGCCCCGCGTGCCTGAGCTCTGAACGTCGTTAGGCTGCTATGAAAACTCTTGCTACATTGTTTGTTTCGGTAGGACTTTTGGCAAGTTGCGCTTCGCTGCCGCCGAGTAAGGATTTTTTTCAGAGCGGGATCAGAATCACGCCACCTGTCCACACAGATTTCTATTCCACGATAATGGCGGATGGTGGAACTGGCGGGGGGACCATCACAGATGCCGAAGGAAGAACATTCCCGTTTTTTATTGACCACCGAATCGGAACCAAGACGCCAGGGGCGATTTATCTGATGGCTTACCCAGGCCGGTGGTGGAGCGTTCGGGTGCGGAATGAAGCAGAGTTTAGACAGAAGCTCGGATGGAAATGAGCAGCCTAACACTGCGCTGGAACCAACGGCCACTGCCCCTTGAGTTTTCGGTTGAGATATGAAGATTGAGAGTCCAGATTGCATCGGGAACCAGGCGGCCCGTGGCCGTGGTTCAGCTTTGGAACGTTAGGCTCAACATGAGCATCATAGTTCTTCCGCTGATTTTGGTCGTTTGGGTTCTCTGGCTTTATGCCGAGTTCAAGCTCGGACGCCGAACGCGTATTTTATTTGGTCTCATTGCCATGCTGTGCAGCGGATTCTTGGTTTATGCGTTTTGCCAGGTGAGGCCATTTTACGAAAGTGCGTGGCATCGTAATTCTATCCGGGATGCCGCGAGCCTGCTCAAACAAGGACAGACAAATCTTGTCATCTCGGCATTCGAGACTTATACCAGTATCGCTGCGACGGATTCCACGTTCCGGGCATCTGAGCGTATGATGCACGTTTTGGAGAGTGGACAGACGAAGTGACATTTCATGAGAGTTGAGCCTAACAAATCGCTGCAGGCAACGCGGGATGGCCGGTCCAGTTCCGCTTCGCGGTTCACGCTGGTTGGTCCCGCGTGCCTGAGCTCTGGACGTTAGGCAGCATGAGCACACATCACCATCTAGCCCCATTTATTCTAGTTTTTGTCGGCGCGGCGCTTTTGGTTGGCTGCGCTCACACGATTCGCTTGCAGGTCGTTGACGCTACGACTCTCCGACCGCTGGAAGGAGTTTCCACACGGTGGCTGCAAGCCCGTCACCAAATGTTCGAGGCGCTGAAACAAGAAGGGCCGACAAACCTGCCGCCCACGGGACCAGATGGAGTCATCAAAGTCAGCGGACTGCACCAATGGTGGGGTAGTGAGTTCATTTTTTCCCGTCAGGGATACTCAAATAGTTATGGGAATTATGAGGCGAAGAGCTTGACCTTGGCAGGACAGGTTCGTTACTACCCTTCGGGCGTGTTGCAAGATCAATTTTACCTTGTGGGAGATATAACGACT
Source organism: uncultured bacterium (assembly GCA_963708305.1). Lineage (GTDB taxonomy): Bacteria > Verrucomicrobiota > Verrucomicrobiia > Limisphaerales > UBA11358 > UBA11358. Next base: position 402,142 of record CAVPSH010000007.1, on the reverse strand, counting down.
GCGGACAAAAGCAACGGTTGCTTTATTGTTGAGATGCAGAAATGACGAAATGCTGCCTAACACCGCGCTGGAGCCAACGCCGACTGCCCCTTGAGTTTATGGATGGTTTGAGTTATACAACGATTATCGAGCTAGCGGAGCCACCCGCCCGTCGGCGTGGCTCAGCTGCTATGAGATGAGTCAAGAGATTTCGCGGGAGCGATGAGTTTTTCAGGTTTTCATTTGTGCTTGCAATTGAACAGTTAAAACGAGGCGACGCCGAGCTCGAGCCCTTCAGCTCGCGGCGTCGCCGGTTAATGTTCCAGAGCATCTTCCCTTGGTCGGGTCGAGTGAGCGACTGATTTCGTGGACGTGTTTCCCGCCGCATGCAGGAGTCAAAGCTCCGCACAGTCTGCTATCCGTTCCCTGACAGGCAGGGTTACAAAAAGGCCAAGTCCGTTGGCCGGAGGCAGGGAAACCGAGCACGCCCATTCTTTGGAACGGACCATAGGTCCACTGAGCCAATCGAGCGTGCTCCGTTTCCGAAATCAGTTTCATCGTTTTGCCCTTCAAGGGAAACTCCGGCTAAAGGTTTCAGACCATGACCCAGCCCAGTTGCTCGGGGGTGACCCGGCCCGTTTGCCAGCGCCAGATATCCACGGCCAATTGGCGGGCCAACGCCACCAGCGCCCGTTTCTTTTGCCGGGTGGCAGCCCTGGGATTTAACAGCAGGTGCCCCCAGCGCTGGACGGCTTTGGATTGCGGTTGATACAGGACCATACGCCAGGCCAATTCGATCAAGGCCCACCGCACCCGGGCGTTGCCCGCCTTGGTAATGGACAGGTCGCAGTGACTTTGACCCGAACTGCTGACCCCGCCGCACAGGCCGGTGTAACTGCCGATCTGTTTGCGGTTTTTGAAGCGTGACCAATCGCACAGTTCGGCGATCAAGGAGCCCAGCGTCAGCGGACCCAAACCTTTTGGCCGTTCCTTGGGTGCCAGTGCCTCAACCTGTTCGGTCAAGGCTTCCAACAACGTTTCAACGGCGGCAATGAGCTGGCGCCAGACGGCCAGTCGTGACTCCAGCCAGTCCGGCAGCGTCAAGGGCGCCTTCCACCATTCACCCCGCAACCGGATACCCTGGGTCAGGCACAGACTGCGGCCTTGCGCGGCCAGCCGCTGGCGTTCCCGGCGCAACTGTTCACGCTGGCGCACCAAAGCCCGTCGTTGTTCCTCGGCCGCAGTGGGCACGCGCACCACACTCATGGCCCGGAGGTTGCCTCGCAGGTAACGATCCAGATTTAAGGTTAATTCGCGAGCATCGGTCTTGTCGGTCACCACCCCTTTATGCTGCGGATCGAGTTTTTGGGGATGCACCACAAACGCGGTGACCCCGAGGGCAGTGAGTTGCCGGTGCAGGTGAAAGCCGCCGGGCCCGGCTTCGTAAACCACAAATACCTGGTCGGCCAGAGTGAGCTGTTTTTGCACGAATGGCAGAAAGCTGGCGGGCGTGAACCGCTGCGCCGGCTGCGGCGATTGGCCATCGCACATCCGCACCACCCGGAAGTGGTCGGCGTGCCAATCCACTCCCAGCTTGAGCTGCGGGATACGGACTTGCGTTTCAGAAGGGGTGAGCGTAGTTGTTGTTCTTAAGGCATGGTTGAGTGTGTTTTTCATATACAGGAGTTGTCGCCCATTGCGACCTCCAACTCAACTCATGCCTTCTTTGGATCGTTAGGCGTATGAGAGCGATTCGGTCATTTCTTGCGCGTCATGCAGTCGCGATTCAGGTCACAGGTTGGAGCATTCTCATTATGTCGGTAGTTGTGGACGGCTACTTTGACTTACCAGCACCATTCACAGTTCCATTTTCAGCTTATGTGATTTTAGTCGGCGCTCCATTTATTATGGCAGCATCATGGTTAGAATCTGCGCCGGATATTTCGTGGTCACAAACATTGCGGAGGTTTATGCGTGCGTCGCCGTGGCTGTTACTGAATTTGTGGTGTTTGGACATTTTCATAATCGTTGCGATTATATTTGGTATGGCTCACATTAGAAGCATTTTGAATCACAAATGAGACATACGCCTAACAATTCACTGCAACCAACGTCGGTTGGCCGTCTCAGTTCCGCTTTCGCGGTTGACATCATTAGCCCGGCGTGGCTGAGTTCTGGACGTTAGACCACTTGGTTCGTCATCATGAAGCGCATCGGCAAATTTCTTTTGGTCGCTTGTGCTGTTAGCGGGCTGCTCATTGTTGCAGGCTATATTTATCTTGTTCGGCCGCCCAACGATGGTCACACACCGACAGAAAGACGGCAGATTGCCGATGCTTGCTTTGCCATCCTACACTCATCTCTGACGAATGAACCGGACCCCATTAAGATGGATGATCCACGGATTCCGGAGGTTATTCGAGCTTTGCATCCGATAGGCATTATCGTGGCACCAGACTTTTCTGTGCAGATAGATTGCAATAGTAAGCCACCGGAGTATTTTTTGACGCGTTTGCCAGGTCATACCAACGTATGGATTCTTTGCGCTGCTGGCCCGCCGATTCATTTCGGACCCAGAGAGGTATTGAGGATAGAGCATGATTGAGTGGTCTAACAATTCGCTGCAGGCAACGCGGGATGACGCTCTCAGTTCCGCTTCGCGGTTCACATCATTTGATCCCGCGTGCCTGAGCTTTTGCCGTTAGGCTGCATCGAGCGTTTTGCATGACACGACGGATCCAGTATGTTGTTGGTGTTTCAGTGATTACACCTGTTTGGTTTGCTGTCTCATTTTGGCTGACTCTGATGATGGCAGGAGCCGAAGATACGATGCCCCAAGATTTGCCAGTTCCTTTGTGGCTGAAGGCAGCCTTTAGTATTTTCGTTCCGGTAGATTATATATTGCCAGATTCATTTCCTGGGCTATCCGACCAAGCCAACTCAGCCATATTCATGCTGGCGATGCTGGTCAATAGCGCGTTGGCAGCCTTTTTATTCATATTTATATTTCGGCTTGTTGCGCGCTTCCTCACATTCAAGAACAGAAAGGTCGAAAATGCAGCCTAACACATCATGGCATCTAACGCCGGTTACGCCTTCAGCTCCGCATTCGCGGTTGACATCATCCTTCCGGCGTGGCTCAGTTCTTGGACGTTAGGCTGCACCGTTATGCGAACGTCATTCTATAAGCTCGGACTTGTAATTGTGGCACTCATCGCCGTGAGTGGATGTGTTCATTTTTCCGATGTGACCTATCCATTTCCACATCAGGATATGGGAATCGTTGCCGATGACAATGAGCGGGGTTTGACCGTGACGCTGGCTGTGACAAATACGGTGCTTTTGCCTTCGGAGTCTTTTCTCATTGATGGTCGAGGCCGCCGTTATTCTTTACGCCTTCAGCCGCTCGAAGCCCTCAAGGACGGGCCACCTTATCCGCGCTACTACATCACAGCATTTGGCCCGGTTCCAGAATTTAGTCCGGTTCCAGGATTTGGTCCGGCTACATCGAATTCACGATTCTTTTTTGGCGAGGGCTTATACATTGTCTCCCTTGCATACACAAATCCAGTGAGTGCAAAGCAGGGCGTGGTCAGCAGAGCGTTTGTCATCAATCGGCAGTCCATGTCATATCCCATTTATTCTATTATGAAGAACGGTCATTGAAGATATGGACAAGCAGCCTAACAAATCGCTGCAGGCAACGCGGGATGGCCGTTCCAGTTCCGCTATCGCGGAGGACGTCATCCGCCCCGCGTGCCTGAGCTTTTGCCGTTCGGCATCATGAAGCGCGTCTTTACCATTGTTCTCGTGCTGGGTCTGTTGGGTATCGTTCTGTTGGGCTGGAGTATGTTTGGAGATCATTCCAGATTCCAAGCAGGGCTTGGTCAGTACGAGGGATTGCCTTCCACAGCCTCGGACATCACAGTCTATCAGAACCGGAATATCAGCGGCGTTTTCATCGCGGATTTTAGGATTGCCGAGCCAGACTTTATCTCCTTTGCCGCTGAGAAGCATTGGACCGTTCAGCCGATTTCTGGTTCAGCGTTTGTTTTTCAAGCCAGGGCTTTCCAAGAGAGCCGACCCAATGATAAGAAGGAGATCACTGATGGGCTTTATTATTCACAGAGAGCCTCGCAACGGAGGCGGCATTACAGTGGCCTATGATCGCAAGGACAGTCGTGCATATATTGACAGAAGTTCTCGATAAGATGCCGAACAAATCGCTGCAGGCAACAGCCGCTGCCCCTTCGGTTTTGACCAAAATATGAAATTTGATTATCATTATTCCATTCAACGTCACGCTCGGCGGCTGTGCCTGAGCTCTGGACGTTAGACCACTTCGCACGTCATGCGCACTTTGCTATTAGTCCTCGCCACGATGCCAATGCTCACTGGCTGCTGCATCAGCATTTCCACCAGCGTGCGAAACGAAACCGGCAAAGACATTCGTCTTACTTTTGTTCGACAGTCGCAGCAGGTCGAGACGGTCACGATTCACCCTTCGTCCACTGTCAGGTGTAGTGGCGTCATGCCTGCTATGGCAGGGTTTCCGCCTGATTCGTGGATTGTTTCCGATGGACAGATGCGATACACCTTTGCAGATGTGTCCCCTGTTGCCACCATGCCGAGCCCGTTTGTTAGCAGTTCACGGTTCACTCGGGGTTTCCCATGCAAGCGCGTGACCCAGCATGTGAGGCTGTCGTCCGACATGACGATTCACGCAGTTCGGGTTATTGGTTACACCGATTCCGAACCCGCACCGTTTCCGATTCACTACACGATGAAAGAGGATGAGAGATGAGACAGACGTGGTCTAACAAAATCACTGCACACAACGCCGGATGGCGCTCTCAGTTCCGCTTCGCGGATGAGCGTCTTTTGGTCCGGCGTGTGTGAGTTCCATCGTTAGACGGCAGCGAGCGTTTTTGAAAATGTCGGACTGGCGAAAAACATACTGGCAGCTTTTCAATACCGGAGGGCGCATTGTTGGCGTCGGCTTCGTTCTTCTCGGCGGGATTTTCACTCTTTGGGGTTTGTCTCTCGTTTCTGACCCGAAGGCTACGATTGATGTGAACGGCGTGCCCAGTAGCGACCCGTGGACTAAGGCCATCGTGCTTATTTTGGGATTGGTGATCTGCGTGCTTGGAGCATTGATGCTCATTGCTCGCCGGTTTCGACCGAAAGAGTGAGAGGTTGACTATGCCGTCTAACAAATCGCTGCAGGCAACGCGGGATGGCCGGCTCCTGTTTCCCGACTGCGTCGGGATTCACGCTCGTTGGTCCCGCGTGCCTGAGCTTTTGACGTTAGCCCGCATGAACACCAGCCTACTCCAACCCCTACAGCGTCGCATCGCGTCACTCGCCGTTGGCCCGTCAACCGCACGGGGAATGGGGCCGCCCGGAACAATCCCCGCAGCACGTTCGTTTTTAGCGGCTATAGATTTGTCCGCGCTCTCGCCTGTGAGTCCGGCAGATTTTCCGGCGACCCTCGACCGCCTCACGGATGACTTCGTTAGAGCACTTCCAGAGAGAGCGAGATTCTGGGGCGCAGCCCGGAAGTTTCTGAATATCTTTCTTCGGGATGTCTTCTACACGCGCCAGTTGTGCGAGGCATTCCCTCTTTATCAGTTGGAAGATTTGCTTGAGGTGCCGCTCGACAGCCATGTCGCCATCGCGCTTCGGAGTGAGCCTGAGGGAGCAATCTTGCCGCGGTGGCGGACGATCATCGGTTTGCAGGCGTCAGTCAGCGCTCAGTTCCAAGATGTAGCCTCAGCGGTCGCGCGACGCCGTGGCTTTGCACGGGTTCACTTAGATTTGTTGTATTGGCGCAGCGAGAAGCGGGCTAACACCGCGCTGGGGCCTATGACTGTCACTGAATGCGCCCCAATGTGAAGGGATGATTTTTATTTGGCCAAAATCTGGCGGGCGTGGCCGTCGCGGGAACGGCACGGCTTGGCGTTGTCTGCATTTTTACCACGCCAGTAATGATAAACGGTGCTGCGGATTTTGTTGAGGAGGGCGATTTCGCCGGCCAGTTCCAAAACTTGGGCTGTGCTGAAGCTTTTCACTGCATTTGGTGGTGGGTTACCCAATGGTTTTAGCAATCCAGTGCGCACGAGCACGGCAATGTCATGCTCGGCCAACCCCAAGAGAACGGCGGTTTGCGCGGTGTTCAACATGGCGGGCAATCGCCGAAGATTCAGCAATTCTTTGGCTTCAGTGGAAATCAGCCCTGGCCTGCCGTTCGATTTCGCGGCGAGAATTTCGTTGATTTCAGAATTCATGTATTTGACCGCCAACGTTTTTGGTGCGACCGCTGGTTGAACCAAGCGGAAGACGGTTTGTCTCCCGCCTGGCTCGCCTCCCGTTCATAATTACGGAGCGGGGGATACTTCGGTGGTTTCGGCAGACGGCTGGTTGCTGCGCGATTCTTCCTGCTCCTGTTGGTGGATCCAGGAATGTGCCTGGTCTGCCACCTTCCCAAGAAGCAACAAGTCATCGCGACCAAAACTTTGGGTCACGGCCCACTTGTCATCCTGCTTGAATAAGCGGCTGAAAGTGACGTTGTGGCGGACGCCTTTTTCCGTCGGGTTACTCCAGACTGCGGCCTTGACGCTGCCGAGCCGGACTTCATGTATTGGACGTGTCGGTTGTGTTTTCATTTTTGCGTTCTTTTGTTGTGTTGGTGTGGTTTTCATAAGTTTGTGAACCAATGTTTACGGAAAGTGGCGATTGATGGGCGGCGCGGGTCGTGCCTCAACAAAGGTTTCGGCTTCCGCACGAGGTCGTGGAGCAATCCGGTCCGCTTCGACTCGATTGTCGATTGCATCAAGCCGCCGGGTTCGCGAGCGGGCACGGCTGACCTGCTCTTTGATGAAAAGCGCGATGGCTGCAAGGAAAAGCCAGCACGCCAGGGCAGGGTCGAAGAGGAGCAGAACGCAAGCGATGAGGCAGCAAAGAACCGGTTCGAGGCATTGTCGGATTGTGGTCGTGTCCAGAGGCAGCTCGCGCCAAAACGGCCAGGGTTCACCACTTGAGTAACTATGGATTTGGTCGGCTTGGCGAAACTGGCTGATAAACCAGTGGCAGGCGGCGGTGATAATGTAGGCCAGGAGATAAACAGGGAAAAGGGGAATGGTGGCTTGTCGGTCGCTGTGCCCCGATACCAAGCATACAAAAACGAGAAGCAGGAAACCCTTGAGCAGCGCCTGGCCTGAGCGAGCGCCAAAGCGATGATGAAGAAAAACTTCAACCGTGGTCGGGGCTGAGATAGCCGCGCACTCCAAGATCGCCCAGGAAAGGGGTATCAGCCACGCGATTTGCGTGCCTCGGAGCGGGTTTAATGCAGGGGGATATTTCATGATTGTCTGAAGGTGACGCGCAAAAAGCCCCGGCCACTGGGCCATGGACGCGAGACAATGGCGTCGACACACCGGTTGCTCCCCGGCCCGCCGCGCCGTAGATGCAGAAATGCCTCCGGGGGCACCCGATATTCATGGGAATCGCTAAGATTGGCATTGTGAGACATGCGCTGACGACCTTCGGAATCATCGCTGTGGCTGGTGCCCGAACTCGCCCGCAGGCGCCAGCACTTGCTAATACTCTCGCTGGCCCAAACATTGGTCTCGGTGCAGACATTTTGATGGTGAATGCGGGTCACCAGATTGCCAATGAGGGCATCGGTTTCGGCCTTGCCAAGCGCCGAACGGAAATTCGGAAGGTTTTGGGTCAGATACACCACACAGGCGCGACTGGAGCGGGCGGTCATCAAAAAAGTGCTGTCATTGCGACTGACAAATGTCTGTGCCTCGTCGCAAAAACAAAAAGTGGGCAGCGAGTTCGCCTGGATATTCCGGCCCTCCGTAGCCTGCTGCCAGAGCTGTTTCCACAGAAGCTGAATCAGGATGCCGGCGGAGTGATAAGTCTTTGCAGGCAGGTCGAGCACTATGATTTTGCCCCGGTGAGTCGCCGCCGGTGTAACCGTCGTGGTCGTGTTCGTCAATTCATGGATGTTGCCGCGCAGCAGGGGATCGATCCCCGTCGTGACCATGGAGATAACGCAGCTACGGGTGCGTGGGGATAAATTGGGAAATTCCTTGAACCAGAAGTTCGAGGTCATGACCAAATCGTGGGCCGCCGTGGTTCCTTGTGGTTTCCGGTTAGCTTCGGCGAGGAGTTGCATGCAACGGGAGGCTCCTTTGCCATTCTCGGGAGCGGAGCTGCTCTGAGTCAGTTGGTGCGGTGATAATCGTTTGGTAAATTTCCTGAAGCGTCAGACCCCTGGTGCCACGAGCGAGCAATACCAGATCGACCGAATTCCGAATTAATTGCTGCGCCGCGCGCGACCAGTACGGGTCTTGGGAATTTGTTGTTTGCCCGCGGTTGGCGACCTCGATGACAGTGCCGAGCAGTTGCGTGAGATTTTCAGTGGGGCGGATGTCGCCCGGCGTGAGCTGGGCGGCGAAGTTAAGATAATTGAACCGGTGCGGATGGCGTGGCCCAAAAAATACCAGGTCGTGCTCGCGGCGGTTTCGCGGGCATACCGGCGCCACACCTCCGGTTCGTCCGGTTTGCAGCAGGTTACCAATCCTCCGAACCCGTTTCGCAAATAGGCTTTGGCAATCGCCGCCCCACTGCCCGTGGTCTTGCCGCTACCACTCGAACCAGTGATGAAGATACCTTCGCAGCAAGCTCTCAACGTGAGGGCCTCGTCACCAAAGAACAGAAGTGGCTGGTCGAGCTCATCCTGGGAGGCGGGAGCCTGGCGTGGAGTGAACAATTGCTTCAGTACGCGCATCATAGTTCCAACTCCATTTCCATTGCGCGCTCCTGGAGGCGATTTCGTTGCATTTGACCGTAGGTCTGCACAAGGGCATCCACGTGGTTAATTTGGTTCGCGGAGGTTATCGCCTGGTCAAAATCGCGTGTAATTGCTCGGTCCGCCTGGCCAAGTTGTTGACGTGCGTGCTCAAGGCCGTCACTTGCGTTGCCGAAGTGTTGAGCTGCCTCGTTAAGTCGGAGAGCGTCGCCCCAAACTGCCGCTCGCGCTCCTGGTGGGTTTTCTCCAATCGCTGGACGATTATCAGCAAACGGTTTTCGAGTTCGGTCATAGGCAGGTTCCTCCTTCATTTCTAACGGTTCGACAGTCTGCTCGGAAATTTCGTAGCGCGCCCGGTGGTAGGCGGCGCGTTTTTCGACCAGTCGTTCGAGTCGCCGGTCCAGTGCCAAAAGCTGTGCCGGATCGCGGCGGACCGGCGTGCGCTCCAAGTCCTTCGGGCAGAAATGTTCCCGGAATATGTTTCCCTTGAGACGCACCCGTTCGCCGGTGTCCGGGCGCGCGATGGTAATATAATTGAGGCCTGCTCGCGTGACCGCGAAACCTTGCTCTTTAAGGCTGCGGATAACGTCCGCGCGGTTGCTAACCTGACCGGTCCTGGCTTGGTCTTCGAGACGCTGCGCAATCACCTGGCGAATATCAGCCTTTGGTGACCGACCAAGACGTTTTGCTTGGGCGGCGAGTTTGGCCACATGCGCGGGGAGCGTAACGGATCGCCTGCACTCGGGATCGCTCGGGTCTCGAAAACCGTAACGGCGATTAATGCTCTCCCTGAGCGTGTCAAGGAGATGACGGCTCGCCGGTGTCGGCGGCGCGATGTTTAGAGACTTGCCAGTCCCCAAGTCCACCCTTGGCACGACGAAATGAATTTCCGTTCTTTTTTTATCGGTGTGTTTGATAAAAACGATGCTTCGGCATTCAGGCGCGAGGCCGGCGAAAACGGCGCTCTCAAACCGGTTCATTATATCCTCCTGAATCTCGGGCGTGACGCGGTCTCCGGGGGCAAAGCTCAAGACGCCCGACGAGTATCGCCGTTCGAACGGAAGAGAGTCTATGATTTCGGCGACAGCCTCTGGGTCGCCGCGCAGGATTTCTGGTTTCGGGTCCCGCGCCTGGCCATTTACGAGATAGCCGGTCAAGTAATCGAGAACTGGGCGGCTGCCGCCAATTCCGAAATGACGTGAGAAGCCGATGATCATGAGGTTTTGAATTTGGAAAGTTGCCGTTCGACAGCGGTCAGTTGCAGGACGATCTGGACTTGGTCAAGCAGAGGTCGCCGTTCGGAGTTCCGGGCGATTTGGTTGAGGAGATTCCTGGCCCGGCCGAGTTCGGCGACGACCCTTAGTCGTTCACTTTGCACCTGCCGCCGGTCGGGACCCAGGGCGCCACGGCGCAGAAGCGCCGAAATGCCGCGGGCACCGGCGAGGGCTTTCAACCGCCGTTGTTCTTGGTCGGTCAGCCGGATTTTAATGCTTCTGCTTCGCTTCATACAGAGGGGGAAGGGGAGTCACTCCCCGTAGAGGCCCGGCGTGGGGTTGTACCCACGCTTGGGGAGCCTCGTTGTTCGATGAAACAGAGTGGGCATTTCGAATTTCGCTCGACGTTCATAAGCACGTCGGGCGCATAGCCGGCGAGATGGACAAGCCGATAATTCCAGTTGCGCTTCCGCGCCATGAGCAGGGAATCAACGGCGTACAGGCCCAAGCCGGCTGTCACTTTTAGGATGTCTTTTGACGAGGGCACAAAACAGGGTGCTTTGCGCCCCGTCAGTGAACTCGGAAACGCGCAACCGAAGCACGGTGTTGTCGGCGTGCTTTCCTGCACGAAGACATGGCCACATTCGGCCAGGAGGTCGACGGCAATGAAAATTACCGGGACGGCCAGGCGTCGGTAATGCTCGGAGACCGCGACTCGGGCTTCACTGTTATCGACGCCGCAGACGGCGAAAGCCGCCGACATGTCCGTTTCCAGAACCAACGCGTCCTCGAATGAGAGCGGATACCCCTCAAGGGTTGTCCCGGCGTGGCAATGAGGTGCCAGGTTGCGTGCCAGGCTGCGGGCTTTGTTCTCACCGATGTCCTGCTTGAAAAAATGCTGCCGGTTCAGGTTTGTCGCTTCAACCACATCATGGTCGAAGATGCGCAGACGGCCGATGCCTTTGCGGCACAGCCCTTCGCCGACCTCGCTGCCAATTCCGCCAGCGCCGATCAGGACGCCGGTGGCGCCCGTCAGGCTTGCCTGGTCGAATCCGGCGATCAGCTCCTGGCGGTGAGTAACCGCAAAGCGCGGGTCGGGCGACGGTAGCCGATCAGTGGCTATCTTGAAGGGTGATGTGGAAAACATTTTGTGATACCTGCTTGACGCCGGTCCCCATAACCATGACGTGGAAAATTGTTGAAACGGAAAAGAATCGAACGTAACCGTCGCGGGTTACGATGCAACCGATGGCCTGCGAGCCGGCCTTTTGCAGTTTGCCAAGGCACTCGATGTCGATGGATGAGGGAGTGGTTGCGCCGGCGCTGCTCCCAGGATGACTATGAGCACACATGTGAAGTTCTGCCCCCTGTTCGATGATGGGAATGAGGATGTCGGCCACCGATTTGGCGGTGGCGCGTACAAAGACCGGCGATTGTCGTTCGAGCGAGACCGGCTGGGCCCAGCGCCCAACAAAACGGATCGGCCCGAGCTTGGGTCCGGTCAGAAAATGCATTTGTTCGTCAGCGGTGGGAGTCAGAACGCGTATCAATTCCTGCGTGAAGAACGATTCGATGATGAAAATTTGCGGGAATGAATCGGTCGGCGCAGTCTGCATGGTCGCAATGCGTTTGAGCCGTTTGCGCTTCTGCCGCCGCGCCTCTTTCAACAAACAGATGATGAGGCACCGTAGTAGTTTATAATTCATGTGCCTCCGCAATTGTTTTTTCGACACCGAGAATGCCCGCCGAAACGTCCGCAACCCGCTTGACTGGATGGACGAAAAACCAGCCATCGTTGCGGCGTTGGAAACATTCCCAGTGTGGATGGCGTTGAAGTGCCGGCGGTGGATTGTGGATGAACACTTCCACGCGCCCGCCCGGCGATACCGTCACGTAACCTTGGCAAGTACCTGAAGGGGTCTGGTAATTTCCCTGGTAGATTCCCCCCTCATGCCGCCAGCCCCGCTCCTCCCAATATGGCCGAGGGCTGCGGTTGACCACGATCCTTGAGCCGGGGCGCCTCGATGTCGGGGGTGAAAGAACATATTGGCGGCGCACGGTGACAGTCGGCTCCGGCTGCTTGACGTCAGTTGGCCCTTCAAGCCAGCGTTGAATGGCCTGTAAAAACGTGCTCATTTTCCGAATTGCACGTCGGTTGTCGCATAAAGCTTGGTGCCGTCCTGAACTGTTTCGTAAAGATTTTCAGTATCCGGAATCGGCTCAGTTCCTCGACCGCGGGTGAGAACAAAAGTTTCGGCGAGCCCAATTTGTTTTTTTACATCTCGCGGGGTTGTGCCGGGTGCAATGGCGATGTCAGAATAGGCTCCGCCTGCCGCCGGGATGATTGTGATGTTCTTCATCTCTTTCTTATGCTCCTGGCGCTGGTGTTTGCGCCGTTATTGCCGCTGCTAGCGGCTTGGATTCGCCACGTGACAACCAATCACGTGGGCCGACAGTGCCATGCCGGTAATTGTGTTTAGCCCCGTCGCGCAAGCGAAGGGGGGTTGGCCAAAATGGTTGAGAGTAAATTGGGCACTTCGCCTCTCGACCTCGCTCGTCCAACTCCAGATTTCGCAGGGGTTGGGAAAGATTTTGACACGGTTTTGACGATGTGTCGTGGTGAGGTCCGCGCTTCCCAATGTGGTACCATTGGGTACAGCCCGATTCGAAGATTTGTGTTGTTCCATAAACGCTCGATTCTTCGTTTTGGGTTACCCGACACCATCGGGGCCCGCGACGTTTGTCGCGGGTTTTACGTAAGAAATCAACTTGGCTGATTCATACAAACGCACTCGCAATTTGTGCGGAAAGTGCGCACATTTGTGCGCGTGTCCGTGAATGCAAATTATCCACGTGAGAGATGGGAGGCTTACGGCGAGCTATTCGAGGTGGTGAAACAGAAAAAGAATTGGTCCCAAACTCAACTGCTGGATGAAATCCGGGCTGATGCGATAAAAAGGGGCCGGATCCATACGTATTCTCCCCGCGGGATTGATGCTTTGAAAAAGCAGCCGAAAAAAGGCGAACGCGCGAGGAAACCACACGGGCCCCGCCTTAAGCACCTCCACGAATTTTTCAGCGAGAAAATCAACGAATTGGGCCTCGCGGGAAAAATCAAAGCAGAAGACTTCGCCCAGCGACTGGCGGCGATTGCACCGCCACCAAGGAATGAGGCGCTGGCGGCACGACCAGAGCGTCTCGAACTCGCCCGCAAAGTTAAAGTCAATGATCTCTTCCGAGAATATCGAAGCACAGAATATCACACGAAAATCGGGTCGGTAGCTGCTTTGAAAGAAAAATGGGCTCTGAAAAGGACAAAATCGTGAGGTTTTTCTTCCTCACAAATGCTAAACCCGCTGACCTCAAATGTGATGAAACGTTCTTCGTGCAACTAATCCACCTCTCAGACTTCCTCAGTTGGTGGGATGCCTTTGAGACCGATATGCAGCTTGGACTCTTGGATGAAGCTCTCGCGCACCATAAGTTTGATGGTTACTTTGAGCATTTTTACAATTTCTTGGCAGAATTTCATGCGTACTATCTGGCTCAACCCACATGCCTCCGAGTTCGGAGCTATCCATGGGAGACCTCCATCCCAAAGCTGCTAAAGTTTTTTCCGCCGTCCGCAGCGGAGGAAACCAGCGCGCTTGAAAAGGTGGAACAGAAAGCCACGCCTTACAAAGGATCGAGGTTCGTCCATGTCAGCGCACCCAAGGCACGAAGTGACTTTGCCGGCAGAAAGGAGGAACTTAGTGAACTGAGAAAATTCTTCATTGGTAACCCTGGCAAGAGTGCTGCCGCCGTCATCACGGGAAGTCCCGGCTCAGGTAAAACGCAATTGGCACGGCAGTTCGTTGAGGAATCATTGCGGGCCTATGATCTTATATGTTGGATTGGCAGCAGCGGTCTTGATGGCCAGCTCAAGACTTCATTGCAGCAAAGCCAGGACATCCGAAACATTGCCCTCTCGCTTGCAATTCCGGGGGCCGATGATGAGGATGTTACCCGGAAGGACTTGTTGGCTTGGCTAGCGCGTGAGATTTCAAAATATCAAAAACGTCTATTCATCCTTGACAACATTGACTGGCCGGAATCTTTCCGAAACGTGGCCGAATTGACCGATGGTTCACACGTCGTCATTACTTCTGTTGTCCAGCCTTGGGATGACTCGTCCACCTTTGGGCTGAAACTTGACCTCGACCAGCGTCCGCTCGATTCGCGTGATGGCGTCGCATTTCTTCTGCAACGGTCCGCACGCCCGGGCAGTGATGCCGATGATGCCCGCAAGGTAGGCATCAAGCTGGGTTGGCACATGCTGGCACTGGAGCAGGCGGCAAGTTATGTAAGTTGGCAAAGGATCACTTTTGGGGAATACCTTCACCGTTTGTCGGAACAACCCGACGAGCTATTGGATGCGAGGGCCCCCAAGGAACATCGGACGTCAGCAGCGGCAACCTTCAATTTGCTCGTGAAGGCCCTTAAACGACAAAGTCCGCTCGCCTTCAAAACGCTTTGCTTGGCTTGTTGCTTTTCACCCGACGCAGTGCCAGCCACCCTTTTTTGGGAACAGCAAAAACAGTTGGAGCCACTATTGAAACGCACCTTCCGGCAACAGCGGACCTTTGAAGAGGAGTGCTTAAATCCTTTGGGCCGTCTAAGCCTGTTAATGCCCGCGATCTCCGCGGAAGGCGGACACGCTGATTTGCGACGAGTTCATCGCGTGGTCGTCCTCTTGCTTCACGCGTGGTGCGGGCCGAAATTCTTTTCACGTTACAAGATTATTTCGGCCTCAATCCTGGCCACTCGGCTAGGAACGACGAGTTGGTCGGACTTGGATTTCTGGCAAAGGAGCCCTTGGCTGCTCTCAAATGTTGAGGCGGTCGCGTCAAAATTGATGGACCAGAAAGCTCCAATAAGCCCATTGCACTGGAGGCATTTACCTGCGGGATTGATTAGGGCTTTGATTCACGGCGGCAATTATGAAGGCGCGTCAAACCTTATCGAGACGGGAATTAACCTGGCGAAGTCCAACGCGCGCCGGGCGGGAGCTAAGCGACGGCCATGGCAAATCGCGTTACATACGTTTTACCACCACGCGGCGGGTCTTCATGCCGCCCAAGCATCCGAAGCGAAAGAGGCAGGGATTCCAGAGAAAACTGACTATCATAACTGGGCATCAGTTGACGCAGCACGAAAGTCCGTCGAAACGCTAACGGATGTTTACCGTGCAAAAAACTCGAAAACGGCCGGTCATTTGCGGTGTCTCGGCTGCCGATACTTATCTGTGGGTCGGATCGGTCAAGCCTCCGAACTGATTTCCCCATCCCTAAAATACCATCAGGCTTACCTCGCGAGGCGACTTCGACTCCGATACGGACTTAAATTGGAACAGTTGACACAAAGCGATGCCAGGAAACTGAAAGCAGCCGATTTAGGAGAACTCTCGTACTTGATATACGACCATTACTTACTAGGAGTCGTTGCCTTTAAGAAACAGGACTTCGATGCCGCTGAACGGCATTTCCGTTCAGCTCTTTTCTTCGCAACCGTCCTCGATTTCGACGGGAAGAATAGTTTTGACGTAGCGTCATGCGCTGTCCAGTTGGCAGAAACGCTAAAAGCACAAGGCAAAGTAGGAGAGGTTGACATGCTAGAACAACAGGCTGGTTCCATTCTCAGACGAAGTTACGTTCGATACAACTGTGCGATAGATGTGCCGGAGGCCAGAAAGAAGTTGAACGCACCACGCCCTCAGGAACTCGAGTCGTTGTCCAAAAGATTGAGAGATGAAAACGGTTAGCCAAAGGTTCTGATGTCAGGTAAAGCATACAAGGTTAGCCCCCTGGGGGAGGTCCTGCCCTCCGGCAGGGGGTTGGGAGTTGGGGCGCCGTCCCCCCGCCACGCACATGCGCGAAAACAGCCCCGCCACGGGGCAGGGCTGTTCAGGCAGACGATTACTGGTCTGCCTTCATCAATTCCCGAACATCGGCACGGACTGTCGCCAAGCTCGTCAGACAAATCCTGGCGGCTGGTCTCGATTTTGTCCTCAAGGTCGGACAGGCGGGAATAGATGCGGCTTTCCGCTGCGTCTATCCGCTCCTCCATCCGCTCGAAGCTCCTAGCGATGGACACGGCAACATCGTCGCCATTCTTGTAAATCACGCGCTCAATCATTTCGAGGTCAGTTTTGTCTAATGCCATTGTTTTGCGTTAAGTGGCTAATAATCTTTAATAGCTTGCGATGACAAGAACCGGCTCGCCGGTTTCCTGCTCCTTTTCCGTACAGAGGGCGACGAACTTGCGGAAGCTCCGCTTTTCGTCCTCAATCTCATTGTCTGTGGCTTGGTAGAGCTTGCGCGCCCGTTCCTCGACGAGGACGAGCGTGTGTGGCAAACGCTCCTGCAAGACGGCGGCGGGAATCCGGGCTCGGCCGGTCTCGAACGCCTCGGTGCAGAGGAACATGGTGGCGTAGGGTGATCCGTGATATGCTTCACGCAGATAGCCCGTGTCGCCCGCTCCGGTCGAAAGCCACGCCGCTGACTGCTCGGCTCTGGCCTTATCTGTCTGGCCTGTCCACTCCGCATAGATGTCAATTCCCATGGGGGTGCTATAAACTGATAACGAAGCCCTGCGACTATTGGGCTTTGCTGACAGAACCGCTTCGACGGCTCTCTGCCTTGCGGCTGACCGTGGCCTTCTTTCTGGCCGGTGGCGATGCCGTGCTTGAAGCTTTCCAAGACTTTCTCGGAAACCCAGCGAACGACCGCTGCGTTGTCCTCCTTGGCGTTGAGCTTTGCGATAAGCTCCTGCTCAAACTGTTCGATGTATGACATGGAAGTTTGTTGTTTGGCTGATAACGTTCGACCTTTGTGCGTGGCGGCCCGTGAGCCGTCCCGCACTCTTGACACACCGGCCGTAGTCAAGGGAGCGCAGCGACCTTGACCGGCTGGTATAATGGAAAGAGGGCGGCGGCGAACGATGCGATGGGGACGGCGGGGGAATAAACCGTGCATCCGGCAAAGCCGGATTCCTTTAGGCGCGAAGAGCTGTCAAATGTGCATGATTTTTGCGTTTTTGCATGACGAAAAGCCCCGGCCAAAATTGGTCGGGGTTGATTTTTAACTATAGAAGTAACCAAGTTCTCGCAAAGAGCAAAAGGCAGGGTTGCCGATGATGACATGATCGAGCACTTCGATTTTAAGGAGTTGACCGGCGCGAATTAAGTCGCGGGTCACTTTGATGTCCGCCTCAGAGGGCTGAGGCTCGCCACTCGGATGATTGTGCGTTAGCACGATGGCGGCAGAAGCCGCAATGATGGCGCATCGGAACACCTCACGTGGATGCACCAGAATGGTGTCCAACGTGCCAATGGTGAGCAACTGGTGTCCTTTCACCCGGCGGCGCGTGTTCAACATCAACACGACCATGCACTCGCACTCCGAGTTAAAATTCGGCGTGGTGGCGATGTGCAACCGCCAGTAGTCCGCCACCTGCTGTGGTGTCTCACACACCAGCATATCGCTGGGCACGGGACAATCCCGCAGCGCCATGACTTTGAATTCCTTGGGATGGATTTTTTTCATGCCGCCACCTCCAGTGGTGGTGGCGTACTTTTCACCACGGCACTGACCGCAGAATCTTCAGGGCCA
Organism: uncultured bacterium; assembly: GCA_963708305.1. Lineage (GTDB taxonomy): Bacteria > Verrucomicrobiota > Verrucomicrobiia > Limisphaerales > UBA11358 > UBA11358. The sequence goes on along the minus strand of CAVPSH010000007.1, from coordinate 384,479 downwards.
TTTCCCAGGATGAAGTCCGCCGCCTTTTGCGCCTGCGCTGCCGCCTGCACAATCAGGGTTTTGTCATTTCGCAACTGTTCAAGCCAGCCGTTGAGATACGCGGCGGAATTATCAATCGTCCGCTCGGCGATCTCGGCCTGGCCGCACAGGAACGCGGCGCCCATTTCGGCGATCAATTCCTCTTTGCAGTAGGGATTGGAGCCAAAACCGGCCTTTTCGGTGAGCGTCACTCGATTCAGACGCGTCTCGTGGCCGGTGGCATGAACCAGTTCGTGAAAGAGCGTGGCGTAATAGCCTTCCGCCCGCTCGAACCGTTCCCGCACCGGCAGACCGACGCAATCCTCGCGCGGCGAATAAAAGGCGCGGGTCATGCCGTGCTTGATTTCGGGTCGCTGCGGCATGTGCGCCACAATTTCCTCCGGCTTGACGATGCCGTTGACGGGTTCCTCCACCGGCCTCGGTGCCGGTTTTTAATCCGTCGCATTGCGCGACATTGAAGACGTGGTAAAAGCGGAGCAGCCGTTTTTTCTGCGGCTCGCCGGATTCCTTGTCTTCAAGGGTCGTCTGTTTCCAAAAGACGACGGGACACGATTTCTCGCCCTTGCGCACGGTGCCGCCAAGCTGCAATGCCTGCCGGAACGTGAGCCAGAACGGTGATTCGTAGCTCATGGCCAACAGCAGGAAGACGTTGATGCCACGATACGGCTTTTGACTGACCAGATTCCGGGGCAACCCGGTGCGGGCCTTCCACGGCTTTTGCCAGGGGACGGTGCCTTGCGTAAGCAAGGTGATGATGCGTTCGGTGATCTGCTCATACACATGGGCATTCATGGGAGTTCTCCTTTCAGTGTGCTGGGGATTGAACGAATGACGGACTCAAAAGAAAATGAGTCCCCTCTAACATTGAATCCTATCATGGATGCCGGTTTTTGTGAAGAGAGGGCGCTTACAGCCTAGGTGACGACCTCCAAGCCAGGCAGGGAGCCATTAGAGTGACATCTGCGAGCAAGCGGAAGTCAAGATGTCGCCGCCGCCGCGTCTCTGTCACATCACACGGCAGCCAATACCACACACCCTTGCTCCTGCGCTCTAGCGGCGCGCGCCGCAGGACGCTCCGCGTAAGGTGAACGCCCCTAATGGGCGACAGACAAGGCAAACAGGTGATGCGCGGTTACAACAAAAAGGGCCTCCTTCTGAAGAAAGAGGCCGTGTGATCAATAATCTTCCTGCAGCAAAACCGTTGTGACCGAACGGTCAGCTTCCGTGATGAGCCAGAATTTTGTCCCATTGGCGGCGTGATAGACCGAGAGGAGCCGAAAACCTTTTTGCAGCGACAATTCGTTCTCCTGACGATCGTGTTCATCCACGTCGCCCCAGTCGCCGGCCTGGTGCCGTCGAATGCCCAGGAGGATGTCATCCTGGGTAAGATGCTCAAGGGCATTGGGTGTACTTACGATATGACCAAGCCGAAACTTGGCAATGGGATGCGCAGACGATGCGCTCATACTGCCTCCGCCCGGGTTTGCTGGATCGCGGATGATTCCAGCGCATGGGTGATTTGTTCGCTGGTGAGCGTCCAGCCCCGCTTCGGCAATTTCGCCACCACCGCCCATTTGAAGGGCTGGTGAAGTTCAACGGCCTTTTGGCCATCGCCGAAGTGGTCGGCCAACAACGCCAGCGCCAATTGCGCAGGGCCGCTGCCACCGTACCCCCACTCGAACCCGCTCGGACTGTGATTCCGCAAATCGAGCCGGGGATTGAGTGGACGGCCGTTGACAGTAACGTCAGCGGCATAACCTTCACGTTTGCCTTCGTAACGCTTCACGACACACCTCCAATCAGGTCTTGCACCTCCTCGAAGGAAAGATGTTCGGGCTGCATGCCGGCTTCCTCGAACAAATGGACTTTGACGAAACAGAATTTCGCCAGCCGGCCTGCAATTTCGTCGCGGGCGGCCTGTCCCGCTTCATCTTCGTCGAGCATGACGATGACGTGACTGTTACTGTTGGTGTGATTGCGAATCAGCCCCTCCTGCGCAGGCGACAGGGAACTACCCATGAGGGCAATCACTTTGCGGCAGCCGTGCTGATGGAGCATCACGCAATCGAAGAAGCCTTCGACGATAACTAAGGGATTTTCTGCCGGCTCCTTGATGGCGCGATCCAGATTGAACAATTCCTGTCCCTTCCGAAAACCGGTCGGGAGTTTGTATTTGGGCGTGCCCTCGGGCGGGTCACCCGGCCAGCGACCGGCGTAGGCGACCAATTCGCCTTTGGCGTTGTGAATCGGAATGACGATCCGGCCGATCATCAGCCCCTTGTCGCCGGTGAAATAGCCAAGGCCGAAATCAATGACGGTTTCCTGGCTGATGCCGCGTTCCGTAAAATACGGATGCGCGCGATCCAATTTCTCCAGCTTGAATTTCAAGGGCGAATTGGGCGCGTTGTCGTCCGGTCTTGGTGCCGGTGACGCTGACGATTTGGGCTTGGCGGCGGGTGTCGGGGAATGCTCCCCGGCCTCCGGCGCTGAACGCGCGTTGGTTTTGACTTCCTCCAACGGGATGTTGAACCATTCACAGGCTCTGATGGCCGCATCGTGAATGGACACGTCCTCTTTTTTTGCGATGAAGTCCAGGACGTTGCCGCCCTGTTTGCATTCGCGAGAAGCAGTTCCAGATGTTTTTTTCAGTATCAACCCGGAATTGCGTTGGATTGCTGCCGCCATGAATCGGGCAAGGCCCGCTCAGACGGGTGCCGATGCGCTTGAACGTGTCGAGAACACCGTAGTGTTCCAACACCTGTTCCATGGTGATTCGGGAACGAACTTCCCGAAAATCTACGAACGGTTTTTTAGGCATAGGGATGACTCCTTTCAATGTGCTGTTTCAGGGGGAACAAAACCGGGGAATCCGGCTTCTGGTCGCACCCTAGCACGAAATAAAAAAACAAACCAGGGGGTGCAAACAGCAGCCAACAATACAGCGATTATGTCAAAGTTGCGGTTTGTTCAGGCCGGCAGGTCTGCCACGGAATCGTGAGGATGTTCCCGTGCCTGGCAAGAGAGGCCGCGTCTAAAAACAGGAACAACCCGAGGCCGTGGGTCAGCCCCCGACAAGCTTCAATTATCCCTTGAACCCGTTGACTGTTGATGGTGACCGTTAAAACACGAAACCGCTGCCAACCGAACCGGGTGCGGTGAAGGTTTTGCGACCATGTCGCTTCGTAGGCGAGCAATTTTCGCTGGAAACTGGTCTGGTCAAAGTCGCTGCGTGTGATGGGCATGGTGCCCCTATCAGCTTCGAGGAAATACCAACATTGTTTGCCGTTAAATCCCAAACCAAAAACCCGGTCGGGAATGACCCCGCATTTCTGCCGCTGGCGGATGTCCACCTTCCATTGAAATGGTTCGCGCATTTTCGGGATTTGCAACTCTTCCGCCAACAACAACCGTATGTCTTTTCGGTTCCGGCACGCCAGTTCAAGGGCAACCATGATGTCGGAAACCAACAGGGCATGTTCAAGGAACAATCTGCCGAGACGACTTTTCTGCTTCCAATCAAGTTGATGGAATGGCAAAGACAATTCCCGTTTCAGCCAGGCTGCGCCTTTGCTGCCCAAACCGTAGGCGATCCGTCGTGAACCGCTCTGGTAATAATCAATTTGACAGCGTGGCCGTTCCAAATAACCGTGATGAAAAAGCCGCTGCAACCGACGCAATACCCGCTGCCGGCTGCCGGTGCTTAATGCCACGATATGGTCGGAACGAAGAAAACGGTGACGGTGGAGGCACTTCAAAATCTCACCGTCACGACTGGTCAACCGCAGTGGCGGAATGGCAGGCGAGCGTTTGAAACGGGGAAGGCGGGCGCGCTCCATTCGGCCATTTTAACACAAATCCGGACGGTCATTTCCGTTTGGCAATTGTAGATGCGCGGCGAGCTTGCTTGAGCATTTCCTCGAATTTGATACCGAGAGCCGATGAAAGTCTTAATACGGTGTCCAGAGTGGGGTTACGCTCCTCCTTCTCGACAAAGGTTACCATCTGGCGGGAAAGTCCAGCCCGCGCAGCCAAAGCGCTCAAGGAGAGATTCTGCCGCCGGCGTTCTTCCCGAATCAGTCGGGCAACATGGGAACAGATGGCCTGTCGCAGATGGTTTTCGGTCACACGCAAAAAGTACGCGAAAAAGACTTGACTTTATATGCTACTATAGTAGCAGTGTAAGTATGTTCAAACGGCGACTTGGCCCCGATCCACACGCCAACGGTGCACAAAGCGCCGGTTGCCGCGGGTGCCCCGACATCTGGGAGCTTGAATCGGGTGATTTTGCCGTCATCGGCCTGGACATTTCCGATTTGACGGCGCAATTGCCGCCCTCTGCCAGTTGCGGCCCGGATGAACGCATGGTGCGTATTCCCCGGCGAGTGCTGGTCGCAGCCAAGGCGGACATTCCCGACAGGCCCTGATGGACCACTGGCATTCGCCTCCGGCCGGATGGTAAAATGGGGCAATGGCAACGTGGGCTTCTGAGAATTGGTTCACCCTGCTCCAAAGCGTCGGCATCATCGCCAGCCTGCTGTTCACGGCGTTTTCTTTGCGTTCGGAAGCCAGGACGCAACGTGTCGCCAACCTGCTAATAATCACCGCCAATCACCGTGAGGTTTGGGGAAAATTCGCGCACGACCCGGCATTGGCGCGAGTTCTCGACGCCTCTGCGGATCCGGTCAAGTCGCCGGTCACGGCCACGGAGGAAATGTTTGTCAATCTGGTGATTCTTCATATCAGTAGCGTGTACTATGCGACTCAAGATAAACTCATCATCACACTGGAGGGTTTGCGCCGAGACGTGTCGGAATTTCTCTCCCTGCCAATTCCAAGGCTGATTTGGGAGAAAGCGAGGGTTTTGCAGAACGACGATTTCGTTGCCTTTGTGGAATCGTGCCTGAACTGGAAATAGCCAGTCGGCTCAATTTGGATTCAACCCGCTTTCGCGCCGTGGCAAATTTCAGGCGAGAATTTGCAATATGCGCAACCGCCCGTCTGTTGTCGTTGTCCAGCGGTTGCAGGGTCGTCCCTTTGAATGGCTCTTTGTTCGTGCCATCCTCCAAAATCTTGCTGAGCACCGTGAACCGTTCCAAGTCCACGAATTGCTGTGCTATGAACGCGTTGGCAAATTCTTTTTGCAACACCTCGGCATCCGTGTTGCCGACACGGAATGAGAACAAGGTGCCGACGTTGCCGAATACCGCCTGCCGGACGGGCAGGGGAATCTGTTCGACATATTGATGCGAGAGCGTCAGGCATAACCGGTATTTTCTGGCCTCGGCGAGGATCGCCGCAAAACTGTCCGTGGTGAAATTCTGGAACTCGTCAATGAATAGATAAAAATCCCGGCGTTCATTCTCCGGCTGGCCGGCCCGCCGCATGGCTGCCAGTTGGAACTGCGTCACCAATAGGGAGCCGAGCAGGTTCGCCTTGTCATGGCCGATTTTGCCTTTGGACAGATTGGCGATGAACAGCCGCTGATTGTCCATGATGAAAGGGAAGCTCACCTTGCATTGGACCTGGCCAAGAATGTTCCGCATGACGGAATTCAACAGGAACTGGCCGAGCTTGTTCTGAATCGGGGCGATGGCCTCCCGCCGAAACCGGTCGTCGTAACTGGCGAATTCATGATCCCAATATTCCTTGATGAACGGGTCTTTGATTTGCCGGATCACCCAAGCCCGATACATTTCATCCGTCAGCATCCGGTTCACGCCCAGCAGGGAAGTGTTCTGGCAATCGAGCAGCGCGGCGATGGCGTTGTATAAAATGTATTCCATTCTCGGCCCCCATGAATCCGGCCAGATGCTCTTGAACGCGCCGACAATGCCGGACGCCACCAGATGCCTTTGGTCTTTGGGCACATTTGCCAGCAAATTCAGCGCAATGGGAAATTCCAAATCGGACGGGTTGAAATAGACCAGGTGGTCGGTGCGCCAGCGGGGAATGTGGCCCAACAACTCCTCGGCTAGGTCACCGTGCGGGTCAATCAAACCGATGCCATGTCCCAGCGCCATGTGCTGCAAAATCATGTTCCGCAAGAGCGTCGTCTTTCCCGAACCCGTCTTGCCGATGACATAAATGTGATGCCGCAAATCGGGCAGGGAAATCCCGAAGGGAACCGTTCTCCCCAAATCTCGTGGGTGCCGATCAAAATGGATTCGTCATTCATGATTGCAAATTCAGCCGCCACTCCCGGCCATTTAATAGTTCCCCGGTTGTGGTAGGAACGATTGACTGTTGAAACGCCGCACCGGCGCAAAGGCGTTTCAATGGCTGTGGTGAGACCATTGGCAAACGCTGTGGGGTGCGAGCCAACGGGGTAGTAGCGGCTGAGTCTGGAACCCGAAGAATTCCAGTGCATTTTAGCACCCGCTGATAACGCCCGCCAAGTGGCCTTAAAAGTGCCGATAGGAAAGCGGTAATTAGGTTTTCCGGCTCGCTGCGCTCGTCCCCACCGGAAAACAAAACTTAACCCCCACCTCCTTGGCTTACGTTTCTTTGCACGGTGTTCCCCAGTGGTCAAATGATTGCAAAAACACGTCGCGGCTGGATTTAATCACACAAAGTCGTAAGGTCGCGCTACGCGCGTCATGGTGAGTGCCGCAATGAGCGGCGGCGCTTTTTCCCGACAATTGGAGGTTTCTCCCTGGAAACCCGTCCTTTCGCGGGATTTGCGAAGTCGTCCTGAAGTCGTTTGTCCAATAGGACATTTTTTGAACCCGTCCCCCCAACGTGTCGTCGGCTAGGGTGATAATCCCTTGCCGGGCGACTTCGCGCTGTTTGGTGAGGGACACCGGTTAGGTGGAACTGAACCCGATAGCCGGAGGAAAAAGCGCGAAGTCGCGCGGTAGGCGACGACACGTTGGGGCACCCGTATGGCTCGGTTGAGCCACAAAGTCACCAGCACTCGTGCCTCTGCCTCTACATACCATGTATGTAGGGTGTTTAATCGAAGATCAGTCTGAACTGGTGCTCACAAGTCAAATGCTGTAACCGTGACTGACAGGTAATGAAAACGGGCTTTCTCAATCTCTTCAGAAGAAGCAAATACCAGAACATTGCATCCCGCTTCGGCCAGATGGACCCGAAACAACAAGAGTGTGTTCATGAGGAACGAGAACGTTTTGCCAGCGCAGCGATTGCATTTTGCTTGGAACACGACAAGGTTTTTCAGGATTATTTCTGGGGAGCTATATGCGATGGCAAATCGGGCGAGGAGGTTAAAATCCAAATCGAACCTCATCATTGGGCTGATCTTCTCTTGAAAAGCGATGGCTTATTATGCGTAGTCGAGATCAAAATAGACGCAGAACTGCGCTCCCACCAGAACCCAACATCCCAAGCCTTCTGGAACCGTGGCGAAGGCTATGGCGACTATCTTGAACAGGAATGCAAAAAGTACAATTGTAATGGGCGTTACATAGTATTAGGCTACCGGGAAAGACTCAATTTGATAAAATTGAAGGGTGCCAATTTTGACGTACGGCAAGAAGATTGGGCAAAACTCGGAAAAAATCTACCTGAAACGTCATTAACAACAGACCTAGCTTCGCTGCTAAGTAGTTTCGGCGTCTGGCAATTTACACGAAGGAAAATGAAAAACTTAAAGTTAAGCGGCAAACTTGACCACGTCGGAAAAGCGGTTGAACTGCTTAATTTGGTCTACAAGAATCTTGGCTGGCGAGCTCCAGCGGTAGAATTAACTGGCGGAAGTGATGATGAGTGGGAGCAGCTTGGCATTTATCTCAAGGCGGGAACGGAGAGAAGACCTATCAAAGGATTGGCAATGAAGTTAAGTCAAGACAACAAGACCCCACAGCACCATCCTGTTGCATGGTGTGGTTTTATCGCCCCATCAGGGCAAAGCCCGCAGAGAAGCGTCTTTTTGTATTGTTCGAAAGCATGCCGTAGCGAGCTTGCGACGCGCTTGGTGGAGGCAGGATTCAGTGTCGACAATAAGCTAACGGAGGATGGGACCACTCCTTGTGCTGTCGTTGATGGTGGGCATGTCAATTTGGATGATTTGGACTGGTTCAAAGGAGTGTTGGAAGCTGCCGCGAAAGCTCCTCAACGTTGATCAGGATTGTCTAATTTCATTTTCAACGCGGATTTCCAAAATTGACTTCGCAAAACAAGCTAACTCAAATCGGCTACGGGAAATCGCTTAACAGAGCCATTTTGGAATGTCGCACAATAATACTTGATTCGCATTGTCTCGAAAAATGGCTCAACCAAGCCGTCGTTTAGAAATCGGATTTTGGGATCAAAAATTATCTACGCTTCATTGGCAAATCCCCTCGCGCTGAAACTTTTCGTGCTTTGTGCATCCGCATTCTGCGCGTTGATTCTGAAATCCGTTAAGGCGTCGCTCCCTTGACACTGCGCAAAATTCGTGTCGCGCTGCGGTCCTGACATATTTGTCTGTGTTTTGCCCGCCGGTATTGCCGACCAACTTGAATCACCGGCAATTCATATTAATCCAGCAACGACCGCAATGCTGCACGTCGGCGTTCGTCGGTGAGCACGCTACGGAGCCAGATCTGAAGTTCAACGGTGTGCATAGTTTTTAAAAATCGCCGGAATACTGAATATTCTTAACCTGTATATTCTTCAATAGAATGAAGTCTGCTGGGCGACTTCTAGTCGTCAATCTGCCGACTTCTTGATGTCGGCGGGCCGACTTCTGGGTGTTTTATCCCCAGCGGGCCGCACTTGGAAGTGAATAGTGTAAATGTTGGTCCTCCCCTGTCCCCTGCGTTGGATGGTGATCACGCCGGATTTTTCCAGTTCGCTGACAAACTCGGTGACTCGCGACCGGCTCATGCCCATGTCCTCGGCCAGCCTTTCCTGCCCCGGAAAGCATGAATCGTTGTGCCAGGCGTAGCTCAAGAACATGGCGTAGGCCACCTTAGCGCCAACGGAGATATTCGGGTCTTTCAGGATGAAATTCGGGACCTGGGTGAATCCACCCTGCAACACGGGATTAGCCGTATCCAATTGAAGGTTCTTCTCCCTGAGGATTTCCCCGATTTCCCTCATATGTGGTATGATTATAACACGAGGGTCGGAAACGGTGGCTGTGGAGAACTCGGACTTCCCTTTCAAACATTTCATGGAACAAACCCCGCAAAATCATCCCGGAAGCGTTCCGCCGAATTCTGCCGATGGCGGCAATGTGCGGAATGATTCCGAAGGATTCGGAAAGATTCCGAATGATTCGGAAACGTTCGGAACCGTTCGGAAAGATGCGGAAAGGTTCCGAAGCGTTCCGAAACTTTCGGAACGCAAGGAAAACCACATCTTAACGGTGCGTGAAGCGGCCAAGCTGTTTGAAGCGGCCGGAGTTGCGCGGACGGAACGAAGCATCGTCAATTGGTGCCAGCCAAACCGCCAGGGAATTTGCCGGCTGGACTGTTATTTCGATCCCAATGAACGGAAGTATTATCTGACGCCGCAGAGCGTGGAGACGGTGATTGCCGAAGAAAAGGCCCGAGCCTCAAAGTCCAATAATGGTTCTTCGGAACCCGTCGGAAACGTTCCGAACGATGCGGAAAGGAGGCAGAAGGTGGCTCAGAAGGGTACGGAAGCGGATGACACAGGAGTCAAGGAATTGCAGCGGGAAAACCTGGATTTGAAGATTGCAAACCGGGGCAAGGATTACCTGATTGAGCAAATGCAAACGGAGCGAAACGGTTTTTTTGAAAAATTGTTAGCAGCCAACCGGAAAGTGGGTGAACTGGAAACACGCCTGCTCCGGTTGGAGGGGCCAAAGGAACAAGGGGTTTGACCTCGCCAGCGGCTGTTCGTTCTGTGCTACAATCAATTCAGATTGTTTTCGGTATGATCATTGACGAATATCGGACAATGGACCGAGAGCGCAATTGAAAGGAGCTTAGAAGACATGGCACTCAGCTATTACTATACCTTCAGCGCGTCGAAAATCGTTCATGATGCAGAACTAGAAAAGTTCCTCAAAGTGGTCGAAGAAAACGCGCAGGATTTGGGCTTTAATCCCACATTCGTTCTAAACGGACCATTCAGGACGGACGAACAGAAACAGTTCATTCGGAGAATCACCAGCGGACTTTTGGTGAACGACCCCCGCCTTAAAGGCGTGACATTGCTGGATACGTCAACGGTTTGGAATTATGACCGGGAAAGAGGTGAATGCCTGGTCATCCCAGAAAAAGGCGTCTTGCTTGTCGTCACCGATGAACGCGGTTGTGAGAGCGTTTTCGGATTCCTGTGGTATCCCGACACACTCCTTGATGCCAACGGGAAAGTACTGGCGTCAGTGCCGCACAAGGGGCGCTGGTTCTTCCATGATTTCGTGGATACGCCGGACAAACGGTGCCGTGCTATTGTGAAGATGTTCGCGGACGCGGGATACCTTGAATCCGAAACTGACGAATATGTTCTTCGGTAAGTGGTTTGCTCGGGCTGCTCTTAGCAGCCTTTTTGTTTCCGCGACGGTTCAAGCATCCGCTGTATTCTGGAAAGGCACCAAGCGGGCCGTTTTGCAAGGTCGTGCGCCCATATCCGCACAACACACCAGCCATCTTTACGCAGAACGTGGTTCACACGGCGATCCCGCGCTTTGTTGGCGGCGAGCTTCTTTTTCCAGAACGCGCGATTGCCCATCGGCGTATTGCAGTGCTTTGGGCAGCCGTGCCAAAAACAACCATCAACCAAAACGGCTACGCGGGCCTCGCGGAATACAAAGTCCGGTTTGCCGAAAACGGGCTGATGGCGCCGCCAACCATTGACATGGGCGCGTCGCAACAGTTTCAGCAAGGTGATTTCCGTTTCCTTGTTTCCGTAACCATGAATTCGGGACATGACATCCGACCGCTTCGCCTTGGTGAAAACGTCGGGCATAGCAAATCAAGCCGCAAAGTGGTCGCTCAACAACCAAGGCGTTGCCCGCAACACTTCCCCGCGCTCCAAACTGATTCGCGCCTTGGAGGCTTGATAACAGTAAAGCTCGTTGTCAGTGAGTTCGCCGGCTTCAAAGCGACGCCAAGCCTCCACCGCAAACGGTTTGAAATGTTTTGGCCAGCCGCTGCCGCGTGACGCAAAACCATCGGGATGAAGGCCCGGATAAAGGAACGAAAGCGAACACCAACCGCGAACGAATTCCTTTCTGGTCAGGGCGCGAAGGCCCTTTTTGAAAGCAAAACCCAAATGCTTTTCCGCCGCCCGACAAGAAGGCGGGATGTAGATGAAATCTTTCATGGCTTCCAGGCTACCAGGTTGCGCGCACCACGCCAGGATAATTTTAAACCTCCACAATCGTCACTCTTTCGTAAAGTGCCTTGATGTTGCGAGAGGCGACGCGAAACTGACTGCGGTTTTTCTTTTTCGGATTGGTCGAGGCGTTTTCCAGCTTGATGCCAGGATCGTAATACACTTCGCCGCAAGCGAAAGCGGCGAGCAACCTCAAGGAATCCGTTTTCTCGGCAAGGCGCACCTTGTGCCCATAGGAATACTGGCGCTGCGGTTCTGTCCGGCACATCGACGGTACATAAACCGCTTTTGTGTGTTTGTGGGACCAATGTTCAAGTATTTTTCCAAACGACCACGCCGCCGCTACTTCTCCAGAATCGCTTACGAGCGCGATTTCCCCGTTGGCGTCGGTAATTCTGCCGGATGCCTTATCATATCCCGTCAAGTGCATGGTGAGTCCGGTCGGCGGACAGCGGCGGCCGACAAAATGCCTGCCACCGAAATTGAGCCGGTCCGCCCGGCCCTTCTTATCCACATACCCAAATTTCCTGATGAACGCCTCGGTGCTCTCATCCTTGTAGAAACCGCCATCCGGTTCCGGGGTCATAAGCGTGATTGGTTTGGACGATTCAAGGCGGTCAAAATCCCCGACGGCATACTGCTTCACCTCCCAGCCGAGAAAATCAGGTTCTGCGTCGCTGTTTTTCGGAATCCCCAGCTCTGCCTCAAGCGTGAATCCTCCACATTGCGACGCGTTGCAGGGTTTTAACGCGCCATTGGAATCGAGTTGCTTGGAAACAATCCAGCCTTTTTGGTGTATCCGGTGCAACTCGCCTAATAATCTTTCGCGCGAATCCGCACCGCTCGGAATACTGGGCAATGCCAGTTCGGTAAAAACGCCATCCGATGGTTCAAGTCTCATAGCGCGAAACTCGCAAGCCACTTCCGATTTGCCCCCCACTACGAGTCCGATGACGCTACGGACAGATGTCACGCCGAGAAATAAAATGCGACCTTCCTTGCGGGCGGCCATCAGATGGGATGGAGCGGCTTTGCAGCCTTTGAGGAAGCCGGAGAAGCGCACTTCCGGATATTGCGGATATAAAATTAGTTGGGCGTTGGGAGCATCAGCCACCTGCCCGTAAGGCAGCATCCAGGCAAACTGGAGTCGGGCTTTGAAGATGGGATTTTTCGGGCTGCTGTCAGGGAAAATACCGGTGTTGGGGAAAAGATTCAGCGCGTCGAAGCCGGGGCCGAAATATACCTGGTTCTTGGAATTGTCATTGGCGGCCAAAGGCTTGGCATAAAGTCTTGTACAACCCCCTGCTACAAACATTCCCTTGAGCTGGGTAAGGTTCATGCCTGGGCTTTTGGCTTTGTGCGGGTTTTTCGGTAGTTGACTGACTTTGCAATCCGCATCGCGGATTCTGCATTTGCCTTGTCATACGCAGTGAGGACGAGTTCCGGACGGTAACCGATTGGGCGCTTCAACGTGGCGACAACAACTCTAGCGATTCGCTCAACAACTGGCACGACGACGGAATTTCCGAACTGCTTGTAGGCCTGCGTGTCGGCAACAGGAATCTTAAAATCCGCCGGATAACCCATGAGTCTTGCACATTCACGTGGGGTAAGGCGGCGCGGGTTTTTGCCCCGCCCCTGTGAAATCAGAATTTCCGAGCCATCCTTGTAATAGCGTGCGCTCAGTGTCCGAGCGATCTGTGTCCCATCCACCAATCCGAAGCCAAATCCGTTGCCTGCTGCGCGGTGTTTCGCGGCGTAGTCCTGGAGGTATTGCCAAAGGTGACTCGACAATGTGTATTTGTCCGGAACGTGCTTTTCCAGTATGGAGTTGAGTTTGGGGCCTGCCTTCGGAAATTGCGGGAACTCAAATGATCGTGGCTCCCGGAAGCCAACAAGGAATATGCGCTCGCGGTGTTGCGGCACGAGGCCTTGGGCATCGATGACTCGGGTAAAGACCTGATATTTCAGGTGTTCTGTCAGCGTCTCCCAAATGATTCGGAAGGTGTTTCCTTTATCGTGGCCTTTGAGGTTCTTGACATTCTCCAGCACGAAGGCCTCGGGCCGGTGGTGGTCAATCAGTTCCGCCAGCTTGAAAAAGAGATTGCCCTGTTCCTTGTCTTCGAAGCCATGTTTCCTGCCAAGGCTGAGTTTCTTGGAGACGCCGGCAATGCTGAACGGCTGACACGGGAAGCCAGCGCAGAGAATGTTGTGCGGCGGAATGGCGTTGTCCGGCACGGAATAAATGTCCCCATACGGGCGCTCCCCGAAATTGGCCTGGTAGGTTTCCTGAGCCTTTTCATTCCAGTCCGAGGAGAAAACGCATTCGCATCCCGCGCTCTCGAAGGCAAGGCGAAAGCCGCCGATCCCGCAGAATAAATCTATGAACTTCAGATTACCGCGAGCACCGTTGCCATTCGCGTGATACGGCAGCGCGTCTTCGCGCAACGCATCAACCGCAGGTAATCGTTTTGCCGACGAACGTTTCTTTTGTCTCGCCATCTGGCCGGAGCATATAGCGAAGTTTGTGGAATGCGGAAGCTCAAACGATGGCATCGGGCAATCCGGTGTTTTTTAGATTGAAACCAAAACCGGAGATGCCCTCAGCCAGAGTGCCCGGCCAGCCGAACAAATCAATTGCCGTTATTGGCATCGGGCTGGCACAATACCCAGAGCGGTTCGCATAGCAGGCGTTGACGAATACAGCCGGCGCCTGTTGGCCATGCCACGCGAGGAAATGCGTACGCGTTACAACCGTTGTTACAAACAGGAAACCGACGCCAACAGGGATTGGGTGCTCGGTGAAATCGTGGAAAGCATTGAGGCAGGGAGAAATTGAAAACGAGTCATCACCAACGGCAAGCCGCGAGCGCGGACAATGTTTTTGACACGCCCGGCAAGAATTGTATTCTTGCCGAAGCCGGAAAAATCACGAAGTTGTCGAGTTTAGGGATGGCCTTATGAGATCCGTGCGAACTATTTCGCTTTTCAGTGGTTGCGGCGGTTCCGATCTTGGACTGAAAAGGTTGGGATACGATGTCATCTGGGCCAATGACATTTCAAAAGCGGCATGCGAGACCTACGGCGACAATGTCGGCTCCGTCATTGAATGCGGCGACATCGCTGGCTTCAGTCGTTTCCCAAACGCAGAATTCCTCGTTGGCTGCTACCCGTGCCAGGGATTCACGCAAGGCGGACGGCGTGATGCCAAAGATTCAATCAATTTTCTGTATCAGCAATTTGACCGGGTTCTGCGGATCGTTTCCCCGAAAGCGTTTGTCGTCGAAAACGTGAACGGCATGGCATACGGGGAGAACACATTGTTGTTATACAATCAACTTTGCAGGTACCGGCTCGCCGGCTACCGCGTCAAATGGCATGTCCTGAACGCCGAGAATTATGGCGTGGCACAAAGCCGCCGGCGTGTTTTCATCGTTGGCGTTCGGTCTGATCTGGATTTTGAATATGAGTTTCCTTTACCGAAGTTCGGCGGGGACACCCATCGGAAATTGATTTGCCAAAAAGACGTTCTGGACGGTATGCCGAAGTGGCCGGTTGGCGAGTTCAACGATGAGCCGTTCCATTGGTATTACCTTTCGCGCCGTCGCCGCCGGGATTGGAACGAACCCAGCCCGTGCATCGTGGGACACTGGCGGCATGTGCCGTTGCATCCGATGAGTCCGCCATTGACGCGCATTCACACGGATAAATGGGTGTTTTCCCGGAAAGGCCCGGCCCGCCGGCTTGCCTACCGCGAGTGCGCGGCACTTCAAGGCTTCCCGAAGTCATTCATTTGGAAAAGGGGAACGGTGCGTGATCGTTTTCAGATGATTGGAAATGCGGTGCCGCCGCCGCTGTTCGAAGCGGTTGTGAATAATTTGGAAAAAATCTGGTGAACGAAAACGGCAAACAGCCATATTGAGGAACTGCTATGAATAAAAAGACTGTAACGAAAGTCACAAAAAAGCCTCCTCAAATTGATTTAGCAGCTTACAAGCGCGACTCAGCGGAAAAACAGATTCAGGAGAAGAGTGTCAGCGATCTTCATCTTGATCCCAAAAACCCTCGTTTGGCTGAAGTCGTGCATACTGGGACCCAAGCGTCCATTCAAAAGGTAATGGAGAAGGAATTTGATCTCCAGCCGATTAAGGATTCGCTCTACCGCAATGCCTTCTTTTATGAGGAACCACTCGTCGCAGTTTACGAACCTTTGCCGGAATTTGGTGCTAAGGCTGTGTTGGTGGTCGTCGAAGGCAATCGCCGTCTCGCTGCTCTTAAATCGATTCTAGACCATCACGCAGAATACCCAAACGAAGCGGCTAGGAAACGATTGGAAAAGATTCCAGTTGTGGTCCGGACTAATCGTGACGAGACACTTCCATTTGTTGGCTTTCGCCATGTCACGGGAATCAAGGAGTGGGAAGCTCCAGCAAAAGCACAGTATGCACATCGTCTGGTTAGGGCTGGTTATACTGTTGATCGAATTGCTCAACTCATTGGTGATAAAACCCGTCAAGTTGATAGATGGATCAGAACTCAGTCACTGGTATTGCTTGCGAATAAACTCGGCGTCACACAAGAAGATGCTGCGAAAGGGTTTCATTTTTCATACCTTCTAACGGCGACTGACGCCCCGGCGACGCAGAAATGGCTGAAGCTTCACCAAGATCCGACGAAGAGTCTCGTAAAGAAAGTTGACGAAGACAGGCTTAAACAGCTTTGGGCTTGGCTTTACGGCAGCAAACAACGCGAGGTTTCACCGGTGGTTCCGGAATCTCGCCAAATCCACAAACTGAATCGTGTGCTCGCAGTCCCGGCCGCAACAAAAGAACTCGAGAAAACGGGCAATTTAGATAGGGCCTTGGCTTACACGCTGTCGCGCGAGGAATATGTGGCTAACGTCTTAGCTGATGTGCGCACCATGCTGCAAGATATGCACACGACGGTTTATCTGGACGGGCCACTGGTAGATTCAAAAGAAAGCCACGAACTCGTTATCTCAGCAAAACAGGAATTTCAAAAAATTAGCAAGGTTTTGGACTCAATTCAGAAGGACTTGGCGCTTTAATTTCCATGCATAGCGCTCAATCAGCCGTGTTGTGTGACGCGATCGAGATTGGAGTCCTTCAACTCAAGAAAAGTTTGTCAGTTGATGACGTCGTTGCACAAGCCATGCAAGGCATTGACAAAGATGAAGCGCGCAGGCTTGTGCAAGACGCGCTTGGCGTAGCGATGTTGCGCGCACAATGTTGTCCCCACGGGTATCCGTTTGAAGTGTCGCTAAATTATATCGCTCCAAAACAGACAGAAAAGTTTGATCCCTACCTGTTCTTATTGTTTGGATATGCACTCAAACGCAGTAGCGTGCCAGACGGAGATAAACTCGCACGGCGTTTCGATCGGTATTTTGAAGACCTAGTCTGCTGGTCGTTCAAAAGGGGTGGATTTACGGCGTGTGTCCTCAGTGAGCCGCGTGAGGAGAGGGGGCTTCCAAAAGCGTTGAAGCCGGCACTGGCACACATTGCGAACCTTTTTGGTGAGCCAATATCGATTTATGACGAAAAGATTAAACCTAACGACAACGATCTTGATGTGGACGTGATAGTGTCACCTGCCGTTATTGATCGGACTCGTTGCGGCGGTCCGTCTGTTTTCCTGCAATGCACGACAAGCTCGGTCGAAAGGCTCAAAGTCAAAATGACCGAAGGATTCAATTTGTTTTCAAGTGTTTGGAACAATGGATTCTTTTTAGCGACAAGTATTCGAGGAGGAGCAACGCCGGAAGATTTGCTCACTTTGGATAGCATCGATTGGGTTAGACTTAGCCAAACAGGCTGGGTGCTGGATCGAATGCGTCTTGTGGAATTATTTCGGTTCGGAATCGCAAAGGGGTTTGAAGAGCCTCAAGTTGTTCTGACGCTATGGAAGGATTTGGAGGCAGTTCTGCCTGACTTTGATTGGCGGAATGAATGGCGAAAAGGCGATGACAAGCAAGGCAACTAACAAGAGTATTTGCGGCTTCACTCAAAAGTGAGCAGTCCTAGGTGCGGTGTTTACGGTCGAAGCTCCGCCGTTCGCCACAAGAATTCGACGCCTTCCCCGAGTTCCAGCACGCATGAAACCATGAGATTTCATGAGGGAATCAGCCTCACTCCATAGAAAACTTGGGCGGCCGAAAATCACACTAAAATCAGACTCGACACACTCCGGAATAAAAATAGACTCGGATTCACGAACAGTGGCAAAATGAAATGTCGTCAATGGAGTGACGACAGGAGTATATTTCTGCTATTTACTGCTCGCAAATCGGAAGGAAACCTATGTCAGTCAATGTGAGTTTCATCAACATGAAAGGTGGGGTCGGCAAAACAAGCCTCGCGATGCAAACTGCAATTTATGCAGCGTGGCACAAGAAGAGGGTTCTTGCGATTGACCTTGATCCACAGTCAAATCTCAGCCAGGCCCTTCTAGGCTTCGCTGAATACGTCAAGCTCTTGAAGGCCTCGAAGCCGACAGTTGTGCAACTTTTGGAGGATTATCAGCCAGCGACTTTCGGTGTGGCTGGGCCCCAACAAATCACGATACAGGAAATAATTATCAAGAATGTCTGGCTGAAGAATTTCTGTTTGCACCTGTTACCCAGCCGGTTAGAGCTTTCACGTGTCCTTCGCAATCCAGCAGGAAAGGAACGCAAGCTCGCCAAGGCGCTTGCAAAAATTGCTGATAACTATGATCTCGTAATTATTGATTGTGCGCCGACGGAGTCGGTGCTGACGGATATCGCTTATTTTGCCAGTGGGTATGTAGTGGTTCCAGTAAAACCGGAATTCCTTGCCGCGATTGGATTGCCACTTTTGGCGCGTTCTTTGGATACATTCCGCGGTGAAAACGATGACCATAAGATCGAAATGGCTGGGATAGTGTTTAATCACGGCGACTACCAGCCCGGGCCAGAGTCGAAAGCGTCCGTGCGTGAAGTGCGAACTCTTGCAAAGCAACACGGATGGCCCATTTTCGAAAATGAGGTTCCGCATTCAAAGGCAATACCGAAGTCAGCGCGGGAGGCTTCGGCGGTAGAACACACCAGTTACGCCCGCTCAGGAATTAAAGGAGCAATCGTGGAATTTTGCGGTGAACTTTTTGATAAAGTTGGGGTATAATTGCGTCATGACATCTGAACTGCTCGATCTGTATCTTCGACTACTCGTGCTCGAACATGGGCGGCCACGGGTAGTGCAGAGTCTTGCTCGTATCAGCGAGGTTTCTGAGGCGACCATCGAGGAGCAATTGGTCGCTGCCGCAAAAGCAAAAACTGTAAAATCATCCAAAGGCAACAGGACCCCCGATCAACTTTTAGCCAGAATGCAGTTAGAACCTGCCAAGCGCGATCGTCTTGCAACCTTAGTGCGGGAATTCCTGAATAAACGTTTTCTTGGTGAGTTGCGTCTCGTGGGAAAGTTTTTCAGGGAACACCAAGTGGGAACAGTCCCAAAGACGCGTATGCGTGCCTTGCCAAAATTGGTCTCGACATTAGCCACTTTGCCAGAGAGTGAACTGGATGAATTACTCACTGATTGTACAAATGAAAGTGCCCCTTCCGGATTCTCGCACCTTGCTGGGGCGATAATGGGGCAAAAATGACGCTCAGCGTTTAGGTGAGTTGGCATTCCATTTGTTTGCGCCCGGAAGTTTTAAGTGATAAGCTTCCATCGCATGAATAAATCCAAAGGAAGATTGTTCGTAGAGCAACGTCCAGAAGGGGATTACGCAGTGAGACGACCGAATTCGGAGAGGGCTTCTGCGGTCGCCCCCACTCAGAAAAGGGCGATTGAAAAAGCACGGGACTTGAGTCCTGGCGTGGCTCCAGACGTTGAGCGCGTTCGAAACACCGATGTCGGCGGGCGGGACAAATGGCGTAGAGCATAGGCTTTCCGCTTACACGTTAGACGTAAAAATTCTTGGCTTGGCGGGCTATGCTAAACGGTCAATTTTCGGAGGAAAAGTTTCAGCCGATTCTCTACCTCAGGGGCGGTATGGAGGCATTAAAACAATGTTTAGGACGAACAAAGAATTGGCAAGGGTTACAACCCGCCTTTCAAAGCAAGAAAACCTGTCGGGTAAGGGAGCGGCGTTGCCGCCACTCCCTCCCCTCAGAACCGGACGTGAGAGTTTCCCCTCATCCGGCTCAAGCCGCATACAAAGCCCCGCGTGAGCGGAGCCGGTTTCACGACGGTTTAATCCCGGCTTGCTGGCGAGTGATGCCGAACTTCTTGTGGAACGCACGTTCCGCGAAGTAAGGCTGCCACTGCGGGTCGAACGGGTTGGCGTCCCGCCGGATTTTGACATGACGCCGGATTTTGGTTTCGCCCGCATACACCAGGCGCAGTCCAAACCGGTTTGCCGTCCGGGGTTCTGCTTGCCCGTCTTTGCCGCAAACGTCCAAGCTCGATTGCGCAGGGCTGGGAAGCAGTGCTTCTTGACCCAGTCGCGTGATTTCTTGGGATGTCGGCGTCTGGCCCACTGCCAGAGTGCCCGCCAGATTTCATGGTCCACCCGGTCGAACGTCTCCTTGGCCGCGCAGTGTTGGTGGTAGTTGGCCCAGCCACGAATGACCGGGTTCAACAGACCAATCAACACGCGTTTGGCTGACGGATTTGTTCGCGTCAATGATTCCCCGGACTTTCTCCAAGAACGCGTGCGTGTTCTTCTTCGATGGTTTCACCAGCGGCTTGCCATCGTATTTGCGGAGGTTTTGTCCGAGGAAGTCGAACCCCTCGTCAATATGGGTGATGCGCGTCTTGTCGGCGGAGAGCGTCAAGCCCTCGTTCCTGCAAGAACTGCTCCACCAAGGGACGAACTTCATTTTCCAGCAACTCTTTCGAGTCGCCGGTGATGATGAAGTCGTCCGCATATCGAACGAGATTGACCTTGGGCGTCCAGCTTTTGCCGTCCTTCCACTTCTGCCTTGGGAAGTGTTTGGCCAGCAGTTTTTCCAGTCCGTCCAAGGTCATGTTCGCCAGCGTGGGCGAGATGATGCCGCCTTGCGGCGTGCCCGCCTCCGTGGGGAACAGGGTTCGATTTTCGATGTAACCGGCCTTCAGCCATTTTTGGAGCACCGTCTTGTCCGTGGGGACATGTTGAGCATCCATTCATGGCTGATGTGGTCGAAGCAGCCTTTGATGTCGCCTTCCAGCACCCACTGCGGCGAACACTCCCGGCACAGCACGTTGAAGCACTGTTGCAGGGCGTCTGCAGTGGAGCGTTTCGGTCGGAAGCCGTAGGAATTGGGGTCGGCGGTGGTTTCCGCGATGGGTTCCAGCGCCAGCAAATACAACGCTTGCATGGCGCGGTCTTTCATCGTGGGGATGCCCAGCGGTCTTTGTTTTCCATTGGCTTTCGGGATATAGACGCGGCGCAAGGGCAGCGGTCTGTATCCACGACGTTGCAACGACCCGATGGCCTTGAGTCTGGCCGCCGGAGTTGTCCAGCTTACCCTGTCCACTCCCGGCGTTCGCTTGCCTTGATTTTCCGTCACCCGTTTCACGGCCAAGGCTTTGCCGGAAAACGAGTGGGTCAGCAGCCGTTGCAAGGTTTTCACCTTGCCCCAGCGGCCTTCCCGTGTTGCCTTTACGATACGCGCTTGCAGCCTCCTGACTTGGCGTTCACACTTGGACCAGTCCATCTGGTCCCAGTGCGCCGCTTTGCCAGAGGACGCACACATGGATGAATCCACGTTCATTTGCTTTTCCTCTTGTGAAGGTTCTACGAGTTCTCTCGTAACGATTGACCATGCTGGAAGTCGGCCCGCTTGCGCGGCGGAGTTGAAACCGCAACCCCTATCCGTCCGATTACAGGACGGCTTTGGCTTTCTCCAGCGTTCCTCTGCCCGCCATTCCCACAGCACTCCTTGCGGCGTGCCTGCCTCCCAGAGGCGGAATGTCGGGTTTACCATGTTCCGCTCGAACAGCGACGGATGATTTAGCCCCTGCCTCTACACCGGCAGTCGTGTTGTCCGTGTGCCTGCATACTGAAGACAGGCAGCCTGACTGCATACCGTTTTGGTTGGAGCCTGTCAGCGTCTTTGGCTCGTTACATTTGACGATGCTTGCGGCAGTTCACCTGGGTTGGGCGTGTCATCCAGTCTAGCCCTCCGACCGCCTTGACGCTGGCAGTCACGGAAACAACCTCGCGGTCATTTCCGCACCCGGATGGGTGAGGTACATTGTCTCGGCAGCTTCCGACCCGACCGTTGCCAGTCACGCCGGTGCCGATAGACTCTGCGGACGGAACCGCAGGTTTGTTTACGATGTATCCATAACAAACAACTGTTCAAGCGACCTCATGTCGCATTCAGTGAAATCTTCAGTAAGAGGGTTAAATCGGGTTACGCTAAATAGTGAGGGAGTTACTTGAAATTGTTCGGCGAACCTTGTAGTTTTTGGTCGAAAAACGGGCATTAGCCGTCCAATTCCGCCCCCAGCCACCACTTCCAACTGTGAGTGCAGCAAAGGCTTGCGTGGTTGATGGGTCAAACGGACACCAAAACGGACACCAATTTTCCCACTCCGTCAATAATCGGCGTAACGGGCGCTAACCCTCCCATTACTCCGTAACAGTGCGGAAGCGGCTCAGGTTATTACATTCACGATGGCGTAACCGGCAAACAGGAGAGCCTGCATACCAGTGACCGCGCCACGGCACGGCGGCTATTCCAAGCCACGCAGCCAGACAATTCCGTCTTCCTCTTCGAAGTAAGACTTGAATTCGGCATGGCATCTGCTAATTTGCAAATGATTTGCAAGTAGGAATTCGCCATTTTGTGCGGCACGGCAAGGCGGCGCTGGCGGCATTGCTGGTGGGAATTATTTTATTCCTCGACGCGATGGCGGCGTGCCCTGCGCTGCACGAAATGATTCACCATGACGCGGGCAAGGAAGACCACGATTGCGCGGTCACCATGCTCGCGCTGGGGAAGATGGATTCAGCCGTTTGCGAAGTCATCATTCCCGAGCCGACCGTTTTGGTTGAGATTGTCCAGCACTTCATTTTTTCCGTTTTCAGCCCGGCCATTGAAAATCTTCCGCAAGGCCGCGCCCCGCCCGTTCTCCGCTCCGTTGCTTAATTCCGGTTGGATTCGGACTTTGGCCATTGCCGGGTCTGAAATGTTTCTTAAACCAAATCTTTGCGTTGTGCCCTGTGGCATTTCGCAAAGTGCGAGTCCGTGGAGATTCGCGGAAGTGTTTTGAAAACTTTAACCCCTTGAAATTTATGAAAAAATTGAGAGAGCGGAAGAAATGGAAGAGTAGAAAGAGCGGAGTTTATTGGGCGGTCATCTCATCGGTGGCCCTGTCCTGTGGCGGAACGGCTTTGGCCCAGACGAATAATGTGTCGGCAGCCAACGCCGGCGTGTCGGACAATTCGACGAATGTTGCCAACCTTGGCAACATCACCGTCATTGGCAAGCTGGACAAGGCGCGGGATCAAATCATTCCCGACCTGGGCGCAACGGCCCATACCTTCACCGAGGAGCAAATCCAAACCTATGTCGCAGGGCGCCAATGCGCCGTTCAACGAGGTCATCCTGCGCGCGCCGGGCGTGGCGCAGGATTCGGCGGCGAACGGCGATTTGCATGTCCGCGGCGAGCACGCGAACCTGCAATATCGCATCAACGACGTGCTGTTGCCGGAAGGCATCACGGGATTCGGCCTGGAACTGGACCCGCGTTTCGTGGAATCCATGCAGCTCATCACCGGCTCGTTGCCGGCGGCCTACGGTTTCCGCACGGCGGGCGTCGTGGACATCCACACCAAGAGCGGCGCGTTCGAGAACGGCGGCACGGCGGAAATGTATGGCGGCAGCTATGACACCTTCCGGCCGAGCTTTGAATACGGCGGCTCGCAGGGGAAATGGAATTACTTCGTGGACGGCAGTTACGACCACAACGGCCTCGGCATTGAAAATCCGACGCGCCAGCCACAACGCGATCCATGACACAGACGGACCAAGGCAAGTCGTTCCTCTATGCGTCACGGATTTTGAACGACACGAGCCGGGTCAGCCTATGGGCAGCGCGTCCTACAGCGACTTTCAGGTGCCCAACACGCCGGGATTGCAAAACGATCCGGCCAATTCTCCGCGCCGGGCGGCAACACGTGGAATACCGGCAGCACTACGTTGCCGGCAACTTTTGATTCCTCGACTCTGAACGAAAATCAAAACGAGCAGAATTATTACGGCGTGGTCGACCTACCAGAAATCGGCGGGCGATTTGAATCTTCAAGCCTCCGTTTTTGGCCGCAACAGCGACGTGCATTTCACGCCCGACCCGGCGGGCGATCTGTTCTTCAACGGCGTGGCCAGCGATGTGAACCGCAATCTCTATTCCGGCGGGCTTGCAGGCTGACGCCAGTTACGCGCTCGGCGACAAGCACACGATTCGCGGCGGCGTGATGTTGCTGGACGAATACCTGTCCGCCGACTCAACCACGACGGCTATCCTGATGGACAGCACCGATCCGAGCAGTTTTAATCCGCTGTCTCCGCTGCGCAGACGACAACCATCGTTCAGAACGGCGTCTCGCACGCGCTGTTCGCCGGCGTGTATTTGCAGGATGAATGGAAAATCCTGCCGCGAAGTCACGATCAATTACGGCGCGCGGTTTGACGAATATTATTCCTCCTTCGACAAGGAAAACCAACCCAGCCCGCGCGTGAACGTCATCTGGCAGCCGACGGATTCGACGACGCTGCACGCCGGTTATGCGCGTTACTTCACGCCGCCGCCGCTGGAAAATGTGCCATCGGGCAACGTGAACGCATTCGACGGCACGGCGAATGAATCTCCCGCCGGCCCGAACGCGCCGGACAGCACCGTCAAGGCCGAGCGCGCGAATTATTTCGACGCCGGCATTTCGCAAAAAATCACCAAGCACCTGCAAGTCGGCGTGGACGGTTATTACAAGAACGCCCGAACCAGCTCGACGACGGATTGTTCGGGCAAACGCTCATCCTCTCGGCGTTCAATTATGCCAAGGGCCGGGTTTATGGCGTGGAATTCACCGGCTCTTACAATCAAGGCGGTTTTTCCAGCTACGCCAACCTCGCTTGGTCGCAGGCACAGGGCAAAGACTGGAATTCGGCGCAATTCCTGTTCGATCCGGATGACGCGGCCTATGTCCAAAATCATTGGATCTATCTGGATCACGACCAGCGCGTCACCGGCTCGTTCGGCGTGGCTTACACGTGGAACGAAGGCTCCCACTACAGCACGCGCTTTATTCTGACGCGCTTTATGGCAGCGGCTTGCGAACCGACGCGCCCGGCGTTCCCAATGGCGCGAGCGTGCCGCAATACTACTCCATCAACCTCGGCGCGGAACAGAGCTTCAAACTCGCCCAGAACCAGATGTTGAAGGCCCGGCTCGATGTCGTGAACCTGACAGACAACATCTATGAACTGCGCGACGGCTCCGGCGTCGGCGTCAACGCCGCGCAATATGGCGAGCGCCTCGGCTTCTTCGGCTCGCTGAGCTTACGTTCTGAACGAACCTGCCCCACGATGACCATCATGGATGCAAATCGAACTTCACCCGGCTACGAGTTGAAAGACGAACTGGCGCGGTTGTGCCTGTCCACGGCCCGCCGCGAGCCAGAACGCAAACTCGCCTGGGTGAATTCGGTTTGCATCCTTTTTCTGCTGATTGGAATTCTCGGCGCGCGTCAGGGCGTCATCGCCATCAAGCCGGTCCCGCCCATCCGGCAAGAGGTTCCGGTCGTCGTCCAGCCGACAGTGTTGCCGCCGCAGCCGGTCGCCCCAAAACCGGAGCAAGCGCAACCAAACAATCAGCCGCGCGTCCTCGTCGCCCTGCCGAACGCGCCGAACGTCAACTTCGGCGTTCCGACCGCCGGCACGCTGGTCACGGACGCCGCGCTCGCCTCTGCACCGCAGGCGGCCCCGGTGCAAATTCGTTCCCTTAACAACACCGGCGCCGGCGGCGAACGGCCCGAACCGCCTTATCCGCCCATCGCCCAGCAGACCGGCGAGCAAGGCACGGTGGCCTTTTGCTCACCGGCGACGACGCGGGCAATGTCGTCTCCGTGGACGTGAAGGAATCATCCGGTTTTCCCGTCCTTGACCGCGCGACGGTGGATTTCATCAAGCGCCATTGGCGGCTTCCGCACCGACAGCAGCACGCGGCTTTTCCAAACCAGCATCACTTACAGACTGCAATTGAACTGAAACCAACCAAAATTATGCTCGCAAACATCGTTCTCCAATTCTTCCTCAAAGGCGGCCCGGTCATGTGGCCGATTCTCATCTGCGCCATCGTCGGCGTCGCCGTCGTCGGCGAACGCGCGTTCTGGTGGTGGCGCGAAAGCCAGAAGCGCGACCCGCAAAAAATGGAGCAACTGCTCGCCGCGCTGGAAAATGCCGACGTGTCCGCCGCCAAACAAATCGCCGCCGGTTCGGATGACCCGATCATCCGCGTGATTCATCACGGCCTGAACCACGTCGGCCACGCGCACGGCTCGTTGCTCGGCGCGCTGCAACTGGCGGCGGGCGTTGAGTTGAAACGCGCCGGGCGGTTTCTCACCGTGATGGACACGCTGGTCACGCTCGCGCCGCTGCTCGGCCTGCTCGGCACCGTCACCGGCCTGATGCGCGCCTTTCTCAACATCGGCAGCGCCGAACTTTCCGTCGTGGGTGTCACCGGCGGCATTGGCGAGGCGCTGATTGCCACGGCGTGCGGGCTGGCCATCGCCATTTTTTCGCTGGTTCCGTTCAATTATTTCTCCGCCAAGGTGGCGCAATTGCAGTTTGACCTGGAAACGGCGGCCACGAATGTCGAAGTTATGGTCGGCGGCGGCGGAAAAACCGGCGACACGGTTCATTTGCACAAGCCGGAAGCGCCGGGCCAGGCCACGAGCCATTGAAATTGTTGCCAATGAAAATTCCCTCGCCCATTCCGAAACGCCGCTCGCGGATTGTCATCATCCCGCTGATTGACATCATGTTCTTTCTGCTGGCGTCGTTCATGATGGTGGCCCTGGAGATGAGCAAGACGGAGAACATCAAGGTCAACCTGCCGCCCGCCTCGCAATCCAAGCAGGATTACCGGCCCGACATGATCAACATCGCCGTGGACAAATCCGGTGCGGTGTGGCTGGAGAAAAAACAGATTTCACTGGCTGGACTCGCGTCCGTTTTGAAGGATCGGTTTCACGCCAACCCGGATGTGCCGGTCTATATCAGCGGCGACCGCGACACGCTGCACGGCGACATGGTGAAGGTGTATCAAACCGTCCGCGCCGTGGGCATCCAAAAGGTCGCGTTCATGACCGACAGCCGGAATGCAAATTGAAAATGAACCACGGATGAACACAGATAAACACGGAATGGTAGGGCGGGCAATCCTCTGCCCGCCGAAGCGTCGGTTGCCATCAAACGGCGCGCACGGAGTGACGCGCCCTACCGAGGAACAAATCCGTGTCCATTCGTGTTCATCCGCCGTTGAAATGAAATGAAAATCCGCACGCCCATCCCGGAAAAGAAGTCGCGGCTGGAAATCATCCCGCTGATTGACATCATGTTTTTCCTGCTCGCGTCGTTCATGATGGTCACTTTGCAGATGCAGATTGTCCGCACGCTCAAATCCAATCTGCCCACCGCCACGCTCGCCACTCCCTCGAAGAAGCCCGACATCGTCAATCTCACCGTGAACAAGGACGGCCAGGTTTCCGCGGACGACAAACCCATCGCCTTTCCCGAATTGTTCACGATGCTCACGAACCGTTACAGCCTGAACACCAACCTGCCGGTCTATATCACCGGCGCGCCGGACGCCACGCACGGCTCGGTGATGTTCGTGCTCGATTTGGTGAAACGCGCCGGCATCCAGCGCGTCGCCATCGCCGTCAACGCCGCTCCCGACCATCCGACCCCATGAAAAATTTCCAAGTGAACCTGTTTATCGTCCTCGCCATCGGCCTTTGTGGCCTCTGCGCGTGGCAATGGTATGAACAAACCGTCCAGCGCACCGCCATCCAGACCCTTAACCGGATGGTCTATGACCGCGACGCCGCCATCCAGGGCTACACCAATTCCATCGCCACGCTGAATCATCAGGTGAACCAGATGGACGCAAGCCTCACCGAAATGAAAGCCGCCGCCGCGACCAATAAACAGCTCATCATTTCGCAAAAGGCCGAAATCGAGCAACTGCAATTCGCCAACGAAAATGCCACCAACGAAATCGCGCAATACAAAGCCGGCGTGGACGCACTGGAAGCGAAGCTAAAGGAAGCCTACGCCGGCATTGACAAGCAAAATACCGCCATCTCCAACCTCGTCGCCCAGCGCAACGACCTCGTGCAGAAATACAACGACGAGGTGAAAGACCGGAACGACATCGTCGACAAATACAATGATCTGGCGAAGCAGGTGAAGAAGCAGCAAGACGATTCCAAACAATGACCACCGCTTGAAAGATCCCCGATGATCACGAATTATTGGCCACTCGATTTTCCGAGATTTTCTACGAGGATAGCCCATTCAGTTCTGCCGTAATCCGGTGGAGTGCCTACTTGTCGGCTTCTGAAACTTTGCCTTGCCAAATAGGGGGTGCAAATCCGGGTCGAAAAAGTGCCAGCAGAATTGCCAGCAAATACCGTTCTAAAGGAGTTAATTCGGGTAACGGCAAGTAGTGAAAGAGTCAGGCTTGGCAGCGAACTTAACATGATTGGATTCAACGTGTCAGCGATGCCATAGACGATTGATTTCGAGTGGCTTGGGAAAGGCGGGCACCGTCCAATTCCGCCCCCAGCCACCACCAGCACGCCAGAAAGCAGTCACAACTCATCCACAATCCTGCCACAAAGCGGTTGGCGCGCCGCAAATTACTTGTGTCGCCCCTTCGGCAACTCTTCGAGCAAGGGATTAAACCGAATCTCGGCCGTCCAAACTAAAAACCTTAAAATAATACTTTTGAATAATAAATTAAAACCGGCCACTAAATTGTTTGCCCCGCAATTTATTGGAAAACAAGGGCTTTTTTAATGCTGGAGTTTGTCCTGGCAAAGTCGTAAAACCATAAATATAATGCGTGAACCCTCAATGACACGGCGATTTTGGCTTAGTAAGGTACAATGACGTTTGGACCACTCGAAACACCTAAAACCATTTAATTCTATGAAAGCAGACTTCACACCACTGTTGACGATGATTGTGGTCGCTTGCGCCACGGTCCTCCCCGTCCCGTATGTGCAAGAAGCCAAGGCAGCGCCTTCGGTTGTCGGTCTCTGGCGGTTCAACGAAGGCAGTGGAACCGATGCCTTCGATTCATCCGGCTTGGGCAACAACGGGACATTGACGGGCGAAAATGGCAATGTTCCAGCGTGGGTCGCGGGCCAATCAGGCTTTGGCAGCGCCTTGCGTTTCACCAACAATGGTGCCGATCATGCCTATGTGAACATCCCCGCCGCCAGCTCGCTGATGATCGGCCAAACGGCAACCAATGCCTGGACGATAACGTGCTGGGCGTATGAAGATTCGGATGGCACGGGTGATTTCGTCGCCAGTTATGGGCGGCTATTGACCACCGATGACGGAGCGGCATTCCAGTTGGAATCCGGGGCGGTGGGGGACGCGGAATTGTATACCTGGAGTGGGATCAACGCCCCGTGGCAGATTGCCTGGGGCGTCGGTTCCAGTGTCGCCCCGCTGCTGGATCAATGGGTGCATTGGGCCGTCGTTTATGATGGAGCCAACATCACCATCTATCGCAATGGAAACCAAGGCCCCAACGGTGGTGTCGCCTCCCAGGCAGTAAATGCACCGCTGGCATTCCCCGGTTACACGGGAGCAATTTTGATCGCTTCGGAACTGGATCAGGCCGGTAGCGTCAATTGGAACGGAATGCTGGACGACGTAGCCGTATTTGCCGGTGCTTTGACGCAAACCCAAATTGACACCGTGATGACGGGCAATTTTTCTTCATTCATCGGCGGCCCGGTTAATTTCGTCAGTGAGCCACAAAGCCAGACGGCGTTTCAAGGTTCCAGCGTCACGTTCAGCGTCGGTGTGGCCGGACAGACGCCATTTCAATATCAATGGTATTTTAACGGCAATGCCAAGTTGTCGAGTGGCAGCAATCCGACGGCGACGAACGCGACATTAGTACTGTCGAATGTTCAATTGAACCAATCGGGGACTTATTCGTTGGTGGTCAGCAACGCACTGGGAAGCGCTACCAACCCGCCGGTGACACTTTCCGTATTCCGACCTCAACCACTGGTCGGGCTTTGGCGATTTAATCAAGGCAGCGGGACCAATGTCCCCGATTCATCGGGCTTGGGAAACAATGGGTTTCTCGCAGGTGAAAATGGCAATGTCCCGGCATGGACAACCGGGCAGGCAGGATTTGGTGACAGTCTGAATTTTACAAATAACGGCACCGACCATGCCTTTGTCGTTATTCCCAGCAGTAGTACAATGCTCATTGGCCAGACGGCCACCGATCCCTGGACCATTACCGCCTGGGCTTATGAGAATTCCGACGGCACGGGCGATTTTGTGGCGAATTACGGACGGTTCATGGTCATTGATGATGGCACTGCGTTCCAATTTGAATCGGGAGCGGTGGGCGACGGCGAAATATACACCTGGGCACGCGCCAATGGTGCGTGGCAGCTTGCGTGGGGCATCGGTTCCAGTGTCGCTCCGCTGCTGGACCAATGGGTCCATTGGGCGGTGGTTTATGATGGAACCAATATCACGGTCTATCGTAATGGAAACCAGGGACCCAACGGCGGGGTTGCCACCATGCTCGCGGGCGCGCCACTGGGCGGATACCTCGGATTCCAGGATGGAATCGTGATTGGTTCTGAGCTCGCGCAAACCGGGGATCGCAACTGGAATGGCATGCTCGACGATGAGGCCGTGTTCAACGTCGCGTTGTCCCAGGCCCAAATTCAAACCGTCATGGCCGGTAATTTCAGCGCTTTCATAACGCAGCCTCCGCCCCAACTGTCAATCGGCAGCAGTGCGGGAAACGTTGCTCTCAATTGGCCGGCGGCGCAGGCCGCGTACCAACTTCAATCCACCGCAAGCCTGGCTCCGTCCTCATGGTCCAACGTTACCAACTTGCCGGCCCAAAATGGCAGTGCGCAGACAGTGACATTGCCAGTCGGGTCGGGAACACGGTTCTTCCGTTTGATTGGACAATAGAGTCTTTTGAAGGACGAGGGGGGTGATCAAATCCCCCCTCGTTTGAACAGTGATTGTATGTATGACAAAATTTACGGGTGGAAGGGGTTTCCAATCTGCACAGAATTGGTGTCAGCAAAGAAATACAGGAATTCGATTCTTTCCTTTTAAAAAAACAGGGTGGTTGCTCGCGGCAGTTGCAGTTTGCATCAATGTCCGGGCGGCCACGAATCTTCCCTCGTATTACGCCCATCCAACCGAATTGGATTCGAAAGGGGTCATTGCGCCCTGGTATCACGGGTTGAACGGCCAGTTGGACGAACGTTTGCGTATAGCCGTAAACGTCTATAAGCGTTATCCGTGGGTGGACAAGCCGAACGCAGTCATGGCGGCGCCCGACTTTATTTATAGTTCCCACTGGAGCACGAAGGCTGATGGCACCATTTTATTGGCTCCAACCAGCGACTGGATGTGCGGTGACTTGGCCCAACGCGCCTGGAGCATTATCAAAGGCCTTACGGCTTACTACCAATACAGCGGCGATCCGATTGCGTTCGTCTATATCCCCCGCACGGTGGATTACATTTTAGATTACGGGTTGACCGATGAAAACGCCGACTGGCCGCTGTTTCCCATCAGCACGCCGACACGGGGAAAAGCCTACGGCAAATGCGATCCATCGGGTCGGAACCAGCTTGACCTCTGCGCCATCGTTGGCATCGAGGTGCTGCGAGCCTATAAGCTCACCGGCAATCCCCGCTACCTTCAAATGGCGGAACATTGGGGCGATGTGTTTGCCGCCAAGTGTCAGTTTAACCATCCGGATACGTCTCCGTGGAATCGTTATGTGGATCCGTCCGTCGTCGGATGGTCTGACGTTCTTACCGGCACGACGTCCATCATTGTTGATTTTTTGGATGACCTGATTCAGATGGGTTATACCGGGAAAGATGGCGCAATCCTCAAGGCGAGAGATGCCGGAAGACGTTTTTTGAATGAACGAATGCTGCCCGAGTGGTGGGTTGATGACACGTGGGGACGAACGTATTGGGATTGGGATAATCCAATGATGTGCGGCATGGTGGCGATGTGCGCCGATCACTTCCTGAAACATCCCCAGGCTTATCCCAACTGGCGGAACGATGTGCGAAACATGCTTTCATTGCTCTGGAACCGCAACTGCGCCGCTCCGGATTCGTTCGGTGACGTCTATAGCGGCGCCTGGGCGTTTCCCGAATCGTCGGTTTGCTGCGGCACTTCTCTTTCGTACAACCAGTACACTGCCGGCCCGACTTTACTCCACTATGGCGCGCTGGCCCACAGCCAGTGGGCTGCCGAAATCGGGCGGCGCATGATGATCATGGCAACTTACGACAGCCTTCCCAATGGCATCGTCAAAGACGGACTGTTTGGTGATCAAGTCGCCACGATCGACTGGTCAAATCTGGCTCATCCGTGGCCGTTGTGTCAGGTCATGGAAGCCATGGCGTGGCTTCCTGAAGATTTTGCTCCAAACCGGGAAAACCATATTGTCCGTTCCTCGTCCGTCGTGCAGAAAGTCCTCTATGAAAAGGGCAGGATTACCTACACCACCTTTGATGCACCGCCCGGCGTGCAGGAAATCATGCGGCTGGCTTTTTGCCCTGAGTCTATTCGAGCCGATGGCCGGCGGCTTAAGGAACGTCCCACCCTGGATGCCAGTGGTTACACGCTCACTCCATTGTCCAACGGCGATTGGATCGTTACCGTGCGCCACGATGGCTGCCGCAACCTCCAAGTCACGGGAGATGGTGATCCACAACAAGCTGCCAACGTCGATGACAACGCGTTTGCCTTTAACGGCGCGTGGACCGTGATGAAAGACAGCGGTGCGCCGCACGGCTCGTTCCGATCGGCAGATCAATCGGATGCGACCATGACTTTCCGATTTTCCGGCAATCAAGTGCGATTGCTGGGCGTGGTCGGCCCCGAGGGTGGCTGGGCTGATGCTTTCATTGATGGGGTGAAACAGCCGACGCTGATCGAGTGTTGGAATCCTGCCGCGCGACAGGAACAGCCGATTTTTATCAAGAGTGGTCTGACCAATGGCCGGCACGAGCTGAAAATTGTCGTGCGCGGTGAGAAAAATCCTCTGGCGCGCGGCGCTCAAATCGGAATCGAGTCCGCCCAATTTTCCGCAGCGACCGGCGACGCCGGTTTCGGCTCCGGTGGCGGCCCGGCGGGCCCGCAACGGCTGATCTTTGGTTACACCGGGCGGCACGATTATATTGACTCAAAAGGGAACGCCTGGCGGCCCGGCACCGAGTTTGTTGCCCGCGTGGGAGCGGACGTGGATACGGTTGCGCGATGCTGGTGGCGGGATCGCCGCAGCATGTATATCGGCGGAACTCCTGACGAAGAAATCTACCGATATGGAGTTCATGCGCCGGAGTTTTGGGTGAATCTTACCGCGGCGCCGGACAATTATACCGTGCGTTTGCATTGGGCGGACACGCCCGAAACGCCGTGGATCGAACGCGAAGGAACAAATTGGGAAACAATTTCACGTCCGACCACGGTATTCATCAATGGCCAAGCGGTGATTAAAAATTTGAATGTGCGGGACAAAGTCGGGACATTCCACGCGTACGCTCGCGAATTCAAAAACGTTCAGCCCCAAAATGGTGTTATTGAATTGCGCTTCAAATCCACCCCGAATCACGAGGCAATGATTCAGGCTGTGGAAATCATTCCTGACAAAAACGGCGAGGAGCGCAAGTCCGCCCGTCCATCAGGAAACCAGCGCCTATGAAAACTAAAATCGGCATCAGCTCTTCACCGGCCGAGTCAGCTTTCACGCTGATCGAGTTGTTGGTGGTCATCGCCATCATCGCGATTCTGGCCGCCATGCTGTTGCCGGCTCTTTCACGGGCCAGAAGCAAGGCCGAGCAAATCTCCTGTCTCAATAACCTGAGACAGATTGGGATCTTCATGCAGATCTACACCGACAGCCACCAGGACATCTTCCCGGCACACCGGAATCAGGATATTAATAACAACAACGTCAATATATCCACGACCAATTGGTGGGGCACCGTCCTGCTGGCCATGGCGAACAATTCGTCACAGAGCAATCTCTTTCATTGTCCCGCCCTCAAAGGACGGCGGATTGACGCGGGGGTGGCCTGGTCCTGGAACTTTGATCCTCATTTCGTAGGTTATGGATATAATAATTATTTTCTTGGCCTGCATCCGTTCGGGCCCACGACTTTGCTGGTGGGGGGAATACATTTTGACACTGCACCGGATTTCAAGCGAAGTTCCATCCACCGTCCGTCGATGACGCTTGAGATTGCTGACTGCATGCCGGCAAACGGCAACATAGCTTCTTTGAATTGCTGGAGTTCAGATTGTTGGTGGCCGTATTCTTCCCACGCCGGACTGCAAGGAGTTGAGACGTTCCGGCATCTGGGTATGGGAAACGTTGTGTTCACCGATGCCCATGCCGAGGCGCGCAAGGACGCTAATATCAATCCACCCGTGGACCCGGCGACCGCAACCGTTCAAGCACTCACCAATTGCAAATTTTGGGACCCGTTGCAAAGGTCCACGCGCTGACCATTTATATTTTTAAACCAACAACCGGCAATCACATGAATCGAATATATTCATTCATTATTCTCCTGGCGTTATCTGGCAGCACGGTTTTCGCACAGCTTGACCCCGGCAATCCATTGTCCGGCCTCGAAAAACTGAAAGATTTCAAAACCATGCGCGCGTCGTCCACCGACCCCAACTGGCGCAATGGAAACGGGGATTGCCGATGGATCAGAGCGGGTGGCAGTTTGACGTTGGCGGAACTCAAAGGCCCTGGCGAAATCGTCCATTTCTGGTGCACGATTGCAGATCAGGAGCCGAATTATTCCCGGTTGCTCACATTGCGCATCTATTGGGACGGCGAGACCAATGCCAGTGTCGAATGTCCGATTGGCGATTTCTTTGGCATGGGCATGGGCGTTGACAAGCCGTTCACCTCGCTGCCCGTCCGCGTGAGTTCCGATGGCCGTGGCCGCAATTGTTATTGGCCGATGCCGTTCCGAAAATCGGCCCGGATTGTCGTTACCAATGACGGCAAGAAACCGTGCGACGCATTTTACTATTACATCGACTGGCAGAAATTGACGTCATTACCGGATGACAGCGCCTGCTTCCACGCGATGTATCGGCAGGAATTTCCCTGCGTGATGGGCCGGAATTATTTGATTGCCGATATCAACGGCCGCGGACAGTACGTGGGTACGGTATTGAGCGTTTATCTGACTTCTCCGGGCTGGTTTGGCGAGGGAAACGATTACTTTTTCATTGACGGCGAAAAAGAACCCAGCTTGCGCGGAACTGGAACAGAGGACTATTTTTGCGATGGCTGGGGTTTCCGCGAACAGTCCGGTCCGTTCTATGGCACACCGCTCTGGGAGGGTTATGATACCGGTGATCGAGGCAGCGCTTATCGCTGGCACATTCCCGACCCGGTTACATTCAAGAAATCGCTGCGCATGGAAATCCAACATCGAGGTTACCAGAAATTTCCCGACGGCAAGGAAACCGGTTACATCGAGCGCGATGACCTGATGTCCAGCGTTGCTTTCTGGTATCAAGTCGGACCGCACAAACCTTATCCGCCATTGCCGCCCGGGCCGGAGCGATTGCCATTTCGTGATCGGATTATCCTTAAAGGTTATACCGCCGTGGCCACGGCGAAACATTCCGATGACCCGATTGAAGTGCAGCCTTTGGATGGAGTCACCGATGGCAAACAACTCTGGTTTCACCCTCACAATGACAAAGGGTGGGTGGAAGTCCCGTTCGATAGCCCAACCAATCAGAGCGTTGAATTGACGGCCAAAATGGTGCATTCATACGACTACGGGACTTATCGCGTGCTACTCGACGGCGAACAAATTGCGCTGCTGGACCTTTACGACCCGGAAATTGCTCCCACCGCGGAGAAACTGGGGATACAGAAGCTGACGGCGGGAACGCATACTTTGCGATTCGAATGCGTGGGGAAGTCGCCCAAGTCAGCGGGATATTTTCTGGGGTTTGATGCGCTGGTGGAGCGCGTCTCGGCTTATATCAGGCCCCCGAGCGTTGACTTGCGTACTCTGCAAAAGCACAAATGATTCATTTACGCCAGGCGAAACCGGCCTCTTGAGGATAATTCCGCCTGCTTGCGAAATTCTCCCGGCGTGATTCCCATTTTCTGCGTGAAGACTGTGTGCAGATACTCGGCGTAGTTGAAGCCTGTCCTCTCGGCAATCTGAGCCAGATTCCAATCGGTATCGGTCAGCAGTTGTTTGACCCGCTCGAGTCGCAACCGCAGTACCTCAGCTTTTGGCGACCGTCCGATCTGTGCCGCGAATCGCCGTTCAAAGACGCGCCGGCACATACCCGTCACCTTGGCCACCTCATTGATGGTGATGGGATCAAAGGCGTGATCCCGAATGAAACGCAATCCGACAGCCAACTGGCGGTCGTCCAAAGCCAGCACCTCGGTGGAACGGCGGGTGACAATTCCACGCGGAGGGATGTGGATGGGTTTGGCGGGGGGCTTGCAGCCCGCCATCATCCGTTCGAGCAAAACCGCCGCATCATATCCGATCCGGAACGTATCAGGCACCACGCTGCTCAGGGGCGGGTCAGACAACTCACAAAGAATCTCGTCGTTGTCCATGCCAATGACCGCCATTTCTTCGGGCACCGCCAGGCCCAGCTGGCGGCAAAGATTCAGGACGTGCTGGCCGCGGATGTCATTGCACGCCATGACTCCTATGGGTTTGGGCAGTGAAACCAGCCAGCGGCCGAGGTCTTCCTGAAAGAGCAACCCTTTTTTTTCGTATTCGATGGTTTGCGCCGCCATCGTCCGCGTCGGCGGATGATAAACGTGACACTGGAACCCGGACTGGGCCAGCCGCTCCTGGAACCAGCGCGAACGCTTGTCGGAATAATTCGCCCCGAGGAATCCACAGAACGCGTAATGTCGAAACCCCCGGTTGATGAGATGTTCGGCCGCCAGATACGCCACCTTTTGGTCGTCGGTGTCAATCAAGGGGAAACCAAAACCGCTGACCGAACCACGCAAATCCACCGCCGGCACTTTGAGTCGTTTGATAAACGCGGCCATTTCCGTCGTTTCCACCCGGGCAATGACGCCGTCCCCGTCCCAATTCTTGAGCCAGACCGGAAAAGAGTCGGTCCACTT
Organism: uncultured bacterium; assembly: GCA_963708305.1. GTDB lineage: Bacteria > Verrucomicrobiota > Verrucomicrobiia > Limisphaerales > UBA11358 > UBA11358. The sequence continues at coordinate 347,745 of CAVPSH010000007.1, read as the reverse complement.
CCATTCCTCGCTTTGCACGGACCATTCGTGATGCTCACGCACAAATTTGGCGATGCCGAGAAACAACCCCCGGCCATAAGCCCGCGATGATTCGATGAGTAACGCCACGCGCCGCCCACGCTTGCGGAAAATTCGTTCACGAAGAAGCTTCATGCGGCAAACAGTTTAGTTGAATATGTGTCGCCAATCCCGTACGCCGCCGCGCTTGGAAAATGCACGCTTTGGTGACCAGAATCTTAATAAATTCCGGGAAAAGCCGTTAACATTTTACAAGCTGGCGGTCATTTCTTCGGGCGTTTTTCTCAAAAATAAGGGTATTTACGACAATTCTGCCATTTCGCAAAAGTTTAATGGAAAAAACGCGAATTCTCAATGACAATCATTCCGAACTACGGCAAAAGAGAAACAAACCTTGGTTGCGGCTGGCGCTTGTTTCACATGGTGAATAAACTGAAAACAGATTTTTATCACGAAAGTCTTACCACTGTAATGGATGGCCCCTTTATTGCCGCTGAAAGTCTGTTCCAGTTTCATGAACGACTCTGAATCAAGAACCGAAACCCGGGCGGCCACCTTGGTTCGCATGTGCGGCATCACCAAGCGCTTTGGCAATGTGACGGTTTTAAAGGACGCACAACTTGAAGTTCGCAGCGGTGAAGTTCACGTATTGGTCGGCGAAAACGGGGCCGGCAAAAGCACGTTGATCAGGATTCTGGCTGGGATTCACACGGAATTTGTAGGCCGGATAGAAATCGGCGGCCGGGAAGTCCGACCGCAAACGCCATGGGAGGCCAAGGCCCTCGGCATCGCCGTCATTCATCAGGAGTTGTCGCTGATTGGCTCCCTGAGCGTGGCCGACAACATTTTTCTGGGCCGTGCGCCGACCCGGGCCGGTTTGGTGTGGGACGCCGAGCAACGGAAACAAACCGGACATTGGGTGCGCCAACTGGGTCTGGACCTTGACGTGCGCCGGCCGGTGGAACAGTTTCCCATCGCCGTTCAGCAACTCATCGAAATTGCCAAGGCCCTCAGTCAAAATGCGAAGGTCATTGTCATGGACGAGCCAACCAGCGCGTTGAATGCGCCGGAGGTTGAAAAACTTTTCTTTCTTATTCGGGAACTGAAGCAGAAAGGTTGCGGCATCGTTTATATCACCCACAAAATGGAAGAGATCGAGCGGATTGCCGACCGCATCACGGTCTTGCGCGACGGCCAGTGGATTGGCACTGCACCAGCCGCGGAATTGCCGACGGCGAAGTTGATTCAATGGATGGTAGGCCGCGAAATGGGCGAACAATTTCCCCGGCATACGCCGCATCCCGGCGCGGAAAGCTTGCGTTTGGAAAACTTCGGCGTTTTTCCAAATAGCCTGAAACCGGCGGTCCAGGATGTGTCGCTGTCCGTTCGAGCCGGTGAAATTCTCGGCATCGGCGGGTTGCAAGGTTCGGGAGCGAGCGAGCTTTTCCTCGGTATCTTCGGCGGCTGCGGATTGGCAACGCGGGGTCGAATGTTATTGGAAGGCACGGAGCGGCATTTCGCCTCACCCCGGCAAGCCATCGAATCCGGTGTTGCGCTGCTGACCAACGACCGCAAGGCCACCGGACTGGTTTTGTCGTTGTCCATCGTTGCCAATGTCACATTGGCCGCGGTGCGTGAACTTTCGCCCGGCGGCTGGCGGCAACCCGCCTGTGAATACACCGCCGCACTGCAAACTGTTTCGCCCATGCAACTGCGGGCAGCTTCGTTGGATCTGGAAGTCAACGCCCTTTCTGGCGGCAACCAACAGAAGGTAGCCCTTGCGAAATGGCTGCAAATCCGTCCCAAAGTACTTCTCCTGGATGAGCCGACCCGCGGGGTTGACATCGGCGCCAAACGGGAAATCTACCAATTAATGGACCAATGGACGGCCCAGGGCATCGCGATATTGCTGATTACTTCTGAACTTCCGGAATTACTGACGCTGAGCGATCGGATTGTGGTTCTGCATCGCGGTCGGGTCGCAGCCGAATTGTCGCGGGCGCAAGCCACACCGGAAACGGTGTTGATGGCCGCCATGGGTTCAAAGCCGGCTGAGCCTGTGGCCGAATCTCAAAACTGATGGCCAAAAATTCCAAAGTCCAAATCGTTCATCGCCTGGGGCCAATGCTGGCCAGTCCGGCGGGCCGCGCGTTTCTGGCTTTGCTGCTGGTCGTGATCATCGGCGCCATTTTCAACGCCGACGGCGCCTTTTTCAAAATTGGCACTCATCGGGACACACTGCGGCAGGCCTCGGTTTATGGAATTCTAGCCTGTGGCATGACGCTGGTGATTATTTCCGGAGGCATCGACCTGGCGGTGGGCAGTATGCTGGCGCTGGTGGCGGTTTGCTGCGCCCAAATGGCCATCCACTGGAACTGGTCCGGCTGGTGCGTGGTGCCCGCCTGCCTCATCATCGGCGGTTGCTGCGGCGGCGTTTCCGGTTTCGTCACCGCCCGGCTGGGTGTTCAACCATTCATTGCCACGTTGTCCATGATGGTGCTGGCGCGCGGCCTGGCCAAATACGCCTCTGGCGGAATGAAAGTTTCCACCGCTATCATGAATTCCGACGGGACCTTCCGCTATGTGGACGTGCCTCGCTTCTTCCGTCTGGTGGACCATCGTATCCTGGGCGGAAACCTGTCTGTGGTGACGCTCATTTTTGCCGCCTGCGTCGCGGTGGCTTGGGTATTGATGTCCAAACATCGCTGGGGCCGTTATCTCTATGCGATTGGCGGCAATGAGGAAGCTTCGCGCCTTTCAGGTGTTCCGGTTGTGGCGGCCAAGACACTGGCCTATGTTGCCTCGGGCATGTTCGCCGCCGTGGCGGGGATTTGTCAGGCGGCCCAGGAACAACAAGGGGATCCGGAAGCGGGAATGGGCTATGAATTGATGGCCATTGCGATGGTGGTCATTGGTGGAACCAGTCTGATGGGTGGCCGCGGCGGAATCGGTTTGACGCTGCTGGGCGTTTTGACCATTGGTTATTTGGATAAGATTCTGAGCATCAACGCAGTTCCTGAAGCCGGCCGCTTGGTGCTGACCGGTATCATCATCGTCGCCGCCGTATTGACCCAACGCCGCAAACGAACCTGAAACTGAACAGCCTTATGAAAACATCCAACCTTCAACATCCAACCTTCAACCTTCAACAAAACTTCCGCGCCCGTCGGGTACGACATTGGATGTTCGATGCGGGAAGTTGGTGGTTGGGTGTCGTTACAGCCGTACTTCTTTTTGCCGGCTGTAGTAAATCAAACGAGGCCGCCGCGCCCAATTCTTCTCCAACCCAAAAGCAATTTGTCGTCGGCATGTCGCAGTGCAATCTCGGCGAGCCGTGGCGCGTGCAAATGAACGCCGACATTGCCGCTGCTGCTGCCAGGCATCCCGAGCTCAAGGTGATTTTTAAAGATGCCCAGAACGATACACTTCAACAGCGCGCGCAGGTTGAGGAATTTGTCAGCGCCAAAGTGGACGTTCTCATTATCAGCCCCAAGGAAGCGCAACCGTTGACTGAGCCGGTCGCCCACGCGACGGCCGCCGGCATTCCCGTCATCGTGCTGGACCGCCGTCTGTTGGGTACCAACTACACCTGCTTTATCGGCGCTGACAATAAAAAGATCGGCAAGGCTGCCGGCGAATGGATCGTCAAGGCGCTCGGTGGTAAAGGCAATGTGGTGGAGCTGATGGGCCTGCAAACCTCCACCCCGGGCCAGGACCGGCACAGCGGTTTTCTTGAAGGTATTGCCGGCTCGGACCTCCAGGTCATTTTCCGCGCCGACATGCAATGGCTGGAGCCTAATGCGCGCCAGGAAATGGAATCCGCGCTGGCACGCTTCGACAAGATAGATTGCGTTTTTGCGCATAACGACGATGGTGCTCATGGCGCGTATCTGGCCGCCAAAGCCGCCGGTCGCGAGAAGCAGATGAAATTTGTTGGTATTGACGCATTGCCGCAGGAAGGCGTCGCGTACGTCCGCCAGGGGATTTTGGACGCCACGTTTCAATATCCGACCGGCGGCGCCGAGGCGATTGACACGGCATTGAAAATTTTGCACAGCGAAACAGTCCCAAAAGACATCATGCTCGGTACACGCTTGTTTGACAAAGACAGCGTGGCTCAGGGTGGAGTAGCGTTGCAATAGGTAGCATGAGCCCCAACTCGCTGACATGGCTGTTGCTGATTACGGCGGCACTCAAGTTTGCAGCAGCAAACGCCGATGCCGCCGCCGGCGAGCCCTATGGACTGGATGCCATGGCCCAATTTGAGCGGTTGCCGTATTTGAAACTGGATACGATGGCGGGCGGGCAGTCGAGCTTTGACCGGTCGGGAGGCAACGCTGACGCCGGTAATTTTTTGTACATCAGTGGGACCAACAAGGTGCTGTTGGATCTTCAGGGGCCGGGGACGGTTTACCGGATGTGGTTCACGGGATTTGACCCGGCGGTGGACGACATCCAGATTTATTTCGACGGCGAGACCACCCCACGGATCAATATGCTGCTCAATGATCTGTTCAGCGGGACGAATGCACCGTTTTTGTCGCCGCTGGTCGGCAACGAAGCGGTATCCAGCGGGGGTTATTTTTGCTACCTGCCTTTGCCGTTCAAAAAATCGATCAAGATCGTGTCCAACGGGACGAGCACCACTTTTTATTATAACATCGGTTACCACGTTTATTCGCCGGACACTTCCGTCACCACCTGGACCGGCGCGGAAGATTCCAGCACGGTGCGCAATTTGTGGAACAACGCGGGATTGGATCCGAAAAGCGATGCTGGCAACACGGTGGTGTCCAACACCGTTGATCTGGCGGCGGGGGCGGCGCAAACGCTACTGGATGTCCCCGGGCCGCGCTCGATTTCCGCGATCAAGCTGCGCATTACCGGAATCGGACCGTCGCTTCCACAGACAGTCACTGATAACGGCCGGGCGGATACGAACTTCAGCCAGTTCGCAATGAGCCTGAATTCCAGCAACACCGGGGCCACGCTGGTCCGGAGACTGGATTACGGGATCGCCAACCAGAAGGCCAATGTTTTTGTGGACGGCGCACTGGTGGGGCAATGGTTCGACGCGGGCGGGGACGGCAGCTACCGATGGCGCGACGACAGTTTCAGCATTCCCTCAAGCTTCACCGCCGGCAAGAGCTCGATCACGGTCAAGGTGGCATTTGTGAGTTCGTCGCTGGACTGGAACGAATTTTATTATTGGATTTACTCCACCGTCGGCGGGACGAACGTGCTGACCGATTCATTGAACGTGGGAAATACCGCCTCGGAAAGCGGCCACAGTTACGTTATCAGTTCACAAACCTGGTCCGGCACACAGACGTTTCAATATCCACCGGCTGCGCCGTCCACCAACACTTTGGACCTGCTTACGAATTTGTGGCTGGCGGTGTCCTTTGACAATGAGACCAATCCCAGCGTCTATGCGCCCATCGGCTCGTTTTTTGCAATGGGGCAATTTGCGCCGTACGCCACGCGGGGTCTGCCGGTGGGGATGGATGCCAGCAACAACCTGTATGTGTATTTCCCGATGCCGTTCGCCAGCCGGGCACTGGTGCAGTTGATCAGCCAGCGATCCGCGGTCACGACCAACATTTATTTTGAAATCCGGCACAAACCATTCACGGATTCATTCACGAACGTGGGGTACTTCAAGACGCAGTTTCGCAGCGAAACGCCGACCACCAACGGGGCGGACATTTTGATGCTGGACGCGGTCGGCACGGGGCATCTCGTGGGAGTGGTGGAATCCATGATGGGCCCCACGGACCGCAGCTACCTGGAGGGGGACGAGCGGATTTACGTGGATGACAACGAGAGCCCGGCAATTTATGGAACGGGGACCGAGGATTTTTACAATGGCGGCTGGTATTTCGACCATGGATTGTTCACGCAACCCACCCACGGCAACACGGCCCATGTGGCGGACACCAATTTTGACCGGACGGCAGCCTATCGGTTGTTTATGCAGGACGCGGTACCCTTCCGCCGGCACATCCGCGTGGGGATCGAGCATGGGTCGGGGGACGTGGTTTCGGAAAATGTCTGGACGCTGGCGTATTATTACTGCCAGCCGGTGGCCCGGGCGGTCCTGACCGACCAGTTGGATGTGGACAAAACGGCGAGCGAAACGGCCCATGCCTATTCCATCAACACGCAAACCTGGAACGGTTCGCGCACCTATTCGTACGACGGTAACTCTGACAATGTGAACATCACGGATGACGGGCGGGCACACCGGGGTTTCAGCCAGTTTACGATGAGTCTTCAGCCGGCAAACGCGGGCGCCATTCTCCGGCGGCGATTCGACCAGGGCGTTGCGAACCAGACGGCCAATGTCTATGCGGACGGCGCGCTCGTGGGCGTCTGGTACCAGGGCGGGTATGAAGACATACACAATTGGCGGGACCAGGATTTCATGATACCGGCTTCCTTCACCAGCGGTAAGAGTTCGACTCAGATCAAGGTCCAGTTCCTGTCGTCGAGCAATGATTGGAATGAATTCACCTATTCCATTTACACCCTGCTGCCGCGCAACCAGACACTCCAGGCCAACGCCCAAACGGCGGCGGGTTATGTGAATCATGATGTGGCCATGACCCTCTCCGGCTCGGACCCGGACGGGAATCCACTGAGTTATTATGTCAGCACCCTGCCGGCAGCCGGGACACTTTACCAGTATTCCGCCGGCCTGCGCGGGAGTGTGATCAACGCTTCCAACACGCTGGTGAGCGATGCGGGCGGGCGGCTGATTTTTGCGCCAGGAACCAACGGTACCGGCAATCCGTATGCGGTGTTTGATTTCACCGCGAACGATGGATTCAGCGGGTCTACACCGGCTCAGGTGATGGTGACCATCAATCTGCCGCTGGTGCCGCAGTTAACGAATTATTTCTGGATGACTGAGACAAATGGGAGCAGATCGTTTGCGTTGAACTTCGGCGGTTCTTCCAACGCGACGTACAGTGTGTGGAGTTCAACGAACCTGACGCAATGGCAATTAATGGGAACGTCGGCCGAGTTCGGCCCGGGCCAATATGAGTTTTTTGACACGGCTGCCACCAACTGGCCGGAGCGGTTTTACCGGATCAGCGCGCCGTGATTTTGGGGCCGGGGTCCGGGTTCGGGGAGCTGGCTGCAATATCTTAATAAGAGAAACGCGAATCCTCAATGACATGATCCAGCCTTTTTACCTAGGATGGGTTTTATAAAACTCGACTGGTAATGCGGGCAAAAGCAGACGAACCCATGAATATGATACCGCTGGTTTACAACCAGTATCGTAAATTTCGGCGATACAGTCGTTTCAAAACCTGCGCCATGAGTGGGATCCTGGCTTGGTTCCTGAGCACAAATATGTCGCTGGCGGACCAACTTTTCAGCCACCGGGTCCGACTGGACGATCAAGGAAAACTCCTGAGCTGGGTTGATTCCGACGCTCCTTATGACCAAATCCTGCGGACGGATTGGGCCATGTTCGAAAGCATTCCGGTCCAGCCCGATGGCTATCGGACCTATTTTACCTATCCGGAATTCAACGGTCCGAATGATCCCTCGAAACCTTTCTTTGAGGGCCGCCCCTGGGCGCACAATCCGGCAGGGTTGTTCGCCATGCTTACTGACTCGGCCATCCTCTACTATGCTTATAGCGGAGATGAGGTCGTGATGGATCGGGTCCGGGAAATGCTGGACCACATGTTGGCGAACGGCACCACCAGCGTGACTGACTCCTGGGCCCAGGTTCCCTATGCCAGCTCAGATGCGGGCAATCCCATTTATCGCGGCGGCACGGACACAATTTATTGTGACGGTCATAAACCCTGCGGGCGCGGCGATGGGGTGGGATGCCTGGAACCGGACAAGGTTGGCGAACTCGGGTGCGCCTACCTCCAATATTACGAATTTTCGCTGGACAAGAAATATCTCCAGGCAGCCATTCACTGCGCGGATGCTTTGGCGGTACATGTCCGGCCGGGAGACGAGTCCCATTCGCCATGGCCGTTTCGTGTCGATGCCCGGACCGGCACGCACATTCGCGAGGAATACACCGCCAACGCGATTGGTCCCATTCGCCTCTTTGACGAACTGCTCCGGCTCCGGCAGGGCGATCAAAAAGCCTATGACCGCGCCAGAAAAGCAGCCTGGAGATGGCTGATGAAGTACCCCGTAGAAAATCAGATTTGGACGCAGTATTTCGAGGACGTGCAGATCTATAACAATTATCGCGTCAACCGGAATCAATATTCGGCTCTGGAAACCGCTCGTTATCTGCTCCAGCACCCCGAACTGGACCCGCAAGCGCTCACGCACGCGGAGCAGATTCTTGATTGGGTCACCCGTTTTTTTGCCAGGGATTCGAGGACGATGGCAGGACTTCACGAAAAAGGGCTGCAATGGGGAGCGAGAGTGCTCTCCGAGCAGGTCAACGACATGGATAAAATGGCCAGCCACACCGCTCGTTACGCCTCGGTTTGTGCGCTTTGCTACGAGGTCACGGGCGATCGCGACTACCAGGAACGGGCGTTTCGTTCCTTTAACTGGGCAACCTATGCGTCGCGTGAAGACGGGCTGGTGATGGGAGGCGGTACGGAGCCAGCCACCAGTTGCTGGTTTTCGGATGGTTATGGCGATTACCTGCGCCAGTTTCAACGAGGCCTGGCCTGTGTGCCCGAATGGGCGCCGCCAAAAGAGTCGCATTTGTTGGGGTCAACTTCGGTCGTGCGCACCGTTCATTATGGCAATGACCGGATTGATTACCTGACGTTTGATGACAAATCCTGCGAAGTGCTGAAGTTGCGTGAGGCGCCGCTGGTTATCCAGGCTGGCCACAAATTGTTGCGCCGTGTCAATCACCTCTGGGGACACACCGAAGGCTACACCTCGGAACCGAACGCCGGTGGTGGATTTGTGGTTCGCATAAAACACAAACATTCGGGCAGTGTTTCGATCCAATTTGGGAGCGCCGGGGACGTGAGCAGCCCCATCGAGTAACAACCGAATTCTAAATACGGGGATGGAATGCGGCAGTGGAACCGATGAAAACAAACCGCCGTCAATTTCTTCAAACCACGGCAACCACTTTGCTGGCCTTGGGAATCTGGCCGGCTCAAGCCGCCCAGATTTTGGCGCCGTTCCGATTTGATCCTTCCCTGGACATTATTCCCGCTCCCGATGATCCCGCGCAGTGGCCCGCATTCCGGGATGCCCTGTCCCGCTGGCGCGAGCAAATCCGAGCCGAACTGAAATATAATGACGTTCTCTACCGACGACCTGATTTAAGGTGGTTGGCTTCAAATTATTCCTGCGGTTTTGTCATGGTCTGGGATGCGCAGTTTTACGACCGTAAATCCGGACGTTATACGGTGGACGATTTCCTGAGTGAAGGAGAACGGGAATTTGGTGGCTATGACAGTATCGTGTTGTGGCAGGCGTACCCTCGCATCGGGGTAGATGAGCGCAACCAATTCGATTTTTACCGTGATTTGCCCGGCGGCTTGCGCGAATTGCGACGCGTTGTGCGCCGGTGTCATCGCCGCGGTGTCAGGGTTTACATTGATTATAACCCGTGGGACACGGGTACCCGGCGGGAACCCGAAACGGACATTGACGCGCTGGTCGGGATGGTTCGCGCGCTGGAGGCGGACGGGATTTTTCTGGACACCCTGGACCAGGGTGGCGCCGATTTTCGCGCCAAGCTCGATGCCGCGCGGCCGGGTGTGATTCTGGAAGGCGAAATGGCCCTGCCAGTGCAAGCGCTGGCAGCATATCTTGCTTCGTGGGCGCAATGGTTCGACGACAGTTCCGTACCGGGGGTGCTGCGGAACAAATGGATCGAGCGGCGACACATGCAACACCAAATCCGGCGTTGGGACCATGATCATACGGGCGAACTCCACTCGGCCTGGATGAATGGAAGTGGCATGTTGGTCTGGGAAAATGTGTTTGGGTCCCTGGTGCCCTGGAACCAGCGCAATCGCTCAATCCTCCGCGCCATGCTGCCGATCCAACGCCGGTTCGCCGCCTTGTTTAGCGGCGAACTTTGGACACCCTTGGTGCCGGTTTTGCAGAGCGGAGTGTTCGCCTCTCTTTGGGAGGACGAAGACCTGCGGCTTTGGACCCTGGTCAATCGAACGAGGAAAACCATCGAGGGAACATTGCTCCAGGTGCCAGCGGCGCCGGAACACCGTTACTTTGATCTGGTCGCCGGCGAGGAAATCCGGACGAAGAACATGGGTAATGACATCTTGCTGTTCGGCGCGATTCCAGCCCGCGGCATCGGCTGTTTTCTGTCCGGTCCGACCCGGGAGCTGGGAACTGGTTTTGAATCATTTCTGCGGCGGCAGGCGCGTTTGGACGCCAGGAAGAATTTCAGTACCACAATACCGAGAGTATCCACAGAACTCATTTCAGTCAGACCCGGCCAGGCTCATTTACGTCTGCCGGCCGGCATGTTGGAGATTGCCGCTGCGACGGTGGAATTGAACATCGAAATGCGCGTGCGGGAATGCGGTTTCTACGATTCCACTCCGCCGGGCGGAGACGTTTATAATTTTCAAACGCGGCGATTTTCCCGGAATGTTTCCTTTCCGCAATTTGCGATGGATGAGACGCTCGTGACCAACGCGCAGTTTGCCGGGTTCCTGGCGGCGAGCCGGTACCGGCCGAGGCATCCGGAAAATTTCCTGAAGCATTGGCCTGACGGTCGGCCGCCATCCGGCCGGGAAGATCATCCGGTGGTTTACGTGGATCTCGACGACGCCCGGGCTTTCGCGAGTTGGGCCGGCAAACGGCTCCCGACCGAGGACGAATGGCAATACGCAGCCCAGGGCCTTGACGGCCGGAAATATCCCTGGGGCGGACATTGGGAAACGGGACGATGCAACGACGGAACAACGGGCTCGACGACCCCGGTAAAAGCGTTCCCGTCCGGGCGATCGCCTTTCGGCTGTTATGATATGTGCGGCAATGTCTGGGAGTGGACGGAAAGCGAACGCAACGATGGCCGGACCCGGTTCTGTATTATCCGGGGCGGCGCCTTCTTTAATGCCCAGGGATCGAATTGGTATGTAGATGGTGGCCCGCGTCCGGCCAACTTCGCCACGAAGTTCATCCTGACGTGGCCAGGGCTGGATCGGTGCAGCACGATTGGATTCCGTTGCGCTGCTGACCTGGCTGCGCCTGCGCGCTCGTAACTGCCGGAACAACCCCGGCGGTCGCGGAGTGGTCGCCGATTTTAACCGGATCGCAAAATCTCAACAGAAAAACGCGATTCCTCAATGACAACCGCCTTCTTTCCGGCAGAAAATGGCAGAAATACCGTTACCACAGGTAACTATGAAATCGTCACTGCACTTGCTCTTGGTTTCTTTTTCTTTAATTACAACCGTATCGGCGGTCTGCGCAGCAGACCCTCCGGATCCATCGGGCGGCCTTCTGGCGAATCTTTGTCGCACTTCCAAAGCTTTGTCCCGTTCCATCAGCCCGGAGAATTTCACCGGTGAAAAAGGTAAAGGCGGGATGGCGACCCAGGGCACTGGACAACAAGCGGCCCGTGAGCTGGGCCAGGGCTGGAAAATCTCACCCTCCGTCGTCATCAAGGCCGGAACGACCTTCACCCTGGCCGACATCCAGGGACCGGGCTGCATCAATCACATTTGGATGACGCCGACGGGCAACTGGCGCCATACCATTCTCCGCTGCTATTGGGATGGTGAAACCAACGCGTCGGTCGAGTCTCCGGTGGGCGATTTCTTTGCCTGCGGTTGGGGAACGTATTGTCAGATCAGCTCGCTGGCGGTTTGCGTGAATCCGGGGAGTGCGTTCAACTGTTACTGGCCCATGCCGTTCCGCAAAAAGGCGCGGATCACGATGGAGAACACCGACGACAAGGACATGCTGCTTTATTACCAGGTAGACTATACGTTGGCGAAAGTGCCCAAAGACGCCGGCTATTTCCACGCCCGTTTTCGCTCGGAAACACCACTCCAGACCAAGGGTCTTTACACCATCCTCGACGGCGTTCAGGGCCAGGGACAATACGTGGGCACTTATCTGGCGGTTAAAGTGCATGGCTCCGGCTGGTGGGGCGAAGGCGAGATTAAGTTCTACCTAGATGGCGACACGAAGTTCCCGACCATTTGCGGCACCGGTACGGAAGATTACTTTTGCGGTTCCTACGATTTCGAGAGTCATGAGACCCACAAATATTTGACCTTCTCCACGCCCTACACGGGCCTGGCCCAGGTAATTCCGCCTGATGAAATTTACCAGCCGGAACAATGCTTCGGACTTTACCGCTGGCATATCACTGACCCGATCTACTTTCAGAAAAACCTTAAAGTGACGATTCAGGCACTGGGGTGGAAATCGGGTGTGGGTTATGAGCGTTTGGATCCTGACATCGCGTCGGTGGCGTATTGGTATCAAAATTGACAACCGGTTATTTGAATAAAGCATTGCGGTTCGAGGCCGTGCAGGAATCAGACTAAAATATTCTTCTCAAGGCTATATGAAATCGCCACCGACCTTGAAACCCGGGCAAACTTACCTCGTCGCCAGCGGCGATTTGCGCCTCTCGGCCAACCAACAATGCTGGCCTGAACAGGCGAAGATGGAAACTGCACTCTCCCGCGCCCTGAAGGCTGAAGGCTGGACCGTCGTCCGTGCCCACCCCTGCGACAAAGAGAAACAGCACGGGTTTATTGATTCCCAGAAGATGGGGATTGAAGTCTTTCGCTGCATGGATCCGAACGCCCCCGTAATCGTGGCCGAATCGGTGTGGCAATACAGCCACCATGTCCTGGCCGGTCTCTGGACCCATCGCGGCCCCGTGCTGACGGTGGCCAACTGGAGCGGCACCTGGCCTGGCCTGGTCGGCATGCTCAACCTGAACGGGTCGCTCACCAAGGCCGGCATCCGCTACAGCACGCTCTGGAGCGAGAATTTTACCGATGCTTTCTTCCGCAACGGTCTCCGTCAATGGCTCGCCGAGGGCGTGGTCACTCACGACCAAAGCCACGTCCAGGATTTGCGCCTGCTCAAATTGCCGGTGGCGGACGAACGCCTCGGCAAACGCCTCGCCCGCCAATTCCAGCAGCACAAATGGATCCTGGGCGCTTTTGACGAGGGTTGCATGGGAATGTTCAACGCCATCATCCCCGACGATTTGCTTTCCTCAACCGGGGTATTCAAAGAGCGGCTCAGCCAGTCCACTCTCTATGCCGCGATGCAACAGGTGAGCGACGAGGAAGCCCTGGATGTTCTCGATTGGTTGTTAAAGCGAGGCATGGAATTTCAATGGGGCGCCTGCGAGGAGACGGACCTGACCCGGGTCCAAACCCTCCAGCAATGTAAAATGTACATCGCGGCAGTCCGTCTCGCGGCGGAATTTGGCTGTGCGGCCATTGGCATCCAGTACCAGCAAGGGCTCAAAGATCTTGCACCGGCCAGCGATCTCGCCGAAGGATTGCTCAACAACACCGATCGCCCGCCGGTGAAATGTCCCGAATTCCGGCCGCGTTTTGTTTCCGGGCGAGGCGGTGCCGCATTTTAATGAGGTGGATGAATGCGCCGGACTCGACGGCCTGGTGACCTACCGGCTTTGGCGTGAACTGGGGTTTGCCCCTGAAAACACGTTGCATGATCTGCGCTGGGGTCAGCCTTACAAAAACAACGGCACAGATGCTTATGTCTGGGTTCTGCTCATTTCCGGCGCGGTTCCTCCCGCGCACTTGATTGGCGGATTCCGAGGCGCTGCCAGCGAACGCCAACCGCCGATGTACTTTCGCCTCGGCGGCGGCACCATTAAAGGCATTTCGAAGCCGGGTCATTGCGTCTGGAGCCGTATCTTCGTCATGGACGGCAAACTCCACTGCGACCTCGGTGTGTTGGAAGTAGTCAAACTTCCCGAAAAGGAAACCCAGCGCCGCTGGCGCGAAACCACGCCGCAGTGGCCCATTGCGCACGCCGTTTTTGACGGAATCAGCCGTGACCAGATGATGGCGCGCCACAAAGCAAACCACATACAGATCGTTTATACCCCCAACACGAAACAGGCGCACCGGGCCTGCCGGATCAAGGCTTCCATGCTGGCCGCGCTCGGCATCGAGGTCCACCTTTGCGGCAACGTGGATCTAAACTGAAGCACCAACAACTTCTGAGGTAAATGCTGTCAAAGTGGCACTGGGGAACGGACACAGACGCTTGAGTTGTATGGAGATTTGAAGGCACAGGATGAGCAAAAATTAACGTTCGATTTCGCCCCCAGCCCCCAGTTCCGCGATAAGAGCACAGCGACAGACACGGGCTTAACGAGTTTGCACCAAATATCGATCTGGTCGTTGCTCTGGCGCGACATTGGAACTAAAGCGAGTTCATTATGGCCAGGATTTGAGGCGGTAGAAACCCTTGGTGCGCACCGGAGAGTTGGTATCCAGATAGCTGATTGGCAGCAGTGGGGTGGGGTTGGTGTAGAGTGGCGTCCAAAGCGAAAGGTTGGTGCTCAACTGCAAGACCATCGCTTGGGTCGCGCTGCCGGTCACTCGAAAACTGGCCGGACTGAAGGAAGTATCCAGTGTCAATCTTAAGGGAGTCTGGGCACTGACGGTGGCGATGGCATTGACAACCTGGCCGATCAGGTTGCTGACCATCACGCTGTAACTGCCCACCTGATTGTAATTGAAGGCAGCCAGCGAATAAGTCGCGTTGGTGGCTCCGGTAATAATCACCCCGTTGAGCTGCCACTGGTATGTCGGCGCCGTCACGTTGTTGCTGATGCCCGCCTGCAACTGCGGGCCCGGCCCGCCGGTAACCACCAGATTTTGGGCCGGTCCCACCGTGTTGGGCGCAATTCCCATCCGCCAGTTCACATAAATATTCCCCTGCGCGCCATTCACCCCGTCCACCTGGATCAAATAATTTGTCCCGTTGATCGCAGAAAACCGCACCAGGCTGTGAATGCCATCAGGCGCATCATTCTTGTCGCTCGCCACCAGGGGCGGAAAGAGCTCATTGGCATAATTGGTATAAACCGAAAGGAGGGTGGCGATGTCACTGCCCATGGTGTCAATTTCCAGTGTTCCATTGGTCGCTGCAGTCAGCAAATACCAGCGCGACGAACCGCCGGGGGTGTTGGTTTGGATTGGCTCTCCTTGTTGAGTGGTGGAATTGAAGTTGTTGATCAGCTGCTGGCCAATTTCGCCCGCCGCGACGGACGGAAAAGACGAAAAAGACAATACTGAGAAACCACCTGCGAATCTGCCTTTTGTCCTCAGTTGCGCCAGTTGCGCTTCGCCGGATTGGTTGAGGACCCGAAACAACGACTCCAGTTTGTCGAATGAGAGCGACGGCCCGATCTCGAGCGTGGCGCGCAAACTATCCACACTCTGGCGGTTGTCGCCGGTGACGGTGACACTATAGGTGTCCACGTCCAGGTAATTGACGCCAGTCAGCGTGAGTGTCGCGTTGGTCGCTCCCGGAATCGCCAGCCAGTCGCCTTCATACCACTGATAGTTCAGGTTCGTCGTACTGGCAGCGAAGACCGTGAACGTCGCCGCACCGCCGGCCACCGTCGTCACATCCGCCGGTTGCTGCAGGATCTGCGGGATTGAACTGATGTTCGTGTTCAGGGCGCCGCTCAACAATTATTTCGCCGTGTCCCGCGCCAGACCCCTTCGACTCATCATGTGGCAGCGGCGGATGGCTTATGAATATTCTTAAACGATTTCCATAGCTCGACAGGACTATTGATTCGAGGGGCAAGAATCTGATTCACTCCCTTGATGGCGCGTGTGCTTTTAATCATAACCAGCCTGCTTGCCTTGGGCCTTTTGCGTGGCGGCGCAGCAGACACGAATGCGCCGTTCTCCATTCAGCAACGCGACGGAATCTCCTGGCTGGCCAGGCCAAACGGCGGGCGTTTTTTTTCGCTGGGCGTTTGCGTGGTCAACCAGGGCGCGTCGCGCGAACAGTTCAGTTTAACGAATCCCGGTTATGCAGCGTTCCAGCATTACGGGAATTCAAATGTCTGGGCCGAGGCTGCGTTGAAAAGGCTTACGTCATGGGGATTCACAACCATTGGCGGCTGGAGCGATTATCCGGCCTTGCAGCAGTGCCGTAACTCGGATGCGGCCTTCATTCCGGTGCTGGCTGTCGGCATGACGTGCGGCGCGCCTTGGAAAGACATGTGGGATACAAACATTATTGCGCGGATGCATCAAGTCGCGCGCGACCAGATTCTGCCGTTGCGCGACGATCCGCGCCTGCTCGGCTATTACAGTGACAACGAAATGGGCTGGTGGAACGCGACCCTCTTCAAGATGACCCTGGAACAGGCGCCCAGGAGCGGCCAGCGGCAGCGGTTGGTGCAACTGCTCCGCCAGACGTACCACAACCACTGGTCGGAACTGCTCAAAGATTTCGAGGCCGAAGGCGTTGGCAGTTTTGAAGAACTCGACCAACAAGGGATGCTTTACCTGCGGCCCGGCAGCCAGGGTATTCGCACTTACCGCCGCTTTCTCAGTCTGATGGCCGAACGTTACTACTCGCTCGTGCGTGAAATCATCCATGCCTACGATCCGCGGGGTTTGATTTTGGGCGACCGTTATCAATCGTTTTACTATCCGGAAGTCGCGCGGGCTGCGGCACCATTTGTGGACGTGGTTTCCATGAACCTTAATGCGGCGTGGAACGACGGCACTTTTCCCCGTTTCTATCTCGACACGCTTCACGCGTTGAGCGACAAGCCGGTTATCGTCAGCGAGTTTTACATGACCGCGCAACAAAACCGGAGCGGCGACAAAAACGACAGCAGCACCTTCCCGGTTGTGGCCACGCAAAAGGAACGCGCCGCCGGTTTCCGCAACACGGTGCAGGCGCTCGTGCGAACGCCCTATGTCGTCGGCGCGGATTGGTTTCAATACTATGACGAGCCAACCCATGGGCGCTTCGACGGCGAGAATTACGACTTCGGGCTGGTGGACATCCACGACCGGCCTTACGCGCCACTCACGGCGGCGGCGCCGGCGCTCGATCTGGTGGCGATCAAAAGCGGACCGCACCCGGCACGCCCCGACGCATCGCTCGGGGTGCCGCCCGCGCCGCGTCATCCGCTCGGTCATTTTACCATCCGGCTCGCGCTGGCGGATTGGGACCGTGAGCGCGGATTCGTAAAACCGGTTTCACAATTTCCCGTCGCCGATTTGTACGTATGCTGGAACCGGAAGGCGCTTTATCTCGGGCTGTATGCGCAGGATTTTGTTGAGGAGAATTATTATCGGAACAACATTGTGCCCGAGGTGGACCGCGCCGAGTGGATCGTCTCGCCCGGCAAAACGAACCAGCCGATTCACGTCCGGCTCGGCCCCGGCGGGCCGCCAATTTGTGATACCCCTGCCGTGCGCATCGTCAATCTGTCCGGCGAGTACATGAACACGCGAAACATCGCCGCGGTGGAATTACCCGCGAAACTGTTCGGCAAAACGGAATTCAAACCGGGCGACACAATTGAATTTGATTCCAAGTTTTTCACGCAAGCTCGGGCAGATCGTGTTGAGTGGAACGGCAAGTTTACCTTGTGCAAGTAAAACGCCGGCAAGTTCAGCGCGTTTCGAGGACAACCACGGCCGGTTTGAGGTCCGGTGAGCTTGCCTGAATTGTAATCGCACCCGGTGTGCGGGATGACTGGACGATGGCAATGCACAAGCCGTTGAATGCACTGCGCTGGTTACCCTTGTCCGGTTCGTGACAAGTCGGGTCGCCGTTGCCCACACCGAGCAAATGGCCGGCACCGGTCACACTGAAAGTCACCCCGTTGGTCGCTACGGGGACGGTACGCCCCTGACCATCCACGATCTTCACAGTGACGAGAGAAATGTCGGTGCCGTCGGCGGTGAGGGTTGTCCGGTCCGGTTCGAGCGCGATGGCGGCAGGTTCGCCCGTGGTTTCCACCCGGGTTTCAGCGATGACTTTGTCGTCGTCGGCATAGCCCTTCGCGCTTAACGTGCCTGGTGCGTATTTGACCTGCCATTCCAGATGCGAATAGCGCCGCATCGTTTTTCTGCCAAGGCTTTGACCGTTCAGGAACAATTCCACCTGCTTGCAATTGCTGTAACACCAGACGTCAATGTCCTGACCTTCCTTGCCGGTCCAATTCCAATGCGGAAACAGGTGCAAGACGGGTTGATCGGTCCACCAGGATTGGTAGTAATAGTACACGTCCTTGGGAAAGCCGCAGGTGTCCAGGATGGCGTACTGGGAACTGACTGCGGGCCATTCGAAGGGAGTCGGCTCGCCTCGATAATCAAAGCCCGACCAGACAAAGCCGCCCGCCATCCATGGCCGTTCGGCGACCGCCTGCCACGCTTCCTCGGCGGTCTCGGCCCAATCCGGCGCGTTCACGTCATACGCCGCCACCTGACACAGCGCGGGATTCCCCTCATAGCGCGCCGTGTCTTTTGGCACACTGAACGTTTGTCGGGCATAGCAACCGCGCGTGCCGACGGCAGCCGCGATTTCCGTCGCAATCAAAGGTTTCTGCGGAAACTCGCGATGCACTTCGTCGTAGGTATCCGGGTGATAATTAAAACCCTGAACGTCTATCACTCCGGTCAAGCCGTGGCCGATGCCGTTGTTCATCGCGGCGGTGACCGGCCGGGTACCGTCCAATCGCTGGATCAATTTTACCATGACGCGCCCCTGACGCGCCCCTAACTCACTGCCCTGCTCCTTCTCCTCGTTGCTGATGGACCAAAGCACGACGCTGGGATGATTTCGGTCACGCTGCACGAGGTTCTCCAATTCGCCGAGGATTTCTGGCGAATCATCCAGATGCCGATTTTCCGCCATCACCAAAACGCCGAGGCGGTCGCAAGCGTTGAGGAGTTCGGGTGCCATTTCATTGTGTGACAAGCGCATGGCATTGGCGCCCATCTCCTTGAGTTTCTGCACCCGAAACCCGTAAAGGCGGTCCGGCAAGGCCACGCCCACCCCGGCGAAATCCTGGTGGTTGCAGGTGCCTTTGAGCTTGACCGGTTGGCCGTTCAGAAAAAATCCGCGGTTTGCGTCGAAACGGATGGTGCGCACGCCAAAGTCCGTGGTGATTTGATCAACCATCTCGCCGCCGACCAGCACGCTGGTGCGGAGATGATACAGATAGGGGCGCTCGCAAGACCACAAATTCGCCCGGGACAACGCGAGCGATTGTCGAAAGTCGAAGCTGCCTTTGGCCGTGAGGTGATGAGCGGTTCGCACGGTTGTTACCACTGCGCCATCGGCATTGATGATCTCGTTCAATACTATCGCGCGGCCTGCCACGGCAGCGTCATTCGCAATCGTGGTGGTGATTTCCAACTGTGCGTCGGCCTGAATGCCGTCACCGGGGTCATTCACATTGGCAATTACATGGACGCCCCAGGGCGCCACGTGTGTTGGGGCGACAGAGACCAGGCGTGTGTGCCGGTAAATGCCGCCGCCCTCATACCACCAGCCTTCGAATTGGGTCGGATCAACGCGCACAACCAGCAGATTGTTCGTGCCAGGCTTCGCGACGTCGGAGATGTCGTAACGAAAACTGGTATAACCGCTCTCGTGGTGGCCCAGGAAATGACCGTTGAGCCACATCTGGCTGTCACGGTAAACGCCGTCGAATTCGAGCCACAGTCGGCGGCCCGGGTCGGCGGCAGGAATCGAAATCGTCTTGCGATACCAGGCCGGTTCGACGGGCAGGTAACCGTGCGCTTCGTCGGCCTTCGGGTCGAACGCGCCTTCGACGATGTAATCATGCGGAACATTGACTCTTTGCCACGAGGAATCGTCGTAGGCCGGACTGAGAAATTCCAGTGTCGGGGTCAGGTTCCCGTTGGTGGAATGATCGGGCAAAACGCCGGGGATGTCGCCCCGATGGAATCGCCAGTCGAAGTCGAGCGAAGTGATCTGGCGCGAAGCGGCAGACACGCTGCCAACCGGGGTGGCGAGGATACCGCAAAACCACGCCACGAACAGCGGAGTGAACCAAATCAGGCTGTGCCTGTGGCAGGGTGACGAGATGAGGGTCGATTTCGACATGCTGAACCTATCGGGAACCAGGAAAAAGCATTATGCCACCTGATTTGCATCGAAAGAATAGTCCAATTGAGCTATAGGGCGACGAACAAGAATGCTGTACAAATGTAATGGTCCATGATGTGGAAATCACTCTCCCAGTCACCACCCTTTTTGGCACGCCTGCTTATGGGAGTGGCAGCCTTCGCGCTGTTGGAATCCAGCGGGACGAACGCACAGACGACCAATCGTTACGATTCTTTTCGCTTCGGCGTGTGTTACTACCCTGAGCAGTGGCCGGAGAGCTATTGGGAAGAGGATGTGCGCCAGATGCAGGAATGCGGTGTCAACACCGTCCGCCTGGGTGAGTTCGGCTGGGCACTGATGGAACCACGCGAGGGGTACTACGATTTCAGCCTGTTCGACCGTGCCATCGCAACGCTGGGACGGCACGGGATAAAGACCATTTTCGGCACGCCCACCGCTGCGCCTCCGAAATGGCTTACGCACAAATATCCGGAAGTTCTCGACGTGCTGGAGACGGGCCAGCCGGTAAACGACCAGTCGCGCCGTCAAATCTGTTATAACAGTCCGGTTTATCGGCGGTTCTCCCGGGAAATCGTCGAGGCGCTGGCGCGGCATTATCGCGACAATACCAATATCATCGGCTGGCAGATTGACAACGAGATGAACAACGAGAACCCGGAATGTTACAGCGACAGTTGCCGGACCGCGTTCCGCATCTGGCTGCAAAAAAAGTATCGGACGCTCGATGCATTGAACGCGCGCTGGGGCACGGTGGTCTGGAGCCAGATTTATTCTGACTGGGGGCAAATTGACCTGCCGTTCCCCACGCCGGCGTATCACAATCCGGCGCTGATGCTCGATTTCAAACGGTTCATCTCCGATTCAGCCACGGATTACCTGAACGATCAGGTCCAAATCCTTCGCCGTTACCGGCCCAACGATTTCCTCACGCACAACGGCGTATTCCAGAACATCAATTACTACACCTTCAGCCGGAATCTCGACCTGTACGCTTATGACAATTATCCAACCTTTGAGGATTCGCCCC
Source organism: uncultured bacterium (assembly GCA_963708305.1). Classification (GTDB taxonomy): domain Bacteria; phylum Verrucomicrobiota; class Verrucomicrobiia; order Limisphaerales; family UBA11358; genus UBA11358. The sequence continues at coordinate 326,606 of CAVPSH010000007.1, read as the reverse complement.
GCTATCCGACGGGCGCAAGGCTGACGCTGGTGCGCGGCTTCAACGGGCGTTTTATGATCATGGAGCAACTAACCGGTCCCGCCGGCCAGACTTATTTGCTGCGCACGCCGCGGCCGGGCGAGGCGCGGCTTTGGGCAATGCAAGCGGTGGCGCAGGGCGCGGACGGGCTGCTGCACTTTCGCTGGCGCGCGGCGCGGCGCGGCGCGGAGGAATACTGGTATGGCGTGCTCGACCACGACAACGTCCCGCGCGCGCGTTTCGCCGAGTTCAAACAGGAAGGGCAGGAATTGCAGAAGATCGGACCGCAGATCGTCGGCTCGAAAGTTGTTTCGCAGATTGCCGTAATCAAAGACTTCGAAGACGAGTGGGTTTTCGACTACCAATTTCTGACGAAAGAGGTAAACGTCGGCGCGGCCTATAACGCGCTGTTCCAGGCTGCCTCGGAACAACGATACAACATTGATTTCGTCAGCCCGTCCGCCGACCTCAGCCGTTACAAGCTGGTTTTCGCGCCCCAGTTGGCGCTGATGGATGACAAGCTGGCGGAGCGGCTGCAACGGTTCGTCGAACAAGGTGGCACACTCGTCCTGTCCGCCCACAGCGCCATCAAGGATCGGGACAATGCCTTCACCGCGGAACCCATTCCCATCGGCTTGACGAATGTATTCGGCGTGGAGCTGGACTCGTTTCAAACGTATCAACCGCCGTCCGGCACCAACAACACCCTCCGTTTTGACGACGGTTGCACGGTGCCGGTCCAGGTCTTCGCCGAAGCGCTGCATCCCACCACGGCGCGGGTCGTCGGCCGGTGGGAAGGCGATTATCTCAAGGATTCGCCGGCGGCAACCGAACAACCGTTCGGAAAGGGAACGGCAGTTTATTATGGCTCGCTCTTCAACCTGGACGCGGCGCGCTGTCTCATCAAACGTTATGCCGGCGGAACCGGGTTGAGACCGTTGCTGGTTGACGTGCCCGAGCAGGTTGAGGTGACGTGCCGCACGAAAGGGGAGGCGGATTTTTATTTTCTGCTCAACCATGGCGACTCGCCGGTGACGGTGGACGTGGGTCACGGCTTTATTGATGTACTCGCCGGCGAGGCGGCGGCCGCGAACCTCACGCTCGCCCCCTTTGATTATCGCGTGCTCAAACGTGAACGACCGGCCGGGTAAATACACCATGATATAATTACTTGTGTTTCCTTCCCTTGAAGTTTCCCGGAGAAGATTCCTGCAGTCGGTTTCGATGGCGGCGGCGGGCATGACGTTGCCCGGCCGTTGTCTGTCCGGAGAGTTGGCTGCGGACCCGGCACTGCCACCGCTGGCACAGTTCGATTACGGCGATGTGGAGCTGACGAGTGATCTTCATGAAAAGCAACTGGAAGAAACGCATCGTGTCCTGATGGGTTTAAGCGACGACAGTCTGCTCAAGCCGTTCCGGCAAATGAGCGGGCTGCCCGCTCCCGGCGAGGACCTGGATGGCTGGTACCATTACGATCCCGACTATGTCTGGGGCAAAGACACGCCGGGTTTTGCTCCCACTTGCACCTTTGGCCAATGGGTCTCGGCGCTCGCACGCTGGTACGCCATCAAGCGGGACGAGCCGACCCGGGACAAAGTGCTGCGATTGAATCGCCTGTATGCCAGGACGATTTCAGGCGAATATTATGACAAGAACCGGTTTCCGACTTACTGCTACGACAAGATCGTCTGCGGACTGATTGATTCGCACAAATTTGTCGGCGATCCCGATGCGTTCGCGATCCTCGACCGCACGACGGACACGGCCTTGCCTCACTTTCCCAGGCACGCGGTTGAGCACGGTGTAGCCTGGCGGCCGGACAAGAATTTTTCCTGGACCTGGGATGAGTCCTATACGATTTCAGAGAACCTCTTTCTCGCGTATCAGCGCGGGGCGGGAGAGCGGTATCGTGCGCTGGGACGGCGGTACCTCGACGACGAATATTACGACCCGCTGGCTGAGGGCCGGAATGTGTTGGCGGGCAGACATGCCTACAGCTATGTGAATTCCTTGAGTTCGGCGATGCAGGCTTATCTGACTCTGGGTAACGAGAAATATCTGCGCGCGGCCCGGAACGCTTTCGACATGCTCGCGAAACAAAGTTATGTCACGGGCGGCTGGGGACCGGATGAAACGCTTCGCGCTCCGGACAGTCCGGACGTCTGTGCCAGCCTCACCAACACCCATGCGAGTTTTGAAACACCCTGTGGCTCCTATGCGCACTTCAAATTGACGCGCTATCTGCTGCGAGTGACCCGCGACGCAAGATACGGGGACAGCATGGAGCGGGTGATGTATAACACCGTATTGGGCGCAAAGCCGCTGATGGCGGATGGGCGGACTTTTTACTACTCCGATTACAACTTCAAGGGACGCAAAGTTTACCGGGACGATCAACATTGGGCCTGCTGTTCGGGCACGCTGCCCCAGGTCGCAGCCGACTACCGCATCAACACGTATTTTCGCGACCCGCAGGGCGTCTGGGTGAATTTGTACATTCCCTCCACCTTGCGCTGGATCCAGGATGGCGCTCAGATTGCGTTGACCCAGGAAGGCCAGTATCCGTTTGATAGCGTGGTGCAGTTCAAAGTGAACACTTCGCAGGCCAGGGATTTTACCCTGAATTTCCGGATCCCCGCGTGGGCAAGCGAAGCTTCGATTTCGATAAATGGCCGCCGCCGGCAGACCGGGATAATTCCCGGGACCTTTGCAGCGATTCAACGCCAATGGAACACCGGTGATCGCATCGAATTGGATTTGCCGACGGCGATGCGGCTTGAGCCAATTGACCCGCAGCATCCGCAAACGGTCGCGCTCGTCTTCGGCCCTCTCGTCCTGTTTGCGATCACAGACGCGCAACCGTCGCTGACCCGTGCAGACTTGCTGGCGGCCAAACGGCTGGACCGGCGGACCTGGCAGGTAAAAACAACCGGCGCGCCGCTCAAGTTGCTGCCGTTTACTGACATTGGGGAAGAGCAGTACTCGACCTACTTGCATGTCACGTAGCCTATTCCCTGACTTTCCAAATATGATTGATTCGGTCTCTTTGCGGAAATGGATGCTGGTGCCATGCCTTTTTTTATTGGGGTGCGTTGTGGTCGGATCTGCAGCCGCACAACCTCTCTCCGGAACCGCCTCTGACCGGGAAATCGAAAACAAAATCTCAAGCCTGCTCGCGCGCATGACACTGGCCGAAAAGCTCGGCCAGCTGCAACAACTTGACGGAACCTGGGACGGCGACGTTCGTCCCGAACAAATGGAACTTGCGCGTCAAGGTTTGCTGGGTTCGGCAATCTACGTGCGCGGGGCCAAACGCACCACGGAATTGCAGCGTGTGGCGATGAATGAATCAAAGCTGAAAATTCCCATCCTGTTTTCGTTCGATGTCATCCACGGCTATCGCACCATCTTCCCGGTACCGCTCGGTGAGGCCGCCAGTTGGGACCCGTCCGTGGTTGAACGGGCCGACAGTATTGCCGCCGCCGAAGCCTCCGCCGCAGGTATTCGTTGGACATTTGCGCCCATGGTTGACATCGCGCGCGACCCGCGCTGGGGCAGAATCGTCGAAGGTTCGGGTGAAGACCCATTTCTCGGCGCGGCGATGGCCGCCGCGGCCGTGCGGGGTTTCCAGGGAACAAATTACAGCCGCCCGGACAAAATGGTCGCTTGCGCCAAACACTGGGTTGCCTATGGCGCGGCGGAGGGCGGACGTGATTACAACACGACCGAAGTCTCCGAACGCACATTACGCGAAATATATTTTCCGCCATTCAAGGCGGCGGTGGACGCCGGTGTCGGCACGGTCATGAGCGCGTTCAACGACCTGGACGGCATTCCCTGCACGGCCAATTCTTTTATTCTCACCGACGTCCTCCGCCGCGAATGGCATTTTGACGGCATCGTGGTCAGTGACTACAAGGGAGTGAAGGAATTGATGACGCACGGCGTGGCGGCAAACGGTGAAGCAGCGGCGGCCCGCGCGCTGACGGCCGGCGTGGATATGGAAATGGTCAGCCGACTTTACAACGAATACGGGGAGCGATTGGAAAATGACGGCACAGTTTCCATGGCCACCATCGACCAGGCCGTGCGGCGGGTCTTGCGCATCAAATACCGGCTCGGTCTGTTCGAGCATCCGTATGCCGACGAGAATCTGGAAAGCGCCACGCTGCTTGCTCCGGCGAACCTGACGACGGCGCGTGAGCTGGCCGCGCGCACTTTTGTGCTCTTGAAGAATGACCACGAAACACTGCCCATCCGTCCGCAACTACAATCCATCGCCGTCATTGGCCCGCTGGCCGACGATGCGCAAAGCATGATGGGGCCATGGAGCGGCGACGGCCGCAAGGAGGACGCCGTTACTCTGCTGGCCGGCATTCGCGCAAAACTTCCAGCGACCACGAAGATCAACTATGCCAGGGGCTGTGAAGTGACAGGCGACTCGCGCGCCGGTTTTGATCAGGCCGTGAGTGTCGCCCGGGAATCCGATTTTACCATCCTGGCGGTTGGCGAATCTTCGCACATGTCCGGCGAGGCGGCCTCCCGCAGTTCGCTCGACCTGCCGGGCCAGCAACTCGAATTAATCCAGGCCATCCACGCCACCGGCAAACCCTATGCCGTGGTGTTGATGAATGGACGCCCGCTCTCGATTAATTGGGTGGCCACGAATTCCCCGGCCATTTTGGAGACCTGGTTTGCCGGTACGCAGGGCGGAAACGCCATTGCGGACACCCTCTTTGGTGACGTGAACCCTGGTGGCAAACTGCCCGTGACCTTCCCCCGTTCGGTCGGCCAGGTTCCCATATATTACAACCACAAAAATACGGGGCGCCCTCCTGGCGGCGACTCCGAAGACGCCTCCAGGTACATCGACATCCCGTGGACGCCGCTTTATCCGTTCGGCTATGGTTTGAGTTACACTCACTTCAAGCTTTCAAATCTCCGGTTGAGCGCCCCGCGTATCCGTCCCGATGGATTGGTCACCGTGGGCGTTGACGTCGAGAATACCGGCGACCGCGGGGGAGACGAAGTGGTGCAGCTTTACCTCCATGATCTGGCCGCGAGTGTGACCCGGCCTGTGAAGGCGTTGAAGGGCTTCGCGCGGGTCAGTTTGCGCCCCGGTGAAAGCCGTCACGTCGAGTTCAGGCTCGGACCCAAGGAGCTGGGATTTTACAACCAGGCCATGCGCTTCATCGTCGAGCCGGGAACATTCAAAATCATGGTTGGCACGAGTTCGGAAGGGGGGCTGGAATCGAGCTTCGAGGTCAGGCCATGAATGATTTCAAATTCTGCGTCTCTGCTTTCCTGCCAGGCTTAATCGCCTTTTCCTCACCGGGCAGTTGTGTTAGCGTGGTGGTATCTCAAACCCGGAAGATTGTATGACGAGCCGTGTGCTCAACCTTCACCCGCAGACCATGGTCTGTTCGGTGTTTTTGGCCTGGGCCATTGCCCTTGAAGGCAGAGCTGCGGAGTCGGTAGAGACCAATCAGTCCGCGCCGCCGGGAGTCGCGTCGTCCTCTTCGGTTCTGACGAACGCTGAACAGGTTCATTGGTTGACCCGCCAGGAGGCGGCCGATGGCCGACCGGTGCTGATCCGCGGCGTGGTGACATGCGCCTTGCCTGGATTCAATGCCGCTGTAATCCAGGACCACACAGCGGGAATTTACATTTACCACTGGAATTTGTCGCTCGGTGAACCGCCGCAGGTGGGGAAGTTGGTGGAAGTGGAAGGCGTCACTGATCCGGGTCAATTCGCCCCGCGCGTGGATGCGGTCCGGATTACCCGGCTGGGGACTGCAGAATTGCCTCCGCCAGTGCATCCCTACTGGGACCAGTTGATCAACGGCAGTCTGGACACGGAGTTTGTGGAGATGGAGGGGGTTGTCACAACCGTTCGCATGGACGGCATCACGCTGCTCACGCACGGCGGCAAGATCAAGGTTCTGGTCTTTGACACGAGTGGCAGGACGAACAACGTCACGTTGAAACCCTACGAAGACGCGCTCATCCGGCTGCGCGGCTGTTTGTTTGCCGCGTGGGATGAGACAACGCATGAGGTCAATGTCAGCGAGGTCTGCATGTATGCTCCGCTGGTAACGGTGGTGGAGCCGGCGCCGCTGGATCCGTTTGCGGTAACCCCGAAACACGTGACGGATTTGCTCCAATTCGATCCCCAGGCCAGTGCGCTGAGACAGGTGAAAGTCTCCGGACAAATCGTTGCTGAACGCGGCGGGGAATATTATGCGATGGACGGGACGAACGGGTTTCGATTCATCCTGAAAGAAGATGCCAGTCTCGGGGCCGGTGATTTGGTGGAGGTGGCCGGCTTTCCCAGCCTGACGGGGCCGTCGCCGGTTTTGCAGGAGGCCCTCGCGCGAAAGATCGGCGTGGCGCCCGTGCCCAACGCCCGCCTGCTGGACGCAGACAATTTGTTCCGTGCCGAAAACGACGCCGTACGCGTGCGTGTCGAGGCGGTGCTGTTGAATCTAAGCGAGGATCAGCGAACCCTGGAGTTGCAGACCGGCCTGCAGCGATTCGTCGCCCAACTGGATGGCAGCGGCAGATTTGCCGCATCCCGGCGGGCCATGTCCGAGGCGGGCCTTGATTTACCGCCGGGCAGCCGGCTGGAGTTGACCGGCATTTACGCGGGGAACGGCGGAAACCGGACGACCCATTTGGGTGTTGCGAACTTTGAATTGTTGTTGAACTCGCCGGCGGACATCCGGGTGCTGGCGCGGCCCCCGTTTTGGACGCTGCCGCGATTGCTGGTTCTGGTGGGCGCACTGCTGGGCGTGCTGGGCCTGGCGTTGATCTGGATCCGGCTTCTCCATGACCGGGTTCAACAGCGCACGACGCAACTTCAGAAGGAGATGCACGAGCGCGAACAGGCCGAACACCAGCGTGCCCTGGCGCAGGAACGCGCCCGCATTGCGCGCGATTTGCACGACGATCTGGGCAGCAGCCTGACCGAAATTACCATGCTCGCCACCACCGGTCCCGGTCTGAATCTGCCGGCGGCGGAGGCCACTGAACGCATGGGCACCATCGCGGGAAAATCCCGCACGCTGGTAAATGCCCTGGACGAAATCGTGTGGGCTGTGGACCCGGCGCGCGATACGCTGGCTTCGGTGGCCCGGTATCTGGCCAGTTACGCGGAGGAATACCTGGCAGGTTTGAAGGTCGCCTGCCGCGTCCACATTCCCAATTCGTTTCCCGATCAGGCGGTTTCCGGCGAGGTGCGTCACCATCTCTTTCTCGCGGTGAAGGAGGCGCTCAACAACGCGGTTCGCCATGGCGGAGCCAGCGAGATTGGCTTCCACGTCCGCGTGCTGCCAGACGGGTTGTGGATTTCCATCACCGACAATGGAAGCGGCTTCGAGGCTGCCGGGCACTCCAACGGACATGGACTGTTGAATCTCCGCAACCGGCTGGAACAGTTGCACGGTCACTGCGAACTCGAATCCTCTCCCGGTGCGGGCACGACCATCTCCCTGCAAGTGCCGTTGCCGGTCCCCAATCACCTGACATGAACACCGTCGCCATTGTTGAAGACAACGCTGTGATGCGAAAAACCTTCCGGCAGTGGATTGATGCCGCGCCGGGGTTTCGCTGCGTGTTTGCCTGCGCCACCGCCGAGGAAGCCCTGGCCGAAATCCCGCCGCTCAAACCGGACGTCGTGCTCATGGACATTCATCTGCCCGGAGCATCGGGCATTGCCTGCACGGCCCAACTGAAGGAAAAACTTCCCGACGTTCAAGTCATCATCGTGACCGTCTATCGCAACCACGAATTGATTTTCCAGGCGTTGCAGGCCGGCGCCTGCGGTTATCTGTTGAAACGGTCCAGTCCGGAGGAGCTGCTGAAGGCCATCAACGAAGTGCGCTCCGGGGGCGCGCCGATGACCAGTGAAATTGCCCGCATGTTGGTGGAGGCGTTCCAAAAAAAACCGGCCAGTGTTGTGTCCGGCGACGGACTCACCCAGCGTGAATCCGAAATCCTGGTTTTGCTCTCCGAAGGCTTGAGCAACAAGGAGATCGCCGATCGTGTCAAAATCAGTTACGACACGGTGCGAGCGCACCTCCGGCACATTTACGAGAAACTTCACGTCCGGGGGCGTACGGAAGCGGTGAGAAAGTATTTGAAATCTTCAACCTCCGTGACGTCGGGATTGGGCGGCACGACCGCCGATTAGGGTTTTTCATAATTTGGAACTGCCGCATGAGATTGCGTTCCAATTGCTTCGTCCACCTGCTTTCGTATAGTCCAATTGAGTAATAGCGATAATGATTGGCTTTCGTTAAAGTTAATCTGTCCCATGAGAATTCGTACGAGACAGCCCAGTCAGGAAATCAATTCGAACAAACTATGAGAAGTCATTTCATTCCCCGGGGGGTCACGGCGGCCTGCGCCGTTGCCGGCGCCACAGCCGTATTAAACGGCAACTGCTCGGCCGCACCTTTTATTGCCGCCGACTACGCCACCAATTCTACCTACGCCGGCGGCTGGTCGGCGGGCCAAAACGGCGGGTACGGCTTCGGAGCCTGGAGCTTTGATGGGACCGTATCTACTATGACGAATAACGTTTATACGAATGGCATCCCCGATCCAGGCGCTCAACAGGCGATCAGCAGCGCGTCAGTCATTGGGACGGCTTGGACGCTGTATAACGCTACAGCGCCGGCCCAGAATACAGGTCCAGGCATCAGTAATGCCGGGCGGGCCATTACTGAACCCGGCGGGTTGCAGCCCGGCCAAACTCTCGAAGTGGTCTTACAGAATCCCACGGGCTACCATTTTTTTCGCGGGTACGACATTCTTTGCGTTAACGGTACCAACAACTATCCCGCCGGCCAGCCGACGACTGGCGGTCTCACTGCCGCTCTCAGGACACAAGTGTTCGCTTATGGGGGACTTACCAATTGGGATATCGTCGATTACAACGGTGACACGTTGGCACCCCTCGGTGCCGGCACCACGGCTTCGGCTGGCATGAAGTACGACCTGACGCTCACCTCGACCAACACCTATGTGACCACCCTGACGCCGTTGAGCAACCCGTCAGCCGCCTACACCCAGTCTGGAACGCTCGATACCAACTTGCCCATCAATTATATCAATTTCCGGTTATACTGGGGCCTAACCACCGGGCCGAACGATCCGGCTGACGACTTGGCAATCAGCAGCATGACGATCCTGGGGCTGACGTTGAACATCCAGTTGGCGGGTGCCAACGCAGTTTTGTCGTGGCCGACGAATGTTCCAGGATTTAATTTGGCGTCCAGCCTTAACTTGGGCGCGGGCGCATCCTGGAGCACGAATCTGCCTTCACGCGTTGTCGTCAACGGCTTAAACGTTGTGACCAATCCCATCGCCAACAACCAGCAGTATTTCCGGCTACAGCAATAAGTCGCTTATGCAAACCAAGAAATTCATTTTCGGTGACGTCAGTTTTGGCCGGATTAAATCGCAGTCAACAACCCGCCCGGCTTTCACGCTGATTGAACTCCTGGTGGTGATTGCCATCATTGCGATTCTGGCCGGGATGTTGTTGCCGGTATTAGCCTCGGCAAAGAGCAGGGCCCAGGCACTCGAATGCATGAGCAATTCCCGGCAACTGATGCTGGGTTGGATTCAATATTCCAGCGATAACAACGACCAGTTGGTGAATAATTATGGCGGTAGTTTTCCTGCGCAAGAGGAGCAAAATCAGACTTACCGCAGTTGGGTGAATGACTGTTATGACTTGGCAGCCTACCTACCTGCTTACACTCGGTTGCTGACACTACCGGCATCACCAAGGCGCCTTTCTTCCAATATACGCGGAACCTCGCGATTTATAAATGCCCGGCCGACAAATATGTCAGCGCGCAGCAACGGGCTGCCGGCATTAAAGCGCGTCCACGCTCCTACTCGATGAACCTGTTCTTTGGAGCCAACGTGCCTCCTGAGAAGATTATTCCCGGCACTTTCATGGCTCTCAATCCTACTCTCAACAATACATTCCAGACCTATCGCCAGTTTTTAACCAGCAGTAGTATTCGCTTTCCGTCGCGACTTTTTGTCATGCTGGATGAGCACCCGGACAGCATCAACGACGGCTTTTTACAAACCGATCCCCATATGGACCCTACGCAGTGGAGCCCGCAAAGTTGGAATGATTTGCCGGCCTCGTATCATGCCGGCGCCTGCGGCATTGCCTATGCGGATGGACATTCAGAAATCCACACCTGGAAAAGTAAAATCTGCACCATTTTACCCGTGACGTACCAGGCTCACCCCTCATGGCCCTCATTCACAGCCGACCCGTCGGCTGGTTGGGGAGATGGTCTGTGGCTCGCTTACCGCACCAGTGTGCTCGCTCAGTGACCTCCCCTGTCAGTCGCAATTCTGTCATCTGTCACCGATGGCTTTCACGAGTTGCGGATCCAAACGAGAAACTGCTTCACTGAAGCGGTGATTCATGAACCGTTAAAGACCGCCTGCAAAAGCCCGCCGCTCGGCCACGCCGCTGCTGTGTCCCATGAAGCCCAACGTCTGATTCCTGATGGGCGGCTTGGAACGGTTTCAGAAATTCTGCAGCCACAACGCGGTTCCGGATTGGTCTGAAGCGCGAACCACGCAATGTCTTCTCCCTCTCCGCCACGGAGTGGGGAAGTTCCTTCGCCCGCGGGAGCGGGAGAAGGTGCCCATCGGGCGGTTGAGGGTCGTGAGGATGAGAACAAATCCTGTGGCCGGGGTGAGGTGGTGCCAGGACTCAGAGGGCGATTATTTTTACGGTTACACTTTTATTTAAACCGCCCTCGTCTCCCCTCCTGCGGTTGCATTCAACCGCGTGAGCAAACCCTCCCGGTGCACCGCCTGTCCTACGTTGGTGGCGTGGCATGGTTCGTCGTGGTCAATGGCATCGTTCCGGCCAAGAGTAATTTAATTTATCTCGTAGCCGTCCTGCTTGCGGGATCAATTCGCGCCCTACCGGAACCAGTTTGGGCAACAGGCCTAACGTCGGCGGCTACGTATTTTTGAAAAGGCTCCAAGATGATTGGGACAGTTCGTAAAAAACCGGGGCCGACTTTGTGGGTCGGCCCCAAGCGATTTCCAAGCCTTTTGGGACTTTATTTACGCCGGCGGAAGAACAGCAGGCCGCCAAATCCCATGGCGACGAGCGCCAACGTGGCCGGCTCAGGGACAACTTCAATGTAGCTGATTTCGAAATTGTTGGCCGTATCGTCCAGCCCGCTGTAAACCTTGTTGTATAACTGGTACTGGATCCAATCAACCGGTCCGCCGTTCGCCAATGTTCCAGTCTGTGTGTAGGGACTGGCCGGGCCGCCCAATGGCGTCATCGTGAGTGAATAGGTCGTCGCCGACGTTAGCGTCAAATCAAGCTTCACCCCCGCCACGGCGGTGTTGGTGTTATAGAGAGTGGCGCCAGTATTCCCGGCGAGATCGCTGACGGTCCATTGGCCATAGTTGAAGTATTCGAAGTGATAGGCCTGCACTTGGGCCGTTCCCGTGTCACCCGAAGGATTATAGGCGGAACCGCCAGGGTAAATGTTATCATTGCCGGAGTTGAAACTGATGGTCCAACCTCTGAAAAATTGGGTGGTCGTGGGATTGTCTATGACAGTTTCGAGCGTTTGACCGACCTGCAACGGGGCGAAGCTGCGCCCGGCATTAGCCAGACCGGCGGAGGAAGAAAGGTTGAACAGTGTCCACGCCGTTCCTAAAGGCGACGAGCTGCTCATCCCTTGTTGCCCGCTCGTGGTGAAACTATTATCAGGAGCTTGAGTCCCATTAAAGCTCCAGGCCCCGAAGCCGTATCCTCCGTTTTGGCCCGCCGACCAGCCGCCAGCGTAGGTTGCATCGGTCGCACTGTCGTAGGCAACCTGTGCAGCACCAATGTTTGGCAGCATCGCCGTCGCGCCGGTTACCGCGCACGCGATGGCGGCACCGCTCAAAAAATGGCTTTTCATATTGGCCTTCCCGACTGACGTGGGTCTAAAATGGCTTCTCATACTTGTGCTCCTGGCTAGGTTTTCTTAGGTTGTTGTGTTCTATTGCCTACAGAATTTCCATAGGGTTTGAAGAGCTTATACCATAAATTAATGACGCCTGCTATAGCTCAATTGGACTACATGAATGCGAGCAGTCAAGTTACACGGAAAGAGCAGGTTACACGGCGTTGCCACGGGATGTTTTAGACTTATTTGCCAGTTTTGCTGACTGATCCTGTCTGCCCCAGTTCGAAGGTTCTAGATTTACCTTACTTGTTCTTCCGGTTGAAGGAGTTGGTATTAGCGGTAGTTGAAGGCTTTCAGGAAACGTTCCAGCCCCGGCAGGTATGGTTCGAGGTATTTCTGGTAGTTTCGCCAGCGGCCCACCGCTGTCCGGTAAAGCGGCTTTTGTACGTCGGCGTGGGACGGCGACATCACGCGCTTCGTACGCGCGTGCTCGTGGAATTTCAAGATGTTTTCCTCGAATCCCACGCCGAGGAATTCCAGTACCGACCGGGCCACGGCCGGAAGGTCCTCCACCATCTCTTCATAGCGGACATACATCCATTGATTTCCCATGCGCGGGGCCATCTCCAGCCAGAATCCCATCACGTTGGCGTACTGATTCACCGTCCCTTCCAGGCTCAGGTAGGCGGAACTGATCGGCGTGAGCGGCAGGGCTTGCATGAAGCAACTCACGACCACGTCGCGCGGGTCGCGCAGGGCGATGAGGAATTTCGCCTCGGGGAAAACCCGGACCACCATGGGAATCATTAAATTTAACGCCGGGTTCTTGTCCACCAACAGGCGGCTGCCGATTTGGCGGCGCAGGAACAGTTCCATGCAGCGAAAATAATTTTCCCGCGCGTTGCGGATGAGGCTGGGCGGAACCGAGTCGAGCGCCTGGAGGATGCTGGTCCCTTCCGGAAAATCGCGAATCAGGGGCAGGTACGCATCGTCGTGCATCATCTTCGTCTCTTCGGCGCTGGTCACGTCGCTGTGCGCGTCGAGTACCTGCTCCAGGAGAGTCGTGCCCGAACGGGGATGGCCGCAGAGCAGCGCGATGCGCCGGAGCGGCTGGAGTTTGTCGGTGTCGGCGCGCCAGCGGTCCATGACGCTGGTGGTGATGGTCTGCTCCATTTCCTTGGCCCGGTTTTGCATGTGCTGAAGTGTGGCCGCGTGCGGCCCCGCATGGGGGCGCAGGATCGCTTTTGCTTCCAACATCGCGGTCATCGCCTCGTCGTATTTGCCTTCGTTGTCCAGGATGCCGGCCAGTTCGTATGACGCGCGGATGCGCACCGAAGCGCCGGACTTAGGAGTCGCCAGGAGCTCGCGCAAAAGTGATTCGGCCTCAGAGCTATTGCCGCGCAATCGCCTGAGGGTCGCTTCTTCAAACAGCACACGCGGATCCTTTCGATCCATCTGTGCCGCGCGCGCGACCAGTTCGGCCGCCTCATCCAGCCGCCGGTCGCGGATGTAAATATCCGCGAGGTTGATCAGAGCGCCGACGGAAACACCCTTCTTCTGACTGGCGCGCTGGAAGCAGCCGATCGCCATGTCAAAGTTGTCGAATTCCAAACAGACCTGCCCCGCCTCTCCGAGAGTGCGGGCGCGATCCTTCGAAACTTGCACCGCCTTCTCGATGCAGCGTTCGGCCGCGGGAAAGTCGTAACGTTTCCCATGGGTACGCGCGAGGTCGAGGAGCAGGAGCGGATTGAATGGCTCCTTATGGGTCGCCTGCTCCAACAAGCTGATGCTCTTCTGGTAATCCTGCTGCGCCCACGCCTCTTCGGCCTCCCGGTAGAGCTGCTGGATTACCGGATTTGGTTTATTCGGGTGTGGCTGGTTCATGTCGGTAAAAACGATTCTTGAGTGGAGGAACGGGAATGTCCATTCGATTTGAGTTGTTCCGGCCAAATGTATGGGCGTCCCGCCGAAATGCGATAGCTCGATTGGACTATTGATGCCGGGAGCACGAATCTGTTTGACTGGGTTGGCAGCGGAGCGGCGGAAGAACATGTTACGACGGTCTCCGCTCATCATTTATCAAATGCATACCAGGTTCAGACTAATCCTTTTCGCCACGTTCGTTGCGGTTTGGCCGGTTCTCGGCCAGGATTCTCCGGCTCGCTTCTTTGACGCCGCGCCGTTCGGCATGCCGTTGCCGGATGGGCACGGGCTGAAGTGGGACGACCCGCGCGAAATACATTCGGTGACAGTGGACTTCGCCGACACCGTTCCGGCAAGTCTCAAAGTCCGGCTCGAATACTGGGGAAGCCACTGGCCCGCAGCAGCACCTGCCCAAGGACCGTGAACTGGGCAACGGCTGATGACGGCTGGATGGAACTGGGAAATTGGTACAACGGCGGCTGGCGCGTCGCCGACGCCGAGCAAACCATTTCCGGCAGCTCCATTCATTTCACCTTCCGCCCTATCAATGCCCATGAGTTTCCGGACCTCAAAGACTATACTTCAACGGGACGATTCACCCTTAAAATCCGGATTGTCTGCGATCAACCTCTTCCAAAAATTCTTCAGATTCACGCGCTGACTGATTCGACAGTTGAAAATCGCTCCGTCCGCATTGTCTGGGAACATCCACCGGCATCTCATCTCCGGGCTGAGGCATTTAACGGGCAAATTTTGAGCACGACCGCCACGGACCGCCGCGCCACCACGCTGCTGGTTCAAACCGTTGTCAACAGCGACCCCAATACCTTCGATCGCACGCTTGTCACCCTGCGGAACCGCACCAATTCGTTTACCTTCAAAGTGGACGATTTGAAGGACGGCGCGCTTTACCTGCCGGAATATGGCGCCGCGATACTCCCCGACAATGATCGCCGCGATTATGCGGCCGTCGCCCGGGACGTGCAGCGGGCCGGACGAAAAACCCTCTACGACCGCATGGCAGAGATGCCGGAACAAACCTGGACTTCTGCCTGGAACGGCATGCCACCGAAAAAATCGCGCATTGCCTTCGTCCTCGGAAACGACGGGGGTCGCCAGAAATTCCGCCTCGATGGCGATGGCGATATTTCCTTCCGTTGGGACGACCAATATATGAAAGGGCTCCCGGCAAGAGATACGCCCCGGCTCGATTTGGAAAAGCCGCCGGTGCAAGTCCGGTTCGGTCTGCCGGAAAAGCCGGTGGAACGACACATTGAAGATGAGTCCATCCCGACTTGCACTCACCACCTGGGAACGCGATGGAGTACGCATCGTGCAAACGGCCTTCGCCACGACGCTTGACGGCGCCAGGGCGGATGCTCCGCCGCCGGCCCCCGATGCCTGCGCCGTGGCCATGCTCCGCTTCGATTTTACCAACACCACCAACAGTTCGCGCTTGGCCGACCTGCCCATCACAATTCTTAGCGATACAAACTGCGAGCATCTCCGGCTTGACGACCAGGGTTTGATCTGGAATGGCGACCAACTGCGCGGCCAGGTCATCGCCGATAGTCTTCCCGTCGTTTTGTCGAATCAACTGGATTGGAGTGTTCCGCTCGCGGCCCATGAAACAAAATCGGTTGTCGTCAAATTGCCGTATCTGCCGCTGATCGAACCGTCCGAGGCGGCCGCCCTGGCCGCGCTCGATTTCGAACGGGAACGAAAAGCCACCGGCGACTATTGGCGCCGGGTTTTAAATGAGAGCGCCCGCCTCATCACGCCGGAGCCTGTCCTCAATGATTTCTATCGCGCCGTCGCCGGGCATCTTCTCATCAATTGCGAAATCGAGCCCGGGAGCAACCGGCGTTTTGCCCGCGTCGGCTCGTTCAAGTACGGCGTTTACGGCAACGAATCGTGCATGATGGTGCTGGATCTGGACCGCCGAGGCTACCATCAGGATGCCGAGGACTGTCTTGATAGCCTGGCTCCATTACCAGGGCACGGTGGGACTGCCGGGCGATTTCGATTCCACAAACGGCGTTCTCTATGGAGCCGCCGGTTACGAAGCCGGCGGATATAACCAGCACCACGGCTGGATCCTGTGGACGCTGGCCGAACATTATCGCTTCACGCGTGATGACGCCTGGTTGCGGCGCGCCGCGCCGGGCATCGTGGCCGGCGCGGACTGGATCATCCGCGAAACCGCGCGCACCACGCACCGGCACGATCTGGCTGAGGGCCTGTTGCCGCCGGGAGACCTCGAAGACATCGGCGATTGGTGGACCTGGCTTTCCACCAGTTGTTATACCTGGCGCGGTCTGGACGGCGCCGCCTGGGCACTCGAACAAATTCATGATCCGAACGCTTCCCGCATCCGCGCCGCCGCCGATGCGTTTCATAAAAACCTCGTGGACCATTTCATGGCCGCTTCCGCCCGTTCACCGGTCGTCCGTTTGCGCGACGGCACGGCCGTACCGCAAATTCCTTCCTACGTCCAGCGCCGTGGCCGAAGCTTCGGCTGGATTTGTGAAACCCTCGAAGGCGCCATGCACCTGATCATCACCAAAGCCATTGATCCAAAATCCGTCCAGGCCCAATGGATACTCAAAGATTACGAGGACAACCTTTTTCTCTCCGATCAATACGGCTACACGCTGGATGATTTTGACAAATACTGGTTCGGCCGCGGCGGCATGTCGATGCAGGCCTGCCTCCTCCTCGACGTCGAAGCGTATCTCTATCGTGACGACGTCAAGCAAGCCTTGCGCGCCATGTTCAACGCCATCGCCCTCAACCATTTTCCCGATGTCCACATGAACACCGAGCACGCGCTTCCGGAAATGGGTGATTGGCTGGGAGACGTTTATAAAAGTTCCGATGAAGCCAACGTTTGCGGCTGGCTGCGCGAACTCTTCGTCCGCGAAGACGGGAACGTGCTTTTGGTTGGCCAGGCCGTTCCGCGCGATTGGTTGAAACCGGGCCAGAAGTGTGGAATAGAAAACGCCGCCACTTATTTCGGAAACGACTTCGGTCATCTATCAAGGCGAATCAAACAGCATCACCGCCACGTTTCAGGGTCCCGTGCGAAATCCGCCCCGTGAAATCCGGCTCCGCTTCCGGACACCAGGAGAG
Organism: uncultured bacterium; assembly: GCA_963708305.1. Classification (GTDB taxonomy): domain Bacteria; phylum Verrucomicrobiota; class Verrucomicrobiia; order Limisphaerales; family UBA11358; genus UBA11358. Next base: position 309,573 of record CAVPSH010000007.1, on the reverse strand, counting down.
AAACCGCTCGCGAGCGTCACGGTAAACGGCCAATCCTGGAAAAAGCTCGACGGCGATTGGGTCATCCTTCCCGGCAACATCGGCTCGGCTGAAATCGTTGCTGCTTATTGAGGTGTTGGGACCAGTTTGTGCAGTATTCGATGCGGCCTGACAGTCGTCGTTGATGCAGGTGCTCGTCCGGAAACCGGATCAAGGGCCGCGACCAGACTTTGCGCGTACCAGCGTGCGAAGTAATCGTTTGGGTGAAGCGGATCATTGAGACAATCCTTCGGCTTTTTGGCGACGTACATCCACTCGCTGATGGCGGTCATGTCCACGAATTGCACGCCCGGCCCGGTCATCGCCTTCAATTTTTTGGCGTATTCCCCGACGAGGCTCCAATACTGGGAATTGGTTGTGTAAGCCGGATCGAATCGCAGGGTGGAAACCAACAGGAACTCGGCGTTTGGATTTTTATTGCGAACCGTCTTTATGATGTCCGCGACGTTGTTCGCGAAAGAATCCGCCGGAACGCTCCAGAAGTCATTTTGCCCAAAAGCAATGAGCACGAGATCGGGGTTCAACGAGGACACCATCCGTTCCGCATATTCCTTTCCCCACTGCGAAGTCGCCCCGCTCTGGGATGAATTGTAAAGTTGAACATGCTGGTCTTGATAAATCGTTTTCAGGCGATGCACAAAAAGTTCCGGATATGGCGGCAGAAATGGCCGGATGTGCGACAGGCGGCTTTCGCCATAACCGTGAGTGATACTGTCTCCATAAGCCACCACCGTCAGTGGCGCGTGCGCCTTCAATTTTTTCATCGTGTTTGCCAGGCCGTTGCCGGCAAACGCGGGAAGCGGATGGTTCCAGGTGTCATCGTGTTCGTAGGTCACCATCACCTGTTTGCCACCGACGACATTCCATTTAAACTCACCCTGGAGCAGGTCTTCAGCCCGCACCTGGGGCATGCGCGAGGACTCAGTGCAAATCAAGGTCCGGCCAGCAACCGTGTAGTCCATTCCCTCGGCATAATTGGTCGCCAATCCATAGTCCTGAACCGAAATGATCCGCGAGGGGTGGAACAGCAATTGACCGATGGCCGGCTTGCCGTCTTGCGATAACATCAGCACAGCTTCGTCATTGACCTTGTTGCCCAGCCAGAACGGTTGCATGGCTTGATCCAGATTGCAGGTGGGTTTCAAACTTGCCGCATTTTCATCCGGCCTATCCAGGACCACCTGATCCACGAGTACGGTTCCCCCGGACGAGTCTTTGGAAATGACGATTTCGACCCACTTCGTCAATGGATGCGGCTGCAGGTAATGGTTAAACTTTCGCGGATTTTCGCCGGTCCCTTTCATGTCGCTCAATGAATCCACCTTCATCACCTCGTGGCTGTCCTTGTCCAGGAAACGCAGAGCAAAAACCCACCCGTTCGTGCGCTGCGACTGGATGACGGCCGACACGGTAAAAGCGTTGCCGCTGCCCGTTTCGATGCGTTGGGCGAGCGAACCCGCGCCCGGACCGATGATGACCGAAGCCTTGCCGTCCAAAGGACGGTTCGTTTCCAGATGAACATCACCGGTTGTCTGCCAGGCCTTCAGGCCATCCTCAAATCCTCCGTTGATGACCAGATTGGAATCCTGATTGGCCGCCAGCACCGTGCAAAACATGGTCAACAGAAATGCGACCGTAACCCATAAGAACTTTTTCATTCTGTTTATTCTACCGTTTTGCCTGCTTCGCATCAGGTTATTAATCGAATTTTACCGGTACAGTTGCGAACTGTCATCCATTCAAATTGCCAACGGAAATAACTCCTTTTCTGCAACCTTCACGATCACAACCCCATCAAAGCAACATCTCCGCGCTTGTATGAACAGCGCCGGAGCAACGGTGACGATTGATTCGATTGCGTGGGTCGCTGAGAAAGATTACCCGCGGGTTCGGCGGCAGGACCCGTCGCCAACCACAGGCCGTCGGTGGCAATTACCACGGCACGCTCGACCGTAAAATGGAAGTGGATGTAAAAATCAAAACGGCTGCCTGACTGGCCGATTCATTGTCCCGCGATCAGCAACTTCACGTTCAAGATGGCAGACGAACCCCGGCAACGATAAATTGGATGATGCCCGTGCGTTCAAAAATGGCGCGGCTGTTTTTCCGGTTCAACCAGAGGGCTTCCTGCCGTTCCTTTCTGCCGTCGGCAAATCCAATGGTCAGAAACGGTTTTGGCGCGAGTTGATATACGACGGGCACCTGACAATACGTGAACGCGAGTGTGCCGGTTTTAAGCTGAAGTTTACGTGCACTGCCGGCCAGGTCGAAATAAGCGAAGGCCGCCGGTGAAGAAAGGAATTCCTCCTGGCGCAACAAACTGCGGCTCAAAATGGATGCAACCCTCACGAACACCTACGCCCAGTTCGCCAAACCGGCATAAGATGTCTTCCTTCACCTGTCCGGTCAGCCCCGGCTGGCGGGCACCCCCTTGCGCCGGGGTATGCGAATACGGGTCCATCGGAAATGCCCCATAATCTTCCGGAGTTTTGCAATCACCAATCCCGGCGCAGATGTCGCAATAGCATTCGGCCAGCCGTTTCAAGAGCCGAGGCGGCGCGCCCTCTGCGAACGCGCGGAAATAAGTTTCCTGGGCGGCCAGCCGGAGTTTGGAAACCATGTGCCAGTAAATGCAGCCCAATCCTTCGTAGCCGAAGAAGGTGCCGGAACGCCCCGTGAAGGACTCGTGGTCAAAAAGCCTCTCGAACAGGTCCAGTACGGTTGCCTCTGGTCCTGCCTTACCAGTCTGGCATAACCGCCGGCGGCGAGTTGCTCCAGGATTCGGAGGAGGTCGCGGGCGTTGGTGATGGCGCCGTTGAAGTGGACCTGTCCGACAACGTCGCGCTCGATGAGTTGTCGATTGCCATCCGCCAGCAATTTTCGCAGCAGAGCGCTGCGACTGAATTTCCCTCGCCGGGAATGTTGTTTCTGTCGACAAAGGCCGGGAGCCGCCGGTTGGGATAGAGCAGATAACTGTGCTGATCGGGACGGTACATCGAACTTTGTCTGAGCGCGAGTCAGCACCTTCAGTGATTCTTCAGCCGAAAGGTGGCCGGAACTGAGCACGGCCACCTGGCCCTCCAGCATTTCATAAAGACGGCGAATGGAAAGGCGGGTCTGACTTTCGAACCGCACGAGGTTGTAAGCGTGGAAAAGTCCATCGGACCGGCGATTGGACCGGATGGAATGGTTGATCCACTCCAGCGCGAGAGTCGAAGAATTCGGATCAATGTTTGGCCCGTGATCAGGGCTTTTTCGGTCCGACCAACCGTGCTGGTACAGGCGCTGGCGATAATTGCTTCCCGCGCGGCCCAAGTCATCGAGTACGCGATGGCGCTGACCGGTCGGTAAATGTTCCTGCCAGCAACGGTCGGTGTCGTTCAAGAATCCGATTCGACGCGCCGAGCAATCCAGCAACCGGAGCGGAAAGACGAAACCGGCTATCTCGGCCTGTCCATGGAACAGTTCACGGCAGAACGTCAGGTGCCGGCGCAGGTAATACAGTGTGACCATGGAAGCGCCGTTGCCGACGAGGGCATTGTTGGCGTCGTTCCATTCCGGCCGCTGCGTGTTCAACCAGATGCCGGCTTCGGGGATGAAATTCGAAAGCTTGGCCAGGACCGGAACCAGCAGCTTCTCAGTCAAGTTGACGAGGCGCACCTGTCCGCGCTTGTCCCACACCAGCTTGCCATCCGTGCCCACGGCGCGGACCCGTTGCTGGACGAGTGCTTCAATCTGTGGGTCAAAAACGACGGTGTCCTTCGGGTTCGCCAAAAGCGCGTCGTAGGGCTTGATGCGGTACGGGAACATTGGCGTAGGCGAAGATGTCGCGCGTGAGGAAACCCGGCAAGGTGGTCGGATCGTGCCGGTCCAGAATCTCCAGGAGCTTCAGCAGATAAATAATCTGGTGGTCGCCCCAGTAGCCGATGTAGGACCATGGGTCGTGCGGATCCACGACTTCCCAGTCAATTCCATTGCGCGTGATGCGATAGGGATTGTAGCCGTCGGCGGTCGAGGCATTAAGGAAACGGCAGATCATGCCGGAAACAAAATCCGGGGAAGGAAACCGCCAGCGCCTCCCAATTTTGGAAAATGTCGCGCCAGTTTCCCTTCATAATTGAGGATTCGTGTGCCATCGGCGTTCCGGGTGGCGATGGAAAACCGATTCCACGGCCGGGTCGGATCGCCATGCCGGCGGCTGAAGGTAAGGGGCAGATATTCGCGACAAAGCCGTTCAAGCTGCGGATCGCCGGTGGCCAGCGGCAGCGGTCACCATTTCGCCATAGAGCATCGGCTTGGGCAGCCGGCGGAAAAATGGGGCGTGCCGGATCGCAACCCTTTTGTCCGCATGGGTGACGAACGACAGCAAATCATCCGGATCAAGTTTGTAACCGTCGTTAAAAATCCCGCCGCGCATCACGTTGAACAATGTGTTGCTGTAATGGCGGGCGTTGCTCAGCGGGCGCGCGGTTTTCTGCAGCCCATCCGCGGCGCCCACGATGCGCTCCAGTTCCCGGGTGCCGTGGTCAATGTCCGCCTGGACCAGTCTTTTCCAGGCGCTGCGGGCGTGCGCAGCAACCGGTTAAGGGCGGCCACCTCTGACGGACCTTGTCCGACATCCGCCGCGAGCAGCCAATCCACAGTCTGGCCGCGCCGCAGATCATCGTTGTCTGGACGAAATAAGCCCCGCGTTCACCGCGCACGTCGGTTTCTCTCTGAAGCGGCAAGCCCTGGCGAAACCGATCGAGTCGTGCCGGGAGGACAGCAGAGTAGTCCTGCGCTTGAGGCCGAGCGACCATACGGTGGTGGTGCGCAGCGCCTCGGCCGGTTCAGGACGATCCACCGGGATGGCGCTGAGGCGGAACAAACCAAGGCCGGTTTCGGAAATCAATTCGCTCCGCTTGTAAGCGTCGAGCAATGTGCTGTATTCGAGATTGAATTGGCTGCCGGCGCCGCAGGGCATCAGGTTTTGCAGGCCGTCCAGCAATTCGATCCGCGCGCCCGCCGGCCCGGAATTGATCAGCCACGCCCGGCGAATGAAACCAAAGCGGTTGCTGTTGAACCAGCCGTAACGAAAAGTCAGTGAGAGGTCTTCGTTGATTTCCTCAAAGATCAATTTGTTGCCCCGGAAATTCTTGTAGAGATTCCGCCGGGTCCGGTAAATCCCCTGGCCACGTTCGGAAAACGGCTCCCAGATTTGATCCTTGCCTGACTTCGGACGACCAGGATCGTCTTGCTGCCGGTGACTTCCGACCATGTCGCGGATTTTATCATCGGTGTAGTAAGGGAACAGCGCCAGGTCGGCGTTGCGCCGGCCGGCGGTAGAGCGCGCCGTTGCTGGAAACGAACATCCAATGGTCGGCGTCGCTGACCACGGTCATGAAAAACGGCCGCATCCGGTCGTAATTGGCAATCCGGTAAAACTCCTCGCCCTCCAGCGCGACTTGCTCCCCCTGAATGGGAGTCGCATTGAAGCGCAGCGGATTTTTGCCCAGGTGCAGTTTGGATTTCATGTCGGTTGTTTGGGTTCTCATGTCGGTGCGAATCTACCGAGCTTGTCCATCAGAGACCAGAGTTCATCTCAAAATGCGTGGAGGGTGACAGCGTGATCACCGGAGGATCAATTGGCGGATTGTTCTTTTTCTCTCCGCGACATCAAGGTCCTTTTTCATCAAATCAGTGGTCCTCGAATCGATATTGTAAAAAATCATGAACAAAGCGCAGGACATGTAGAGCAATCCCCGGAATCACGGAAACCAGCAACTTGATTCCGGTCAGGGCCGATGGGTCTGCATGGCACTGGGACGTAATTAAATGCTGTCAGGAGCCAGCCGGCGATCGCCGGCGCCAATGCCCCAGCCGGCTTTTTGCGCAAAGGTTGCCGCAGAAAAACACAAGCCGGTGGCCCTTCGCCCGCTTTTCCATTCCGAATAGTCCGCGGAATCGGCGATCATGGTCCACAGCAAAGGAACAGCGGGGGCATAGGCCATTTTTGCGCAGATATTCAACACATAGATGGTGATCAGGCTTTTCTCTCCGGGCAGGTAGAGCGAAATAAAGAAGGCGCCGGATATCAGGGAGCTGGCAATGAAGACATTTCGATTGCCGAATCTCCTGGCCAGTGGCTTGGTAAACGGCAGGGCAACAATCAAGGCAATCGTGCCGATGACATTGAACAACTGAACGTTATTTTCTTTGCCAATGTAATACTTGAAATAGTAGGCGATCGCCGCGTTCTGCATGGCAAACATTACGAAGGAAACGATACCCACAATAGCCAGGATGATCCAAGGCCGGTTCTGAAAGAGGTTCCCAAGGTCCTCTCCGACCGAACCCTCCAGAGATTTTAACGGTTTTACCCGCTCTTTGGTCGTCATGAAGGTGATGAAAAAGAAGACTACACTCAGGCAGCCAAACAGGATCAAGGTATGTTGATAGCCCATCGCCTCGTTGCCGCCTCCAAAATATTTTGCGAGCGTCAACGGCAACCCGGTGACCACCAGCTGGCCGGTAAAAGCGCAGATAAAACGATACTGGTTAACACCCGCGCGCTCATAAGTGTCCGAGGTCATCACCGCCGCCAGGGAAGAATAGGGTATGTTAACCGCCGCGTAGGCGGTCATCAAGAGGGCGTAGGTGGCGCAGGCGTAAATAATTTTGCCCGTCACTCCCCAAATCAGGGGTGGTAAAGGTCAGGATGGCCAGAACAGCGTAAGGCACAGCGCCGAACAGGATGTACGGACGGAATTTCCCCCAGCGCGTCTGGGTCCGGTCTGAGATGATGCCGATGACCGGGTCAATGCCCATGTCCCAAAACCGCGCGATCAGCATGATGGTGCCGGCGGCGGCGGCGGGAATTTTGTAAACATCTGTGTAGAAGAAACAGCAGCCAGAAACCGACCATGTCCCAGACAAAATGGGATGCGGTGTCGCCCAGCCCATAGCCCAATTTCTCCTTGAATGACAAACGTTCGGACGCTGGCTTTCCGAATGCCGCTGCATCGGCGGGCGCGGATCCGACGGCGGATGTGGATTCAGCGGAATTCATTTCAAAGATTGTATTATTTGGATTCGACGTTGGCGTCAATGGCGGCGCGCATGTTTTCGTCAGAACTGCTCACATAAAATGGGATATTGGCGTAGGCGGCGTGGCCTTTACCATCAAAGGCATAGGCGTACAACCGGTAAGCGCCCGGCTTGGACGGGGCTTCAAGTGTTATTTCACTTTTCTGTGGGTCGGCAATCCCGCCCGGCACTTTTTCGGGTATGGCTTCAACGTCGCCGCCGACTTTGCGCTCCTTGCTTTCCTTCATCACTTCCCATGAATAGGTGAGCGGATGGTTATCGGGGTCGCTGACCTGCACTCTCGCCACATAAGTCTGGCCGGGCTTCAGCCGGACATTCTGCAAAGCGGTTTTGCCATCCAGCCATATTCCCTCAAGCGAAGGGCTGCGATTCGCCGGCCACGCGCCCGTCCAGAGGTATTGCATGGTGTCGATGGCCGCAGTTTCCTCACCGGTTTTGAGAAACATGCCATACCAGGTGGGAGTCCGTTCCTGTTTCTGTCCCCAGAAGAAAACATAGGAGCCGAGGCACAGCTTTTGATCAGATTCGACCACCTTTTCAAAACGCATCTGATAGAGGTTGGCCTTGGTAGTGCTGTTGTCCTCGATGGGCGCGCCCCAGCCGGTTTTGGGGCACTCCCAGTGACCGGTCGCTCCCCATTCGGTGACCAGGTAGGGTTTATCCCAACGGGCATGTTTCAAATATCGCGGCAGGTTGATGATGTCATAATACATTTGGAACGAAATGAAATCCAGATCCGGCGCGCGCGTTTTGACCAGATTCACCGTCTCCTGATTAAAGCCAGCCAGAGTGGTGGTGGTCGGATGATTCGGGTCAATCTGGTGGATCGCCCTGGAAAGGTCGTTGACGGCGTCCCAGACCTTTGGATTCTTTTCAAAATTCAGTTCATTGCCAATGACCCAGACGAGCAGGGCGGGATGGTCCTTATACTGTCTGACCTGGGCAGTCAGCACCGCGAATTGCCTGGCCACGGCGTTGGTGTTGTCGTAATCGAAACCGCGCCGTTCGTGGTCCACATCCAAACCCATGGCGACATACAAGCCGTTGGTTAAGGCCCGATTCAAAACCGTCTCGCCCGAGTCGTGGCCATTGTCGGTGCTCCACGTGCGGAATGAATTGCCGCCGCGTTCCTTCAGTTTGTCAACCGGGCCAAATTCGATGCCGGCCCCCTTGATGTAAAACGGCTGCTGGTTGACGTAAAGCCGCCAGCGGCCATCGGCACAACGAAGTTCCACTTTTGCCGGGCCAGGACCTGCGGGTTCGACCGGGGATTGGGCCAGGCAAGTGCAGGCCGTCAGGAAAGCTGCCCAAAGTGCCGGCAACCACGGCGTCGAGTTGATTTTCCGATTCATAAATTTTGTTCCTTCGGCGAACGCTCCCGCCGCACCAGCAAGTGTTCCAGCTCCTCCAGCGATTTGCCCTTGGTTTCGGGGATAAAGGCCAGGATGAAGATCAAAGCAGCCACAGCCATCAGACCATAACCTAAAAAAGTCCCGGCAGGCTTGAAATGTGACAACTCCCAGGGGAAAATAAATGTGACACTGGCGCTGACCGCTGAATTCCAGAAACCAGCCAGCGAGATGGCCATGCCTCGATGCTGGTTGGGGAAAATTTCCGACAACAACACCCACATTACCGGTCCTAGTGAAATGGCAAATGAAGCCACAAAGCCGATAATGGCCACGAGAACCAGCGTAGCCCGGATGTTCAGGCCGGCAGCGATCAATGAATCGTGGTACGGTTTGAGCCGTTCGGCGCCGAATTGGTTTTCAAGGTCAGTGATAAATGCCTTGTCCGAAGTGAAGACGGGCTTCGGTGCATTTTGTAAATCGTTAACCAGGTCTTGCGGAACCTTGTCAGCTTGAAGCATCGCAAAAGATTTGTCCGTAAGCTGGTAATTCGATGCGTGAAATGCCCAACTGCACGCCAATAATGACACGGCCATGCCCGTTGCGCCGATGACCAAAAGTGGTTTGCGGCCGAGACGATCGACGAATAAAATCGCCACAAAGGTCATTACCAGATTGACCACTCCCACCAAGGCCGCCTGCCAGAACGCGGCGTTGGTGCCGCCGCCGGCCTGGACAAAAATCGTCGGGAGATAATAAAAAATGGCGTTGATGCCGGTGATCTGTTGAAAGAACGCAATTGCCAGGGCGATGAATAAAACAAATCTCATCTCCGTCATCAAAACCAATGCTCTCCTGGTCCAAGGTATCAGACGCGCTACAACCGTTTGAACCCAGGAACGTCCGTTTACTTGCAGGTCAGATGGTCTTTCCGCAAAGCTTTGTTGGATGTTGAGCAGTTCCTGCTCCGCTTCTTCCGCCCCGCAGGCCTTGATCAAAATTGCTTTGGCCCGTTCGGTCTGGCCTTTGCCAAAGAGCCAGCGCGGGCTTTCCGGCACGCCAAACAACAGAAAGAAATACAGGGCCGCCGGGATGGCATCCATTCCCAGCATCCAGCGCCAGTTGTTTTCACCCGTGTTCAGCAGAAAGTAGTTCGAAAAAAAGGAAGCGGAGATGCCGAGCACGATCATCAACTGATTGAGCGAGACCATGCTCCCGCGCGATTGCGGCGGTGAAATTTCCGCGATGTAAACCGGCGCGATCAGAATGGCACCGCCCACGGCAACCCCACCCAGAACCCGAGCGCCGACAAAAATCGCAAAATTGGTCGTCAACGCGGAGAGCAAAGCCGAGACGACAAAAAAAACCGCCGTGGTGATCAAAACTTTCTTGCGTCCAAACCGGTCACTGAATAATCCCGAGACGGCAGTGCCTCCCAAAACGCCCCAGCCCAGGCAACTTACCGCAAGGCCCAGCAGAACGTCACCCCGATTGCCATTCAGATCAAAGTACTTCTGAATAAAGGGTACCGCTCCGGAAATAACTGTGGCATCAAATCCCCAAACAAACCCGCCGACTGCCACAATCAGCGCCACGGAAACGGTGAATAGTCGGCCTTGTTTCATAAAGGAATTGTGTCACGGGGTTGCATTGCTTCTGCTGACAGTTAATTTGGTTGCCTTACCGAGCGAAACCTCATGTTATTAGACTGGGATTGAAAGTGAATGGCCCAGCATGGTCTTGTGATATAAAAGTTGACACGTCTCATTATTAGTAGTAAAAAAACTGAGTTGACCACTGAATATGGCATATTGATTTTGCTGTCAATAGGCATATTACGGTAAAATTAATGACATGCGATTTCAGCGGAACCCCGATTATGGGTCCCCTGAGCAATTATGACACGCCGATTGATTCCCACTATCTTACCGGGCCTGTTTACAGGTATAACTGTGTTAACCTGGGCATTGGGAGCGGACCAGAGCCCGGCCGCCGATTTTACGTCGAAACCGGTTACCGTTTACGTGACGGCCAAGGATACGGGCGAGCGGCTGGCCAGGACTGGTGAAATCCATTTTACTGATTTGCCCCAACACACCGAAAAGCAGGAGTGCATTTTCGTGGATCCTTCCAAGGAGTTTCAGACCGTGCTGGGTGTGGGCGGCGCCCTGACGGACGCTTCGGCGGAAACGTTTTATAAGCTGCCGGAGGACAAACAGCGGGAAATCCTGACGGCCTATTTTGACCCGCTAAAGGGCATTGGTTATTCACTGGGACGCACGTCCATCCACAGCTGCGATTTTTCCAGTGAAAGTTACACCTATGTCACGAACGACGACGCCACCCTGGCAAGCTTCAACATCGGTCACGATCTGAAATATCGCATCCCGTTTATCAAGGCAGCGCTGGCAACTGCCGGCAAGGACTTCACCCTTTATGCCAGTCCGTGGAGTCCGCCGGCCTGGATGAAAGATAACCATGACATGTTGCATGGAGGCAAATTGAAGACCGAATTTTACGATGCGTGGGCCAGGTACTATGTCAAGTTCATCAAAGCCTATGCCAAGTCAGGCGTTCCGATCTGGGGCGTGACGGTGCAGAATGAACCGATGGCGGTCCAGCCATGGGAATCGTGCCTTTACACAGCCGGGGAAGAGCGCGATTTTGTGAAGAATTACCTGGGTCCCACCATGGTAAAGAGCGGCCTCAAAGACAGGAAAATTCTGATTTGGGACCACAACCGGAGCTTCATGTATCATCGTGCCGAAGTTGTTTTGGACGATCCCAAAGCAGCCCAGTACGTATGGGGCGTGGCTTTTCATTGGTACGTGAGCAACTACTTTGAAAACGTAAAACGGGTGCAGGAGGCTTTTCCCAAGACTCATTTGTTGTTCACTGAAGGTTGCAACGCGCCATTTGACCCGGCCCGCATCCACGATTGGCAGTGGGGTGAAAAATACGGAATTTCCATGATCAACGATTTCAACAACGGCGCGGTGGGCTGGACGGATTGGAACATCTTGCTGGACCAGAATGGCGGACCGAATCACGTTAAAAACTATTGCTTCGCCCCGATTCATGCCAATACCGGGACCGGTGAGCTGACTTACATGAGTTCTTACTATTACCTCGGCCATTTTTCAAAATTTATCCGCCCGGGCGCCCGCCGGATTATCAGTTCTTCCACTGACGACGACTTATTAACAACCGCCTTTTTGAACAAGGATGGCAGGATCGCGGTGATTGTAATGAACTCCTCGGAGACGGAACAGCCCTTTTACCTCTGGATCGGAGGGAAAGCAGCGGAAACGAGCAGCCCCGCACACTCGATAATGACCCTGGTGATTTAATCCCTTTTCGTACAAGCAACCTGCATTGAGAATTTTGCCGCCGTCCCAATCGCTGCTATGAAAATGCCCCGAAATCCGAGCATGTCCGTCCGGTTGAAACAGTTGCGTTTCTTGACAGGATTAACGGTGGCCATACTGGGATTGCTGGGTTGTGGAACGCTGACCGTCTATGGCGGCTGGAAACTTGTTTGGAGCGACGAATTTAATGGCACTTTGATTGACCCGGACCATTGGAAATTCGAAACCGGAAATCATCGTGGCTGGGGGAATCATGAATTGGAGTATTACACCGGGCGCCCCGAAAACGCTTATGTCAGCAACGGGCTCCTCCACATCGTGGCCCGAAGGGAATCAACGAACGGATTTTCCTACACCTCGGCTCGCATGAAGACCGAGGGATACTTTTCCAAAAAATATGGGCGGTTCGAATTCCGTGCCAAATTTCCCCCGGGCCAGGGTTTTTGGCCGGCCTTTTGGCTGATGCCCGAACACTCGCTTTATGGGGGCTGGCCGGCTTGCGGAGAAATTGATGTTGTTGAGAACAAGGGAAATTATCCGGCGGTGGTGCAGGGAACCATTCACTATGCCAATTCTCGAGGTGGATATCTTCATTCCTCGGGGCTTTACACATTCCTCCAGAATGACGGAGCCACCAACTTTCACACGTACGGGCTGGATTGGACGACAAATTCGATCCAGTGGTTTGTCGATGGCAAGCTCTATGAAACGCAGGACCGTTGGTCCACGGTGAAAGCTCCCTATCCTGCTCCATTTGATCAACCGTTCTATATCATCATGAATCTGGCTGTCGGTGGTGACTTCGGCGGCAATCCTGACACGAGCACGGCTTTTCCCGGCGAAATACAGGTGGATTACGTGCGGGTTTACGAGAAGATCGGGCCGTGAGAACTTGACGTGAAAGGACTATATTTTCCCGGTTTGAAAAGTGCCGGAATGGTTGGTCATCGGCCCGATGAGAGATTAGGACACGAATAACCTAATGAACATTATGAAAATGCCCTGTGCTCCCGTCTCATTGCTTCACATCAAGTGATTGATGCTCGCCTCGGCTATCACTGCAGCTTTGTCGGTCAATGTGTTGGGCGCCACCAATCTGCTGACTAATCCGGGGTTTGAGTCTGGAAACCTCACCGGTTGGACGACCTACGGTAACAGCATTGGCAATGCTTCCGTCCAGTCCGGCGCGGGCGTTGCCCATGGTGGAACCTACTATTTCAAGTCTTACGGTCAGTTTATTGGAGCCACCAACTACTCGGGCATTTTTCAAGACAATCTTTCGGCTCCCGGCAACACCTACACGGCTGACGGCTGGGCCTATACCGCTTCCAGTGATGGTAATGGCATTCACGGGCAGGACACGATCTGGGTTGAAGTGAGTTTTCGTGACGCCTCATATAATGCCTTGGCTCTCTACCGGTCGGCTATCGTGACCAGTAATAATCTGGCCAGCTTCGGAGGGGTGGACAAATGGTTCGATTTGCAGATTACAAACCAATGCTCCTTTTCGAACCCTTCGGCACAGATACTGTTACCCGGAACCGTTACCAACACCGTGACCAACCTGGTGGCTCCGGCGGGCACGGTTTACGTGCGGTATCAAACCGTTTTTATGCAGGGTACCGGATAACGCCAATGCCTCGATGTATTTCGATGACCTCACGCTCAACCAAACCGGCGGAACGGTGGTCGTTCCTCCCGTCGTGCAAACGAATATTGTCTGGGGCGACGAATTCAACCAACCGGACGGCAGTTCGCCGGATCCGACCAAGTGGGGTTATGACATCGGCAACGGTCAGGCGGTTGGGGCAACAACGAGCTAGAATATACACTGCCCGCACCAATAACGCCCGGATCGTGGGCGGGCAACTGGTGATCGAAGCCGACCGGGAGAGTTACGGCGGGTTTAACAAATTACACTTCGGCCCGGATGAAAACCAAAGGCAAATGGTCATGGGCTTACGGCCGCATGGAGGCACGCATCAAAATCCCGCGAGGACAAGGAATCTGGCCCGCGTTCTGGATGCTGGGCACGAACATTGACTCTGTCGGCTGGCCCACCTGTGGCGAGATTGACATCATGGAAAACATCGGCAAAACCAGCGATCAGGGCACCGATCACGGCACGATTCACGGCCCGCAGGGCGGCGGGGATTACAACGGTGGCTCCGGGGTTGGCGGTACCTATACGCTGCCGAGCGGAGCTGCTCTCGCCGACAACTTCCATATTTACGCCATGGAGTGGACACCCAACCAAATCAAATGGTTCCTGGACACCAATCAGTATTTCACGGCCACGCCTTCCAGCCTGCCCGGCGGCGCAACGTGGGTCTTCACGCAGCCGCAATTCTTCATACTTAACGTCGCCGTCGGCGGCTACTGGCCCGGCAACCCGGATGGAACCACGGTCTTTCCCCAACAAATGCTGGTGGATTACGTGCGGGTTTACCAGCAAACCGCGCCGCTGGCGATTTCCGTGGCGACGCAGCCGAATGGAAGCATGACCTTAAGCTGGCCGACCAATATCGTCTGCCATTTGCAGGCGCAGACAAATTCAGTGGTTGGCGGCAACTGGTCTGATTTACCCGTTACCACCAGTCCGTATGTGGTAACTCCCGATCCCAGTCAAGGTGCCGTCTTTTACCGCCTCGAATCCCCGTAATTCAATGACTTGATTTGGGGCTATGCTTTGGGACGCACCGTTGCGACAGCCTCAAGTGCCACCTTATAGCCGGAACGATGCAGTTGAGAATGGATGCCCGGCGACAACCCACATGCGTAGGATGGGCGTCGCGCCTGTCTCCATTTAAAAACTTCTCCCCACCAGTTGGTGACAGCCCATAAGTCGAGGAAACAACGCCTCAAGGCGGAAATTCAAAAGTCAGAGACAGGCGCGACGCCTGTCCTGCTGCATCGTTACGACTTAGCGTAGGCGCAGTGAGTAAAGGGAAGTCCGTGCCGCAATAAAAAGCGTCCGGTGGTCGGCGCCGCCAAAAACCAACTGGATCGGCCGTTCGGGAACTTCAATGGTGTCAATTAATTCGCCTGCCGGGTTATAGACGTAAATCTGACCCGCGGCGATATACACGTTGCCGTGAGAGTCCGCCGCCACGCTCTCGCCACCCTGTTCGGCGAACAGTTGAAAATTCGTCAGGCTTCCATCCGGGTTCACATCGGCTTTCCACGTCCGCAATTCGGATTCGTCGGTGACATAAAAAGGCTTACCCGGCCTGACCGGGCCCAACCCAAAGGAGCGGATTTGCGGACTTGATTTGACACCCCAACTGGTCGCTGCGTGGAGAAAATCCTGGCCGACCGGAATCACGGTGGTTCCATCCGGCGAAATAAAATCAGCGGCGGGATGGGAAAGTGAATCACGATTCAAATGCCAGTCGCTGACCGGCAGGTATAAACCCTTCCCGGCGCGGTCCGCGACGGGTTCAGGCTCCAGCGGCACGACCTGGCCACCGGGAATCAGGGCGTAAACCACACCACTGCCCGCGTAGGAAATCACCATGAGATTTCCCGCCTGATCCACCGCGAGATTGACCGGCTCGAGTGGATAATCGCTGACGATGGAAAGTTGCCGCGACAAAGGATCCCAGCGGCAAATCCGCTGCCAATGCGCATCCACAAAGTAGAAATCACCATGCGGTCCCGACGGCGCCGCCTGAGATGTTGAAAAATCCGCCGGCAAGTTTTTCCAGCTTCGCGCCGTGGGCGGCCACCAGCAAAGGTTTGGCGGGTTTGGGACCGGGCGCCTGGCCTGAGAGGTCCAACCAGGCAAACTCATGCTGGCGGAGCTCGACATCGTGGCTCTGGTCATAGACGGCGGAGTCGAAACTCGCCTTGCTGTTGCTGTCGCAGTGAAAATTGCGGAACCGGATGTCCCGCGAGTTGGACACTTTTACCGCCCGTGGAAAAGGCTGAAAGGAACTGATGACGCGGTAGCTGTGGAAATTGGCGAAGGTGATGTCATGGGACGAATCAATTTCAACCGGCAGAGCGAAGCCGCTCTCGCCGCGCTCTTCCTCGGTCTGCAAGGCATAAAAGTGCCAATGCGCAGCGTTGCGCACTTCGAGTTCATTGCGGACATGATGTTCGATTGAGATTTGATAGGCGCGGCCCGCGGTTTCGGTGTCGGAGACCATCATGCCAGCCCGTGCGAACGTCGAAGGGGTCCAAATATCAAGGAAGGTTCCACCGCCGCCATCAGTGACCCAGAGGCTGGGATATTGGCCGTCCCATTGACGATCGGGGCCGGGGTCGGCGGTGTGGCTGCTGTTGTACGGGTTTTCACGCGAACCATCCGGCAACGGCGTGCCATGGCCGCCGAGGAAGCGGACGTCGTTCATCATTGAATCGGAGCCGGCCTTCCAGAGCGCGGCAACCGCGCGCCGGTTGTCCCCGCTGGTGTAAAGCCCAATGCCCATCACGATGTTGCTGCCGCCCCTGGGCGCTTCCAGCAGGGCTTTGGGACCGCCGATGCCCTGATAAGCCGGAGTGCCGTCAGGCAGGATAATCTGGGTCGCGCCGGGATGCAGGCCAATCAATACCGTGTCCGGCCGCAACTTTAATGTGTCATGCACGACGTAAAAACCGGACGGCAGGTAAATAGTCCGGTGCGCGGCAATCGCCTTCTGCAGCGCCTCCGTGTCGTCCGTAAGGCCGTCGCCCTTGGCGCCCAAATCGCGCAAATTTACCCAGGTGTCGCCGGCGGGCAGGGGAGCCAAATCGGAAGCAACAACCGGTTGCATCGTGGTTAACGGCGCGGCGTCAAAGTGGGTTTCAATTCTGGGAACAGCTCCGATGTCGGCGTAGTGAAGCCCATGAGAAAAGGTTTTTGCGATGTAAAATTCCGCCGGAGCGGCAAAGCGTTTGCCGCTCTCGCGCAGCGCGGCAAAAACCGGCACGTTGCGACAAGCGACACCTTCCATATTGATTTCGTTGCATAGGCTTTGCTCTCTCCCGAAAACGAATGCCGGGCCGGAAACGTCTTCGAGCCGCGCGTCCTTGACCCAAAGCTCGTCCACCCATCCCGGCTCGATTTCAACAGCGGTTGGGACATGCCGGAAATGCGGACGAATGAGCGTGAGTCCGGCTTCGTGTTCCAAAATGGCGGCCTCGCGTTGTTCTTCAAATGAACAGTCAATGAGCGTGAATTGCCACCCGGGCGAAGGTTTCGATGTCCAAACCGCATGAGTGCCCCCAAAAAAATGAACGTCCTCGACCACATTACCGCCTTCGTGAATGCCAGCCAGGGCGGGCCCGAGATGAAGATCCATGTGGGCGAGAAAACAGTGTTGGGCATAATGCGCCCGAACCGCGACCGCTCCCTCGTTGCCCTTTTCAATCTCGATGTCAATGTTGGCGAGCGCCGAATAAAAGGTGCCGGGATTGGCGTCAGGGACCGGGCCTCCATTTCGTGGACGCCTTCCGGCGAAAAAGAACATGACCTTTTCATGTGCGGCATCTCCGAAGCCGGGCGTATGGGCGGGCAAAACAATAACCGGCCGGGTGGCGCCATAGCCAATCAACCGGATGCCGGGCCAGATATAGATGGTATTGCTGACGTGATATTCGCCCGGCGCGAGCAGAACGATGCCCTGGCGGGTCGTTTCCTGGACCCGATTAATCGCTTGTTGCAGTGCGGCAGTGTCGTCACTGCCGGAAGGGGCGACATAAACCGCCTTGGGATCTTCCAGGCGCTGCGTGTAAAATGAAGACGACTGCGCCGACACCGCCATAGTCAGTCCCAGCAGAACCGGGACAAGAACGTCGAGAATTCCTGGTATTCGTTGGTTTCGCCCGATTACAAAGGGGCGTGTGCTGTTTCCATGCATTGTTCAACCACCTCAAACCCAAAAAAGAAGCCACTCGACTGCTCGAGTGGCTTTTGTCAAATCTTAAACTGATCAATTACTTGCGACGACGGATCAGAAACAGCGGCAATCCCAAGGCCAAGAGCGCCAAGCTGGCCGGTTCAGGAACTAACGTAAGAGTTACGTCGTCAAAATAGAAATCTGCATTCGCATCGGCGTTAATGCCCAGCAGGTACGCGCCCAGCGATTGCGTGCCGGCGGGCATGGTGGTCGTTACACTGGCAAACGTCCACTGCCCCTGCGGAAGCGGGACTCCACCGCCGCCTGCGGGCTGACCAATATTCACACCCACTGCTGGTCCAGAAGCAGTGCCTCCATAGTTGTTTGGCGGAGCGCCTTGGAAAGGCGAAAGCTGGAGTATCGCGAAGTCGTTGCCGAGGGTCGGGAGCACGTTTGGCGTATACACCCAGCCTGACAATGTAAACGTATCACCCGCGCTGGCAGCAAAAACTTCGTACGCACCGGGGACGCTATAGCCACCACCTGAATTGGGGCTGTACATACTCCAACTACCGCTGTGTGCGTATGTCTGGGAAAAATTCGCCCCGCCAAAGGTCGCCCACCCCTGCACGCCGGTCGGGTTTGGATTTGGAGCTGTGAGCTGTTGTTCGAACCCGGGATCATAAATGAGGTTTTGCGCCTGCACTGTTGAACTTGCGAGTGCGACTACCGCGGCCATTCCGATAGCGCCACTACTTACTTTAGGGAACATTTTCATAATAATTTTGTTACTTTTGGTTGCTCTGTTTATAGCTTGCGCTGAATTGTGATTATTTTTACTACGTTTGATTTATTTTGTCAAGTGGTTTTATTGGGAAAATAAACAATTTATTAACTGCTGAAATTTATAAACTGCTAAATCGGGCCGGCGGTAGATGCATCTCTTTAAACTCAAGCTGCTTGCAAATATATTATCTATTGCACCTTACGTAGTGGGCAAGAAAGGGCATAATAGTTAGGATACAGACCCATGGCTCCCATAACACAAATTTCAAGGTGTCGCCTTTGGCTGATGTGCCTTTTGTGATGATTTTCGTTCCTCTCCTTGTTTTAGGGAGCATTGAACTTGGGTTGCGCCTGGCTGGGTATGGATATGATACGGACTTTTTCAGCCGAATCCGGATTAAAAATCATGATTTTTATGTGCCGAATGAGAAGTTCTGTGACCGGTTTTTTCCGCCGGCCATAGCCCGCACAACGACGCCGTTTCGGTTCCTGGTCGAGAAAGCCACCAATTCGTATCGCATTTTCCTGTTAGGTGAATCTGCTGCCATGGGGGATCCCGATGCGTCTTTTGGTATGGGCCGGTATTTGCAAGTTCTACTGCGCGAACGGTATCCGGGAATTCGCTTCGAAGTCATTTGTGTGGCCGTCACGGCGATTGATTCAAACGTCATCCTGCCAATCGCGCGGGATTGTGCCCGGCGTCAGGGGGATTTGTGGGTGATTTACATGGGTAACAATGAAATGGTCGGCCCCTTTGGCGCCGAAACGAGCTATGGAGCACACGCGCCGCCGCTCGAAATTATCCGAACTATTCTCGCTATCAAGACCACGCGGATAGGGCAGTTGCTGGATACTGTCATTCAGCGATTAAGAAGTGCTTCCTCAACGCCAAAAGCCTGGGGCGGCATGCAAATGTTCATGAACAGCCGCGTTGGGTACAACGATCCAGGCCGGCTGCGGGCTTATGCGAATTTCAGGAAAAATCTGGAAGACATTTTACGCATAGCGCACCAGACGGGCGTGCCGGTTGTCTTAAGCACAGTGGCAGTTAATCTGGAGGACTGCGCTCCCTTTGCTTCAGTCCATGCGGCCGGCTTAAACACCAATCAATTATCCACCTGGAATAAAATTTTTGAAGCAGGGATGACCAATGAAACTGCCGGTGCTTACCGGAATTCCCTGGCTTTGTATCGCCAGGCCATCGAAATTGACCCGCAGTACGCTGAAATACAGTTTCGCATGGGCAATTGTGATCTGGTGCTGACAAATCCGGTTCAAGCCCTGCAGGATTTTAAACTGGCGCGCGATTATGATGCCCTGGATTTCCGGGCCGATTCGCAAATCAATTCTACCATCCGGGACGCGGCGGCACGGCATTCCAACGATGGTGTCCATCTGGTGGATGCCGCTCAGGTCATCGCGCAAAACTCGCCGGACGAAATTCCCGGACTGAATTTCTTTTACGAGCACGTGCATCTGAATTTCGCGGCCAATTATCTGCTGGCGCTCAACTTCGCCGAAAAAATTAAAGGATTGCTTCCAGGCTCCGTTACTGCCCACGACCAGGGAAACTGGGCGTCGGAGGAATTGTGCGAGCGTCGCCTCGCCGTGACCGTTTGGGACCGGCAGCGGGTCTGGCAGCCCATATTTGACCGGATAACCGCGCCGCCGTTTATCGGACAGTATCTGATCATGCCGCATTTCTCAAGCAATGCGAGGCGAAGCGGAACCAGACCAAGGCAGAAATGAACACCCAAACGCCGCAGCAGGCCCGGCAAGTGTATGAGCAGGCGCTGGCATTGGCTCCCGATGACTATCTTTTGCATGTAAATTTTGAGGGCTTTCTGGAAGCGGGCGGTTATCTGCCACAAGCCATTGTCGAAGCCAAACGGTGCTGCGAATTGGTTCCCCAGTTGCCGGAAGCATATTATTATATCGGCACGTTGCTGGTGCGCGAAGGGACGGCTCAATGAAGCAACAAATTACTTTTTGCGCGCCATCGCGATTCAAAAAGATTATGCGCAAGCCGAAACCGCCATGGGAGAAATTCTTGCGAATCAACAAAAATCCGACGAGGCCATTCATTGGTTCAACCACGCAATACGGTCGGATCCAAATTATGTCGAAACGTATCTGGCGCTCGGTTTTTTGCGGCAAAACCAGGGAAACACGGTCGCGGCGATGGCAAATTACCAAAAGGCGGCGGACCTGGAGCCGGATGGCCCGGCGGATTATTTTAATCGAGCCAACACTGCGGCGAACTTATATCAATGGGATGAAGCCATTGCAGACCTGCAGGCCGTTGTCAAAGCGAAGCCGGAATTTTGGCAGGCTCATTATTTGCTGGGAATTGATTTGGCGGCGAACGGGAAAAACCAGGAGGCTCAAAAAGAATTATCGGAGGCAGTTCATTATCGTCCGGACTTCGCCCCGGCTCATTTGTATTTGGGAATAACGCTGGCCGCTCAAAAAGAAACCATCCAGGCGCTGGCCGAGTTTCGTACGGTCTTGCAACTTGACCCCTCAAGCGTGTCGGCCCGGCAGGAAATTGAATCCATCCAACCCTCAGTCAAAACAAGTGGGAATTCAGGGTCGAACCTCCCGGTCGCAAGCCACTCGGACAAATAACGGAATAAAGGTACATCCCTTGGGATGATGAAGCGATCCGGCTGGCTGGCTTTTGGGTGTTCACGGGCTCCAGGAAAACCCTCTTGGACGTTCGGGAGTAATCGGATGTATGGGTCATTTTATTGAATTGTGAACGTTTTTAAATAATCTGGCGGTGTCCATGCGGGATAGTTTTCACAATCCGGGAGCGGCTTTGGACAAGAAGTGAGTTGTCTAAAGGCCATTCGGGGTGCTTCAATGCGAAACCGGAACATTCGGTTTTATATCATTTTGAATTATTTAGAATGATTTTGTAAAAGAAATGTTGACATTTCGTAAATAAAGTAACACAATGTAGCAAAATACAGATTCCACAATGTATTGCGCCTTTTTATCGAATAAAAAGTTGCGGATATTTGCTAACAACAACCAAAAAACCTAATGACGATATGAAAAAGCCCGAAATATTCCGTCAGACAGTGAGAACCCCGTGTAGTCAGCTCAGATCAGTAGATTCATTGCGGCAGCGTGTGCCGCGGTTGCGGTCTGCTTTGCTTTAACAGCCAAGGCAGTGAATATCCTGTCCAATCCCGGTTTTGACGGCCCGCCCGCGGGTCTGAATAGCTGGTCGGCGCATAGCACCGAAACGCTGGAGTTACAGCCCCTAACACCGCAGCTGGTTCTCAGTTCGCCGGATTGCTTGTTGGATGCAGGGCTTGTATGGAAACGGCGGCGCCCCGATTACTGGTACATTTCTTATGTCTATCAGAAGATTAGCTTCGGCTCCCGGTTATACCTACTCTGCGGATGCTTGGTTTTCCCAGTTTGTTCAACAACCGTATTCCACCCGTGAGGGAGGTGGCGATACCAATGCTGGCGATTTGTACATCGGAACTCCGAGTGGCCTTTGGTCTTGTAGTTTGTTTGGAAACAACGACTATCCAGCCTATTCTCCGAATAGTGGTGGTGCAAATTACTACGAAGACGGATGGGTTGAGGTACAATTCCTGAGTTCGTCGAATACTATCCTGGCGGATTATAAGTCAGGAATCATTAATCCGGCATTGGTTCACAATTTGGCATCCAGCGGAGCCGTAACCACCAACGCGAACGCTCTGCCTATTTAAACTGGTTCGATGTGCCGGTAACCAATCAATATGACCCAACCAAGATCGTGGTCAATGGCGATCCGGATCCAGGCAATACAACATCAGGAGCTACCTTATCGCCGGGGCCTACGAACTCTCTGTCCAATGGCATCATGACAGCGCCAGCGGGAACCGTTTATGTCCAATTTAGTTTGAATTTAAGTCAGACCAGCTACGCTTCGGGTGCACCGCACTGGGACAATTGCACCTTAAGTCAGCTCAGCGGATTTCGCGCCAGCCGCCATTAAGAACCTAACACCGAATGGCGCGACAGTGTTTAATAGGGCCTATACGAATTTCACATTTAACGTTGTGTCGGGTGTTGGAACCACCGTCCCGTCAAATTATGTGCAGGTGGTAGAAAATGGCGTTGACGTCTCGAAGAGCCTTCAGTTTTCTGGAAGTAGCACCAACTGGACCGTGACAGTGCCGGGCTTGGCCTCCAATACTCTTTATGCGATTACCATAAACGTTGACAACAGCGCAAACTTGATTTCCTCCGCCAGCACGCGATTTGATACGTTCGATCCGAACGATTTTGTCGTCCCAGCGGAAGACTACGACTTCAATGGCGGCCAATTCATTCAGAATCCGATCCCGCACCAACTCGGCGGGACCAACCACTTATTTTGGAACGATTGGTACAGACCTTATTGACTTTCACCTCTTTAGCGGTGGTGTTTCCAGGAGGTGGCCAGAATCTGATTCCGAATTATCCAGACCGCAATACCAATACGGCGTGGCAAATACCCAGTGACCCGCAATTTGCCAATCTACATTGCCCTAGACGCCCCTACTTCCGCGATATATAATGTTACCATCGCCTACAACAATCGCTGGCAATTGGTTCAATTACACGCGGAATCCTTATCCCAACGGCGGCTATTATCAGATCTATGCGCGCATGTCCTATGGCAACGGCCCGAACGGTCGGGTTCTGAAACTCTGCAACTTTTGACCAGCGGGCACGGCACGACGAACTTTGCGACCACTAATCTCGGGTACTTTGTCATAAATGCTGCGGTCCCGGGTTGGAATGATGATTGGGGCACGTATTTCTGGGTTCCGCTCGGCTCGGACGCCAGCGGTCTGAATCCGACCGTTGTGAACTTGCCGGCGGGGCAACAGACACTGCAAATTGATCAGCGGATCGGGTTGCAATTTGAGTTATTTGGTGTTTGTTCCAATCCCCGCTCTGGGATTGCCTCCCTACATCAAAAATTTCAACCCGGCGATTCTGACTCCGGGGCAGAATGTGTTTGTCAGCAGCAACACGCTGACCTTCACGGTCAGTTCTTTGATCAGCACCATTGCGACAAACAATATCCATACGTACATTAATGGGGTCTCGGTTCCAGAAACCTTCACGGGCAGTAGCGCGAATTGGACCGTCAGTGTTCCCTTGAATGCGGTCGGCAACCAACTGAGCGTAACCTTCGCCGTCAGTGCGGTGGATAACAATAGCTTGTCCAATGGCGTTACGGGAACCTTCGACACGTTCAGCCAAAACAACTTCATGATTGAAGCGGAGGATTTTGACTTCAACAGCGGCCAGTTTATAGACAACCCGGTTCCCACCTCGGGCGATGGAGCCGGCAGTGGCAGTCTTACGGCCAACAGTTATTACTATTATGCCGGTGGTAATATCGCGAACATGTCCACGCCGGGCATCGATCTGACCACGTCCAACAATGTCACCGGCGAGTTAACCAGCTACCGGGGAAACGACAGTTGCGGCACAGAAATCACCACCGATTTCCTGCGCAACAAGTTTGTGATTGGGGGAGTGACCAATACGGACTATGACGTAGGTTGGTGGGTGCCCGGGACGTGGCTGAATTACACCCGGACCATTCCGACCAACACGTATACGGTCTATGGCCGGCTGGCCTACAACGGGGCTTATAGTAACGCCACGATGGATTTGGTGACCGCTGGCCGTGGGACTCCGAGCCAAACCACCCAGAATTTAGGCACATTTTCTGATGCCAACGCCAACGGGTTCCAGTCCTGGCATTGGATACCGCTAATGAACAATGGTCAGACGGCCGTCGTCACGCTGGGCGGGACGAATACGTTGAAGGTGACGGCGCCGCCGTCACCGGGGAACGTGACGGGGGTGATGAATGCCAACTACTACATGTTCGTGCCCTTCAGCGCGGTGGGACCGTTCTCGTTGAGCGCGACGGCCAGCGGGGGCGTGGTCTCGATCAAGATCCCGACGGTGAGCGGACACAGTTATACGGTGTATTACAGCACCAGTTTGAGTCCGAGCAATTGGCAAGTGCTGGGCAGTAACAGTAATATTGCCGGAACCGGTGGGGTGGTGACGGTGACCGACAGCACGACCGGCGGGGCGCAGCGGTTTTACCGGGCGTCGGCGCAGTGAAGAATGCCCACCCGAAAGAGTGGTGTTAAGGCTGGTATCGCTATGCGATGATGTACCGTCGTCCGGGTCGGCGCCGAATAAAGTCGGTGCCGGCCCATGACTGAAAGTTGATAAAATGAAAATAGATCGAATGAAGAACAGACGGCACGGATGCGGTTCAGGCGGTTTTACGTTGATTGAGTTGTTGGTGGTGATCGCCATTATTGCCATCCTGGCGGCGATGCTGTTGCCGGCGCTGGCCAAGGCCAAGCAGAAGGCCCAGGCGATGCAGTGTCTGGCCAACGAGCGACAGTTGGCGCTGGCGTGGATCATGTATATTGGGGACCACCGTGATTATTTGGTGCCCAACCGCGGCCTTGATAACCAAACAAGCCTGATACAGCCAGACCCGCGAACCGACGCGAGCCTTCAGCCCGGAGGACAATATTCTGATTGGTGCCCTGGTAGCATGCAGGTTCAGCAATGCGCTGCGCGTTACCCTTTGTGGATCCAGGTCGGGTTGCTCTATCCTTATATTAACAATCGCAATGTTTACCATTGCCCGGCCGACCGCAGCTTGGTTCCAAAAACGGCGCCCTTAACAGCGCGACTGAGCGCCCAGCGGACTTATTCGATGAATTGCTGGGTGGGTTCCTATGATCCACCGACTTACGTCCCCAAAAATTGGTCTCCGCCCGGGGTAAATACCGACAATTACCGGGTTTATGTCAAGCAATCGACCATGGTCCGGCCCGGACCGAGCAAGACCTGGGTATTTATCGAGGAAAGTCCCATCGGCATTGACGACGCTTATTTTGCTGTGGATCCTACGCAAGCGACCACGTGGTATAACAGCCCTGCATGTTTGCACGGCAATAGCAGTGAAATTTCGTACGGCGATGGACATGCCGAGGCCAGACAATGGACCGACAACAACATGATTCACGGGATAGGTGCAAATTCGAGCGGGAACAATCTTCCGGCCTCCACTGGTTCGGGAGATCTGCCCTGGTTCATTTCTATAACCACGGCGCTCAAATGATGGGATGCCACTCGCTTTTTCTGTGGCGTTACCATTGACGTTCGGGAACATCACGTTTTTGGAAATTCGCCTTTGGCCGTTGCGGGAAGATCAAAGCAATGAAGACACACCGTGATAATCCCGCCCACAATCCAATTCGGTTGCCGATTTTAGAGAGAGGTTTTCTTCGACCTGACAAGGCTCCAGGAAATGCGGCCTGGGCCATTTGCTTTGTCGCGTTCTGGTGCGGACTAACGATCAACCTCCCCGCACAGTCCTGGACCAACACAACCCTGTCAGCGAGCCAACGCGCCAGCCTTTTGCTCGCCCAAATGACATTCGGTGAGAAGGCGGCCATGGTTTACGGCACGGCCGGCCTGACTGGCAGTAATTATATCGGCAACATTGCCAACAGCACCCGACTCGGCATTCCCTGGCTGTTTTTGCAGGACGGACCCGCCGGAGTGGGTGACAATGTAAATGGCGTAACCGCTTTTCCCGCGCCGATTGCCCGCGCCGCCAGTTGGGATGTTTCGTTGGCGCGCCAATACGGTGTAATGCTCGGCAGCGAGGCGCGGGGCAAGGGTGTCAACGTGGTGCTCGGTCCGATGATGAATATGGCGCGGGTGTATCAGGACGGGCGGGCTTTTGAAGGCTACGGTGAAGACCCGTACCTCTCGGGAGCAATGGCGGCGGCGGAAATTCCCGGTATCCAAAGCCAGGGGGTCATCGCCACCGCCAAACATTTTGTGGGCAACGATCAGGAGACCCAACGCATGTCGATCAGCGCCGACGTGGACCAACGCACCCTCCAGGAAATCTATGAGGCGCCGTTTCGCGCCTCGGTGCGGGCCGGGGTTGGCGCGGTCATGGCCGCTTACAATCTGGTGAACAGCGTTCATGCCTGCGAGTGGCCAGCGCTCAATGCCACCTTGAAAAAATCGTATGGTTTCAATGGCTGGATCATGAGCGATTGGGGAGCGGGTTTCAGTACGGTTGGCGGCATGAATAACGGACTGGATATGGACATGTATTGCGGCCAATTCACATCCAATAACATCACCACCGCCATACAATCGGGCAATGTCCCGGCTTCCGAACTGAACGGCATGGTGCAGCGCATCCTCACCAGCATGTTTCAATTCGGTTTGTTCGATAATCCGAGCACCGGCAACCTGAGTGCGAATGTGACCGGCACGGCTCACGCCCAATTTGCCCGCAACGAGGCGGCCGCAGGAACCGTCCTGTTGCAAAACAACGGTGGGTTGCTCCCCCTGGGTTCGTCCGTGCATTCCATTGCTGTGATTGGTTCGGCGGCCAGCACTTCGCCGATCTCGACCGGCGGGGGTTCGGCGGGGGTGAATCTGCCCTACAACATTACCCCGCTGGCGGGAATCACCAGCCGCACCAGCGGCATTACCGTCAATTATGCCCAAGGCGACGGGGCCAGCACGGCGGCGGCCGTGAGCCTGGCGCAAACGAGCCAGGTGGCAATTATCTGTGTCGGCCAGCAGACCAGCGAAGGTTCCGACCGCACCAGCCTGTCGCTGCCCAACAACGAAGACGCGCTCATCAGCGCCGTGGCTGCCGTGAACACCAACACGATTGTTGTGGTCTATGAGTCTTCGGCCACGCTGATGCCTTGGGCCAACCAGGTGGGCGCAGTGCTCATGGCGTGGTATCCGGGACAGGAAAATGGCAACGCGCTGGCTCAGATTTTGTTCGGGGACGTGAACCCATCGGCGAAACTTCCCGTAACGATCCCCGTATCCTCAAACCAGGTACCCACGAGCACCACCGCCCAATGGCCCGGCGTGAACGGTCACGCGACCTATTCCGAAGGGTTGGAAATCGGTTATCGCTGGTATGACACCAATAATGTGGCGCCTTTGTTTGCGTTCGGCTACGGGCTTTCCTACACCACTTTCGGCTACAGCAACCTGACGGTCAGCGCGGTGAGTCCTGCGGGCCAAGTCCAAATCGGGTTTGATTTGACCAACACCGGCGGCCGCACCGGCGCCGAAGTGCCCCAACTTTATCTGGGCTTCCCCGCCGCGGCCAGCGAGCCACCGAAATCGCTCAAAGGCTTTCAAAAAATCTCCTTGTCGCCGGGTCAGACGCAGCACGTCACGTTTAATCTGGATTGGGAAGACCTGGCCAATTGGGACCCCGTCGCGCGCGGCTGGATTGTGACCCCCGGCACGTTTCAAGTCATGGTCGGCGCTTCCTCGCGTGACATCCGTTTAACCGGGGCATTCACGGTTGGGTCGGTGCCTTCCAGCGATCTGGCCAACGCGGCGCTCCACCAGCCGGTCACCGTTTCCTCCGCGCTTTCCACGAACACTCCGGGTACGGCCGCCGTGGATGGCGACCCCATTACCGCCTGGGCCTCGCTGGCCAGCGACCCGCAATGGCTGGCGGTGGATCTTGGTTTGATGAAAGACCTCTCCCGGGTCCGGCTGCATTGGAACACTAATTATGCCAGCAGCTACACGATCCAAATTTCACCCGACGGAACCAATTGGACGGCGCTGTTCGACACCAACAACGACAACGGCGGAACGGAGGACATTCTGGTTTCGGGCCGCGGCCGCTATGTGCGGATTTACGGGACGCAGCAAGGTTTGGCAGGCGCTGGTTATTCGCTGTCGGAGCTGGAAGTTTATTCGCAGCCGCAAGGGCCCTTTGGGGGGACCGTTCCCGGCTTGCCGGGCGTCATCCAGGCGGAGAACTACGATACGGGTGGCGAAGGTGTGGCCTACGACAACACCACAGTAGGCAATCCGGGCGGGGTTTACCGATCGGATGATGTGGGGATTGAACCCACCTCGGACACGGGCGGCGGCTACGATGTGAACTCGCTCAACAATGGTGAATGGCTGGAATACACGGTCAACCTGCCAGACCCGTTGGCCAGCTACAGCATCAGCCTTCGGGTGGCTGCACCTGCGACCGGTGGTCAACTTCGCGTAAGGCTCAACGGCTCCGTATTGGGCACGGTCTCCATTCCAAACACTGGCGGATATCAAAATTGGCAGACCGTCACCTTGCCGACGGTTTCTCTGGCGGGCGGCATCGGGAGCCAGGCGTTGCGGTTGGAGGTGCTCACGAATGGATTTAGCATCAACTGGATTGGCTTGAATGCCACGCAGCGCGGCACCAACCTCGCGTTGTACAAAGTGGCCACGGCTTCCTCCCTCGAAAATGCAGGCTACCCCGCCACGAACGCCTTTGACGGTAATCTGGCCACCCGCTGGTCTTCAGCTTTCAGCGATCCGCAATGGATTTATGTGGATTTGGGGGCAACCTGCAACATCACGGAAGTAACACTCTACTGGGAAGCGGCCTTCGGGAAGAGTTATCAAATTCAGGTTTCCTCCGATGCCACCAACTGGACCACGATTTACAGCACGACCACGGGGCTTGGCGGCACCGAGGATTTGGCCGGTTTATCCGGAACAGGTCGTTATGTGAGGATGTACGGGACGGCGCGCGGGACGCCTTATGGCTATTCCCTTTGGGAATTTCAAGTCTTTGGAACTGCTGTCGTGCCTGTCCTCTATGGCGCTTCCCTCACCAACGGCCAGTTTGGATTTTGGATCAACGGCAATACCGGGACGAACTACACGATCATGGCTTCCACCAACTTGACTTCCTGGAATCCAATATTCACAACCAACTCGCCGTTGTTGCCATACTTTTGGGTTGATAGCAATTCTCCAGCCTACCCGGTTCGTTTTTACCGTACTGTCCTGGGGCCATGACCCTCTGACGGCTTTGGCACGCTAGATATGAAACCTCACGACGGCTCCTTTGCTGTTAAATTCAGAGTACACCCTTACAAATGCGGTCATCTCGCCAGCGCAGTTTTACCGTCTCGAACAGAACCACTTAATCGGGCCTGAACGTTCACCATTTTTATCGAGCGGATTTAGATATAATTGATGCGTTTTCTTCAAGATTAGATTCCTGATGTAAAATGGTCACGGCACACTCTGTAATATTTATCTTGTCAAGCGTGTAGTGTTTGTAGTATATTATGTCAAACTGCTTATATAGCATTTATATATGAATTATCAGCGCAGTCGAGCTTCTGTTGCTCAATCGATCTACTTATTTAAACTGCTTCCCGCCCTGGCAATGGTCATAGGCGTGATATTGTCGAGCCATATCGCGTTTGCGAATAACATCGTCTGGAGCGACGAGTTCAACCAGCCGGACGGCAGTCCGCCGGATCCAACCAAATGGTCGTTTGAAATCGGCAATGGTAGTAGCGGCTGGGGCAATAGTGAGCTTGAATATTATACCAGCAGCCTGCAGAACGCTTACGTGAGCAACGGAGTGCTGAATATCGTCGCGTATACGAATTCCATAGGCGGTTTCAGCTTTACTTCCGCTCGTATGAAGAGCCAATATCTTTACTACACACCGGTTTATGGTACTCTTGAATGGCGCGCCAAATTGCCCTCTGGCACCGGCATGTGGCCGGCTCTCTGGTTGATGGGATCGAATTATCCGACGGCTGGCTGGCCCAACTGTGGAGAGATTGATGTCGTTGAAAATAATGGGGCAACTCCGACCTGGGTGCAGGGAACCCTACACTGGAGTGGCGGCTCAATCGGAGGGCAAAAGTATACTTTCCCATCTGGAGATTCCGTTACCAACTGGCACATTTATGATTTGAGTTGGGCTCCCGGTATAATGAGGTTTTACGTGGACGGCCATCTCTGGGAAACCGACAGCGGTTTGTCAGCTCCCTTCAACCAGCCATTCTTTTTCATCATGAACCTGGCGGTGGGTGGCAACTATGTCGGCAATCCCAGCGTCGCCGCCATCAAAGCCGGCACCGCTTTTCCACAGACGCTGCAGGTGGATTACGTGCGGGTTTATGAAATAACCGCGCCCCTGGCAATTTCAGTAGCGCCGCAGTCGGATGGGAGTTTCACTTTGAGCTGGCCGACCAATATCGTCTGCCATTTGCAGGTTCAGACCAATTCGCTGGTTGGCGGCAACTGGTCTGACTTGCCCGGCACGACCAGTCCGTATGTTGTGATTCCAGACCCCAGTCAGAGCGCCGTTTTTTACCGTTTGGAGTCCCCTTGAAAAACCGTTGGATGTTGTGTTTTGCTTGCAAAATTCCCCTTCCTTCTTACGCTGGGGATGGACAAGAATGCGCAAAACATAACCTCCACGAAATTCCAGAAACCGTCATGGGCTGGATCAGAAAATTGAAGCCGGTCGTAGTGTTGATTGTTCTCCTGGGCGGAGGTCTGTTCTCAGAAGGTCAGAATGCCCCTCTCAACGAATTGCAGACTGCCGAGCAGGTGCGACTGTTGACGCCGGAGCAGGCGACGAATCACTATCCAGTGCAACTACGGGCTGTGGTGACATTCTTCGATGCCAATCAGTACTTCCAGTTCGTGCAGGATGACACGGCGGGCATTTACTTCTCGTTGGATGGCTTGCCAGAACAGCCGCCTTTGGCGGCGGGTCAACTGGTGGAGGTGACGGGAGAAGCCGATCCCGGCGAATATGCGCCGGTTGTGCTGGTGCGCCGGATCCAGATTCTGGGCCGCGAAGCCTTTCCCGCCGCCAAGCCCGTGACGTTTGAGCAACTGGCCAGCGGACAGGAGGACAGCCAATTTGTGGAGATCCATGGCATCGTTCGGGCCGCATATTTTGACCAGATCAGCGGTTATTATTTTGTGGAGATTGCCACCGGCGGAGGGCGATTGACGGCTTACGCGCGCAAATTGCCTGTGGCGCAAAGCGGCGATTTGGTGGACAGCACGGTGACGGTGCGCGGTGTTTGCGTCACCCGTTTCAACCGTCAGCGGCAACTGTTCGACATCCGGCTTCTGGTTCCCCGCCCCACAGATCTGGCGACTGACATCGCTGCGGCGAGCGACCCGTTTGCCGTCGAAACGCAACCGATTGAGAAGCTGTTGCAGTTCACCCCGCAAGGCCCGTATGGCCACCGGGTTAAAGTAACGGGAACGGTCGTTTATCAACTGGGAAGCTCATTATACATCGAAGATGAAAAGGAAGGATTGCAGGTGAAGACCATGGATTCGGAGAAGGTCCTTCCGGGAGACAAGGTGGAGGTTTTGGGATTTCCCGCCAAGGGGGAATACACACCGGAATTGCAGGATGCAATTGTCCGAAAAACCGGGTCAGGTTCGCTCCCGACGCCTGATGCAATCAACACCGACGAAGCCTTGAAAGGAACCCATGACTGTCGTCTGGTGCGCATTGTGGC
Source organism: uncultured bacterium (assembly GCA_963708305.1). GTDB lineage: Bacteria > Verrucomicrobiota > Verrucomicrobiia > Limisphaerales > UBA11358 > UBA11358. Next base: position 277,720 of record CAVPSH010000007.1, on the reverse strand, counting down.
CACCGTACTGGACCGGGCGCGGCACAGTCCCGATCAGTTTCTGGTGCTCCAAACGCCCAGTGGGGTCATTTTCCACGCGTATCTGGAAAGCAGTTCTCCCGGCGTTGATTTCGCGTATTTGCAGAATGGCAGCAAGGTGGCCATCACCGGGGTTTGTTTGATCGAAACCGGCAGCACCTGGGTGGCGGGAGAGGCTTGGCGCGCCAAATCATTTCGCATCTTGATGCGGTCGCCGGGCGACATTTCGGTCCTGCAATGGCCACCGTGGTGGGACCTGCAAAAACTGTTCTGGGCCGTTGGCATCCTCGGAGGAGTGGGCTTGGGTGCCATTGTCTGGGTGGTGGTTTTGCGAATGCGCGTTCATAAACAAACCAGAATCATCCGTGACCAGCTTCAGACGGAAGCCGCCCTGAAGCAACGTTACGAGGAATTGTTTGAGAATGCCAACGACATGGTGTTGACCAATGACCCGAACGGCCGCATCACTTCCATCAATAAAGCCGGCGAACGGCTTTTGCAGCGTCCACGCGAGGCGGTTCTTGGAAAAAGCCTGGTTGAGTTTCTCGCGGAAGAACAACGCGAGCCCGCCCGGCAATGGTTTGAGCAGGTGACCCAGGGCGAGGAATTGCCACCCGCCGAATGGGAATTTATGAGCGCCTCAGGACAGCGCCTCCGGTTGGAATTGAGCGCCCGGCTGGTCGGGCAGGCCGGGCAAAATGCCGAGGTGGAGAGCATGGCCCGAAATATCACCGAGCGGAAGCGTTTGGAACGCGAAATTCTGGAAATCAGCAACCGCGAACAACGGCGCATTGGCCATGATTTGCATGACGGCGTGTGCCAGCAACTGGCGGCCATCGCCTATCGCATGGACATCATGGCTGATCAATTGCAGGAAAAGGGCGTGGCCGAATCTTCCGAGGTGGAAAGGATCGGTGGTCTCGTGAATGAGACCATCACCCAAACCCGCAGGGTGGCGCGCGGCCTGTTTCCCGTCCGGTTGGAAGAAAACGGCCTGGTGTCGGCGATTGAAGAATTCGCCGCCAACGCCGGAAGTTTGTTCAAAATCCAGTGCCACGTTTCGTGTGATAAATCGTTACTGGCGGTCGATAACACGATTTCGTTGCATTTGTATTACATCATTCAAGAGTCAGTTTTGAATGCCGTCAAACATGGCAAAGCCACGGATATCCTCATTTCCATCACGCGTGACGGTGACCACTTCGTGCTCACAATTCGGGACAATGGCACGGGTTTTCAGTCGCCTGGGGGTTCCACGGGCATGGGCATCCGGATTATGCGTTACCGCAGCAGTGTAATTGGCTCAACATTAGACTTGAAAAGTGCGCCCGGACAGGGCACTCAAATAACGTGTGCTTTTTATCCAGCCACCGAAGTTGCTGGTGAACTTGTAAAATGATGCCATTAGCTGCCAATCCAAGTGACAAAACGCAGGAGGGTTCCCACCCGGTGGCCAAGAGCCGCGTGTTCCTCGTGGACGACCACGCCATGTTCCGGGACGGAATGCGTCAGCTCATCGAGCGTGAGCCTGACCTGACCGTGTGCGGCGATGTTGCGGATGCCGATGAAGCCATGCGCGAAATCCGTGAGAAGAAGCCGGATCTCGTCATCGCCGATATTTCACTTTCCGGCACAACCGGCATTGACCTCATTAAAAACATCAAGGCGGAGTTTGAGGATTTACCCGTGCTGGTGGTTTCCATGCACGAAGAATCGCTTTATGCCGAACGTGCTCTGCGCGCTGGAGCCATGGGTTATGTCATGAAGCAGGAACCCGCCAAGGCGGTAAAAGTTGCCATCCGCAAGGTGCTGGGAGGGGATATTCATTTAAGCGAAAAGATGTCGGCAACGATGCTCGCCAAGTTCATGCTGGGTAATCGGACAAATCAACCGGTGTCGCCGATCGAAACGTTAAGTGATCGCGAACTCGAGGTCTTTCGGATGCTGGGAGAGGGCAAGCCCACCCGTCAAATCGCCGAGGAATTGAACCTGACGATTACCACCATCAATTCCTTCCGCAACCGGATCAAGGAAAAGCTCAATCTAAAAAACTCCACTGAGTTGATTCTGCACGCCGTGCAATGGGTTCGCGAAGGCGTTACCAAAATGTAAACGCAAACGTTTTCCCTTAACTTGTCGCGGTTGTTTCCTGGTTTGCTTTCACGGGATGGATTGTGGGCAACCGCAAAACCTTTTAAAATGGCCGCCAACTTCATTGAATCCAAATGACTGAAGCGCGACATGCCTCAATCGGTCTTAAACCATTGATTCGAAGTTTTTTCCTGCTTTGGGAACCAAGCCGTTTTAAGATTACTGTAGTTTGACCCGGAAAAACTCTTGCGGCTCGCTTGGAACATTGGTGTACGCCGGCATTACTCCAATAACGTCATTCCAAGGTCCGGTAAGGTTTGTGGCGGATTGGAGCGTGCCATACGGCCAATCCAAAATCAGACTGCCGTTTGATGCCTTGACCGACACGGTAGCTGGTGGATTAACCGTTACCATCACGGTCGCCGGCACCGAAGAACAATTGCCAACGGTCACGGTGACACTATAGTTGCCAGCGGCATTGGCAGTTATATTCGCCATCGAAGGATTCTGATCCGTCGAGGTGAACCCGTTGGGTCCCGTCCAGCTATACGTCGCACCGGCCACGGCCGAGGCTGTGAGATTCAAGGTCATCCCCGCGTAAATAGGACTGTTGTAGCTCACGGATGGGGCGGCGGGCGGCGCGCATTCGATCACGACGCTCGCTTCGGTTGCAGAGTTGGCGGTTTCACCCGCCAGGCCGATTGAAGTTGCCGCGGAAACCACATAATAGTTTGTCATTCCACCAACCGGGGATGAATCTACAAAGGATGTGCCAGTCACCGTTCCCAGTGTTGAAATCGTCGTATAAGGCCCACCGCTGACGGTCGAACGTTTGACGTTGTAGCTGGTCGCACCCAACAGAGGGTTCCAATTCAACGTGACCTGGTTGTTGCCTAGCGTGGCGGTTAATCCACCGGGACCTGCCGACGATTGACGCACACTTTCCACGAAACTTGCGTCGCCCGATCCGGTGTAAACGCGGAAATCGTCAATCCAACCGGCGAAGCAACGGTTGCGGGCCGGCCGGTTGCCCAGAAACAAGGCGGCTGTGCTGTCGAGATTCACCGTCTGACCGGCCGCGGCCGTAGTGCTGACCAGGGTCGCTGAGTTTTGGTCGCTGCCTTCATAAAGCGTCACATTCGCCCCATCATAGGCCATGGCGACAAATATCCAACTGTTCGTAGGCAGGTTGGAGCCAAAAGCTGCCGTTGCCTGGACGGTATTGACATAGAAATACCAATCAGCAGCGTCCTGCCACTTCATTGAAATACTGTTGGCCGTCCCGGTGTCCGCGTCGTTCGCGCTGCTCCCGAGAATAAACATGCGCGGACCATAATTCGCCGGCAGGTAGTACAACTGTTTCATCCACCACGTCACCACAAAGCTGTTGACGCTTCCCAACCCAAGGGCTGAATTGGTGACGGCGGCGAAATTCCCGCTGGCACCTCCCGTACTTCCCTGGTTGGGGTTCATCGAGAGATTTAAAGCCCGGTTGGGGTTGGTCAGGCCGGCTACCCCGGAACCGGCCGCTCCGTGGAGATCGGTGCTCGCACCAGTACTGCTGATCATCTGCAGCGTGACATTCACTTCAGAACCAAGACTGGTATCGCTGGGTGTGGTCGTGCCGGGACCGGCATCATCAAATGGATAACGCAACTTGAGGGTCGGGCCGTACGGCACGTTGCCAACGACGACAGTCAGCGGGATGCTGGTCACCAATGCTCCTTTGCTGGCTTGGAAGGCAATCACATAAACACCGTTGGTGCTGAAGGTTGCCGTGGTGGTCAGAGCGTTGCTGTTGCCGAAAGTGACCGTGCCCGGCCCGGAAATTTGGACCCAACTGGTCGTCATTGGAGGCGGCGAGTTCTGTTGATTGTCGGTCGCGGTGGCGCCCAATTGCAGGGTCGCACCCGTGCTGCTAAGAAAGACCGTTGATGTCAATGGATTGGTGATCGCGGCGTAGGGGGGCAGGACCGGGGTGATCCAGACCAGGGAATCGGTGACATGGCTGGCTGCCCTTGGTGCCGACCGCCTGCACCGTATTGGTGCCCGCCTGCAATATCAACGGCCACGTGAAAATGCAATTTGTGCTCGTCGTAGCGCCTTGCGAAACCCCGTTCAGAAAAAGTTCGACCGAATCGCAATTGGCATAAACCTTGGCGGTGATGGCGTTGGTGAGCCGATTCGTGAAGGTATGCCCGGTGATGTAAACCATCGGATTGGTCGTCCAGTTGGCTTTGTACCAGTAAAAGGCGTCCTTGCGAACCTGGCGATCATAAGTGACCAGTCCCTTGTCGTTGCGGCCTGGAGCGCTGCCTTCGTTGCGGCCGTCTGACGCGAAATCGAAACAGGTTCCAGATGAATTTGGACCACAGAAACGGCCGTACCTTCATCTGCAGCCAGTGGGATTCGTGAAACAGGTTCTGGTATTCCTCGGGATGATACGGGCCGGCGTTTGCAGGTTCGCTAACCGGATTTTCACTGTGCTGGTAAATGTTTGCGCCGGCGCCGTATTCGCTGACCCCGACGGACCGCGTTGGATAGGTGGCGTGGAAGTTGTCAGCCCATGGCCCGAAGTCGGACAGAACGCCGTTGTACCAGCCATAATATTTGTTGAAGTCGATCAATTGGGTGTAGAGGGTGGTGGGGTCGTTATCGCTGCTGTTCGCGCCGGCGGTCGAGGGCCGGGTGGGATCCTGCTGGGCGACAACCTGGGCGAGCTGACTGACGAGTGTGGCCGGACTGGGGCCGGAATTCAAGGTGATTTCATTGAAAACGCTCCAGCAGACCACCGAGGGATGGTTGTATCGCTGCTTGATCATTTCAATCAATTGCTGCGCGCTGTTGGTGTAAAACGCCGAGGACGCAGTGATGTTGTCAATCAGCGGAACTTCACTCCAGAGAGCGACACCGTTTTGATCGGCGAGTTGATAGGTGTAATCGTCGTGCTCGTAGTGCGACAGGCGTACCGCCGTGGCGCCGATTTCTTTGATGAAGGCAAAATTGGATTCCCGCTGCGCATTGGTCAGCGCCCAGCCGCAGTTGAACCAATCCTGGTGCATGTCAACTCCATGCAGGTCATAATGCTGGCCGTTCAGGAAAAATCCGTTGTTGGGGTCCACGTTGAAATAACGAAAGCCCAGCGGCTGCGCCACCACGTCCACCGCGTTCGTGCCGTTCCACAATTCAACGAATGTCTGGTACAGATACGGATCAGACAGACCATTCCACAAATGCGGATTGGCGATGACTGTGCTCGCCACCACGTTTGAAACCGATGCCGCCGGGAGCGTCACAACATTACTCAGTATCGTCACAATGTTTGTGCCTGCGTCGGTGACAATGGCGCGGACGGTTACCGTCTGTGGCGAGGCTGTCGAGTTGGAGACGACGGTTGTCACCTGAAGATTGGCGGAGTTGGAACTGACACTGGTGGTGGTGAGATAAACGCCGGGCGAACCGTAATCCAACGGCGAAATTTGCACCGGATCCGTCACCAGCAAATGCACATCACGATAAATGCCGCCCCAGAAGGTAAAATCCGCGGCCAGCGGCGGAATGTTGGCGTTGGCCGCGTTGTTGACCTTGACGGCAATGACATTGTCGCTGCCGACGTTGAGGTATGGCGTCACGTCAAAGACGAACGCCGCGAATCCGCCCTGGTGCTCGCCCAGCAAGTTTCCGTTGACATACACGTCCGTGACGAGAAATGCGCCGTCAAACTTGAGAAAGAAATGCCGTCCAGCATAACTGTTGTCCACTGTGTAGTGAGTGCGATACCAGCCGATGCCCCGGTAGTAAGCGGTGCCGGGTCCGTCCTGGCCATCGGAAATATCCCAGGTGTGCGGCAGATTCAGGCTTGTCCAGGACGAATCATCGAAATTGGTCGCTTGTGCGCCCGAGACATCCTGCTGGATGAATCGCCAGCCTGAATCCAGATTAATATCCACGCGATTGTTGGCGGGAGGCGTATAAGTCTGGGCCGCCGCGGCCATCAAAAAACCGAAGCTGATCCATCCGCTCAACAGCAGACCCCGGAAAAGCAGAATGGCATTCCCAATCAAGGCACCGCTGAATTTTAAGATGTGGTTCATGGATTAGTAGTGTTGTGAGTTCAGAACTCGCCTGGTCGCTTTCTTTCAGGTTTTAAAAGGGATGCCCCCTACTGGCAGGCTCTTGATAAAGCCGTCCACTCTCGCGCTTTTGAGCATGTTCTTTAGACAGACCAGAGGCAGGTTGCAGGTTCGGCTGGCTCGCCCTTCTGTCTTCAGTTTCTGCCAGAGGCCGGTTACAGGGCAGGGTCTAATTTTGTCGACCATCAGAAATATGAAATGATTCGTAACCGTTGAACAAAGGCGTTGTGGTAAGTCATAACTTCAGATCCCTGAAACAGTGGACGGGGCGAACCGACACCGGTTCGCCCCGCGGAAAAAACAGCTTTTGTCAACAGCTCAGGCTGTGCGAGAACGGCGAAGGCCTCATCAGCATACCGACACCGAACAGTCCCAACACGACGCTGCCTGGTTCGGGAACGCTGCTGTCAATTTGGTATGTATCAAAGCGGCGAATCGCGTTTTCCGTATTGCCCAAGGAATCAGTAGCGTCACTATACAGCCCGAAGGCGGTGATGGGATCCGCGTTAAGGCCTCCCGAAATGCCGCCGAGCGCCAGAGAGGTGCCAGCGACGAAGGTCAGATTGTCCCAAGCACTGGCGGCCGTTGTCCAGTTGAAGGTAACCTGTTGTGCGCCGCCGCTGCCGGTGCGAGGTGGAAATTGCCGGCACTCGTGACGTTGAGACTGTTGGCGAGCACCTGGGTGGAGGCATACCAATTACCGTCCTGCTGGACGGCAATGCGAAACCCGGGGATGCCACCGGCGGTGTCAAAAGTACTTCCGGCATAGAAGGAGATGTCCTGGATCGGCGTAAGGGTTTGGTTCACGGTGTAACCAGTCGTGTAGGCAATAAAGTTTTGGCCAGCCTGGCTGACGAACATCAAGCCATTGGCTTGAGAGAGCTCGACCCCCGGCATTGATATTGTCGAGGTTGTTGGGGGAGCCGAGCGCGGTGGAGACACCGAAATTGTTAAAGCAACCGGCGGGAGCGTCTCCGACGGACGCGTCTGAGGCGGTCGCTCCCCAATTTCCAGCCCATCCAACACTGCTGGGAGCGGAATTGGTGCCGGTAGAAAGGTTACCAAAGACCTCGCGGTAAATCGGACACTGCGCCTGCGTTACTTGCATCGAGAGCAGGATTGCTCCCGCCAATAGGTTACAATAGGGTTCTTTTCATAGAGTTTACAGTTAAATTTAACACTCTGAACTTAGTATTTTTTATTAGGTTTTGCCGCTTTTGTCAAGATAATTTGCAAAAATCGAGATATTTTTACTGCACAGATTTAGGGGTTAAAATCGCACAAAATGACTCATGGATCGGCCGAAGAAAAATTTAGGTTATCTCAGCCTAAATGGGTGAAAAGTAAATAACTAATTGATAATAATGCACTTGTGAATTTTTGCCCGGTGTTCCTCAATTATTTGCCGGCCGAAACGGTAGGGGGTGATTGGCCAATTACATCTTAAACGGCGACAACTCACCACCTCATTGCGCTGCCTGAATGCGTGACGGATGCAGGTGTCGCTGCATGCTTGTCGCTCGTCGTTGTTTCGCACGTGTAAAAACAGTTTTTGTTGCCGCTTAACATTGTTATCTGGCTCCAGCGTGGCGTTGGCTTCCCAGACGAATTTTGGTTAAAGTTGGCGACGATTTCTGGAGAACTGGAGCACGGTTCCGCAGGCCGCCCGTCACCACTTCATGCGACTTTCGACCGGTGCAGAATTCAGGCAGGTTTTATTCACGTTTTACACGTGGTCTTTAACCGGAACGGCTTGTCTTCCAAACCGGCCACTGGGTGTTTTCTATTGGCTCAGCCAAATTACCAGGCAACCGCCATTGACGCTCGGAATCAGAATGGAGCATGGTGTTTGGTACCATTAATGCAATATGTTGAGTTTTGATGCGGTAATTTTTGATATGGATGGCGTCATCACCAGGACCGCCGCCGTTCATTCACTGGCCTGGAAAAAAATGTTTGATGAATACCTTCGTTACCGGGAGAACAAATTCCATGAACCGTTTCACGAATTTACCCACGCCGGCGATTATTTATCTTTTGTAGATGGCCGGCCCAGATACAAAGGAGTGGATGCGTTCTTAAAATCAAGGGGAATAAACCTTCCGTTCGGCAAACCGGAAGATGAACCGAAGCAGGAGACGGTTTGCGGGCTGGGGAATCGGAAAAACGAGTTTTTTAATCAGGTGCTCGAAGAAGAGGGGGTTGGTATCTATGACTCCACGGTAAAATTGATCAAGGAATTATTGGGAAGGGGGGTCAAGGTGGGTGTTGCCACATCCAGCAGAAACTGCGGGCCCATCCTTGAAAAAGCGGGAATAGCCGGTTTGTTCGAGACCCGCGTCGATGGCGTGGTTTCGGCCGGACTGGGATTAAAAGGCAAACCCGAACCGGACATCTTCACCGCGGCAGGTGACAACCTTGGAGTTAAACCTCATCGCGCCATCGTCGTCGAGGATGCGGTTTCAGGCGTTCAAGCTGGCCGCAAAGGAAATTTTGGTTTGGTCATCGGAGTAGCTCGGGAAAATAACGCGCAGGAATTAAAAACTAACGGTGCGGATATTGTGGTGGCGGATCTTTCAGAGCTGACCGTGGACAGAATGAATCAGCTGATCGAGTCCAAACCGGCCCGCCGGTGAGCTGTGGCCGGTAAAATTCTGAACAGATTTAAATGAAAACGAAACCGCGATTAAACTTCTGGCAATTATGGAACATGAGTTTCGGCTACGTGGGCATTCAGTTTGGCTTTGCCCTGCAGAACGCAAACGTCAGCCGGATCTTTGAAACTCTCGGTGCCAAGGTCGATAACATCCCGATTTTGTGGATTGCCGCTCCCGTGTCGGGGTTGCTCATCCAGCCCATCATTGGCCACATGAGCGATAAAACCTGGAACCGCTTGGGGCGGCGGAAGCCTTACTTCCTCGCTGGCGCGATATTGTCATCCCTGGCGTTGCTGATAATGCCCAATTCACCGGCCCTGTGGGTTGCGGCGGGGATGTTATGGCTGATGGATGGGTCCATCAATGTCACGATGCAACCTTTCCGGGCGTTTATTGGCGATATGCTGCCCGAGGAACAAAGAACCAAAGGGTTCGCCGTTCAAACCTTTTTTATTGGCGCCAGTTCAATCATTGCCTCGATTCTGCCTTATTTGTTCACGAAATGCCTGCATATCGCCAACACCGCGCCGGAAGGCCAGATTCCTCCTTCCGTAAAGTGGTCCTTCTATATCGGCGGCGTTGTCTTCCTGCTCACCGTTTTGTGGACCATTTTTTCCGTCAAAGAATATTCACCTGACGAACAGGCGGAATTCAATGTGCATGAAACCGATGCCGCGGCCAAGGAAGGCGCGGAGATCAACCTGAATACCGCCAGGTACTATGTCGAAGGGGCGGTGTTATTGGTGTTTGGTTTGATATTCACCTGTCTCATAAGGGAACTGGGCTGGTACCAAGGCCTCTATATCCTGTCGTTCGGAATATCCGTTTATGGCGCTTTGCAATTGGCGGCGGCCAAACGTTACGCGATGGGCAAAATCGGCGGGATGGTGGAAATCATTTACGACTTGAAGAACATGCCCAAAACCATGAAGCAACTCGCCTTGGTGACGGTATTCACGTGGTTTGCCCTGTTCGCCATGTTTATCTATTCCACTTCCGCCGTTACCAGTTTTCATTTTCACAGCACGGATGCCCACTCGGACCTTTACAACGACGGCGCCAATTGGGTGGGCGTATTAATGGCGACTTACAACGGAGTGGCCGCGCTTGTGGCTTTCCTGCTCCCGGTGGTGGCCAGGAAAACCAGCCGGGTGATCACCCATGTGATTTGTTTGATCATCGGCGGACTGGGTTTGATCTCCATGTACTTTTTCAAGGACCCGGATTTATTGATTCTGTCCATGACGGGCGTAGGCATCGCTTGGGCCAGTCTCCTGACCATGCCGTACGCCATTCTCAGCACGGCGGTGCCGCATAACAAAATGGGTGTGTACATGGGCATGTTCAATTTATTTGTGGTTATCCCTCAAATTCTGGCCTCAGCCATCCTGGGTTTGCTGGTGCGCACCGTGTTCCATGGACAGGCGATCTACGCCATTGTGTTGGGCGGCGCGGCCATGATTCTTTCCGGTTTCCTGATGGTCTTCGTGAAAGACAATGTTAAAGACGCATGATTCGTATGAACAACCTCTGGCAGGTGACCACGGATAAATTCTCCAGGGAAAAAGAAAGTATCATGCGCATTGGTAATATTTACCAGATTGCAAATGGATACATGGGTTATCGGGGAACGTTGGATGAATTCGGGCCGGATGAACTGGTGGGAATCACCCTGGCCGGCATTTACGACCGGGTCGGCGACGCCTGGCGGGAACCGGTTAACGCCCCCAATGGCGGTTTTACAAAAGTTACCCTTGATGGCAAAGACATTTCAGCGCTCTCAACGAGAATTAAAAAGCACCGCCAGAGTTTGAACCTTGAGAACGCTGTTTTCGAACGGGAAACAGAATTTGAGTCAAAGGGGAAAACTCTCAAGCTCAAGTCCACACGGTTCCTGAGTGCCGACCAACCCAATTTAGGAGTCATCAGATACAGCCTTACGGTTGATCACGCTGCCAGAATCACGATCCGCACCGGAATTGATTATAACATTTGGGATTTAAACGGCCCGCACTTGTTAAAGCTGACCGCGAAGAAACGAAACGGGATACTGTTGGTTCAGGGCATCACCGGCGAAACCTCGAAGGAAGTGGCGGTAGCCGAGGCCATCGACCTCCATTTCGGGAAGGAAACTCATGAGACCCGTGGCACTAAAAACCTTAGAGTGATTGAGCTGGATGCGGAAGCAAACAAAACTTACACCTTTTACAAGTATTTCACTGTTTATACGGACAATGACCCGGTCAAAACTTCAGTCCCTGAAGCCGCAATAAAGAAGGTCGAGGAAGCCAAAGATTACGGTTACGACAAGTGTTTAAGCCGACACAATGCACAATGGGTGAAAAAATGGGAATATGGCGATGTAAAAATCGATGGTGACGATGAAGCCCAGCAAGCCCTGAGATACAGCATCTTCCAGCTCTTGATTGTCGCCCCGGTCAACGGCAGTGCCAATTCCATTCCTGCCCGTGCCCTGTCAGGGCAAGTTTACAAGGGGGCCATCTTCTGGGACACCGAGATGTTCATGTTCCCGTTCTTTTTATACACCTATCCTGAGAAGGCGGTTGAATTGATGCGCTATCGCATCAAAACCCTGGATGGCGCGCGCCGCAAAGCCAAAAGCGAAGGAGTCGGGTATCGAGGCGCCTTCTACGCCTGGGAAAGCCAGGAATCGGGCGATGACGCCTGCACGTATTTCAACATCGGAGATCCTTTTACCAAACGGGATTTGCGCACCCACTTCCGGGACAAGCAGGTGCACATCAGCGGCGATGTGGCCATCGCGATGTGGGAATATTTCAAGATTACCGGCGACGACGCTTTGTTATTGGAAGGTGGCGCCGAAGTCATTCTGGAATGCGCCCGTTTTTACTATTCATACGCTTACTTCAAGAAAGACAAAAACCGGTATGAAATTCTGGATGTCGTCGGGCCGGACGAATACCACGAGCGCGTCAACAACAACGCCTTCACCAGCATGGTGGCAAAAGCCACGTTCGAAATCGCGAATGCCACGGTAGATTATCTGAAGCAAAGGCATCCGGGTCAGTTCAAAGCGCTGGTCAAGAAAATTGATATCGCCGGTGAATTGCCGTTGTTCATTGAAGCGGCAGATTTGCTTTACGTTCCACAACCGGATGAAAAAACCGGGGTGATTGAACAATTCGATGCCTACGACAACCTGAAAGAGACGACCGTTGAAGCATTAAAGGCCCGCCTGCTGCATCCCAATGAATACCTGGGGGCGGGCCAGGGATTGGCCGTACCGACGAAAATCATCAAGCAGGCGGATGTGGTCATGATGCTGAACCTGTTCAAGGACCGTTACTCCGACAAGATAAAAAAAGCGAACTGGGAATACTATGAGCCGCGCACCGAACATGGTTCCAGTCTCAGCGCCTGCGCCTATGCCATGGTGGCCGCCGACATCGGCAAACTGGACTGGGCCTACAACTATTTTCTGAAAACGGCGAAAATGGATATCGAGGCCAAATATAAGACATATGTGGGAACCATTTTTATGGGAGGATCCCACCCCGCAGCAAACGGTGGAGCCTGGATGACGGCCGTGTTTGGTTTTGGAGGAGTCAAGGCGAATGCGGAGCGCGTGGTCGTTAATCCGCGACTTTATAAAAAATGGAAGAGGCTGCAGTTTAACATGTTCTATAAAGGAGAAAGGTTTAATATAAAAATTACCGCCAAAGACGTAACTATCGTTGCTGATATATCCAATAAATGTACTCGCACCTTTACTGTGTCAGGGAAATCAATTGAATGTGTTCCGGGAAAGCGGTTGTTAATGGAATATCGGTAAAAAGCAAAAGGTCCGGGCTTGAATGCGCGGGGTACTGTCGCCAATTCATGTGACTGTTGCCATTTGCTTCATGTGGCAAACTAGAATAAAGAAGCCTGTTCATAATGTAACCGGCTGGAAGAAGTTATAATGAATTTTTCAATGTTCCGATCCGTAATTTTTCTTTCTTTCGTAATTTGTTCGAGTCCGGTTCGCGCCGGCATTGGTGCGGATATACCGTGGACAACCTATGAGGCCGAGGACATGAAAACCACCGGCACAGGCTTGGGTCCCAAGTATGCCCCAAACCTGGTCGAAACGGAATCCTCCGGCCAAAAATGCGTAAAGCTGGTTGACGCGGGGCAATATGTTGAGTTTACCGTGCAATCGCCCGCCAATGCCTTGGTGGTGCGTTACAGCTTGCCGGACTCCCCGGACGGCGGTGGAATCAACTCGACCCTCAGTCTCTACCAGAATGGAAAGCTCATCAAAAAACTGCCCGTCACGTCCCGCTACTCATGGCTTTACGGCAAATATCCGTTCACCAACGACCCGAAAGCAGGCAAGCCGAGAGATTTTTACAATGAAGTCCGCCTGAAAGATCTGACCCTGGCCGAGGGCGACGTACTTCGTCTGCAAAAGACCGACAAGGATGCTCCCTATTGCATCATTGATTTGGTTGATTTGGAAAAAGTCGCACCGCCGCTGGCTGCCCCCGCCAATTCACTTTCCGTGGCCAGCTTCGGCGCGGGTAGCACGGGCGAGGCCGACGATACCGAGGCGTTGAGGAATTGCATCGCTGAGGCCAGGAAACAGGGGAAAATCGTCTGGGTGCCGGCCGGGGATTACAAGTTGACCGGAGATATCATTGTACCTTCAGATGTGACCATCCAGGGTGCAGGGATGTGGTACACGACTTTTGTCGGCGATGCCGGACTTTATGACGCGGCGGACCGGCGGGTGAGATTCAAGCTTGCCGGCAACAATATTCATCTGGCTGACTTTGCGATCATCGGGAAATTGAACTACCGCAACGATAGCGAGCCCAACGACGGGATCGTGGGCGCTCATTGTGAAAATTCCACCATCTCGCGCATCTGGGTGGAGCATACGAAAGTCGGCATGTGGTTCTACGTTTGCAGCAACGTTGTCGTGGACGGCTGCCGACTTCGCAACACGCTGGCCGACGGCGTCAACTTATGCGTGGATACACGCAATTGCGTGGTCCAGAATTGTACGACCCGTAACACGGGCGACGATTGTTTTGCCATGTGGCCGGCGGCGTCTGATCAAAGCTTCGTTCAACAGGCACCCGGGCCCGGGTCAAACGTTTTCCGGCACTGTACGGGCCAATTGCCATTTCTCGCGAATGGCGCTGCGATCTACGGCGGCGCGAACAATTGTATTGAGGACTGCCTGTTTACAGATATTTCCCCCGGCTGCGGCATCCTGCTCAGCACGACTTTCCCGACGGCAGACGAGAGCGGGAAAATTGACAACAACTTCAGTGGAACGACGGTGGTCCGGAACTGCGATGTGATTCGCAGTGGTGGATTCGACCACGATTGGACCTGGCGAGCCGCCTTTCAGCTTTGTATGGATCGCCGCAGCATTTCGGGCGTGGACATCAGCAACGTGAACATCAAGGATAGTTTCTCCGATGGATTGAGCATTGTTGCTCCGGGCAACAAGCACGGTCAGGGCACGCTTTCCAATGCCCGCCTTGAAAATGTGAACATACCCAACTACGGCATCGGGACGGATTCGTGTCATGGTTTGTGGGTTCGTGACGATGCCTCTGGCAGTGTGACCATCATTAACTCCCAAATCGCTGATGTCCAGAACAGCTCGACCAACTTCATTATCAAGAAATACATAACCGCGGATATGATTCATCCGCGCACACCGCTCCATTCAGAAACACCACCGGCCGTGGCACCGGGGCAGGAAGCGCAAGTAAGTTTTGGACAGACGCATGGTCGTTGAAAATGGCGGGCGGAAACCACCGCATTTGCTTTAGATTGTCCCGGGCCATTCCCGAAAGGCTAATCGTGTCACAATGTCGATTTTTGTTTTCACGAGTTTCCTTCCTGCCCGGCGGCAGGTTGCCGTCAGAGTCAACCATTCAAACCGATGGCGGGCTTGGTTCGCCGATTTATTTGTTGGCCGCAAATTTGTTTTCAGCATAAAATTAAATCATGCTACGCCATCCAGCCATGCCGAGGCCTGCGGTTTGTCCGTTGCCCGATTTGGCTGCCGGAGAAAATAACGGCGTTTTGCCGTGGTCGAGATGATTCGTCGTTGCCTAAAGTGGTCGTTGCTCCTGGGGATGTTCGCCGGCGTTAATGCCACGCAGGCGGTTGTGTTGTGGAGTGATTTGGGCACGACCCTGGTTCATGACACGGGGGCAGGGTTTGATGTTTTGGGCGGCGCGGTAAAAGAGGATGATTCTTCCACTAATACGCTCTATTTCAAAGTGCACGTGGATCCGCTGTCGGATGCGAGCACGGAAGAATACTTCGCCGCTTTTGAATTGTATGATGGTGACAAGGAACGTCTAGGCATCGGCAACGCGCTGAAAGCCTGGGCTTACAGCGCATTTCGGGCGGATGCCACGGGGCAATCCCACGAGGGCGCGGATTACATTGATTTGCATTCCTCCCGGCCGGAGCCTTCCACGCCGGGAACTTCAATCATTTACGAAAATCCTCATCGGGGCATTGAATGCACCATTGTCTTTAAGGTGCAATATGTTCCCGGTGACGATGATCTGGTGACCGTATGGCTGAATCCCGATCTTGGGCCGGGAGCCACGGAGGCGGCCCAGCCGGAAAATCTGATCACCCGCTTCAAAGCCAAAGCGACCTTCAATGAAATTCATCTGCGGCACGGAGGCGGCGGTGATGGCTGGATATTCAACGACATGGCCATCGCGACTTCATTCAGCGATCTGGTGGCCATGAACGGCAACGAAACGGGGATGGAAAATCGTGTGCTGGGGAAGGGGGAACCATTGTTCACTTTTCAGTCCTGGCGGAGTGAACAAGGCTTGCCGCAGGATCGCGTCCGGGCGCTGGCGCAAACCAGCGACGGCTACTTATGGGTGGGAACGGATGATGGTGTGGCGCGTTTTGACGGCGTGCGTTTTGTGTCCTATGGCCTGCCGGAAGGATTGCCCAGCGGACCGGTGCGAACGTTGTTTGGAGACAGCCACGGGTCGTTGTGGATCGGCAGCGTTGGCGAAGGTTTGATTCGCTGGCAGGGGGGGCGCTTTACCACCTTTACGATGGCCGACGGTTTACCCTCTGACTCCATCAGCGCGCTGGCGGAGGACAATGAAGGCAGGCTGTGGATTGGCACTGACGCGGGATTGGCCTGGTGGCAGGATGGACAATTAACATCCCCCAGGGCTGCGGAGGAATTCAAGGGCAAAGCGGTTACCGCCTTGTTCAAAGATCCGGAGGGGAACATGTGGTTGGGCGCCACGGAGGCCGGTGTGTTCGAATATCGCGCCGGGAAGTTCATTCCGCTGACAGGCACCGTTACCAAAGAATTGCTTCAGGACCCGCATTCGTTGCTGGTGGACAAGCGGGGCCGGGTCTGGATTGGGGCAGGGGACGACTTTGTTTTGTGCCGCGACGGCGAGCAGTGGCGGCCTTATCGGATTCCGCGCCACTTCGCCCGTTCCTATGCCTGCGCGCTGGGCGAGGAGCCGGACGGAACGGTTTGGGCGGGTTCCGTGAGCGAAGGTTTGCTTGAATTCAAGGACGGCAAACTGGTGACGATCAACGCCAGCAGCGGCCTTTCGGATAATGCCGTGGAGTCGTTGCTGGTGGATCGGGACGGCAACTTATGGGTCGGTACGGAGGTGGGATTGAATCTATTACGGCAGAAAAATCTTTTCGCCTATGACCAGAAACAAGGATTGGGTTACGGCGCGGTGAATGGCCTGGCGGAAATTGCGCCGGGCGTGATCTGGGCGGGCAAGCCGGGCGATGGATTGTATCGCTGGGACGGAAGAAATTTCAGTCGGCTCATGTCTGCCAACCTGTCCATCATGGGCCAGCAAATCAACACGTTGCTGGCGTCCCGTAACGGCAGTTGCTGGGTGGCCGGCGCCGACGGCCTGCTGCATTTTGGCAACCCGATGAAAACGACGGACAAGGCGGAGTTGTTCCCGCTGCCGGGCGAGAACATTATTTCTTTGTGTGAAGATGCGGCGCATGGTTTGTGGGTGGGAACGCGCGAAGGACAAATATGGCGGCTGGAAAACAAAAAGTGGGAGGCGCAGACAAATTTGCTTCACGCCATCACTGCCATCGTGCCGGGCACCCACGGCGCCATGTGGATCGGGACTGAAGGCGACGGGGTGTATGAATTTAATGGAGGCGCGCACACGCACCTGGATACCGGCAACGGGTTGTTGAGCGACCTGATCCGCACACTTTATCTGGACACCCAGGGCACGCTCTGGATTGGCACGGCGGGCGGCGGCTTGAGTTGGTGGCGGCACGGCCGAATAACCACGCTGACCACCCGTGAGGGACTGCCGGATAACACAATTTCGGAAATTCTGGAGGACGGCAAAGGCCGGCTTTGGCTGGGGAGCAATCGAGGCATCAATTGCGTCGGTAAAGCCGAACTGGAGGACCTGGCGGCGGGTAAAATCCCTGCCGTTTCTCCGCAGGTCTATGGCCGGGCGGAAGGGATGCTGTCGGAGGAATGCTCGGGGGGATTTTGTCCGGCGGGTTTGAAATCCGAGTCGGGCCAACTTTGGTTTCCTACTTTGAAAGGTGTCGTGGCCGTGGACCCGCAGGTGCATTTGTCACGAATACCGGCGCCGACGGTGTTGCTGGAGGAAGTTTTGGTGGATGATATTCCCAGTAGCGGGTTCCAGGTGGTTCGCACTGCGCCCGGCAAAAGAAATGAAAAACTTGAACCCGCAGAATCAGGCAACGCGGCTTTAAAACTGGGTCCGGGCAAACATCGCATTGAATTCCAATATACCGCGCTGGGGTTTGACGCGCCGGAACGAATCCGGTTTCGTTATCGGCTCGAGGGTTTGGATTCCGATTGGGTGGAGGCGGGAAACCGGCGGGTCGCCTTTTATAGTTACGTGCCGCCGGGCAGCTATCAGTTTCACGTCATCGCCTGCAACGCCGACGGGCTGTGGAATGAAACCGGCGCCACTCTGGCTTTAACCGTTTCAAAATACTTCTGGCAGACATGGTGGTTCCTCGGCTTGTCTGTCCTGACACTTCTGGTTTTGGTGGTGGGGGTCGTCCGCTTTGCGGTAAAACGAAGACTACAACGCCGGTTGCAACAACTCGAGCAGGAACGCGCATTGGAGCGGGAACGAACCCGCATTGCCCAGGACCTGCATGATGAAATGGGCGCCAAACTATGCCGGATTTCATTTCTGAGCGAAGACGCCCGGCGAAATCACGACGTGTCGTCGGAGTTACAGCATCAAATAGTTTCCATTTCCGACGCTTCCCGCGACGTGCTTCATTCGCTGGATGAAATCGTCTGGGCGGTCAATCCGCAAAACGACACGCTGGAACACGTGGCTTCCTACCTCGGGCATTATGCCCAGGAATATTTTCAGGAAACCGGCATTGAATGCAAAGTGGATATTCCTGAACGGTTGCCACCCTATCCGCTTTCCTCGCAATTGCGCCATCATTTGTTACTGGCCGTGCATGAGGCTTTTACCAACGCGCTCAAGCACTCTCACGCAAGCCAGATCAGTGTTTTTGTGGTTTATGATGGTTCAACGTTGGAAATTGTCGTCTCGGACAACGGCGACGGATTTAATCCTTCGGTGATTGATCCTGCGGTGGCAGACTCCAAGGCGGCCACTTGCAATGGCCTTCGTAACATGTCCCGACGATTGGCTGATATCGGCGGGCGTTGTTTGATCGAATCCCAGGTGGGACGGGGAGTCACTATTCGATTTGTCCTTCCTCTGAATCAGCCGGTGGGAAAATGGTGATACGATGATAACGGTTTCAATAGTTGATGACGAAAAGGAGCTGCGCGAGTCAATCGAAACTTTCATTGATGGCTCACCCGGCTTTCGCTGTGTCAGTGCCTACCATAGCGCGGAGACGGCCTTGAAACACTTGCCGCAAGACCGCCCCGACGTGGTATTGATGGACATTCATCTGACCGGCATGAGCGGGATCGAATGCGTGGAACGCCTGAAGACGATGATTCCGGAGATACAAGTGATGATGCTGACAGTTTACGAGGACACCGATCAGATTTTCAAGGCGCTGTCGGCCGGAGCGAGCGGGTATATGTTGAAACGGTCGACGCCGGCCAAGCTGCTGGAAGCGATCAAGGAATTGAATGAAGGCGGTTCGCCGATGTCGAGTTCAATCGCACGCAAAGTCGTGGCATTGTTCCAAAGGTCCGGGCAAATCCGCGACGAAAAAACGAATCTCTCACCGAGAGAACAAATGGTGTTGGAATCCATGGCCAAGGGGCTGACATACAAACAGAGCGCCGACCAGTTGGGAATCAGTATTGATACAATTCGTACCTATGTCCGTCGTATTTATGAAAAACTGCATGTACAATCGCGTGCCGAGGCGGTGGCAAAGTATTTGCAGCATTAGGATCTAATCGAAAGAAAGACAAACCAATGATCTCGGTTGCAATCGTAGATGATGAAAAAGAACTTTGTCAGTCCATAGCAACGTTTGTGAATGGATCGTTGGGATTTCGGTGCGTGAGCACTTACCATAGTGCGGAAACCGCGCTTAAACACTTGCCCGCGGAAAAACCTGACGTGGTATTGATGGATATCAATATGACCGGGATGAACGGGGTGGAATGTGTGAGGCGATTGAAAGGCCTCGTCCCGGAAATGAAGATCATGATGTTGACGGTTTACGAGGACACCGACCAGATTTTCTCGGCGTTGTCGGCCGGAGCGAGTGGGTATATGTTGAAACGGTCGACGCCGGCCAAGCTGCTGGAAGCCATCAAAGAACTGAATGAAGGCGGTTCCCCGATGTCGAGTTCCATCGCGCGCAAGGTTGTGGCGTCGTTCCAAAAGTCAGGACAAATCCGTCGCCGAAAAAATAAATTTGTCACCGAGGGAACAAATGGTGTTGGAATCCATGGCCAAAGGATTGACCTATAAACAGACCGCCGACCAGTTAGGTATCAGCATTGATACCATTCGCACTCACGTGCGCCGCATCTACGAAAAGCTGCATGTACAATCAAGCACCGAAGCGGTGGCAAAATACATGCGACACCAGGAAATTTGATTATAGAGTGTCATCACCGCCTTTCGATAATTTCAATCTGTTGCCGCGCCAGACCGTTCGTCGGATCAAGTTGTAAGACGGCGCGAAACTCGGCAAGGGCCTGGCTCGCCTTTCCCTGGGCGGCCAAGGTGGTCGCCAGTTCCTGATGCCCCTCAACAAAATCCGGACGATAACGGATTGCCTCGGAGAATTGTCTTTTAGCTTCGTCGGTCTCTCCTTTGGCCGCCAGTTGAATGCCCAGTTGGTAACGGGCCTGCCAGAAGTCCGGCTTGGCTTTAATGGCAGCATACAGATATGCAATCACTTCGTCCCATTGATACAAAGCGGCAGCGGCGTTGGCCTGGCTGAAATTATCCGCTGGGCCGCCCGGTTGTAAACTCGCCGCCTTCTGATAACTGGCCATGGCTGCGTCATTATCTCCCTGATTTTGCTGCAGAAATCCAAGATCAATGTAGGTTCCCACGTAGTTGGGATTTGCACGGATTGCCCGGTTGAACCACTGGATGGCTTGGACGCTCTTTTGCTGGTTCGCCCATATCTCTCCCATCTCGTCCATGGCTTCTGCATAGTTACTGCGAATTGCAATCGCATGAGTCAGGTATTCGGCTGCTTCAGCAGCTCTTCCATCGCAGACTAACAAAATGGCGGTGTGAAAATATAAATCGGGCACCTGTGGAAGGAATTCGCAGCAACGTTTGGCTTCTGCGGCAGCTTGTGTCGGATATCCAGCTGTCTCGAGAAATGCCGCGAAATTCAGATGCAAAAAAATGTCATTTGGAGCTGATGCCAATGCCTGTTCATATATTTGCATGGCCTGCTGTGGTGTTTGTGTACCCATCATGGACCTCGTTTCGTCCAATTTCGTTTCGTAAAACTTGAGGTTGGCGACATGGTTGAACTGTCCGGTGAATGGCGGCGAATTGACTCTGTTAAAAATATGCAACCAAACTCCCAGGCGATCCCTGGCGGTAATCGCGAGGCGACGATCACACAATTCTGCGGACGCCCAATTCCCCTTATCCCGGACGGTAATTGAAGTTGGAAGCAATGTTTCGACCCTTTCGCCGAACTTAAGCGCCAACAGATAGTTGCCCGCAAAATTTAAATGCACGTGCTCGTAAAAAAAGTTGAATCCGGGGATTCTGTCCGGTGAACTTTGCGCCATGGCCTTTGCTGCATCCAATAAATAGACTTCTTGCCCGGCGTGACGGGACGCTGCTTCCCTGATGGCTGCATTGATCCGTGTGTCAGCCCGGAAATCGAGCGCATCATAATCTCGCGCCAGCTCAAAATCCCGCAGGGCGCGATCATCATTGGTTAATGCCAGCTCGCAATCCCCCATGCGAAATTGCAGATCTGCAAACAGCGGGTCGATCCGGTCAGCTTTCTGATAAAGAGCACGTGCCTCCCGATATGAGCCGGCATTTTCCAATTTAATACCTTCCTCATAAATCCTGTTCCATGCGGACTTCTGTTTTTCCTCCAAACCGGCTGAATGGATCGAAGCGAATGGAGCGCAATCTTTCAGGTTGACCGCCACCGTGCTCAAGATAACCGGAACGCCAGCCTTGTGTGCCGCGTCCAGGATATCATGCAGGTTTTCTCTAAAATTCTGATAGGCTTGCAGGCGGGTGGGATCGTTATATGCCAAACGATTGTTCATGAACATTTCCATGCCGCCCCACTTTTGGGGAGTTGCTGGATTTAACCTGCTGACGAGGGAGTCTAACAATTGCCCGATCCGGGTAGCTTTAAGGGCGAGAATAAGCCGGATTATGTTTCGACCGGGCGCATGTAGTCCATGATTTGTCTCGGCCCCGAAGGGTCCCACCATCTCATTGTTGCCCATGTAAATGAGCCACAAATCACCTTGATGTTGGGCACACTCACGCGCTATGGGCAGTATGGTACTGGAATCAATCGCTGTTAACGCCGCACAAATCACTTGAAAATCCGTTCCCGGATAACGTTCGCGCAGCAATACCTCCAGGTATCGGCCGACTCCATAGGTTGGCTCGGGGTCTCCCATGGCGGCTGATTCCCCAAAGAGAAAGATCCGGTACGAGTTGGTGGCTTTTTCAGCTTCAAATCGGAACGGCAACGTTTTTCGGGCGATAGCTGGTGGAAAGAACCGGTTGCTGAATTCCTCATTCGGCACATAATAATCATGTCCGTCGATCTGAATCCGGCGGAAAAAACTTGTGTCATAACCGTATCCTGCCAGGCGGAGCCCGATCTCAATACCGCCCAATATCGAAAACAGGAATAAAAATCATCGCAGCAAAACGCATGAACCACAGACGGCGTCTTGAAACTGAGGAAATGGGAATCATCGCGATAACTTTTAGAATGAAACAATTTTTTGTGGCGAAACGAGCCGGATTCTGCTGCTCAGCCCGTTGTGCGGGCTGCGTTGATTCCTTAACAAGTTAAAGGCGGCGAGTCAACTCGCCGCCTTTGGTTTTCCTTACCCGGCAATCGTCAACCAACTTTTGGATTTGCCTGACTTTCCACTGGTATTTCAGTTACGGTGACGATACCCGGAGGAACCCTTTCGTTCCTGCCGGCATTGTGACTGTGGCAGTAGTGGTGCTCCCGCCAGACGGGATGCTGGTCTGTAAAGGACTCCAGACGCTCGGGTTCAGACTCGGGGACTCTTGCACCGTGTAAGTTGCCGCAGCCGTTGATGTCCACGTGAGCGTGAACTGTGACGTAGTCCGATTAAATTGGAAGGAGGTGATCGTGACGGTAGGCAGGCCAACGACAGCAATCGAGCCGTTTACGAGCAGTTCGTTCGTCCAAGTTAAGCCGGCGGCAAGAGTCGGCAGCGTAGTGGAGGTATATTGGCCGCCGTAACCTCCGCTGCCGATGTTGTTAAATAATTGATATGTGCTCCCGGCGACTGGCGCAGGACCCGAATTAATAACATCCAGCGTTCCGTTTGTGGTGTACCAAAACACATTCGTACCCGCGTTGAGAACAATCTGGTTGCTATTGGCCAGATCAAATACCTCAGTTCCGTTGACGATTGGAGAATTCGTCGTGAGCATTATAGTGTCGGCGACTTCGTTCGTCCCGTTAATTGTCATGCTGGGCACTATAAACGTATTCGTTTTATTGCCGCCGATCATGCCATTGCCGCTGAAAGTAATGTTACCATAATTTTTGCCGAAACCTACGATTCCATCATTAGTAAAATTGCCGCCAACATTCCACTCGGTGGCATCAGTTATGTACCAAGCCCCACCATATATATTCGTCGTCCCGCTAGGCTGCCCGTTCGGCCCCAGATAATCAACATTGGTCCACCCCCTTGTACTTGAAAATAATACGTTATTCAGATTAGTGATCACCATATTGTTTGAAAGGATGGTCAAGCCGCCCGCAAAGTAATTGCTACCTTGACCACCCGACGCATCAAACAGGGCGCCGGCGCATATCGTTTGGCCCGCCACCATAACAACAGAAGTTGAGCAATCAAATGTATTACTCGCGGCAATGTACAGGTTGCCGAGAACAGTAATCCAATCTCCACATTGCACGTAACAACCCGTGTAATTAGGTTGGTCAGGCGGAACATTTGTTCCGGTTACATAGAAATTGTGGTAAATGGTCATCGGGGTAGCGGCCTGGCCATTCTGAAGTCCGTTATAAAAGTCGCCCCAGCCACTGAAAACTAGGTTCCAGTAATTCGTCTTCATGGCCCAGAATGAATTCCCCTGATAAACGACAGTGCAGTTGGTGGCGGTCGCAATCAGTGCTCCTAGAAACTCAGTTCCAAATCCTTCATTTTGGCCGCTGACATAAAGCGTGGAACCGGGCGCCATCACAACCTCGCCGTTTTGATAGGTTCCTTGGCTACTGTCCAGAGCTTCACAGATTGCATTTGTCATATCGTTGGTAATGATTACATTATCATATATCTCAACAAAGTCGTTTGTTGTCGGCAAGGTTCCATTTGGCCACGGCTGATTAAGGTTTGTGGAAGACCAGTTCCAGTTTCCGGGATTGTTGACGAGGAAAGTTGCTGCTTTGGTATTCGAAGCGAAAAATAGCAACGATGACATGATTAAAGCGGCAAAAATTTGGTTTATTTTCATATTCAGTTAAGAGGTTTCTAATTGATAGCGTTCATTCCAGTAACAATACCTGCAATCAAGCTTATAGGTATTTGATGTGGAATATTTTTATGTGATTAAATTTACCGGGAATTAATTATCAACGATAGTCGCATAAAACGGTGACTGGGCGAAGTTTCACAATTTTTAGAATATTAGAGCAGGCCGCGTCTGGATTTAGTTATTGCCACTGTCAGGTGAGCAAGGAAAACTCCGCAGCGGTCGCAACCGCTGCGGAGTGTGACTGACGAACTTTCAAACGATAAACGATGCGTTTACTTGGCGCTAGCGCGGCGTCGCGCAATTACCAGACCTGCCAATCCCAAACCAACCAACGCCATCGTAGCCGGTTCAGGCACCAGTTGAATGCTGTCAACTGTAAAGCTAAATCCACTCGCCACAGTGACTGGATCCATACTAATTTGGAAGAAAGCTATCGTCGCTCCACCCGCGATAGCCGCCTGCTGCGCTGCGGTAAGAGATCCGGTTTCCGTGACTGTCTGATTAGCCGGGTTATACACATACCCTGCATCCTGATTCGCAAGACCTTGTCCATTGGGAAACCCGTAACTGAGGTCGTAGCCATCATATCCAAAGTACCTTTGTGGATTGTAGGCGCCACCGCTCGTATCACCAAGCAATGGTTGCAGACCATACCACTCCCAAGCTCCAGTTCCACCAGCACCCACGCTCGGTGTTGGACCGGTGATTGTATAGGTAAAAATGATTTTGTTGTCATTCGGATCTAAAGCCACCTGCTGCGCCACCGGAATGTCCCACTCACCCCAGGTGTAATTAGCACCGCTCAGTGAAAGTCCGGTCGGGGTTGTCACAGCCGGTGTGATAAAATTCCCACCGCCCATGGCAATGCCGGAGGCAGCGCCGTTCCCGAGGATATATTGAGCCTGCGACGAGTTTGCAATTGTTAAACCAACCGCCACCGCCAAGGCGGTCATCAGCCATTTTGTGTTCTGTTTCATAACTTTTTGTCTCTTTTGATTTTGCTAATTTTTAATGTTCCGCTTCTAAAATCAGATCCGACCAACAATTTACTCCGATGCTTGAAATTATTTTCAAGACACCGTAGGAGTTGATTCTAGAACATGATTTTCACTGCTACTGACTCTAGCAGAATGAATGCCTCTTGCCAGTCGCATGAACTGGCGACAGGCGATGCAATAACTGAATAAAACGATTAGCCATAAATCATTTATGGAAGGGCAGCCCGCCGAAATATCCGGGTCCTGGGAATCAATCCTGGTTTGGCGAGTCGCGAAACTGTCCCCGCTTTATGCGACTATAATAGTTGAAGGGAGATGTTAGGCTGCAGTATTGCTAGATTCGATTTGATGGATATTGGAATCGCGTAATGTCTGGCGGTTGGTTCGCATAGAAAAAGATCATGCTATGAAATATAAAATGGACATCAAGACGAACAGGTTTGAACGAGATGGATTGTCAATAAGACTTTTTCAGTGCCTCCGTGGCAGCAAAAAAGTAGAGTCTTTGAACGGGGCTTTTACATTGATTGAGTTGCTCGTCGTCATTGCCATTATCGCCATTCTGGCGGCCATGTTGCTTCCGGCGTTGGCAGCGGCAAAATCACGCGCGCAAGCAATATCTTGTTTGAGCAACACGAAACAGTTTGGTCTGGCCTTTACCATGTACGCGGGCGATAACCATGATTTTTTCCCATCAAACAACCCTTGGTGGCCCGGCCCCCCGTCCTTCAATAAATTCGGCATCCAATGCGGCAAGGAATGGCAAACCAAAGTTAAGGGAAATCCCAACCCGGTGGCAAGCACGCCAGCTATGTTGTTGGCTCCTTTCCTGCCAAATAATATGGTCTGGGTATGCCCAACGCGGAAACGCGGTTTGTTTTACGTTGCTAACGGCTCTCTATCTGGACCCTGGGATCCGAGTATAACTGGGTTTCTCTCCTATGGCTTTAATGAGTGCAGAGTTTTTGGTGCTATTGATTCCTCAGGGATGATGCAAAATGAAATGCAATTCAAAGCGTCCCGAGTTTTGAAGCCATCATACACAGTGGCCATCTCCGACACCAGCGGCTCGGTTGATCCCCAAAACTCAAGCACTAGCGACGGCTCTGCCTGGTTGGATACTTATTGGTCGGGAACTTCTGGTGCAGGTGCACTTCCCTTTGTCGGCGGGTTGGGAAATGGCCGCCTTCAAACTGCTTATGCCAAACACAATAATCGTGTCAATATCGTCTATGTGGATGGCCATTCTGCGCCCTCGCTGCCAAGCGCCCTGACTTGGGGGCAGTTTTACGGAGTATTTTCTTCCAACAGCAGCTGTCCGACATCCTCTGGCTCATCGGTGGCAAGTAGCGACTCTATCAGCAAGCCGGCATACGACGTTGTGCAATGGAGCGGCGCTCCGGAATGACGCCAACTCACTGCTGGCAGTGAATTAGCTAGCAAAGTGAATTTCCGCAATACAGCTGCCTGAAAATACAATAATATTATTGCAAGATTAGACCCAATGTTTGGTACCGGCTCTTGCCATAGTTATACACGCCGTAGTATATTATTATATGTCGCATCTGCCCCGCCTACTCGCAATCATTCTATCCCTTGGCGTTTCCCTTTTTTCTCTCCAGGGGTTTCCGGGTGCTAATGTGCCTTGGACCACTTACAATTATGCAGCCGGGAACATGACCCATGGCGGCGGGGCAACGATCATAGGGCCCCCGGCACAACTGAGCAGCATAAATGCCACCCTTACGGACACGATTCAAATGGAGGCCACAGGGGGACAGGCCATCCAGCTTGACAGCACGGGGCAATACGCGGAATTGACTGCCCAAGCCGCCGCCAATGCCATCGTGGTGCGGTATTGTGTGCCGGATACGGCGGCCGGAGGCGGAACGAATTATACCATCAGTCTCTACACCAACGGAGTTTTTGCTCAAAAACTTCCGCTGACTTCCCAATATACCTGGCTGTATGGAAGTTTCCCGTTCGTCAACACCCCCGGAAGCGGCAGCCCGAGGAACTTCTTTGATGAGGTCCGTTTGAGTGGATTGACGATTAATCCGGGTGACACGGTGCGCATCCAGGAAGATGCCAATGACACGGCGACCAACTATGTCATTGATCTGGTTGACCTGGAGAACGTTGCCTCCCCGCTCAACGCGCCGGCAAATCCACTGGACGTCACCGCCGCGCCTTATAACGCGGATACAAACGGCGTCATTGATGCCACCACCGCGCTTCAGAACTGCATCAATACGGCGGCAGCAGGGGGAAAGACCGTCTGGATGCCACCGGGTCAATACCTGATAACCGGGACCATCACTCTTCCTAACAATGCGAAAGTTCAGGGTGCCGGCATGTGGTACACCACCCTCATCGGGAGTCCATCCCTGTACAACACGGGTTCATCCAGACGGGTCAGATTGAATGGAAGCGGAAATAACATTCAATTATCTGATTTCGCCATTACGGGTTTTCTGAACTACCGGAATGACGGCGAGGCCAACGATGGTCTGGGCGGAACTTATGGCACCAATTCAACCATTTCACGCATCTGGGTGGTGCATACCAAAACCGGCATCTGGCTCGAAAATGCGAACGGCCTGGTCATTGACAGTTGCCGGCTCCGCAACACCACTGCGGATGGCATTAATCTCAATACCGGGATGCGAGCCACCATCGTCACGAATTGCACCGCCCGGAGCACGGGGGATGACTGTTTTGCCCTCTGGCCGGAGTCGGGCTCGGCGCAATATGTCATCGGCCTCAACGTGTTCACTCACTGCACCGGTCAACTGGCATTTCTCGCCAATGGGGGTGCGATCTATGGTGCCGTGAGCAATCGGATCGAGGATTGTGCGTTTACGGACATGCCATACGGATGTGGCATATACATCGCCGGAACATTCGCCATCGGTTCGGGCAACGGATTCTCCGGAACAACTGTTGCCCAGCGATGTGATCTCACCCGTTGTGGCGGCTGTGATCCGAATGGCTGGAGTTGGCGCGCTGCCCTGACAATCGCGCCGGGGAGTGGCAGCACCTTCCAAAACGTTACCAACTTAGATATCAATCATATAAACATCACAAACAGTTTGTGCTATGCCGTCGAGGTCCTTAATAATGCAAATTCGGGCGTGGTCTCAAACGTTACCATGAATCTCGTCAATATTTCCAACTACGGCGTGCAAGTTGCTGGAGTGTATGGGGTGTGGGCTGGACCGTGGAATGGACATAATGTCACAGGCAGCGTGAATTTCGAAGGCCTGACGGTCAACGGTGATGTAATAACATTCATGCCGGTATCCGGAAATGATGTGGTCAATCAGGTGCCCTCAACATTTACCTTTAATTTTGTTCCGGCCCCGGCCATCACGCCGGTGGCATCCGGCAACACCTTGCAACTCTCGTGGCCGGCGAATTACACGGGCTGGACATTGCAGGCGCAGACCAATGCGCCGGGAGGTGGCATAAGCACCAACTGGAGCATCGTGTCCGGCTCGACCACCACCAACCAATTTTCCACCTTTCTTGGACACCACGCGAAACATGTTCTTTCGCCTGATCGATCTGTAGAAAACTGATTTTTGCCGGGGTGACATCGCAGCCTGACTCTTCCAAATCATCTTTTGTTGGCGGCTTTTGTCCTCGAATGGCATGCAAAGTGAGACTTCGTCAAATCTCATAACCTGGCAAACCATTGTCACTTGTCTGCGAGTACCAACCAGGCCGAATTCCAGATGTTTGTATCGCCAGCGACAACCCCGGCTTTTTTCCGAGTTCAAAATAATTGAGTGATACCCAATACTCTCTTATTTGGGAGGATCATGGGGGAGAACTATTTGCCTGCCGAGTTTGATAGACTCGCGTGCGGCGTCCAGAATCTCGGTCGTAACCAGGTTTACCGGCAATGATGACGGTCCGGTTGGTTTCACATCTCCACGGATAACTCCCGCAAAATGCGAGATATCATCAGTCAACAGGTTGGATTCCGGCCGGGCTGGCAAATCGAGGTCACTTTCTTCGGTGTCAGCCAGACGGATTCGTAGTAAATCCATTCGCGGCGCAAATATATATCCCGTGTTGCCATAGATTTTAATACTCCTCTCATCAAACGGAAGATCCCAGGAAGCGTGGATAATTCCTTGAGAGTGTGGGTAAGTGACGATGATAGTCGCTGCATCCTCCACCCGGGGATAGACCTCGGGTTTGATATGTTGGGCTACCGCAAATACTGAATCAGGGCGCTGTCCATTCATAAACCAGGTAATTAAATCGGTTCCGTAGCAGCCGAAATCCGTGAGGGCACCTCCGCCGTTAAGCACGGGATCGGTCAACCAATTCAAAAAGGCATCTGAACAACCGGCCTCTTTGGGCCCCTGGTTTCCCGCGACGACCATAATTTGTTGCAAATCTCCGACGGCGTGCCGATCGTGAACGATGGTATGCGCGGTCTGAATGCTTGAATACCAGGAAGTCTCATAGTCGACAATGATTTGAATGCCGCTTTGTTTTGCGGCAGCCGCCATGGCCGATGCGTCTTTCATGTTGATGGCCAGCGGTTTTTCCAGCATGACGTCGATTTTATGAGCGGCACAAGCTTCCACCACCCGACGGTGATCGAACGTGGTCGTAAAAACCGCCGCTGCTTGCACGTTGGTTTTGGCCACCAAACCATCAAGGCTTGAGTAAAAAAAATTTGTGTTGAGACTCAGGAGCCGAGCGTAACGCGTTACCAGGGTCTGATTCGGTTCAACGATGCCTACCAATTGGATATCCTGATGATTACGCGCCCGCGAAATAAAATCGCCCACCGCGTCATGGTCAAGGCCGACAATGGCAAGGTGAATGGGAGGTTTGAGTTCCGCTGCCTGAATTGGGTTGATGACAAACAAAAGCAGAATAACACCGATGATTGCTTTCATGGGTGTTTAATTAAACATTTCGCGGTGAATTGCGCAATCAATAGTGAAGCGCGTACCGCCTGTTTTTCCAGGATGGAGGTAAGACGGTTCCTGCACAACCACACGGGCCACCACATCCAGTCCTGTTCCAGTCAACGCCACACCGGAGTCAAACGCCCACTGCCCCTTTGACGGTTTGGCAGCGATTACGACTTGCCAGCCCGGCTGTCCTGGAGTTCCAATTTTTGCCAGAACGCGCCGTAGAAGGCGATGAGCGCGAAGCAGACGAGCGGCACCACAAAGCCGGTGTGCATCGAATGAAGATCCGCGATATGACCCATGAACGGGGCTGCGATTGCCCCGCCCACGATGGACATGACGATGAGCGACGAGCCGAGCTTGGTGTAGTCACCCAATCCGCGGATACCCAGTGCAAAAATCGTCGGATACATGACCGACATGAAGAAGAACGTGCCAAACATCGCAAACATGCCCACAATGCCGCCACCCATGCATACCGCTGCCAGGGCCACGTTGACGACCGCGTAAGCCGCCAGTACGAGATGCGGTCTGCACTGGCTGATCACGACGCTGCCGCACAAGCGTCCGAACATGAACAAACCAAAACCAATGGCACCCAGCCAGTGCGAGGCTTGCAGTCTCGTCACCCCGGGATCATTTTCCAGAATGTAATTGACGCAGAAGCTGAAAATGCCGGTCTGCGCCGCGACGTACAGAAATTGCGCGCCGATACCCATGGTAAAATGTTTGCGCCGGAACAAATCCCAGTTTTTTGAGACCAGCAGGAACGAGGCAAAGTAGGCGGCCACCAGCAGCGTGTATTTCATAGGCGCGAGCAATGCCGGTTCCAGATTTAGCAAGGTCCAAACCAGACCCAGAATCGGCGAGATAAAGAAGTACAACACCCCAAAAACGATCACCAGCGTGATGCCAATGACCGTCAGCTGGCTGCCCGAAGGCTTGAGCCGTTTTTTTTGTTCAGCGGATTTCTGGCTCTCGTCTTCGGCATGCAAATCCGGCACTTTGGAAACGGCGAAAATAACGAGCAGCACAGCCGCAGCGATGCCGATGCCCATGTAAGGGGTGGAAAGGCCGGCGTTGGAGGTTGTATTTTCCCCGCCTGAAAATACAAACTGGCCGCCGACAATTGGACCCAGAATCCAGCCTGCGCCGTTGAGTGTTTGAGCGATATTGATGCGCGTTGCGCCACTTTCGGGCGGACCCAGCACGGTTGTGTAAGGATTGGCGATGGTTTCCAAACAGGTCATGCCCGCAGCGATAACGAACAGGCCCAGCAGAAATGCCCAGTAGGCATCAATGTTTGTGGCTGGAATGAACCAGAACGCACCGCCGGCAATCAACATGAGGCCGACAATAATGCCACCCTTGTAGCCAAATTGTCTCGCAATCAATCCGGCGGGGATCGCCATCAGGAAGTAACCCAGATAATTGGCGAACTGGACCAGACCTGACTGTTCCTTGTTGATATGAAGCGAGTCCTGAAAGTGCTTATTGAGGATATCAATCATGCCGTTGCAAAACCCCCACAACAGAAACAGCGAGGTGACCAGCACAAAAGTGATCAGGTAGCTTTTGCCGTCCGGCGTGCAGAACAAGCTGGCGGGTTTGGTTCCGGACGGATTGGAATTCGTGGGTGTGATCATAATTTTGAGGGTGGAGCGGTCAATTCAGGTTTCGACATGATTCAAGGCAGAAGCAGAATGGTCAGTTTTTTCGGCCCGTGCGCGCCGAGCACCAGAATGCGTTCGATATCGCCGGTGCGGCTGGGGCCGCTGATGAAGGAAAGAAAGCTCGGGATATTTATCTTTGAATTTTTCCTGCATTTGCTGAAAGGCGGTGCCCAGGTCAGGCACCATTTGATTTCGGCGCGCCAGTACCACGTGATGCGGCGGCAGCACGGACAAAGCCCGGCCACCGGCGCTCGGCGCGGAGACCAGCACGCTGCCGGTTTGCGCCACCAGCGCCTCGCATTCCGTCAACCCAGCGTCGCAACTTTCCAGATCGTTCACGGCATAGCCGCCATCCGTTCGCACTTCCGGCAATCCCAACTCCCGGGCGACGAGGTCCGTCAATTCGCCGGAATGCAGTCCGATTTTTTTCCAGCCGCCCGCCCGCGCCAGTTTTTTGACGTGTTGGCCGGTTTCGTTCATGTTCGTGCACTGCACGGAATTCGGCCTTCAAATCCTCCGCGTTCCGGCGGAACAATTCGATTTGTTCTTCCAGCGTCCCGCCGACCGGCGGCAGCCATTTTTGCGGAGAACCGGGCAGGGGAGAGGTCCCGGTTGAGAGGTCGTGGAAAGCCGGATGCGGCGCGGCAATTTTCAGTGCCTCGCGAATCCGGCCTAAAATCACCTCCCGGTTGGTCATGATGGCTCCCTTTCCCGCCACAGCTCGCGAAAGCTTTTTTTCGCCAGTGGCGGGAACGAGCGGGTTTTCGTCCACGCGCGCAGCGGATCCAGAATGGTTCCCTGGACCAAACGTTGCAGCGGCTGCACCATGCGGCCAAATCGCGCGACCCATTCGTATAACCCGCGGCCGGCGCATCATGAACACGAAACCGGTCTGAATCAGTTTTTCAAAGCGGGCCGGACGCTCGCGTGCCGCGTTGCGCCGGTTGTGCAGCAGGTGATGGTGCAGATTAATTTTGACGGGACAGGTTTCGGTGCAGGCGCCGCACAAGGACGAGGCTTGCGACAGATGTTTCCAATCCTGAAGCCCGCGCAGATGCGGTGTGATGACCGAGCCAATCGGCCCTTGATAAGTCGTGCCGTAACTGTGACCGCCGACGTTTTTGAAAATCGGGCAAACATTCAAACAGGCGCCGCAACGGATGCAGTGCAACGCGTCACGCTGTTCGGCGTCCGCCAGCAGTTCCGTGCGGCGGTTGTCCAGCAGCACGACGTGAAACTCCTCCGGGCCGTCGGGTTCGCCCGGCTGTCGCGGCCCGCCATAAAGCGTGTTGTAGCAGGTGATGGGTTGCCCCGCGCCCGCCGTCGCCAGCATGGGCAGGAACAAGGCGAGGTCGGAAAGTCTGGGCAAAACCTTTTCAATCCCGACAATCGCCACGTGCACTTTCGGCAGCGAAGTGGTCAGCCGGGCATTGCCTTCATTTTCCGTGATGGAAATCATGCCCGTTTCGGCGATGGCAAAGTTCGCGCCGCTGATGCCCATGTCCGCCTCGACAGTATTTTCGGCGCATGACCTGCCGGGCAATCATGGTCAAATCTTCCGGATTGTCCGTCGGCTCGGAACCCAGTTTATCGCGAAACAAATCGCTGATTTGTTGCCGGGTCAGGTGCATGGCCGGGAAAACGATGTGATAAGGCGGTTCATGGCGAAGCTGGACGATGTACTCGCCCAAATCGGATTCCACCACCTCGAAGCCAGCCTGCTCCAGTGCGTCGTTGAGATGAATTTCCTCCGCCGTCATGCTCTTGGATTTGATGATCGAGCGGACCTGGTGCTGCCGCGCCACGCCGACAACATATTCCTGCGCCGCCTTGGCATCAGGCGCCCAAAATACCCTGGTGCCGCGGGCTGCGAGCCGGGACGCAAACTCATCCAGATAACGGTCGAGATGATTGACAGCTTCCCATTTGATGGCGGCCGCCATGTCGCGCGCTCCCGACCAGCTTTGAAAGCGGTTTTTGAATTCGTCCCGCTTGGCGTAATATCCGGAAAGGGCCGTTTGAATCCAATCGCGCTGGCGCACATCCGCCGTTTGCCGCCGGGCGGCTTCGTTGAATGTCTTGGCGTGGACGTTCATGTTTGTGCCAGCACTTCAGCCAGATGCAGTGTCTTGACGGATTTGCCCTGCCGATCCAGCACGCCGCGAATTTGCATCAGGCAACTGGAGTCGTTGGAAATCACAAACTCCGCGCCGGTCTCGGCAATGGAGGCGCATTTGACCTCGCCCATCGCGGTGGAAATCATCGGGAACTTGACGGCGAACGAACCGCCGAAACCGCAGCACGTTTCCGCCTCCTTCATTTCCACCAATTCCAACCCCCGGACATGCTGCAGCAACTGGCGCGGCGGATTTTTCAGACCCAGTTCGCGCAAACCATGGCAGCCGTCGTGAAACGTCGCGCGTCCCGAAAACCGCGCGCCGACGTCAAGTACCCCAAGCTGATTGACCAGGAGGTCCGAAAACTCAAAAGTTTTTGCCGCGAGCGCCCTGGCTCCGGCTTCACCCGGATGGCCATGAAATAATTCAGGGTAAAAAACCTTGACCATCGCGCCGCATGAGCCTGACGCAATCACCACAATTTCCGCGTCGCGAAAAACAGCGATTTGCCGTTCGGCCACCGTGCGCGCCTCGTCCCAATAACCGGAATTGAAGGCCGGCTGGCCGCAACACGTCTGCATTTCAGGATAATCCACCGTGTGGCCAAGCCGCTTCAGCACCTGCACGATGGTCATTCCAACCTGCGGATAAAATTGATCCACGAAACAGGGAATGAACAACGATATTTTCACGCGGCCCAAAGGGTCAAAGGTTTATTGGTAAAGCGGACCAAAATTGGCACACGCACGAAAATCTGCGCCTTCGCGGTCAGCCGTCCCAAAGGCATTCCACGCGCTCGGACGGAAGATATTTTCTTCGGAGACATTGTGCATGTAAACCGGAATGCGCAACAACGACGCGAGGCTGATAAGGTCCGCGCCGATGTGTCCATAACTCATCGCGCAGTGATTCGCGCCCCAATGATTCATCACGCGTATAAACGTCCCGGAATGCGCCGTTCCCGGAAGTGCGCGGCACGAACCACGTTGTTGGCCAGGTCGGATTGGTGCGTTCGTCCAAAATCGTATGGCATTTTTCCGGCAGTTCAATGGTTTGGCCTTCGGCGATTTGCAGGGCCGGACCGCAGTCCCTTGACCAAATTGAGCCGGCAAATCGTGACCGGCATTCCGCCGCGCGTGCGATAGCGGGTGGACCAGCCGCCGCCGGGAAAATACTCCGTGATGGACGGATGCCAGGTCGTGGCGGCCAGGCATTTTTTTGCTTCCGCCGCGGTGATTTCCCAAAACGGTTTCATGGCCGGTTGCCCGTTGATGGATTGTTCGCCGGTTCCGTCCAATGCCGCCGGGCCGGAATTAATCAGATGCAGGAATCCATTGGCCGCCGCGCCGGTTAATTTGTGCCCCGTCACCCGTTTGACCGCCGCCGGGCTCCAGTACGTTCGCACATCGGCAAAGACTTGCGCTGTGTTCGTGAGCAGATAACCGAACAACATGCCCGCGCCGTTGAATGAATCGTTTTCCGTGGCGACGATGTAAGGTGTGCGCGTGCCGTTCCAGTCGAAGGACGTGTTGAGCATTGCCTCCATGAAATCGCCGTTGGGCAGAAGGTCCGTCCATTGCCGCTGGCCTTGAAAACCGGAGGCGATGGCGTTATGGCCGTGCGCCTCCTCACCAAAACCTTTTCTTGCCAGTTTCGGATTTCCCACCATCAAATCCCGCGCGATGATCGCCATCTTTACAGAAATTTCCCATTCGCGGTCCAGTTGCTGGCGCGGTCGCGCGGTCCTGGGCGAATTGTAATCCCTGCCTTCCGGGCAATGGACTTTCACCCACGCCATCGGCCTTTTCGTATTCCGCCTTGTCAAAAATGCCGCGCTCCATGCGCCGGACAAATTCCGTCATGTCCACTGACTCGACCCTCATGCCCAGATAACTTTCAAAGAAGTCCGGGTTCACAATCGAGCCGGCAATACCCATCGAGGTGCCGCCCATCGCCAGATACGATTTGCCGCGTATGATGGCCACGGCCAGTCCGGCACGACAGAACCGGAGGATTTTTTCCTGCACATCTTCCGGGATGGTTTTGTCCCCGGCATCCTGAACGTCACGACCGTAAATCCCGAAGGCCGGCAGGCCCTTCTGCGCGTGGCCGGCCAGCACGGCCGCGAGATAAACTGCCCCGGGCCGTTCTGTGCCATTGAAGCCCCAAACCGCCTTGGGAATCACCGAATCCATGTCCATCGTCTCGCTGCCATAACACCAGCAGGGGGTGACGGTCAGCGACAAGCCGACGCTTTCACGTGCGAATTTTTCCGCGCAGGCGGCTGCCTCGGCGACGCCGCCGATACACGTGTCAGCAATAATGCATTCCACCGGTTTGCCGTTCGGATAACGCATTTCCTCGCCGATGAGTTTGGATACGGATTTGGCGAGATTCATGGTCTGTGCTTCCAATGATTCGCGAACGCCACCCAGCCGCCCGTCAATGGCAGGCCGGATTCCAATTTTAGGAAGTTTTTTGAACAGCGGATTATCCATAATTTTGCTTTGGTTGGATTTACTTTAGCTTGCCGATGACACGCCGGCGATAATGTTCGTCCGGCCGGCTTTCAATTCGATCCGAATTTGTTTCCTCCAGAAATTGCGGTTTACCGACAGCGTAATTTCCCAGCAACACCGAAGCCCATTTGTCGAGCATGAGCATGGTGTTCAAGCACATCCCGTTCGGTTTGGCCCAGGACGACGGGGCCGTGATTGACCATCAAGATGACCTTCGGCGCGGTGCCATGTTCCTCCATGAAACGATGGAGGGATTCGCGCAATGCCAACGCGAGCCGGATGCCGGGGTCAACATAAGGCACCATGGCGAGGTGGCGACCGCAAACGACGATTGCGTCCGGGAAAACATGACGTCGAAACGGCCCGGCGCCCGGCTTGCTGCAAAGAATTTTCAACACAGAAACCGGATGGGTATGCCCGACCCATCTGGCGCCGCCTTCCTGCAGACAGATGGCATGAAGAAATGTCTCCACCGAAGGCAGTTTGGCTTTCGGATCCACGCGGCAAGCTTCCAGAACCTCGCGGACTTCGTCGTCAGTTTTGCGAGGTTGAGCCAGTGCCTCCAGAATCGGCGATACCTGCACGCGGGTGAAACCGGCGGCATTGATCGCAGCCAACTGGCTGCCGGACGATTTGACGTAGAACGTGCCATCTCCCAAATCGGCGCTCACATTGCCTTCACCGAGGATGGCCAGATGCCGGTCTTCGCGACCCAGTTCATGGGATAACCGGATCAGGCGTTTCAAAGTGTGCGTGGCTTTCATGGTGATTATGCGGGCAGGATTTTCTGGAAACGCGCATAAGCGTCGTCCCAGGCGCCAGGATTCGTTGGTTCAAAAATTTTGGTTTCAAACGAGCGCCGGATCAGCGACCGGCCTTCACCCGGCGACCGGATTTCGCCAAGGGCATACAATTGCATGATGATGTTTCCAAGGGAGGTGGCTTCCACCGGTCCGGCCACCACAGTGCAATTCAGGGCGTCGGCGGTGAATTGATTCAGCAGATGATTCTGGCTGCCGCCGCCGACGATGTAAATCCGGTCTACCGGTCTACCGGTGACCTGCGCCAATGATTCTTTCACGAAACGATATTTTAACGCGAGGCTTTCAAAGATGACGCGTGCGAACTCACCCGGATCCGTGGGCTCGGTTTGTCCGGTGCGGCGACAAAAGGCCGCAATGGCGGCAGGCATGTCGGCGGGTGCCTGAAAATCCGGCGCATCCGGGTCAATGAAAGTTCTGAACGGCGATGATTTTTGGGCCTGGCTTTCAAGGGTATCATAGCTCACGGACTTTCCGGCAATATCCCACGCTCGTTTGCATTCCTGCAACAGCCACATGCCGGCGATGTTTTTCAGGAAACGCGTCGTGCCCAGGACACCGCCTTCGTTGGAAAAGGTGGCTTGATAGCTTGCTTCCGAAATCACCGGCTGGCTCAATTCGCGCCCCATCAAGGACCACGTGCCTGAACTTAAAAAAACCGGCTCCGCCTCCTCCGCCGGCACGCCGGCCACGGCCGAGGCGGTGTCATGCCCGGCGGGCGCAATCACCTGGAGTTTTTTTGCGCCGGTCTCCGCCGCCAGTCCGGGCTGCAGTTCACCCAAACCGGTCCCGGCGTCAACCAGTTTGCCGAAAATCATTTCCGGCAATCCCATCGCGCGGATCAGGTCGCGCTCCCACGTTTGCGTGTGGGGATCGAGCAATTGGCTGGTGCTGGCGATGGATTTTTCATTGGCAACCGTACGCCGGTCAGAAAATAGTGAATCAAGTCCGGCATGAACAGCAACTGCCGGGCTTTTTCCAGCCGCGCCGGGCAATTCATCTCGGCCAGCAATTGAAAGAGCGTGTTGAAAAACATGAACTGGATGCCGGTCCGCTGGTAAATTTCCCGGCGTGGCATCCGGCGGAACGCGGCCTCCTGCATTCCTTCGGTACGGCTGTCGCGATATGGGAATGGCTCACACAACAATTTTCCATCAGCGTCCAGCAACCCATAATCCACGCCCCAGGTGTCCACGCCGGCGGACACGACCGCCTCGCCGTATTTTTTCACCGCGAGCGCGATGCCCTGTTTAATCCGGGTCGAAAAGGTGTTCGAGGTTCCAATGCCAGCCGTCCGCGCCTTTAATCGGATCGTTGGGAAAGCGGTTCAATTCGTCCAATTTCAGCCAGGCGCCGTCATAAATCCCGGCCACGACGCGGCCACTCCCGGCGCCGAGGTCAACCGCCAGACATATTTTTCGGGAGCTTCAAGTTCGCTCCTTCCCGGGCACCATCAGTTTCCCGCCGCCCCTATGCAATGCCTGTCTATCTTATTTTCCGGCGGTCGGTCGGTGATCAAGGTGTCAACGTCACCCAACTTTGCGAAGAAGTAGGATGAATTGAGGCCCATTTTGGTGTGATCGGCCAGCACGATGGTTTGGTCTGACAGTTTGATGATTTTCCGTTTCAGACCGGCCTGCTCGGCGTTGGCCTCGCTCAAGCCCCGTTCCGCATCCAGACCACGGCAGGACATAAAGGTTTTTTGCAAATGGTACGCCTCCAGCATTTGGTCCGCCAAAGTCCCTTGACAGGACAGCGAACCGTGATTGACCTCGCCACCCACCAATATCACTTCAACCGCCGGCTGCCGGGCGAGTTCAATGGCAACTTTCAGTGCATTCGTCAGAACCGTCACCTCCAGATTGTCCAGCAGACCGGCCAGATGAAACACCGTCGAACTGGCGTCAAAAAACACCGTATCGCCCCTTTGAATTTGCGCCAGCGCAACTTTGGCAATGGCTGCCTTTTCAGCGACGTTGGCCATTTCGCGGCTGTCCAGCGGAAGATCATTCCGGCTGTCATTGACCCGCACCGCGCCGCCATGCTCGCGGTCGAGACGGCCATCCGCCTCGAGTTTTTCAAAATCGCGGCGGACCGTTTCCTCCGAGACGGCCAGCACTTTGGCCGCCCGGGCCGTGGTGACCGCCCGCGACTTCAGCAGCATGTCCAAAATCCGGTGTTGTCTTTCGACCGCCAGCATAAATGACCGGGTGTTTTTTTCTTCTTTTCTACTTGGATTTTGGCCCAAGGCAAGCTTTAATTCACAGAAATAACAAGATAAACACAGAAAATCAAAGAATGAAATTTCAGCACGTCAACAACCGGTGGGACGGCGCGGTGGCCGCCAGGCTTTCGCCGGTCGAGCTGCTGGTTTACCGCTCCAATTGCCTGGGCGCCGACCAGCGTGTCACCAACACCGGCGGCGGCAATACCTCGTCCAAGCTCACGGAAAAAGATCCGCTTACCGGCGAACCGGTGGAAGTGCTTTGGGTCAAGGGTTCCGGCGGCGACTTGCGCACGGCCAAACGGGAGAACTTTTCCTCGCTTTATCAAGCCCGGCTGCTGGGTCTGCAAAAAAATTACGCGGGCGCGCAATGACCGGGGCCTCAAGTCGCCGGCCGAGGACGACATGGTGGCTGCCTACAACCATTGCACGTTCAATCTGAATCCACGCGCCAGTTCCATTGACACGCCGTTGCACAGTTTCATTCCGGCGAAGTTTGTGGACCACATGCACCCGAACGCGATTATTGCCATCGCGGCATCGGCCAATTGCGAGAAACTGACGCGGGAAATTTTCGGCGATGAAATGGCCTGCGTGAAATGGATGCGGCCCGGTTTTGAATTGGGCCTGGCGATGCAGGAAATCGTCGGGAAGAATCCCGAAGGCGAAGGCGATCATGATGGGGCAGCACGGCTTCATTTCGTGGGCCAACGACAACCAGGAATGTTATTTGCGCACCTTGGATTTTATCGAGCGCGCGTCACAATTCATTGAGCAGAAGTACGCGGCCAACGGCGGCGACGCGAAGGCGTTCGGCGGCGCGAAATTTCAAACCCTTGGCGCCGGACAAACGCAGTGAAGTTTATGCCGCGATTTTGCCGTGGCTGCGCGGGCAGATTTCGCAACAGAAACGCTTGGTTGGCGACCATTCAGGACGACGAAAAAATCCTGCGCTTTGTGAATTCGGCGGAAGCGCCGCGGCTGGCGGAATTGGGCACCAGTCTGTCCCGACCATTTTCTGCGGACGAAAATCAAGCCGCTCTACGTGGATTGGAATCCGCAAACGGAAGATTTGGCCGCACTCAAGCAGAAGCTTGCGGCAGGACTGGAACAGTACCGGAAGGATTACGCGGATTATTACGCGCATTGCAAACATCCCGACTCGCCTGCGCATGCGTGATCCGAATCCGACCGTCATGCTGATTCCCGGCCTGGGCATGATTGCCTGGGGCAGGGACAAAAGCGAATCGCGCGTAACGGCGGAATTTTACAATTGCGCGGTCGAGGTCATGCGTGGCGCGGAAGCGATCGACCGATACGTTTCGTTGCCGCAGCAGGAGGCCTTTGACATTGAATACTGGCTGCTCGAGGAGGCGAAATTGAAACGGATGCCGGCGGAAAAGGAGCTTGCACGCCAGATCATAATCGTCATCGGCGCCGGTTCGGGCATTGGCAAGGAAACCGCGCATCGGCTCGTCCGTGAGGGCGCGCAGGTCGTTTGCGTGGATTTGAACGAGGGCGGGGCGCAGGCAACGGCCAGGGAAATCACGGACAAATTTGGCGTCGGCATCGGCGTGGCAGGAACCGGCATTTCGAATTGCGGCCCGGCCATCGGCCTTGGCTGCGACATCACGAATCGTGCGAGCATCCGCAAAATGCTCGACCAGGTCGCGCTCGCCTACGGCGGGTTCGATTCGATTTGTGTGACCGCGGGCGTTTTTGTGCCGAGCGACACGACCGGCCACATTCCCGACGACCAATGGGCATTGACGTTCAACATCAATGTCACCGGCAGTTATCTGGTCGCCGACGAAGCGGCGAAAATCTGGAGGGAGCAGGGCTTGCGCGGCAATCTGGTGCTGACGACGAGCGCGAATGCGGTGGTTCCCAAAAAAGGCTCGCTCGCTTACGATGCGAGCAAGGCCGCGGCCAATCAT
Source organism: uncultured bacterium (assembly GCA_963708305.1). Lineage (GTDB taxonomy): Bacteria > Verrucomicrobiota > Verrucomicrobiia > Limisphaerales > UBA11358 > UBA11358. The sequence goes on along the minus strand of CAVPSH010000007.1, from coordinate 236,395 downwards.
CTTGTACGCGAACTGGCCATTGAACTGGCGCCGCTGGTGCGCGTGAACGGCGTCGCACCGGCCACCGTGGTGCAAGGTTCGGCGATGTTTCCACGCGACCGGGTCATTGGTTCGCTGGCGAAATATAAAATCGCCTACCGCGACGACGAATCCACCGAAGTACTGGTCAAAAAACTCGCCCAATTTTACGCGGAGCGCACGTTAACCAAACCGCCCATCACACCAACGGACCAGGCGGAAGCGTATTTTTTACTGGTGGGCGATCGGCTGAGCAAAACCACCGGACAAATTATTGCCGTGGATGGTGGTCTGCATGAGGCTTTTCTGCGTTGAAACCTGGAGAATTGCATCCGCCCGAATTGTCAGGTTGTAGCCTGCTCGACGGCTCTCTCAAAATGAAAAATCCCGGGCAGGGTGAGTGCTCGGGATTTGTAAAAGCTCGAAACTAATTCTTTTGGTTCCGCCGCAAGGCTCTGCCAACCAGTGCCAAAGCACCAATCGCTCCCCATAAAGCAGAAGGTTCAGGCACCGCGCTGATAAACACGTAGCTAAATGGCGTTCCGGCATTGCTCCCAATAAAATGAAAGCCGGGTGCCGTGGATGAAAGCGGAGTGTAAGAGGCATTGCCGTTCGCATCTTCCTGAATAATCACCGTGTTGCCTGATACAACCCCTCCAAGGATCTGGTTGACTACCACGCTGCCGGGAAAGTTGTCGGCCAGGTCGCCGTCATGGTCATTTGAGTAGAAAAATATCTGCTGGTAATATGCGCTGCCAACCTGAGTTGATGAATCGAAGCGAATCAGGTCGGAAATGCCGTCATTCGGGTCGGTGATCACAACCCAGCCCAGTTGGAGATGGTCATTGTTACCGTCGATCGGGTAAAGATAATCAAGCGTCGTAATCCCGCCTGCCGGACCATTGCCGTCCGGATTATTGTCAAGAAAGAGCCTGCTCTGGAGCACCGGACTCGAGTTTCCGTTCTCATCAAAAGTGTATATGACGTTTTGGGCAAAGACGGCGAAGGCTGCGCTCAATACCAATCCCACGGTTAATACAGTTTTTTTCATGGTTCCTTTAGGAATGTACGCTGCCGGCAAACCATCTCTCGTTCTCATTCTGACACGATTCACGCTTCCGGCTGCTGCTACAGTTACCCGTTTATACGCTAATCGCCGGGCCTGCGACAGTCGGCTGTTCAGCCGACACCTTCGTTTAATCGGCGGAAGAGGGCAGAGTCATTTCACTGGAGAAAATTGGGAAGTGCTTTGCCCTTGCCGCGGTATTTCCTTAATCCATAATAAACTCCACAGATTTTTTATCCTCGACCTGGCTCTGGGAATCGGAACAAAACTCAGCCACAGGTGAGCAAATGAAATTGACCTTTAAATTACGCTTTCACACAAAGTACGGCCAATCGCTCTCGCTTACCGGGGATCACGAAATCCTGGGTGGCGGCCGGGTTGAAAGGGCAATCCCACTCCAGTATCTCAACGAAGAATTCTGGCAAGCCACCCTCACCCTGCCCAAAGAGCCGGGAACGAAGGTTGAGCTTAACTACAGCTATATTTTGCGCGAGGCGAACGGCCTCACCATTCAGGATCGGGGGAATGGCCGGACCATCAATCCCGCCGCGTACGCGCAAGCGGAGCTGTTGATCATTGACGCGTGGAATAATGAAGGTTTTTTTGAGAATGCGTTTTACACGGAGCCATTCCAACAAGTTCTGTTGAAGCCCAATCACACCGAGGTGCGAAGACCGGCGCCGCCTGCCGCCACCCACACTTTCAAAGTCAAAGCCCCTTTACTGGGAAAAGGACAGACGCTCTGTCTGTCGGGCGGCGCGGTGGCCTTGGGCAATTGGGATACGGCCAAACCCCTGCTTTTGGACCGGGTGGCCGGCGAGGATTTCCTCAGCGTCCGGGTGGATTTTAGCAATCAGTCATTCCCCATCACCTACAAATACGGCGTCTATGACGTCGAAAAAAAGGTGTTAGTCGGCCATGAAGGCGGCGACAACCGGATTTTGCACGATGCCCCTGCGCCCGACAAATATACCATTGTGAACGACGGTTTTGCCGTATTGCCGGCCGACACCTGGAAGGGGGCCGGCGTGGCGATTCCCGTGTTCAGTCTCCGGAGCGAAAACAGTTTCGGGGTGGGGGAGTTCGAGGATCTTAAACTGCTGGCCGACTGGAGCGCGCAGGTGGGGTTGAAACTGATTCAGATTCTTCCGGTCAACGATACCACCGCGACGCATTCCTGGACGGACTCGTATCCGTATGCCGCCATATCGGCGTTTGCGCTGCACCCGCTTTATCTCAATCTCGCCGCGGTTACCAACGTAAAGAACAAAAAGCTGCTGGCGGCACTGGAACCCGAACGTCGTCGTCTCAACGCCCTCGCCGCGGTGGATTACGAGGCCGTGATGAAGGCCAAACTTGGTTTCCTCAGGCAGATTTTCCCGTCGCAAAAGGCAGCGACTTTTCGAAGCCGCGATTACCGGAAATTCTTCGCCGACCACCGGCATTGGCTGGAGCCCTACGCCGTGTTCTGTCACTTGCGCGACCAATATGGAACCCCGGATTTCAATCAATGGCCCGCCCATCAAAGTTACAAGCCGGACGAAATTGCCGCGCTCGCCGCCGGGTGGGGCGAGGCTACTGACGAGCCGTCGCGAAAAAATGGGGCCACGGCTCGCGAGGACGCTCGCCCCACCAAAAGAAACGCACACGACGACATTGCGTTGCATTATTTCATTCAATATCACCTGCACCGGCAACTCAAAGCGGCGGCGGAACATGCCCACGAGCGTGGGGTGATTTTGAAGGGCGACATTGCCATCGGCGTCTATCGCCATGGCGCTGACGTGTGGTGCGAGCCAGAGCTGTTTCACTCGGACACCCAGGCCGGTGCGCCGCCGGACGCGTTTGCGGTCAAAGGGCAAAATTGGGGTTTCCCAACTTACAACTGGCCGCGCATGAAGGAAGACGGCTTCACCTGGTGGAAACGCCGGTTCGCACAGATGAGCTGCTATTTTGATGCCTTTCGCATTGACCATGTCCTCGGTTTTTTCCGTATTTGGACCATTCCCGCCCATGCCGTCGAGGGTGTCCTGGGAAATTTTGTGCCGGCGATTCCCGTGGACGTTGGCGAATTCAGTGCCCGCGGCATCGCGTTCGACCATGACCGGTTTACCAGACCTTTCATCACCGACGTGGTACTGGGGGAAATTTTTGACGAAGAATCCGATGCCGTCCGCCGCGAGTTTTTGCATGCCAACCCAAACGGCCAGTATTCCTTGAAATCCGGGTTTGCCACGCAACGCCAGGTGGAAACCCATTTTGCCGCCCGGGAACAAAACGAGCGCAACGCGAAACTCAAAACCGGTCTGTTCGATTTGATCAGCAATGTGATTCTGTTCGAAGCCGAAGGCTCGCAACGTCGGCAATTTCATTTCCGGTTCTCGATGGAGCACACGTTGTCCTTCAAAAATCTCCCGTCCCAGGCCCGGGCGCAACTCCAGGAGTTGTATGTGGATTATTTCTTCCGGCGACAGGACGATTTCTGGATGCGCGAGGCGATGCAAAAGCTGCCCGCGCTCAAACGCGTGACCAACATGCTGGTTTGCGGCGAGGACCTCGGCGTGGTGCCCGACTGCGTGCCCGTGGCCATGAAGCAGCTCGGTTTGTTGAGCCTTGAAATCCAGCGCATGCCCAAGCGGCTCGGCCAGGAATTTTCGCGGCCGGCCGATGCGCCGTACCTCAGCGTGGTCACGCCGTCTTCGCATGACATGAGCACCATTCGCGGCTGGTGGGAGGAAGACGCAAAACTCAGGCAAAAATTCTACAACCAGGAGCTGGGTCAGCGGGGTGATGCTCCCCGGCAATGCGGGGGGTGGATCAACCGGGCCATCGTGGACCAACATCTCGCCTCGCCGGCGATGTGGAGCATTTTCCAATTGCAGGACCTGCTGGGCATGGATGAAAGCCTGCGGCGCGCGAATGTTGCCGCCGAGCGCATTAATGTGCCGGCCATTCCCAATTATTACTGGCGCTACCGGATGCATCTGACGCTGGAAATGCTGCAAAAAGCGGATTCATTTAACGCGGAACTCCGGCGATTGATTGAGCAAAGCGGAAGGTGAACTCCACGTCGCGTTTTAGAGCCGTTTCAAGAATTCTGTAGCCGCTGGCAAATCCCATGTCCACTGAATGGCGCGAAGCGTCTTGGACTGCGGCAGCCCTCTGCCGCTTTTCAACGGGTGGCGCGATTCCCAAAGCGGCAGAGGGCTGCCGCAGTCCAAAACCTGGCGGGCGCTTCCCATCCACCTTTTAAAATTCGGCCACAGTTTTAATTAAACCGCTCCAGGACGCGATATGAAACAAAAAAGCCCCGCAATTGCGGGGCTTTGTAAGAACTTGAAAGAATTTACTTCCGGCGGCGAACGGCCAGCAACGCTGCCAGGCCGGAGAATCCCAAAAGCGCCATCGAGGCCGGTTCGGGGACTGCAGATACGGTGAAATATTCGCCGGGGGTGTTGCCAAAATTGAATTGGCTTCCGGTCGAACCGGTGTAGGGTCCGCCGCCACCCACATTACCTGTTCCCACTGCCAAACCCGGCAGGAACTGGTTGGCAAGATAACCATCACTGCCGCCGTTGACGTCGGCAAGGACCATGATATTTCCACCACCATATCCGATCGAGGAGAGCGGGATAACGAGTTCATATCCGGTGGTCGTGGCCGCGCCACCAGAGTAAGCTGTACCAGGGGCTCCCATGGTGCTCGCGTTGTTGTTGTTGACGTAAAGGCTCATGGTGCCGCCATCGCTACCAGCATAGAGGCCTGTGCCACTGTTACCGAGAGCCCCGACGTAACCGCCGGTACCACCGATGAGGTTGTATTCTTCGCTGTACAAGGTGCCCGAGTAATCGTTCACATCATAGGCGAAGGTTGCATTGAAGCCTGGACTGAACACCGAACCGTTCATGGCCTGCATGGTGCCGGTGGCAGCAGCGCCCAAGACGTTCTGTCCGCCCGCCGCGCCGCCAGCAATGAATACATTCAAGTGATTGCCGTTATTTTCCGTGTTCCCCGCCAGGAACAGATAAAGATTCCCACCGGAAATCTGGCCATAAGCGGCGTCCAACTCGGAACCGCCGGCTGAATCATTGCCGCCGGCGGCAAGACCGAAGCCGGTACTGATGGTTTGCAGGGCCAGCGGACTGCCGTAGAAGCTCGGGCTCACGGTTCCGTTCAGGTTTTGAGCCTGCACACCAACGGTTGCACCCAAAAATGCCAAGGCTGCTCCACTCGCCAGAATTGTTTTGTATTTCATAATAATGTTGCGGTTACTGATTATTGTTCAGGATCGTGCCTAAAAGTATCATTTTCCCGACGGCTTGACTACCGCATATTCATGCGATAAGGCAGTAAAAGGCCGCATTTTTAGGGGAAAAATTGGACGCGGAAGTAGCGCGTTCCGCTGGCCGGGCTGTTGGTGTAGTTGGCCACCGGCCCTGCTGCATTGATGAGGCCGCCCAGAGTGGAAAAGGGCAGGGAAAGGTTGGTTGTGCTCCACACCTGGTAGGTTTTGCCGGAGACGCTGTTCCAGGACAACACGCTGCTGTTGAGGATGTTCAATACCGGAATCCAGTTCGGGTTAACCAAAGCCACCCCGGCGCTGCTGGCGCTGGCCGCGCCCTGGATGCCGGCGTTGTTGATGGCGCTTACCTCCGCGTACAGGTGCGCGCCGAAACTGTTCGTCACTGTCAATGACGTGCCAACGACAGTGCCGCTAAAAACATCCGAACCGCCGGGCACAGTACCGACGATGACGTAATAACCGCTCACGCCACCTTGCGAGTCGTTCACGGCGGACCAGGTGAACGTCACGACGTTGGTAAAAATATAATTGTTCGTCCCGCTTTGCGGGGCAACGGGCGCCGACGGCGTGGGTGGCGGCGTCACGTCGTAGAGCTTGAGGTATTGCGCTTCGAACGGTGCGTTGGTCCAGCCGGTGTTGCTCGTCGGCACGGGATTGAGCGAGACGTAAATGCCGTTGGCCAGAATGCTGCTGCCGGCGATGCCGCCGGAGCCGCCGTTCCAAAGCCAGTAATTCCGGCGGTTCGGGTCCGCGCCGAGGTAGGCGGCGATGTTTTTTACGTTATAAAGGCGGTTCGGTTGGATGCCGAACAGGTTCGAGCCGTTCTGGGTGATGTTCACATCAAAATCGCCGGTTTGTGTGTTGTTCCGGTCAAGTGTGGTGAAGGCGAACACGACGTCGGAAAAATTCGGCGAGGCATTGGCCGTCTGGTATTTCGCCACGGAGAAAATGTTTGGCTGCGGTGTTTCGTTGCCGGTCTGGTTGAGGTAATAGCGGTTGGAACTCTTCAACGCCGCGCTGAATTGCCGCGCCTGGTTGATGGCGGCGTAAACCGGCCAGAGCTGGTCCAGGCCGAAATTCCGGTTGGCCGGCGAGTAAATCGGCTGGAGCGAGTTGTAATCCATGAACTGTGGAATCGTTTTGCCGAAGTTCAACTGGTAACCGTCAAAACCGAAATAGGTGGAGATGCCGAGTTCCTCACCGTAGAAAATCATCGGCGCGCCGTCAATCGTGCTGCACGCCATATAACGGACGAGCGCCGCATACGGATCGCTGTAGCTCTGCTCGTCGTGCGACACGTTGTTGAGCAACACCAGGCCCTGGCCGTAGCTGTTGCGGCGGGCATCGAAGGCGTTCCGGTAGTCGCTCGCCGTGGCGGCGGATTGCAGGGTGAAAATCAGGTTCTCGTTCAGGACATCGAAGTGGCGGTTGGAACGGTAAGTCACCGCGCCGCCGTCGAGCGATTCGGTCATGAACACAAAATCCCATTTCCGGGTGCGGACCTTGTTGATGATGTATTCCCAGCATTGCGGCGGCAGGCCCTGGCCGAAATCCGCGCGCAGACCGTCAATGCCGTGCCAGGTCAGGTTCGGCGGCGTGTTGCTGGGGCAGCCGGTCTTGTCCAGCCAGTAAAGGATGCAGTCGGAGAAATAGCGCCAGACGTTCTGCGTGATGTGATCGAAATGCCCGTTGCCACTGCCCGTGCTGTTTTCATCGCCGACGGAATAATCAAACCAATCCGCTTCGCTGGCATAATTGCCCGATTGCGACGCATTCGGCACCAGCGCGGCGTAACGGCCAAAATAAATGTCCGCCACGTCACTCCACTTGCCGAAGTCATAACGGTCGGGCGCCTGCGCCACGCTCGCGGCGTTGAAGGCGCGTTGATCATATTCACCGGAGCGCGAATAAAACCGCGCCTCGTTGCTGGCGATTGAGTCGGTCGGCTGCGCGCTGGGGGCAAAATAATTGGTCCCGGCGGCATCCAGTTCGCAGTCCCACGCGGAATGATTGAACGGCTCGTCCAGCATCACGTTGACACCCGCGGCGTCAGCGGCGGCGACGAAGTTGGTGAATTCCTGCATCGCCTCGTCGCGCGTGTCGGCCTTGCCGAGCAGGGGATTGATCTGGAAAAAATTCTTTACCGAATACGGGCTGCCGACGGCGTAAGGCTGGCCGGTGTTCGGGTCGGTCTGCCGGTTTTCAATGCCAATGGGATGAATCGGCTGGAACCAGAGCCAGTTCACGCCGAGATTTTGAACGTACTGCAAGTTGAACCGGTTCGTCACCGGGTCGTAAGGCCGCGAACCAGGACCATCATAAAGATCGGTAAACGTGCTGCGGTCGTTCTGCCCGGTGCCCTGCGCGTCAATGTTCATCGCATTCAATTCATACATCGTGATGTTCCGCGCCTTGGTCGGCGTCACGACGATGACATGGTCGCGCCGGCCGTTGGTCGAATACCAGAACCAGTTGGTGTTGCCGGAAATCTTGTAGCGCGCTGTCAGCCGGTAGGCGCCGCAATTGGTCGCATAAAGCGTGAATGAAAACTGGCCGCCGCCGAGCGATGTCATGGCATAGGCTTTGTAATAATTGTTGTCATCGCCGGTGGCGATGGTGTTCCCGTCCGGCGGCAGGATGCCGTCTTCGATGCCATCGCCGTTGGCGTCCATGGTCGCGCGGTTGCGGCGGTTCAGATTGGAAAACACGTCGGCCTCGGTGACGTTGGCGACATTCGGCGAAAACACCACATTCACCGGAATCGAGTCGCCCGCCACTTCATCCACAAACAGATGTTCGGTGGTGTAATCGGCGTTAATGCCGTTAACGGTCAACACCGGGTCGCCCGGCGTGCCGATGGAAAAGTTGAAAACAGTGTTGTTGGTCCCAGCGTTGTAATCGGCGAATTTTTCCTCGTTATTGGCGCTGTTCCAGACGCCGATTTTGTAGTTGATGGCGGTGTAATCCGGAATATTCGTCACCGTCCCAACCCACCACATGGCGTTGCCGGCGATGCTGTAATTATCCTGCTCGTGATCGTAACTGACGGGCATCACTTGCGTCGTGCCGCTGCCAACGCCGAGCGAACCGGCCGGCGTCGAGCCGTCGCTGGTGTAATAAATGCAACCGTTATCCGCCCAGCGCACGGCGGCGTCCTTGCTTTGGTAGCCGATTTGGGTCCAGAAACTGACGGTCGAACTGGTCCCGTTGGCATTGGCCGTGACGACGCGGTTGTTGGCGTGGAACAGCCACGCGGGCCGGTTGCGGATGGTGAAGGGCGAGGCGGCGGCGACGCTCTGGCTGCCGGTGGTGAAACTGCTGCCGTCGCCCCCATAAATACAGGTGTTCGAGACGCCGTTGACGCCGTCGAATGTAAGGTAAAGATAGTACTGAATGACCTCGTCCTGTCCGAAGCTTGTCGTGTTGAACGTGGCAGACCAGTACTGATTGTTGGGGCTGGGCCCGCCGTTAAGATAAAAGCTCAACGCGTTGCTGCTCCAGGAACTTTGCGCCGCTCCCTTGTAAATCAACCAGCCGCCAGTCTGGTTGGCCGTGCCGTAGGGATTGTTGAATTTCTGAATGCCGCTATAGACCGTGACAGTCGTGTTGGTGCCAATCTCGAATTCGGGATTGCGCATGTTGAATCCGAGGTCGCCGGAATTGTCCGGAACATGCCAGGCACTGGCGAGGACGGCCAACGCGCCTTGAACCGTCCCAAATAAAAGCGCCAAAAGAAGCGACAGGTGACAGGCGCATCTTGACACTGTCCTTGTTTGGAGTCCCGCCTTCAGGCGGTTCGGGCGGAATCCCGCAATTTGCCGCGTAAACGCGGAACTCCAAACCTGAAATCCTGTTTCCTTAAGAACGGTGTCAAAATGCACCCGGTAACAAGTGACAGGTGACAGGAGGGGACCCTTTGAGCGCCGTGTTTTCATGTCACTTGTCACTGGCCGCTGGTCACTTGCGGTTTAGGGCACAATTTCAATTTCGTAAAACTTCTGCGGCGCGGGCGGCGACGTGTCGTACAAAGAGGCGGAAAATCCGTTCGTCGTCACGATCGGGCCGATGGGTACAAACGGCTGGCTCAGATTCGTGGTAGCCAGAACCTGGTAATTGGCGCCCGGCGTACTGCCCCAAACAACCAACGGATTGCCACCGGTGGGGCCGACATTGCTCAAGCCGGTGATTTGGAGCGGCAGCGTGACAATCACGGTCTTGTTATCACTCAGGACAATGCCATTGCTGTAGGTTGCTTGAATATTATAGACCCCACCCGAAGTAATGTTCCAATTATAGAACAGCGAGTTCATGCCGGGACAACCGGGCACGGTGCCCACCGGACGGATGAAATACGAGGATTGCGGCTGGAGGACGCCATTGATGGTAATGTCGAAATTGGAAACGGCCGAGACCAGACTGGTGCCAAAGCAAGTCTGGATCAGATAAACAATATTGCTGCTGTAAGGGACAATCGTGTTGTTGGTCGCCGGGCTGGAAATAATGACATTCTGCGGCGGCGCCAGCGTGTTGACCGTGCGGGTCAAGATCGTGACCTCATTGGTATAGACGCTGGTCGCATAATCCGAAAGCCGCACGCTGATGGTGGCGGTGCCGCTGGAGGCCACGTTGGCATAGACTAAATGGAACTCCTGCGGATCGTTCGGGTATTGCAGGTTCAGGCTCTGATTGGGCGTGGCCTGGGTGGCGCTGACAAAAATGGGATTGCCATTGGTGTCGTTTCCGTTGCCATTGGCCTGATGGGTGATGACGTCGTCGTTGTTCGGGTCGCTGTCCTGGACGTTAAATTGAACGCCCGTCACATTGTTATCGGTGCGAACGACCAGACCAAGGGTGCTGCTGGAAACCGAGGTGCCGTCGGTTGCCGGGGTGACAATCAAGCCGGTGGGCGGCCCGGCTTCATAATAAAAGGTTTGCGCGTAGGTGTTATAGACCTGCGCCTGGTTGGCATAGACGTAGTTTTGATTCGTGTAATTGATCACCGGCAGGAATGTCCGGGAGCGAAGGATATGGAAACCGGACTGCAAACCGACGGTGGTGTTGGCCGGATTGAGATCGTTGTGGAGCCAGACCACGGCATTGGCCGGGTTGAAATTCGTGATGGCCGCTTGCGTCAGGCCGAAGAGTTTGGAACCGGAGGACTCGGCGTAGGAAATCGGCTGAATGCTCGGCCCATTTATGGTGTTGCCGCCGCTGAACAACGCGATCTTGTAACGCACCTGTGCGCCGTTGGCCTGGCCGGGAATGGTGCCCATCCACCAGTCAACGTTGCCCAGGCTGTTGTCATAATTCACCCGTTGCGCCGCCACCACCTGGGTCGTGCCCTGGCCGATGCCGAACGCGCCTTCGGGATTCGAGCCATCAGTGGTGTAGTAAATGTAGCAGGTGTTGATTTGCAGCGAGTAGCCGACCCTCACCCAGATGTCCACGGATTGACCGGCCGCCGGATTGGTGGGCGACATCTGATTGGCCGGGTCCACGGGCACGCTCGCGTTGGTCAGGACCGTCACGGGCGCGTTCGGATCGTGATAAACCCAGGTTGCCGTCTGGTTGGTGATGCTCTGGCCAAAGCCGCTGCCGGGAATGACCGTGTTCGCGCCGCCGATGGTGTAAAAGTAGGTTTCCGCGCCCAGCGAAACGATGTTGTTGCTCAAAATGTTTCGCGCAGCAAATTTCTCCGGGCCGTTGCGGAACTGGAATGCCGTTTGTTCGTAGCCAATAAAACGGTCGTCCGCGTAGCCGGGCTTGTTATCGCGCAGGTCGAGGAAATTGGTCGGCGCGATGCCGGCCTGGAAATTGGTCGGGCCCAGCCCCATCTGGCTGTTGAGATCAGTGCCGCCGTCCAGCTTGACCAAAGTGTTGGAAGCCGAGGCGTCGCTGCGAACGAGGATGTCGAACAGCGCATTGGTCACCACCGGAATACTAATGGCGTAGGTGAGATTGGAAACGTTGCCTTCACCGGCGGCCAGGACCGGCTGCCCGGTGTAAGGGTCAACTCCGCCGCGCATCTTGAAAGGGAACATCGGATCATAATTGGGATCGCCATTGATGCCGTCCTTGCGATAGACCGTGACATTCGGCGCCTGAACACCGCCCTGGCGGAAAACGATGGTCCCGCTCGGCGGGATGGCGGGATTGGCGCGGCTCGGTTCCGGCCACTGGATCCCATACATCACCCAGCCGTCACTGGGAATCACCAGTTCGATGGCGCCGAAGCCCGCCGTCGGGGTTGTGTTGACATAGATCTGACGATTCATCGGGATCGGGTCGCCGGCGGTTGACACGGCGGTGGTCTTGTTTGTGGTAGCGACATGCACCAGCAACCGGTGGAAGGCGCGATTGCCACCCGCCACGTCGCCGGCACTGGACAGTTGCGTCAGAAGTGTGCCCGGCGGAAAACCGACGATTAGTCCGCAATTGCGTGAATTGGGAATCGAAGTGTCTGCGGTGTTGGACCCGTTGGCGGTGTTGGTGCCGACCAGATAATAACCGTCACTCGTCCGGCTGACGCCGTCATCAAAAGCAATATCGCCGGAACCGCCGCCCTTGTCATTCATGGCGTACAACACCACGGTGGCCGCCGGATTGGTTAAAGCATTCCCGTATAGCGAAGGTGGGTCCACGTCGCGGTAATCATAACGCTCAAAGGCAATGATGTTTTGGTCGCTCCAATGTGAACGCGTGCCGCCGCGTGACAGTTGGTTGTGCGTGAACATCGTGTCCGGCATGGAATTGTCACCGAATTCGCCGAGGTAATTGGCGTAGGAAACAATCGGCGTGCTGCCGTTGGTCAGGCTGGCCAGATTATGATTGTAACCATCCGAATAAACCATCGGCAATCCTTCGTGCATGAAGTAATAGGAATCCTCCAGCGTTTCATTCGCCGGACAGCAAGTGCCGTTGTCCTGCGTTTGCGGCATATTGACGGCCACCGCTCCGCTGAAATTGCCGTTGGCGTCGCAATTGCCCCCCGGCGGAATGTAATCACGGCCATCCATGCCGTATAAACCCGGACTGCCCCCGTAATTGTTGATGGCATTGTTGAACTGGCTGAAAAGCGGGAAGTTGCACAGGCGCATGCCCGACTGGAGATAATCATTAAAATCCTCGCCCGCATCCAGTGCTGACGGTTCGTATTCGCCGAACAGCATCGCGTCGTTGCGAGGTTTCTCGGTGTCAAAGGTGCTGTTGCGGTTGCCGTCTGATTCAACGTAGCCGTTGCCGACGTCGTTGCTGCCGTAGCCGTGGACGTAATCATACATGGCTTGAATCGCGCCGAGGTAGCCGCCGAACGACGGGTCATCCGTCTGGCCGGTTTCGTTGCCGAAGAAATTCGCCGGCACGTGCTTCACCGCGTCCAGCCGGAAGCCGTCGCATTTGGTTGTGTAAAGCGTCCACGCCACCGCGCGGCAGAGATAAGTGGACACATCTTCCGGTACGGGCTGGCCATTGCCGTCGAAGGGACGCCAGCCGTTCACCGGCCCGTATCCGTTCGCCGGCGATGGCCAGCCGGTGCCTGAACCCGCGCCCAGCAAAGGACCATTGGTGTCCATATACAAATCCGACCGGCCCGGAAACCGGATAAAGCCAGCTTGTTGGTCGTGTTGCCGACCGCCGCGCCAAAATTGAGATTATTCGTGCCCGGTTCCTGCGCCAGGTCAGAGAGGCCCAGCAAAGGTTGTTCTCCACCTCCGAAGTGGTGCACCAATAGGGATCGCCGATGGACGGCCAGTTTTTATATCCGCCGGAGACGACTTGCAGATGAAAATCCTGCGGCATCAGGCCCGGATAATAATTCGTCGGCGTGCCCGAGCCGGGAAAGGCCGGTACCGTGCTGGACCGGTGGTTCATGATGTTGTCGAAATAGACACGGATGCCGAACCGATGCGCCGTCTGCACCATGGGATCAATTGATCCTCGTGCCATACATCGTGGCAATCGTTCCCTGCTGGTTGGTGCTGCCCAAATCAAACGGGTCAAACTGGTCATAGCCGACCGAGAACGAGCCGCTGTTACCCTTGGCCGGGTTGGGCAGCCAAAGACTGTCGTAGCCGGCCTCGGCAATCTCCGGCATCTTTTGCGTAATCTCAGACCAGGGTGTTTGGAACAATTCCAGCATCCCCTCGGCCCGGACCTGATTGACGGCCAGCACCGACCAACCCGTCAGCAAAGCAGCCCCGACCGCGCGGCGGAGAAATACCTTTAATGCGATTGCCGAGTGATAAGATTGCGCCTTCATGGATTGTTGGGGAAGGGGCCCGTCACAAGCTTTTTTGTCACTGACACGACAACACATGTTTAAGTTGTACATCGGGTAAACTACAAACCACCGCTCGGGCGCATTTATAACAATAGTTGCAGTCTTTGCGGTGGCATATAAATATCGGCTATTCCTTCGTTTATTTCTACCACATTTTTGTGCGGTGTTCGCCACGTGGCGCAGCTTTACGGAGTCCAGCCGCGTAGCCGGCTTTTGCCCTTATGCACTCATCCTCTCCGCTTCGACTGGGGAGAGGATTAGGTGAGGTGTCGAGTCTGTTTGCCTTCGGACTTTGGACCTTAATCTCGTGGCGAAGCTTTACGCGGACTTCCGTCGTCCGCCTTCCGGCTTCTGTCCTCCGTCTTTATGGCCGAACACCTCGCCGCCATTGCCCTCCAGACCGGACGCGCCAGGGACAAAACCCGTCTGCTTCAATTCATCGAAGCCGGTGTGCTGGACGCCGCGCGCTTTCAAGCCCTGCTGGCCCGGCACGGACTGGTTGACGCCTGGCAAAAGTTTGAGCGACAATTTCTCAGCGACGCGCCATGAGTTTTGACCTGCAAAAGATTCTCGAAAGCAAACGCGCCCTGCGCCGCAACCTTGCCGACCGGCCCGTGGCGGAAAAGCTGCGGATGCTGGACGCCCTGCGGGAACGCGAACTGGCCATTCGTGGCCATGCGACTGCTTCGGTTCCGGGCACCCTTCGCGAAGAACCCGCACCTTACCGGACCGGCAGTCCGGGAAAGAAGTAATTTCAAGCTCAGCGGTCTTTGCGTTCTCTGCGATCTCTGCGGTTGAACAAATCGCAAATCGTAAATGGAATGGTTCTCGGATTTCCATTGCAAAAAGCCGGCTTCGTCCTATGATACCCATTACAAAATCAGATGCTTACGGAAGCCGACACTTGCCGGAAGTATGTCGTGCCGAAGCTTCAGGGTGCTGGTTGGGATAACGATCCTCATTCCATCGCCGAACAACGCTTCTTCACCGATGGCCGGATTATAGTTCGGGGCAGCCAGGCAACACGCCGGCCAGGTAAAAAGGCCGATTTCATTCTCGCCAACCCGCCGTTCAACATGAGCGATTGGGCCCGCCGTGCGAAAATCTGCGGCAGGACGTGCGCTGGAAATTCGGGATGCCGCCGGTGAACAACGCCAACTACGCCTGGATTCAACATTTCATCCATCATCTCTCGCCAGGGGGCGTGGCGGGATCCGGAACATGCTGCTTCAGTTCGGCGAGGGTTGAAGAATTTTCGGCCATTGCGCAGGCAGCGTAGCGCCTTTTCCGGTGGAATCAATCACAACGCACACTCAACCAAAGGAGAAATTTCATTCACCTTGGTCGCAATGCCTGACTCATTTTGAGCAAATGCTTTGTTCCGGCGTGTTTGTGTCATTACCACAAGCAGAGCCGACCTGAGAAATTTGACGGAAATCCGCTGCTGACAAAAATTTGCTCGTTTCTGACCACCTCTGAGTCGGACTTAGGCAATTCCCAAGGAGTTGAAGGTTGAGAGATGAAAGTTGAAAGTTCAAGGCTGCAACGCTTCAAATCAATTTGCTGGAACGCAAAACACACCTGCAACCACCTTTTGAAACGTTGTTTGCATCAAATCAAATTTGCAAAACCTCGAATCAAGGTTGCTTTCACCTCATGCAATCCTGCAAAGCCTTTTTTCAAGTTTGTTTTGGGTTTTTGCAGACTTGCAAAGACTCAAATCAAGTCTGCAAAGACTCTTTGCAACGTTGCAAAATGCACCTTCTCCGCATCCACTTCGGGTTCAAATCTTTAACCGGGGTCTTTGTAATCCTGCAAAGACCTTTTGCAAGTTTACAAAGAGGCTCTGCAACGTTGCGGAAACATTTTACAAACCGAATTCGACTCAGGTTCAACCTACAAAATGCCTGAACAAGGTTGATCCGGGTCTTTGTTAGATTGTTTTGACCTTCTGCAGGTTTGATTTCTCCCTGGTTCTGTTTGCGCAGACTCTTTTCCAGTTTGCAGGAGCACTTTGTTAATTTGCAAAGACTTCAATCAAGTCTGTTGCTCTCGATTTCAATTTGCACGCCGCATACCTTCCGAATGGAAATGGTTTTATACATCACATATACTGAGTAATATTTGTTGTCAGATTAGATACTCTGCTTCATTGGCATGGCGATTGCATAGTCCCCGACCTGAAGGGTGGTCCGAAGTCGAACCATCCGGTTCTACCGGATTGCCCACACAACGAGTCGTAATCAAAGAAAATAAACCTATGAAAAATCTGAAAGTTGCGCTCGGGTTCACTCGCTTGTCTGACGGGGACTTGAGTGCATTTACCAACACCGTCATAACCAATATGACGAGTAACACGACGTTCGCCAAACCACCGGTGGCACTGGCGATCTGGCCAAATTGCTGGATGCGTTCGATAAATCGGTGGCAGCGGCCATGGACGGCGGCACAGCGTTGACGGCGGCCAAGAATGTGGCGCGCGAAGAATTACTGGTCGCGCTACGTCAAATTGCCGCGTTTGTGCAGAGCGTGGCCGGTGAGGACGAACCCTTGCTGCTTACGTCCGGGTTCTCGGCAGTTATTCCGGGCCGGTCCCCACAGACCAAGCTGAGTGCGCCAAACGTGGTGGGTGTTGAAAACGGGGAAACAACCCAGTTGACCGTGCGTCTCGAACCGGTGCCCTACGCCAAATCGTATGAAGTGCGTGCCACCAACGGTGCCAAAACCCCGCCCGCCTCGACGTTCTCCACACAGGCCCGACGTATCATTGTCGGAAATCTCACACCGGGCACGACCTATAATATTCAGGCCCGTGCCATCGGTGGTAGTGATGGATTCAGCGCCTGGAGCGATCCTGTGGCGCACATGGCCACGTAAAACGTGGCAGGCCATCTAACTCAGAAGGTTGAGGGCTGATTGTTTGGGGGTTTTGTCGCGTTCGAGAACATCGGCCCTTGACCCTTGAATATCCAAACGGATATGAACCGGCACACGAAGGAAACAAGCTGCGACACGTAGCGGAACAACTGAGACGCAAAGGAACCCGCCCGGTGTTGCGGAAAAATCCCAAGGGGATTTCATCATTCAGCCCAGCGATGCTGCAAACCACATTTTTTATTGCAGGGTGTCTCCTTGCAAGCGCAGAATCTCCTCGTTTTGTATGGCAGAAGATTTCCATAGTTTTCAAGTTCCCCTGAATTTGAGGCAGAGGTCAAAATTCTGGTTGAAGAGCTACAATCAGCGGCGGATGATGTCGCGGGCTTTAATCGAGAAGAAATACAGCTAATCAAATCCGAAAATCGTCGGCTTGACGTTGGCTCGATTGTATTACCGACTCTCGTTGTTTCTGCCAATGTGGCGGCATGGATTGCTAAAGGCTATTTTGACAAAAACGTTTTACCCATAATTCTTGATCGCATTGAGAAGCAGAAGCAGAGCAAACAGTTTTTAAAGTGGCTCCGAGAGGCGTTACGCGATAAAAAGTAGAAGGGGTTCTATGGCAAACCAGCCGCTGGCAATGTTTGTTCTTGAGGCTCAAGAACCTTTCGCACGCTATCCAATTGACGACGAACTCGTTCGGAGGTTTTTCAAAGGCGCAGATTTGAGCACCAAGGAGAAGATGGAAAAGGCGAAACAGCTCTACCTTAAATTGATCTCAAAGCAAAACCAACAACACGAACAATTCGTGCGCGAATTTCTCTTTGCGATGGCAAGGCGTTATCCTAATTCCGGGTTTGAGACAGTCGGATTCGCTTTCTTCAACACTGATAGTGAAAATGCCATTACTTTCCATGTGCCTCAGGACGATAGTTACGCAATCGGACTTGATTATGGGATGCCGTCTATTTTCGCCTTCACCTTTCCAACCCTCCTTCATGTAAAGCTTCAGGGCCGGTCAAATCTGGAATGGCTTTTGGCTTTGTGCGACATCGTGCAGCGTCAGTTCTATGCTGACGGCCGGGTTGGCGAAGTGGAAGCTCGCACCAAAGAACGGGCGATGAAACGAATGATCCAAGAGAATTATCTGGAGAAGGAATCGTCGCAAGCTCTGGAAATGGTGTTCAAATTTCTCATCGCCCACGAACTCGGCCATATCCATCTCGGACATTTCAAAACAAAAAAGGCGACCCATTTAAGCACAGTCCAGCCAGGTAATGATAATGCAGACGTGTCAACTTTCGACCACGCTGCGGAATATGAAGCCGACGCATTTGCGATGCAAGCGCTGCGAGAAATAGCGGGCGATAGCCCGATTCAACAGACGCTAGCGCGCCATGTCCCGTCAATTTTTTTCAGCATCTTCACAATCGCGAAGATGCTCTATCAGCCGATGACCCCCTTGGGGCGGCATT
Source organism: uncultured bacterium (assembly GCA_963708305.1). Lineage (GTDB taxonomy): Bacteria > Verrucomicrobiota > Verrucomicrobiia > Limisphaerales > UBA11358 > UBA11358. Next base: position 218,378 of record CAVPSH010000007.1, on the reverse strand, counting down.
TTAATTCGTCTCATCCAGATTCGTGGAGCCGGGCGCAGCGGCTACTTCCGCCTGCCAGCGAAAAAGGCAATTCATCCGATCCAATAATCCGCGCGATCAGCGACCTCCCTGAGGTGATCGCCACAGAGCGGAATACTCCAGAATTCAATTCAGCGACAGCCGATATTCAGATGCGCATTCGTTTGATGACATCCGCTCACTTCGCTCCCCAGAGTAAATCCGCGGGCCGGAGTTGGTGGAAATTCTGGCGTTGAGGATTTTTATTGGCCGTCCGGCAAATCCCGGCGCGTGAAGAAAACAAGACGACATCCAAATGAAAAAAACTTAGACACAAAGCAATGTGAACCACCACTCGTCGCGTCGAAGCAGCGCGAAGACGGAAGACGCCAAGACGCAGAGGTTTGACACGGATTGCACGAATTGTCAGGATTTGCGAACCGACAAAATCATGGACTTAAACGATTTTTTGGGGCCGGACCCGATCATCATTGACCTGAAGGCAGAAAACCGTTGGGAGGCCATTGACGAGTTGATTGACGAGCTTGTAGTCCATCGCAAGATCAAGGCTGAGCACAGGAACGCCATCGCGGGGAGTGTCAGGAAGCGTGAAACCTCAATGAGCACTGGAATCGGGATGGGCATTGGATTGCCGCACGCTTCCAGCGATTTGGTTGGTGAAGTGGTCGGGGCGATTGGACGTTCGCGCAGAGGAGTTCAATTCGACGCGCTGGACGGCAAGCCGGTCAAATTGGTGATGCTATTTCTCGTGCCGCAGGACCAATTCCAAAAACATCTGAACACACTGGCCAATCTCGCCAAGCTGCTCCAAAAACAGGATTTCCGCGCTGGGCTGTGACGCCGTTACCTTCAGCCTTTAGAATTTAGCATTCAGCCTTCGTTCCGCTGCCGTCCGGCAAGAGGGAAGATTGTTCAAAGTGCGGGACGGACCCATTTACTTAAAGCTCGCGCAGTGGGGCAAAGGGCAAAAGAGCATAAACTACTGCCTTCTCACACAACGAAAGCCAAGGAAGTCCTCGGCGTCGGCCGGGGAGTAGCCGTTGCGACGTGCGCACCGCGCGAGCTCAACGTCCTCACTCCAATCTCCGCCGCGCGACATTCGGGTACCAGGGGCATTCCCAGGCCCATGAGGATCATTGCCTCCCGCATACGCCGCAGGCTCATCCCAACACCACTCCTGCACATTCCCAGCCATGTCGTATAATCCATAAGCATTCGCTGCAAATGATCCCACGGGACTCGTGTAGGGAGAACCTCCGCTCTAACCCAGTTGCGTTGAAGCCGTTCGGTCCCAAATCGTAGCTAGAGGAAGGGTAGTCTGAGTTGTAGTTGGCTTGGCTTTCGGATATCGTGTTTCCCCAAGGAAACCTTAGCCCGCTCAAACCACCGCGCGCCGCCTTCTCCCATTCCGCTTCTGTGGGCAAGCGAAATCCATTGGCCGTCCAATTCACGTTCGAGTTGGAAATATCCACCTGTCCATTCATATATACCTGCGTCAAATCGCGTCCGTGTAATACACCGGGGTCAAACCCGCCTGCAGTGATCGCGCATTGCACCACTTCACCATGTCATACCAGTCGATCGTCTGCACCGGATGATTGGCCGCCTTGCCAGAACCGGCATAGTCGAAACTATAGCCGGCGTTCGTCGCCCAAGTAATATACCGACTGCCATTGGCTGTAGCTCACGAGGTTCACGTCCATGTAAAACCCCGACACCGTTACGATAACCGGGGCCGGGTCGACTAAGTCTTGCCCATACGGATCCACAGTGTCCCCCATTATGAACGCGCCTTCGGGAATAAGTGCCATGCCGTTGGTCGTGTTGCTGTTGTCCTGATACAAACGGAAGAACCTTGTGGGCGAGGTGTTGGTAACCGTGAAGGCAGTCACAGGTGTGGCATCAGTGACCGCCACCCAAGTGGGCGAGACCAAGTTGGTCGTGCTTTGCAAAATGTAATTAGCTGCCCATGTAGGCCAAAAGAGAACGGTTTGATTGCCCGCTGGCGCAATGCCCAAAGTCGGTTGCGCCTGAGTAGGATGAACACTCACGAGCAATGCCAGCCAGATAAACAGCGAGTGCAGCTTGGTTTTCATCAGAAATTCCGGGGTTGGTTTGTCTTGCTTGAATGGTGCTCGGTTCTTGTTTTTTACGCCTCAGCCGATGGAAATGCAAATTGAAAGTGATGTGACCTGTTCAAACCAGCTTCTTCGCAATGTGCTCGTCCAGGATTTCCTTCACGGTCAGGGCAACGTTGACTTTCTGACTGCGCTGAGAAAAGGATTTAACTGTCCAAGCTTATTTTCTGGGTTCTAATTCACGGCTCGTGAGGATCAGCCTTCACCGAGTTACGGCGCGACAGGCGCTCGCCCCACCGGAAATCAAGCTCACGGTTTGTGAAGGTCAGGCCTAATCATACGGTGGCTCAGCCGCTTCTTTTTTGACCAAAGCCTCGATTTCGTCGTCAGTTTTACAATTCAACGCTTTATTAATAAAAATGTTAAAATCTTCATTTGTGTCTTGGGCGATATATTTATCAATTTTGAGCCGGGGATAATGTTCCTCGGGGTGCTCAATTCTGTGTTTGAGGCCAGTTATCCAGATTGTGTAAACATGGGTTGGAATCGCATCCTGTCGAAAGAGGTGATACTCTTCAAAATACAACCCATACATCCGTTCGGAATACAGGTCTTGAACTGCTTGCTTTTCGTCAGAACTGGTAGATGCAGAACGCCAGTCATTGGCGGTCTCCCTGCGTATTTCAAAATATTCCTGCATACAGTCGCTCATCACCAAGCCCTGGAATCTGGTGATTTGTTGAACCCGATTTGTTTCTGTATCTTGCCGGGCTTCCGCTGCGGCGTCGCTAGCCGCCGTGATCGTCCTGGCAGCATAATAAACGGTAGCCAACATGGCTAAAGCGGCAACCACTCCGGCAATAGCCTCGATTGCTCCCCAATTCCATGATTTAATTTTCGCAAACAGGTTCATTTTTGATCTCCATTATTGTCTGTTTCAGGTTGAAGTTTTGATTTTGCGTTGCCAGCTACGTGCTTCTCCTGAAGTCTCGATCTTGTCCTTGTGCTCTTCGTGATCGGGAGGATTCCCTGCTTTCCGCTCACGCGGCAAGCGTCGATATGCGGCAGTTATGGCGATGACAGTGATTGCCAATGCTGTCAACGCGGAAATCGAAAACGCCACGATCCCTCGCCATCCAGTGGCGGCGGTGGGGCCGCACATAACCAACTTCCGCAGCAAATCGCCGCTAAAGTCAGCAAGCAGGACGGCACAAACGCGGCGAATTTGAGCGTCGTCATCGTGCCCGATATAAGAGTTGAACATTCTGGATGGTGCTAGCCCATGGGCGTGGAGAGCGAGGTAGCGCAGATGGCACACGTCCTCGACATAATCTGCAATGGCTGCTGTGAGTGGCAACAAGAACCAAAGCGAAGCACCAGCGAATGCCATGTTCAACCAACCCCACTGAAGCTGTTCCGCGGCATACCACAACCCGAAGCCCAGCACGATTGAGTAGATGGGAATGAGTCCAATCATGTCGCGCCACAACCCTTCACTGACGATTTCCCGCATAGCGCGAGCGGCCGGGCCATTGACAGCGTCCTCATCTTCTTTACCCCAGTGGCAGGCGAGCATCTTGCGCCATGTTTCCAATCGCTGCTTTACCGCGTTGGGACTCCAGCATTTCTGCAACAAAACCTCGCTGCCGAGGTGGGCGTGGGACATGGCTTCGCTGACCCAGGAAAGAGAAACAAAAAAATAGGCGGTCCCGATTTCCAGAAGCAACAATAAGCCCGCGAACGATGCTCTGGCGGGCGGTGGCGTTGTGGTCACGGAAACCGGGCCAAAGACCTTCCAACCCAGCGCCCACAGATAGATAAGGGTGAACACCAGGCCAAAGCCAAACAGCACCACCCCAAGCGCACGAGTCCAAAAGATTGAATCGCGCAGTGCTCGACGTAATGGTCCGGTTGTTCCCAAGGCAATGGAAAAATTCATCCGGTCCTCAAACCAATCCACCAGTATAAAACCCAATAAACTCAATACAATACCGACTAACAACCAGAGCGGGAGGTGGCCTGAGTTTTGAGGACTAACCACTTCTTCGATAGCGACCAACCCAATCGCAGCAAGTGTTGCCCACAACACGACGGCAACCCGCTGTCGAATATTACCTCCGAGCCACGAATACTTCGGCTTCAGCAGCCGCAATTCAGATAATTTCGTTTCAGTTTCAGGACCGGAGACGTCGTGAAGCGATCTTTCAAAGTAACTGTAAAGGTTGAGCGGACGGTATTGTCGGGTGTTTGTGAAGTGTTCAATCGCCGTTGAATCAACCTTCTCGTTGATACTCTTCAATGAGAAACCAAGCGGAGGGTCGTTTAAATTCTTAACTTTCTTTCTGCTCGCGCGGAGCTCGCGTGGGGGGGCGATGGTCCGATAATTGCGCTTGGCCCGCAATATCATTGTCCAAAGCGGCTTGGCAAATTCAGCGTAGGAATCGCGCGGATGCAACGGGTTGAGCGGCTGCCTTTGGTCGATTTCCTCACATCTCAGCCCAGCTCCCGTCGCACCTTCGACGACCCAGCGGAGAGGAAGCTGCGCCAGCTCGTTATCCGGATAACCTCCCCCGACGTTGGAATGTGCGCCCACGAACCACCGCTGTTCGATCTTCTTCTCCCACTTCTTGTGCTGGCCCGCCCAGTATTCCACCAATTCCTCTTTGTTCATTGATGTTGCGCTATGCAGGCCTGGAGGGTTTCCATGTCCCATGTATTCGAGAAATGGCGTATGATTAAAACTGCTCCGATGCTCGTCGATCGCCAGCGCGTGCCTGCAAAGCTGAATCAATGACGTCGGACGCATGTTGTGATGCAACGCGAGCTTGCTCTTAAGCCCGGGGATGGCCAGCGCATCCCAGCCGATCGCGCCGACGGTGTCGTAAAGGCCGAGATATGTGATTTTTACCCGGCGCGACCATTGGATGAGCAGCTTTTCCGTGGCGTTGGGGTGCTTTGCGCGCTGTGTCTTCCCGTCAGGCCTGATGTCCCAAGGGTCGCGCACTAATTCGGTGATAGGATGAATCGCCGGTAAATCTTTACCAAAAACGTTGTCCCAAATGCTCTGACGCTCCTCCCGTTCACGGCCAATCAGGCAATATTGCTCCCACAGTTGGTTGACTGTCAAAGGCGCGCCCCGTTTCAGAAGCCCACAACGACCGATAAAACCAACCAGCGATGGCGCCGTGTAAGCTCCCCGGCTGAAACCGAAAATGTAGATTTCATCTGCCAGCGCCTTTCTATTCTCGTCGGCGTCGTTATACTGCTCGACCAGCCAGTCGTAGGCATCGCGTACGTTCTGTTCGAGGCCGAAGCCAAAGCCGCCGCCGGTGATTCGATCGAGCACGCCGGTGCCCACGCCCTCATGATAAAACTTCTTTTGGTTGACCATTCGTGGAGTGGAACCATCCAAAGCAGTGCCACCCTCTGCTTCTTCACCTTCCCGCACAAAGGCGAAATGGTGAAAGACGTTTGTCGAATCATCCCGTTTGTCCCAGGTGCCATCGAGGCAAACCACTAATCGTTGGTTCGGCAGCATAGGTTTAGATTTGTTCGTGCGGATGGTTTCGTAAGAAAGTGTCGGCTTGTGCCGACAGCAGGCGCGGCAGGATCAGGTCACGGGTCCGGTCGAGTATTCGACAACTTGGTTTCATGCGCCACTTGATAACTGATCGTCGGTGGCGTCGCAGCAAAGAACAATGTTTTTGGCATAGCTGCCTCCGAAATGTTTGCGCCGCTGTCTATTTGAGGAAGGTGAACATGCTTTGAATGGTTGACCACGGTATCGTTGCACCGACCTTGATGTTCCATTGGTTGGGAGTCTGCCTGGATAAGAAAGCATCGGCTTCAACATTCAGATATAAATAGTTGCCGACCGGGAGGAGTACATTGGCGCCCATTTCCGGTACCCATTTTTCGTCAAATTTAGGAATTTGGTTTCCATCCAAATTGACTTGGTTGGCGGTTCCAGTCATGGAAGGGAAATCCAGGCACGCTTCTCCAATCTTGAATTCGGCCAGACCGGGCGCATTGGTGCTTCCGATGCCAAAGAGGACATGGTTAAGTCCAACATCCAGCGTTCCACCGAGGAAATAATTGGGATGGATTTTTTCAAATGATTGTTGAGTTGTCATCCCGACCGAGCCACTGGCTGAAAGTTGAACCGGAATCCCATTATCACTATTCCAGTCGTTTCGCCATAGGGGGAGTCCGGCGCCAATCTGGGCAAATATGTCCGACCCGGCCAGGGTTTGCGCCGAATACGTCTTGTTGGTCGAACTGACGTTGTTGGCAAAAAGAAATCCGATATCGTATTGAAAGTCGGGTGTGTAAGCATCCCAGCTCCGGTCTGTGGAAAAAATGCTAAAAATCGGAAACCGATTTACCCAACTATTTGTATCAATTGCATATATCGGATGTGGAGCAAATACCCAACGCCGCTGGATATCGAATTGAAGATAACCGACCGTGCCGTTGCCGGCATTGCTCAAGGTGCCAAACGCTGCTCCACTGGGTACACTGATGACGTAGGGGTTTAAGAATTCGGCGCCGACAGAAAAGGCGGCACGCCAGTTGGAAAATCCGTTGGTGCTTGGGGGGCTGACTTGGACGACTCCGTTTGTCGTATCCGGTTGGGCACAATTACCGACTCCCACCGCCAATAGGTTGATGAGCAAAAAATAGAAGCCGATTTGTTTTTTCATGGTTGCCAATGGTTATGTTGAGATTGTCCACAGGAAGCACACCACGAACCCAAAAGAAGCAGCCGAAACTTCTGGCACTTTGAAGCCCGAATCTTCCGACCTATTAGTTTGATTACGCCGATTGGGAATTAAGTCCAGAACTATTTATTAGCTGTTTTTTACGAACGATAGAACAAAAGCTGTCCAGGCTTATGTTCTTTGCGCCTCGTGGCCTAGCTTTCGGAAAGGGGTGTAGTTCTGCATAACCGCAGGTTTTTATTCAGGGAACTTGCCCATTTTTGAGCAAATGCTTTGGTTCCGCCTCACCGTTCTTCCGGGTGGTCCACTCAGCACTCGCTAATTCCTGCACGTGAGATGGCAAAAAATACAAATTAATCTCCTTTTGACATCGCGACTTGGCGTGCTGTAATCGAAATCGTTCAGGAAGACGACTCGCGTAACTAACCAATGAATCCATGCGTCTCTTTTCCATCCTCATCGCGGCGGCAGCCGCGTTGGCTCAATCGACTGTGATGGCTGCCGGATCCATCAGCCGCGCCACCAACCAGGTCGCCCCGGACTCCGCGCACTCGCTGCGGGTGGTCGTCGATCCGCGCGTGGAACTTATGAGCCTCATCTTTCGCCTGGCTGGCAACCCGGAGTACAACACGGCGAAGGTGGCATCCTATGTCGAGGATGCGGACAAGCAGTTTGGGAAGTTTGGCGGTCAGGCGGTGGTCAAGCTGGCCCAAAAGCTCCGCAACACCCGGGGCGTTTCCTATGATGCGGTCATGAGCATGGCAGTCCATTTGACCGATGCCGGGCACCCCGAGCTAAAACTCCCGCTCAAACCCTGGCCTGACGGCCTCGATAGACGTTGGACGGCTCCCGATGTGACCAATTTTCTGGCGGCCGCGCAGCAGTTCGTCAATGACAGCTCCTTCCAGGAATTTATCGAGCAGCACCAACCGCTTTACCAGACCACGGTGGCGCGGATGCAGACACTCATGGACAAGGAAGCCCATGTCGAATGGTTCGACGCCTACTTTGGCCGGCGGCCGCAAGCCAGCTTCACCGTCGCGCTGGATTTGCTCAATGGCGGCGGGTGCTATGGACCGCTTTTCCGGGGTGCGGACGGCAACGAAGAACTCTACTGCGTGCTCGGCGTGTGGCAGACTGATAAGCAAGGCTTGCCCGAATTTACACGCGTCGCGCTGCCCTATGTCGTCCACGAATTCTGCCATTCCTATGCCAATCCAATCATCGAGCGTCATCGGGCCGAACTTCAAGCGTCAGGCGATGCCCTTTTTGAGCAGGTTGCCGGGCAGATGCGCTCCCAGGCCTATAACAACGGACAGACGTTGTTGAACGAATCACTCGTCCGTGTCTGCGTCATCCGTTATGTGCGCCAGTATGAAGGGGAGGAGGCTGCCGGACGCGCCATTCAGGTCGAAAAACGGAACGGTTTTCTCTGGATGCAGGAGATGTCGGACCTGTTGGGCGAGTATGAGGCGCACCGCGACCGGTATCCAACGCTCGAGGACTTCTCGCCGCGGCTGGTCTTATTCTTTGCTGAGACGGCGAAGAATCTCCGCAGGCTGCAGGTTGATTTGGCGGGCAAGCGGCCCAAAATCGTTTCCATGATTCCTGCCAACGGGGCGCAAGACGTTGATCCAGACTTGACCGTCATCCAAGTGGTCTTTGATCGGCCCATGGCTGACAAGTCCTGGTCACTGGTGGGTGGCGGGCCCCATTGTCCCGAGACCGGCAAAGGCGCCCATTTTGATGCCCAACACAAGACCTGGACCGTGCCGGTCAAGCTCAAGCCGGATTGGTCTTACGCGTTCATGCTCAACTCCCAGACTTTTGACGCCTTCCGAAGCGAAGAGGGCGTGCCACTTGAGCCGGTCTCCGTAACCTTCAAGACTGCCGCCCCAAAAGGGATGTAAAGGGGTCACCAGAATTTAGATTTTTCCGCATCCTGAAAATCAAACCGCGTAAATTTTCGGTAGTGTCCTGATTTAAGGAGCGCGGCATTTATGCCGCTTCAACGTCCATTGCATTGATGCGTTGAAGCGGGCTGAAGCCCGCGCTCCGGAAACAAATTAGGAAACTTCCAAAATTTCAACACGCGGTGACCTGACTCATTTTGAGCAAATGCTTGCTCCCCGACAACCTTCAGTCTTCACCCGGCTTCCGTCTTCGCACTGCTCCCGTCTTCTCTGATTTACGACGCGGCAGGTCGCCGAGACAAGCCAACCCGACCGGCGACCGCGTGAAACTTCCAACTTCGTCCTGCGTGGCGGGACTTCGATGGACAGGTCGCCGCGCGGTTTCATGATTGACTTAAAATTAAGGAATAGTTAAACTCCAAAGAAGCGACTGTTATCCGTGTTGACGCGGATTTAATCCCGGATTGTTTATGAGAACCAGATTCCGCGCGCTGTTGACCGGGCTGGCATTGCTGGCCGGCGTTCATCCCGCCCCAGCGGCATTGACGCTGAGTATCACGCTGACGAACAATCAACCCCTGCTCTATTGGCCTATCTCGGATACAGCTTTCACTCTGCAGAGCAGCACCAATCTGGCCTCCACCAACTGGGTGTTCGCCACGGATGCCGTCCCGGCCACTTACGGTCCGGATATCGCCATGACGGTCACCAATGCTTCAACCGCGAGGTTCTTTCGCTTGATTTCACTTCCCGCCACAACGTCCGACGGCATGACGCTCATCCGCGCCGGTTCGTTCACGATCGGGAACTCGATTGGTGATAGCGACATCACCGACGCCAACCCCACGAACGTTTACGTGTCGGCATTTTACATGGACACGAACCTGGTGAGCTCCAATCAATGGGCGACGGTCTCTGCCTATGCCACGAGCCACGGCTATAGTTTTTCCTTTCCTGGTATGGGCAAGGCGGCGAATCAGCCGGTGCAGATGGTGACCTGGTATGATGTGGTGAAGTGGAGCAATGCGCGGTCGCAGCAGGCGGGATTGACGCCGGTGTATTACACGGACGCGGGAATGACACAGATTTATACCAACGGCGGCAACGGCACGACCGTGTATGCCAATTGGACGGTCAATGGTTATCGGTTGCCGACGGAGGCGGAGTGGGAGAAGGCGGCGCGGGCCGGATTGAACGGGCAACGGTTTCCCTGGGGCGACACGATTTCCGAAAGCCAGGCCAACTACAACGGTAACACCAGCATCAGCTACGATTTGGGGCCGACCGGCTACAATTCGATCGGGAACTATCCCGCAACTACGCCCGGCACGAGTCCGGTTGGTTCCTTTGCGACGAACGGGTATGGATTATACGACATGTCGGGGAATGTAATGGAGTGGTGTTGGGATTGGTATGCGGGGACGCCGTATCCGGCTGGCAGCCCTTATTTGGGAGGCATTGACCCCCGGGGACCGGCATCAGGGAGCGAGCGCGTGTTGCGCGGCGGCGCCTGGTTCTTCAACGCCACCCTCACGCGTTGCGCCGACCGCTACATCGACGTCGCGTTCACCGCCCAGAACTACATTGGCTTCCGTTGTGCGAGGGGGCTTTAAGTCCAAAGGCCATTGAGTTTACGATTTACGATTGGAAGAATCGTTTTCGCGTATTCCGTGTAGTTCGCGGTTTTCGGGATAAACTTTGTTTGCTCCGTTTCCTTTTGTGAACGGGTCGGTTCCTGGTATTGTAGTATTTCCGCATCCTGAAAATCAAACCCTCCGTCGTTCCTCGGTTGGAACTATGAAGGACAGAGAACGCAAAGCCCTCCAGTCCCTGCAATGAACCTTTGCTTGGCACTCAGCTCCCGGACCAGGTTTGGGCTACGATTTTCAGTCGCCGGTTGAAACACAAAGAACGCGGCTGAATCAATCGCCAATCTTGTTTTAAGAATTAGTAATAGAAATGTGTCGGTATAATTTTCATTGCAAAACTTCTCGTTCGTTCTACTATACCATCAGAATCAGATGCATACGGAAGCCGACATTTGCGGGAAATATGCCGTTCCGGCTGGTCACGCCAAGGCACTGCGACGGCGGGAGCAAATGAAATTGCCGGCCATGTACCATTTCGTTGGCGCTGGACTGGCAGCGCCAATTGCCCTGGTGGCGTCAAGCGTCATTTGTTTATTAAAAATACTGCGAGGCAACCTTGCCTTGTTAAGGAGGGGCATCTGCCTTGCTCTTTTATTTCACGGAATCTTTACCACATCAACATTCGCCACGATTATCACGTTTGACGACCTTGACATGATGAGCGGTGGAATTCCCGTGCCAGATCCATACAATGGGCTGCTTTGGGCCAACTTTTTCCCATTGCCAACCCGTTTTATGTCCTCTCCAAGTGGTTACACGGCTGCTCTTTTGTCCGGTGACACAATCGTCTTTAATGGAAATGCCAATGGGATTGCCGGGCCGGCATCCATTAGCGGCGGCTTATTCAATTTAAATGCGGGATATTTCGCGTCTGCATGGCGGGATAATTTGCAACTGCAAGCCGAAGGTTTCTTAAATGGCAGCCTGGTTTATAGTAACGCTTACATCTTAAGCTGTACATCGGGCACAAGGATCCAGTTTGGTTACCAAAACGTGGACACGGTAATCTTTTCAGCTTCAGGCGGAACTCCGCACTCCGGATTCGTAGCGAATAGTGGCGCGCCTGATTTTGGAATGGATAATCTTGATGTGACAATTTTACACGCTGTGTTGATCAGTTCCCAGCCAACGAATTATTCGTGTTTGGCGGGTGATTCAGCCACCTTTAGTGTCTTGGCGTATGGGGTACCGCCGTTCTCGTACCAATGGTTATTCAATGGAACCAACATTGACAATGCTACGAATTCCACTCTGGTGCTCACCAACGTCCAGTCCTGGAACGAAGGAACATACAGTGTGATTGTTTCCAGCCTTTTCGATTCAATCACCAGCTCGAATGCGACCCTGACCGTAACAGCATCACCGCCGAGAATCATAACGCAGCCGGCAATGCAGGTTGATGCTACAACTTTTGACGTTACTATTTCCACTTCTGTGGTTGGCTCGCTGCCGATTTCGTATCGGTGGCGGTTTAACGGCACAAATATGGATGGTGCGACAAATGATTTCTTTGCGATAACGAATCCACAACCAACAAATTTCGGATATTACGATTTAATTGCGAGCAACATTTACGGTTCTGTCTTAAGCATAAGCATCACATTAGACGCCAATGCTCTTACTGCCATCGTCGCCTGGGGTAACAGTGCTTCCGGTTTAACTAATGTCCCATCCGGATTGAATGGTATAAAGGCGATTTCAAGCGGATATTTGCATGTAATGGCCTTAAAAGATGACGGCACAGTGGCGGTTTGGGGAGACAATTCCTACGGGCAAACTAATATACCATCTGGACTAAGCAATGTAGTCTCCATCGCTGCCGGCGGGAACGTATGTCTGGCGCTTCTATCAAATGGACGAGTTATTGCCTGGGGCGATAATTCACAGGGGCAAACGAATATTCCCAGCGGATTGAGCAACGTCGTTGCCGTTGCCACAGGCGGCTTGCACACCCTCGCTCTCAGGTCAGACGGCGCAATTGTGGGCTGGGGGGATAATTATTATGGCCAAACCAGCACACCGGCAGGACCTGGCGATTTCGTGGCAGTTGCGTGTGGATCCACCTTTAGCATGGCGCTTCGGGATGATGGGACTGTTGTTGTATGGGGGGATAATTTTTACCAAGAACAAAATGAGCCTATGGGGTTGAGCAACGTTGTAGCTATCGCTGCGGATATGTACGACTGCTTTGCTCTCAACGCTGATGGAACTGTTATGGCGTGGGGCAATAACTGCTGCGGTCAGGCCGATGTGCCTGCAGGACTTAGCAATGTGGTGGCAATTGCTGCTGGAGATGCGTTTAATTTGGCGTTGAAGAATGACGGAACAGCAGTCGGATGGGGTTATAATTCTTATAACCAGGCCAATATTCCTCCTGGTTTTTCCAACGTGGTTGCCATTGCGGGCGGATCATACGACAGTGAAATTCTGCTGCGTGATTTTTTACCGATGATAGTTCAACAACCGTTGAGCAGGATTCTATACAGCGGTTCAACAACCTTCATGTATGCTGGTGCTGTTGGTAATTCTCCAATAAATCTTCAGTGGCAATTCAACGGCACTAATTTGGTCGGCGCCACAAATTCGTATCTGATTCTGACAAACGTTCAGCCGGATACCGCCGGGAACTATACATTGGTGGCCAGCAATCCGGATACGGGGATCGCGGTGAGTTCAAACGCTGTACTGACGGTGGTCACTTCGCCACCGATCATTCTGAATCAACCGATCAACGTCGTCGGGCAATTGGGATCTACCAATACGTTCAGCATCTCGCTCTCCGGTTCAACACCCGTGAGTTACCAGTGGCAGCTTAATGGTACTAACATCGCAGGAGCGACGAATGCAATATTGACCTTACCCTCATGGAGCAATGAGGGCAATTACAGCGTTATTGTCAGCAATTCCTACGGCGTCGTGATTAGTTCGAACGCAACTTTAACTTTGCCCCGTTCACAAATCGTGGGTTGGGGACAGGACTTCTACGGTCAGACGAACATACCTGCTGGCCTGGGCAACGTGCTGGCCATCTCCGCCGGGTGGCGCAGCAGCATGGCGCTCAAAAGCGACGGCACGGTGGCAGTGTGGGGCGTGAATTACTGGGGGCAAACCAACGTGCCGCCTGGATTGAGCAACGTGGTGGCGATAGGGTGCGGGAATTTTGAAGATTGCCTCGCGCTCAAAATTGACGGAACTGCCGTCGGCTGGGGTATGAATGACTTCGGCAAGGCTACGATTCCGGCCGGATTAAGTAATATCGTGGCCATTGCGGCCGGTGACGAGCACTCAATGGTCCTGCAGAGCAGCGGGAACGTCATTGCGTGGGGCAGCAACAGCTCCGGCCAGACGAATGTGCCGGCCGATTTGACCAACGCCATCGCCATTGCCGCCGGTTCGGCTCACAGCCTTGCGCTGCGTGCTGATGGAACGGTGGTCGCGTGGGGCAACAACAGTTCCGGCCAGACAAACGTGCCTGCCGGTCTGACGAACGTCATCGCCGTTGCAGCATGCGGCAACGACAGTGTGGCGCTGCAGAGCAACGGAGTAGTCGTTGCCTGGGGCAGCAGCAGCTTCGGTCTAACCAACGTGCCCGCCGGGCTGACCAATGTTATTGCCATCGCTGCCGGGGCATCGGACAACATGGCCCTGCGAATGGATGGAACCGTAGTGGTTTGGGGTGACAATAATTTCAGCCAAACGAATCCACCGACGGGTTTGGACAAAGTGGTAGCCATTGCCGCGGGGGATTCCCATTGTCTGGCGCTTTTAAACGATGGGCCGCCCATCGTTGCGGTCCAACCTCATAACCTGACCAATTATGCCGGGTTCACGATTGCTTTCAATGCCAGTGTATTGGGGCTGCATGCGTTGGCTTATCAATGGCAATTTGACGGAACCAACATCAGCAATGGGACGAATAGCGTGCTGATCCTGGTAAACATCCAACCCACCAATGCTGGAAATTATGTTCTCATCGTCAGCAACAATCTGGGCGTGGCTGTTAGTTCAAACGCGACTTTGACCGTCATTACCAATACGCCGTTCCTCACACTGCAACCGACCAATCAAACCGGTATTGTCGGATCCAACGTCACTTTTTCCGTGGCGGTCGGTGCCGGGCCGATACCCGATTTTTATCAATGGCAATTCAACGGGACGAATATCATTTGGGCAACCAATGCCACCTTGACTTTGACCAACGTTCAGACCTCCGACCAGGGCAATTACTCGATAATGGTGAACAATGGCTATGGTGCGATCATCAGTTCAAACGCCTATTTAACCGTGATTGTACTGGATTTGTCGACGGCCTTGAACACACCGGGATGGACATGGACCAGCAGCGGCAGTGCAGCGTGGTTCCCTGAAACCAGCGTAACACATGACGGTAGTTTTGCGGCGCAGAGCGGTGTGATTGCCATCAACCAGAAGTCAACGCTGCAAACCTCCGTTACCGGTCCCGGTGTCTTGACCTTTTGGTGGCGTTTTTCGTATGGAAATGCCCCTTTCGATTCTTTGATTTTTTATGTCAACGGCAGCCCGCTTGCCTTTTCAAATTTCGGCTTCGACTGGCAACAGAAGACTTTTTATCTCGGTAGTGGAGTCCAAACTCTGCAATGGACTTATGCGAGGAGCTTTTTCCCATTTGGCAGTATGAGCACTGGCTGGGTGGATCAGGTAAGTTTCACACCTGGCTTCAGTTCGCCGATTGTTCTTACGCCTCCGCTGGACCAAGAGGTACCTGCAGGAACAAACGTAACCTTCCAAGTCACGGCCGTGGGCACGCCGCCGTTGAGCTATCAGTGGCAGTTCGCCAGCACAAATATTTCGGGCGCCATCGGTTCGTCATTCACGGTGAATGACGTACAGACCAACACTGCGGGCGCTTACACCGTAATCGTGAGCAATAATTATGGCATCACCAACGTGGACGTCATGTTGCTGGTTGACCCTTCTTCACCTGCGATCACTATTCAACCGGTCAGCCAGAAACTGCCGATAGGAAACCCGGTAACCTTCAGCAGTGGGGCTTCGGGCTCAGAGCCGATCTTTTACCAGTGGCAACATAATAACGCGGATATTGCCGGAACCACGAATGCCACTCTGGTCATCAATACTTTGCAACCGGGTGATGCGGGCAGTTATCATCTGGTCGCCAGCAACGCTTTTGGCTTCGCCACAAGTTCCGATGCGATATTGACCCTCTACTCGCTTCTGGATTTGGCCGCGTCCGTCAACGCCCCCAGTTTGAATTGGACAACCTTTGGCGACGCGACCTGGTTTCCACAAACAAATACAACCCATGATGGGATTTCTGCGGCCCAAAGCGGACAACTTGGCTTTCCACAGACTTCCTCGCTGCAAACAACGGTCACCGGTCCGGGCACGTTGACATTCTGGTGGAAAGTCTCCTGTTATAACAGCAGCTACGTCGGGCTGAATTTTTCCATCAACGGTGCCGGACAAGCAACTATTCAAGGTGAGGTGGATTGGCAGCAGAAGAGTTATTATCTCGGAGAAGGCACTCAAACCTTGCTCTGGACCTATTTCAACAACACCTCCGCTTCCTCGGGCCAGAATGCCGGCTGGGTGGATCAGGTGAGTTTTACGCCGGGTGGCACACCACCCACGCTTACGTCCATGTCACCGAATGCTTTTGTTCGCGCCAATAGCAGTGCCAACTTTGTTGTGAGTGCTTATGGCACGCCACCGCTGGTTTATCAGTGGCAAGTTAACAGTGTCAATATGCTCAATAAAACCAATGCATCCTTGAGCCTGGCGAATGTGCAACCGACCAATGCAGGCGTTTACACGGTTGTGATTACCAATAATTTTGGAGTCATTGCCACCAACGCCGCCTTGTGGGTTGGCCAGTTTGCTTTTAATCCAAACCCGACAAACATGTTCGTGTCCACCAATGGATTCCAGTTGGAGCTGGATGGTATTTTGACCACCAATCCAGTGTTAATTTGGGGCTCTACTGATTTAGTCAACTGGCTGCCGCTGTTCACAAATTCAGCGACCACGGGGTCGGTCCAACTTCTGGATGTCATTGCAACCAACATACCAGTACGCTTTTACCGGGCGCAGGAATGACAAGATTCTCAACGACGTCTTGGACAACAAGTTGCTCCATTTTGCACAGGCCTGCGCCGGTCGGACAAGGAAACTGAATTGATTGGCCAGGCAACCTGCTGGTCACGGTGCGGTTCTGCGACCGGTTCGTTGACCGCAAATCCCGCACACACGACCAGATGCTACAGGCGGCACGCAGCGGTCTTTGCGGACGGCCACCCATTACATCATGGAAGGCAGCCAGGTCAGCGGCACGTCCTGCCTTCTGACAATGCTACGGCGCGGAAATCCGATAGAACCTGGCGTTAGTGCTGGGGGCGTCCTGGTCAGTGAACTGAGACCGACCGTGCGAGCCGACGACGTTGGTGGCAATCACCTGCCATTGCGAGAAGGGCAGGCCCGGGCTGGTTGTCGCCCAGAGCAGGTTGGTGCTACCCGGAATGTACCTCCAGGACAACACCGGCATGGAGTTGAGGTTGCTGATGGTGAGAATCGGCGGACCGATAATGGCCTGGGCAATGTAATTGACCGGTACTCCGCCCGCGTTGGTGAAATAACCTCCTGCATACAAAGTGTTGCCCGACACCGCCAGCGCGCTAACTCCGGGGCCCGTTCCCGAGCCCAAGGCAGACCAGGAGCCACCGTCCCATAGGGCAATGTTATTTACCGCTGTTTCGCCTGCGTTGGTGAAACAACCAGCCGCATACAAGTTCGTACCCGACACAGCCAGCGCTGCAACAGAGAGTGCGCAGGTACCGCTAATCCCAACTCCAAGCCCCGGTCCCAGATTTGTCCAGGAACTCCCATTCCATTCGGCAATGTTTGTGGCGGCTGCCCCACCTGCCGAGGTGAAATTACCTCCCGCATACAAGTTGGTCCCTGATACCGCCAGCGCACAAACAGTAGGTTCACTATATTGCCGATACACCGAATCCATCCCTGAGCCGAGGTTGGTCCACGAACTCCCGTTCCATTGAGCGATGCCATTGGCCACCACTGCATGCATGTGGTAGTTGTTATCAAATACCTGGTAGAACAGGCCGCCCGCATACAGGTTGGTGCCCGACACCGCCAGCGCATACACAAATAGATCCATTCCTCCTCCCAGGTTCGTCCAGGAACTCCCGTTCCATTGGGCAATGCGACTGGTCCCCACCCCATCCGCCGTGTAAAAAGCGCCTCCGGCAAACAAGTTGGTGCCCGATACCGCCAGCGCATACACTTCACCATCCATCCCCGAGCCCAGGTTCGTCCAGGAACTCCCGTTCCATTGGGCAATATAATTGGCTGTCACCCCGCCTGCCGTGGTGAATTCACCTCCGGCATACAAGTTGGTGCCCGACACGGCTAGCGCGACAACGCCATTATTCATCCCTGAGCCCAGGTTCCTCCACGAAGTGCCGTTCCATTGGGCAATGTAATTGGCCACGTTTACGCCCGCGTTGGTGAAATAACCGCCTGCATACAAGGTGTTGCCCGAGACTGCCAATGCCGAAACCCACCAGCCGTTCATCCCCGAGCTCAAGGCAAACCAATTGGCATCGCTGAATGTCGGGTCAATCCGCAACGGATATTCCGCGCCGGCATCGTCCACCACCACCGCCAGCCGCTTGACTGACAGCACTTGCATTTTGGCCGCAAGCTGCCGGCCCCGCGCGTCCACCGCCTTGAGATGGTTATAGACCATCTGCCGTCCGCCATCAGCCAGCACCAACCGTGCACCACCGGACATCGCCTCTGCCTTTGCCCCGTCCACTTCCAGTTCCAGCCGCACCGCGACTTTGCCCGGTGGCCGTCGTTCAATCACAAAATCCTGTTTCAAACCGTCAATGCTCACCGAGTATTCCTCTGTCAGTCCGGGTCGGATGAACCGCACCACCTGTCCGTCCACCTCCACCTTGCCACAAGATGCGAGCGGTTCGGTGTCGGCGCGGCCCAGAGCCCGCGCAACGACCCAAAACGGCTCGCCGTTGGCCCCGTCCTTTGTGGACACCAGCCAAAGGCCTTGAGTCGTAACCCTGGCATTCAACCGCTGGAATACGCAGCGTAGCGTTGCCTCCCCTGACCAGGACGAGACGGCCAAGCCATCTCCGAAGTATTGTTCGCCCGCCACCACGCCAATTTGATCAAAGGGAATAACAGTGGCGTGCGGCTTAGGTGGCGGCGGAGTGCCGCTGCCACTGATTTGGGCGTCGGCTGCCCAATCTGAGAACGTCAAGACCACGAGCGCCGCCAAGACTGCTATAACCAAAAAGCTGCAAACGTTTGGCTTCATAATTTCCGTGAACAAGGCGAAGCTTTTAGAATTAGGTACGTTAAACAAACGCTATGCACTGATTAGTGACCTGTCAATAGATTTTGGAGCTGGACGTCCATTCAGTCGCGCCAACCGTGCCTGGCCCACCATTCTCCGTGAAGGGTCAGTCCCGCATAACCGCGGATTTTTCTTAACAGTGCTTGCCCAATTTTGAGCAAATGCTTTGTTAGCCCGCGCCTGGGTCTGGTTCGGAGGTGATACCAGTACCGTGAAATTTTGCGAAACGTCGCCAGCGACACAGTTGCTCCTTTTTGAGCAGCCTGAGAGGCAAATGTTACACGTGACAGGTGATGCGAAACACTCGAACTGCTTCTTGAAAAAACACTTTGCGGCATTGCAATGCGCGATTTCAAATCTGCTGGAACGCAAAACAAGTCTGCAACGCCTTTTTGCAACGTTGTTTGCATCAATTCAAACCTGCAAAACCTCGAATCAAGTTTGATTTCACCTTATGCCATCCCTCCCCGTAAATCTTCGCTTCCTCCGTTTGCTTCTGTAAAAATCTCTGCGCTTTTGTGTTCTTTGTGGTTACCAAAGGCACCGGCCGTTTAAGCCTTTCGCCTTTGGCCTCGAGCGTTTAGCCTTCGCACCAATCGTGAAACAGCTTTTCATCGCACTGGGCTTGACAGCGATCCTTTCGAGTTGTTCGACTTCCCCACCGGCGGTGCAGCTGACGAACGGCACTTTCGAAATTGTCCACACCCGTTTCTTCGGCTCGCTTTGGGACGAGTCGTACGCCAAGGCTTCGATTGTCTCCCAGGATGGTGGGGAGTCTTTCGTCGTCCCCGGCGGGGCAATCTGGGCCTTTGGCGACACGTTCAAAGGTTCCCGGTCCGCCGATGGCACTCCGCACTTCGCCGGAGGAGCGTTTGCACCGGCCATCGCTTTTTTGGCGGATCATGCCACCCGTTATCCGCCGGCGTTCAATTTTCTGGTGTCCAGCAACGGTGGCGTTTCAGCCCTGGACTTCCTGCCGGAGGAACGACCGATCGAGCGTTACCGGCTCTGGCCGCTGGGCGGCGTCCACGTGAACGGTCAATGCTACCTTTTCTATTCGCTGATCGAGGTTTTTGGGAGTGGTTCGTGGGATTTCCGCGGCGTCGGTTCCGGTCTCGCCCGCTCCAAGGCGCCGCTCGGACGCTACGAGCGTTTGCGCCCGCACGGGAACTGGCGCTTTCCGGTCGAGCCCACCCAAGTCATGGAGGCGGACGGCTGGCTTTATCTTTTCGGGGTCAAGGAATTTAAAAGAAAGCAGGGTGTCGCCCTGGCCCGGGTGCGCCCGGGGAAAGTTGAGGATCCCGATGCCTATGAGTTTTACGCCGGCGCCGGCCCGGAATTTTCGTCCAAAAAAGAGGCTGCCACGGTGCTGGTCAAAAATGTTCCCGGTCAGGTTGCCGTGGCTTGGAATCCGTATCTCGAAAAGTATGTCATGGCTTCGTCGAGCGACTTCGATCATCCGCTGGAGATTCGCTTCCTGGTCGCCGATGCCCCTTATGGTCCCTGGAGCCCGCCGGTGGCCCGCATTGAAGTGCCTGAAAATCGCCAGGGGAAACGAGTGGAGATGGTCTATTGCGCCTATCTCCATCCGGAGCTGTTCCGGGAAAACGGCCGGGTGATGAATCTGACCTGCTCGCTGGGTTTGAAAGACGCCGGCTTCGATGCCAATTGCGAAATGGTCGAGGTTGAATTGAAAAAAAGAAACTGAGGGCCAAAAAGGCTAAAGGCTCCCGTCTTCTCCCGCATCGCGGGATTCGACGCGACAAGTTGTGGTTAAATGATTGATTTCTTTTCTTCGTTCCCTTCGTTTTCCATCTCGTGATCCGTGGAATCCGTTCCGTAATGACAACCAGCCGCTTTCGTGTGAAAAGCCAGGTCAGCCAAAGTGACCACGTAAAGCGGTGCCACGCAGCAGGCTAACCGAAAATGTCCCGCGTAACTTGCGGCGATGAAACGATTTAGTTCTATGGTCAATCCTGAGCATCGGACCAGCCGCCACCAGGTATTCAAGCCGGGTATTACTCGCAAGCCACACGGCACTTGACAGGCGTCAGCTTCGTGGCAAACGTGAATCTATTGACATCCATTAGACGGGTTGCTCCGCGCCCGGTGGAGCGTCAACCAGCAACCGCAAATAATCCAGGAGTGAGCTATGAGTGACTTTGTGAATTGGGCAATGCAGGGTTTTGAATTCGGGAACTGCAATTGCAGCTGGGGCTGTCCGTGCCAGTTCAACGGACTGCCCACGCAAGGCAACTGTCGCGCGCTTTGCTTTGTGCAGATTGACCAGGGACATTTCGGCGACGTGCCGCTGGACGGACTTCGCTGGGGTATCCTGGCCGCCTGGCCGGGTGCCGTGCACCTGGGCAACGGCAAGTTTCAAACCATCATTGACGAACGCGCGAACCCCCAACAGCGGAAGGCAATCGAAGCCGTGTCACATGGACGCGAAACCGAGCCGGGCACGCTCATCTGGCAGGTTTTCTCCACCACCATCACGGAGTTTCTGCCCACGCTCTACAAACCCATCGAACTGGGCATTGATTATCCGGCCCGCACGGCGCGCGTGAAGGTGCCGGGCGTAATCGAGGGCCATGCCGAGTCCATTCGCAATCCGGTGACCGGCGCTGTGCACCAGGTTCGCGTCAACCTGCCGACGGGTTTCGAGTTTACGGACTGCGAAGTCGTGAGTGGCAAATCCAGGGCCACCGGCCCGATCGAGCTGAATCTCGATGGTTCGCACGCGCATCTGGCCCGCATCCACTGGAGCACGCGCGGTGTCGTGCGTTGATCTCCCTCGCGCCGATGGACGACCGGACCGCTCTTGAATCTTTGCTGCGGCGCGACCGATGGCTCATTGGCGGCGCGCTGGCCGTCACCATCGCCCTTTGCTGGGCCTGCATCGTGCCCATGGCCCGCGACATGTACGGCGCGATGACCGGTCCGGCGGCCTGGATGATGACCGGCCGTTGGGATTTTACCCATGTGTTGCTGCTGTTCGCCATGTGGGTGGTGATGATGGCGGGCATGATGCTGCCGTCCGCCGCACCGACGCTGTTCCTGTATGCGGGGGTGATACGAAAAAGCCCGGAGAGCGACCGGGTGCCGGCCCACGTTTATGCTTTTGCGGGCGGTTATCTCCTCGTGTGGACGGCGTTCAGCCTCGTCGCCACCGTGCTGCAGCGCGAGCTGTCGAACCTGGTGCTGCTGACACCCATGATGGAGGCGCGCGACCGCGCGGTGGGTGGCGCGCTGCTGATCGTCGCCGGCCTTTATCAACTGACGCCTTTCAAGCGTACCTGTCTCGAATCCTGCCGGTCACCCGCCGAGTTCATTGTCCGGCATTGGAGACGCGGCGCCGCGGGTGGGTTTCACCTGGGCCTGGCTCACGGGGCTTATTGTCTCGGTTGCTGCTGGGCACTGATGCTCCTCCTGTTTGTGGGTGGCGTGATGAATCTCTGGTGGATTGGCGCGCTGACGGCGCTTGTTCTGATCGAAAAACTGGCGCCGCTGGGGGCGCAAGGGGGGCGTCTTTCCGGTTTACTGATGGTGGCCATGGGCCTGTGGAACCTGGCGTAACAGTGGGCAGTAAAGGGATCCCGCATAACCGCGGATTTTTCCTGATGGAACCTCCCCAATTTCAGGCAAATGCTTAGCTCCTATCGCTGCGCAGTTTATTCATCTTCCGGAGTGCCACTATGGAGGACGGGCGCTCTTTGCGTTTTTGCGTTAAAAGCGTGGCCTTCGGCAGTTGTGTTAGTGATGACACCTGCTCTGAACGTGTTCGGGCGGACCGTGCGTCCAGGCGGCGCAGCGGCGCCGCCCTACCTATCGAACCGGTGGCGACGTCCCATAATACGCACCAAATCCTGGTTTTCTGCCGCCCGCCAGTCCTCTACCACATTTTTGTGCGGTGGCTAAATTGGGATTTTGTCGTATCTTAATGTCTGATAATGAAGCCCTTTAGTTGTGCCACCCCGCTATGCTTTTGCCTTTTGCTCACCCCGATTTTCGCGCTGGCTGACGGCAATACCGGTGTTCACACGACCTGGCTTTGGCACCTGCACCAGCCCATCTACTGGCCTGACCGGCGCAATTATGGCGTGGACCATTACGAAAACGCCTGGGACACCATCCAGCAACAGAACGCCGGTCGGCCGCATCCGTCGCCGGAAGTTTTGAGCACCATTTTCGGCGAGGCCGACCGGGTCAATGTCTATCAAGGCGAAATCGAAACCACCCTCAATGGTTTGCGCAGTTATCCCAACGCCGGCGCGCAGGTGAATTATTCCGGCGCGCTCATGGAAAATATCCAGAGCCTCGCTGCCGCCGGCCAGCTCGGTTATGGCAGCGGCTGGAACAACGGCTTTCAGACCGCGCGCACCTGGACGACCAGCAGCGGCAAGCCGCGACTGGACCTGGTGAACTTCACCTATCATCACGCCATCGCGCCGCTCGTAGACGACCAGACGCTGGAAATGGAACTGCGCATTCAGCAGCGGCAGATGCAGATTTTCTGGGGCACCAATGTGCCGCTCTCTCGCGGTTATTTTCCCGCCGAAACCTGTTTCTCCGAACACATCATTCCGATTCTCAACAAGGTCGGCATCGCGTGGTCGGTGGTGGCCAACAATCATCTGGCCCGTTCCTGCGCGGATTTCCCGCTCGTGCTCGGCAGCGGCGGCGAGAATTGCGATATTCCGAACCCGGCCGACCAGATTAATCCGGCCCAGGGTGCGGGCAATTACCAGCGCGTTTCCATCGAACGTGGCTGCTCGCCCACGCAGGTCATGCCGTTCGGTTTTCAAGTGCACTATGCGCGTTACGTGGACCCGAATACCGGCGTCGCCAGCACAATTACGGTAGTGCCGTCGGACCAGGCTTTGAGCTGGCGCGACAGCTACGGCACGTGGGACCTGGGCCTGATTGCGCCCATCGCCGCGCTCAACAATACCAACCACCCGTCGCTCGTGTTGTGCGCGCATGACGGCGACAACGCGTGGAGCGGCGGGTATTCCTACTACAACCAATGGGTCAGCCAGATGGCCAGCACCGCTGCGAGTGACGGCTACGAACCGACGACCATCGAGCAGTTCATTTCGGATTTTCCACCGGCTACGAATGATATTGTCCACGTCGAGGACGGCGGCTGGGTTTTTGCCGACGGTGATTTCGGCTCGCCGAGTTTCATCAACTGGAACTGGCCGCCCAGCTACACCGACGGCAGCGGCAACAATGTCGTTGACCCCAGCGTCGGCACGACCGACAAAGGTGACAACTGGCGCGTCATCATCGCCACGGAAAACCGCGTGAAGACCGCGCAGCAAATTTCCAACATCACGCTGAACATTGATCAAGTGCGCGATCCGGGCAGTTTTTCCGGCACGCCCAACGCCGTTGAACTTGGCTGGCATTATTATCTGGCGGGCCTCGACAGCGGTTTTGTTTATTACGGTTGCAACGGCGACGAATGTCTCCGCGCCATTGTTGCGCAATCCAACGCCTGCCGGAACGTGGACGCCGTCATCGCGGCCAACCCGTCCGCCGACCAAACGCCGCCGACGGTTTTCCTGCCGCAACGATCGCCCTGGAATCCCGGCGGCACGAACTTCGGCGTGCAATACGGTTACAAAACCGTCGTCGCTCAAAATTCCGATTTCTGGATCTGGACCTACGCCTACGACGTTTCGGGCATCACCAATGTCAGCCTGCTTTTGCGAAATGGACGGCACGAATCCGCCGGTGAGCGATCAGTTCAAAACCTACGCCGGCGGTCCGCTGACGGGTGCATGGCAGACCTCAAACATGGTCCGGCGCGTCACGCCGCCGGTCAGCGGCGACACGCCGGAATACATTGCTGATTATTACTTACGACAAAGTCACCGGCATTTCGAACACGTTTGTGGATTATTACGTCAGCGCGAGCGACAGCCATGGCAATGTTTATAAATCGCCAATCCAACATGTTTGGGTTGGCGCCGGTTCCGGCGGCAGCAGCGACGGTGGCGGTACTGGCCCCGTTACCGTTTCGCCTGCGCCGCCGGTTGCCGGAGATCCCGTGACGATTCAATACGTGGCCACCGGGCGGGTTCTCGCATCCGCCAGCCAGATTTATCTTCACCTCGGCTGGAACAACTGGAACCCGGTCGTCTCGCCGGACGCGGCGATGATGTTCAATTCCGCATCAAATTGGTGGCAATACACCGTGACCGTGCCGCGCAAACGCCACGAACCTGAACTGCGTCTTCAACAACGGCTCCGGCACCTGGGACAATAATGGCGGCGCGAATTGGAATTTCAACATAAGCGCGAACAGCAATCCGCAACCGCCATCGCAACCGCAAAATCTTTTCGTGACGCCATTCCAGACGAACCAGATCAACTTGAGCTGGTCGGCGGCATCGGGCGCTGCTGGTTATATCGTGGACCGCGATAATTCGCCTGTTGCCACGACCGCCAGCACGAGTTACTCCGACACGGGACTCGCGGTGAACAGTTACCATTGTTATTCCATCGTGGCGTCCAACAGCATCGGTTTCTCGACGCCCGGCGCGACGGTTTGTACGAACACGCTGGCTGCCGCGCCGACGAACCTGCCGCCATTTGCGCTCGACGGCACGTTTGATTATCCGGGTTATTGGCTGGCTTCGAACAGCATGGTGCTTTATGGCGCGGTGCGCGGCACGACACTTTATGTGGCCACCGGTTCGCCCGGCACGAGCGGGCCAAACGATTATTTCATTTTCGTTTCCGATCAGTTGCTGTCCAATGCGAGCGCGCCGGCGCCGTGGGCCAAATCCGGCAATATCGCGCTGGCCACCACCAAACCCTACCTCGCCAGCGAAAGCCAGAACACTTACATCAGTTGGTATGTGAACGGTGCGCAAACAAACTGGCCTTGCACCAAATCCACCAGCACTTCCGGTGCGATGGCAGGCACATTGGATTTGGTGCAGGCCTTCGGATACATGCCGACGAACCTTTACCTGTGCGCGGCGGCTTACGCCACGGCTGATGGTGGGTCGCTCGTTGCCCAGTGTCCTGCCGGTTCCGGCCCCAACATCGAAAGCAACGAATTTTTGGCCATTCCCGTTGTCGCTTTGCGCGATTCGCTGGGCAACGGCACGTTGGATCTGCTGGACCCGGCGCGCGGATTCAAAATCCTGTCGGTCGGTCTGCAAAATACCAATTGCGTCTTCAGTTATGCCGCAATGCCGGGCCGCGCCTATCAGGTCCAATTTGTGAGCCAGCTTGGTCCCGCCAATGCGGGATGGAATAATCTGGTTGGTGGCTCGAACTTTGCCGTGCCGCCGCAGATCATGTTGAATTTTACCGATGCCGCACCGATGGGAATGACACAACGCTTTTACCGGGTGGAATCGCTGCCTTGAACAACAATCAGGTCGGTGCCGCCGGCACTCTTGAATTTCACCAGCACGAATGGCGCGGCGTACCGCCAGCCCTGAGCTGACCGGGCAAAGGCAATTGCGCTGGTGTAGCCCGGCAACCGCACTCCGTCACATTCCACACGCGTTGGCCGGGCGGAAAAAATTTTCATCGTCACCGGTCGCGGCCGGGAGGACAGCGTGAGCCTGAGCATTGCGCCCCTGGTCTGGCATTGCAAACGGGTTCCGTCATAGACCGTGAAGCTGGAGTTTGTCGTTGGATAAACGAGGAATTCCAACGAACCGTCCCACGTCGTGATATTTGGGTTGCCGATATAATTGGCGTCGCAAAGCGATAAGGACGTTGGTTGAAATCATTGGAATGATTGCTCCTTCACGCACGAACAACGGTATCCGGGTTTGATCCACGTTTGACCAGGTGATGCTCCGGCCGCCGGCAAATTTTTGCTGCGTGAAAAAGTCGTACCAGTTTCCCGCCGGCAGATAAACCGTCCGCGTCGTTGCGAGGTTTGTGACGATCACGGCGGTCAGCAGGTCGTCTCCCAAAAGATAGGTGTGCTGCAGGTCGTAGGTATTGGTGTCGGCCGGGTACATCAAAACCGGCGGGCGGATGATCGGGAGGCCGCGCGTGCTGCATTGTTGAGCGTAAGTGTAAAGATACGGGAACAAGGCGGTATGCAGTTGCGCATAGAAACGATAGTTCGCCGTGCCTTCGTCACCGAAACTCCAGGGATATTGCCGGCCAGTGGCAATCTGCCGGTGCATTTGCATAATGGGCGACAACGCGCCGAATTGCGTCCAGCGCTCGAATAGATTCGCCGGCGTCGAGCTCCAGATTTCCGGGCTGTCCTGATACCCGCCGATGTCGCTGCCCCAAATCGCAAATCCACTCATCGCCGCCGATTCGCCGGCGACCACCACGCCCGCTAGCCCGTTTTTGCCGAAGTTCGGCTGGTTGTCGCCGGCCCAGCAAGCGGGATACGCCTGTGAGCCGGTGAACCCGCTGCGCGCCCACAAAATCCCGTTCGTGCCGAGCACGTTCCAGACAGTCCTTTCATACGTTGGCGCAAAACCATTCCGCATTTCGACGCCGGTGCGCCCGTCGTAATAAACCGCGTTGGTGGGAATGTAGGAGTTGCCGTCCGCGCTGCCGCTCTCGCCGTCATCGGTCTTGAAGCCGCCGATGGCGCCGCGGCTTTGCGCGACCAGATTGCTCAATTGCGCCGTCAGCCACTGGCGCGCGTTCGGGTTCGTGAAATCCACCGGACTGCCCGCGCCTTTCCACCAATTGACGACCAGCGGCGGGCCGCCCACGGAGGCGCGCACGAAATAATTGTTCGCCGCGGCTTCTGCATAATTTGATGAGGGGCCGAGATTTTGTCCGGCAACTTCACCGTACCCCGCTGAATCGGTGTTGATCAACGGCGTCAGCCAGCAGACCACCTTGAAGCCGTTTGTGCGCAGGAACGTCATCAGGTCACCGGGGGAGTTGAAACCGGAGTAGTTTGTTCCTTCGTAAGTTCCGCCCGCGCCGAATTGCGTCATGTTCCAGGTGAAATCGTTGTAGCCCACCTCCCACGGCGAATCGAAGACGAACACGGAACCGGGGATGCCGAGGGCGCGGTATTTTGCAACGGCATAACGAATTTGGCCGCCGGTCTGCCAGATGTCCGATGAGAGCCACGGCGCGAACGCCCACGCCGGCGGCAGCGGCGGCCGTCCGACGTAGCCTGTGTAACGCGACAAAACGTCGGTCAACTTCGGACCATAAAACACGTTGAATTTCAGCGACGGGAACAAATTGGTGACCACCAACCGGTCGTGGTATCCGGCGCGCAGGTCGAACCAGCTTTCCGCTGATGAATCCAGATGAAATCCATAGCCGCGGGTGCTGATAAACCACGGCACGACCTTGTAAGAACTATCCTGTTTATCACCGGCTTTGTCGAAGGTCAGGATGTGAACCAGTTTTCCGGCTTGATCGAGCTGGTTGAATTTTTCGCCGAGGCCATAGAAATGCTCGCGGGCGTCGGAAGCGGCCTCGATTGCGGTTTCCTCGACCGGCAGGCCATGCCAATCCACCACTTCGTAGCGCATCACGCCTTCCGCCGTGAACGTCAGCCGGGCCACAACGCTGGTGGTTGAAAGTTGCTGAACCACCTCCAATCCATTACTGATGGTCGTTGAGGACAAGACGCGGCCGATAGTGTTCCAATGCCCACCGATCCTGACCAGTGGCGGCAGGAAAGTGATGGTGTTGGCCAGGGGATTTCCCGCCAGGTCGGAACCGACGAGCGAGAGGTGACCTGAGTTCCGATAAATGCGCGCTTCCACCAGGCCCGTCGTGGTAAAGTTGGTTATCGCCAGATACGGTCCGCGTGGTAAAAGGGCCTGCTTGGCCGCGTCGGAAAATACGTCTGCCCGTGTGAGGCCCGCCGGTTCGGAAGCCAGCGTTGGCGTAAAAACCGGTGTTGAAATGATGAGTACACAGAGGCAAAGGAAATTTCGACAGTCGGGAAATCCGTTCATGGCCAGCAGGTTAACCGACGTGCGGAATCGTGCAACGAGTGAATGCAACCATTCAATAGCAGGCGTATCATGACACTGTGCTTGTTTGGAGTCCCGCCTTCAGGCGGTTCGACCGGAATCTCCGCAATTTGCCGCGTAAACGCGGAACTCCAAACCTTAAATCCCGTTTCCTTCAGAACAGTGTCAAGATGCACCGTTCAATGGTTCATGGCCCAAAGGAAATGTCCACTGACTGGTTTTGGGAAACCGGCGTGGCCGGCAGGTTGATTTCAAAAACATCCCCGTCCGGCGCACCGGTCGGATCGCCCAGTGGCATCGCGGCCGCATCCCGCTTGAGCCATTGGATTGAAAGGTTGATTTTCCTGCCATTGATGGCGACTTGTGCCGGGTTTTTCGGCCAATCCGCCGGCAGATGAATCCGTAAGACCCAGGCCCGATTGTCCGGCGCGCCGCGAAAATTTCCTTTCGCCGGCGCCAATTTCCACATGCACCGATTTAGCCGTTTCATCCGCCGTCTCTGAGACCGGCGTGTTACGGAATTCACCGCGTTGGTAGGCCGTGGTCAATGTGTCGTCTTCGTATAACACCACCGAATTTGTTTTGCGGACGCAGGGATAGCAGTCGAGCGTGACCGGATCCCACGGTTTTTCGCCGGTATATTGCATTTCCGGCGCCAGGGGAAGAACAGCGCCCGACCGGATGTATATCGGCATTTGATCAAGGGGAACATCCTTCGTGACGCTGGTGGGCCCGGAAATAATTGCACCCGTCCAGGCGTCAATCCAGTTTCCCGGCGGAATCCAGGCCACGCGTTTTGCGGTTTGCGACTTTACCGACTCCCATTGCAGCTTGATACGCGCACCGTAATCGAGTTGCAGATATTCGATCCGAATCTGGTGGGGGACACCGGCAGTGAGCATGTTGGTCGCCTCGCTGGTGGCCGAGTCGTGTCCACCCCACGCGTCAATTACTTCCTTGCCATCAAGCCACACACGCGCGCCGTCATCTTCCAGGGTGGCCAGTTTCACATCGCCCATCGCCGCCGGCACTTTAATCACGCCGGTCCAGCGTGCCGAGAAATGCGTACGGGGAAAATCCGGTGCGGGGCTGATTCGGTCCCAGTTGAAATCAATATTGGCGTCCGTCCGCGTCAACGCCGGAGTGCCGGACAAATCTTCATTGGTGAAAAATTCCGCCTGCAAACCGGGCTGACCAACCGGAGTTTTCAACCATTCACCCGGAACCACTTGCAGCAAGCCTTGTAGAACCGGTGCTACCAGAATGTCTTTGCCGAGCAGATATTCGTCGTTGTTACCCGCCTCGGGGAATTGCGGATAGTCCAGATCCAAGCGGCGGAGGAGGGGTTCGCCGGTTTCATAATTTTTGTGGGCGGCGGCGTAAAAAACCGGCAACAGCCGGTAGCGCAGGTTCACAAACCGCCGGGCGACGTTTTCTGCTTCCGGCCCAAACACCCACGGCATCCGCTCCAGATTGTGCGTGCAGTGGGGACGATAGATCGGCGAAAGCGCGCCGTATTCAATCCAGCGGATGTATTGCTCAGGCGTCGGGTTGGCAACGTGCCCGCCCAAATCATCGCTCTCGTACGGGAAAAGTGATTGGGCCCCGGAATAAACCGCATTCTCCACCGCGCGCCGCAGAAAATCAAAACCCGGCCCGATATCGCCCGTCCATTGGATGGGGAAGCGATGTGCCGCCGCGTCCATGGGACGTTTGCGCATGCCGTTATCAATGCCGTCCACGTTCGCCATGATGAGCGGGCGCGACTGCGGCCGGACGCGTGCGGTCGTGTCATGATAAAGCCGCATGCCCCAGACTTCCTTGTTCAGATCGGGCTTCGGTGTCACCAGATGCACCATCCAGTTGCGGTCATACCACCAGAAATCCAGTCCTTCCTTCAGCAATTTCGACAGGTTGTCATAACGATAATCCAATTCTTTCGGGTCGAGTGCCGTTTTGGCCACCGGTTCCGGATGGTCGTTGAACATGATGCGGACATGTTTCGCATGGGCCTCGGAGAAGAACCGTTCCATGTCCGGAAACAGGTTCGTATTCGGCTGATAACCCGTGGAAGCATTCCGCCGCCAGCCGGTGTCCACAACAAGCACGTCCAACGGAATCCGGTGCGCCCGATAATCGTCAATCTGCTGCAACGCCGTGGCTTCACTATAATCATACCAACGACTGTCAAACGCGCCGAAGGCAAACAACGGCGGCATTTCCGTCGGCCCGGTCAACTTGAGAAAATCCTGGCGCAACGTGAAATAATCCCCGCCAGGCACGAACACATAAACGTCCGGCGCGTCGTTGTTCAAATCCCAGCCGGAGTTCTCGGTAGGGCGGGCAGTCCCTTGCCCGCCGCCCGTTCCCGTATCATCGCCGGCGCGCACGGAGTGACGCGCCCTACCTGCCTCCGGTGGCGTGAGTCCCCACCGTGGCGGAACGATTCGTGGCGTATCGGCAAAAGACCACACCTCCGGTTTGTCCGCCGGTCCGGGCAGCCATTTGTTGTTTTCCAGCTTGCCGTCATAGGCGTAAAGCAATTGTCCGCTGGTGGATGCCACCTGCACTCCGTCGAGCGAGTTGGCGTTTTGGGGAACGCGCACGGTAAAGCTGGCCGTGCTGATGACCACGTCATCGGCGTTGGAGTTGGTGGTAAACGCAGTTTCGGGCCAATCCCGATTCACGACATGAAACGTGGCACGGTTTTCAAATCCCTCCGGTCCCCGTAATTCCAGCCGGACCAGCGAACCGGAAAGCAACTGCACACGGACTTTCCCGACGACAATATCCGGGAACCCGGATTTTGCGGCACCCGTTTGGGCGGTCCCGAGACAAACGCAGACGATAAGCGGAAACAGGAGCCGGGCGGCGATGTTTCGCAGGTTGAAAAATCCCCCGGCCGGTTGATTGGAGAGGTTGAGCACGGACCTAAGATGTCAAAGGGTTCGGCCCGGATTCAACCGCATAAACGTGCGACGAAATAGTCATCGTTCCGGCAGTAGTACAATTTGGTGGGGCGAGGCTACTGACGAGCCGGCTCGCGAGGATCACCGCAGAGCGGGACAGGCTGCTCGCCCCACCGAAAGCCGCAAAAAAGGTATTACCGCCGTGGGAAGTGTCCCAATTTGTCTCCGGAGCGCGGATTGTCCTCAATCCGCAGCAGCTGGATGGGTCAAAAAAACTGCGAGTTGGGACAACTCGCGCTCCGTTTTGGCAATTCGGATTTCAAATCAGGACACTACCCCGCCGTGCTTGTGCTTGTCTTGAGGTGGCGGCGATTATAAGGTGAAACCGTGCTTCGAAGCTCCATGGTTTCCAGTTGGTTTGGTCCGCCGTCTTCCCGGTGGAGTTTGAAGCATTGCTTCATCCCGGTGTATGCGGGGGTTTTGATGCTGGCGGCAGGTCCGGCGGCGGTCCGCGCCGACATTTTGTGGAGCGATCCCGCTTCACGGGTGATTCATGCCACGCCGGATGGAACGGACATTTTAGGCGGCAAAGCCAAACGCGATGACAAAGCCAGCGACGCGCTTTATTTTAAATTCCGCGTGGACCCGCTTTCGGATCCCGCCGACGAGCATTATGCCGCACTGTTTCAACTGGTGGAAACCAACCAGATGCGATTGGGTGTGGGCAATGCGCTGGAAGCGTGGGGATATTCGGCCGCTTACACCTCGGAAACCGGGCCGTCCAACAAGGTTGACATCGACTCCGGCGAATACAACCTGCAGTCGTCCCATCCGGAAGCGGCCGGCATGGGAAAATTTTTCCCCTACGAATTGCCGAGCCACAATCATCCACGCACGATTGTCTTCAAAGTACAATACGTTCCCGGTGGGGACGATCTGGTGACGGTATGGTTGGATCCGAATCTGACGCACGGCGCGACGGCGGAAAACCAGCCGGACAACATCACGACGAAATTCAAGGCGAAAGCGACCTTCGATCAGATCCGCTTGCGCCACTGGGGCACCGGGGGCGCCAGCGGGGACGGCGGCAACGGCTGGATTTTCAGCGACATGGCCATCGCGACGTCGTTCAACGACTTTGTCGTCGTGCGCTTCTGGCAGACGTGGTGGTTTTCCACGTTGTTGGCGCTGCTGGTGCTCGCCGCCGTCGGCGCCACGGTGCGCATGGTCGAGCGGCGAAAGTATCAGCTCCAATTGCAACGCGCGGAACAGCAGCACGCGCTGGAACAGGAACGCGCGCGCATCGCGCAGGATTTGCACGACGAGCTGGGTTCAACGCTGACGCGATTGTCGCTGTTGAGCGGCCTGGTGAGGACGGACAAGGACAATCCCGAACAGGTGGAGGCTCACGCCAGCAAATTGGCCCAATCCGCGGATCAAACGGTGCGGTCGCTGGAGGAAATTGTCTGGGCCGTGCGCCCCGGCAGCGACACGCTGCAAAGCCTTACGGACTACATCGCCCATTTTGCAAATGAACTCTTCGACGGCAACAGCACGCACTGCCGGCTCGATTTGCCGCATGACCTACCGGCCACGCCGCTGCTGCCGGATGTCCGCCACAATATTTTTCTCATCGTCAAAGAAGCATTGACCAACGCGCTCAAGCACGCCGGCGCCGGCGAAGTTCAAGTGCAGGCCAAAGTCTCCGGCAGCACGCTGGAATTTCTGGTGCGGGACGATGGCAAAGGCTTTGACGTGTCATTGTCGTCGGAAGGCCGCCGGAACGGGCTGGGGAACATGCGTCGTCGCGCCGAGGCCATCGGCGGGGAATTGGAATTGCAGAGCGTGGCCGGCGGGGGGACGACGGTGAAACTTTCCGTGGATTTGCGGGGCAGAAAGAACGGTAGAAAGGATCGAGCGTGAGTTTAGCCGCACATTCATGCAGTTGAGGATTCGCCGCAATTAAGGTATTGATGCAGTGTGGTTGCCAGCATTGCCCAGGATATGCAGATTAAAGTTGCCATTGTGGATGACGACGAAGGCATCCGCACCAGCCTTGCCGCGCTCATCCGCCGCGCGCCGAACTTCAAACTCGCCGGAGACTACGCCAATGCCGAGACGGCGCTGAAGGAGATTCCCCGCCATCCGCCGGATGTGGTGCTCATGGACATCAATCTGCCAGGCATGAAGGGCGTGGAGTGTGTCCAGCAATTAAAAGCCGCCCTGCCGGGTGTGCAATTTCTGATGCTGACGGTTTACGAAGACAGTGACTCGTTGTTCAATTCACTCAAGGCCGGCGCGAGCGGGTATCTGCTCAAACGCACGGCGTCGGCGCGACTGTTGGAAGCCATCCGCGATGTCCACTCCGGTGGTTCGCCGATGACGCCGCAACTGGCCCGGCGCGTCGTTCAGTTTTTCACCCGGCCGGCCGACGGCGCGTCCTCGCTGTCGGGGCTGACTCCGGGCGAGAAAGAATTTCTCAACCAGCTTTCGAATGGCTACTCCTACAAGGAAATCGCCGACCGCATGAAAATCAGCATTGACACCGTGCGCAGTTACGTGCGGACCGTATACGAAAAGTTGCACGTTCACTCGCGGACCGAGGCGGTGGTCAAATATCTGCGGGGCTAAGTGTGCCCGGAACCCTTCTGTCTGGCGGTCCTGATTCATCCGAGCGGAGCGCAGAGCATTGCTCCGCGAGTGCTTAATAAGGGATTGAAAGACACAGAGCAATGCTCTGGGCTCCGGCAAATTAAGATGCCCCGTCTGGCCCCGCACTGGCATTCGGAATCCGACCTTGACCCCGCCGCACAAACATGCGGTGGTTTTTAACTGCGTGAATGATATTTTATTGCGAAGAACCCAATTGATAAAAATATTATGAAGACCCAAACAGTTGTTTTTTCACTCGTGTTTTGTGCCGGACTGCTGGCCATCACCGCCCCGCGGGCGGAGGCGGACACGCTCATCACCTTTCAGGTGGACATGACCTATCAGGTTCAAATTGCCACCTTCACCAATGGCGTGCAGACGGTTCAAGCGAAGGCGTTTGATCCTTATGCTGCGGGGCACCCCCAGATCTTCCAGGTTCAGTTGACCAACAATCCTTCCGGTGCCAATACCAATCTATACATCGGAACCTACGATGATACCATAGATACCAATGGCGCTCAGCTGCAATGGAAATATTTTGTCCCCAACTTTCCCGGCAGCGGCTATGAAACGACGGCGAATAACAACGACAACCGGACCGTGCTGCTTCCGGCGGGCAGCGGCCAGCAGAGCCTGTATTTACCCGTCGAGTGGTTCAATGATGCCGGCCCCCTGGCCGGGGTTGTCGTAGCCGCCAACTGCACTTTCCAGGTGGACATGGCCCAGCAAATCCAACTCGGAGTTTTCAATCCCAACACCATGACGGTGGAAGCGATCGGTCAATTCGACGGTTGGGCCGATGGCTCCATTATGACCAATGACCCTACCATCCTGAGAACCAATCAATTTAGTTTGGTGACTTCCAACGTGTATGTCGGAACTTTCCTGTATGCTGGCTCAACCGGCTCACCGGGAGAGGTTGGCGAATTCAAATATAGAATTACGGCCGGCCTGTACGAGTCCGTCAGCAGGATTAACGGAATTATCCAAAACAACGAGAACCGCTTCGCTTTCGCGTTAAGCAATGACCAAACGCAGCCCGTTGTCTTTTTCAGCGATGCACCCTACGCGCCGATTGCCACCAATAAATTTAACTTCGCGGTGGACATGAGCGTTCAAACCTGGAACGGAACGCTGGCTGCCAATCAACAGGTGTATGTGCAGGGAAATTTCAACGGTTGGACCAGCCAGCTTTGCACGAATAATCCCAGCGCCGCCAACACCAATATTTACTATGCGACCGCGACCGTCACCAATGGATTCGGTACCACGACGGAATTCAAGTTTTTGAATGGTGCCGGCAACTATGAAAACAATCCCGTCCACACCTATCCGGGCACTCCCGCTGTTTTGGGCGGCAATCAAAACCGGCAATTCGTAATGCCCAGTGCGACTGGCAACAACTATGCCCTGCCCGCCGTCTATTACAGTGACATATCAACCAACACGGTGTTACCGGTCCCCACCATGGTGACTTTCACTGTGAACATGACCAACGCGGTGGGAACGGATTCGTCAGTATTCAATCCCAACACGGAGAGTGTTTATCTGAACGGCGTGGATGTGACCAATTCGCCGGGGAACTATTCGTTTGATGCGTGGACCAACTCGCTAATAGTAACCGGGCCTGGCGGCTATACCAATGCTCTTAGCAGTTTCCAGATGCAAAACAATCCATTGGGTAGCGAGATCTATACGATCACAGTGCCGGTTCCGTCGGGATCGATTCCGGCGGGATACCCCTTGGAGCTTTCCTATCAATATACTTTCGGCAATAACAGCGGCCTCGCCATCGAGGCCGTCGGCGCTGGCAACAATCATATCCGCTACATCCGGTCCACCACAGGGACCTATGTCCTGCCGCAGGATACGTTCGGCAGCATGGTTCAGGAACAGTCGTTCGGTAATCTGGCCATCGGACCAAAGTCGGGAGGCAATGTCCCGATTACCTGGCTGGGTCTCCCGGGCGTCAATTTGCAGACAGCCACGAGCCTGACCACCGGCGGGTGGCTGGACGTGGCTGGCACTTCCGGTCAAAGTCTGGTAAATTATCCGGTGGGAAGTGGCGCGAGCTATTTCCGGTTGATTAACCCATTCTGATCAGGCAATGTTATCGCAATTACCCGCCCAATCCCGGAGTGCACGCTCGGGTTTGGGCGGGAATTTTCCAATGTATCCGCAACGAAAAAACACAGCCAAAGCCCCGGGCTTGGGTTTCACTCTGATTGAATTGTTGGTGGTG
Organism: uncultured bacterium; assembly: GCA_963708305.1. GTDB lineage: Bacteria > Verrucomicrobiota > Verrucomicrobiia > Limisphaerales > UBA11358 > UBA11358. Next base: position 181,854 of record CAVPSH010000007.1, on the reverse strand, counting down.
ATTGCCATCATTGCGATCCTGGCCAGCATGTTGTTGCCGGTCCTGGCCAAGGCCAAGTTAAAGGCGCAGGTGATCACCGACATGAACAACAAAAAACAGCTCACATTGGCTTGGATTATGTACACCGGTGACAATTACGAAACATTGGTGCCCAACGCCGATCAGTCCGTCGTGGTCAACGGAAATCCTTCATGGATACCCCCGAACTGCCACATGGACTGGTCTCTCGCCGCAAACAATACAAATTTGACTTATGTGACGACCAACGCACTGGGTTCCTATTGTGCCGGCCAATATAAGATTTATACGTCACCGGGGGACGTCTATCTATCTCAAATACAGAGGGTGCTAGGTTTTGGGAAAATTTATAATCATCGTGCCCGAAGTGTCTCCATGGATGCGGCCGTGGGTGGCGATGGATTAAACCACCCTGTTGACAATGGCAAAGGCGGTTATAAACCTCCGGCAAGCCTGTCGAGTTTGAACCCGTTTTTCTTCGCCACTAAAATGAACCAATTAAGACATCCAAGTGAGAGTTGGGTGTTTATCAACGAGCACCCTGACAGCATTGACGATGGTATTCTTTACGTCGATCCCAGAGCAGCCAGCGGGACAGGGTCACTAATCGAATTACCCTCAGCCTACCTTGGCAACGCCTGCGGTATTTCCTTCGCCGACGGTCATGCCGAGGTTCATCACTGGGTGTCTGCGGCGTTCAACGTTCCGGTCACTTACACGCATATCGCGACCGTTTCTTACACCGGGAACGCGGATCTGGCCTGGCTGGCGCAACGCACGCCCGGCGGGCCGTGAGGTTATTGTTGCCCCGATGTTTGCAGGACACACTGTCTCAACCAGGTTCAATATTGTTTTCCCGGTGTATTCGCTTTAAGCCGGAACAATGCAGTTGAACGCGACGGACAATGCCGCGCCACCAATGTAGGACAGGCGTCGGGCCTGTCTCCATCTAAAATAATTATGTCACTGTTTGGTGTGCCTCGGCTGGAGCAGGCACACCTTCAGTCCGATCCGATTTCATCAAGTTAGAGACAGGCGCGACGCCTGTCCTACTGCATAATTCCAGTCAAGGAGCGTGTCTGAAAAATTGTAGCAGCCGGCGTGAGCTGGCTCTGACGACATGACCGCAGTGGCGTTTAACGAGGGAATTTGAGCCGACTCACGTCGGCTGCTACGACGAATATGGAATTTTCCGGCACGCTTTAAGGAGCGCGCTTTTCCAGGGATTGAGACTGGATGAGGTACTGCGCGGCCAGGCCGTTGCCGGGATCCAAGCGCAGCGTTTCCTGAAACTGTCGGGAGGCATCGGCCGGTTGATTTTCCTTCATCAAGGCCACGCCCAGATTCAAATGGGCCGGCGCATAGCCGGGTTGCAGTTGAATGACGGTTTCAAATTCGCTCCTGGCTCCGGCCACCTCGCCTTGCAAGGCCAGTTCGCCACCCAGACAATAGTGCGCCTCCCAATAATCCGGCCTGAGTTGAATCGCACGGCGAAAATGTTCAACCGATTCGGGCGGACGCTGCAAAAGAGAGAGCGTCCTGCCCATTTCAAAGTACACGTCGGGATTGTTCGGCTGAAGTTGCCGGGCCGAATCATAATTTTTCAAGGCCGGTTCATACTTACCTTCGGCGAAGTATGACCTGCCCAATTCCAACCAGGCTTCAAAGTACCGGGGATGCAATGAGATGGCCCTGGAAAGAGCGATTTGCGCTTCCGGCTGCTGCCCCAGGCGCGCCAGCAGCCGGCCAGCCTGACAAAACGCGAAAGGATTACGCGGCGACAATAGACCGGCTTGCTGCCATTCGGCAACGGACTGTTTGAGGTCGCCGATGGATTCGAGGAACTGCGCGAAGTTTTCGTGCAGCACGTAGTCATCGGGCGTGTGCTTCAGGGTGTCCAGGTAAATTCCACGGGCGTTGGCTTGGGCATCGGCCGTGTCCATTTGCCGTTGCAGCTCTTTAATCTGGTCGTTGAACGATTGGATTCGCCGGGTGTTATTGAGTTGAGTGCTTAGCGGTGGTTGCCGCAATCGCTGAATGACGGACTGAATCACCAGGCTGCGATTCCAGTCCGTCAACCCCAACTGGTGTTCGCACGTTTCCGGTGAAGCCCAGTCGCCGGCGGCATGGCCTTTGACCGGTTCGGGCAGGAAGCGCTGCACCTGCTCCGCCCAGGCGCGGGCCAGGCGATAATTCCCGTTAAAGTTGAAATGCACGTGCTCATAAAACGTTTCCTCGCCCAGAATGGGCGCGGGACCATTGGTTTCCAATGCGCCGACGGCATCGAACAAATCAAGGTTTGGCCCGGGAAATTCCCGTCCGACCTGCTGGATCAAACCGTTGATTGTCGAATCCGCGCGAAAGGGCAATGCGTCATCATCACAGGCCTGTTGGAGATGCGCGCGCGCAGCGGCATACAGATTTTGCGCCAACAGGCATTCGCCCCAGTGGTAGTGCAATTCGGCGACGGTGCCGTCCAGTTTGGCCGCCGCTTCGTAAAGCCGCACGGCGGCGGTGAAATTACTTTCCGCCTGTTGCTGCCGTGCTTCCGCGAACTGCTGGTCGAACCGGGCGCGGTCAGCAGATGGAAGCTTATTGTTCTCCAATGAGTCGAAGGGCGGACAATCCTTCAAATTTACGGCAACGGTATTCAGAATAATTTTGGCGCCCGAATCCAGTCCCGCCCGCAGTATGTCCTGCAAGTTGCGTTGAAAATTCCGACAGACCACTGCCCGGCGTGGGTCGTCGGGTGCGAGCTGGTTGCCCAGAAACATTTGCATGCCGCCCCAGGAAGCCTCCGCCGGGTTGCGTTTGAAATGGCGAATCAGGGACGTGATCAGCTGTCCGACACGGGTTTGCTGCACTGCCACACTCATCCGGATCAGCCACCAGGGCGGCGCTTTTGCTCCGAATACGGTCGCTCCACCGAACGGCCCGACCATTTCGTTGTTGCCCATGTAAATGATCCAAAGGTCCCCTTCATGACGCGCACACTCGCGAGCGATGGGGAGAATGACGTTCGAGTTGATGGCGGTGATGGCCACGTTGACAACCTCGAAGTGTTCGTCCGGGTATCGTTCGCGCAGGAGCACCTCCAAATAACGTCCCGCGCCGTAAGCCGGTTCCGGATCTCCTTGCGCGGCGGATTCTCCCAGAATGAAGATGCGGTAAGTGCTGGCAGGCTTGTGGGCCTCCATCAAAATGGGGTTGGGCCAGCGCGTCAGTTGAGGCGGGAAGAACCGCAAACTGAAATTCTCATTATCAACCAGGAATTCCTGTTGACCAATATGGACAGTGTCAAAAAAACCGGTACGATAACCATAACCCGCCAGCCGCAAGGTCGCTTCCAGCCCGCCGAACAGCAGCAACGGCACGCCGGCCAGAGCGATCAGGCGAAAGGCCCATTTACGGCGCCGGGAAAGTGCCGGCGCTTGTTCCGGGCGGGGAGGCGGAGCAGGCGAGCTGCGTCGCTCATGGCGTTGCCGGGACTTCCCGTTCTGGGGGCGCCGTTTCACCCCGTTAATTTAGACAGTGCTGAAAGTTTCGCAATGTCAATGGCCCGGGCGGTTCAGGTTGGGTGCAATTTGACACCCGCACCGTAGTGCAGCCGTCTCGGCTGCGAGTTCAAGCACCGTCCCGGTGCGCGAACCAAAAACACGCGGCGGCGCAAAGCCGCGTGGCGGCCACGCCGCTATACGCGGGACGCCGCTTTTACCCGCCGGCGAGGACGCCGGCGCTACGATTCTGCCGCTGGCCAATGAATTTTTGGTGCGGGTGTCAAATTGCGCCCGTTCAGGTTTCGCCTGAAAGATTGGGATGGCCTCGCATATTTGTGCGGTGGCGGTTGGTCAAAGGCTCCCGTATAGTAACTTGCTCACGTCTAAAATTATGTATTCATCCCTTCGGGTCTGGCACCGGCGCATTATCCTGTGTCTTCCGGTCGTGTTCGGCATTCTGGCGGCAGACTTGCCGGCCCAGACCACCAACCTGTTCTGGCAGCAACAAAACATCTACCAGATCATCACCGACCGCTTTTTTGATGGCGACCCGTCGAATAACAACGCCGACGGCAATTACAGCGCCACCGGCACCACCTCGGTGCATGGCGGTGATTTCAAGGGCATCGAACAGAAGCTCGATTACATCAAGGCGCTGGGAGCAACGGCCATCTGGATCTCGCCGGTTGTGCTCAACGGCCACGGCCAGTTTCACGGCTATGCCGGGCGCGATTTTTACAAGGTGGACCCGCACTGGGGCAGCCTCGCGGATTTGCAGCATTTTACCGCCGCGGCGCACGCGCGGGGATTGCTCGTCATTGACGACATCATTTGCAATCACGGCGATGACCTCATCTACAGCACTGATTCCGGCTATCCCGCTTTTCTGGCTCCGCCGGCCGGTTACACGCTCACGTACCGCAGCAGTTCGCTCACCTATGCGCCGCCCTTTGACATTTACAATTCAACTTACACCCCGGCCAACAACGCTCTGACGAATCTCTTTCACAACTACGGCGGCATTCCAGATTACAACACCCCGGCACATTACCAATTGGGCGAACTAAGCGGCCTGGATGATTTCCGCACTGAATCGCCTTATGTCCGCTCGAACATGGCGGCGATTTACAATTTTTGGATTCAGCAGGCCGGCTTCGACGGCTTCCGCATTGACACCTTCAAGCACGTGGATACCGGCTTCTGGCAATACTGGTGTCCGCTCGTGCACCAGTTCGCCGCGACGAACAGCGCGAAGCCGAACTTTTTCATGTTCGGCGAAGTGTATGACAGCAACGAAGCGCTCTGCGGTTCCTATACCGGCACGGAAAGCGGCGGACCGTTCCTGCTGGATTCGGTGCTCGATTATCCGCTTTATTTCATGGTCAGCAGCGTCTTTGGCTCAGCCAGCGGCGCCACCACGCAGATCCAAAATCATTATAATTCGGTTGACAGCCTTTACGACCCCGCGTCGCGGATGCAACTGGTAACATTTCTCGACAACCACGATCAGCCGCGCTTTTTGAACTCCAGCACCACCAATCGCCTCACCGTGGCACTCGCGTTTCTCTACACGTCGCGCGGCGTTCCGTGCCTTTATTACGGCACCGAGCAGGCGTTCAACGGCGCCACCGATCCCTACGACCGCGAGGACATGTTCGCCGGGCAGTTCAAGGACACCGGCCTCACGGGCGTGGATAGTTTCAATATGACGCATCCGCTGTTTCAACTCGTGGCGAAGCTGAACAATTTCCGCCGGCTCTATCCGGCGATTTCGCTCGGTTCATACAGCAATCAAGCCAGTAATTCCAGCGGTCCCGGATTGTTTGCCTATTCCCGGGTCTCGAATACGCAGGAAGTGTTCGTGGTTTTCAATACCGCCGGTTCGACGCAGATCTTGTCTCCCTGCACTTTGACCTATGCCGGTGGCACGGTGCTGGTGAATTTGCTTAACACCAACGAGACCTACACACTGAATTCCAGTTCGCAGACGCCGGCCATCGCCGTGCCGGGCACCTCGGCGAAAATTTTCATCGCGCAATCGCAACTGTTGCCGCTGGATCCGGTGGTGATGAGCAATTCGCCGGCGCACGACGCCACCAACGTGCCGGTCAACGCCTCCATCGTTCTCCAATTCAGCAAGCCGATGGACACCAACAGCGTCCAATCGGCATTCAGCACCGCGCCGGCCGTCGCCGGCACCTTTGCCTGGTCGCCGGCGCATGACACCATGACCTTTACTCCCGGCGGCGCCGGGCTGCCACCGCTGAACACGGTCATCGTGCGCGTCACCAATTCGGCCGTGGATGCAGTCTCCGGCAATGCGATGTTTGCGCCGTATCAACTGCAATTTCACACCGGAGCCGGCGTCGCGGATGTGACCCCGCCGACCGTTTCGTTGCTCACGCCAACCAATGGCACGGTGGTTGCCGGAAATCTGCTGATTTCAGGAACGGCGGCTGACAACGTCGCCGTTCAGAAAGTCGAGGTCGAATTGGACAACGGGATCTGGGTTACCGCCACCGGAGCCGCTTCGTGGAGTTTGAATTTGAACAGTTCCAATTTTCTCAATGGCCCGCATCTGATTTCCGCCCGGGCGACGGACACCAGTGGCAACATTTCGGCCACGAACACCGCCAGCGTCCGATTTTTCAACGTGCCCGGCAACTACGTCCAGCGTATCAGCGGCGGCAACCCCGCCAACGTCACCGATTGCAGCGGCAACCTCTGGTTGCTGGACACGGCTTACACTTTTGGCGCGTTCGGCTATTCCGGCGGGGCAGCCGGTTACCTCAACAACGTTATCAGCGGCGTCTGTTCATCGGCACAATCGCTCTACCAGCGCGAGCATTACAGCACGTCCAGCGGGGGGTTCTACTACGAGTTTGATTGCCCGGAGGGCCTCTATGAAACGACGTTGCTCGAAGCGGAAACTTATTGGAGCGGCCCGGGCAAACGCGAGTTCAACGTCTTCATCCAGGGCCGGCAGGTGCTGACCAATTTCGACATCTACGCCGCAGCCGGTGGAATGAATATTCCGATTTCACTCGTCTTCACCAACGCCGTCACCAACTCGCAATTGCAAATTTTATTTACGCCCGGCGCGGCGGACAACGCGCGCGTCTCCGGCGTGCAGGTCCGCAAAATTGCCGAGGTATTCAGCGACACGGACGGCATTCCCGACTGGTGGCGGCTGGCTTATTTCGGCCATGCGCTCGGGTCGGCGAGTGACTTATCGCGGGGCTCGGATGATGCGGACGGCGACGGCGTGTCCAATCTCACGGAATATCGTAACGGCACGGACCCGCTCAATCCGGCGTCCTTTCCGACGCTGCCGGCTTTCAACCTTGGGCTTGTTGGGGTCGCCGGCGGCAATATTCAGTTGAGTTTTTCATCGGCCACCAACTGGACTTATCAGTTACAGAGCTGCAACAGCCTCGAGCCGGCCTCGTGGGTCAACGTGAATCCGGCTGTGTCCGGTACCGGCGGGATCGTGTTATTGAGTGACACCAGTGCGATCGATATTACACGGTTTTATCGCATGCTGGCATATTGACACCGGAGTTGGAATTGGGAAAACTGACCCGCATAATCAGGCACAGGAAGACCGGTCTTTTCCGAAGGAAATGGAATTGCCATTCGCCTCCCCGTTGGTGGTGGCGTCCAGCGATGCGGCGCAAGACGGTCTGGGACGATGGTGCTGCTGCATGTTTGTGCGGTTGCCGTATTGGTGAGGAAGTTGATAATAAATGTATGATTCGTAATCGTCTCAATATGATAAAATTTCATCCGGCTCTTCGCAGGATCGGACTCTGCCTGTGGCTTGGCCTGTTGCCTGGTTTGGTTGCGCCCGCGGTACGCGCGAAGGGTGATGATTTCTCAGGCCGACCGGCGCAAAGCAGCCCCGCGTGGCTGCGTAACGGCGTCATCTGCGAAATCTTTCCACGCGACTTTTCCCCGGCGGGCAATCTTAATGGCGTCACCGCCAAACTGGATCAACTGCATAATCTCGGCGTCACCATTCTTTGGATCATGCCGATTCATCCGATTGGCGAAAAAGGCCGCAAAGGGGAATATGGCAGTCCTTACTCCGTCAAGGATTTTTACGCCATCGATCCGAGCTACGGCACGCTGGACGATTTCAAGCGGCTGGTGACCGAAGCCCACAAGCGCGGGATGAAAGTCATTATGGATCTGGTGGCTGACCACACCTCCTGGGACAGCGTGATGATGAAGCATCCCGAATATTACAAACGGGACACAAATGGAAACATCCTGCCGCCGGTTCCGGAATGGTCCGACGTGGCCGGTCTGAATTATGCCAACCTCCAGCTGCGCGACTACATGATCCGGATGATGGAGTACTGGGTGCAAAAATGCGATATTGACGGGTACCGCTGTGATGTCGCCTCCATGGTGCCGGCCGATTTCTGGATGCAAGCGCGGGCGATGATTTGGAAAAATCAAACCGGATTTCATGTGGCTGGCCGAGGCCAACCAGCCGGATTTGATGACGCAGGCATTCAATATTGATTATGACTGGCCGCTGATGGCCACCTTGAACAAGGTCTTAATGGACAGTGCGCCGGCCTCGAATCTGGAACAAACGTGGATGGAAAGCCGGCAGAAATTTCCCAAGGACACGCTGCACATGCGTGTCTCGGACGACCATGACGAGTCGCGGGCGGTGGCGCGTTTTGGCATCAATGGCGCGCTGGCGGCCTCGGCGCTGATGTTCACGTTGGATGGCGTTCCCTTGCTCTACAACGGCATGGAAGTGGGCGACGCGACTGAATCCGGCGACCCGGCACTCTTTAACAAACTGACCATTTTCTGGCAGCCGAAAGGCCGTCCGCCGCTGCGTGAAATTTACCGGGGCTTGATCAGCCTGCGGGAACACTATGCCGGCTGCTTTTGTAATAACCGCGTAACGTGGCTGCACAATTCCGATGAAAACGATGTCGTCACCTTCCTGCGCACGGATGGCACGAATGAATTCATTGTCGCAATCAACTTTTCGAACCGGCCGGTTTCGGGGCAGATTCAAGTGCAGGACGGGAGCGGGTTCAAACCGGTTCCAATTTCAGGGCTGGTGGATCCGCCTGCCGGTGATCTGCCACAATTCCGTCTGAACGGATTCGAATGGCAGATTTTCCACCGACCGGTCTCCAAATAAACCGCAGACAACCTGACGTCCCCAAGCGGCCTGGTTCAGCGCAGCTCGAACAGCGTGCAGGCCAGCACCGGGTTTCTCAGGGGGCGGCCCACTCATTTGTCGGACCATACTCCAAGCCGATTCCCCGCCGGATCCATGTATTCGAATCGGCGCCCGCCCGGAAAGGAAACAATCTCCTGTGCAATCGTGCCGCCTGCTTTGATCACCCGCTCCCTCGCCGCCTCCAGATCAACGGTGAACAAAACGATCAACGTTCCGGCTGGCCGGTGCGCCGCCGCCGCGCTAATCCCAATAGTGGGGCCACTGTTTCTGGTGTCCGAATACTCGTCGCCCCAGTCCTGGAATGACCATCCGAATACTTCCTGGTAGAAACGTTTGACGGCAGCAAAGGCCTGTGCGGACGGCGCGGGAAACTCGACGTAGTCGATGTGGTTCTCTCGTGGATCAGTGTTCATATCCTCGTAGCCGCCTGACGTTCCCGCTCGGTGATCGCCCAGGCCGGCGGCTGGCTCACGACGGCAATCTGGACTCTGAAGTCTCCTGGCTCAATCCAAATTTCAAGTCGTGGCCACGAAACCAAGCCACACAACCGGTTCTCAATGGCTGCCTGCGGCGCCGGCTGCGGCGAATTCCCCGCTGGTTCGTCTGACGGACACTACCAGCAGGGTCAGCAGGGCGGCCAGTCCCATGCTGGCGCCGCCCAACACAAGGGCGTTCATAGCTTCACTGTGCAGGAAATGCTTCAGGATGAAGCCGAGCAGGCTGGAAGCGACAATCTGTGGCAGTACGATAAACAAATTGAACATCCCCATCATGACCCCGATTTTGTCCTTGGGCAAAGCAGGCGCCAACATGGCGTAAGGCATGGAAAGGATGCTCGCCCAGGCAACGCCGACGGCGGTCATGCCAATCAACAGGTGATATTTATCCGTCGCCAGCGGTACTGTCGCCAGCCCAAGTCCGCCAATCGCGAGGCAGATAACATGCATCAGTTTGGGACCGGTGTATTTCGTGGCCCAGAGCAGCACAAAGGAAAAAACGAAGCAGACGGCGTTATATGCCGCAAAACAAAAGCCCGACCAGGAGCCAGCGGCTTCCATGTCCGGCGAACCAGTCGCTGCGTGAAATATGTCTTTTGCGACGGCCGGAGAAAAATAGACCCACATCGAAAACATCCCGATCCAGGTGAAGAACTGGACCAGCCCCAGTTCCCACATCCGCCGCGGCAGATGAAAAATCAACGCAAAAATGTCACCCAATCCGAGTGTCCAATCAAACTTGCGCGAGCGAATGGCGGTTAGTTCTGAATCAGACGGCGGATATTCCCTGGTGTTAAAAACCGTCCAGAGCACCGTGCCCATGAACGCCGCCGCGCCAATGTAAAATGAAAACCTGACAGAAACGGGAATTTGTCCTTGCCCCGCGCCATGGGAGGCGATGCCAAACCAGTTGGTCATCATCCAAGGCAGGGCTGAGGCGATGGTTCCGCCCAGACCAATGAACAGGGATTGAATGGCGAAGCCTTGAGCGTTCTGTTCCTCAGGAAGATTGTCCGCCACCAAGGCCCGGAACGGCTGCATGCTGGCATTGATGGTTCCATCCAGCACCCAGAGCAATCCCGCCGCCATCCAGACCGACGGACAATTAGGCATTAAAATCAAGGCCAGCGACGCGAGAATTGCCCCGCCCAGGATGAACGGCCGCCGCCGGCCCAACCGTGTCCAGACGCGGTCACTGGATTGCCCGATCAACGGTTGGATGATGACGCCGGTGACCGGCGCGGCCAGCCACAAGATGGCCAGGGAATCGGCGTTGGCCCCGAGGTAGCTGTAAATGGCGCTCATGTTGGCCATCTGGAGTCCCCAACCAAACTGAATGCCCAGGAAACCAAAACTCATGTTCCAGATTTGCCAGAAACTTAAACGGGGTTTTTGCATGGTGAATAAAGCAGCTTACACAAATCATCCACGCCGGGGCAAATCACACATTCATGCGGTGGCGCCCGGTGCAGAACCGCCCAGCAATTTGACGATGTACCAACGAACGCTGAGCCAGGCGGAGGCCGGAAGGTTCGGACGACCAACACGTAGCGTTCGCATCCGCGCCTGGTCCTCATCATTGGCAGTTGCCGTCGATGATTGGTCCGTCAGCCGTTGCGAAATCCGCCATTTTATTGGCGGGCTTGAATCATCAGGGGCCTGTAAATGTCAGCGAGAAGCCCGTTGTTTGAGGCACGGCGCTTATTTCACTTGAAACCTGGTTGGTTACGCTGAAAAGATCATACGACTTGACCATAAAATAATAAGTCTTGCCTGCGATCAGGTTGGGAATCGTCAAACTTGTCAGTTTGCCGACCCTGACCATGCTGTTGTACGTCTGGCTGGCCGTGCCCCAATAAACGTTGTAACCCAAAAGAAAGAGGTCTGTGCTGGGTTGCCATGCCAGCGTGACCGAGCCGGTGAGATTGCTGCAAATGCCCCGAATGAAAACCGCGGGCATGTTTGTAAAGGAAAGATTGGTTGATCCCGCGAAAACCCCCATGGTCCGCCAGGTCGGCGATGTCAGGTTCGTCGTGAATTGCAAAGTAATCGGGTTGTCTATGGTAGCCGATACTTTTTCGGTGAAGACCGTGGGGGAGGAGTTTGTAATTAAAGGAACCAACACCGGCGCATTGGTCGCACTCCCGCTCACCGTCACATTCATTCCCGCTCCACCACTAAAACTCACACTCTGCGTATAATTGCCCGCTGCCAGCGGACTGAACACCACCACCACCGCCTGCGTCTGCCCCACTCCCAAACTGTAACTTCCCCCCGACACCACACTGAATGGCCAGCTCACACTCGCGCTCCCGATCAACGTCCCCGTCCCCGCGTTCTGCACCACAAATCGGTTCGTCGCGCTCATCCCCACCAACACTGTCCCATAGGATATGTTTCCCGGCGTCACCTGAATGCCGGGAGCCGCATTCGGAACCGTATAAGTTACCTCGCTTGAATAAGCGCTTTCCAGGCCGGAAGCGCTCAACGTCGTGGTGGCAAAGTAATAGGTCGCACCTTCCGTCAAACCTGAAATCGTCGCGATAATCACATTACCGACGGAGGTAACGTTGGTATAGTTGCCACTGGCCGAGCCGTAATAGACGTTGTAGCCGGTGACGCTGGCATTGGTGACTGGGTTCCAGGCCAGCGTTACACTTTGGGTACCCAAAACAGATGAAGGGGTCGTGGCCACCAGTCCACCCAAAAGAAAGCCAAGCAGAACAGCACGTCTTGTTGCCATGTTCGAGGCGCCTGCTAAATTTGCAGTCTTAGTCATAAATCCGGTTCTGGTGTCGTTGATCCGACGTTTCCCCTGCGCCGGTTTTGAGTGGTCTTTCCAGACCACTCAAAAGGCGCTTCCGGCCCACTCCACCTCCTTGGCGTTGTGGAATTGTTCAGAACCAATACCGAATACCGATGCCACCCGTGACTTCACCGCGTACAAAGGGGGCGACGTCAATGGCTGGCGCAACTTCCGCAATTTTGGTGTCAATGATATCCGCCGCCGGCGCGGCAAGGCCGGACAGCGTTGCCGATATTGTTACGATCAAAACCTTTTTCATATGCACTTCAGTCATTTCCGGACTTTCACCCGTGTGCCGCCGTGATGTTCGTGTTGCGGTTCAGGACCGACTGTTTTTTTGACATTCCGTTGGCCTCAACAATTTCGCGAGGTTAAGCTTGATGGCCTTGTTTAATTCGCACTGGCGGAGCCATTTGTGTTCATTACGCTGGAGTTGGTCGTGGGGCTGTTTGTGACGGTTTCTGCCGGTGGGCTGCTGTTCGATGCTATGGTCTTGTCGGAACCGGACGGCTGTTCGCTTGTTGGCGGATTCGCCGGACTCGATTGATTCTCCGTGGGGTTGTTTCCGCAACCGGCAAGAGACATCAGGGCGATCAGGGGAATGATTTTTTTCATAGCTTTTGGTCTTTTTGCTTAATTGACACCAGGGGCCGTTGCGTTCGCTAACCCTTATCCAGCCAGTTGGCTCATGCGAAGTTGTAATACCTGCTCCCTTTTAACCGTCGTTTTGTGCGTCAGCCTTGTTCTCATTTCCGTTTTGTTCGGTTGCAAGTGTTTATATTTACGGCTTTCGGTTTTCCCGGCTGGAAACTGCCTCGCATTTTTGCGCAGCCTACTCGTCGCCAGCCTGACCGGTCTTTGGCAAGTTCCGTGCCTCGCACGGAAATCACGTTAACTGTTGGTTTCCAAGGCAGATTCCCTGCGGGTGAGCTATGCAAATGGAATATTTGAAACCACTGATGGAATAAATCCTGCCAATCGACATCGAACCTGCAGCTACTTCGCAGCTACTTGTTGCGTTCTTCGCGCCGGGGGTCCAACCCAAACTGAAGTATTTTTTCCCGAACCTTCATCCGACTGACGCCCAGCCAGCGGGCGATTTTGGATTGATTGCCTTGTGCCAGTTGAATGGCTTGCTTGAAGAGCTCGGGTTCCAAATCGGTGATCATGCGGGAATAGGCGTCGTTGCTATCGCTGCTTTGTGTGCGATTGAGCAATTCGGCGATGTACGCGGCGTGGGTTTGCTGGCTGGCCTCGGCCGGCTTCCGGGTTTTGGCCAGCACACGTTGGACATGTTCCGAGTTGATGCCGAAGGGCCTCGCCTGGAGCAATGCCTGGCGGATGACATTTTCCAACTCGCGCACATTGCCAGGCCAGGGATGGCTTTGCAGGAAAGAAATCGCCTCCGGCTGAATGGCCGGGGAGTCAAGGCCGAGTTCCGTTCCGTAACGATGAATAAAATATTTCGCCAAATCGGGGATATCTTCGGTGCGCTGGCTCAGGGAGGGCAGGGTGATGGTGACGACGCTCAAGCGGTAGAACAAGTCTTCGCGGAATTCCTTTTCCTGGATGGCCGTTTCCAGATCGCGGTGGGTTGCGGCCAGCACTCTTACGTCCACGGGAATGTCGGCTTCGCTGCCGAGCCGTTGGATGGTGTGTTCTTGAAGCACGCGCAACAGTTTGCCTTGCGTGTTGGGGTTCAAGTCGCCGATTTCATCGAGAAAAATCGTTCCGCCATGCGCCTGCTCAAACCGGCCAATGCGGCGGCCTTGGGCGCCGGTGAATGCGCCGCGTTCATAGCCGAACAACTCGCTCTCCAGCAACGTGTCCGGAATGGCAGCGCAATTGACGGCGATGAAGGGTTTGTCGGCGCGATTACTGTACTGATAAATGGCGCGTGCAATCAGCTCCTTGCCGGTGCCGGTGGCGCCGCGAATCAACACCGTCGCCGGTGTCGCTGCGACCCGGCCAATCTCCTTGTAAATCGCCTGCATGGCGCGGCTTTGACCGATGATGGCAGAACGGTTCATGCGGGCCTCACCCATGGCCACCGGTTCGGACATCAACCGGCTGCTGGCAACGGCGGAGGCAAGCAAATCAAGCAATTCATCAGCCTCGAACGGTTTAAGCAGATAATCGCACGCGCCGAACTTGGTGGCTTCAATGGCCGTTTCGGTCGTGCCGTGGGCGGTTATCAGGATGATGGGCTGCTTCGGTTTGGCGGTGTGAAGTTGAGCCACCAGTTCCAAACCGCCCAAACCCGGCAGCCGCAAGTCGGTGATGACGACATTGTAGTTTTCGCGGCACGCCTGCTCGAGGCCGACATCGCCCCGGCTGGCAATTTCCACGTCATAGTTCTCCTCGCGCAACACCTTTTGGAGGGAGGTGGCCGTACTGGCGTTGTCTTCGATTAACAGGATTTTAGGTTTCATGTTCGCTGACCCGCGGCAGAACGATTGAGAAGGTGGTACCCCGATTGACTTGGGTTTGGTAGCGGAGTTCACCGCCATGTTTCTCGACAATCCGTGCCGCAATCGGCAGACCAAGCCCGGTTCCGCCTTCCTTGGTGGAAAAGAATGGATCGAACAACCGTTGCTGAACTTCGGGTGGAATGCCCTTGCCACTGTCAATCACATCCATAACGGCAAGACTGCCTACCCCGTTGCGCGCCCGAAGCGTGATGACCCCATCGTGCCCGATGCTGTCTGCCGAATTCTGAATCAGATTAATGAGAACCTGCTTGATTTGTTGGGTGTCAGCACGCACCCAGACCGGTTCGGATGGATCCAGCTTCAACGCAATCGCGGACTTCTTCAACTGCGGCTTCAGCAGTTCATGCACCTCCTCCAGGATTCGTTGGGTCGGGACGGCAATGAGTTCCGGGTCGGACGGGCGCGCGAACTGAAGGAAATCCCTGACGATTCGCTCCAAGCGGCTGATTTCGTCACCGATCACCACCGCGTCTTCGCTGTCCGCCAGGCCGGCGGGCAGGGATTTCTTCAGGCTGTAGAGGCGGAATTTAATTGCCGTCAGCGGATTGCGGATTTCGTGCGCGACGCCGGCCGCGAGCACTCCCAGTGAGGCGAGCTTTTCCTGCCGGGCAATGATCGCCCGGCTCTCGGTCAGCCGATAACGCAGCGGCGCGATCGTGCCGCGGTAGACCAGGATCGCCAACGCGACGATCAGCGTCAGCAGAAGCGCCACCGAGAGCTTGAGCAGCCGCTGAAAGGTGGCCAAAGTGTTGTTCGACTCCTGAAGAAAGTTGTCAAAAGCCGAACTTTGATCGCGAATAAACGAGTCACACAAATTTAGCAGACGCTGGGATTGCTGTTGCACTTGCTCGTAACTGTTTGGAAAGGCGACGGCTTTTGTTTCAAGAAAACCAATTCGGGCCGAGAGCAAATTCGTGCTGTCGGTCAGGTAATCATTGTAGGTGCCCCCCATCCGCTTGAAGAACTCGCGTTCCAAAGGTGTGTCGGCATCGCTCTGGTTTGCTTTAAACCATTGTGTCAGTTCCTGTGAGTTCACGTAAAACTGGTTATAATCAACAGCTTCACCGCGAAGGCGATATCGGAGCAAAGAATCGTTTAATCGCTCGATTTCGCTCTTCATGTGTACGGCCAGATAGAAATCCTTGGCCTTCAACGCGGCAAACTCAACCTGGAGGTGATTCACCCGGTCCCAAGTGGTGCGACTTACCCAGATAACCAGGATTGAACCCAGCAAAGCCGTCAATACGAGGCCGGCCACGCGCAGTTTTGCTGCAGGATGGGTTGGGGTGGCACGCGGGGAGCCACCTGTGGCAGGAATTGTTTCAACGGTCTGCTTCATCTTCATGCGGATTGCCTTCAAATTCACGGGTTCCGGCCGAAATAGCCGTGCCCCATACTTGGCATAGCAACCGCTAGTCCATGTTCCAGAGTAGGGCCAAACGTGTTGGAAACCAATAAATAACCTTAAACGCTGGAACAATGAAAACACAAGTGGCAATCGATTTTTACCGCACTTTCTCCTTTTCTGCGTATCCGTTGGAAGCGCCGATAAAGGAGGAAAACAACAACGAGCACGGCAACCGGAATCTCCCGCCAGCTCCCAACCTGCACTCACGACCAGTATCTGTCCCGGCAGGTTGGGGTCCTGCCCGCTACCAGAAGAAGGGTTCCAGGTTGCCGTCTTCCTTGAATGACTGGCTGGTTTCGAAAGGGGCCCTGGTGATTAACTGAATGATGACCAGCGAACTGAACGAATTTAAATCTCCGCCGGAATTATGAATGCCAAACCGGCTAATCAGTTGGAACCAGTTGCCGAGTGCTCCCGTTCACCCTCCTGTGTTGAGGTGACCCATTCTACCATCCGCTGTTGGAGATTGACGAAAGTCCGGGGTACATGAAGAAAAATGTCTTGATTGCAGATGATGACCTGAGTGTGCGTAAATCTTTGGGCAAAGTTCTAAAGGAGGTGGGGTATAATGTGGTCGAGGCAGCGGATGGCGCCGGGGCTGTCGAACAATTTAAGGTCGGGCAGGTTGATCTGCTGCTGCTGGACATTGGTCTTCCCATCAGGGACGGGTGGGATGTTTTTAAGAGTATTACCAGCCAGGCGCCTGCGTTTCCCATCATCATTATCACCGGGAAGGACAATCAATACTTCACGGCGGTGGCGGCGGGCGTTGGTGCTCTGATGGAGAAACCGTTGGATGTCGCCCAACTCCTGAAAACAATCCAGGAATTACTGGCTGAATCCAAAGAAGCCCGATTGCGCCGCTTCTGCGGTTACAGCCACGATGTTCGTTATATCCCGCCTGCCCGCCCGCCCTTCCGGGAAAAGTTGCATCGGTAAGGGACACCACTTTCTCTTTCGGGCCGTCATGGGGTTGGCCCCGGCGGCATGGATTATTCGCTGAAACACCTGCCAGATGCCATTACTGGTTGAATTCCAAAAAGTTTAAGATAGTCTCATACCGGCAATCGCCTCAATGTTCATCGGAATCCCTGACGCCAACCGAGGCGGAACAAATTATTGACTCGCAGTTCAGCCCAAAACGAAAATGGACAACATGAATGGAAAAGTGACTCTTGGACTTCTCGTCGGCAATCGCGGTTTTTTTCCGGCACATCTTTGTGACAGCGGACGGAAGGAAATGATCTCGGTCCTTGAACAGAATAACATTGGGGTGGTGGCCCTGCCGACCACCGCGACCCGGTTCGGCGCGGTCGAATCCCTTGAGGACGCGCAAAAATGCGCCGACCTGTTCCAGCAAAACGCCGGCAAGATTGACGGCCTCCTGGTCACGCTTCCCAATTTTGGCGACGAGCGCGCGGTGGCGAACACCGTTCGCTGGTCCGGCCTCCGTGTGCCGGTGCTGGTGCATGCTTTCAACGATGACCCGAAAATCATGACCATCAAGGACCGGCGCGACAGCTTTTGCGGCAAGATGTCGGTCTGTAACAACCTTCACCAATACAACCTTCCTTTTACGCTCACGCGGCGGCACACGGTCAATCCCGGCAATCCCGGTTTTCAGCAGGACTTGCAGGATTTCGTCGTGACCTGCCGCGTGATGAAAGCGCTGCGGAACCTTCGCATCGGCGCGCTGGGCGCCCGGCCGGCGGCATTCAACACTGTTCGTTACAGCGAAAAACTTTTGGAACAATCGGGCATCAGTATCGAGACGCTCGACCTTTTCGAATTGTTCGGCTGGGTGAATAAAATAAAGGACGGCGACGCCACGGTGGATGCAAAACTGAAGGAAATCCAAAATTATGTGGTCGCCAAATCCATCCCGCCGGTGGCGCTTTTGAAAATGGCGAAATTTGGCGTGGCGGTGGACAAATGGATGCGTGACGCCAGGCTGAACGCGACCGCGATCCAATGCTGGACCGCGATGGAGGAGTTTTTCGGCGTCGTGCCCTGCACACTGATGAGCATGATGAGCAACATGCTGATGAGCAGCGCGTGCGAAGTGGACATCATGGGTACGGTGGCGATGTACGCCATGGCGCAGGCCAGCGGCAAACCC
The DNA here is from genome assembly GCA_963708305.1 of uncultured bacterium. Lineage (GTDB taxonomy): Bacteria > Verrucomicrobiota > Verrucomicrobiia > Limisphaerales > UBA11358 > UBA11358. Next base: position 163,802 of record CAVPSH010000007.1, on the reverse strand, counting down.
AGCGCGCTGGTGGACTGGAACAACAATTACGGCGAAGACCCGGACAGGGGCGTCGTGTTCCATTGCAGCAATCTGCCGAAGGACGTGTTTGTGGAAAAAGGCGAGGGTGCGCCGGTGATGGATTACCAGGAAATCATCGCGGGTGTGGTGGGCAAGGAGAACACCTACGGCACGGTGGTGGGCCGCGTGAAGGCAGCGCCGTTTACTTATTTGCGGGTCAGCACCGACGATTTCGCCGGCAAAATCCGCGCCTACCTTGGCGAAGGGGAATTGACGAACGATCCGTTGAATACGTTCGGCGGTTATGGTGTGGTAAAGATTCCAAATTTTCAGAAACTGCTCCGTTACATTTGTGAAAATGGATTTGAGCATCACGTTGCCATCAACCCGACGCGCGTGGGTGCCGGCGTGGGAGAGGCCCTGGGCAAATATCTGGGCTGGGAAGTTTATCGCCACGAGTGAAACCGCGCGTGCCGTTTCCCGGAATGTTCCGCCCGTTCCGCTTTTCGAAATCAACGTGGCAGCGCAACTGAACCGCCACTTTCCTTCAACTCCGCGTCAAAGGAAACATTCCCGCTGCGGCCGCGGCGGTCATTCGGCTACGGAGGGGCGGCCAAAAACAGGCATGCCCTGGTCATCCCATCGCAACGGCTTGACGTAAGTGTGGCGATTGGGATCCCACAAGGGATCACCCTCAATCTTCGTATAAGTGCGGGCATGATAAACCAATAGATCGGTCGTGCCATCTTCGGCGACGGTGAAACTGTTATGGCCCGGACCATAGACGCCCTGCTCGTAGCAGGTTTTGAATACCGGTTGCGGCAGTTTGTTCCAACTGCGCGGATCCAGCAGGTCGGCATCATCACGGGCGTGCAACAGGCCCAGGCAGTAGTTCTCGTCCGTCGCGCTGGCCGAGTAGCTGATGAAAACCCGGCCCCGGCGAATGAGCACGGAAGGTCCCTCGTTGACCGAAAAGCCCCGGGTTTCCCAATCGAACTCGGGTTGGGAAAGGCGGACGGGCGGCGTAGCCAGTTGGGAGGGGCTTTTCATCCGGGCAATGTAAAGGTTTGAGTTGCCGGGAATCACGGGATCTTTTTGCGCCCAGACGAAGTAACGGATGTTTCCGTGCTTGAAGGTGGTCGAGTCCAGGCAAAAACTGTCCATGCCGGTGTCAACGCGGCCCACGACCGTCCATGGACCTGCCAGTGGATTATCCGCGTTGGTCGTGATTACATAAATGCGGTGTTGGAACAGTCCATCCTTGATCGCGCGAGTCGGCGCGGCAGCAAAATAAATATACCAGGCGCCATCAATCCAGTGGATTTCCGGAGCCCAAATCAACTCGCTCATGGGGCCCTGGCCGGGTTTGTGCCAGATATCTACCGGCGCGGCCTTCGCCAGTTCAGCAATCGTTCGCGCCCGGCGCACTTCGATGCGATCATAGGCAGGGACCGAGGCCGTGAAATAATAGTAACCGTCGGAATGCCTGCCGATGAATGGATCGGCGCGTTGTTGAATCAGGGGCTGCAAAATTTTCATGTCGGATTCCGCTGAACGATTGATCAAAGATGAAGCTCAGGCAATCGGCGTCTCCTTGAGGACGGTCCCGCCCGGACCGGTTGGGAAGGACTGCCCCTGCATCATCTCGTTGTAGAATTTGTCGGTGATGCGGTATTTGAACATCAGAAACCCCGTCACCAGGTGAAAGAATCCGGGGATGATGGAAAGTGACAGCGCAATGCCGGTGAGCGTAAAGGCGCTCTGCACCTGGTCGGGCACGTAATGATAACAGGTGAGCAACACGCCCACGGCAGCGCCCCCCAGGCTCATGCCCATTTTTTGGCAGAAGGAAATGCCGCCGAATGACATTCCCGCCACGCGTTTCCCGCTTCGGATGTGGCCGTAATCTACCGCCTCGGCAATGGCGGACCAGAAGACGGGTGCCTGCAGGTCAACCACCAGACAAACGAGGAAATACAGGACGAAGGCCAGCACGACATCACCGGGTCTGACCGCAAAATAAAGAATGGCGCTGAACACGGCGGTGGCGATCTGGCTCCAGCGAAAAAGCCGGACCTTGCAGAAGCGTTTCGTGATCCAGGTTGAAACGACCATGGCGAGGATGGAGGCCACCACGCCGGCGGTGAGGAAATTTGACAGCAAGACCGCATCAGGCGTTGCGGCGCCGCTCCATTTGCCGAGAAAGGAATGCGTGGTGAGGAACTGCGCCAGTGCCGACTGGTTCGGATGCAGGTTGCCGTACAGGTAGTATTTGGCGTAATAAGCCGCCACCGACCCCCGGATGACGTAGCCGATGGTGGCGATGACGCAGACGGCGGCCAGGACCACCCATTGATCATTTTTGAAAAGGAGCTGCAACTGGAGCAACAGGGGTTTGCTGTCCACCTGATGTTTCACGCGTTCCGTCGTTGTAAAAAAGCAGAACAGGAAGAGCAGGGTTGCCATTGCCGCCATCAGGGCCATGGACATCTGGTATCCGCGGGCGAGATGGCCGACTCCCCAGCGGGCGGCCATCAGCGGCACGATGATGGTTACCATAAAGGCCGCGACTTTGGCGAAGAAGAGCCGGTAGCCGTTGGCGGATAACCGCTCCTGCGGGTCTTCCGTTAAAACACCGATCAATGAAATGTACGGGATGGTTACCGAGGTGAAGACGAGCATCATCAGGGTGTAGGTTGCATAGGCCCAGAGCAGTTTGGCGTTGTAGACCAATGCCGGCGTGGTGTACACAAGCATGACGGAGAGTCCAAACGGAACGGCAAACAAAAGCAGATAAGGCCGGTAGCGGCCCCAGCGCGTTATATGTCGGTCGGTGATCATTCCCATTGCGACGTCGGCAAACGCATCAATCAAGCGGGGCAAAAACATCAGGAGTACGATGTCCGAGGCTTTCAAACCAAAAACGTCGGTGTAAAAAAACGTCAGGATCAGGGCCATCGACGACCAGACGACGTTTACCGCCATGTCTCCGGCGCCGAAGCCGATTTTTTCGAGAACGGAAAGTCTGGGGTTTTTCATTCTTATATTTTTTCAGTTAATCCGGGCTGTTGATGAATTCCATATCAGACGAAAGCGGGGTGTCCGGCACACCGGTTACTTGACCATGAGGCTTTGGTACTGGTTCAGAGCCTTTTCGTCAGTGACCGGCCAGCCATTTTCATCCCATTCGAGCCGGGCAATTCTTAATTTTTGCAGGCCGTTATCCGCCATCTCATAAGCGTGAAAGACGAGATAGTCTTTCCCGTCAAAGGTATAAACGCTGCAGCCGCCCTGGCCGGCCCAGTTCTTATCGCCGGCCAGCAACAAACTGCCGCCGCCCTCGGCCAGGCCAATGCCATCCTTGTCCCAATACGGTCCGCGAACGTCTTTTGACCGTCCTACCATGATTTTGTAGGTACTGTCCTTGCCGCGACAGCACAAGCCCCAGGAAACAAACAAATAATAGTAATCACCCTTTTTGAAAATAAAAGGTCCTTCGATCTGGGCGGGTCCCGGATCCCGGTCATCTTCCAAAATGGAACGGTCTCTTTTGGCGATGGCATACCATTCCTGCGGTTCGGCGATGGTTTTCCAGCCGGGAGCCAGTTTCACCAGCTTGATACCATCCCAAAACGAACCAAAGTCCATCCAGGGCGTGCCCTTCCCGTCCACAATGATGTTGGGATCAATCGCATTCCAGAGGTCCCGGCCGGCGATCGAGCGAAGGACGATGCCCTGGTCTTTCCATTTGTATTCAGGAGAGGCGGGATCAAGCGTTTTATTGATCGTCAGGCCGATGGCCGAGTCATTTTTTCCCGGGGCAGACACAGCATAATACAAATAGTACTCGCCATCATGACGGGAAATATCGGGCGCCCATTCACGGCCATCAAACCGCCTGGTCACGCTTTTGGCCCAGGACGGCTCGCCGGGAAACACACGGCCTCCCAGGCTCCAATTCGTCATGTCTTCGGAAGTGTAGAAGGTAATTCCCGGCCCGGAGCTGAAGAGGTAGTAAATGCCGTCCTCTTTGGCCATCGCGGGATCGTGTATGCTGGTCTGGGTTGACAACACGGTAAACCGGCTGCTGGCAGTGAGGTCGTCGGCCATCCCCGAGGCAACGAGCGAAACCGTGTTGGTAATGGAGCCGACCGCCATCGGCAGAACGGTCAACGTCATGCAGGCAGTATCTTTACCGTCGATCCGGTGAAAAAAGAAAACAACGTTGCTTCCACTGGTTGAGATCCGGGCGGAATGGGCGTATGAATTCGTAACCCTCAGAAACCGCACCGATGCCGGCAAAATATCGTTCACCCGAACATCTGAGATTGGGGCCGCCGACACGTTTGTGACTTTGATCAAGTAGTTCAACGAACCGGTAATCACATCACGATTGGCCGGGCCGGTGAGGGAAAGGCTGAGTGGTTCATGCGCCTCCATGCGGGCACCGGCAACCAGCAGACCCAGCATCATCAGCAAACCTGTTCGCATCGCGGAAGAAATTCTCACATAATTCTCTCGCCGGCCGATGGGCCGCAACTGATCCGGAATCGTCGGGAATTTGTTTTGGCGATAGACACTTTTGATACTTTTGATCGGTTCAAAATTCTAGTCTACAGTGTATGAACCGCAATCAAAACGCCATTTTGCGAAAAAAAAACGCCAATTTATACTTTTGCGGCGAAGGTTTGGCAGTATGGGTCCGGGCGGCAGGAGCCACCGCTCCATTGCGTTTTTTGGCGCTTTTTATTCGCAAAATGGAGTTTTGGCAAGGTCCTGCCAGCGGTATAGTTATATCAATAGTTATACCAATAAGTCGCAATTGTGAATTTGTTACAAGCCGATATTTTCAAATTGGCTGACCCGCCAATGTTGTTACCGGGAAAGTTTTCTTGCGGTTGGTTGCCGCCGATTCTTCTTGGACTTTTACTGGGTTCGGATCTGTCTCTTCCAGCTGCGCCGTCGGACCTGCGCGGGAACCTGGGTATCCACGATCCTTCGGCGGTGATCCAGTGCAACGGGCGCTATTATGTTTTTGGAACGGGGCAGGGCATCATCTCAAAATCGTCAGCCGACCTGACATATTGGGCCGCTGGTCCGAGTGTATTCGCCAACCCACCAAATTGGACGACGAACGATGTGCCCGGTTTTACCGGGATTCATTTGGGCGCCGGACATCACCTATTTCAACGGGGTCTATCACCTTTACTATGCGGTTTCAACTTTTGGCAGCCAGGTTTCGGCGATTGGATTGGCTACGAACCCGACGCTTGATCCCGGCAACCCGAGCTATCAATGGACTGATCAGGGGCCCGTGATCCGGTCCACTGAACGGCTCTGCGTACAATTGCATTGACCCCAGCGTCACTTTCGATGCGTCCAGCAACCTGTGGATGTCGTTTGGCTCATTTTGGAATGGCATTTACGCCGTTCAGCTTGATCCGGCCACCGGTTTGGTCAATTCCACCAACTCCACGCCCATTCATGAGGCCTTTAACACCGCTTCCGGCGACCCGATTGAAGCCTCGTATCTCTACCACCACGGGAATTACTATTATCTTTTTGTCAACTGGGGTACGTGCTGCGCCGGTGTGAACAGCACCTACAACATCCGGGTGGGGCGCAGCACAAGGATTTTCGGGCCTTTCGCGGACCACAATGGTGTCGCCATGAATTCCGGTGGAGGCACGCTGTTCCTCAAGACCACGGGTAAATTTATCGGGCCGGGGCAGATGGGCATTCTTGAGGGTGATGGGGTTGAATATTTTGGCTACCACTATTACGACGGCAACAATAATGGTGCGCCGACCTATGATCTGGAGCCGCTGTCCTGGACGGCGGATGGCTGGCCGGCGTTCACCAACGACTGGTCGGCGCTTTACCATTTCCACATGGATGCCAGCGATGACAATGGCCAGTATTACGGTTTGATGAAAAATGGCGCCGACGCCTATTATGATCCGTTGCTGGGCAATGTGTTGAGCCTGAACGGGACCAACCAGTTTGTCAGTCTGCCCGGCGGCGCGGCCAACGCCTGCAGTTTTATTACCGTGTTCCAGTGGGGTGGCGGCCTGCCCTGGCAGCGCGTTTTTGATTTCGGTCGGAGCACCAACAATTATGCGTTTCTCACACCCCAAAATGCCGCTGGCGTGATGAGGTTCACTATAACCTCGTCCGGTAGCGGCGGGGAGCAACATCTTGATGCCCCGAGCGCGGCACCGGTCGGAGCCTGGACACAGGTGGCAGTGACCACCGACGGTTCGCGTGGCATTATGTATGTGAACGGGACGCCTGTAATTACCAATACTTCAATGACGCTCACTGCGCCTGATCTTGCGCCCACCAATGTCTGGTTTGGCCGAAGCCAGTTCTCCGCCGATCCCTATTTCAACGGCCAAATTGGTTCCGTGCGCCTCTACGGCCGGGCATTGGCACCGGCGGAAATTGTCGCGCCGCAACCCCGCATCACCGCCCCGTCGGCACAGGTGTATTTCCAACCCGGCAGTGTGATTCCCTTCGCCGGGGCCGCTGTCGATTACGCCGATGTTCCGCTGCCCACCTCCAATCTTACCTGGAAGGTCGAATTTTGCGGCACGAACACAACCAACGTCGTGCTGGGACCACTTGCTGGTGTGGGAAGCAGCAGCTTTGTGGTGCCGTCGGACCCGACCACCACCAATGGATTCTACCAGATTCTGCTGTCGGCCACGGATGGGTTGGGGAACAGCGCAACCAACTCTGTGAACGTGCTGCCGGGGCCGACGAATGGTGTGTGGACGGCGAGCTATCCCTTTGACAATGGCGCCACGGATGCGAACGGGAATTTCAACGGCACGCTGGTGAACGGCGCCTCCACCGTTTCCGATCCGATCCGGGGTTCGGTACTGAATTTAAGCGGGGCGAGCCAGTATGTCAGCCTGCCTTCCGGCATCGGTGCCATGCGAACCTTTTCGGCCTGGGTCAAATGGAATGGTGGCAACGCCTGGCAACGCATTTTTGATTTTGGCGCCGGGACCGGCAGTTACGCGATGTTGACAGCCAAGGCCAACACGGGTGCCTTGCAATTTCAGGTTACGCCTGACGGTGGGAATGCCATTTGGTTTTTAGCCGCGCCGAGTCCGTTGCCGGTCGGCGTCTGGACGCACGTGGCAGTGACATTAAATGGCAGCGAGGCAGTGATGTACGTCAACGGTCAGGCAGTGGCGGTGAACGCCAGTGTTTATGTGCTGCCGTCTGATGTTGAAGGTTCCCAGGATTTTTTGGGTCGCAGCCAATTTTCCACCGATCCGTATTTCAACGGCCAGATGGACTCGGTGCTGATTTCATCCCAGACGCTGCCCGTCGAACAGATTACGGCTTCGTCGCTGGGTTTGTCCGGCGGATTGGCGGGTTTGACGCTCAAGTGGCCGGCCTTCAACAACGGCTTGGGACTCTACAGTTCTCCCAGCCTTGGCTCCGGCGCACTGTGGACGCCGGTTGCCGGCGCGGCGACGGCAACGAATGGCATCAACTTTTTGTCGCTGACGCCGACCAGTAACCAGACATTCTTCCGATTGCAGACGCCTTAGCGGATTGAGCTTCCTGTTTCAATCGGGACACAGGAAATTTGAATCGCACCTCGCTGGAGTGCTGGATTTGCGCGTTGGTGTGATGACCGGCTGTTCGAACAGGCCGGTTCGATCAGGATGGAAAAAATGAAAATGAGAAAATGGTCTGCAATCTCTGTCGCTCTGGCGGCCGTCTTGATTTACAACGCCAGCGGACAGGACTCGCATTGGTCAGGCCTCAACCAGGACGGGCTTTGGGCCTCGCCCAACAACTGGAATCCCGCAGGGGTGCCCTCATCCAGTGTGGATGCCAACGTATGGCTTGATCCCGCCAATGGCTGGTCAGTGATAACGATCACTCATGGCGAGGTGGAAAGCCCGGGCAGCGGGTCGTCCGATATGATTTATGGCCCGGAGTTTGGCGCCGGCCTCAACATTTACGGCACGCTGAACTGGCGTTATTACCTTGCGCCGGTGCAAAACGACCCGACGCATCCCAGCATTATCAATTTGTTCAACGGTTCCGCGGTGTCCGGCGAAGGGATGGCGTTGGGTGACACCTGGTGGTACTCCGGCGGACCATATGCGACGCTGAACCTGTACGGCAGCGCGTTGGCGAACATCAACTACTTGTATTGGGGTGGTCGCGTGAACCTGTACGGCGGCATCTTGAGCATCGCCAGTGGTCTCACCGTCGAGACGGTGGACGCGGTGTCGGATGCCACCCGATCCATGAATCTGGCCGGGGGCGAACTGCTTCTGCCGGGTTCATTCACCGGCACGGTCAACAACTGGATTTCGCGGGGTATTTTGCTGGCGTACGGAAAGGCGCAGGACACGTCGGACATCCTGATTGACGAGACGGCCATTCCGGGCAGAACACGCGTGACCACGGTTCCGCTTGGCGGTTCCCTGCAGGACATCCACCTCGGCTTGTTTCCCACCAACGTGACGGTGGGCACGTCACAAACTTTAACGGTCCTGGGCGATTACCCAAACGTTCAGAACGCAGTTCTGACGGCTTTGGATCCGGCCACGCTGCCGGGAACGATTGCCTACCAATCCAGCAATCCGAATGTTGCCGTGGTTGATACCAATGGACTTGTCAGCGCCGTCACCGCCGGGAACACCACGCTTACGGCCACACTGGGCGCGTTCTCCAGCACCAATTCAATTACCGTGACGGTGGTGCCAAACACGAACTTCGTTCCTTATCTGCCGGAAGAACAAGCTGTTTTGGGATATGACTATCTGCATGATCCGGGCACGATAATCAAGGATGGCGGCTTCTATTTCGATTTCGGCGACGGCCAGGGCATTGGCGTCATCTATTCCACCGACCTGCGGAATTGGAACTATACCTACCCGGTGTTTCCGGGAAATCCGCCGGCGTGGACGACGAATGCGGTGCCGGGTTTTACCGGTTACTTTTGGGCGCCGGACGAGGCCTACTTCAACGGCAGGTATAACCTCTATTATGCCTGCTCCGATTGGGGCACGATCAATTCTGCCATTGGACTGGTCACCACCCCGTCGCTCATCGCGCCGACGTGGACCGACCAGGGAAAAGTCATCCAGTCCAATCCGGATTTTGCGACGAACGCCACCACCGATCTCACCGCCTACAACTGCATTGATCCGAGCATTCTCGTGGACACCAACGGCACAGTGTGGATGTCGTTCGGCTCCTACTCCGACGGTATTCTCATCATGCAACTGGATCCGTCCACCGGCAAACGCATCTCTGCCAGTTCGCCGATTTACCGCGTTTCGAATAACGGTCCGACATTTTTCAGCAACACCGAGGAAGGCTCGTGTCTTTACCAGCACAGTGGCTATTACTATCTATTTGTCAACTTTGGCGGCTGTTGTGCCGGCATTAACAGCACCTATAATATCCGCGTGGGCCGCAGCAGCAGTGTCATCGGGCCCTATTATGACAAGGCCGGTGTCAACATGACCAATGGCGGCGGTACGATGTTTCTGGAAAGCTCCGGCCGTTTCATCGGTCCCGGCCATGCGGCCATTCTGAATGACAATGGCACCAATTGGTTCACCTATCACTATTACGACGGCAACAATGGCGGGGCGGCCACCCTGGGGATCGGCCGGCTTAACTGGAGCGCCGATGGCTGGCCGGTATTCACCAATGACTGGAGCGCATTTTATCCTTTCAACGCGGATGCCAGCGATGCGAGCGGACTTTACAACGGCACTTTGGAGAACGGGGCGGCTATCACCAACGAACCAGGCTTTGGCAATGTGCTCAATCTCAACGGCACTTCCCAATACGCTTTATTGCCGGACCCGGTCGCCAACGCCAGCACCTTCGCGGCCTGGGTCAAATGGAACGGCGGCGCCACCTGGCAGCGCATCTTTGATTTTGGCGCCGGTACGACCAACTATTTGTTCCTCACGCCGCGGGCGAGTTCCGGCCACATGCGCTTTGCCATCACCATCAATGGCAACGGCGCGGAACAGACCGTTGAAGCGCCTTTTGCGCTGCCCACAAATTCCTGGTGTCACGTCGCTGTTACCTTGGATGGCTCGAAAGGACTGCTTTATTTGGACGGGGTTCCCGTGGCGACGAACAACAGTCTGACCATTCGTCCATGGCAGACGCTGGCCAAGACCAATTACATCGGCCATAGCCAGTTTTCCGCCGACCCGCTGTTCGGGGGCGAGATCAGTTCGTTCCGCATTTTTGGCCGGGCCTTGAGCGGCGCGGAAATCAAAGACCTCGCTTACGCTCCGCCTGCGCTGGCGCACCGCTATAGCTTCTCGTCCAGCACCTCAAACGCCTGGGATTCCATCGGCATGGCGCATGGGCTGTTGGCGGGCAATGCGACGATCACGAACAACGCCCTGCAGCTCACCGGCGCCTCCGGTGATTACGTGAATCTGCCCGGTGGGTTGGTTTCCGGCTCTTCCGCCGCCACAATCGAATTCTGGGCCGACTTTGGGGCCGATGGAAATGGGGCACAGGTTTTCAACTTTGGCGACATCTCCAACTCGACGGGCCAGAATTTCCTGTCCTTCAGCCCGCACACGATTGCCAACACCGCGCAGTTGGGGCTGGCCACGACCGCCGGCACGTTGAACCTCAGCACGCCGGGAATCTTTGATAACCTCGCGTTACAGGTGGATTGCATCCTGGATCCGGCAAACGGTTACAATGCGATTTACACGAATGGAGTACTTGTCAGCGCGGTCACCAGCGCGACCCCGCCGTTGAACAGCGTCAGCACGGCATGGTCATTCATTGGCCGCTCGTTGTTTGGCACCGACGCCTGGCTCAACGCGACGATCGACGAGTTTCGCATTTATGACGGGCGCCTGACGCCGGCACAACTTGCTGCGAATGGTCTCTCCGGGCCAAATGTTCTTGCCCTGCCGATCAACCTGAACATATCCGCTGTCGCCCCGAACCTTACGTTGACCTGGCCGTCCTACGGCATCGGCTTTACTGCTCAGTCCAGTCCGGCTTTGGGCGCAAACGCCGTGTGGTCCCCGGTCAATGGTTCACCGACGCTCAGCAGCAATCAATGGCGGCTGACCTTGCCGGCAACCAACAACACGACCTTTATCCGTCTGGTCAGATGACATCGAACGAATTGCGGTGAACCTTCCTCTTTTATGAGAAAAGAAAACTCAGTTCCGAAGATGTTGGCGGCTTTTCAAATCTGGATCGTTCTGACAATGGCTGTGGGCGGGCTTGCGACTCAAGCGCAGACGAATGCCACGCTGACGATTCAGGCAAATCAGCCCGGCGCCCAAATCAGTTCCAATCTCTTCGGCATTTTTTTTGAGGAAATCAACAGCGCGGGCGATGGCGGGATTTACGCGGAGATGGTGTCCAACCGCAACTTTGAGGCACCGAGCCTCGGCACCGGCTGGCAGTTCCTCACGACCGGCAGCGCGGTTGGGACTTTGAGCGTTGATTCTTCGATGCCGTTGAGTGCCAGCAATCTGTATTCCGCCAAACTGAGCTTTTCCTCCGGCTCCGGCGGCGTCGGGTTTGCCAACGGCGGTTATTGGGGTATGCATTTCCAAGTCGGCCAGACGTACCAGCTCGGTTTCTACGCGCGATGTTCCAGTGGCTTCACCGGTGCGCTCACCGCCGGCCTGGAGAGCGCGAATGGCAGCCAGATCTATGCGGAGGGAACCGTTACCGGCCTGACGACGAACTGGCAGTATTGCTCGCTGACGCTGGTTCCGAACAGCAGCGATACCGCCGGGCGGCTGGCGCTGGTGATTGCCCAGCCGGGATCGGTTTGGCTGGACGTCGTTTCGCTCTTTCCCCAACAGACATTCGACAATCGCCCGAATGGTATGCGGCCGGATCTGATGAACCTGCTCGTGAATCTTCAGCCATCGTTTATGCGTTTTCCGGGTGGCAGTTGGGTCAATGGCAATTCTCTCACCAATATGTATGCATGGAAACGCACCGTCGGCCCGATGGGAGACCGCCGGTACCAGAATAATCTCTGGGGTTATTATGTGGATAACGGCCAGGGTTATTATGAATACCTTCAAATGTGCGAGGACATCGGCGCGCAACCATTGTTTGTGATCAATTGCGGCATGGATGTCTTTTCCGTCGGTGATTCGGTGCCCTTGGCCCAAATGGGACCATACGTGCAGGACGCTTTGGATGCGATTCAGTATGCCAACGGACCGACCAACTCAACCTGGGGAGCGATGCGGACCGCCGCCGGTCATCCCGCGCCGTTCAATTTGAAATACATGGAGATTGGCAATGAAAATGGCGGCTCCGCCTACAACGATCGTTACACGCTCTTTTACGATGCGATTAAAGCCAGTTACCCGGACATGCACATCATCGCCGATAACTGGGGTGGGCTGCCCACTTCGCGCCCGGTGGAAATCAGCGACGAACACTATTATTCGGATCCGACGTTCTTCATGGCCAACGCCACGAAATATGACAGCTACAGCCGCAGCGGACCGAAGATTTATGTCGGCGAATATGCCGCGACCACCGGCGCCGGCAATGGGAACCTCATCGGCGCGCTGGGTGAAGCCGCCTTCATGACCGGCCTGGAGCGCAATGCGGACATTGTTGCCATGGCCTCCTATGCGCCGCTCTTCGCCAATTTGAACAACAAGAATTGGAACCCCGATTTGATTTATTTCAATGGTTCGCAGGTTTACGGCACGCCTTCCTACCATGTGCAAAAGATATTCTCCGTGAATCGCGGCGACACGGTGCTGCCACTGGCCATCGCTTTTACCGGCAGCGCGACAAACAGCCCGTATGGCGCCGTGGGTCTCGGTTCCTGGAATACCTCCGTGCAATACAGCAATGTTGTCGTCACGAGCAATGGTGTGACGCTTTACCAAAGTGATTTCAGTTCCGGCGCGTCCGGCTGGCGGGTTTACAACGGCACCTGGAACACGAGTGGCGGGGTTTACCAACAGACCGCCATCACCACCGATTGCCGCTCGACCACCGGCAATACCAACTGGGCCAATTACACCATCTCCGTCCGCGCCCGGAAAGTAAGCGGCAGCGAAGGATTTCTCATCCTGTTCAACTGGCTCAACGACAACAACTGGACGTGGTTCAACGTCGGTGGCTGGAACAACACCCAGACTGCCATCGAGCAGATGGTCAACGGCACCAAATCCATCATCGGCCAAGGCGTTGCCGGCTCGGTTCAGACCGGCACATGGTACGACCTGCGCATCGTGCTGACCGGCCTGCGGATTCAATGTTACGTCAACAACACGCTGACGTTGGACGCGAGTTATCCCGCCGTGCTGCCGCTTTACGCCTCGGCCAGCTACGCCGCCGCCAGCGGCCAGATTGTTCTCAAAGGGGTGAACGTCACGGCCAATCCGATTACCACCACGTTCAACCTGAACGGACTTTCGTCGGTGGCGCCGCAAGCCGGCCTGGAGCAATTGACCTCGGCCAATCCGCTGGCCGAAAATTCTCTGGCGAATCCGACCAATGTCTATCCGGTGAACAGCGTCATTTCCAACGCCGCCACGAATTTTACTTACACCCTGCCCGCCGATTCGCTTTCGGTCATCCGGTTCCAAACGCCGCCAACCTCACCTGTCCGGGTGGGGCTGGGCGCCGGCACCAACTTGAATTATCTCGACCCGTCGTCCGGCGGCATTCCGGTTGATCTCAGTTCCTTCATCACCAATGGCGTCTCGGTGGGTTTCACGGTTGAAGCGGCGGATGGCTCGGTGGTGACCAACGGCACACTCCAGTTTGTGCCCGGTCAGACCAACCAGATCATTTCGTTGCCGTCCGGTATCCTTCAACCCGGTACCTTCTTCCGCGTCGCCTTGAGCAACCCGGTCAATGGCCAGTTAAACACCAGCACGAACGCTTTCTTTGCTGTGGCCTCGTCGCCCGGCGGTCCGTTGCAGTTGGGCGTGGCCCGCTACCCGGACGAAAACCTGGTCTATTGGACGGCTACCAATGCCACGTTGCTGGAGGCCACAAACCTCGCGGGACCGTGGAGGACCAACAACAATCAGTCCGCACCGATTCAGGTGCCGGAATCGCCAATGTCTGAATTTTTCCGTTTGATTCAATAGCGATTGCTCCAATCTATTGCTTATGAAACTTGCCCGGCGCCATCTTGCAGGTATCAGAGGGGTAATCACCGCACTCCTGCCGGTGGCCGGGATTTTGTTTCTGACAACAACCGGCCAGGCGCAGACTCAATCCAACGCCGTCCCGGTGACGCCCGCGATGCTGGGCAACCGTGAAGTGCGCGTCCACGATCCGTCCGCCATCACCAAATGCAAGGACGAGTATTGGTTGTTTTACACCGGTCGGGGTATTCCCTCTTATCATTCAAAGGATATGGTAAGGTGGGAACACGGGCCGTCCGTTTTTACCAATGCGCCGGCGTGGACGGCCAAGGCGGTGCCGCGGAATCATTGGATCTATTATTGGGCGCCGGACATTATTCATCTCGGTGATCGCTATTTGCTTTACTACGCGGTTTCGTCCTTTGGCAGAAATGATTCAGCCATCGGGCTGGCGACCAACCCAACCCTTGACCCCGCTGATCCCAAATTTAAATGGTCCGATCAGGGGCTCGTGGTGCAATCGACCAGCAAGGATGATTTCAACGCAATTGATCCAGCGGCTTCCCTGGACGCCAGCGGCCATCTCTGGCTCACCTTCGGCTCGTTTTGGAGCGGCATCAAAATGGTCCAGCTTGATCCTGAAACCGGCCAGCGCATCGCCACAAATTCGCTGATTTATTCGCTCGCCTTCAACGATTCCATCGAGGCGTCGTATGTTTATCACCACGACGATTATTACTATCTGTTTGTGAACTGGGGGTTGTGCTGCCGCGGCACGAACAGCACGTACGAAATCCGTGTCGGGCGCAGCCGGCAAATTACCGGCCCTTACCTGGACAAGGACGGGGCGGACTTGATTACGGGCGGCGGCAGTTCTTTTTTGGGTTCCAGCGGGCCGTTCATCGGTCCCGGCCAATCGGGCATTTATTCCGAAAACGGCGCCGATTGGTTCAGTTGCCATTTTTACAATGGCCAGCAGCACGGATATTCCATGCTGGCTGTCCTGCCGCTGGGCTGGGACACGAACGCCTGGCCGGAAATCGACTGGCGTAAACTGGAAGAAAAGCGTCAGTCACTTCCCTCAGATGCCTCGGATGGGTTTTAAACGGACCTGATCGCGTCGGGCAGCTCGATCCCGCCCGAAGTGGAAAAGGGCGGGAAATTTAGAGCGCAGCACCCGACGGAGACGGATTTTGGCGATTCTTATACGCAAAGTGGCGTTGCTTTTGTACCCGAAAATCCTGTAAAGTTAGTTAACTCTAAAGTAAAACAACAAAAGCAACACATATGAAGAAGACGTACAAACAACTCTATTACTTGGCTGGGATTACTTTGTCAGTATGTTTGGCCGGCAGTGTTTCGGGCCAAACCTATAACTGGAATGGCGCCGGTGATGGCACAACCTGGAGTCAGGGGGCCAACTGGGTGGGTGGGGTAGTACCCGGACCCAGCACTGATATTTATATTGGTACTGGTTATCCAACCGTGACCCCGACGCCGATAACCATCGGAGCATCGGATTTGGTACAGGCCACTGACCAGCTTTTCGGCCCGGAATGGGGCGAAACTCTCAACATCTACGGTACGGTGAGCACCGGGTTTGGCTTTGCTCCGGTCGGCGATATGTCGCAAAACCCTTCTGTCGTTAACATGTACGGCAACTCCTCATTGACCACGGGGGATAGCATTTTTATCGGGGACATGTTTTGGTTTAACGGCGGACCGAATGTGGCGGTGAACCTGTACGGTAATTCCCAGATGACCACGAAGTACCTGGCGGTGGGGGGGCACCTGAATATTTTTGGCGGGACGGTAACGGCCAATACCGCTCTGCTTGATGGTACGCCTACTGCCGGTGTGTGGGGCAGCCCGTTATCCACAGATGCCACCCGACTCATTGATATCGCTGGAGGCAGGTTGATTGTGGCTGGCGACGCCACCGCCCAGGTAGCCGACATGACTACGAGAGGCATCCTCGAGGGAAACGGAGTCGTGGGCAATGTCAGCATTGATTTGCTCAGCGACCCCGGCTATTCCGTTATAACGGCCGTTCCCGAACCGGCCAGTGTGGCACTGCTTGGATTAAGCGGCTTGGCGCTGTTGCTGCGCCGCCGGTTGGTTTCCTGACAGTCTTTTACAGGTTATTTGTTTCAGAGAGGCAGACTTGGGTCTGCCTCTTTTGTTATACTGAAAGTGGGTTCAGTTGCCATTTTTACAATGTCCAACCGCATGGATATTCCATGCTGGCTGTCTTGCCGCAGCGCCGGGATACGAACGCCGGGCTGGTAATCAACCGGAAAAACCCCGGATAAATGCGACTGGTGAGACCTTCCCCGATCCGACAAACTGCTTCACATTGACGATTCAGCCCGGGTGGTGTTTATTTTAAAGAAAGCGGATTGCCGTTCGCTTGCACCTTGAATTTTCTGCCCATGCCCGACGAAATCACCAGCGACATCACCCGGATGTTGCAAACCATGAAACGCGGCGGCCAGACGGCGGAGGATTTATTGCCGCTGGTCTATAGCGAACTGCGCCGTCTGGCCGCATCGCACATGGCCCAGGCGGCTCCCGGCCAGACGTTGCAGGCCACGGCATTGGTGCATGAAGCCTGGCTCCGCATGGTGGGCGCCGGCAATCGCACCTGGGAAAACCGCGTCCATTTTTTCAGCGCTGCCGCCAAGGCGATGCGGCACATCCTGATTGGCAACGCGCGGCGTAAATCGCGGCTGAAACACGGCGGCGGCCAGTTGCGCGTGGACATTGACGAATTGAACCTGGCGGCCACGACGCCCGACGACAAAATCCTGCTGATGGACGAGGCGCTGGAACGTCTGGAAACCGAGGATGCGGAAAAGGCGCGGATTGTCATCCTTAAATTTTTTGGTGGCCTGACGAACCAGGAAGTGGCCAAGATTCTGGGAGTCAGCGAACGCACGATTGAGCGGCAGTGGGCCTTTGCGAAGGCCTGGCTGTTTGAAAACATCCGCAACCGGGCTTGAGACCGGACGG
Organism: uncultured bacterium; assembly: GCA_963708305.1. Lineage (GTDB taxonomy): Bacteria > Verrucomicrobiota > Verrucomicrobiia > Limisphaerales > UBA11358 > UBA11358. The sequence goes on along the minus strand of CAVPSH010000007.1, from coordinate 146,664 downwards.
ATTCGCAGCCGGTGAATCTTCGCATGCCTTTGGTGTTCCCGGAAACTTTTGGCACAATAAATTATAACCACGAAGCGCATGACGAAGACAACCGAGCAGATTGAGGCCTTGTTTGACGCGGCGCGTCAGCTCGCCAATCCGGCTGCCCGCCGAACATTTCTCGACGAGGCGTGCGCCAATGATGCCGATCTCCGTGCCCGGGTCGAAGCGCTGCTTTCCGCGCAAGCCGACGCCGATAAATTCTTCAGCGATATCGCTCCCTTCGACCATACGCCGTCGCCGGGTGCCGGGCAGTCGACCGCCGGCACAGGTTCCGCGGGAACCGGAATCCCGGCGGAAAAGTCCGTGCCGGCCGAAGGTCCGGGCAGCCGGATTAACCGTTACAAGCTGCTGCAAAAAATCGGCGAAGGCGGCTGCGGCGTGGTCTATATGGCCGAGCAGGAGAAGCCGGTCCTCCGCCGGGTTGCCTTCAAAATCATCAAGCTCGGCATGGACACCCGGAACGTCATCGCCCGCTTCGAAGCCGAGCGGCAGGCGCTGGCGATGATGGACCATCCGAACATTGCCCGGGTGCTGGATGCGGGCGCGACGGAAACCGGGCGGCCTTACTTTGTGATGGAACTGGTGCGTGGCGTCAAAATTACGGACTACTGCGACCAGAACCATCTCGACACCCGCCAACGGCTCGATTTGTTCGTCCAGATTTGTCACGCGATTCAGCACGCGCACCAGAAGGGAATCATTCATCGCGATATCAAGCCGTCGAACGTTCTGGTGACGCTCCACGACGGCGTGCCGGTGCCGAAAGTGATTGATTTCGGCATCGCCAAGGCTATCGAAGGCAAACTGACCGAGCAGACCCTGTTCACCGCCTACGAACAAATCATCGGCACGCCGGCCTACATGAGTCCGGAGCAGGCGGAGATGAGCGGACTGGACATTGACACGCGCACGGACATCTACAGTCTGGGTGTACTGCTTTACGAGTTGCTCACCGGTCGGACGCCGTTTGACGCGAAAATGCTGCTGCAATCCGGCCTGGACGAAATGCGCCGGACCTTGCGGGAAAAGGAGCCGCAACGGCCCTCCACCATGCTGACCACGTTGCAGCGCACGGAATTGACGGCGACCGCCGTACAGCGCCACGCCGAGGCGCCCAAGTTGATTTCCCTGCTGCGGGGTGATCTGGACTGGATCGTGATGAAGTGTTTGGACAAGGACCGCCGGCGGCGTTACGAAACAGCCAATGGATTGGCGATGGACGTTCAGCGAAACCTCAACAATGAACCGGTCATCGCCCGTCCGCCCAGCCGGCTCTACCGGTTTCAAAAACTGGTTCGCCGGAACAAAATCCTTTTTGCTTCCGGCGCGGCGGTGGCGGCAGCGTTGCTCATCGGATTGGGAACGGCCACCTGGCTGTTCTTCATGGAACGGGCTGCCCGCCGGGAAGCGGTTGCCGCCGAGGAACAACAATACCTTCTTCGTCAGGAAGCCGAGCGGGCGCGGGCCAACGAAGCCGAATTGCGCCGGCAAGCCGAAATCCGGGAGAAGCTCACCCTGGCCGCCGTGCGGGTGAGTCAGAACGCTTTTGAGGAAGCGGACAATCTTTTGAACGGTTATGCCCCGACTCAACCCTCCCTGGAAGCCGCGCGGGTGTACCGCGCCGTCGGCGAGTGGTGCGCGTTGCAGGGCCGCTGGCAGGAAGCCGCCAGCCGTTTTGGCGTGCTGTTGCGGATCAACAAATTTGAGGAGTGGGACATGGCATCACTGGATTATCTCCGGCTCGGTCCGGCATTAATCGAACTCGGCGATGTGAAAGGTTATGACCGTTTCCGTCAGGAAGCCATGGCCCGATTCGCCGGCACCTCGCATTCGGTGGCTGCGGAACGTGTGGTCAAGATCGGCCTGCTCCTGCCCGCGGACCCAAAAACCATGAGCGCGTTGACACCCCTGGCAGAATTGGCGGCAAAATCCTTCAGCAGTGTTACCCCCGACAATACGAACGCCGAAACCGTCTTTCAAGCTGCCTGGGGTTCCATCTCGTTGGCGCTCATGGAATATCGCCAGGGCAATTATGCCCGGGCGGAAGAATGGTGCCGACGTTGCCTGGCTTATCCCGGCGACAATCCGCCACGGGTCGCCACTGCCCGGGTGATTCTCGCCATGTCGTGCCATCAACTTGGCCAAAATCAGGAGGCCACCACTCAATTGACGCAAGGCCGGAAAAGCATCGAAGCCAAATTCGACGGTGATTTGGATCCTGGCAGCGCCGAGCATGGTTTCTGGTTCGATTGGGTCTTCGCCCGCATTCTGTTAGGTGAAGCCACAGCGTTGATCGAGACGGTGCCGCAAGCCTCCCATCCCTCCACCGGTGTAACCCCAGACTGAAACCGGCGGAAGACCGCCCCGGAATGCCTGTTCAGCCGATAGTCTTGATTCTGAACAGGTTCGAAACACACAATGCGTGATGGAACTATATTTACGACGTGGGAAGAGTTCGACCTTCTCGGCAGGCAATAAAGCCTTGTCGGGTTTGGGAGCCGAAAGGCGTATATGAACATGTAACCCCCGAGTCGAGGTCCTGCCGGGTCGTAAAGCCTTGGGTTGGCTCAGTGCGGGGGACACAAATGCCGCGCGTGCCGAAAGTCATTCTGTTGATTGAGTCTTCGCGCGCCTCCGGGCGCGCGCTGTTGCGGGGGATTGCGGATTATTCCCGCCATCATGGACCTTGGTCTTTTTCCTGGGAACCCGCCGGATTGGAAAAAGCCCAGCCTCTGCTCGAAACCGGCGACGCCGACGGGATTATCCTGCGCGACACGGAACAGGCGCAGGAGATCGTGGCTTACGGACTGCCGACCGTGGTGGTGGGGCACCGCAAGACCGAAATCCGCGGCATGGTCAATGTGGTGACCGATTCGGAAGCGATCGGCCGGCTGGGAGCGGAGCATTTGTTGGACTGCGGCTTCAAACATTTTGCCTTCTGCGGCTACGAAAAGACTTCACTGGAGAACACCACCTGGTCGGACATTCGCCGGAAAAGTTTCTGCCAACGAATCCGGGCGGCGGGTTTTGAAAATCCGGCGCAATATCGGTTGTCCATGTCGGGGAGGGATTGGTCGAAGGACTGGCGCTCACTCGCCAACTGGCTGAAGGCGCTGCCCAAACCGGTCGGCGTGATGGCTTGCAACGACGATTGTGGCCAGCGCGTCATGGAAGTCTGCAAGCTGACGGGCCAGACCGTGCCGGACCTGGTGGGCGTCGTCGGGGCCGACAACGATGAAGTCGTTTGCGGGCTGACCGACCCGCCGATGTCGAGCATCGCCATCAATTTTGAGCGCGCCGGTTATGATGCCGCGCATGCCCTGAACGGGTTGATGCAAAAATCATACACCGTTCCCCCGCGCATCATGGCGGCGGCGGCACATGTGGCCGCGCGCCGCTCCACAGATTTTGTGGCGGCGGATGATTTGTATCTGGCCAAGGCGTTGCGATTCATCCGGGATCAGGCGCGCCACTGCGGTGTTTCCGTGGCTGAAGTTGCCGGTTTCGCCGGGCTGTCACGACGCATGCTGGAAAACCGGTTCCGCAAACTGCTGGGCCGATCCGTGCTGGATGAAATCCGGCGCGTGCGCACCGATCAGATCGCCCAACTGCTGGTCGAAACGGACCTGCCCGTGACGCAGATTGCGGACCTGCTCGGTTTTGCCGATATGCGGCATATTGCCCGCTATTTCCGGGCCGGCAAAGGGATCAGCCCGCTCGCCTACCGCAAGACTTACGGTTCGTCGGAGTTAGGGGACTGGCGTTCGCGAAATGGCGATTCTTTTCCGCAAAGTGGCGTTGCCCCTGTGTTACAGCAAAGATAAATTCGATTATCAATCAGCCGAATTCAAAAATGTCTTTTTTTGCCAAACAAAGATTCGAGAGCGTTTACGTTGATCGAACTCCTGGTGGTCATTGCCATCATTGCCATTCTGGCCGCGCTGTTGTTACCGGCGTTGGGGGCAGCCAAGGAAAGGGCGTTGCGGATCTCCTGCGCCAACAATCAACATGAACTGGGTGTCGCCCTGCTGATTCTGGCCGATGATAATAACAACCTGCTGCCCGATTTACACTATCAGCCATATGGAACCGCCATTCCGGGCACACTGAATCCTCCCGCCACTTCCGTCTATGGACGATGGCCTTGGGACATCTCATCCACATTTACCACCAACATGATTGCAGGATGGAGCAACCCGGAAGGTGTTTTTCGACCCGGGCAACGCCGCTTTCAATGATGATCACGTATGGAATTTCGGTGTGGCGGGGGCTCCCGACTCCGATCCCGGCTCTCAAAGCGCATTTCGCATTACCGGTTATGTTTGGCTCTTGCCCGGCTCCGGCGCGAATGCCGGGGGCAGCAGATTGGAGCAGCCCTATTGGCAAACCAATATCCTGGGAGTGCCGGCTCTTGCTAATTATTTGGCAAATCAGGGTTCCCCGTCCAAGTGCACCGCATGCGTGGACGTAATCGCCCGAGATCCGGTCACTAAGAGTTTCAGTAAAATTTCCGTCGGCGGGCTTCCTTCGAGCATTGTTCAACGCACCAGTCATTTGGACGGCAGCCAACCCGTCGGCGCCAACAACCTGTTCCTGGACGGCCATGTCACCTGGCGGAAATGGAGTGACATATATGATCCAGTTCATGCCGCTTCGGACCGGGTCTTTGGCGGCGGCGGCAACTCGCCGACTTTTATTTTCTGACAACTGATCAACTGCAAACCCAACTGCTCAAATATATGAAACTACAAAAACTGTGTTATGTAACGATCATTGCCTTGATGGCATGTTTGGTTCAGACCGTGTCGGCCCAGGATTCCCACTGGTCCGGTCTCGGTGGAGATGGACTCTGGGGGAACCCGAACAACTGGACTCCCGTAGGTGTGCCGCCCTCGGGGGCGGGACTCACGGCGGAGACTGGCAACGTGTTTCTCGATGCCGCCAATGGCTCGTCCTCGATGACGATCAGCAACGGCGAAGTGGAAAGCCCTGGTGTCCATACGGAGTATCCTGCGGTTCACGGGCCATGGAATACCCTTTACGGTCCGGAGTTTGGAGTCACTCTCAATATGCATGGGGCTCTGAGTTACGACTGGGTGATGGCCCCCGTGCAATTTGATCCCACTCCTGGCAATCGCAGTGTGATCAACATGTACAACGGGTCTTTGCTTAAGTGTGACGGCGGGGCCGCGCTCGCTCTTGGTGACGAATGGTGGTGGCTGGGCGGGCCGTACGTGACGCTGAATATGTATGGCAATTCGCTGGCCGTGATGACCAATGGTTCGGGTCTGTGGTTGGGCGGGCACATGAACATTTACGACACAGCCAGGTTCTCTATGAGCGCCGGAGGGTATGTCAACATGGACAATGGCGGTATCCTGAGTGATCTGGCCAGATCCATCACTATCGGCGGCGGCACTTTGTCGCTGCCGACGGGCTGGACGAATTCAGGCACCGCGGGCGAAAATCCCGGAACCGTTTATGACTGGATTGGAAGGGGCATTCTGCGGCCCTACGGCAAGGCGCTGGACACCAATGACCTGGTCATTACCGATGATGGCACCCATACGCTTGTTACTTCCGTTGCTTTGGGTGGCTCTCTGCAACGGGTGTACTTTGCACCGTTGGCGCTTGGCAGTCTGCCAGTGGGCGCGTTTCAGCGGGCAGCGCTCCTGGGAGATTACCCCTCCGTCAGCGGAGTGCTGGTGAGTTCGCAGGAGCCGGGTGTAAATCCAACCACGCTGCCCGGTTCGGTGGTCTTTACGTCGAGTAATCCCGGTGTGGCGACCGTGGACTCCAACGGTATTGTCAGAGCCATGGCTCAGGGAAGCGCGACCTTGTCCGCCACGCTCGGAACTTTTACCAGTACCAACACGGTCACGGTCACGGTCACGCCGGTTAGCGCGACTTTGGTCCATCGCTACAGCTTCAACGAAAGCTCGGGGACCACGGCCTCGGATTCTGTCGGTGGAGCGAATGGCACCTTGATGGGCCCGGCGGTCTTTAACGGGTCGGGGCAGGTGGTTTTGAGTGGTGCCACCAACAACGTGATTTTGGCTGACGGTGTCGCCAGCTATGTGTCATTGCCGGCAGGACTCGTCAGTAATATGACTCAGATGACGGTTGAAGCCTGGGCCAATGTCAATGCCAGCACCAGCAACAATTGGGAGTGTCTGTACTCCTTTGGTTTCTCGGATACGGATCCTCTCTCCGGCACATACGGGTTGGGCGGTAATTACATTACCTTCACGCCACACACGGGGGGTGCGACGGCGCAGGCGACCTTTGGTGGCGGACTTCCCGGTAACACCGGCGGGGCAATCGTAGGTTGCGAACAGGATGCAGTCATAGGCAACCCGCTGGATGGCGAGGGTAACTTGCAGATTACGGCGGTTTACAGCCCGTACTCTGGAGCCATGGCGGTTTACACCAACGGGATTCAGGTCGCGAGCATCGGTATGTTTAATCCTCTGAGTGATCCGATGGCTTCGCAGTTGGGTTATGCGAATATGAGCACGCTGAAAACTGTGCTGGGCGCAGATCCAGTCAACTACCTCGGAGCCTCACTCTATGGCACGGACCCGGGCTTTAACGGCTCCATTGATGAGTTCCGCATTTACAACGGCAGGCTGACGGCATCGCAAATCGCGGCTGACACTGCCTTGGGACCGAACCAGCTCAGGGGCACCAGCCTCGCGCCCGTGTCGTTGAGCGTGACCCAGTCGGGCAGCAACCTGGTAATCAAATGGCCGACGGCCTCTGCGCTGGTCACTTTGCAGGCCAGCCCGGCCCTGGGGGCTGGCGCCTCGTGGACGGCAGTGGCCATGCCCAGCGGGGCGTTGACGACGTCAGGTGGCAACTACCAGTTGACCCTGCCGATATCCGGAACCGTGCAGTTTTACCGGTTGTCGCTCTAGGAAAATAATTGGGGCAAGCGCTCGACAACGACATGGATAGCTGATTGTTGGGCGTAAGTTCGCCGCGTGGGTGTTTCCCGCTTGCCGGAACCCCACGCGGCGATTTTTGAAGAACCAAAACCGCAAAGAATGTTCTTTCCCTCCAGACAACACCTGAACGCGTTCACTCTGATCGAACTTCTCGTAGTCATCGCCATCATTGCCATCCTGGCGGCGCTGTTATTACCGGCCTTGAGCGCCGCCAAGGCTCGGGCGCTCCGAATATCCTGCGCCAACAATGAACACGAGTTGGGAACGGCCTTGTTGATTCTTGCCGATGACAACAACAATAAACTGCCCGATTTGGGATATCCGCCATACGGAACCGGCACTCCTCCCTAATCGAGGGGTTTATGGTATCTGGCCTTGGGACATCTCCGCTCTGTTCACCACCAATATGATCGAGAATGGCGCGACGCGAAACATCTTTTACGACCCGGCCAATGCGACCGCCAATGTGGATGCTTACTGGAACTTTGGTGTGGCCGGCGCACCGGGCTCCAATCCCGGGTTTCAAAGTGAATATCGCATTGTCGGTTATATCTGGTTCCTGCCCGGCTCCGGTGCGAACGCCGGCGGGCAGACCGGAACAGCCGTATTGGCAAACGAATATTTTGGGAACGCCGGCCATTAGTAGCATTAGTAGCTATCGCGGTCAATCAAGGTTCCCCTTCCAAGTGTACCGTGTGTACAGACGTGATTGCCAGAGATCCAGCAGGAAACTTTAGCCATATTACGATTGGCAGTGGGCCTGCAAACTTCCGTCTCCGTACCAGTCATTTGAATGCCAGCCAGCCGGCCGGAGCTAACGGCCTGCTTTTTAGACGGCCATGTCGCCTGGAGAAACTGGAGCGACATCTATAATCCGGCTTCACCCACGACCGTCAGGGTCATTGGCGGCGGCAATGGTGCTAACGAACCAACTTTTGTTTTCTGACAACCGTAGAAACCGCAACTACAACCGCCTTTGCTCACTTGGGCAGCCGGGGGCAAACGCCTCGTCGAGGCGGTGACCGGGCGGAGCGGAGTGATGACGGCTTCGGGCGGCAATTATCAGCTGACCCTGCCGCTGTCCGGAACCGTGCAGTTTTGCCGGTTGTCGGAGCAGCAAAACATTTGGGGCAGACGCCCAACCGGCATTGAGAGATGCTGGTTGAAAGTGCGTTCGCCGCGTGGGTGTTTCCCGCTTGCCGGAACCCCAAGTGCTGGTTTGTTGAATAACTGGATGTTGGGGTATAGACATGACTGATTTGAGACGGCTTGAAATTTGGTTTGTAACTGGCAGCCAGCATCTTTACGGGCCGGAAACGCTTAAACAGGTCGCTGCCCATTCCCGGGAGATCTCCAAGGCGCTGGACGATGCTGACGCGATTCCGGTCAAGGTGGTTTTTAAGCCGGTCGTCAAATCGCCGGAGGAGGTGTTTGCGCTTTGTGAAGAGGCAAATCGAACGTCCCCCTGCCTCGGGCTGGTGACCTGGTGCCATACGTTTTCACCCTCCAAGATGTGGATCAACGGCCTGAAAGTGCTGCGCAAGCCGGTCCTGCATCTGCATACCCAGCATAACCATGAACTTCCGTGGTCCTCCATTGACATGGATTTCATGAATCTGAACCAGGCTGCGCATGGGGACCGTGAACACGGCTTTATCATGAGCCGGATGCGATTGGACCGGAAGGTGGTTGTCGGCCATTGGCATGACGCAGAGGTCCAAAGGCAGGTGGGCGCGTGGTGCCGGGCCGCAGCCGCCTGGGACGACTGGCAAGGCGCAAAATTTTGCCGCTTCGGTGACAACATGCGCGAGGTGGCGGTTACGGAAGGGGACAAGGTCGCGGCGCAAATCAAGTTTGGCTACGCGGTCAACGGCTATGGTGTCGGGGATTTGGGGAGACACCTCAAGGCCGCGACGGACGGGCAAATCAATGCGCTGCTCAAGGAATACGAAGCCGGTTATGTCGTCGCGCCCGAACTTCGCAAAAACGGCCCCCGGCGGGAGTCCCTGCGCGAAGCGGCCCGGATTGAAATTGCCTTGCGCGCCTTTTTGCAGGAAGGCGGTTTCAAGGGATTTACCACCACCTTCGAGGATTTGCACGGGCTGGCGCAGTTGCCGGGTGTGGCCGCCCAGCGATTGATGGCGGACGGTTATGGATTCGGGGCGGAAGGCGATTGGAAGACCTGTGCGCTGGTCCGCGCCATGAAAGTCATGTCCCTGGGCTTGAAGGGCGGCACCTCGTTCATGGAGGATTACACCTACCATTTGAACGCCGGGAGCACCAAGGTGCTTGGGGCGCACATGCTGGAAATCTGTCCGAGTATTGCCAAAGACAAACCGTCGTTGGAAGTGCATCCGCTCGGGATCGGCGGCAAGGCTGATCCGGTAAGGCTGGTTTTTGACACGCCGCCCGGACCCGGACTCAACGCGGCCATGATGGATATGGGAAACCGGTTTCGCTTGCTGGTCAACGAAGTGGACGTAGTTTCGCCTGAAAAACCGTTGCCCCAATTGCCGGTGGCGCGCGCCCTTTGGATTCCCCAACCTGATTTTCGCACCGCCGTCACGGCGTGGATTTATGCCGGCGGCGCGCATCACACCGGTTTCAGTCAGGCGGTGACCACGGAGATGTTGGAGGACTTTGCCGGCATGGCGGGTGTGGAACTGGCGATTATCGACCGCGACACCACCCTCAGACAATTCAAGAAAGAGCTGAACTGGAATGAAATCTATTATGGCTTGCGAAAAGGATTGGCTTCATAACTTTTGTCATGACCATCCCAGCCGATTGATTTGTCATTCTCCGGTGACAGCCCAATGCGCCCCCGGGCTTGATTGCGCAACAAGGACCATTCACACTCTGGTGGTCAATGCCAGTGGCAGGCGCGGCGTCAGCCTATGAAGATCCAAACCATTTCCATTTTCCTGGCGTCGGTGATGATGGCCGGTGGCGCCGGTGGCGGCAGGGCGGCGGCGATTGATTTGCCGCTGCAACAGTTCCCGCCCCGGGACGTTCGGCTGCTTGCCGGGCCGTTTCGGCAGGCGATGGAATTGGACGCAAAATATCTCCTCCGCCTGGAGCCGGACCGGCTGTTGAGCGGGTTTCGCTCGGAGGCCGGTTTGAAACCGAAAGCCGATAAATATGGAGGCTGGGAATCGCAAGGCATTGCCGGCCACACCCTCGGCCATTATCTCTCGGCCTGTTCACGGATGTATCAAGATACCGGCAATCCTGAATTTCTGGATCGCGTGAATTACACCGTGGCCCAACTCGCCGAATGCCAGACAGCCAACGGTGATGGTTACGTGGCCGCCATTCCGGATGGCAAAGGAATATTCGCCCAAGTCGCGCGCGGTGAAATTCGTTCCCAGGATTTTAACCTCAATGGCGCCTGGGTGCCATGGTACACGATTCACAAGGAGTTCGCCGGATTGATTGATGCGTACCGTTTTTGCGGCAGCGCGAAGGCTTTGGACGTGGCCACGAATTTTGCGGACTGGGTGGCCGCCACGACGAAAAACCTGACCGGGGCGCAATGGCAGAAAATGCTGGTCTGCGAACAGGGTGGCATGAACGAGGCGATGGCCGATCTCTATGCGCTGACCGGCAACACCAATTATCTCAACCTGGCCGAAAAATTTTATCACCAGGCCGTCATGGATCCGCTGGCCCGCAGCGACGATATCCTTGACGGATTGCATTCCAACATGCAAATCCCAAAGACCATCGGCGCCGCAAGACTTTATGAATTGACCGGACAACCACGCTATGCCGATGTCGCCAGGTTTTTCTGGGACCGGGTGGCGTTGCATCGTTCCTATGTCATCGGCGGCAACGGCGACAGCGAACATTTCTTCCCGGTGAATGCCTTTGCGCGTCATCTTAATGCCGCCACCTGTGAAACCTGCTGCACCTACAACATGCTCAAGCTCACGTTGCATTTGTTCCAGTGGTCGCCCTCCGCCGGTGAAATGGATTTTTACGAACGTGCGCTCTACAACGACATCCTCGCGTCGCAGGACCCGGACACAGGCATGTTCGTTTATCTCATGTCGTTGCAACCCGGCGGTTTCAAGACCTACTCGACACCGGAAAATTCCTTTTGGTGCTGCGTGGGCTCAGGCATGGAGAACCACTCGCGCTATGGCCAGGCCATTTATGTGCACGGGGATGACTCACTCTATGTCAATCTGTTCATCGCTTCGAAATTATCCTGGCCGGATAAAGGGCTCGTGGTGCGGCAGGACACGAAATTTCCCGATCAAGACACGACGCGGCTGACCTTCCAGTGCCAGCAACCGGTAAAGCTGGCGCTGAACATCCGCTGGCCGGCTTGGGCGGAATCTCCGCCCGGCGTCTCGATCAATGGCAAGGCACAAACCATCAGCGGCCAGCCCGCTTCCTACATTGCCCTGGATCGGGAATGGCATGATGGCGATGTTGTGAAAATCCACCTGCCCATGAGCCTGCGCACCGAGCCGTTGCCGGGAACGACCAACCTGCTCGCGGTGCTTTACGGCCCGATTGTATTGGCAGGCGAACTGGGGACAACCGGAATGCCGGCGGACCCATACGCGAAAGATCAAACGAAATTTGTGAAGTGGCCGCCGGCCCCGGTGCCGGTATTTGTGGCTGACAATGATTCCATCCTGAAGCACATTCGCGCCACGCGCCAGCCGTTGACGTTCCGCACGAAGAACCTCGGGCGGCCGGAAGACGTGACCCTGGTTCCGTTTTATGAAGTGCAGCATCAACGTTACACCGTTTACTGGCGTGTGCTTTCCCCAACCGAATGGCAGGAGCAGGAATCCGGCCTTAAAGCCAAATGGAATCAAGAGTCGGCCTGGCTGGTTGCCTGGAAACAAAGAACAACCGTTGGCACGAAGACGGATAAATAAGTCTGGATTTCTTCCTGTCAGCGCGATTAGAAATAAATGGCATTCATGAAGTACACCATCGGCCTCGATTACGGCACCAATTCAGTTCGCGCGTTGATTGTCAACACCGCCAACGGGCGCGAAGTGGGGACGGCGGTTTGGAATTACGAACACGGCACCGCCGGCGTGATTCTGGCGCGCGACCCACACCTGGCACGACAGCATCCCGCCGATTACCTCAAGGGCGCGGCCATCACCATCAAAAAAGCCCTGGCCGACGCAAAAAAAAACGTGCGGGGGTTTCAGCCGGTACAGGTCGTCGGCATCGGTGTGGATACGACCGGCAGCACGCCATTGCCGGTGGATCAAAACGGCCAGCCGCTCGCCTTCGAAAAAAACTTTGCGAACAACCCGGCGGCGATGGCCTGGCTCTGGAAGGACCACACCGGCGTGGCGGAAGCGGTGGAAATCACTGAATTGGCCCGAAGCCTCCGCCCGCAATACCTTGCCAAATGCGGCGGTGTGTACTCCAGCGAATGGTTTTGGAGCAAGATTCTCCATTGTTTGCGAACCGCACCGGAGGTTTTTGCCGCGGCGAATTCGTGGATGGAATTGGCCGACTACGTTCCGGCCGCCCTCACGGGTACGGAGGCCCCGGATAAATTGACGGTGGGCATCTGCGCCGCCGGGCACAAGGCGATGTTCAACGAAGTCTGGGGCGGTTATCCCGACACGGAATTTCTGTCGCAACTCGATCCGAAGCTTGGCGCCTTGCGCAAACGTCTTTGTCCAAGGGTGCGCGCCGTCGATTCCGCCGTGGGTGGTTTGACAGCGGCGTGGGCGAAGCAGACCGGTTTAACGGCGGGAATTCCCGTGGCCGTCGGCGCCTTTGACGCGCATCTGGGTGCAATTGGCAGCGGCGTGGCGCCAGGTGCGCTGGTCAAGATCATCGGCACGAGTACTTGCGACATCGCCGTATGGCCGGGCGCAGAGAAACTGGCGGACATTCCCGGCTTGTGCGGCATCGTCCCTGGCAGCGTGTTGCCGGGTTTTTACGGACTCGAAGCCGGCCAGTCCGCCGTCGGTGATATTTTCAACTGGTGGGTTCATTACGTTCAACCCGGCGGTCGAAAGCCACTGTCGCATGCCGACCTCGACCAGGCGGCGGCCAGATTGAAGGTTGGCGAGTCTGGCCTGCTCGCGCTCGATTGGAATAATGGCAACCGCACGATTTTGGTGGATCAACGCCTGACCGGCCTGCTCGTCGGCCAGACGCTTTACTCGACCCCGGTGGAAATCTATCGCGCATTGGTGGAAGCAACCGCGTTCGGCGCGCTGACGATCATCAACCGCTTCGAGGAATACGGCGTAAAGATAGACCAGGTGATCAACTGCGGTGGCATCGCGGAAAAGAGTCCGCTGACCATGCAGATTTATGCGGACGTGACGGGCCGCCCCATGAAAGTCTCGCGTTCGGCGCAGACCTGTGCGCTCGGGGCAGCGATTGCCGGGGCGGTGGTGGCGGGAACGCACAGGAATTTCGCCCCGGCGCAAAAGGCGATGACGGGTTTGAAGTCAAAAATTTACCAGCCGAACCGCAGGGCGCACCTTGTTTACCGGGAGTTGTATGCGCTTTACAAAACCTTGCATGACGCCTTCGGCACGCGCGAATGGAACGGCAATCTGTATGACGTAATGAAGAAACTGATTGAAATCCGCAACCGCATTCGCCGATGATTGGCCGATGAACCACGCCTCGAATCGGGAACTCCGACTGCCCATGTCATCAAATTACATGATAGGTCGCAATGAGCTTTTGGTGTATTGAATGGAAAGGCCATGCTCAATCAATTAAAGCGAGACGTTTGCCGGGCCAACCTGGCTTTGGTGAAGGAGGGGCTGGTGATTCAGACCTGGGGCAATGCCAGCGGCATTGACCGCGCCCGGGGATTGGTCGTCATCAAACCATCCGGTGTGCCTTATGACCGGATGGCGCCAAAAGATATGGTTGTGGTGTCGCTCAAAACCGGCCGGGTGGTTGCGGGTCGGCTCAAACCGAGTTCGGACACGCCGACGCATTTGGTGTTGTACCGCGCGTTCCCGGAGATCGGCGGTGTGGTGCATACGCACAGTCTGTATGCGACGGCGTGGGCGCAGGCGCGGAGGAAAATCCCGGCTTACGGTACCACCCAGGCGGATTATTGGTTTGGCGAAGTCCCCTGCACGCGCGCCCTGACGCCGCGCGAAATCAAAAACGATTACGAATCGAACACCGGTCATGTCATCGTCGGGACGTTCAACCGGCTGAATCCGATGCAGCACCCGGCGGTGCTGGTGGCCGGTCACGGGCCGTTTACGTGGGGCAAGGATGCGAGCGATGCCGTTCATAATGCCGCTGTCCTGGAATTTGTGGCACGGCTGGCGAGTGAGACTTTGCATCTTGATCCAAAAGCGAAACCGATGGAATCCGCGCTATTGCACAAACATTTTCTTCGCAAACACGGAACGAACGCATATTACGGACAAAAATGATTGAACAACCATTATGAAAATAAACCTGCAATTAGTTGTGTTGGCGGTGGCCGGACTGGGAACGATTTGCCTGACCGGCTGCGTCTCAACGTCAAAGCCCGGTCCGAATCCGAAGGAAGCCGTTGGTGGAAAGGGGACCATCACGGAAGCGCCCTTCGGCAAAACTCCGGATGGCACGCCGGTGGAGATTTATACGTTGCGCAACGGCAAAGGCATGGAGGCGCGCATCATGACTTATGGCGGCATCGTGCAATCCCTCAAAGTGGCGGACAAAAATGGAAATCTGGGAGACGTTGTTTTCGGCTTCGACAATCTGGACGGTTATTTAAGCCCTGCCTATGCGAAAGCCGGACCGTTTTTCGGCGCGCTCATCGGGCGTTATGGGAACCGGATTGCGAAAGGAAAATTCTCGCTCGACGGTCAGGAATACACCCTGCCGATCAATAACGCGCCGAACTGTTTGCACGGCGGTCCCGAAGGGTTTGATAAACGGGTTTGGAAGGTTGTCAAGGCGGACGTCGGCCCGCGCGGCCCGCGATTGGAGTTGAGTTATCTCAGCAAGGACGGCGAGGAGGGCTTTCCCGGCAACCTTCAGGTTTTTGCGACCTATACCGTCACCGAAGACAACGCGCTGCGCCTGCATTTCCAGGCGACCACCGACAAAGACACGATCTGCAACCTGACACACCATTCGTATTTCAACCTGCACGGCAGCGGCGACGTGCTGGGTTACCTCGTTTCTATCAACGCGGACAGATTTACGCCGGTGGACAGCACGCTGATTCCCACGGGTGAATTGGAGCCGGTGGCGGGCACGCCGTTTGACTTCCGCACGCCCATGGCCATCGGGGCACGCATTAAGGAGGACGACCAGCAGCTCAAGTATGCAAATGGTTATGATGACAACTGGGTGCTCAACCATCCGCCGGGAAAGCCCGGCCTGGCCGCGCGGGTGGAAGATCCGGTCTCCGGCCGGGTGCTGGCGGTTTACACCACGGCGCCGGGGATGCAGTTCTACACCGGGAATTTTCTGGACGGCACGCTGACCGGCAAGGATGGCCGGGTTTATCAATTTCGTGACGCCTTTGCGATGGAACCGCAGGATTTTCCCGATTCGCCAAACCATCCGAATTTTCCGTCGTGCGAGTTGAAACCGGGGCAGACCTACAAGAGCACGATGATCTACAAATTTTCCACGAAGTAATTTCCTCGAAAAACCAAGAACCGATCAACCCAAACAGCCCATGAAAAGAACCTGTATCCTGACCCTGGCCTTGTGCGTGGCAACGATGTTTTCCGGTTGCAGCAAGAAGGAAAATGAAACGGCCGCCGGCGCCGCGCCCCAGAAAAAACTCAAGCTGTCCTTTGTCAGCAACAACGCGGCCAATTTCTGGGCCTTCGCCCGCGCCGGCTGTCAGGCGGCGGCTGCGGAACTCGGCGACGTGGACCTGGATTTTCGCATCACACAGGACGGCAGTTCCGCCGCGCAACGTCAGATTCTGGATGACCTGGTCGCCAAAGGTGAGGACGGTATCGCGGTCAGCGTGGATGACCCGGATAACCAGATAGAATTTTTGAACAAGGTAGCCTCGCAGACGCTGCTGATTTGTTGTGACAGTGACGCCGCCGCGAGCAAGCGTGTCGCCTACATCGGCACGGACAACACCGCCGCCGGAGTCGAGGCCGGAAAAATGATCAAGGAATGCCTGCCCAACGGCGGCAAAATCATGCTGTTCGTCGGACACAGCGACGCGGAGAACGCCAAGGAACGTTACGAAGGCATTAAAAAGGCGTTGGCGGGGTCCAACATCCAGATTGTGGACATCCGCACCGACGACACGGACGCCGTCCGGGCGCAGAAGAATGCCGAAGACACGCTGGTGAAATATCCCGACATCGCCTGCCTGGTCGGCTTGTGGAATTACAATGGTCCGGCCATCCTGAACGCTGTTCGCGGCGCGGGGAAAATTGGCCAGGTGAAAATTGTCTGTTTCGATGACGAAGCCGACACGCTGGCCGGCATCGCGTCGGGTGCCATTTACGGCACGGTCGTCCAAAATCCGTTCGAGTTCGGAAAAGATTCCGTAACGCGCATGGATAAATACCTGCATGGCGATAAATCCGCGCTGGCCGGCGGCACCATTTACATTCCCACGCGTGACATCAAGAAAGACAACGTCGCCGCCTACCAGGAAGAAGTGAAGAAAATCCTCGGCCAGTAACATGACATCCGCGCCGCTGCTTGAGATGCGTGGGATTTCCAAGCGATTTCCCGGCGTGGTGGCGTTGGACGCCGTGGATTTTCACATCACCCGCGGCGAGGTCGTCGCGCTGGTCGGCGAGAATGGCGCCGGCAAGTCCACCCTGATGAAAATCCTCGGCGGCATCCACCAGCCCGACGCCGGCGAAATCAAGCTGGACGGCCAGCCGGTCAAAATCCAGAACGTCAACGACGCCATCCGTCGTGGCATTGCGTTCATCCACCAGGAACTCAACGTTCTCGGCAATCTCGAAGTGGCGGCGAATGTCTTCCTCGGCCGCGAACCGCGCAACGCGCTGGGCCTGATTGACCGGAAAAAAATCCACGACGACACCGCTCCTCTGCTCCAGCGGCTCGGCCTGCCAGTGTCCACTCACACGCGGCTGGACCAATTGCCCATCGCACAGCAGCAGATGGTGGAAATTGCCAAGGCGCTTTCCCTGAACGCGCGCCTGATCATCATGGACGAGCCGACTTCGAGCCTCACGCTGTCCGAGACCAGGCGCCTGCTCGAACTCGTCTGCGAACTCGCTGAACAGGGCGTGAGCGTCATCTACATTTCGCACCGGCTCGCGGAGATCGACGAGTGCGCTGACCGTACCATCGTTTTACGCGACGGCAAAAACGCCGGCGCCCTGGCCCGCGGCGAATCGACCCATGACAAGCTCGTCAACCTGATGGTCGGGCGCGATATCAAAAGCTTCTACGTCCCGCCGGACGCGAAGGAAGCGCCGGGTTACTTCAAGGTTCGCGATGTTTCCTCGCGGTTGCATCCGGGCAAGACGGTTTCCTTTGACGCGGCACGCGGGGAAATCCTCGGGCTGGCCGGTCTCGTTGGCGCCGGGCGCTCCGAAATGGCAAAGGCGCTGGTGGGGTTGGACCCTTCGCCGGCCAGGCAAATCATTTTGGACGGCAATAACATTGCCATCAACGCGCCGCGCGGTGCGATTGACCATGGCATTTATCTCGTTCCCGAAAACCGGCGTACCGAGGGCCTCATCGTCGAGATGTCGGTCCGCGAAAACGTCAGCCTGCCGTCGTTGCGACAGCTTTCGCGCGGCGGCCTCATCCAGCGCAAACGTGAGCGCGCCGTGGCGCGGCAGCAGGTGGATTCCCTCAAGGTCAGGACCCCCGGCATCGAGTCGTTCGTCCTGAACTTGAGCGGCGGCAACCAGCAAAAGGTCGTGCTGGCCAAATGGCTCGCCATGAATCCCCGGGTGATGATTTTGGACGAGCCGACGCGGGGCATTGACGTGGGCGCGAAGGCGGAAATTTACCGGCTGATGCGCGAACTGGCGGGGCAGGGGACGGTCATTTTGATGATCAGCAGCGACATGGAGGAGGTCTTGAACGTCAGCGACCGCATCGCGGTGATGCACGAGGGCGAAATCACCGGCGTGCTCGACCGGGCTGATTGCAACGAGCAGAACGTCATGCAGTTGGCCGTCGGCAAAAAGATTTCCGCCGCGAAACCGGCCTACACCAACTGATTTCATGCAAAACCAAACGCCCGACCCCGTCGGAAAGCCTTCCCCGGAAACAGCCCCGCCGGAATTGAGCAAACCGTCGTTCCTCAAAACGTTGGTGACGAAAAAGGAATTCGGGATTTTCGCCCTGCTCGTCGTCCTGTGCGTCGCCACCGGGCTGAAGAACCACGCCTTCTTTTCCGAGGCCAACCTGTCCAACACCGCCAATCTGATCGGCCTGTTCGGCATCTTCAGCATCGGTGCCGGGATGATCATCATTACCGGCGGCATTGATTTGTCGGTCGGCTCGATGATTGCGCTGAACGGCATGTTGCTGGTAATGGCCCTGGTGGATTGGCACTGGCCCTGGCCGCTGGGGGTGGCGTTTGCGCTGGCGGTGTCGATGCTGCTCGGCTACGCCCACGGCCTGCTCATCACGCGCTTCAAGATGCAGCCGTTCATCGTGACGCTGTGCGGCTTGCTGCTGTATCGCGGCATCGCGCGCTTCATTTCCAACGACACGACCCGGGGGTTCGGCGAAGCCACCAGCTTCAAGACGCTGCAACACCTGGCCAATGGCGATTTTCTCGGTCTGCCGATGCCGTTCGTAATCCTCATCGTCATATCTGTCATCATGTGGATTGTGCTGCACCGTTCCATCTATGGCCGCTATCTGCTGGCCGTCGGGCGCAACGAGGAGGCCACGCGCTTTTCCGGCGTGAACACCCGGCGCGTCATCGCCAGCAGCTACGTGCTGGGCGGTCTGTTGACGGGCATCTCCGGCATCCTGTTCGCCTTTTACACCAACTCGGTTTCGCCCTCAACGCACGGCAATTTCTACGAACTTTATGGCATTGCCGCGGCGGTGCTGGGCGGTTGCAGTCTGCGCGGCGGCGAAGGTTCCATCATCGGCATTCTCATCGGTACCGCCCTGCTGCTCGTGCTGCAAAACCTCGTGAACCTGCTGAACATCCCCAGTTCGCTCAACTTCGCGGTCATGGGCGCGGTGGTGCTCATCGGCGTGCTGGCCGACCAGATCTTCAAAAACCGGGCGGCGAAGAAAATTGCGCGGCAGCCTGAATGAAAGTTTGAAAAGTATCAGGGCGACGCAGGTCAGGAGCCAGGCGTCTTTTGCCGGTGAAAAGTCTCTCTATTACCGGCGTCTCCGCAAACATCCGCCTTATGCCAAAGCCCAACCCGGCGTGATTTCCTGGTCGAGCGGCGTCGGTTGAATGCCGGCGGACAGTTTTCGTTCCGCCAAAATGCCAATCATCGCCGCATTGTCGGTGCATAGATCCTTTTCAGCAAGACGCAGCGCAAAGCCTCGGTCTTTGCACGCGCGAGCCAGTTCACGACGCAAGGCGCGATTGCAGGTCACGCCGCCGGACGCGGTTACGCAAGACACGCCGTTGCGCTTTGCCGCGCGCAGGGTTTTCGCAACGAGCACCTCAACAATGGCGGCTTGAATGCTGGCACACAAATCACGCACCGATTGCGCGTTGTTCAACAAGTCCGGATGATCGCGGAGGAAATAGCGAACGGAGGTTTTCAAACCGCTGAAACTAAAATCATCACTCGGGTCGTTGAGCAAAGGGCGCGGAAAATCAAATGCCTTCGGATTTCCCGATTCCGCCAGTCGGTCTATTTCCGGGCCGGCGGGGTAGGGCAATCCCATCAACTTGCCGGTCTTGTCAAAACATTCGCCCGCCGCATCGTCCATCGTTGAGCCGAGCACCCGGTGTTTTAACTCCGATTCCACCAGCACGAGCAGCGTGTGTCCGCCGCTGACAATGAGCGAAACATTGGGCTGGAAATTGGAGAAGTCGGCGACGAATTGGTTTGGGGTCTTCCTCTCCATGCACCCGACTGTGGTAGGGACATCGCGCTGCGATGTCTCCGCCCACGCATCAGCGGGCGGAACGCTTGCGCCGCTGGACGCGGCGCGGACGGCGCAGCGCGCCGTCCCTACCTGGTTCGCGGACTCCACAATCCAGGGCGAGTAGAGATGCGCCTCGTGATGGTGGATGCCGAGAAATGGTTTTTGCAAAGCAAACGCGACGGCTTGTGCGGCCTTGAATCCCACAAGCAATGCCGTCGGCAATCCCGGTCCTTGCGTGGCGGCGATGGCGTCAAGCTGCTCAGGTTGTACCCGTGCCTCTTGCAGCGCCGCCTGCGTTACCGGAACCAGATTTCGCAGATGTTCGCGCGCGGCAAGTTCCGGAACGACACCGCCGTATTCGGCGTGTAATTTGATTTGCGAGGAGATGACGCTGGAAAGAACTTCGCCGTTGCGCACCACGGCGGCGCCGGTGTCGTCGCACGAGGTTTCAATGGCCAGGATGGTCATGGGGCTGGTTAATTGGGTTAAATAAGTGGTTGGTTAAATGAGTTAAATAAGTAACTGGTTAAACGGGTTTAGAATGGTACGACCTGTTTAACGAATCACTTATTTAACCAGTTACTTCACCACCGGTTACTTCACCGCGACTTTTTCAGGGTTGGAAAGGTGGCTGTAAAGCAAAATACCCTCCAACAAATCCTCGGCGCGTTCCAGTTGCACGTCCCGGATTGTTTCGACCCGGGCGCGATCTTCCGGGCTCAGCGAGTACAATCCGCCGAGCGAGCGCTGGAAGATCAATGCGGCTTCTTCTTCATCCGTCATGGGCACGACCACGTCCGGCGTGATGCCGTGTTCATGAATGACCCGGTGGCTGGGCGTGTAATATTTGGCCGTCGTCAGCTTGAGCGCCGAACCGTCGTCCAGCGGGAAAATGCTTTGCACGGAACCTTTCCCGAACGTTTTCTCGCCGACAATGACCGCGCGATGCAAGTCCTGCAGACAGCCGGTGACAATCTCCGACGCGCTCGCGCTGCCGAGGTTGACCAGCACCACCATGGGCATGCCCTTCAATTCATCGCCATGGCCATCCGCGCGGCGCGTTGAATTTTGCTCCGGATCGCGCCCTTCGGTGGTGACGACGAGTTGTCCGCGGGGCAGGAATTTGCTGCAAACACCGACCGCCTCGTCCAGCAGACCGCCGGGATTCCCGCGCAAATCGAGAATCAGCGCCTGCATCCCCTCCGCCTTCAACGTTTTCAGCGCATCGCCAAGCTCGTCGCTGGTATTATCGCCAAATTGGGTGATGCGAATGTAGCCGATCTTGCCCCGCCCGAGCGGGAAATCCTTCTTGCCGCTGATGTCTTTCACCATGTCCACATTGATGATGGCGCGGGTCAGTGTGAAATCCCTGGTCGTGCCGGACGAGGGGCGCTGAATCGTCACGGTGACCCGGGTATCCGGTTTGCCGCGCAACAGCTTCACGGCGTCGGGCAGGGCCATCTTTTCCGCGCTCCGGCCGTTGATTTTAACAATGCGGTCACCGGCCATGATGCCCGCGCGGGACCCCGGCGTGTCATCCATCGGCGTGACCACGGTCACATAATTGTCCTTCATCGTGACCACCAGCCCCAACCCGCCAAACTCGCCTTCCGTGTCACTCTGCAATTCCTGATACTCCTCCGGATCCATGAACTCGCTGTGCGGGTCGAGCGAATCAATCATGCCCTTGAGCGCGTCGTAAACCAGGTCGTGATACGTCAGGTTGGTGCCGTCCACGTAGTCCGTGCGGACTTTTTCGAGCACGTTGGCAAAAAGCTCGAGATTCGGATAAACGGAATCCTTCTGTTCAGCCGCCTGGGCCGAGCTCAAATAAAGGCGCGCGCCAATGGCCAGATTCAGCAGCACCGCGGTAATCACCAGTCCATAAATCAAACGTCGTTTCATAAACGGAGGAAAATTAGCACAAATCGGGCAAATTTCGAATCAAGTTTTGTTTCGCAACAACATTTCGACGAACGGCAGGTCGCCGGGCACCGTGACCTTTGGGTTCGGGGCAATGCTCGACACGAGCCGGACCGGCTGCCCAATCAACTCGCACGCCGCCGTGTCGTCCGTGAAAATCAAGCGGCGGCGGCGCACTTCCGCCAGCGCGCGGCGGATGACTTCGACTCGAAATGATTGTGGTGTTTGCACCGCCCACAATTTCGAACGGTCGAGCGTGCGTTGAATCAGCCGGCCATCGGCGGATTCCTTGATGGTATCGGTCACCGGCTGCGCCGCCACGGCCGCGCCGGTTTCGTCCGCCGCCTGAACGGTGGTCGTAATCAACTCATCGCCGGCGCAAGGGCGGGCCGCGTCGTGAATGGCCACAACCTCCGCCGTGACGGGCAGGGCTTCCAGGCCGTTCCAGACGGAATCCTGCCGTTCCGCCCCGCCCACGACGATGCGAAACGGTTTATGCAGATTAAACCTTGCCGCCAATTCCGCGAACGCTTTTTGCATTCCGTCCCGCACGACCAGAACGATTTCGCCGATGCACTGTGCATCGTTGAACCTTTGCCACGTATGGGCGGCGACGGGGCGGCCGGCCACTTCGAGGAATAATTTGTCCACCCCGGCGCCCATGCGGACGCCTTTGCCGGCAGCAACGAGAATGGCGGCGTTCATTTTCAGAAGTCTAAAGTCCAAAGTCCAAAGTCCAAGGCCAAAAACGGGTGATGGGTTAACGGAGAGAAAGCCCGAGCCGGAAACCCTTCACCCATTGGCATTGGATGTTGGGCGTTCGATGTTGGATGTTCGATGTTTCCGCAATGGTAGCCTTGGAATTTAAAATTTAGCATTTAAAATTCAACATTTGTTTCCGCTGCCTCCCGGCAAGAGCGAAGATGGTTCAAAATGCGGGACTGAGCCCTTTATGGGATTGTGTTTGGGTTTTCATTTTGCTGCACCGTTTGTGATGACGTTGAAGCTTAGTTCAAAGGTGAGTTGGTCAGAATAAAGATTCTTCGTGGTGGTTTCGATCTCCGCACACTGGAAATCAACGTCGTCGGAACGGAAATACTTCTTCGGGGGATCCAACTTCTGAGAGTGGTCACTGTTGAAAATGAGACGGTACGAGTCGAGTCCGCCGAAATAAAAGTCGCGCGCTTCCATCCGCTCGTGCGCAGACAGGGCGGTGAAGACGTGCATGACGTAATCGCCCATGGTGGGATCAACCGGCAGCCAGCCGTAAGGCGCCAGGTAGATTTCTGACCAGTCATGCGGTGATGCCTGGCCGGGAAGAAGGAGCCAGCCCGATTGCCAGCGCGCAGGGATGCCGTTGTAGCGGCACAACGTGATGAACAGCAACGCCTGTTCGCCGCAATCGCCGTAGCCGTTGCGCCGCACAAAGTCGCTGATGTTCGTCAGCGTTGAGTATTGGGGGGCGCAACTGTAGAGGAGGTGCTCGCATTCCCAGTCGTAAATCTTCTTGGCCTTGAGCATCGGGTTGGTTTCGCTCCCGACAATTTTTGCGGAAAGCGCCTTCATCTCAGGGGTGAACACAACATGCGGCCCTTCCTGAAGGTACGGCTTCAAAGCCGTGTCAAGCGGATCAATGCTTTGAATCATGGCCGGATTCAGCGTAAAGCGAACCGCTTCGGAAGTGACCTCATATTCAAGTGAAAACTCCAGCGGCGCGCCGCCCTTGTTTGTGGCCTCCAAATAAACTGAACGGATGGAACTGGTCTCCGGCGCAATGGCGATTGGCGCGAACGAGCTCTTCAGCAGTTTGAAACCGTACTGGAATGGATAAATCCGCGGCACAGGCAGCCAGGCTTTGACGGCATCGCCCGGGACCAGCACATCGCCCGCGAGTTTGGCATGCTCCACGACTCGGCAGGTCCTGGGCAGCACGTAGTTTGTATTCAGACGCGCTGACTCCGCTTTGACGTCGCGGACGAATTGAAGAGCCTCGCGTTCCCCGGCGGCCATTTTTTCTTCGTCGGGATGAGTTCCGCGCGCGCGCAATTTCGGATGGCGATAATAAAGATTTTCCACGGCGCCGTGAAAAAAACAAGTCTGGCCGTCAATCTTCTTCAGGTCAATCCAGCCTTTGGAAATCCAGCCCGAAAACTCGCGCGGCGTGAGATTGGTGATGCTCGCGTGAAGCGGGGAGTAAACATCTTCTTTTTTCAACGAATAATCCTTGCGAATGCGGCTCATCCGCTCCCGCTCAAACTCCAGCGGTTCAGTATCCGCCGGGGAATACTTCCCTGACTCGATGGCCACCTTGATGAGGCTGTCCGCCTGCCGGAATTCTCCCCCGGCCTCCAGCTTTTCCACACGCAACAGAACGTCAGTTTGTGCCTGTGCAGCAAAACAGGCCAGAAATGAAACAACAAACGCCAAGGTTGCGGCTCGGATCATTTGAATAACAGAAAGAATATTGTCGTGCGTTGGAATTTTTGCATTGGCGCGACATTCTATTCAGCCAAAGCGGACAAGGCCAGGCTTAGATTGGCACCTAAACCGGTCAACTTGGTGATGCTCTTATTTTCTCAACCCTCAACACTCAACTCTCAACCATCAAATTGGCCAATCCCGCCAGGTTGTTCCATAAACAGGATTTCCGCGATGGGCTGGTGACGCCTTTTTTTGTGCGGCCTGCCGCGTGGCGCAGCTTTACGCGGAAGATGGTTCAAAATGCGGGACTGGCCCCTTCACGCGCGTCAATCCCGCTGTCGTTTTGGCTTCGGTTGTTTCGGGCGTTTGGGTTTGTCATCCACCACAGGGACGGAGGATTCTATTACTGGCGGGTTGGGTTGCTTTTTGTGCAGCCGATCACTCAGCCACTGACGCTGCCAATGATTCTTCCGGAATGGAAGGGACTCATATGAATTTCAACAAGTTTAATCGACGGTCCGCTGCCGATAGCTTTCCAAGTCTTCTTTTGTGACTTCTTCGGGCGGGACGAGTTTGTAATGTTTTTCGGCGCTGATCCTGACGGTGCCATCGGCCTGCTCGAACTCAAATAGTGCGATTATCCCACCATCCATGAATTGTGCGCCGATGGGCCGGCAAATCAGGCCGGGAAATTTGTTCGCGCAAACGGCAAAATCCTGTTCCATCTGGACCACGTTCAATTTATCGCTGCCACCCTTCGCCTGGATCGGGAAAATGTAATGCGCGCCTTTTTTGTCCAGCCCCACATAGAGTTCATCCGTCTCGACCTGCCCCATTTCTGGAACGGTGGTTCGCAAATGGTTTTGCAACGAGTAGCAGGTCACACCAGTGAAAACGTCAATCAAGCGATTGTAGCGAAGCCGAGCCAGCAAAGCTTGCTCATCGTCGAATGCGTATTTTGTGACGATTCCTGGTGTCGCATCAGGGACTTTGGTAATCGCCAGGTTCACGTTCGGCTGGATTGGACGGTCAGCAACCAATGCCAGCCGATAGCGTGCCTTTCCAATGGGGCGGATGATCCACGTTTCACCCTTGCCCGCTTCTGCTTGGATTTTCCCGGGCAGGTCAGCACGGTATCGAAAACTGTAAACCAGGTCGCCAAGGTTCTTCGGCAGTTTGATTCGAAGCTGGCGCGCGACGGTTTCGAATTCCTCCCGTGCAAAATCAACCGCTTTCATCCCGGATTTGAATTTGGAGGTGAATATTTTTTCGATGATCGCGGAGTATCGGTTCTTTCGTTTCATATCGCTCATTTTTTGCCGCCCTTGCCGCCAGGCCAACGGAGGACCACGACTTCCTCGCGCAGTTGTTCTTTGGTGGCGGTTGACAGGCGGGTGCGGAACAAATCCAAACTGACAACTTCGTAGCCAAGCGATTCCGCGATGCCGGCCAGCAGTTGTCCCGTCCGAATCATCACCCGCAGATACGATGCCTGATCGCCTACCACATAGGCCAGTTGCGCGCCTGGGCGAAGCACGCGACGCAACCCGGTAAGATGACGAGACATGCCGCCAAAATAGAGTTTGGTTACTCGCGCATAGAGCCGTTCAAAACCGGAATCTTTGTTCAGTTCGATGCGGCGTTTTTCAATTGCAGCGGCAATGCTTTCAATCTGCGGGTGTCCTGCCACGAGCAGATCATCCGTATCAGCCTTGTAAACGCCGCGCGTGTTGGAGCGAACCATCTGCTTCTTAAGGTCGCGTAAGTTCTGTTTGGATTGGATGAATCCCAGCAATACCGCCTCCAGACGGGTCGTGCGGGTGTAATCCTTTTCGTTGGGATAAGGCGGGGAAGTGATAACCGCATCCACTGAATTGGCAGGCAACATGGGAGCGCCATCACGTGCATCCGCCGAATAAACCACTGCTTTCGCCGTTTTGGTTTTGGGCAGGTTTTCTAGGTCTTGAGCCATCGTCCTAACACCGTCCAGCCACAGAGAAACAACGGGAGCATCGAATTTGGCAGGCCCCACCCCAACTTCGGGACCGAAATGCAGGTTGCTGATTTCGTTCACAAGCGCAGTGGCCAATGCGAGGCGTTCATGATTGCTGAAACGGTCATCATGGTTTTCTGCCAAAACATCGAGCAGAACGAGCGTCTTGTGCAACGGAATTGGACTGATTGAATTCGCCAATAACAGGTCAGTCAGTTCGTCCGGCAGCGCGCGCAATTTTCCATTTGCTCCAACCGAACGCTCGAGAAGGCGATAGGTGTCATCATCGAAAAAGCCGTCCTGTTCCAACCGCCGATTCGCTGTTTCAGCAACCTTCAGGGCATGACGCAGAAGTTTTTGCGGGTCGATGTCCCACTGGAGTTTCGTTTGGCTGGCGAAACACGCCACCGGGTTCGATTCCAACCCAACAGCGGAAATGCCGAGTTTTTGGCACTCGACCAGTGTCGTTCCGGTGCCGCAGAACGGATCCAGTACCCGGTGATGCGAATCCAATCCAAATTTGGCAACGTATTCCCGAACCAGATGAGGAGGGAATGAGAGTACGAAGCGATACCACTGGTGCGCAGCACGGTCGCCAAGCTTGAGCTTGTTATCTTCCCGCTCCGCATTGGCTGGTCCAGGTTGAAGAACTGGAGCGCCATTTGTCTGTCTCTTGGGAAGAGGCACGCCCGGCAAAATTGCTTGTTCGGCGAACATTTTCTTCAGGCCTTTGGATAATCAATTTTTCGACTGCATTCAAATCAAAGTTCGAAACTTCTTTTGCATCCCACGGTTCAGCGCAAAATCGTATCACAAACGATAGGACAAAGGCTGTCCAAGCTTATTTTATTTATGGTGGTACTTAGTTGAATGCGGTTCGACAAATTGGCCTCGAACGAGGGCGGTTCATGCTGCCGTTTAAGGACTGCCGGTTGACAGGCGGAAAACCGCGTAAAGCTGCGCCACGCGGCTGAATTGGCTGATGGTTGAGGGTTGAGTTGACAGTAAATCACCTTGCGAACAGAATTAGCGGCAGTAAAAATCACATCCAATCGAGCTCATGGCTCAGGGGAAGGAAATCCGATGATTCCGAATTGCATGGCAAAAATCACTGCTCGATGGCTGCTTGCCGGCGTTCTGGCCTGCGGCATATTTACATCCAACATTCGCGCCCAGGACGCCCCGGCCGCGGCCATCTACGGCGTTTACAACGGCAGCTATACCGACGCTCAGGGGACGACAAAGTTCAAGCTGTCGCTGACGGAGAACGCCAACGGAAGGTTGGCCGGCGTTTTCACGTTTTATCTGCCGGGCGGTTCCGACACGAATGCCTACACGCGCGACCTGTTGGGACAATACATTCCGAGGAATCGCTTATTCACGTTGAGAGCCGGTAAATGGGAAACTGCCCCGCCCGCACAGGTTCTCATGATGGGAATGAACGGTATGTTCGATCCCGACGGCGGCCAGGGTGCCGGGAAGATTTCGGGCAATATGCTCGTGCGTCCCGGCGCTCCGTTCGAGGCCATTCGCGATGCGGCTGAATCGGCAAAGCTGGCCAGTATGGTCGCGGCCCGGAAAGCAGCGGAACCGCCCGTGGCATCCGCCGCGCCGGCGCGCCAGCCAATTGCCGCCGCCGTCCAAACGCCGCCGTCTGCACAACAGCCGTGGCTTCAGCTCGACTCGCCCACCGCCATCGACGGTGTTTACAACGGCACTTACTCTTGCATGAATGGCTCCGTGAGTCTCAAGCTCTCGCTCAAGTCCACCGGTAACGGCGTCGTGACCGGTTTTTTCACGTTTGACCCGCCGCCGGATGCAGGCGGGTCCCGCGCCACTTACAGGCTGACCGGACGATACGCCTGGGGCGTCCACCAGTTTCTTCTCACAGCCCAGCCCGTGGGGACTCCGGCGCCGTCCGCATACTCGATGACGCGCGTGAGCGGTTCATACGTTGCGGGTTCCGATTGGATTGAAGGCCGGCTGAACGGCCCCACGTGCGACAGCTTTCACGCCACGCGTGACAAGGCCGAATCGGCGAATCTCGATGGCGTCATGGCGGCGCAAGCCGGGGCAGGGGCGCAACAACTGGTTTTGGCCCAGCCGCCGAAAGCGCCCACTGCATCGCCGAACGGGAATTTGGCCCAGCCGTCGCAAGCGTCCGCCGCATCCCCGACCCAGAACGCAGGCGCCCGAGGGAAACGCCATCCAGCGCCGGCGACTGCCTCTTCCCCGGCGGCTGCATCCGCGGCGGGTGCAGCCAAGGTCCAGACCGCGGCCCCGGCAGAACCGGAGATACCCGTCACCAGCGTCAAGGATTACCTGGCCCTGGCGTCAGGGCAGCAGACAAAGCTGTTTGACGCAATCGTTCACGAACTCGCGGCCAGGACCAAAGACGCGCCGCGCGTCCTCAAACGCTTCACCGGCGACCCGAATGTCGGGTTGATGGATTTCAACGGCGATATTGCCAACCTCAAAAAACAGGCGGCACTCGGCCAGGTCGATCTGGCGCAAACGAATGTCCAGTCCCTGGTCCAGGTCACCATTGATTTCTACGTTCATACTGACATCCAGGAAGACATGGAAAATCCCAAGGACACCAAGTGGGTGGACGAACTTGACCTCGACCGGCCCGCGACCATCAAGGCGTTGTTTACCGGAGACTTCAGCCATGTCGCGCAGTTGAGAGGCCAGGTCCTGACGTATATTGCCGCGCTGAACGATAATCTTTTTTCGATAAACTGTACCAACCTTTACGATTCAAGCATCAGTGACGCGGCCACCGCTGGAGCCAGCGGTGGAACGGTATCGAGCTTCATGAGCGGATTCAGCAACGGCGGTAACATGTCCGCTCTGCGGATGAATCTGGAACGTCAGCAGATGGATACCGACAGCGGCGCATCGGATGCCGAGACCTTGTATTTTGAAGGCCCGCAGGATTGCGACAATACTCTCTGGAAAAAAATCATTCAGAACATGCGGACCTACGTGCAATCGCAATAGTTCATGCTCCGAACCCGTGCCCATCCGTGGTTGATTTCGGGTCTGGCGTCTCGGAGATAGGAGATAGCAGATGGGAGATGGAGAACGAACATCGAAATGAATGGAGCCGGAATCAAGGAGCAGTGGCAGCGCCGGCCTTTTCGGGCTTTACAGTGAATTCCACGAACCGGCTTTTGTGCAAGGCCAGTGTCAGGTTCAGCGACTTGATGTCATTGTGAACATTTCCAAAATTGATCGAATAGTGACCGGCCCAGGCTGGTGTCTCGGAACTCCAAACTTCGCGTCCTTGATCATCAGTGGCCGACACCACCGTCAGGTTCATTCCTTGCGGTTTGAAACCGGGGTCGACTCCAATAATGATGCCAATGTCTTTCTGGCTGCTTTGCCAACGATTAACAACCCGCAATGGCGGCAGCAATTTCAAATGCACGCCTTTGACCGTGGCCGGGGTGATGGTGAACAGAAAATTGGTTCTGCCGACATCCCATGCATCCCACTCGTCATCCCAATCCTGTTGACTGCCGGGTTTCACGGGAACATTGGTGAACGTCACGATTTCATCATCGCTGAATCCTGATCTCTGGATGAATTCCAGCCGCACTTTCCACGGTTGATTCGGCCACAACCCCGGTTGAAAATAATAGCCGTCCATCCCGTAATGCTCGGGAGGGGGAATATATGAACCGTTTATCATGCGCCCCCAAATCCGTCTAACTCCATTTGTGGGATAAGCATAAATTAAACCCCGCGACCAATTGCCGGCCGCATCGGTTGTCCGAACCGGCCAAGCCTGCCAGTTGGTTGTGGACTGGCCGTTTTGCCGGAAATCGAAATTGAGGTGGACGCATTGGTTCGCCGGGTCGTTGGTGGGCGTAAGGCTGCCGCCCTGCCAACTGGGCGTCGGCGCGCCGGCTACCAGTTTGGTGAGCGTCACCTCAAGGTCGCCATCGGATTCCGTGTCCGGCAGCGGCTTTGGTGTCCACTGCGCAAAAGTTCCGGGCACCGGATTGGTGAGGACAAATTCCCCTTTGGCAGCGGTGCCCCGATACGGCCTGACCCGCAGGATTGTTTCCCTGTCCCAACGCGGGTAGGCGCTCAGCACGAAGCTCTGAAGGAACACGCCGGATTTTACAAATGACCCTTGTCGCGCCTCGAGGTTGACGCATCCCGTGCTCGCCCGGTCAGAAACCAGCAACTGGTAGGTCGGGTTCTTGCCGGGTTTGCGCTCTTCTTCAATCCAGACCACGGTCGTATTCGGGGCGGTGTAAATCCAGTTGGCCGTGCGCAGGTTTTCATAACCCGGCGCCATGTGGTGAGTCCCATAAGTTGTGCCCAGCAATGTCAGTTTTGTCCCGTCATCCAACGTGATGATTTGTTTATCATCGCCGAACGCAATGGATACGGCGAAAAACAAACCCGCCAGCAAAGACAGAATTCTCATCGCCGCGCTAAATACGCCCATTTTCAAGCGGAGTCCAGCGTTTAGCGACCACCCTGTCCGCCATCAATGGCGAGATGGCAGATGGGAATACGAACATCGAACATTCAACTTCGAACATCGAATCAAAGGGCGGATGTAGGCAGAGGACATCTCATTGGCACATCGGATTTGACAGTCACAGAAGCCGCATTATGCTGCTTGCGATACGCGGAATCGCACCAAGGAAGCCATATATTTCTGTGATCACATAAAACATGAACGAAAAAATTGTACAAATAATTCCCGCCGATGATTGGTTTGCCGTGTTTAAGATGGATGACGAAGCTGAATTGTCGCTGCCTCTGAACTGCTGGGCCCTGTGTCAAGAGGAGGATGGTTCTTCCAGGATCGAGGGCATCTACGTGGATGCAGCCGGTGATTGCACCGCGGCCAAATCGGCCACCAATTTCGTGCGTTACAAAAGACTTTCAACGGTTGTCACCTGACAACTCGGGATTAACGATTTACGCTCGCCCCACCGGAAGATTCGCCGGCGGGTTTCCTCGCCACAAAGAGCCGGACTTTGGGCATCGGGATTTCCGAATGAATTCCGCCTCGTTACCTCGGCGGCTACATTAACTCGCGGACTGCCAGTCGAGCACTTTTAATTGCACCGTGCGGTTGCCGTTGAATTGGTTGATCTGCGGTGCAAAGGCAAGATCGAACTTCCCGACTGGCAGCGATTCGTCGCCGCCATTCCACCAAACCGCCTCCAACATGGCCGCGGCATCCGTCACCCACATCTTGACGTGCTGCTTGTCTGCGCCAATCCGCTGGAGCGGCCGGCCATGGGCAAGATTGCGCGCACAGAATTGCACGCCGGGATTGCCCTGGCCGGTCGGCTTCAAACGCGACAGCTCCTGGAGCATTTCCAGCGTCATTTCGTCCAGCCCCACTTCGGCGTCGAGGCGGATCCGCGGTTGCAAATCCTCCGGTTTCAAAGCGTGGCGCGCCAGTTCGTTCAACCGTTCCCGCAGCGCGTCGATTTTGTCCGGTCGAATGCTCAGTCCGGCGGCCATGGCGTGTCCACCATGGCGTACCAGCAAATGGCCGCATTCGCGCAACGCGGCGGCGAGGTCGAAACCGGTGATGCTGCGGCCCGATCCGCGCCATTCGCCGCCTTCACCGCCAATGATGATGGTGGGCCGGTAGAATTCCTGCAACACCCGCGACGCCACGATGCCGACCACGCCGATGTGCCAGAGCAACCGGCCTTCCACGATGACGAAATCGGTTTCCGGATTGAATTTGGCGCGCACCGCGCCGGTGACTTCCTCGACGATGCCGCGTTCGATTTTCTGGCGCTCACGATTCCGCGCGTCGAGATTTTGCGCGAGTGGCATCGCTTCGGCGAGAGTGGGGGCGAGC
Organism: uncultured bacterium; assembly: GCA_963708305.1. Lineage (GTDB taxonomy): Bacteria > Verrucomicrobiota > Verrucomicrobiia > Limisphaerales > UBA11358 > UBA11358. The sequence goes on along the minus strand of CAVPSH010000007.1, from coordinate 114,473 downwards.
AACAGCCGCAGTGATTCCTCGGCGGTTTCGAGCCGGCCGGCGGCGTTGAGGCGCGGCGCAAGTTGAAAACCGACGTCGTAGGTGCCCAGGACCGGCGGAGATTGCGCGGCCTTTTTCAACGCGACCAGTCCGGGTCGTTGCGTTGTGTTCAGCCGCTGCAAGCCGGCGGAAACCAGGATGCGATTTTCCCCGGTGAGCGGAACAAGGTCGGCAATGGTGCCCAATGCGACCAAATCGAGCAGCGGCCGCAAATCGAATTCCGCGGCGCCGGGCAGGCCGGTTTCGCGTCCGCGTTTGACCAGCGCATGGGCGAGTTTGAACGCCAGGCCGACCGAGCACAATTCGGTCGAGGGTCGAGGGCCGAGGGTCAAGGGCCGGTCAGCTTCCTGTTCTCGACTCTCGACTCTCGGCTCTCGACGCTGCAATTGCGGGTTCACCAGGGCAACGGCTTCCGGCGCGGGACTTGAAACCTGGTGGTGGTCCAAAACAATGACATCCACGCCGCGAGTGCGGAGCAGGCGAATGGTTTCCCCGGCGGTTGAACCGCAGTCCACCGCCAGCAAAAGTGTGGCGGGAAATCTTTTGAGACAGTTCTCCACGCCGTCGGCGCTCAGGCCGTAGCCTTCGTCCATGCGATTCGGCAGATAAAAATCCGCTTTCCAGCCGAGCGCGCGCAATACTTCGAGGAGCAGGGCAGTGGACGTCACGCCGTCCACGTCGTAATCCCCAAAAATCACCAGCGGTTCATTCTGTCCGCGGGCGCGGAGTAATCGTTCCACGGCCACAGCCATGTCCGGCAATAGGAACGGGTCGGCCAGATCTTTGAGACGCGGATGCACGAATTTTTCGATGGCGGGCGGCTCGCTGAAGTCGCGGTTGAGCAGGCATTGCGCCAGCAGCGGCGGGATTTTGAGTTTTGCCGCCAGTTGGCCGGCAAGCAACGGTTGCGGCGGGGCAAGTGACCAGCGGTATTTCATTTTCGGTTTAACCGCAGATTACGCAGATGGACGCGGATTAAAAATAAAAATGCAACAGTCCAAGGCCATTCGAGTGCATCTTAACACTGTTCTCGACTCCCTCTCCCCGCCCAAGCGGGGAACGGGGCTGGGTGAGGGGATTCGAGCCGAGAAACAATGGACCTCCTCACCTCCGGCCCTCTCTCCCTCCGGGGAAGAGAGGGAGAAAATAAGCGCCCAAATGATTCGTTTCACCGGTGGATTGCTTTTTTTTCGCGCCGCGCGGCGGCAATGGACAACGCGATGGACAGTGACAGGATTACCGCCACGCTGAGCAGCGAAACGCCGGTCGGAATTTTAAACTGGAACCATTGCGGTGACAGGCCGTGCGGCTCGACCAGCATTTTTACGCCGACAAAAACCAGCACGGCCGACAACCCGATTTTCAGGTAGCGGAAGTAACCGAGCGCGCCGGCCAGCAGGAAGTAAAGCGAACGCAAACCGAGAATGGCGAAGACATTTGAGGTGAAAACGATGAATGCCTTGCGCGTCACCGAAAACACCGCCGGAACGGAATCCACGGCGAAAATCAGATCAGACGTTTCCACCAGCAGCAGTACCAGCGCCAGCGGGGTCAGGGCGAAGCGGCCGTCCAACCGGGAGAAAAATTTACCGCCGACAAAGTCGGGCGTGACGGGAAACAGCTTGCGCGCGAGCCGCAGTGCGAGGTTTTTTTCCGGCTCGACCATGGCCTTGCGCGCCAAAAGCATTTTGACCCCGGCAAAAACGAGGAACGCGCCGAAAACATAGAGCACCCAGGCGAACTCATGGATGAGGGCCACGCCGGCGGCAATCATCACGCCGCGCATGACGAGCGCGCCGAGGATGCCCAGGAAGAGCAGCCGATGTTGAAATTCCCGCGGTACGCGAAACCACGCGAAGATGAGCGCGATCACCAGAACGTTGTCGAGCGAGAGTGAAAGTTCGATGAGGTAACCGGCGGTAAACTGGGCCGCTTCTTCGCGCCCGCGCCAACCAGCCATCGCCCCGGCGAACAGCATGGCCAAGGCAAACCAGAACGCCGTCCAGGCGAGGGCTTCCTTGAATCCGACCACGCGCGCCCGGCGATGGAACAGGCCCAGATCGAGCGCGAGAAAAATCAGGATGCAAAGAAGGAAGCCCGCCCAATGCCAGGGAGTGATTTCAACGGGGTCCATTTACTATTTACGATTTACGATTTACGCGCCGACTGCAAATGGATTCGTCACCCGCAAATCAAGACTTCCAAAGCCGGAGCGCCGGTCTCCGACCCGGCGCTAAGACATTGACTTTCTGACACGCCGGGTCGGAGACCAGCGTTCCGACCCTCAACGGAACGGTTCGGCAGAAGTCTCAAATCGTCAACGCCTACGCCTTTGCCGGCAAATCCGCCTTGGCTGACGTCGTGCCCTGGATTGTCACCTGCGACCCGCCAATGGTGGGGCGTTCGCCCTTGTGCCACCAGAGCACAAAGGCGCTGGCGATGTAAATGCTCGAATAGGTGCCGGTGATGATGCCGATGAGAAAGGTGAAGGCAAAGTCGTTGATGACGCCGCCGCCCCAGATGAACAAACAGAGTGTGGCAATCAACACCGTACCGCTGGTAATAATGGTGCGGCTCAGCGTCTGGTTCAGCGCCTGGTTGATGACTTCGCTGAACGTGCCGCGCACGCCCAGTTTCAAATTCTCACGGATACGATCGAAGATGACGACCTTGTCGTTGAGCGAGAAGCCGATGATGGTCAGCAAGGCGGCCACGACGGTGGCGTTGAACTGGCGCCCGGAAACGGCATTGGCAATGCAATAACACCCGATAGCCAGCAGCACGTCGTGCAGCACCCCGACAATGGCGCCGACGGCGAAGGAGAATTCGTAGCGGAACGCGACGTACAGCAAAATGCCGAACATGGACAGCAGGCAGGCGATAGCGGCCGATTGCCGGATTTGCGCTCCCACGATCGCGCCGACCTGCTGGCGGGCCTTGACCACGAACTGCGCCTGTGGGAACTGTTTGGCGAGCTCTTGTTCGACCTTTTGTTCGGAGCCACTGGAGGTGGTCACGCGCAGTGTGTCACCGCCACCGCTGACGTCTTTCTGGTATTGGATTTGCGCGTCTTGTTCGCCGATGCGCGTCAGTGCGTCGCGGATGTCCTTCATTTCCACCGGCTGCGCGTAGCTGAAGGTCGTGCTGTCGCCGCCCAAAAAGTCCACGCCAAACAATTGGTTGCCGCGGCCAAAAATACCGTAGCCCAGCGACAGGATGACAAAGGCCCAGGTGATGACGAACAAAGGCCTGGCGGCCTTCATAAAATTGACCTTCGTGCTCCGGATGATGTGGAGCATCGGCAGCGATTTCAACCAGTTCCGGTCGAGCAGGAAATTAAAGATCAATCGTGTCACGACGAGCGCCGTGAACAGGCTGGCGGCGACGCCGATGGTCAAGGTGACGCCGAAGCCCTTGATTTCGCCCGTTCCCTGCCAGATGAGAATGACGGACGAAATCAGCGTGGTGACGTGCGAATCGAAGATGGTGCCGAAGGCGCGGGCATAACCGGCGGCAATCGCGCCGCGCAGGGATTTGCCCTTGGCGAGTTCCTCGCGCAGGCGTTCGTAAATCAGCACGTTGGCATCCACCGCCATGCCAATGGTGAGCACCATGCCGGCGATGCCCGGCAGGGTCCACGTGGTGCCGATGGAGCACATCACGCCGAACAAAATAATGATGTTGGTGATCAGCGCGATGTTCGCGGTCAGACCGGCAATCCAGTAGTAACAGAGCATGAAGGCGGAAACCAGAACGACGGCGGCAATGGACGCGCGGATGCCGCTCTGGATGGAGTCCTTGCCCAACGTCGGGCTGACATCGCGCGAATAAATAATTTTAAGCGGCGCCCGCAAAGGATTTTGCAGGACACTGGCCACCGACTGCGCTTCTTCCGGGGTAAAGCGGCCGGTAATTTGGCCGTTGCCGCCTTCAATAGCACCCTGGATTTCCGGAGCGGTCTGAAGCTCGCCGTCCAGCACGATGGCCAGTTGTCGATGAATATTATTGCGGGTGACTTCGCCAAATCGTTTCGCGCCATTGTCGTTGAGCGTGAAATCAATCTGCGGTTCGCCCATGTTGCCGCGCACCACCATCGCGCTTTTTACGATGTCCCCGGCCAACCCGTTCTCTGGTCGTTTCTTCACCACAAACTCTTCGATCTTGGGCGGTTGGTTATTCGGTTGCGGCTCGATGCGCTTCAGCAATTCATAGCCGGGCGGAATCGGCAGATGATTGGCAATGATTTGCTGGCTGTCCTCTTTTACCAGGCGGAATTCAAGGTACGCCGCCTTTTGGATCTGCTCTTTGGCGCGTTCCTTGACGTCTTCCGACAAGCCGGGCAACTGAATCAAAATGCTGTCACCGCCGGCGGCCTGGATGACCGGTTCCGCCACACCAAAGGCATCCACGCGTTTACGCAGGACTTCCACCGCCTGCGATAGCGCGCCGGAGACATCGGGAACATTGGTGACGGTGACAACCTGTCCGGTCGAGTTCGTCCTGGTTTCCGTGGTCTCAAGTTTGCTGGTGTCCATTTGGACCAGAAAGGACGTGCCGCCCTGGAGATCGAGGCCGAGTTTGATTTTACCCGACGCATCCCGCTGAAGCTGGTTCAGAATGAAGGTGTTCGGATACAGTTGGGCTTTGGCGTCGATGAATTGAAAATAAGGTTTGATGTCGTTGGTGCCGATGGCTTCCTGCAAATTGGCAAATTCGCGGTCAGGCCGCGCCTTTTGCAATGGTTCCAGTCGCGCCACAATGTCCGCAAACGTCGTATCCTTGTGCTGTGCGCGTGTTTCGAATTCCTTCACCAAATCCCGGCTGGTCGGCGGGTTCGTTTCGAAGAGCGCCCAGCAGACGATGAAAGCGACCAGGATGAATTTCCAGAAATCGTTGTTTTTCATGGACGGCCTAGGAATCGGGCGAGCTGCTGGATTCGAGGATTTCCGCCACCGACGCCTTGGTGACTTCCATTTTGGCATCCGCCGAGCGCAGGGAAACGGTCTTGTCCTTTACCGTGATGACCAGGCCGATGATGCCGCTGGACGTGACCACCTTGTCACCCGACTTGAGCGCTTGCAGCATTTTCTCCTGCCGTTTGCGCTGCTGCTGCTGTGGACGGAACAGGATAAAATACATCATGATGACCATCAGGACGATGAAAACGATCGGGCTGCCGAAGAGCGGCGAACCGGTTGACGGCGTCTGGCCTGCGGGCGGCGCCGCCTGTGCCAGAATTTCGTTCAGATGATTCATGTGCATATTCTGAAAATGGTCGCTCACTGTATGCAAGGGCGCGCCTTTGGGCAAGCGTTATTGGTTGGAACTTGAAGTGGAGAGGCCGTTGGAAGCGTCGCAGCCGCGGCCGGTCTAAAACTTCTGGAGAAGTGTTTGGTTCGATTTAACCGGGCTTCCTCGCGGGCGTGCTGCGCCTGAGACAGGCGCTCTCCGGGGCCAATACTGAGTTCAACCGTGCCCCGAAATCATCAATCGCGCAGGCTCGCCGTGTTATGGGCCGTAGGAAAGGCTGTTGTCAAACTCGGTAAACAGTTTGTCGTCCCCCGGCTCAAATGACGGTTTCGCCAGATGCAAATCCACCCAACTGCCTTGATAGGCAAAAAAATAATTCACATTGGGCTGGCCCTGTGCGCTGTAGGCAACTTTGATGAATTTGTCCTTTCTTTCAAGTTTCACCGACTGCGCATCTATCAACGAATCGTGCGCCATGTTTGACCAATAGAAATTGTACACCGGATCGTTGCCGGGCGAGCCGTTGGCCGGAGCGTCCACCAAAAGGACGACATTGAAACCATTTGGCCCCGGCAAACCATGCACGACGAATTGATTATTATTGTCCATCTTCTTGTCCCAATTGCTGAATCCCAGGTTGATGAAGCTGACCTTCCAGCCTTGATTGGGGATGGGGATGAGAACATATTCATTGGTGTGAGCGGATTGGGTTGGGGGTCGTGCTTGAGCTTCCTGATTTTCCTGCGTTTCCTGGGCTGCCAGGTGATCCGCCTGCTCGGCCTGCAACTGTCCGGTGTAAGCGAGATAGTAAGCGGTGGCCAACCCCTGTTTTATTTCCTTTTTAATCACACCGGCGGCCAAAGCTTGATACTTCTGGCTGATGTCCGGTGGCAGGTCTTCATATTTGACCTTCATGGCCGTGGTTCCAGTTTGTAAAACCAGTCCGTCAACGAGAATTTGAGCCACGGTCGGATTCGCCAAAACATCTCCATACTTGTTGGTGATGGAAAGGGACAACCGATCTCCGACACCGGGAATCGCTGGAGCGGCAGCGACTGGCTTCGCCGCCATAAGTGAAATGACTGCGGCCGTCAAAAACGCGAGAGTTCGTCTCATAAAACTCCGGTTCTAACAGCCGGATTCGTGCCGGAAATGAGCCTCCAATCTGTTGCGCCAGGCCGACGGAACGGCTTCCCAATTCCGCAGGGATTAAATGATTCAGCCCGCGTTGGCCAACGAAATCGGACTACGCCGGGTGGATGAATAAATATCAACACAACCCTTAAAGAAATCTCGCAAAACCGGAGCGCCGGTCTCCGACCCGGCGCGAAACCGTTGATTTTATAAACGCGCCGGATCGGAGACCGGCGCTCCGTGTCTCAACGGAATGATTTTGCGGTGATTTCTGCAGGGGTTGCATCAAAAACTTGGATCCAACCCCGTTGGGGTTGTGAGTGGTTTTGATTGTTCGCCCAAGGTAGCCGCTACGCGTCAACCTTGGGCTGAAAGATGGAATCCCGTTGGGATTCAAACCTGTGCCGCCTCAGACAAGTTCATCAATGTGCGATTGCTTCCTTCATTTCCGGCTCGACCCATTTGTTGTGTTCTTTGATGAGGTCCACGAGCCGTTCCACGGCTTCGGTTTCGGGGATGTTGAATTTGATGGCCTGCTTGCCGACGTAGAGATTGATCTTGCCGGGCGCGCCGCCCACGTAGCCGAAGTCCGCGTCTGCCATTTCACCCGGCCCGTTCACGATGCAGCCCATGATGGCAATCTTTACACCCTTGAGATGCTCCGTCCGCGCCTTGATGCTCGCCGTCACGGTCTGGAGATTGAACAGCGTCCGCCCGCACGACGGGCAGGCCACGTAATCGGTCTTGAATGAACGGCAACCCGCCGCCTGCAAAATGTTGTAAGCCAGCCGCAGCGACTGGCCGCCACCGGCTTCACCACGAATCAAAATGGCGTCGCCAATGCCGTCCGCCAGCAACGAGCCGATGACGACGGACGCACGGAGCAGGGCGATTTTCGGCTCGAGCACTTCGTAGCCGCCGACATTAGTCGGCGCTGTTTGATCCACTATGGAAGTTGGCGCCGACTCATGTCGGCGGCTACTATCCGAGAACAAAGTATCTTTGAGTAAAATCGGGTTGTTTCGTCCTAAGCGTTTGAGTTTCGCTGCAAGCAGACGAAACGCAGTGATGGCCGTCAACTTTACGCCGTCCTTCACGGTCATGAGTTGCGTCTCGCAATTGATTTCAAAATCCTGTGTTGGATCAATTTCCGCGACGTTCAAATCTTCGTAAACGGCCTCCGGCTTCACGTCGTCCTTCGGCCGGATTTTGTGCGCGACCTTGTCCCAGGTCGCTTTGGTGACGACCACGCGAATGAGTTGTGCGCCACCACAATTTACACCGTCAGCCAGTTCAATTTCCGGCGTCTCACGGCGTTCGAAGTGGAACGGGTCAAAAGGAAATTCCGTTGGGAGGGACGCCGTCTCCGGCGTCCCTGAAATTTGGGACAGCGAGGACGCTGTCCCTCCCGTTGAAAGAATGGCTATCTGCGCCAGCAAATCGCGGCAAACCTCGATTTCCCGCGGCGAATCCTCCGTAAGCGACACCCGAATGGTGTCACCGAGGCCGTCGCAGAGCAGGGAGCCGATGCCGATGGCGGATTTGATGCGGCCGTCCTCGCCTTCGCCCGCCTCGGTGACGCCCAGATGAATGGGATAATTCCAATCCGGTCCTTCCTGTGCCAGCCGCGCCACCAGCAGGCGATAACACTCAATCATCACCTTGGGATTGGACGATTTCATTGAGAACTTGAAATTGTGAAAGTTGTGCTTGCGGCAGATACGGGCGAATTCCAGCGCGCTCTCCACCATGCCGAGCGGCGTGTCACCGTAGCGATTCATGATGCGGTCGCTCAGCGAGCCGTGATTGGTGCCGATGCGGAGCGCGCGCTTCAGCCGGAGGCACTCCAGCACCAGTGGCGTGAATTTCTCCTCGATGCGTTTCAACTCGGCAGCATATTGCTCGTCCGTGTATTCCTTGGTCGCAAATTTCTTCGAATCGGCGTAATTGCCGGGATTGACGCGCACGATTTCAACCCATTTCACCGCCTCCATGGCCGCTTCGGGTTTGAAATGAATGTCGGCGACGATGGGCACGGTGCAATGCTTCTGGCGAAGTTCCGCCACAATGTTCTGGAGATTGGCCGCATCCTTCACCGTCGGCGCGGTAATGCGGACGAGCTGGCAGCCGACGGCGACCAGCTCGAGTGTCTGGCGCACACACTCGGCGGTGTCCATTGTGTCACAGGTGAGCATGGACTGCATCACGACCGGATGATGGCCGCCGATGATGACCCCGCCATTTTTCAGGTCGCCGATGACGATCTCACGCGTTTTTCGCCGCTGATAAAAATACGGTGATTCGCAGTAGCGCATGGATTATTTGGCCGGTGCCGGCGGGGGCGTGGCAGGCGAAGGCGTTTGCTCAATTTGTGCGCTGGTATTGAACATGGCGTGGAAAAGCGGTAATCGTTTGATGTCGAAAAATGTGATGTAAAGATAAAATGAAATCAGCAACACAAAGACGCCGGTCGTGGTGTATTCGATAAATTTCAAGCTCATGGGCCGGCGGCGGATTTTTTCCACCACGGCCATCAGGATGTGGCCGCCGTCCAGAATGGGAATGGGCAGGAGGTTGATGATGGCGAGGTTCACATTCAACAGGACCATGAAATCGAGGGCAAGCCGGTAGTCGGTTTTCACCCAGACGGCAAGCATGGTCAGAATGCCAATGGGCCCGGTCAAATCCTTGGCGCCCACGCCGGTTTGATGGGAATGGACGAGCGCGCTGATGACCATGAAAGTCTGCTCCAGTTTTCCGTACACGTAGCCCCAGGGGGCCGGTCCCGGTTTTTGAACGATGTAAACCTGCGTCGAATCCGTGCCGAGCATGACGCCGACCTGGCCGATCTTCGTTTCCGGATCCAGCGTCGGCGTGACATTCAAGGTGATTTTATCCGCGCCGCGTTGGATGCGCATTTCCGTAGTCTGCCCGCCGCGCTTGTGAATCAAATCAATCAACTGTTCGCGGCTGGCGACCGGCACGCCGGCGAACGAAACGATAACGTCCTTTGCCAGGAGCCCGGCCTTGTCCGCCGGCGTGTGAGGCATCACCTGCATCACTTCCGGATGATCGCGCGGGTCGAGATTCAGCATTTTGAGGCCAATGGCGTTGTCGGTGGTCGCTTGCAGGTCATAGGACTTTTCCTTGCCATCGCGTTCGATGATGACCGGCAGCGTGGCGGTGCGCGCCACCGCCGTATCCAGGACCACGTCCTGCCAGGAATTGATTTTCTTCCCGTTCACGGCCTTGATGACGTCGCCTTCATGAATGCCCAGTTTGGCTTCGACCGAACCGGGTTCGACGTAACCGATGATCGGCGGGTTCACGGGCATTGGCAGGCCGACGAAATAAATGATGATCGCGATGGCGAAGGCGAACACCACGTTCATGAACGGCCCGGCAAAAGCCACGAGAATTTTGTGCAACGGCGGCGCCGGCGGCACGTTCTCGGTGGTCTGGCCTTCCAGCGTCTCGGAAGTAATCATTTGCGGCAGCTTTACAAAACCGCCGGCGGGTATCCAACGCAACGAGTATTCGATACCGTCGCGCTTCCAACTGTAAACCTTTGGGCCGAAACCGATGGCGAACTCCTCGACCTTCATGCCCAGCTTCCGGGCGACCCAGAAGTGGCCGAACTCGTGAATAAAAATGGCCGCGCCAAACAACACCAGCACGGCGGCAACAACATAAATCGTGGTCAAAATAATCATGTAAAAAACAACCCCAATAACGGGACAGGAAGATTATACCAGCAAAAAGCCTGCCCGCAATGACGGCTTTTCCGCGGAATGCCGAATAACGAATGACGAATGGCTAACGCGAAGTCGAGTCATGGTTGGACAAGTCATATCCTGGTGTTGCGCCAGATGCGGCTGAAGATGCGATGCAACGCGTGCGCTTCAAGCCAGATTTCCCGAGCCTCTGGTTTCAGGGCGGGTTCAGCAACCGCGACCATGCGCAGGAAAAACTTGGTTTCCCGCGCTTCCTTCCGGCAAATGCCGATGCGATGCTTGAAATCAGGCCTGGAGATTCCATCATCTGCCTCGCAGTAATTTGCGCCAACGCTTGTTCCCGCTCCCACCAGTTGGTCAATCAGGCGGTTGTTGACCTGGCTGCGTGGAATTTTCTTTGCAAAGCGAATGATGCATTCGCCAAAACACGAGGTCCGATCCTCCAAATCGTAGACCATGTCCGGCGATCCTTCGCGCAATGCCAGCGCATCATTCTCTGGAACAACTCCCCAAAACACCAGTTCATCGGTTGAACAATCTTCCGGGCTTTCTGTTGTTCCATTCGTCATTTGTTATTCGTCATTACCAACGCCTCCCGCCGCGCCCACGCATCCGCCTCCAAAATCTGGTCCAGGGTGGGATGCCGGACAACTTTGTGCGCGTCCATCGTGCGTTGGACGGTTTCCGCGATTTGCGGAAAATTGATTTTGTGGCTCACGAAGGCTTCGACGGCGATTTCGTTCGCGGCGTTCAATACCGCCGGCAGGGTGCCGCCGGTTTCGCCGGCGCGGCGGGCGAGGTTCAACGCCGGAAATTTCTCCGTGTCCGGTTCTTCAAATGTCAGGCTGCCCAGTTTGGCAAAATCCGTCTGCACGCGCCCGCTCGGCGCGCGGTCGGGATACGTCAGCGCGTACTGAATCGGCAGGCACATGTCCGGCGTGGAAAGCTGCGCCAGCATCGAGCCGTCCACGAACTCGACCATCGAATGCACGATGCTTTGCGGATGCACCAGCACGCCAACGCGCTCGATGCCGATGTCAAACAGCCAGCGCGCCTCGATCATTTCCAACCCCTTGTTGAACAGGGTGGCCGAGTCAATCGTGATTTTCCGGCCCATGACCCACGATGGATGTTTCAACGCCCGCTCAACGGTGATGGTCGGAAATTCCTCCTTCGACGTCTTGCGGAACGGCCCGCCACTCGCGGTCAACCAGAGTTTGCGGATGGAACTCGCCGGTTTGCCGTCGAGACATTGAAAAATGGCCGAGTGTTCGCTGTCCACCGCCAGCACCCGAACGCCGTGTTTGCGCGCCTCGGCCATGACGATTTCGCCGGCCATGACCAGAATTTCCTTGGACGCGATGGCGATGTCCTTGCCCGCGCGGATCGCCGCCAGCGCAGGTTTGAGTCCGGCAGTTCCAACGATGGCAATCAGAACGATGTCCGCCGCCGGAAGCGTCGCCAATTTTATCAGACCTTCCTCGCCGCAATAAACCTTGGTTGAAACGCCGAGCGCATCGCCGAGTTCCCTGGCCTTGGCCGGATCGGAAATCGAAATGACTTCCGGTCGGTGCTTGCGCGTTTGTTCGAGCAACCGGCCGGCGTTGTTGCCCGCCGCCAGGCCGAGCAGGCGGATGCGATCCGGCAAATCCTCGGCCACCTTGACGGTGCTGGTGCCGATGGAACCGGTCGAGCCGAGCAAAACCACATTCTTCATTTACGGTTTACGATATACGATTTACGCGTCCCGCGACGTGCGGGCGGTTTTTGCCGATGAGACGACGATAGCCAGAATCTCGTCAGCTTCTTTCATCAAATCGCGGAGGCGCAGCGCTTTCACCAAATTATTGTCCACAAGCAATTCCATCCAAAATAATGATTCATCACATTCTTCCTCGACAATGCGCAGCTTGTTTATGAAATCCGAGTTGGATTTGGCGCGGCAGACGGCCCGGTAGTTTGCTCCCACGGAAGTTCCGCTGCGAAGGAGTTGTTTGCCCAGCGTTTGCGCGACCCAGTTGCCCGGCAACGCAGAACAAACTTTTACGATGCGGTTGGCGTAAGTCTTCGTTCGTTTTTTCATCTCTTCGCGTGTCATAGGGCTGGGGTTTGGTTCTTAATTCACGTCATTTTGCCCAAAGTCGCGTAAATCGTATATCGTAAATCGTAAATCTCACGGGTACGTGAGAATGTGGCGCAGATAGAGATACATGATCGGCGCGTTGAACAAAAGGCTGTCGAGCAAATCCAAAATGCCGCCGATACCGGGGAAAAATCTGCCCGAATCCTTCACGTCCGCCTCACGCTTGAACAACGATTCGATCAAATCACCGATGACGGCCGTCATACTCAGCACCACGCCGAGCACCACGGCATGAAACCAGTTCATACCCGTCATCTGGTTGCTGAAGAAATGCACAAAAACGAGGCTCGCCGCCGTCGAAAGTACAATCGCTCCGCCGAAACCTTCCCAGGTCTTGCCGGGACTGATGCGCGGAACCATTTTATGCCGGCCGATGAGCGAGCCAACGACGTAGGCGCCGGTATCGCTGAACTTCGTAATCAGCACGAAATAGAGCAGGAAATACCTGCCCTCCACGCCGGGGAAGAAGTTGATTTTCTGGATAAAATTCAGCAGCCACGGCACGTACATCAGGCCGAAGAGCGTCGTGGCAATGGCGATCATGCCCGTCGCGCCTTTGCGGGAAACCAGTTGCCGCAGGCACAAGCCCAACACGAACAAAATAAGGAAGCCGGTTTCAAAATCGTTCACGCGCGCGGGTGAGCCGGACGTGCCGAGGTGACCGGTCAGGTTCAAAAAGGTCCCGATCATGAGCAGCGCGCCGCCGAGCAGTCCGCACCACTTGAAGCAGGCGAGGCCGCGCTTTTCGGCCAGCCCGTAAAATTCCGCAAGGCCGGCCAGGGCGAGCAGGAAGATGATCAGCAGGAAAAGCCCGTTGGCAATCATGGCGCTGCTGGAAAATAAGCCGAGCAGAATCACCGTCCAGAGAATCACCGTGGTGATCAACCGGCGGAGAAACACTTGTGCCTTGGAAGGCGTTTGGGCTGCCGCAGCCGCGTCGGACATGCGCGCGGAAGGTAGCAAGTGCGGCCGGAAATGCCAACCGGCAATTGGAGCGTGGATGGCATAGTTGGTGGGGTGAGGCTGCTGACGAGCCGCCGCTTCGCTGGAATGCGTTGAGTTCGGTTCGCGGGGATCAGCCTTCGCCCGGGTTACGGCGCGACAGGCACTCGCCTCACCGAAAATTGTATAAAACACCATCGCTTCCTGATCGTATCCTTCTGGCGAAGTGTGTGTGGTTTCTGGTGTCGGGTACGTTGCCTCCAGCGTTTCAAGGATTGGACAGGCGAAAGAACAGATTTCCCGTCGGCGGCGTGATGGTGATGCTGTTCGTGCCGTTGCTGCTGGTGATGGTGTAACCACTGGTCGTCCAGCCATTAGCCAGCGCGAGGTTCGCGTTCTGCTGCAAGGTGTAACTGCCCGTGTCCGGCCACGAGACCACCACGCTGTTCGGCCCGACAAATTTGATGGTCAGATTGGGCAGGCCGACCGTTTGGACCACCGAAATCAGCGCCCAATAGCCTCCGGTGAGGGAATAACTCCCGCCCGTCATCGTACTGCCAGCGTCATGCTGACCGATGGTGCCGCTGACCTGATACGTGCCGCCCGTGCTGGTGCCGCCGCCACCGGCGATTTTATACCAGTCGATGGAATATTGCTGGGCGAAGCCAACTGCCGGAACCAGCAAACCAAAAAGGAGAATTAACTTTTTCATGGATGCCTCACTTCTGCGCTGCAAGCTGTTTTACCACGGCCTGTAATTCGTCCAGTTTCTTTTCCAGAATTTGGATCTCCGTATTCTGCGCCTCGACCTTATTGTGTTCCTTGAGGAATTCATTCAGCAACATCGCGTTGACCGCCTCGTAGCGGACGGTATAGGGCTGGCCCTTGTCATCATGCGCTACCAAATCCGGAGCCACCTCCTCCACGTCTTCGGCCACTAGTCCGAATTGCGGGATGCCCTGTGGGTCAATGCCCGGCTTGTATTTGAACGCCACCGGCTTGAGCGCATAAAGTATGTCGCTGGATTGGCCCATGGTCTGGATGTCTTGCTTAAAGTGTCGGGAGGAAGTGAGTGTCCCAAGCTTGCCGGAGGAATTGACGTACACCGCCACGCCGCTGGCGGCGGTGGTGCCGGAAATTCCCGCGATGAAGGTGGCCGTCTGCGATGAGCCGATGCGGATGGTGTTGTTGTCACTGGTGACCCCCGGATTGCCGATGTCAATGTTGTTGTTACCGGTGTAGATGTTGTAGCCAGCAAATTGACCCAACGCGATGTTGGTTGAGCCACTCGTGTTGTTATAAAGCGCCATAAAACCATCGGCCGTGTTGTAGGAGCCGCTCGTATTGAGGCAAAGCGCCACACCGCCATTGGCCGTGTTGTCGGAGCCCTCCCTGTTAAAGAAAAGCGCCTGTAAACCGTTGGCCGTGTTGTTCCAGCCGCTCATAGTCGAGTTGCCCGACGGGCCGACAAAGAAGTTGCCTCCGCCGCCATTGGTGTTGCCGATGCTGGTCAATTGGGAGGCATTGAGACTGGTCAGCCCGCTGCCGTTGCCATGGATGGCACCGGCAATGTAGGCGTCGGTCTGAGTGCTGCCGATGCGGATGGTGTTGTTGTCACTGGTGACCCCCGGATTGCCGATGTCAATGTTGTTGTTACCGGTGTAGATGTTGTAGCCAGCAAATTGACCCAACGCGATGTTGGTTGAGCCACTCGTGTTGTTATAAAGCGCCATAAAACCATCGGCCGTGTTGTAGGAGCCGCTCGTATTGAGGCAAAGCGCCACACCGCCATTGGCCGTGTTGTCGGAGCCCTCCCTGTTAAAGAAAAGCGCCTGTAAACCGTTGGCCGTGTTGTTCCAGCCGCTCGTAGTCGAGTTGCCCGACGGGCCGACAAAGAAGTTGCCTCCGCCGCCATTGGTGTTGCCGATGCTGGTCAATTGCGCTGCGCTGATACCGATAAGATTGGTCAACCCACCGCCATTGCCGTTGATGACACCCGCGAGAAACATCTGGTTCTGGCCGCTGCCGATGCGGATGATGTTGGTGTCGGTGGCGGTGCCTTGGTTGCCGATGTCTATGTTGTTGCCACCTGTGCGGATCATGTAACCTGCATTATAGCCCAGAGCGATGTTGGTATTGCCGTTCGCATTGTTGAGGGCTTGGTCGCCAATGGCCGTGTTCTCAATACCAGTCAAATTAACCTGAAGCGCGCCATCACCTACAGCCGTGTTGCCGGAGCCATTCCCACTGAGTTGGAGCGCATCGACGCCGACGGCTATATTTCCGAAGCCGTTTGTGCTCGAGTTAAGCGCGCCAATGCCAATGGCCGTGTTGTCGGAGCCGCTCGTGTTGGAATAGAGTGCAGCATTACCAATGGCCGTGTTGCCGGAGCCGCTCGTGTTGTAAAGAAGCGCATAGCACCCGTTGGCTGTGTTGAGGGAGCCGCTTGTGTTTTCGAGAAGCGCTTCGTAACCATTGGCCGTGTTGTAGGAGCCGCTTGTGTTGCTGAAAAACGCAAAGTCGCCGTAGGCCGTGTTGTCCGAGCCGCTGGTCGTCGAATTGCCCGCATCGTAGCCAACAAAGAAGTTGCCAACACCGCCGTTGGTGTTGCCGATGCTGAATAACGCAGAGGCATTCAGGCCCCCCAATCCCGCGCCATTGCCGTTGATGACACCGGCGATAAACGTCTGGCTCTGGCCGCTGCCGATGCGAATGATGTTGTTGTCAATGGCGGTGCCTTGATTGCCAATATCAATGTTGGAACTGCCAGTGGTGATCCAATAACCGGCTTGATAGCCCACCGCGATGTTGTTCGAGCCGCTCGTATTGTTGAGAAGCGCCTGAGAACCGTTGGCCGTGTTGTCAGCGCCGCTCATCGTCAAATTACCCGCGTTCAAACCAACGAAGCTGTTGCCCGCTCCATAGGCATGCAACAGCCGGCTGCCGGCTGAATAAATGATGCCGGCGCTGGCCGTCGTTACCGGCAGATTCAACACGCCGCCGAGCGTGACGCTGCCTGCGGAAAAATTCCCGCTGGCATCCCGCCTGACAATAGCACTCGCGGTATTGGCGCTGGTTGCGGCGTTGGCGGCGCTCACACCACTGGCGATATTCGCCGCTGTCTGCCCGCCCACCGTCGAGACGACCGTGGCACCTTGCGTTCCCGTCACATCGCCGTAAAGCGGACCGGTAATGTTATTGGCCCACGTGGCCGTGGCGGCATTACCGCTGATGTTGATGTTCGCCGTGCCGCCGCTCAATTGCGCAGCAGGCAATGTGCCCATCAGGTTGCTGGCCGTATTGGCCATGATGGCATACGGCATTGGCAGGAGCGGCTGCCGTGGCGCCAAGGTGGTGAACGAGGCAGCGCCGTTGGTGCGCGCGGTAATCCCCAACCAGCGGTTCGGGCCGGTGAACACGCCTGTGCCGAAATCCAGCGTGACAGTGAAGAGGCCGTTGCTGACCGTCGTGGTGGTGTTGGTGAGCGTGTTGCCGACTTGGCCGCCACCACTGCTGGTATTGAACAGGCCAAAGGTCAGGTCATAACTGCCGTTGGCGGGCTGGCCGGTGTCGTTCAAGCGGCCTTGATACGTGAACGCCGTGCCTTGGGCGAAAATGGTTGAGGGTTGAGCCACGTAGAACGTGGTGAAGGTTGAGAGCGCCGCACACAGCAGCCAGTTTTGAATCAGGTTTCGTTTGATTTTCATAAGTTTACTGGTTTAAACAATTTCTTCTGTCCTAAAGGTGTAAGCGCCTTTTCTGCCGGGATTGCGTCACGAAAATCGGAAATTCTTCAGCGGCGCCTCATTGGGTTGGCTCTTTTCCAGACGGTTCCGGCCGGTCCGGCTTGCGAGCCGGCGAGATACTCTTTGCCGGCGGCACGTTCCCGGAAGGGACAAAGGTGGCCCAGGTCTTGCCGGATTCGGGGTTGTACTCGGCGGTCCGGCCGGGAATCGGCGGAATGCGGATGAGGTGATGGCAGTTGGGGCATTGAATCTCCCGGCCTGATGCCTGTTCGTCGCATTGCAAATGTTGCTGGCAGTGCGGACAGGAGAATTTGAATTGGTTCATAGGTTTCAGAGGTTGGCTTTGTTTTGTTGCTACGGAACTGAAGCGGGTGTTGTGTTTTCCTTCGCGTTGATCTCCGCCCACCTTGGTGCCCACCAAATTTGTACAATGCCTGTCGCGTTCATCGTGCCAACCGCATTGCCGTCAGGTGAAAATGCCCTTTCGGTGAACCCTGATGCTTGGTCCCCCAGTGTAAGCACCTCCTGCCAGCTTTCCGTGTCCCAGAGTTTCAACCCCTTATCGGTGCCGCCGGTCGCCAGACGTTTGCCGTCACCTGAAAAAGCGACATAATTAACGCCTTTAAGATAACCGCGCAGCGTGGCCATCTCCCGCCACGTGGCCGTCTCCCACACCCGCGCATACCCCATGGTACTGGCGACCGCAAAGAGCTTTCCATCGGGAGAGAACGCCCCCATCCAAATCTCTTGAGCATCGAGATTCCGCTTCACACTACCGCCACCGACCAAATTTTCGAAAAGGACATCCCCACTGTATCCGCCACGCAGATAACCTTTCACCACGCACTGTCGTTGATCCCGGGAAGAAGCGATTACCCGGCTCTGTGCTGGCACACGCCATGAGTGTATCTCCCGGCCTGAATTGAGGTCCCATTCATGAAGCAATTTGTCGTCATCCGACAATGCCAGCAGCTTGTTGTCCTCGTCAGAAAAACTCTGTGCCAGGATTCTACCGGCCGGACTGGAGAACTCGCGCCACAGTCGTTGCCGCGATAGATCCCACACCTGAAGCACATTATTGATAGTGGTAATGGCCAGTAACCGTCCGTCGCTCGACAAGAGGTCGTACCCAGGGTAACGATTCGTTCCGATTTCGAATAACGTCTCAGCCTGCTGAAAATCACGGCCCCCCCAACGCGTCACGCGACCGTGCAGGTCCGATGTCACCACCGATTGGCTGTCGGGAGCAAAACGAAAGTCAGTCATCGGTTCCGGCAACGTGATTGGCGACTCGTGCGAGTGGCTGACCGACGTATCCCAAAAACAAACTGTCCCGTCTTTGCACCCGCTGACCAAGGTTTTGTCATCGGGCAACAGGGCGAGCCGCCACACCTCCTGACGATGGCCACGCAACACGTCCAGGCACTTGCGACCCGCGACGTCCCAAATCCGAATTGTCTGATCGGCGCTGCTCGAGGCCAGTTTTTTGCCATCCGGCCAGAACACCAGGGAACTCACATAGGATCCATGGCCTTCCAGCCGCCCGATTTCCTTGCCACTGGCAACATCCCAGAGACGGATGTCCGATTCGGCGTATCCAGCAGCCGAAGCCAGGGTCTTCCCGTCTGGTGAAAATGCAAGGGCAGTGACGCGGTTTTGCTGTTCCGATGCGGTTGCCATCCAAACTTCCTTGCCATCGCGCAGGTCAATCGCGCGAACCTGCTGCTCCCGCCCCCGCCCGTAGGTGGCCATGCGCAGATCACGTGTTGCAGCGAATCGAGTCGTTACCCAATCGTCGAGCGGGTTCGCCGGATAAGTAGCCAGTGCTTTGCCTTCCGGGATTTGCCACACGGTAATGCCGTTCGAGCCTCCGGTGCCCGTGGCAAGTGTCTGGCCATCCTCGGAAAACACCAGCCCGGCGCAGGCACCGCTGAGTGGGAATTCGGTTATTATCTGGCGCGTCATCGCGTTCCAGAGGTGTAATTGGGATTCTAACTCGCCGGAAACGGAAATGCTGGTGGTGGCGAATGCCAACAAAGACTCCTTGGGTGAAAAGGCAGCCCGGACGATGCCGCCCTCCGCCAATCGAACGACCTGCCGTCGCGTGCGCAGGTCCCATACCGATAACCCACCCCGCTGCTGTCCAATCGCCAGCCACTGACCGTCGTGAGAAACAGCCAGCGACTCGATCTCGTTCGACTCCTGGCAGAGGGTGAACAAGGCATCGCTGCGGCATTGTTGCCAGAGGTAACGCCATTCCCACCCGCGCAGGTCTTTCTGGCCGGGCTGTGGACGCTGCCGGTCGAGCAACTCTTGCGCACGACCCAAGTTGTTTCCATCCAGCGCCTGTTTGGCGACGTTCATATCCGAAGCATACGCGCGCTGACGGGCCTCCAACTCCTGTTGCTCGGCTCGCACGCGCATTCGGGCTTCATTCGCTTGGGCCTGTTGAGCGGCTTCCCGCAGCCCCTTCTCATGGTTGCGCGCTGCAACCGCTTCGTGCCTCGCGCGTGTGGCCCGGACCGCTTGCCAGGTGCTCACCATAACACCAAGGACCAGTACGCCGCTCACCACCGCCGCCGCGGCGAAGGCGAGCTTGTTCCGTTGGACGAGTTTCTGGAACCGGTAGGCCGAACTCGGCGGCCGGGCGATGATGGTTTCGTTCTTCAGATGTCGTTCGAGGTCCAGGGCCAGGCCGTTGGCCGTTTCGTAGCGGCGGGTGCGGTCTTTCTCCAGGGCCTTCATCATGATCCAGTCCAGGTCGCCGCGGACGAGATGAATGAGCCTCGGCGGTTCGGCGCCATGCCGTTGGGCAACCGCAGTCAGATCGGCGTCGAGCATGGTGCTCAACCGCGTCGAGGGGCGCGGCGGCTCCTGCTCGCGAATCGTGCGTCGCATTGCGTCGAGGCCCGATTGAAGGAGTTCCTGGGGATCAAAGGGAGTCTTGCCCGTGAGCAGTTCGTAAAGCAATACGCCCAGACTGTAGATGTCGCTGCGCGTGTCGATGTCCAGCCCGCTCATTTCCGCCTGTTCGGGGCTCATATAGGCCGGCGTGCCGATGAACTGATGCAGTTCAGTGTAAACCGTCAGGTTGGTCAGGCGGCCTTCCGTCGCTTTGGCGATGCCAAAGTCAATCACCTTGGGCACGGGAACGCCGTCGTGCAGAGTAACAAGAATATTCGACGGCTTGATGTCGCGATGAATGATGCCCTTCTGGTGCGCGTGTTGCACCGCGTGGCAAACTTGCATGAACAGGTCGAGCCGTTCGGGTGTGGAAAGTTTGTTCTGGTCGCAATAGTCGGTGATCCGAATGCCGCGGACCAGTTCCATGACGAAGTAGGGCCGGCCGGTGTCGGTCGCTCCGGCATCGAGCACCTTGGCGATGTTGGGATGGTCCATCAGCGCCAGGGCCTGGCGCTCGGCTTCGAACCGGGCGATGACCGCTTTGGTGTCCATGCCAAGCTTGATGACTTTCAGGGCGACGCGGCGGCGGACCGGTTCCACCTGTTCGGCGACATAGACAACGCCGCAACCGCCTTCGCCGATTTTCTCGCGCAGTTTGTAACGTCCAATGCGGTCGCCGGGCTTTTCGGTCAGCGGCGTGGAAACGACGACGGTTTTGCCGGGCGGCGCGGCGGCTGGTTCCTCAAGAAAACCGCCGGCCTTTTCATGCGCCTGGAGGAGGGCCTCAACGTGTTGGCGCAGTTGGGCATCATTGCCGCAGGCCTGGGCGAGATAGGCGGCTCGTTCAGCCGCGTTCGCCTTCTCTAAGGCATCGGCGAAAATTTCCTTAACCAGTTTGGCGCGGTCTGTGTTCATGTTCGCTTCTCGCATTCGAGATGTTGTTCACAGTGCGGACAGGAGAATTTGAATTGGTTCATAAGTCCTCCGGGTTGGGCGGAATATCGGCGCTGCCGGCTTTGTTGGTACTGATCGTTTCTGGTCGCTGGTTCTGAACGGTGGCTGGCAGAAACTCGTTCCGAAGCTGCTGGACTTCGTTCAATTTGTCCTGGCGCTGGAGCACATCTACCAGCTCGTTGAACTGCCATTCCCATTTCTTGAAATCGTTTGGCCAAAGCTTCAAGGCGTTACTCACAACTTCACGATAGAACGGTTCTGCCTCGGCCAGCTTGCC
Organism: uncultured bacterium; assembly: GCA_963708305.1. Taxonomy (GTDB): domain Bacteria; phylum Verrucomicrobiota; class Verrucomicrobiia; order Limisphaerales; family UBA11358; genus UBA11358. The sequence goes on along the minus strand of CAVPSH010000007.1, from coordinate 93,350 downwards.
CTGACTCCGGAGCACGAAAGCCAGGTAAGCAACCTGCCACCGCCATCTCGCGGGTTCATTGGGCCAAATCGTTGCCGAGTTGGTTATGGCCTCGCGATAGAAGGATTCGGCTTCGGCCCACCGGCGCTGCCGCTGGAGCACATAGGCCATGCCACTAGCCAACCACTGGTGTGTCTCGGGATTGTTTGTTGCCAGTTGACGGCAAATCTCCAGGCCCTCCCGATAGACGGGTTCTGCCTCGGCAAATTTTTCCTGATCGCGGAGCTGGTCACCTTGGGCAGCGAGCGTTGTCATCGAAAGGCTCGAAGACTGCCAGTTCCAGCCTGAAGCCGCTGCTTCTCGGCGCAGGGTTCCGACCTCGTTCGTTTTGCCTTGGCGTTGGAGCACGTCCACCAGATCGTTGAACTGCCATTGCCATCTGTCGAAGTCGTTGGGCCAAACCTTCGCGGAGTTGGTTACGGCCTCGCGATAGAATGGTTCGGCTTCGGCCAGTTTACCCTGGTTTTTGAGCACGAAGGCCACGCCAACGGCCAGCCATTGACGGCGCTGGAAATCGTTCGGGTCAAGCCGTCGGCACAGCTCAAGACCCTCGCGATACAAGGGTTCGGCCTCAGCCAGTTTGCCTTGATCGCGCAGCAAGTCCGCCAGCGCCGCGAGCGCGGGGGCCAGATCGGGCGACGGTGGCAGTTTTTTCCCAATCTCCAAGCTTTCCCGATACAAGGCTTCCGCCTCGGTCAGCTTGCCTTGTTCGCGAAGAATGTCGGTCAAGCCAACCGTCAGCCATTGATGCAGCTCAAAATCGTTCGGCGTGATTCGACGGCAGAGGTCCAAACCCTCGCGGTAAAGCGGCTCGGCCTCAGCCAGTTTGCCTTCGTCGCGGAGCATATCGGCATAGCTGGCGAGCAGGACAACGAGATCCATCGACGGCGGCAACTTTCGCATGACCTCCAAGGTTTCGCGGTACAGCGATTCCGCCTCCGCCAACTTACCTCGATTTTTGAGGACGTCTGCTAGACCGCGGGCAAACCATACGCGCAACGTGAAATCATTGGTTGCGACTCGCACCGTGAAATCCAGTGCCTCACGATACAACGGTTCAGCCTCAGCAAGTTTGCCTTGTGCCCGGTACACGTCGGCCAAATCGCCGATTGTCGTATATATACCACTACGAGCAAGGCTGCCTTCCAGGCTGCGCTCGATCAGCAGCGCTTCGCGATAGGGACCTTCGGCTTCGGCGAACCTGCCCTCTTTCTTGAGTGTCCAACCTAACTCGTGCAGGCACCAAGCGGTCCAGCTATGCTGTGGGCCAAGAGTCTTTCGGCTTAGGGCCAACGCCTCGCGCACGGTGGACTCGGCCTCATCCAGCTTCCCCTCGTCGGCGAGCACATAGGCCAATTGAGTGAGATCCTTGACGATTCGTGGGTGTTCCGGGCCTAGCAGTTTTCTGCCCAGCACCAATTGTCGGCGCATGACCGTTTCGCGCTCGCGCAGCTTTCCTTGGGGGGAGAGCGGCGCCGAAGCCGAGCTTATTTGAGTCATTCCCGCATCCGTCGCGGCGCGTTCCGCTTCCGGCAGCAGGCTCGCTCGCATAGCTAATTCTTCACGAGCGTTGGCTTCAACCTGATCCGGGTCAAACAACTGCAATGTCGCTCCGCTCAACCCGCTGAGTGTCTCTGCCACATCCTCCTTCTCATTGCCCAGAAGCTTCTTTCTCATGGCCGACGACCGCTGATAAAGCTGTTCAGCCTCTTCGCTTCTGGCCTGAAAATAGCGCACCTGACTCAAATGGTATAGCGAGGCCGCAACCTTGATGTGTTCCGAACCAAGCAGGTTGGTCCGTATGATCAACGCCTCCAGGATTAGAGGCTCGGCTTCAACCCACTTATCTTGGTTGAGGAGCACCCGACCGAGATTGTCCAGAGAATCCGCCACGTTCGTATTCATGTTTCCCCATAGCGCCCGCCGGAACGCCAACGCCGCGCGATGCATTTCTTCGGCCTTGCCGTATTCACCCAGCGCAGTGTAAACCTCGCCAATCGTGCTCTTCAGTTCTGCCTCGACTTCCGGTTGATCCTTCAGGCCCCTGCCGACTCGCTCCGCCGTCTTGTCCAGAATCTCGCGCAGCATCGTGGTGTCTCGGCCCCGGGCCACCGACGGCCCCACGCCGCTTAACATATCTTTGAGAAACTGTGCCACCTGTTGGCTCTTAGCGGCTTCGGCCTTGGCTTTCTGCTCCGCGAACACCGCTTGCTGTCGGGCTTCTCGTTCCTGCCAGAACAGCCATGTGGACAGGCCCAACCCAATCAAAAGCGCAGCCGTCACGGCGGCACCCGCGGCAAACACAAGTTTGTTCCGACGCACCAGCTTTTGGAGGCGATAAACTCTGCCCGGTGGCCGGGCCGTGACCGGCTCATCCTGCAAATGGCGCAGTACGTCATCGGCCAGCCCGTTGGCCGTGTCGTAACGACGGGTGCGGTCTTTCTCGAGACACTTCATCACAATCCAATCCAAATCCCCGCGCACCACGTGAATCAGTTGCGGCGGCTCGGAATGACGTCGCCTGGCTACCGTAGTCTGATCGGCTGCCTCCAAAGTGCTGATTCGTGTCGAAGGCCGCATCGGTTCCTGTTCCCGAATGATCCGCCGCATCTCGCTCAAACCCGCCGCCACCAGTTCGTCCTGGTCAAAGGGCGTCCGGCCCGTCAACAGTTCGTAGAGCAACACCCCCAACGCGTAGATGTCGCTGCGCGTGTCAATGTCCAGCGTGCTCATCTCCGCCTGCTCCGGACTCATGTACGCCGGCGTGCCGATGAACTGCTCGAATGCCGTGAACAGCGTCTTGTCCGTCAACAGTTGACCCGAGGTCGCCTTGGCAATGCCAAAGTCAATGATCTTAGGCAGTGGTTTCCCATCATGTACCGTGACCAGGATGTTCGAAGGCTTGATGTCCCGATGGATGATGCCCTTCTGATGCGCGTGCTGGATGGCATGGCAGATCTGGACAAACAGGTCCAACCGTTCCTCGGTCGAAAGGTTGTTCTGGTCGCAGTAGTCGGTGATCTTGATGCCGCGCACCAGTTCCATGACGAAGTAGGGCCGGCCGGTGTCGGTCGCTCCGGCATCGAGCACCTTGGCGATGTTGGGATGGTCCATGAGCGCCAGGGCCTGACGCTCGGCTTCGAACCGGGCGATGACCGCTTTGGTATCCATCCCCAGCTTGATGACTTTGAGGGCAACCCGCCGGCGGATGGGTTCCTCCTGTTCGGCCATATAGACCACCCCGCAGCCGCCTTCACCGATTTGCTGCAACAGCTTGTAGTGGCCGATGTGTTCGCCGGGTTTTTCAGTCAGTGGCGTGGAGAGGGCAATGGTTTTGCCGGGCGGGGCGGCGGCTGGTTCCTCAAGAAAAGCGCCTGCCTTCTTATGTGCCTGGAGGAGGGCTTCAACGTGTTGGCGCAGTGGGGCGTCAGTGCCACAGGCCTGTGCGAGGTAGGCGGCACGTTCAGCCGCATTTGCCTTCTCCAAGGCATCGGCGAAGATTTCTTTAACCAGTTTGTCGCGGTCTGTATTCATAGGCGAATCCTGTTTAATCGAGGCCACCCGGAGCCACCGCCACTTTCAAGGCCCCGGACGACCTTGGCTTCTTTCCGTCAACCAGTAATGCGCCATTTCGAGCCGGGTTGCGCCACGCAGTGACTGAAATAATTCAGACGCCGGATTTCTCGTCGCCCGTGATTTGTTGAAAAAGCCACGCGCGGGCATAAGCCCACGTGCGGTCTGCGGTGCGACGCGAGATGCCCAGCAGTTCAGCCGCCTGTTGTTGTGTCAGCCCGGCGAAGAAACGCAGTTGGACAAGTTCGGCCGCCGGGGGATCACGCTGTGCGAGTTCGGTCAGGGCTTCATCCAATGCCAGGAGGTCGTTGGAAGGCAGCGGTTCGGCCAATTGAATCTGCTCGACGTCAATGCGCTCCCATCCGCCGCCTCGTTTTTGCCGCTGCTTGCGCCGGGCATTCTCGATCAGGATGCGCCGCATCGCCTCCGCCGCGGCCGCGAAAAAGTGCTTCTGCCCATCCCACTTCGGTCTTTCCGCGCCGACCAGGCGCAGCCAGGCTTCGTGAACCAGTGAAGTGGCCTGGAGGGTTTGGCCGGGGCGTTCCTGGGAGAGCTTGTACGTGGCCAAGCGGCGCAATTCGTTATAGACCAGAGGCAGCAGTTCCGCGCTCGTGTGCGCATCGCCGCGCTCGATTGCCTGCAACATGCGGGTCACATCAGACATACCACGGGAGAGAATTCTTGCGAAAGGGAGTAAGCTCGAACAGACGCTTGCTGCTTTCTTCTCCCCTGGTTACGAAGAGTGAACCAAGATCAGAAGCTGTAAAGATATATCTGCTACCTCCACATTATAATTAATTATCGAATGCATGAGGGATTTTGGTAAATGTGCTGGCTGCGGCCGCTCGCCGAATGCTGCAGTTGCTGTTCGTGCCGCCGCGAGCGACTTCATGGGTAAGTTCCAGTTGTGTCCTCGCGCTGCACTTTTCCTGAAGCGAGGAAGCGATTGCTGCGCCGACACTGACACGCCTGCACTTCTTGCGTGAGCCGAATCAACTGAATCTGAATGGACCCGATACCAAACCCATTTTCGACAATTAATTTAACCAATACGGGATGAAGCATTCGGTTCGCGTGTCATTTTCGTCGGGCGCTTCGTCTTGGCCAGGCAGGATTTACTTAAGAATTGCGTGAAGCAGGTTTTTATGACAAAGCTATGGGTGTCCGAACGGCAAGGCTGGGGTCGTAGCTCAGTTGGTAGAGCGTCTCGTTCGCAATGAGAAGGTCAGGGGTTCGACTCCCCTCGGCTCCACCATCCTTCGCCCGGAACCGACCCTCGGAGGTTTCGAGTGAAGGATGGTGTCCTCCGTAGCCTTGGCGGAGGAGGACCCTCTCGCTATGAGTTCCGAGCTACGACCCGGCAAGCCAGCCTTTCTCGCAAACTTGGAGCAGCGCGAATTGCTCAAACGATGGAAGAAACCTCACATCAATTGTATGGACAGCTGTTCCTGGCATGGTCACAATCAAATTAGAAACACCGGCAATTCAGACATGAAAACAAAACTTCGATTGATTCTGCGCGCAGGCTTGATTCTCACCGTCGGTTTCTTTTTTGGCGGATGCGCCTCCGCTGCATTGAAGGATTACCAGGGAAAGCCGTTTCAGGACAGCAAGTATCAAGAGGGGCCGCAGAAAATTCCCGGACGCGTCCAATGTGCCTATTATGATCAGGGCGGAGAAGGGGTGGCCTACCACAACCAGGACACGAAGAACCACGGCAGCGGGGAGTTGAATCCGGCCAACGGGACGTATCTCAACGAATTTCGGATGAATGAAGGCGTCAGCACGTCCTACACAAAGTTCCACGATGGGATTGACAACAATCCTTATAATCTGGTGGTCCCGCCCGAGGGACAACTTTATGTCGGTTGGACGGTGCCCGGCGAATGGTTCAACCTGACCGTCTCGGTCGAAAAGGCCGGGGTTTACACCATTGACCTCTTATACACTTCGAACCGGGGCGGAACGATTTCCCTGGATCGGAATGGCAAGCCACTGGTTTCCTCAATCAACATTATTTCAACCCGCACCGACCGGGATCCCCTGGCCTGGCGTCAGTGGCATCACTGGAACATCCTGTCGAACATGGCCGAAGTGGAATTGCCCAAAGGGCTGTCGGTTTTGACCCTTCACATCGTCACCGAAGGGAATATGAATTTGGCGTATCTTGATTTTAAGCCAAAAAACAAATAGCTGCTGCGGGATCTTCACCCAATTGTTGCAAATCGTTGGTTGAATTTTTGTCCCTTGTTTCCTAAGATCACGATACCGACTGCAGGCCACCTGCGGTCGGACAAGGAGGATATGTTGCAATTGCTACACCCGTTTTTTGGCGACCTGATGTTCGATGGGATCGGTTTGTTGGGTTGTGTGTTCGTGCTGGTTTTGATGCGGGACGCCTGGAAGGACTGGAAGCAGGCTGGCGTCATGCGCGTACGACGAAGAAACCGGTTACCCGATTCCACCGGCAGACGCAGATTCGCGAGAGGTTTCTTCAGAAAATTTCGAGGCAAGCTCATCTTGCTCGTCGTGGCTTCAAGCGTGGCCGTAATGCTGGTGGGGGGAAGACAAAATCCCCATGGCGGCAAGGCCTCCCCAGCGACGGCGACTGGAACGTCGAATCCCGCCACCGACAGCAATCCGCCCGGAGGCAGGGATTCGGCTTATTCCGACCAAGCCATTTTGACTTATCAAACGCTGCCGCCTCCAAGGGGAGCGGGTGATTCAATCGTCAACGGGAATTCAAATGGTATTGCGTCTTACTTCAGAACCAGCCCGCACGCAACCAACGGCGCATTGAATCACCCTTGATTGTGCAGGGCAGGAGTTCTGGGACGTTTCGAGTCTGATAAGGGCTGAAAGATTTGCTGTCGTTGGCCGACCATTTCGCGTCCCGACAAGTCGGAATTGACATCCATGTCCGGGCGTGGCTCAGTCTCCAGACTGAACCGCAAAAAATATGGCCCAAATCATCATTTACTCGCATCGCCAGAATCTTGTTGGCCGGAAAAAATCCATTTCCGATACCTTGCGTACCTGTGTCACCGCTGCCCTGGGCTTGCCCGCCGACAAACGGTTTCACCGCTTCATTGCCCTGGACGACGAGGATTTCGTTCATCCGCCGGACCGGAGTTCCCGCTACACCATCATTGAAATCAGCATGTTCGAAGGGCGCAGCAAAGAGACGAAGAAGGAACTGATTCGCCTCATCTTCCGCCGATTCGAGGAAGAACTGGGTATCGCGCCGCAGGACGTTGAAATTACCATTCACGAAAGTCCCCGGGAGAACTGGGGCATACGCGGGGAGCCCGGCGATGAACTGGCCCTGTCATACAAAGTCGAAAAATGAAATAGACTGGCAGAATTACAGAGCCGGCGGCTAACCATGAACCGTTGGCCCGACACTACGCTGGAGTACCAGGCCACGTTCCAATATACTCCCCAAAATCAATCCATGAGTTCCATCGTCTCACCGCAATATTGGGGTTTGCTGCGCCGGCGGCCCTGTTTATTGCCGACCCTGCGCGGCTGGTTGCTGTTGCTCATCCCTTTGGTTGTTCTGTTGGTTCTCGGTTTCCGGAATGCGGATGAATTTCTGGCGGTTAACGATCCCGTGCCGGATGGTGTGCTCGTGGTGGAAGGCTGGTCACCCGATTACGCACTCGAAGCCGCCAAAACAAAGGCCCAGGAGAATCCGAATCGCGTCCTTTATGTTATCGGCGGGCCATTGGAGCACGGCGCGCCACTTTCCGAATACAAAACCTACGCCGAATTTGGCGCGGCAGTACTTCTGCGGATGGGCATGAGCCAGGACACGGTTCAGGCCGTTCCGGCTCCCTATGTGCGCCGGGACCGCACCTATGCCGCGGCCATAGCCTTGCGGAATTGGTTTCGTCAGCGCGGCGACGTTCCCGGGGCGATTAATCTCATATCCGTGGGCGCTCACGCCCGGCGCTCCCGGTTGATGTTCGAAAAAGCATTCGGCAGCGGCACACGGGTGGGAGTGATGAACGTTGCCAATCGCGATTATGACCCGCGCCATTGGTGGAAATCCAGCCAGGGTGTCCGTTCGGTGCTGGATGAGATGATTGCGTATGGCTACGCCCGCTTTTTGTTTTCAACATCCGCGGAACCGTCGCCTTGATTTGAGCATTGGGAAAACGTCAAAGAATTGGATTGTCACAATTGCGTTGGGGAGTCAGCCTCCGAGGGCAGTGCCTCAGCTTGGATCGTTAGACCCCGGATTTATGCAATGTATCCTTTGCCATGGTAACCGCATCGCCACCGGATCGGTTTTGGATTCGCAGAGATGATTTCATGTCCAGCCACCCGCAAAGCACTTCCCGGCTCGGTTACATAGACAATCTGCGCTCGACCATGATTATTTGGGTTGTAGCCTTTCATACCGCAATCACCTACAGCCACATCGGCAGTTGGTATTACAGCGATCCGAAGCCGGTGGGCAAAGTTTCTTCCATCGTATTCCTCACATTCGAAGTGCATTCCCAGGCTTTCTTCATGGGGATCCTTTTCCTGCTGGCCGGATATTTTGTTCCCGGGTCGTTCGATCGTAAAGGTTTCCGGCAGTTCATGGCCGACCGTTTCGTGCGGCTTGGCCTGCCATCGCTGCTATACATCTTCGTCATTCAGCCATTTTTGATGCACTACCTGTTGCGAGCCGGCAAGGGTGGCCTGTCGGATTATTATCGCAGTTTTCTCGCCTCCGGCGACTGGCTCACCGGTGCCGGACCGATGTGGTTCGCCATTGCGCTGTTGGTCTTTTGCCTGGTCTATGGCCTGTTTAGAATGATCGTGCCGGCAAAGAGGAGAACATCCGTTCTTCCCGCGCCCGGCTTGGCCAATTTGATGATCACGGGGCTTATCATTGCCGCGTTCGCGTTTCTGATTCGCACAAAGGAGCCGATGGGAAAGGGTTTCCTCTACTTTCAGCCTGCGTTCTTCGCGCAATATATCCTGCTGTTCGCGCTTGGCATCGTTGCCTGCCGCAACAACTGGTTTGTCCGCCTGCCCAGGCGGCTCGGTTACGGATTGCTGATCGGGGCGGCGATCCTTGGCCCGATTGCGTGGTTCGCGCTGCTCGTCTTTGGGGGTGGACTGCAACAAGGCATTGGCAACTATGTGGGCGGATGGCGGTGGCAGAGCGCGGGTTACGCCTTGTGGGAGTCTTTTTTCTGCATGGCGATCTGTGCGGGATTTCTGGTGCTTTATCGCGAACACTTCAACAGCCGGGGCCGGCTTTCGAAGCTGGTGTCCGACAACTCATTCGGAATCTATTTCATCCATCCACCGGTTGTGATAGCGGTCTCGCAAATGTTCGGATGGCTGCCGCTGCCGCCGCTCGCGAAATGGTTGGTTGTGGCGCCGGTGGCGTTGCTGGCCACCCTGGCCGTCGTGCACCTGGGTCTGCGCCGTACGCCCCTCTTGCGCAGGATCATTTGAACGCTTTGAGTTTTGGGTGGAGATATGAGATTTCAAAGTCCCGGTTTCCATCATAAAATCTTCTGGACAAGCCACAAAGCATGAAATACACTTGCCATTGTGAAGCAAATTAGACCGAACCTTTTTACCCGAATATCTGACTGGGCGGCTTAGCGTTGTACCTGCTCAAACAGGCCCAATTCGTCGGAAACAACCTTCGCTCTGGCAGCCTGCTAAAAATATGAACACCTCGTGGAAAATTTTAATATGGTCGGTTGTCTCGCTTGCGCTGGGCGGCGCTGTGACCCGGGCTCAAGTCATCAACTTCGACGTGCCGGGCGGTGCGGGTGCGGCAAATTATTCCGGCCAGGGCGCCTTTTCGGATCCGGGCAATAACTATTGGAATCCGGTTGTGGGTAACGGCACTACCGGCGCTACCAACCTCCTGTCTGACGGGATCACATCGACCCCGATTACCCTGACGTCTCAGATGGGTGGCACCTTTGGTACGCAAGGAACGCAGGGCACACCGGCGGCCTTGCAGCAACCTTATGAATACAACAATGCCGCGCTCCGGACCGATACCCTCAATAATGTTCCGGCCGGCACCTATAACCTGTATCTTTACGGTATAAATAACGACGGTACCCGGGGAACAACCTTTACGGTGTACACTCCAGTCACGTCTCCCATCATCCTTACCACCAGTAATACGCCGGCAAGCTTGAATTCCTTTATACAGGGTGCTGACTACGTCATTTTCAGCAATGTGGTCGTGGGGACCCTGGGGACGATTACCTTTACCTGGACATCCAACGCCAATGTCACTCACCCCGGAAACATCGAAGGCGACTTCAATGCCCTTCAACTCGTGTTTGTTTCGACAAATACAGTCGTTAACAATCCGGCTGGTCCGAACTTCGGCCCGAATGTTTTCCTGTTCACTCCTTCCATGCCGACAACGACAATTCAGAGCACTCTCAACACCCTTTTTGCACAACAGAACAGTGCCAGCACGAGTCAGTTTGGCGCCAACCGGTACGCCGTTCTTTTCGAGCCTGGAACTTATAACGTTTCGATCAACCTGGGCTACTACATGCAAGTGCTGGGCTTGGGACAATCGCCGGACAATGTCAAAATCAATGGCACGCTGGATTGTCATGCATTCTTGCCGAATGGCAACGCCACCTGCAACTTCTGGCTGTCCGCTGAGAACCTGGCTGTGTCTTCAACCAACGGCTACACGATGTGGGCTGTGTCACAGGGCACCTCTTTTCGCCGCATGCATGTCCAAAACAACTTGTACACGTGCGAATGGAGCGGTAGCCAAAACTGGGCAAGCGGCGGCTTCCTGGCCGATTCCAAGATTGATGGCAGCGTCAATCCCATTGGGCAGCAACAATGGCTCTCCCGAAACAACAGCTATACGGGCTGGTCCGGCGGGAATTGGAACTTTGTATTTCTCGGCGATTCCAGTCCGCCTCCGCAAACCTGGCCGGGTCCTTACCCCTCTTATACAGTCATCACCAATGTACCGTTGATCCGGCAAAAGCCCTATTTGTATGTGGACAGTAACACCAATTTCTTTGTCATGGTGCCCAATTTGATAACCAACAGCGTGGGAACATCCTGGGCTGGCGGCCCGACGCCCGGAGTTTCAGTCCCCATCAGCCAGTTCTACATTGCCCAACCGGGAACGGACAATGCCGGAAGCATCAATGCCGCGCTGAATTCCGGCCTGAATCTGATTTTGACTCCCGGAATTTATCATCTGACGAACAGCATCCTCGTGACGAATCCCGATACGATCGTCCTCGGGCTTGGATTCCCGACGCTGGTGCCGACCAATGGAAACCCCGCCATGGTCATCTCGGATGTGGATGGCGTGAAGGTGTCGGATATTTTATTTGATGCCGGAACCACCGCATCACCCGCATTGCTGGAGGTAGGGCCTCCGGGCAGTTCTCTGGATCATTCGGCGGACCCTATTTGTCTGTATGACGTTCACAGCCGGGTGGGTGGACAGTTCGTTGGCACAACCACCACCTGCTTCACGATTAATGCCAACAATGTCATCGGCGACAACCTCTGGCTGTGGCGGGCGGATCATGACAGCTCCGGCACCACCGTCGGTTGGACCGTGAATCCAAGCCAGAACGGCTTGGTGGTAAATGGCAATAACGTGACCATCTACGGGCTGTTCAATGAGCATCACGAGCAGTATCAGACGTTGTGGAACGGCAATTGGGGACGGGTTTATTTTTACCAGTCCGAATTGCCCTATGACGCACCGAATCAAAGTGCCTGGACGCACAACGGTGTGAACGGTTATGCATCCTACAAAGTCGCAAACACTGTCACCAGCCATCAGGCCTATGGGCTTGGCGTCTATGGCGTGTTTAATACCTCAAACGTGAAATGCTTTAATACCATCGAGACACCAACCAGTTCTCAACAGGTCAATGTGCATGATATGATAAATGTGCTTATCACTGCGCAAACCGGCAGTGAAATGACTCATATCATCAACGGCACCGGCGCCACGCTCACCTCTTCGGTCAATACCGCAACGGCCAACTATCTGTGGTTGAATCCGACCTTCAGCATCATCGCAGCTCTTGATATGACCGGGACGAACATGGCCATTACCTTGCCCACCGAGTCCTGGCACACTTATCAACTGCTGTACAAGAACGCCGTGACCGATCCAAGCTGGTCGAATTTGGGCAGTCCCTTTACCGGGAACGACACGCTGGAGACGGTCACCACTCCGGTTTCGCCGGGCAATAGATTTTATAAGGTCAAAGCTAATTAAAGTCCGCGAACAATGACGAAGGAGCTTCGTTTTACTCCCACTCGAAAGGGAACGGATGCTGTGGCTCAGCCGCTATGAGATGAGGTTGGTTAGCCGGATTACTTCTCCGCCGCAAAAACTTGATAGCTGTGTGGCAGCAGATGGACATTGAACGATTCGCGGTTTTCAACGGGAGCCGGCCGGCGGCCGCCAAAGTACATCGATGGTTCCGGTGCCTGGCCGGCTATCTCTTCGCCGGTAACCAGATTCCGCAGTTTGGTGTAATCACCGGTCACGGAAACTTTCACGTCCGGTTTCCGTCGGCAGATAGGATTCCACAATAAACGTATTGTTATCATACGCGAACAGTGCGACCTGGCTGGGGCCGTCCAGGCGAACAGGGAAACCGCGCATCAAATAACTTTTTAGCGCGCTCGTGACGGCGGGCGGCAGCCGGTATAAATCGGCAAAGTTGTCCGGAATGGTCAGGACGTAAAGCACGCCCTTGGAATAGCGGTCCATCAGCAACAGCGGACAGGCACCGCCGTTGGCCGTCGCGCGCACCAGCGGCCACGCGTCGTTCGTCAGAAACTCAATCACCGGAAACAGGATGGCTGCGTTCGGGTCGTTGCCGAGATCGGCCCCGTTGCCGGCGCCGAATCCGCCGTAAAATTCGTGCGCGAGCAATTTGCGGTCGGTGTAGCGCAATTCCACGATGTCGTTGATGCCGCGGTCGGCCAGCGCGTGCAGCAGGCCGGAGGTGATGACGACGGATTTGCCGGCGGCGAGTTGCGCTTTGATTTTGGCGACGATATCGGGATCGAACTTCGCCGATTCGGTCAGCAGCACCAGGTCGGCGTTGGTGGGGAAATACGGGTACAGATCGATCGGAATGCCAATCATGCCGAGGTAATTGTGCAGGAAATCTTCGCCGGTGGATTGATACGGTTTGTAGCTGGCGATGCCGATCGGATTGCCGAGCCGGTCGAGGAACGGGTCCACTTGTTCCAGACTGTAACTGGCGACGGAAGCGATGGTGGGATTGGTCAGGCTGGCCGGGTGATTGACTGCAAAATCCGCGAGCATCCGGTTGTAATCGAAACTGGTGTGCAGGTTTTGCCAGGCTGCGCGGTCGCCCGGCACGATGGGCTCGCTCATTGCCGACCATTCGAACAGCATGATTTGCGGCGCCTTGGCAAACAGCGTATCCCAAAGTTGCTCGGCGTAGCGGTCAATGTAACGGATGCTGTACGTGTCCACCCAGCCGCCGCCGTTGCGGCCCGGCGCGATGTTCGTCGAAGTAACGGATGATTTGGTAACTCTCGTATTGCTGCAGATGCTGGTCAGTGATGACGGGGTCGCGCGTTTCCGTGCCGGTGTAAATGCCGTCGAACAGCTTCGGCTCCTGGTCGAGGTCATAGCCGAGTCCCTGAAAATGCTCGTACCAGTTGGGAAATTTAATGATGAGTTTGACCTTGGGATTCACGGCGCGCGCTGGTTTGATGATCAGGTTTTCCGCCGCGTCATCCATCAACCCCAGCCGGAACTGCGTCCAACTGTTCGTTCCCTTGGCGGCGATGTCGGAATCGGTCTTGCGTGTTGACGAAAAAGAAATCGTCCTGAATCACCTCGTCAAAATGCCGGGCTGCCAGCTCCGCCGCTTGCTGGATGAATTGCCGGTCCTGCGGGTTCGGTGTAACAGAATGACTTGAACTGGCCGAAGCCGCCGTCGGACAGCGCCATGCCGCCCGCGACACGCACGCCGTGGTCGAGGAAAAATTTTTTGACGCGCTCCAGCAATTCGTCGCTCGCCAGGTCCCGATTGCGTTGCACTTCGATATAGACCTTGTCCACCTTCAACTGGGCGCTGATGCGGTCCCAGTCGCCCTGCAGTTTTTGTGGATTTTCAAAACTGCGCACGATGCCCACCGGGATATAGATGGCCACGTCGAAGTTGGTGTCATTGCCGGCCCGGCCGCAAAGGGCTGACAGGACGAGGGTGGCAAAGATAATGGACAACGCTCTGGTATTCATGGGAATCAGCGTCGCGCAACAATAGAAGAGTTATGTGCAAGCCGCACGTTTAAAATTTGATGACAAGATCGTTGGGGGTGCGCTTGACGCTTCCAACTCCCTCGCCCCGCCCGCGCGGGGAGAGGGTCGGGGCGGGGGAATTTGAGTTTTTTTGAAATGGTGCACTTCAAGAAAGAGGATTTGAATTTAAACACGCCACCTTACCCTGTCCCTCTGTCCCAACTTCGTTGGCGGAGGGGGTGAGAAAACAACAATGGTGTCCGATTTAAGTTGTAGCGTTGGCGTTGTACGCCGATTCGTTCGAGCCGCTCGCCTGGAAGGGTTTCAGCGAGGCAGGGCACGCTTTTACACCCTGCGGCGTGAACCGAAAAGCGCGAAACCAGCCATTCCGAGCATAGCCCAAACTGAAGGCTCAGGCACGGGCTGGAGCGCCATGTACTCGGGATAGTCCAATCCGGAGGCAAACAAGCTTTGCGCTCCGCCCGGAGTGATTTTATAGATGCTGTTACTGACGGGGCCAAACCAGACTGACACAAAAAGGTTGCCCGCGCTGTCGAACATCAGGCCAATGGGACTGTTGAAGCCAGACGCAAAAGTGCTTTGGACTCCGCCCGGCGTGAATTCATAGATGATGCCGCTGTAGGCATTCGCCTCAAACAGGTCGCCGGCACTGTTGAAGGCCAATCCATTAGGATTTAACCCGGAGGCGAAGACGCTTTGGACTCCGCCCGGTGTGATTTTAATAATGTTGTCACTCAATTGAGCCCCCACAAACAGGTTGCCTGCGCTGTCAAAAGCCATTCCGTCGGGACCATTCAACCCGGAAGCAAAGGTGCTTCGCACTCCACCTGGCGTGAATTCGTAAATGATGCCGCTGTTGTAATCTGCCTCAAACAGGTTGCCCGCACTGTTAAAGGCCAGGTTAACGGGACCCGTCAACCCGGAGGCAAAGGTGCTGCGCACTCCGCCCGGCGTGAATTCATAGATGGTGCCGCTGCCGGTATCCGATGCAAACAGGTCGCCGGCACTGTTGAAGGCTGCTCCAGCAGGATTCAGCAGCCCCGTGGCAAAGGTGCTTTGCGCTCCGCCAGTGGTAAATTTAAAAATGTTGCCGCTCTGGCTATCTGTTACAAACAGATTTTGCGCTTTGACTACACCGGGGATGCTAAAGGCCATCATGCTTGCGATTGATATTAATAGATGGTTTTTCATACCGTGCTCCAAAAGTTTCGAAGTTTCGATTTGGTTGAATTGATTCAAACTGAACCAATAACCTTTTCTAATTAAAATAAGCTTTTGTGTCAAGCCAAAACACCGGACCATGCGAGGCAGGGCACGCTTTTGCAGGTGCTTCGCGCGCTGGCATTGCGGAGAAGCCGCACGTTTAAAAAATGATGTCAAGGTTTGATGCAAGAATGGTGGAGCGCACCTGTCTCAGGCGCGGCATTTCTGCAACAAAGTTCGGTGGCCTTGAGCCGGGGCACGCCGGGTGTCCCTTATCTGCTGCGGCTGGGGCAGCCGCGTTCCAAACCGTGCCCAACAATTTCACCTTGCACAATGCCGGAGGCCGATGAAGATTTTGCGCATGAATTCCCTTAAAAACAAATGGGTCCTGATTACGGGCGCGTCCTCGGGATTCGGTGCGGCGGCGGCCCGGGCGTTTGGTGCGGAAGGGGCGAAGCTGCTGCTGGGCGCGCGACGCGTTGACCGTTTGAAACAGGTCGCGGCGGAATCGAAGAACGCCGGGGCAGGTGAGGCGCTGTTTCATGAATTGGATGTTTCAAAAACAGCGAGCGTGGCAGACTTCATTTCGTGGGTTCGGGGGAAAATCGGCAATCGGCAATCGGCAATCGGCAATCTTCAGGTTTTAATCAACAACGCCGGAGGCGCGCACGGCCTGGACACGGTGGCCGGAGGCCAGGATGCGGATTGGGAGGCGATGATTCAATCGAACGTCCTTGGTTTGTTGCGCATGACACGCGCCGCGCTGCCGCTGATGCCGCATGACGCCGGGGCGAGCATCATCAACATCGGTTCGGTGGCCGGGCGGCAGCCTTACGAAGGCGGCGCGGTTTATGGCGCGGCCAAGGCGGGTGAATTACATATCTCGCGCACGTTACGCTTTGAATTGCTGGGGACAGGGATTCGGGTCGCGTCGGTTGATCCGGGCCTGGCGAAAACGGAATTTTCGCTGGTGCGGTTCAAGGGCGATAACGAGCGGGCGGACAAGGTCTATGAAGGCACAAAGCCGCTGACCGCCGAAGACATCGCGGAAATCCTGGTCTGGATTGCCAGCCGTCCAGCACACGTGAACATTGACGAACTCATCGTCAAACCGGTTGACCAGGCGGCGGTGGGGAAAGTGTATCGGAGGAAGGTTTAAGTTTTAAATTTTTAGTTTTGAGTTGCAGCGCGAGTTTTAACTTAAAATTCAAACATCTCAGAATTCAACATTGTCATATTCCTCGGTTCGCCCGCCACAGCAGCACCGCCCCGACGGCCTGGAAAATAAAATTCGGCAGCCAGAAAATCAGGTGTGGGGCAAATTCGGGGCGGGCAGAAAGTGATTCGCCCACCATGATGAAGGCGTAATAAATCAGCACGAGGATCAACGCCATGGCCACGCCGACGTTCGTCTCCCGGCGTTGCACGCGGATGCCGAGCGGAATGCCGATGAGCGTGAAGCTGAAGCACGCGAACGAAAACGCAACCTGCCGGTGCATTTCCACGCGAAGCGGTTCCGTCAAGTCCTCCCGTTGTTTCTCAGCTTCATGAAACCGCGTCAGATGCCCTTCCGGACCCATCTCGTCCAGGTCCGGTGGCAGACTGAGTTTCCGGTTCAAATCGTCCAGTTCATTCTGCAGTTGCCAGAACGTCATGTCGGTGATGGCCGGGTGGTAGGCGGGCTTGCTCCGTAGGTCGGGAATTGGTAAGTGTTCGTGGACCATCCCTGGAAGAAATGATCCTACGGGCGCCGTTCGGGATTGACCGTCACCGTCTTGCGCGTTCAACAAATCGAAGGTCAAGTTTCTTGTTTTGGGCGTCCACCTTATATCGTCCCTGCGGCGCGCGAATGGTGGTGGTCACATTGGTTCCGTTTTGCAGCACGAAGACCATCACGCCCTGCAAATCGCCGCCGTGGTTTTTGTCCACGTAGACGATGTAGCCGGGGATGTCGCGGATGAATTGCCGCTCGGGCAACTGGAGCCGCGCCAGGTCGGCCCGTTCGCGGACGGTCAGCTCCTTGAAAGCCACGCGCGAGCGCGGTCCCAAATCCAGATTGATCCACGCGCTGAGGCCGCAGCAAAACAGGCTCAGGAGCAAAACCGGCGTGACGAGCGAAAGCAGACTGATGCCGCTGGCGCGCGCGGCGGTGAGTTCCTGGTCGGCGCTGAACCGGCCGAAGACGAGCAGCGTGGCCGTCAGCAGGCCCATGGGCAGCGCATAGACCCAGAAAAACGGAATCAACAGGCCAATCGCTTCCAGCACCACGCCGGGCCGCACCTGGCCGCCGATGAGCAGGGGCAGGATTTCCTTGAGTCCATCGCCAATCAACAACACAAAGGTGAACACCACCATGCCCAGTAACAAGGAGGCAAGCACCTGGCGGAGCAGATATTTGTGCAATGTGTTCATTTTGTTCAGCGGACAGGCCAAACCCTAAAGCCAAGCAGCAAAATGCGAAATGCCAAAATGAAGCAACCGGAGACCGATCGGGTGTGTCTTCCGTCAAAGGTGCCCAAAAATTGCTTGCGGCGAATGCCGGTTGACGGTTTATTACTGTCAGGCAATGGAGTTTGCCATCCCGAGGTGGGGAAACTGCCTGACCATTTCAGCGCTGATGACTCCTACGAGTGAACAAACATTCGCGGGAGTTTTATGATGGCATATCTCTGGGTGGCAATCGGCGGCGCGCTCGGCAGCGTGGGCCGCTTCTGGATCAACGGCATGGTGTCGCGCAGCTTTGGTGAAACCTTCCCTTGGGGCACGATGCTTATCAACGTCACCGGTTCGTTTTTCATCGGGGTCATCGCGGCGCTGGCGATGCCGGAAGGCCGGCTGGATTCCCCGTCGCGCGCGTTTGTCACGCAATTTTTCATGATCGGCATCTGTGGCGGTTACACGACGTTCTCCTCGTTCAGCCTGCAAACGTTGAATCTCCTGCGCGACCGTGAATGGTTATACGCCGGCGGCAACATTGTGCTTTCCGTTGTGTTATGCATGGTGGCCGTTGGACTGGGTTTTCTCTGTGGCGCGGCGTTCAATTCACTGAAAGGAAATTGATATGCAAATTCCAACTGACGCCATGTTGCTGCGAATTTTCATCGGCGAAAGTGACCGCTGGCAGCACAAGCCGCTTTACGAAGCCATTGTCCTGAAGGCGCGTGAACTGCACCTGGCCGGCGCGACCGTGTTGCGCGGGCCGATGGGTTTCGGCAAGGCGAGCCGTCTGCACACAGCCAAAATCCTCCGGCTCTCCATGGATTTGCCGCTGGTCATCGAAATCGTGGACAGCGAGGAGAAAATCAATTCCTTCCTGCCCGTGCTCGACGAAATGGTCGGCGGCGGCCTGGTGACGTTGGAAAAGGTGAAAGTGATTGATTACCGCGCCGGCAAGGAAACGCCAACGGCCTGAGTGTAAGATTGTTTTGACGTCCGCCCTCACCCTGTCCCCTTTCCTCGAGGAGAGGGAAGAGCATTCACATTTTTGGTTTTGCGCAGGGCCATTCTGCTAATCCCGTCATGAATTTTTCAAAACAGGCTGCGAGCGGTTCCCCCTCTCCTGGAGGAGAGGGCCAGTTCCCTCGCCCGCGGGCGCGGGAGAGGGGGCCGGAGGCCGGGTGAGGGTTGTTGGGGTAAAATAAATCCTGCGGGTGCGGACGAGCGTGTTAACTAACTTATTTTCCCATTCCTGCCAAAACGATAAAGTAAGCGCAGATGCCTGAACGTTTGCCCATTTACGAGATTGAAGCCGAAATCATTTCGCGCCTGAAGTCCGGCCGTCGGCTCATTTTATCCGCGCCCACCGGGTCGGGCAAATCCACGCAAGTCCCCCAGATGCTCTTCAAGCACGGGTTGCTGGGCAACGGCCAGGTGGTGATTCTCCAGCCGCGCCGGCTGGCCGCGCGGTTGCTCGCGTCGCGCGTGGCCGGGGAACTCGGCGTCGAACTCGGTCGCGAAGTCGGTTATCAGGTTCGTTTTGAAAACTGCGTCAGCGCTGCCACGCGCATCAAATTCGAGACCGAAGGCATTTTACTTCGGCAGTTGATTCAGGACCCGGGATTGCGCGGTGTACAAGCCATCATTTTCGACGAGTTTCATGAACGCCATCTGTATGGCGACATCACGCTGGCGCGCGCTTTGGACATTCAGGAACAGCAGCGGCCGGATTTGCTCGTCATCGTCATGTCCGCGACGCTCGATGCGGATGAATTGGAGAAGTATTTAAACCAGGTAGGGCGGGCTGTCCCCAGCCCGCCGCGGCGCGATAGGGACATCGCGCCCTACCATTGTTCCGTTCTTTCTTCCGAAGGCCGCGTGTTTCCAGTGAACATCGAATACCTGCCGCATCGCCTGGGAGCGAATGCGCCACCGGTTTGGGAATTGGCGGCGGATGCCTTCGCTCAACATGTTCGTTCGGGTGAACACGGTGATGTGTTGGTGTTCATGCCGGGCGGTTTTGAAATCAGCCAGACCCTCGAAGCCATCCGCCACACGCCGGAGTCGAAGGGTTATCTGCTCCTGCCGTTGCATGGAGAATTGCCGCCACGCGACCAGGACGCGGCCGTCGCGCGTTACGACCAGCCCAAGGTGGTTGTGGCAACCAATGTTGCCGAGACGTCCATCACCATTGACGGCGTGCGGCTGGTGATCGACAGCGGGTTGGCGCGCATTCCGCGTTACGATGCCAACCGCGGTATTAACACCTTGTTGATCGAAAAAATAAGCCAGGCCAGCGCGGATCAGCGGGCGGGACGCGCGGGCCGGACAGCGCCGGGCATTTGCGTGCGGCTCTGGTCGCGGCCGGAGCACGACGAACGCGCGCCGCATGAATTGCCGGAAATCAAACGGCTGGATTTGGCCGAAGTGGTGCTCACGCTCAAAGCGTCGGGGGTTGAAGACTTGCGAAGTTTTCGCTGGTTGGAAAAACCGGACGAAATCTCGCTCACGCACGCGGAGGATTTGTTGCTGGATTTAGGAGCGCTGACAAACAGCGTAGCGCAGGCGTCCTCGCCTGCGAGTTCTGGTGGCGTCTCCGCCGCCAGTCCCACCAGCGGCGGGCAGGGATGCCCGCCGAACCCGTCGACGAGGACGTCGGCGCTACAAATCACACCTATTGGTCGCAAGATGCTCGCATTTCCCGTGCATCCGCGTTACTCGCGCATGTTGCTGGCGGCGCAGGAATATGGTTGCGTCCACCAGGCCTGTCTCGTCGCTGCTCTGACCCAGGGGCGGGATTTGTTGCTCCGCAGCGTCGGGCGCGACGTAACGTCCGCGCGTGACGATTTGTTCGGCGATCAGGCGTCATCGGATTTCTGGATTTTGATGCGGGCATGGAATTATGCGGCGAAGAACCAGTTCCGGGTGGAGGCCTGCCGCCGGCTGGGCATTCACGCCGTTACCGCCCGGCAAGTCGGGCCGTTGTTCGAACAATTCCTGCGCATTGCCAAAAGTGAAGGGCTTAATACCGAGCCACGTGAAATCAAGGACGAGACCTTGCAAAAATGTATTCTTATCGGGTTCAGTGATCGGGTGGCGCGCCGGCTGGATGCAGGCACGCTGCGCTGCGAACTCGTTCACAACCGGCGCGGTGTGTTGGCGCGCGAAAGCACCGTCCACCACAGCCCGCTTCTTGTCGCTGCCGAAATCCGCGAAGTGGAGGGCAGGGACATGAACACGATTTTGTCGCTGGCAACGGCCATCGAACCCGATTGGTTGCGAGAATTGTTTCCCGAGGACATGAAATCTGATTTGCACATCGAATTCGATTCCACGGCCCGGCGCGTTCAAGCCGCTGAGTTGGTGCGGTTTCGCGGACTGGCCTTGTCGGCCAAACGCGTCGAACCACCGCCCGCCGAAGTGGCGGCACGATTGTTGTCTGACGAAATTCTGGCCGGCCGGCTGCCGTTGCCGAATTGGGATCATAACGTCGAGCAATGGCTGGCACGGCTGCGTTTGCTCTGTCAGCATTGCCCGGAATTGCAATTGCCGGCCATTACCGAAGACGACCGCAAACACATTATCGAACAGCTTTGTCACGGCGCCGTGAGTTACAAGGACATCAAGGAACGTGAAGTGAAACCGCTGGTGATGTCGTGGTTATCGGCGGCGCAACGCGGGTTGCTGGACAAACACGCGCCGGAACGGCTTTTGTTGCCCAACGGCCGCACGCCCAGGTTGGTATACGAGGACGGCAAATCGCCGCACATCGCGTTGCGGATTCAGGAACTCTACGACGTGAACCAGACGCCGAAAATTGCGATGGGCCGTGTGCCGGTAACGGTTCACATCCTGACGCCCGGGATGAAGCCGATTCAGGTGACGCAAGACCTCGCCAATTTCTGGCGCGAGCATTATCCGCGCATCAAATCCGAGTTGCAGCGGAAATATCCCAGGCACCTGTGGCGATGAGAACCCGGAACTCCTGAAGGCAGAACTCTATGCGCCGTGGTTGTTTACGAGGCGGCACTGCCATAAGCCAGCCTTTTTCTCTTGATTCCAGCCTGTCGTTCTGGTACTCTCCCGAGTGCAGTCAGAAATCATTTTTTATCTTCTTAAACCGAACTCTTTTGTCCATGAAGATTTCCAGAGCTTCAACGGTGCCCGGGTGGGCTTGGATTATATCTGTTCTTTCCATTGGGTCGTTGTCAATGACTGCGGTGGCTGTGCCCGGTGACGAGCATTGGGACGCGCAATTCGGCTGGCCGGGGCCGGGCGGCATCAATTACGCGGTCACGACGCACAATGGGCGGATTTACGTGAGCGGTTTGGGCAACAGCACCAACGTCTCCCTCGAAGTTTGGGACGGCGCCCAATGGTCGGCCATGGGCCAGTTCTACAGTTCGGGCGAAACGGCGGTCTTTGATCTGAAGTTTGTAGGCGACACCTTATACGCAGCGGGAATTTTTACGAACGTTGACGGTGTGGCGGCCAACGGCCTGGCGAAGTGGGACGGACAAAGCTGGAGCAGCATCGGTTTTAACGGTGCGGCCTACTCACTGGCGGCGGACGCCGGCAATCTTTACGTGGGAGGTCACTTCACCAATGCCGGAAGCGTGGCGATGATGAACGTTGGCCGTTGGGATGGGGGCATATGGTCGGCTCTCGGCAATGGGGTGGGTAACACCAACAACGGTTTTGTGTATGCGGTGGCGGCCAGCAATGGAACCGTTTACGTTGGCGGTTACTTTACCAATTCCGGCGACTCGTCCATCAGCAGCAATGTCGCCTGCTGGAATGGCGCCGCCTGGACCGCGTTGGGCGCCGGCCTGGGCAGTATTGTTTACACCTTGGCGTTGAATGGCAGCGATCTGGAGGCGGGCGGTCTCTTTGGCTCCAGTGGTGTCGCCCAGTGGGACGGTATTGGCTGGTCCAACCTGGGCAGCGGTTTTAATGCGGCGGCGCAGAGTGTCACCATCTTTAACAATCTGGTTTGTGCGGGGGGAACGTTCACAAATATTGGAGGCGTTGGTGCGTCACGCTTTGCGGTCTGGAACGGATCATCATGGTCCGGCGCCGGCAGCGGATTGAGCAGCTCGGTCGTGCGCGTGTATTCCACCGGCACCACCGTCTATGTGGGCGGCAATTTTCTTCTGGCGGGAGGCATTATCGCAAACGGATTCGCTGCGTGGGATGGTACCAATTGGAGTTCGATTGGTAACCCTGGCCGGATGAACGGTGTTTCCATTACGGTGCGGGCCGCTGCCGGCAACGGCACGAATTTGTACGCCGGCGGTCAATTCACCGCCGCCGGGCAAACCAATGCCAATTATCTTGCCCGCTTTGATGGCAAAAATTGGTATTCCCTTGGCACCGGAGTCAGCGGTTCCAGCACGCCCAACGGCACGGCGCCGACCATTAACGCTATTGCCATCAACGGCAACAACGTTTATGTCGGCGGTTCATTCACCAGTGCCGGTGGAGTCGGGGTGCAGAACATCGCCCGTTGGGATGGCACCAACTGGTATGCGATGGGCAATCCCGGTGGCTTGGTTTATTCCGTTACCATTCGCTCGAACGTTGTTTATGTTGCCGGTTCCGCGCAGGGTCTTAGCGGATACGCGGATCCTTTTTTCTCCTACTGGGACGGAACCAACTGGCAGGGTGCACTCAATTTCAACGGCACCAATACGTTTTTTCTGACCTACCTCAATGACGGCGTTCCGGGCATGGACGTGGCTGCGTTCCAAGGCTCCAATGTTTATGTCGGCGGTCATTTCAGCATCGCCTGGCATGACCCGACTTTTACGATTGAGACAAATTGCAATAATATCCTCCATTTTGACGGCACCTATGCCACCGTGATGGGGACAGGTTTCAACAGCAACGTGGTGGCGATGGCGGTCGTGGGCACCAACCTTTATGTCGGCGGACCCTTTACCAACGCGGGTGGTATCACCGCCAATCGGATCGCCAGGTGGGACGGCAATACCTGGTCGGACGTGGGTGGCGGCGTTACGGGGAACGGTCTGATGCTCAGCCTGCTGGCCGTGGGTACCAATCTTTACGCCGGAGGCACCTTTACCAACCTCGGAGGCGTTCCGGTTAACCACATCGCCAAATGGGACGGCAATGTCTGGTCGGCCTTGGGTAACGGCGTGATTTACGCTGGCACGTCCGGTTTGGTTTCGGCCCTGGCAGGTTCAGGTTCCGATCTTTACGCGGGCGGAACCTTTGTGATGGCTGGCGACAAATCGTCCTATTTCATCGCCCGCTGGAATGATCAGGTGAACTTTGACGCGCCGCAACTCATCAACCCGGCGTGGCTGACGAATCACCAGTTTCAAGCCCGGCTGTTTGGAATCAGCGGCATGACCAATATTATTCAGGCGAGCACCAATCTGACCTCGTGGACGCCGATTCTGACCAACAGTGCCGGCATTTATGATTTTACCGATCCTTCCACTCCCGGCTATCCAAGGCGGTTTTATCGGGCGGTTCTCGGCCCGTGACCAGCCGCGCTAAAACAGCAGCTCGCTTCAAGACTCCCAATGAAGCCTGCGACTGACCATTTTGTCGCACTTCAAATGTGAAAGTAAACATCGTGCTCACATTGACTCCACCGCCAAAACGTGCTTTCGTGTCTCCTCGCTAAATCTTGCAAACTCTTCTTCAGTGAATAAACCACGTCTGTGAATCTGTAATATCTTCAGAAACGCCGTTGATCGCCGATGGTCGTCAAATGCAAGAGCAACTTCTTGATTTTGCTCCTGAATCAACTCCCACATCTCGATATAACGCTGGTGGTTCGTACGGCCTGGTTTTGTCGCGATGTCGGCGGCGCGTCGCAAAATCTGCTCGCATAATCGCTCCAAAGTCACGGGTTTCAGTTCCCGCAACAGCTTCCAATCTCGTTCTGGAAAATCAGACATGGCAACAAGCGGCTAACGATCCAAATCCCGCCCTTGCGGGACACGCCGACGGGCGAGTGGCTCCGCAAGCTCGATAATCGTTGTATAACTCAAACCGTCCATAAACTCAAGGTTTACTGCGTTCTACGCTGGGCAGTGGCTTCTCAATAACACGGCTGCGCTTTGCGCAATTATCAGTTAGACCAGTGGACTCGGATGCCGCCCGCATCGTCGGACCGCCGGCCAAACTTTTCCCGCTCATTCCGCCAGACTTTTTACACAGCCTCGCGCTGTGTTAGGCGGCATCCTTTTTCTCATAAATCATTTGTTCCGCCGATACACCAAATAGGAAGCCACAAGCACTACGACGGCCATAAACGGGGCGGTAATAAAGACATCTTCCCAGGAAATTCCCCAAATCGACTTATTGATGCACATATCAAAAAAACAGAACGCAAACACTATCACGGCAAAGAGAAGGCCGGTCTTGAACGCAATTTTTGGTTTATTGGAATCTTCGTGCATTGGCAGATTGTAATGCCGCCTAACTATCCAAAGCTGAGCAACGGCCACCGGCGGCCGTGCTCCGACTGCAATCTGGACTCTCAAATCTCATCGCTCAATCCAAAACTCTAGGGGCAGTGGCCCTTGGCTCCAGCGCGTTGTTAGCAAACCAACCGCCTCCGAGGCGGGGCAATGACACAAATAGCTGGAAATTCATAACTCTTTGAATATCAACGTCTCATGTTTCCAGCTATTTAAGAGGCGCATCAGCGACTCAATATATTTGTGTGTCCGCCTGTTTCGTAAACGAATTGGTGATCATCCACATGGATAATCTTGCAGCGGTCAACACTACCCACAGGAGATCCAGCCCCGTGATTCTCTGAGCCATGTGCATTTGTGACGGTCATCGCTAGCTCTCCGTCTCTGACCAGCCAAGTGCCCTGATAAATAACGAGCGCATTGGTATGACCAATACTCGTGGTAAGACTACCATCAGGCGAAAAGGTCCGGGTGAAAACCGCTGGATTTGTCCAATTCCAATCACCCATCTGCCGTGTCCAAGTGCCAGCAATCTGCCGGCTAAGCTTGGCGTCATGCCGACTGCAAGCTGTGAGCAGTAAACTCAATGTTAGAAGTATAAGCGCGTATCTCACAGTGCGGCGATGCAGTCTGACGATCCAAAATCCCGCCCTTGCGGGACACGCCGACGGGCAAGTGGCTCCGCAAGCTCGATAATCGTTGTATAACTCAAACCATCCATAAACTCAAGGTTTACTGCGTTCTACGCTGGGCAGTAGGCGTTGGCTCCGGAACCTCCGCCCCAGGCGCACGTCCGCAAAAAACTGGAGTCCTGACTTGATCGGGACAGCCGTCATTTCATTTGAATGGATAGCGAATGGGTGCACTGCAGTGAGTTTCTGGACCGCTGCGTGGTCCCGCATTGCGGGAATCACGCGGCTGGAAGGCCGCCGCTGGTTTTGGCCAAGGCCAGAACTGGAAACGGCCCGATCGAGTCCGCATAGGTGTTTAGCCGGACGCCTCGTCCGAGCTGCCAAGAGAAATTAAGTCGGAGAGCACGTTCGCTGGACTATAAACGGAAAAGAAAAATTTTCCGTGACGAATCTTTTTGCCTGTTTACAGTCCGTGCTTAATAGGTGTTAGGCCACGGTATTGCATCATTGCTTACGGCGGCGCACAAGGAGTGCGGTGGCGCAGATGGTCAGCAACCCCAAAGCCGAGGGCTCAGGCACGGGCAGAGGCCCGCCCTGGAAGGCCAGTCCGACTGGCACGTTAAAGCCGGAGACGAAGGTCGTTCTGCTTCCGCTTGGAGAAAATTCGTAAATGATACCATCGCCCGCATCTGCTTCGAACAAGTCACCCGCATTGTTAAAGGCTAGTGCTTCGGGACCGTCCAACCCGGAGGCAAATGGGCTTTCCGTCCCGTTAGGCGTAATTTCTGTGATGTAGCCAGCACCATTTCCCAACCCTTGATTTGCCACGAACAAGTCGCCCGCGCTGTCAAAGGCCAGTCCCGAGGGGTTTCCCAACCCGGAAGCAAAGAGGCTCTCCACTCCGCCCGGCGTGAATTCATAAATATTGCCCGGATATATTTGTCCGGTGTTGGGTTCCGCCGCCAAAAAAGATCACCCGAACTGTTAAAGGCCAGACCCTGAGGATGCAAAAGGCCGGAAGCAAACACACTCTTTGTTCCGTCCGGCGTAATTTTGGTGATGCTGGTGCCACCAAGATAATCCGACACAAAAAGGTTGCCAGAGCCGTCAAAGGCCAGAAAGTTCGGGCTGCCCAACCCGGAGGCAAAAGTGCTTTGCACCCCGCCAGGCGTGATTTCAACTATAGTTCCGTAATTATGGCATTTGCCACAAACAGGTCGCCCGAACTGTCAAAGGCCAACCCTATCGGAGAACCCAACCCAGAGGCGAAGGTACTTTGGACTCCATCCGGCGTAATTTCGGTGACGTTGCCTAGATTACTACTCGATACAAACAGATTCTGGGAGTTAGCACCTGGAACCAGCAGTGAAACTGCTACACTGCAGAAACTCCATACCACCCAAAGAGGAATTCTGAAACTCATTTTCATGTCGCGCACCCTCAATATCGTATCTTACAAAAGACACGGTAAATGTCAAGCATTTCCTATTGTATTGAAATATTCTTTATTATACATGCGACGAGCTTTGATTGCCTTGCGTCTTGGACCAATCAATCAATTGTACGTGAGCATAACAAACGCAGCCTAACGATCAAGGTCAGGCACAGCCGCGGAAGCGTGCGTGGCTTGCAACAGTGATGATCGAATTCTCATAAATGGTCAACTGCGAAACGTGGCGGCTGTTGCCTGCACCGTTTGGTTCGGCGATCTGCATCCGCTGACGAAATCCAACTCAATAAATTGTGAGTGAGCGACCATCGGCAAATACGAGCGTGAATGTGTAATCTACGGCTGCCGCAACGAGAAACACGAGCGTCAGAAAACTGCGTCGTTCCCAACCACAACGGAATCGGCGCAAGCCGACAATTCCAATGACGATCATCGGAATCAGGTAGGCAATCGCCAATGCGTAGGGACGAGCCAGAATGAAATCTAGAGAAAATGAGCCTCGTGAGAAACCGAGAAATGTGATCGTCTCCATTACAGCGTGAGTACGCAACCAACTGGCTAAGGCAATCTTTGGCAACTGGATCACAGCCAGAACTGGCAACTCCCCTACGAATTGGCGAGAGAAGGCAGCCGCGCTTGTGAAAGCGCGGTTGGGGCTGGCGAATGAGAAATCCGCGTTTTGACAAACGCGGCTACAAGCCGATGAGGGAAAGCAGGCGTGATAGGTGGGACGTGCCATTCTGCAAGACTGGCCGGCAGGATGCCGGCGCTCCCGGGAAATCCGCCGTTTGACCACGGCGGCTACGGGATAAGTTGAGTCCGGCTCGCGCGGACTCCCGCCCACCGGCGGACATCCCTGCAGATGTGCCTACCTTGACCACGGCGGGTTTCATCCGAAGGCAAAGGCGACAATGCTGCTGGGTGGTCGGGACGCGATGTGGCGCCGTCCGGCTGACCAGCAGGTCAGCCCTGCCTTTTTCGAATCAGGACACCAGCCACGCATTAAATCAATTGACAGCCGTTCTGTCCCAAAGGTATTTAAGTTCCATCGGCGGGATTTCCGTTCCCACTGATACCAGCCGTTCGAGAAGGGCAACGGCAAACCGGCGTAAACAAAGTCTGATTAAGCAGCGATATAACCAAGCCTGGCGATGACAAGGAAATTCCGGTTTCGGCCTTTGTATCTCTTCATTTATTTTACGGCAACGGCCTTTGCCCTCAACGTTGACCATGCCTATGCGGTGGAGGTTCCGTCCTATCTCAATGCTCATTTGCCGGTTGATACGCGTGTCCGGGACCTGCTTTCGCGCATGACGCTCGACGAAAAGATCGGCCAGATGGCGCAGGCGGATTCGGGGGCGGTCGTGGACCCCGCCGACGTTCAAAAGTACGCCCTGGGCGCCATGCTCAGCGGCGGCAATTCCAAACCGCCGGAAAACAACCCCGCCGCCTGGTTGAAAATGGTGAATGAATATCAGTCGTGGGCCTTGAAGACGCGCCTGAAAATCCCGCTGCTTTACGGCATTGACGGTGTTCACGGCCATAATGACGTCGTGGGCACCGTTATTTTTCCGCACAACATCGGCCTGGGCGCGACGCGCGACCCCGCGCTGGTGGAACAGGCCGAGCACATCACGGCCCTGGAGATGGCCGGCACGGGCATTCGCTGGTCGTTTGCCCCCTGCATCGCCGTGGCCCAGGACGAACGTTGGGGACGCACCTACGAAAGCTTCGGGCAATCGCCGGAACTGGTTTCGGAAATGGCGACGGCCGCAGTCAAAGGATTTCAGGGCAAACAGCTATCGGACCGGCCCGATTCCATCGTCGCCTGCGCCAAACATTTTATCGGTGACGGCGGCACGCAATACGGCACGGATGAGGGCGACACCGTGTGCGACGAAGCGACGTTGCGCAAACTGTACCTGCCGCCTTATCGCGCCGCCGTCCGGGCCGGGGTTGAGTCCATCATGGTTTCCTACAGCAGTTGGAACGGCGAGAAAATGCACGCCAACAAACATCTGCTCACCGGCGTGCTCAAGCAGGAACTCGGCTTCAAGGGCTTTCTCGTTTCTGACGACGCGGGCATTGACCAGATTTCGCCGGATTACAAAGCAGCGATTGAGAGCGCGGTCAACGCCGGCCTGGACATGGCCATGATTCCCCGGGGACCGGGCCAGCCGAACAACTACATCGAGTTCATTCAAAACCTCAAGGACCTGGTGGCCGAAGGTGAAGTCAAGCAAACCCGGATCAACGACGCGGTATCGCGAATTTTGCGGGTCAAGTTTGAGATGGGCCTCTTCGAGCATCCTTACACGGGCGACCCGGCGTTGGCGGCGGCCATTGGTTCCCCGGCGCATCGGCAGGTCGCCCGCCAGTGCGTGCGGGAATCGCTCGTGTTGCTCAAGAACGAAAAGAACACCTTGCCATTGTCGAAGAAGGTAAAACATCTCGTCGTCGTCGGGGAGGCCGCGGATGATTTGGGCATTCAATGTGGTGGCTGGACCGTGGATTGGCAAGGCGACACCGGCGAGGTCACGACCGGCGGCACGACCATCCTGGCCGCGGTCCGTCGCGCGGTATCGCCGGAAACGCAAGTGACCTATTCTCCGGATGCCAGCGGCATTACCAATGCCGATGCCGTCATCGCGGTGGTGGGGGAATTGCCTTACGCCGAATGGCGGGGCAACGCAGTGAGTCTGGATCTCGATCTGGGAGATGTCGCGCTGTTGGAACAGGCCAAAGCTTCAGGCGCGCCGGTTACGACCATCCTCCTTTCCGGCCGGCCTCTGATTCTGGGTTCCGTTCTGGACGACAGCGACGCTTTCATTGCGGCGTGGCTGCCGGGGACCGAAGGGCAGGGCGTGGCCGACGTGTTGTTTGGCGACTGCAAGCCGACCGGCAAACTGCCGCGCGAATGGCCGCGGAGCATGGACCAGGCGGCGGCGAATGACATGACCGGCGAACCGCTTTTCCCCTTCGGATTTGGCCTGACTTATTGAACCAGTTGTGTTAGACTGTTTGCCAATGACGACTCAAATTGAAGAAAACGCGATTCTCGAGAAAACCAAGGCGCTATGTCAGTCCATTGTGGACCACCTCGGGATGACTTCGGCCCGCCGGAACATTAACACTTTTATGGCCGACGCGAATGCGCGCGGTCAATACGAAGCCGTGGTGAACAAAGGCAAGGCGCTCCAGGAAAAGCAGGCGCAAGGACAGCAATTGGAGAGCGCCGAAATCACCGATTTTGAGAAGCACCGCGATGATTTGTTAAACAATCCTGTCGCCCGCAGTTTTCTGGATGCGCGCGAAGAACTGCACGAAATCCAGCATTCCATTCAGAAATACGTCTCCAAAACCCTCGAACTGGGGCGCGTTCCCGAGGCGGAGGATTTGGAAGACCACTCCTGCGGCGATGGCGGCTGCGGTTGCCACGATCATTAAGGCTTTTGAGAGCCATCGGTCGCAGTTCGTTTTCGATTAATCGCTCAGGCACGCGGCCAAGGCATAAACGAGGGCGGAGTTCCAGTTGATGCCGACTTCGTTGACCCGGTAGTTACCTTGTTCGTCGTGCCAATCGGTCGCCTGGGGATGAGCACCGCCCACGAGATAGCCGGGCCAGGGATGATTCAGGTAATCACCGGTGTCACGCCGGTCATGCGGATGCTGTGGCGGCTCAAAACC
This sequence comes from uncultured bacterium, assembly GCA_963708305.1. Classification (GTDB taxonomy): domain Bacteria; phylum Verrucomicrobiota; class Verrucomicrobiia; order Limisphaerales; family UBA11358; genus UBA11358. The sequence goes on along the minus strand of CAVPSH010000007.1, from coordinate 62,585 downwards.
GAGGCCGGTAACAAAAGACCGGCCATAATAATTGCGGCCAAACAAATGGTTCAACGCATCCAGACAGGTGTCGCGATAAACACTTTTGGATGATAACCGGAAAATGTTCCGGTGAGTGGCACGATCAGCGGCCATGAGAATGACGGTCTGGCGCGCGACCCCGCCGTTGCAACCCCAGTAGTAAACGCGAACCCAAGGGACGGGCATAGGCATCGTGATTGCGGGCCTGGACGATTTCATCCGCGACCGCCACCAGGTTGCTGCGAACCAGATTCACCAGGGATTTGTCGCGACCGGAGCGCTCGGAGAACAGATAGGTGAGCAATCCAAGGTCTTTCACCTCGTCCCAGTCGAAATCGCCGTCCACTTTGCCATGCACCGAGCGGATGCGACTTTCCAGATCGTGTAACGCGTCGGGATCGCCGGTGGTTTCCCATATCTCCGCCGCCGCCCACAACCGGTTTTCGGGAACGCCGTTCAGGCGGTGGTTGGGTTGGTTGATTTCATAGGCACCGGTACTGAAGCCGGTCTGGTCGGCCTGATGATATTCCGGATGCGCCTGGAGGAATTGGTAACTCTTTTGGGCGGCTTGCCGGCAGCGGTCGGCAAAGCCAGTGTCGTAAGGACGGTAGATTCGCGCAGCCTGCGCCATGATGCCTGCAAAATCCGCCGTGGCTTCGCTGCCCCAGGGAGTGAAATAGCGCTCCGCCGTTTCGGATTCCGGTGGAGCGAAACCGCCGAAGCGCGTCGTGCTCAGTTTGTGATACACCGACCCGTCCGGCGCCTGCATGGTCAACAGCCAGTCCAGTTCCCATTTGATCTCAGCCAGAAAATCCGGGCAGCGGGCCGCCGGATTCGGGAAGATCGAGCCGGACGGCCTTGATTTGCGGGCCGAAATCCTCCCAGGCGCGGAACATCACTCCGACGGTGACGCCGGCATTGACGACGTATTTGTTGTAATCGCCCGCGTCGTGCCAGCCTTTGGTGCCGTCTTTTTGCACGTGCCCGCCGCCGACAAAGTCCAGCCAGGCGTCGTTGGTGTGACAGACGTCGTGAGCAAACGTCATCCCTTGATAAGTGGCGTGGACGGCTGTGCCGCAGCGCCACAGGTAAAATCCCCGCATCACCACGTAGAACGGTTCGCGGTAAATGTCCTTTTCCACGCGAAATGGTGCGGACCGGCCGACACCCGGCACGTCGAGCTGGTAATCGCCGGATTGTTTGAGACCGGAAAAGTCAGCCATGTAAAGCTGTTCGTGTGTGTCCGGGTCCGAAACCGGCCCGGAGATTTTCCCGGAAAAAACCGTCGCGCCATCCGTGACGCGAATCACGGCAAAATTCGTGCAAGGCGCGGCGATGGACGCGGCTTTCTGTGCCCGGGGCGGATAACCGACCGTGTTGAGCCGGATGGGCGACGGTACTTCCACCGCGCCGATCCGCTGGGTGAGCAGGAACGTTAAAGCGAGTGCGGCGGATAAAAGGCATTGATGCATTTTGCAGTTTTTGGTGGGGCGAGCGTCTCCGCGAGCCGTAGCCGCTTGAGATTGATCTTCCAAGGCCAGCTCGTCAGTAGCCTCGCCCCACCGCACCACAGTGGTACGAAACGAAACCATGGCCAGGTTTTGCCGGGGGGTTGCTCCGCCTGGGCGGAAAAATTGCGTGCTCATTCGAACAATCAATCGTTTTTCTGGTTTGAGAACAAGCCGCACATGGCTGAATCGTGTAATCAATTTGGGGGACAGCTTTTCCGAGGTTCATCCTTGACGCTCGTTACCGGCAAAATATGCTCACCGCCATGAATTGTCCCCTTGCGATGTGCTCCCACCACCGGGGTTCCGTCTGCAAAGCACTCACCCACAACTCAACTCCATAATCACATCACCCTATGCAACTTCACTGGATCGACATAGGCATCATTGTCCTGTACCTGATCGCCACCATCTTCGTTGGCTTTTGGGTTTCCAAACGCGCGTCCCAGAGCATGAAGCACTATTTTCTGGGCGGAAATCAGTTGCCCTGGTACATGCTGGGAGTTTCGAATGCATCGGGCATGTTCGATATTTCGGGAACCATGTGGCTGGTTTATATAACAGCCACGTATGGAATGAAAGGGGTGTGGCTCCCCTGGCTTTGGCCGGTGTTCAACCAGATTTTTCTGATGGTTTATATGTCCATCTGGCTGCGGCGGTCGAATGTGATGACCGGAGCGGAATGGATCCAGACCCGGTTCGGTAAAGGAGCTGGGCGCCACGGCCGCGCACATCAGCGTGGTGGTGTTTGCGATGGTGGGCGTGATCGGCTTCCTGGCCTACGCTGCCAAAGGCATCGGCAAATTCGCCGGCGAGTTCCTGCCGGGGCATTTCTCGGATGATACGTACGCGTGGATCCTGATGGGCATCACGACGTTTTACGTCGTCAAAGGCGGCATGTTCAGCGTGGTTTTCACCGAGGTCGTCCAGTTTTGCATCCTGACCGTTGCCTCCATTGCCATCGGCATCATTGCCATGGTCAAGGTCGCCCCGGACCTGTTGAACCGCGTGGTGCCGGCCGGCTGGCATGATCTGTTCTTTGGCTGGAACCTCGGCTTGAACTGGACCACCGATCCCTGAAATCAACAACCGGATTGCCTCGGATGGCTATTCGCTCTTCGGCATTTTCTTCATGATGATGGTCTTTAAAGGAATCCTCATCAGCGCTGCGGGTCCGGCGCCGAATTACGACATGCAGCGTGTGCTCGCGACGAAAGGGCCCCGGGAAGCGGCGCTGATGAGCTCGACGGTCAATGTGGTGCTGTTCTTCCCGCGGTATATGTTGATCACGGGCCTGACGGTTTTGGCCCTCGCCTTCTACTCCCCGAACCTGGCGGCGATGGGCAAAGATATGGATGTTGAAAAGATATTGCCATTGGCCCTGGCGAAATTTGTCCCGGTCGGCATCCTCGGCCTGACCATGGCGGGGTTGATAGCGGCATTCATGTCGAATTTCGCGGCCACGGTTAACGCGGCGCCCGGCGTATCTCGTCAACGACATTTACAAGCGGTACATCAATCCCAATGCCCCCCAAAAGCGCTATGTGTGGCTGAGTTATATCGTCTCCTTCTCGGTGGTCGTCGTCGGCCTTACCTTCGGCATTTTCACGCAGTCCATCAACTCGGTCGTGCAATGGATCGTGTCCGGCCTGTGGGGTGGCTACACCGCTTCTAACGTGCTCAAGTGGTACTGGTGGCGCTTTAACAGTTGGGGATATTTCTGGGGCATGGTGACCGGCATTGTCTCGTCTTTGGCTCTGCCGCTGATCATGCCGCACATTATTCCCCATCTCCAGCCGTTCGTAGAATCACATTTTGGCAACGACGTCGTCAATGTTATGGTGCTGCTCGGGCATCCCATCACCTCGTTCCCGCTGATCCTCGGCCTCTCGCTCGTGGGCTGTTTCCTGGGAACCTACTCTGACCCAAGCAGAAGCGGATGAAGTCTTGAAGGATTTTTACCGCCGCGTGCGACCGTGGGGTTTCTGGGGACCGATCCATGACAAAGTCGTCAAAGCAGACCCGACCTTCCAGCGGAACACGGATTTCTTCCGCGACATGTTTAATATCGCAATCGGCACCATCTGGCAGACGTGTTTTATCGTGTTGGCCATGTTCCTGGTGACGCGCCATTTCCGCAATATGCTGATCGCGCTTGCCGTGCTCGTCATCACCTCAATCATTTTGAAATTCAACTGGTACGACCGATTGCCGCCGCCCACGCCCGATCCCGTGGCGGAGCCACAGGACCAGCCCCAGCCGGGTGAAGCCAGGCCGGTTACCCGTTAACCTTACATCGCTCGCAACCACCATGCGTTTTGGACATTTCGACGACGACCAACGGGAATACGTCATCAACCAACCTCAACACCCCGCTGCCCTGGATCAATTACCTCGGCTGCGAAGCGTATTTCGGGATCATCTCCAACACCGCCGGTGGTTATTCCTTCTATCGCGATGCGCGCCTGCGCCGCCTGACGCGCTATCGCTATAACAACGCGCCGTTCGATGTTGGCGGGCGTTACCTCTACCTCCGCGACAATGACACCGGCGAATTCTGGTCGCCCTCCTGGCAACCCACGCGCACCGAACTGGACAAATACGAATGCCGTCACGGCATGGGCTACACCATCATCGGCTCCAGCTACAAAAAAATCGAGGCGCAGACGTGTTACTTCGTTCCGCTGGGCGAAACGCTTGAGATCTGGAAATTCTCCGTGACCAACCGCCGCAAAAAAACGGCGAAGCTGTCGGTCTTTTCCAGCATCGAATTCTGCCTGTGGGACGCGCAGGACGACGCCACCAATTTCCAGCGCAATTTCAGCACCGGCCAGGTCGAGATCGTGGACGAGGTCATCTATCACAAGACCGAGTATCGCGAGCGCCGCAATCATTTCGCGTACTTCGCCTGCTCGGAGAAGCTCGCCGGCTTTGATACGCAACGCGACACGTTCCTCGGCGCCTATCGCAGTTGGGACAACCCGGCGGCGGTGGAGCGGGGGAAATCCTTCAATTCCGTCGCGCACGGCTGGGCGCCGCACGGCTCGCACCACGTCAAGGTGAATCTGAAACCGGGCGAAACGAAGGAAATCATCTTTGTTCTCGGTTACCATGAAAACCCGGTGGACCAAAAATTCGACCCGCCGGATTCGCAGACCATCAACAAGCGGACGGTCAAGCCGGTGATTGCCAAATATCTCAATGGCCAAAACGTCACGGCGGCTTTTGAAAAACTGCGGCGATATTGGGGCAATCTGCTCGGCATTTATCAGGTGTCAGTCGCCCGATGTCCACGTCAATCGCATGGTCAACATCTGGAACGCCTACCAGTGCATGGCCACGTTCAATATGTCGCGCTCGGCATCGTTCTACGAATCCGGCATCGGCCGCGGCCTCGGTTTTCGCGATTCCAACCAGGACCTGCTCGGTTTCGTCCACATGGTTCCCAGCCGCGCGCGCGAACGCATCCTCGATCTCTCGGCCACCCAACTCAAAACGGGCGGCGCGTTTCATCAATATCAACCGCTGACCAAACGCGGGAATCACGACCTCGGCTCCAACTTCAACGATGATCCGCACTGGCTCATTATCGGCGTCAGCGCTTATATCAAGGAGACCGGCGACTGGAGCATTCTCGACGAGCAGGTGCAATTTGAGAACGAAGCCGGCTCCGAGCAGCCGCTCTACGAGCATCTCCGACGCAGTTTCAATTACACGCTCGAACGTCTCGGCCCGCACGGCCTGCCGCTCATCGGCCGCGCCGACTGGAACGATTGCCTGAACCTGAATTGTTTCTCCAACACGCCGGGCCAGTCGTTCCAGACGACGACCAACAAGGACGGCAAAGTGGCCGAATCGGTGTTCATCGCCGGATTGTTTGTCCTGGCGGCGAAGGAACTGGCGAAGATTGCGGCAAAGCGCGGTTTGAAGAAGGATGCCGATCGATGTCTGGCCGAAGCCGCCAAGATGGAAAAGGTCATCCTCAAGCACGGCTGGGACGGCGACTGGTTCGTGCGCGCTTACGACGATTTTGGCAAACCCATCGGCTCGAAGGTTTGCGACGAGGGGAAAATTTTCATCGAATCCCAGGGCATGTGCATCATGGCCGGCATCGGCTTGAACGACGGCAAAGCCAAGCTTGCACGCTCAAATCGGTAAACAAACATCTCGCCACCCGGCACGGCATCGTGCTGCAGCAGCCGGCCTTTTCGAAGTATTACATCCAGATGGGCGAAATCTCCTCGTATCCGCCGGGCTACAAGGAAAACGCGGGCATCTTCTGCCACAACAATCCGTGGATCATCATTGCCGAAACCATGGTCGGCAACGGCAACCGCGCCTTTGATTATTACACCCGCATCAATCCGTCGGCGCGCGAGAACATCGGCGAGCTGCACCGCTGCGAACCTTATGTCTTTGCGCAGATGATTGCCGGCAAGGACGCGCCGACGCACGGCGAGGCCAAGAATTCCTGGCTCACCGGCACCGCCGCCTGGACCTACTTTACCGTGACCCAATGGATTCTGGGCATTCGCACCGAATACGACGGCTTGCGCGTGGACCCGGTGATCCCGGCCAAATGGAAAGGTTTCACCGTCACGCGCCGGTTCCGCGGCAACACGTATGTTATCGAGGTGAAAAATCCGAAAGGCAAACAGCGGGGAGTAAAAAAGCTGCGGGTGGACGGGAAGGAAATCGCCGGTAACTTGTGCCCGCGTGTCCACCGCGCTCCGAACCCATCCGGGTCGAAGCCGTATTGGAGGGGTGACGGCGAGAAAATACAAGAACCTGCTGCAAATGTGAAAATGAGACTTCTACAAAACTGGAGCGCTGGTCTCCGACCCGGCACGAAAACATCATATTTTCAAGCGCGCCGGGTCGGAGACCGGCGCTTCGTCCTGAATACGGCGTTCTTACCTTGGCGTGGCCTGCTTGGGCATGCTGTTGGCTTCGTGCCGGACCCAACCCGTCTCGCCTCAAGCCGCCCAGGTCAAATCATCCAGCGTTGAGACTCGACGCATCCCCAACGGCGTCCAACTGAACTCCGGCGACGCTGAACGTGAAAGTGCAATTCTATGCAGACGACACCGTGCGGGTCCTCAAGTGGCGGACGGGCGGTTCTCCCGAAAAATCAAGCCTGGTGGTGATTCAGACCAACGTGCCGGATTTGAACATCCGGTTTCAAGAGGACGACGAAACCATCACGCTGGCATCGCAAAATGTCACTCTACGCCTGTCCAAGGGTGACGGAGTGATTGAATTCCTTACCGCCGACAACCACAATCTGTTGAAGGAACAAGGCGCGCCGGTCATCACTCCGGCCCGGATGAAGTACGAAACGAACGCATTCAGCGTGGAGCAGGATTTTACGCTGACACCGATGGAAGGCCTCTACGGCTTGGGCCAGCATCAATACGGCTGGTTGAATTATCGCGGACACACCGTCAAGCTGGTGCAGGCCAACACCGACGCCGTGACCCCGTTCCTGATTTCCACCGCGGGTTATGGCATCCTTTGGGACAATTACTCCAAGACCATCTTCGCCGATAATCCGCAGAAGATGTCGCTCTGGTCCGAAGTGGCCGACAACGTGGACTACTATTTCATCGCCGGCCGGAACATGGACGCGGTGATCGCCGGCTACCGGAACCTGACCGGGCAGGCCCCGATGTACGGCAAATGGGCCTACGGCTACTGGCAGAGCAAGGAACATTACGCGACGCGCGACGAACTGCTGAACATTGCGCAGGAATACCGCCAACGCCGGATCCCCATCGATGGCCTCGTCCAGGACTGGAATTACTGGGGCGGCAATACCAATTGGAGCAGCATGTTCTTCGATGAAACCACGTATCCGAACCCGAAGGAGATGATGGATATTCTACACGGTGAGAATTTTCACCTGATCATTTCCATCTGGGCCGGGCTGGGGCCGGCCACCGCGATTTACAAAGACATGGAAAAACACGGCTGGTCTGTACCCGCCGACCGGCTGGGCCGGATTCAAATTTTACGACGCTTACAATCCGGCGGCCAACGACTTGTATTGGCAGTATGTGAGCAAGGGTTTGTTCTCGAAGGGCATCGACGGCTGGTGGATGGACTCGACCGAGCCCGATATCGTCAACGCCCTGACCAAGGAATCCGAGGAATACGAAATGAAGCGGGTAGGGACCAATTACCTCGGTTCCTTTGCACGTTATCTTAATCCGTATTCGCTGCTCGACACCGAATCAGTCTATCAACATCAACGGCAGGAAACCGACCAGAAACGGGTTTATATTCTGACCCGATCAACCTTTGCCGGCCAGCAACGGGCCGCGGCCACCACTTGGTCGGGCGACATCGGCGCGGACTGGGGCGTTTACAAACGGCAGATCCCGGCCGGAATCAATCACAGCATGGCGGGCATTCCGTACTGGACGTTCGACATCGGCGGATTTGTGCTCAACAGCGCTGGCGGGGTTTTCGACCGAGGCGGCCAGGATCCCGCCTATGAGGAATTGTACACCCGCATGTTTCAGTTCGGCGCGTTTTGTCCCATCTTCCGCTCGCACGGTTCGGAAACGCCCCGCGAAATCTGGCGCTTCGGTGATTTCACCAACGCCCTGGTGGAGGCTGACAACCTGCGTTACCGGCTGATGCCTTATATTTATTCCCTGGCCTGGCAGGTGACCGACCACGGATATTCCATCATGCGCGCCCTGCCGATGGATTTCACCGGCGACCCCAAAACTTATTCCATCGACGACCAATTCATGTTTGGTCCGGCCATCATGGTCTGTCCCGTCACGGAGTATCAACTCCATCGTCCGCCGGAAGCCAGCGTCCTCATCCCCGCTGGCCGGTTCCGGACGAAAGACGGCCAGCCGGGCCTGAACGTGAAGTATTACAGTGACGACCACTTCGGAACGCTTTGTCACGAAGCGGTGGAGACGAACGTCAACCTGTTCTGGTACACCGGCTGGCCGGGTTACATCACCAACCCAAAATTCTCGATGCGTTGGGAAGGCCGGCTGGTTCCGACGGAAACCGGGACCTTTCGGTTTCACTTCAAGAGTTTCGGGCCGAAACGGGTTTTTTTGGACGGCAAATTATTGAACAACAGTTATTCGGCGATGGAAGCCGAGACGGTCCCGGTGGAACTTCAGGCCGGCAAGGAATACGACTTTGCCTGTGAGACGGCGAACTCGGTCCTGGGCGCTTTCAAGGCGCAACTTTACTGGAAGACTCCGGAAATGTTCGCCCGCGAAAAAGTCGTCGAGCCGCGCCCGACCACCCGGCCGGTCTATCTGCCGGCCGGCACGCCATGGATTGATTTCTGGACCGGCCAAACTTTGCCGGGCGGCCGGTCGATTGACGCGGATGCGCCGATTGATAAAATCCCGCTGCTGGCCAAGGCGGGCTCCATAGTTCCAATGGGCCCCTTCATTCAATATGCCGCTGAGAAACCGGCCGACCCCGTCGAATTGCGCGTTTATCCCGGCGCCGACGGGACCTTCAAGCTCTATGAAGACGAGAACGACAATTACGATTACGAAAAAGGCGTTTACGCCACCATCGCTTTTCATTGGGACGACGCCAAACGCCAGCTTACGATTGACGATCGGAAAGGCTCGTTTCCCGGCATGTTGAAGGAGCGCACCTTCAACATCGTGCTGGTGGGCAAAGACCATGGCGCCGGTGTCGAAATCACCGACCATCCCGACAAGACCGTCCGCTACCAGGGCGACCGGCAAATCATTCAAATGTGATTTCCGGGCCGTCGTTCGAGCGCGGAGCCACGCGTGCGATGGAAGCGTTGGACAGATTCGATAATGGGTCGTTTTGGTTTGGAGTTCCGCGTTTACGCGGCCGCCTGAAGGCGGAACTCCAAACATTTCGCAAAGAAGCCTACTTCCGCAGATTCAACCGCATTGACAATCCACGCGATTATGAGATGCTGCGCGTCCTCTTTTGAGTGCCTCGGTAGCTCAATTGGTAGAGCAGTTGACTCTTAATCAATTGGTTTAGGGTTCGAGTCCCTACCGGGGCACCAAACCCAAATTATGCCCTGGGTTTACATGCTGCGTGGTTCCTCAAGCCGATTTTACATCGGTTCAACGACCGATCTGGATCGGCGCATTCAACAACATCTATCGGGTCACACACACTCCACGCGGCGGTTGGGTGGAAATTTGGAACTGGTTGCAAGTTTGCAACTTCCGACCTTGGCTGAAGCGCGAGCGTTGGAGCGTGAGCTAAAACGAAAGAAGAGCCCCCAACTGGCGCTGTATTTGTTGGAACAAACACGTTCAAGAGTTTCCCCTTGAGCAGCCCCGAAAGCTTTCGGGGTTGGTTTAGGGTTCGAGTCCCTACCGGGGCACCAGTCTCCGCTAAAGCAATTTAATTAATCTCGTAGCCGCGAACGTCAGTTCGCGCCATATTATTATCTCCTTTTCGATTTGCGCCGACTAACGTCGGCGGCTACACAATTTTTGAAAAAGCTTTAAAGCTTCGACTCGCCGACGGAGCCTGCTGCGACCTGATCGCAATTCAAACAAATCCTCCATGCGATTTCCTTGGAAAGAAATTCAGAAAGGCGTATTCTGGAAACGACCAAAACGAAATAAAGTTATGAGAAAAACGAGTGCTCTCATCCTGGTGTTCTGTGTTGCCGCACTTTTTCAAGGCTGCAACCGGAACAATGAAACGACCAATGGCGCGGCACAAAAGGAATTGCGGTTGGCCTTTATCGGCAGCAGTTCGGACGATTATTGGTCCATCGTGCGCCTGGGTTGCGACGGTGCGGTGCGGCAGCTCGGCAATGTGGACCTGGATTTTCGCACTCCCCCCATCCGCACCGCGGCGGCGCAACAGGAAATTTTAAATGAGCTGGTCGCACGAGGCGTTGACGGCATTGCCATCAGCCCGATTGACGCGGAAAACCAGACGGACTTTCTGAATTCCATTGCCAGCAAGGTGCTTCTGGTTTGCGCGGACAGCGACGCGGAAAAAAGCCAGCGCGTCTGTTATATCGGCACGGACAACGTCGCCGCCGGAACGCAGGTGGCGGATTTGCTCAGAGCCGCATTGCCCCAGGGCGGCAAAATCATTTTATTGGTGGGCTATCCGAATGCGCAAAACGCGAAGGAACGCATCGCAGGCATCACCAATGGACTGGCCGGGTCAAACATCCAGATCGTTGACACGCTCGCGGACGAAACCAAAGGGACGCTGGCCCTCAAGAATGCCCAGGATGCGTTGGCGAAATATCCTGACCTCGCAGGCATGGTCGGACTTTACAGCTACGACGGACCGGCCATCCTCACGGCGGTCCGTGGTGTCGGCAAGGCCGGGCAGGTGAAGATTGTTTGCTTTGATGCCGAGAGTGACACGCTGGCCGGTGTCGCCGCCGGCGACATTTACGGCACGATTGTTCAAAAGCCTTTTTCGATTGGCCGTGAAACCATCTTCCGCATGGGTGAATATCTTCGCGGTGATAAAACTCAGTTGGCCGGCGGGAAAATTTTTATTACCACGCACGCGGTCACCAAAGACAATGTCGCCGCCTACCAGGCCTCGCTGAAAGCCTTGTTGCAGCCGGGGGAGTAAAACAAACAACAGGCAGGGCAACCGGCGCCAAGGCGCGGCCGGCTATCGCGGCGCCAATTCCAAGCGACGGCCGCGCTGAATCAGCCGCCTTGATTTCGCTAGACAAATTGCACCCTCCGGCGCGTCATATAACGTGGAATGCGGCGGGAACCGGAACTCAGACGGCTCTACGACGAGCACGCGCAGTCGCTTTATGCCTTTCTGCTCAATTTCACGCGCGACGAATCCGATACCCGCGATTTGCTCCAGGAAATATTCGTCAAACTGGCCCGCAACCCCGGATGGCTGGACGATATTCGCGACGAGCGCGCGTTTCTCATCCGGCTCGCGCACAACGCGGCGATTGATTTGATCCGGCGCCGCGGCACGCGCGAACGAACCAGGGAAAATTTCGCCGCCGAATCCATTTCACCGTTTGCGCCGGCCCCTGATCCTGATGAACAGATCTTTCGTGCCGGATTGGCGAGGGCACTGGCCGGATTGTCGCCCGAACAGCGTGCCGTCGTGCACCTGAAACTCTGGGAGGGGCTGACTTTTGAGCAAATCGCCGACGCGCTGGATATTCCCCAGAACACCGCCGCCAGCCGCTATCGCTATGGCCTAGACAAATTACGCGAACGCCTGCGTCCCCTTTACGAGGAAATCAAATGAGCCACGACGATTTTGAACAAAGATTGCAACGCCAGCCGCTGCGACCGGTTCCCACTGAATGGCGCGAGGAAATCCTTGCCGAGGCTGGTCGAGGGTCGAGGGTCGAGGGTCGAGCACAGAACTGGGTTCGGTCCCCGTCCCTCGTCTCTCGTCTTTCAACCATTTTGTGGCCTCATCCCGTGGCCTGGGCCGGGTTGGCCGCAGTCTGGATTTTCATTTTCACGGTGGATTTTTCCGTAAACGACCGGGCCCCGTCGGTTGCGGAAGGATATTCACCGCCGCCGACAGAGGTCATGGTGGAGCTGCGCCAACAACAGCGGCTGCTGGCTGAATTGATGGGGCCGCGTGAAACCCGTGATGCTGACCGGCAAAAGAATTCTCTGCCGAGGCCGCGGAGTGAACTGCACATTGAAATTTTAATGACGTAGCCGCGGACATGAGTCCGCTCTGATCAGAACGTCAAAATGAGCCAACTCACGTCGGCTGCTACGACGAAATGGAAGATTTATGAATGAAGAACCCGAAAGCATCTGGAAAAAATCCTGGAAAGGATGGCACTGGCTGCGAGCATGGCTGGTTGTAGTAGTTGCGACTTTTTTTATCGCCTTGATTGTCTATTTGTCCGGCGGTATTCCCGGCGGGCCGCCAAGTTTGTGGCCGGAACTGGTTTTTTTGCTTACCGGCAGCGTGATTACCGCCACCGTATTTGTCGGCCTATGGGCTCTTTTTCGCTGGCTGTTCTGCTGGAGGAACTTCAGGCGGTCCCTGTTTGGCCTCGCCTGTGTCATTACCCTGATTGCGCTATTTTACGTCGAAGAGGATTGGCGTGGCAAACATGACTGGGAAAAATTCAAGCAGCAATGGGAAGCTAAAGGCGAACATTTCGATTTCGCCAGTATCGTCCCGCCGCCCGTACCGGATGATCAAAATTTCGCGATGTCGCCGGTTTGGATTGCGGAAGAAAAGTATGTCTTTCAAACCAAACCCAAGCGAGCCGAAGCGTGGTATGGCGACCGGATTTATAGCGAAGAAGTTTCCAATTATTTCCCGCTGCTTCCCATGACGTTGTCGGCTGTGGTTGGAATAAATTGGCCATCCGGTCTGCCGCTTACGCCTGATGAGTCAATTGGGAATTGGGTTAAGGCGCGCGTGACTGATTTAAAACCGTGGCAATCTTTTTATCGTAATTTGGGAATGACAAATCCTGCGGCGGAAATATCCATCACGCCGGAGCCGCAATCGCCGGCGGTTGATGTTTTATTGGCGGTGAGCAAATTTGATCCGCTGATTGAACAATTGCGACGGGACAGCGTCCGGCCTTATTCCCGATTTCCGATTGGTTACGATGTGGACCGGCCGTTTGACATTGTGCTTCCGCATTTGTCGGCGCTAAAACAATTCTCGCTGGTTTTGGAACTGCGCGCCATCGCCGAGTTGAAGGATGGCCAGAGCGACAAGGCATTGGCCGACATAAAACTTATACTCCGGCTGAGCGATTCAATCCGCACCGAGCCGTTTCTCATTTCCCATCTGGTGCGCATTGCCATCGTGAATATTGCGCTACAGCCAGTTTGGGAAGGCCTGGTGGAACACAAATGGTCGGACGCGCAACTGGCCGAACTGAATTCGGATTTGGTAAAGCTGGATTTTTTGACGGGTTATGAACTTTCCATTCGTGGCGAACGGGCAAGCGCGATTTCATATATTGATTATCTGCGTCGTATCCGGGATTTTCAAACGTGGAAGGAAACCGTATCCGGCGGATACGATCGGAATTCGCTCAATTGGGTGGCCATGATTGTGTTTCATTCGATTCCAGGCGCGTTCTTCTACCAAAACGAACTGTCCATCACGCGAATGTATCAGCTATGGCTTTTGCCAACGGTTGATCTTAAAAACCAGGTTGTCTCTCCCGCACTGGTGTTGCGGGATTACGCCGCCGGTGAGGAGGAATTGAGGCGTCATCCCTGGCCATACAAAATATTTGCGCGAATGTTGCACCCGGTATACGGAGAAGCGGTGAAAAAATTCGCCTACGCCCAGGAATCCGCGAACCTGGCCCGGGCGGCCATCGCGCTGGAACGCTACCGTCTGGCGCACGGCGAATACCCCGAAACGCTTGACGCCCTCGCACCGCAGCTTATGAAACAGATCCCGCACGACATCATCAACGGCCAGCCGCTGCATTATCGCCGGACCTCCGATGGCCAGTTTGTGCTTTATTCCGTCGGCTGGAATGAAACAGACGATGGCGGCGTGGTTGTCTTGAATAATGGTTCTTCGTACCGGGTTGATATCAACCAGGGCGACTGGGTCTGGCGTTCCGCAGCCGTAAAAGATTAGCCGCCCAGGCGGCTTAACGTGGCAATCGGCGATCTGAGGTCGGCGAACTCAGGGCCTCGCCATCGGCGCTTTTGTAGAATCTTTCCCGATATAAATTTCCACCTTGTCCCAATCGTACTCCTGCGCTCGTACTCAGCGTGTAGGACTGTCCTCAAGCACAAAATCAATCCGGCTGGCTCCTTATTCGTTCAAGCCCCACCGGATCTGGCCGCGTGTGTCACGGAGCAACGCTTCAAGAATCGGACCCATCTCCGTCGCCTGAATCTGAATCTGCTCCCGCATCTTCTCAGATTCTTCCACCACCAATTCAATGTCCGTCTCCGCAATTTCCAGTCGCACTTCTCCACCCGGGCCGTTTGTGCCATTCATCAAGTGTATGGCCGGGTTCATATTTGAACCATGAGCCGATTGGGCATGATGTCAAGCCGATAACTCCCTGGTCTTGATATAGGCATGCCGCCTAGGGAGGGAACCCCGGTTTCGTCGCCGGCCTGATCTTTGGCGGGCGCAACTTCGCACCACCGCAAATGATGCGGCAGGAGCGGAGCGCCGATCACCGGATCGGCTTGAACCTTGCGGATGCCGCCACCGGGCCGAAACGGTGTTCGGCACTCTGGCGGTGGGCGGAGTAGCGCCTATCTTTTATCGGCTTGTGTTCGGCACATGGAGCGACGAACGTTTTGGGGCATGTCCGCAAACCATCAAGGTGCCGGCGCCAATCCGCCGCGCCAACAATCGAAGCGACTCCGGGTGATTGGCGGCGGCGTGTTGGCGCTGGGACTCCTCAGCGCCGGTGCGGTTTATTGGATTCGGACGCACTCCGGAGAACCGACCGAGGACGAATTGCTGGCGGGAAATGCCCGGTTGGAGTCGCATCAAATGGGCCTGCTTTACGGCAAGATGGGCCTTTTGACACAGGAACTGTCCGACGATCTCAAACAGCCCGGCACGCAGGCGTTTATTATTGCCACCGTTTCAATTTTGATTGCCACCGGTTGTTTTTACTTCGCCCGGTTGGAAGATGATAACAACGAGGTCCACTGAGACGAAACGGAGGGAGGCAGGGGGTTCATTGTTGCGCGCTTCTCTCGCATTTCGTCCCAGGCGCCGGTCAGTGGTAGCGGTAAAGTCTGACACGCTGGATGCCGGACTGCCCGGGGGGGAAACGTAAATGCCTTCCTTGATGATCTTCGTCTCCGTTCAATCGCCGACCCGCGATCCACCGGCCATTCACCAATGTTCCTTCGTCAATGCTGGCGATGCCCGCGATGGGGTCGCCAGGCGGATTGGGCGCGAAGGTCACAATGATGCCTTGCCCGGCAATGAAATATTCGTCCGGTCCGGTCGAAATAATCAAGCCGCCGAAGCGGGGCCAGTTATTCGTCTGGTGAAAACCGCTGGAATACGGCCACGTGTAATCATGCGCGACGTTCAAGGTGTAATTGCCCAGTTGCACAGTTTGGGTGCGATTGCTCCCGTCCAGCCAAACCCCCGCCATCGTGCCTTGGCCACGGTTCGCCAGAATCAACGGCGATAGTTGCGCGAGGACCTCGTAATTTTTGGCCAACGGCGGCAAACTGTCTTTGCCGGAAGCGGGAATCTGGTCTTCGATGCCAAATGGGGAGAAGCCCAGCGCATCGTACTGGCCGATGGCGTAAAAGGCGTTGACGGCATCCGGTCTCGCTTCGGGCACGAACAGCGGGTTTCCCGCACGATGATATTTTTCGCACCACTCGGCGAAATTGGGGAAGTAGATGTCCGGCGACAGGAAATCAATCCGCGGCGCGCCGGCCCGCCACACATCCATCAAATGGGGGAGCGGCCCGGCGCTGGGATACTGGCCGGGTTTGAAGTTCGTGCGAATCAACGCCGCGTTGACATACATCGGCAGCGGATATTCGGCCTTGCCCGCCGCCGCGATGGCGCCGGTATAGCGCGCAAAATACCACGCCATGAATATCTCCTCCGCAGCCTGGCCGGGCCCGAAAACCTCTTCCCAGGAGCCGGAAGTTTTGAAGCCGGCGTCTTCCCACACCTTACGCAATTCCGGCGCCAGCGTGTCCTGGTGTTGCTGAAGATAATCCATCAATTCCGGCGGCACCGGCCGGCCGAAAAGTTCGTTCGCAGTGGCTGAACGGTCGCGCGCCTCGGGAATCATGCCGATCTCGTTTTCCACCTGGACCATAATGACCGTGTCCTGCCGCCCGTCCACCTCGCGGACATGCCGCATCAACGCGGCAAACGCACGCGCATCGGCGTTCCGGTTCGCCTCGCTGAAGGGCGAAAGAATTTCCAGGCCCGTGCCATCCCTGGTCTCGGCACGGGGAAAGCGCAGGAGATTGGTCTTGACCCATACCGGTGCATAGCAGGACATGCTGTTTTTCCAACTGCCGAACCAGAGAAAAACCAGGTGCAAATGGTTTTGTCGCGCTCCGGCGATGAGGCCGTCCACCAGTGTAAAATCGAATTTACCTTCCGCGGGTTCAATCAATTCCCACGAAACCGGCGTCAATACCGTGTTGAGATGCATGGCCGCCAGCCCCGGCCAAATCGGTTTCATGTAGTCCAGACTGGAGGAACTCGAATTGTGCAACTCACCGCCAAGGATGAGAAATGGTTTGCCGTCCACCATCAGTTGCGTCGCCGATCCATGCTTTTGAAGGTGGGGAATAGTTGGAACTTCATTGGCCAAAGCGGCGGCTGCCAGTGGAAGGAAGGCTGCTGCGAGGGCCGGGAGGATGATTTTCATCGCCCAATGGCTATCACCCGCGCCAAATCACAACAAGAAAAACCATTTGCGAAAGCAATTTGACATCGCGGCCGGATCGAATAATGAGCCTTTGCGAAAACTGTAGGAGCCGACGTAAGGAGGCTCAATATATTTTCGGTTTCCGATACACGATTTACGCAGCACGTATGAACTGTGAATGAACTGTGTAAATTAGAAATCCAATATCGCGAATTCAGTCAGAGACTCGTTACCTCGTCTCCTGCAGAAAACAGGAGCATGGGATCAAGTTACGCCGCCACCCGCCCGCAAATCACGTCTTGCCTTTGCGCCGGCTTATGGAATAACACTGCGCGTGCCTGACAATTTTCAATCATCCGCCCGATTTGAGGCTGCAATCCGCCGCTTCGACGAGGAAAACAGCCGCGACCCGAACCGGGAAACTGTTGGCGGTATTTCGCAGCCGCGCGAGTTGCTTTACGCGCGACGACTGACGGATTGGGTCCTCCGCTTGCGCCCCGGGGCAGGCGAAGCCCTCCGACTGGCCGCGCGCTGTCAGCACATCTGCCGTTGGGAAATTCCGCGCGATTCGTATCCGATGACCCGCCCCGGTTATCTGAAATGGCGCGCCGACCTGAAAAAGTTCCACGCCCAAAGGGCCGGTGAAATTCTCCGCGAACTGGGCTACGACGACGACATAATCCGCCGGGTGCAGGAATTGAATCTCAAGAAAGATTTTCCCAATGACCCGGAAGGGCGCGTGCTCGAAGACGCGCTGTGCCTCGTCTTTCTCCAGTTTCAATTCGCCCCCCTCGCCGCCAAAACCGCCGAGGCTAAAACCATCAACGCCCTGCAAAAGTCCTGGCAGAAAATGACCGACACCGCTCGCGCCGAGGCGCTGAAATTTAATTATGGTGACCGCGAAAAAGCCCTGCTGGAACGCGCGCTCAGAGGGTAGAGCCGATTTTGCAGGTGGGGCGGGCGCCCGCGCGAGCCGGAGATTTGGCTTTTAAGCCGCGCGGCTCGCCAGTAGTCTCGCCCCACCTTTTCATTTCGAGTGACCATGCCACCATCGCCTGACACGCCGCGCGAAAGCCAGGTCCCGCTCTGCGTGGATTTGGATGGCACGCTCATCAAAACCGATTTGCTCTGGGAATCGCTGGCGCGGCTGCTCCGGCGCAATCCGCTTTGGCTTTTTCCGGTCCTATATTGGTGGACGCGCGGCCGCGCATTCCTGAAACAGCAACTCGCCCGCCGCGTCGCGGTTGACCCGGCGAGTCTTCCTTATAACCGGCCCTTTCTGGCATTTTTGCGCGAGCAAAAGAGCGCGGGCCGGAAATTGGTGCTGGTCACGGCGTCCGATCGCGACATGGCCTTGCCCGTCGCCGGTTCCCTCGGACTTTTTGATGAAGTGCTGGCCAGCGATGGGCGAGCCAATCTGCGGGGCAGGAATAAACTCAAAGCGCTCGTCGAAAAATTCGGCGAACACGGCTTTGATTACGCCGGTAATTCGTCGGCCGACCTCGCCGTCTGGCGCGGCGCGCGTCTGGCGATTGTCGTCAATGCGGGTCCCTGGCTGGTGAAACGCGCCGCCGAATGCGCCCGGCCCGGCCCGGTGTTTACCGCGGATTTTTCACCCTTCGGCACTTTAAAACGTTTTCTCAACGAACTTTTGCTGCGGAGCGGCTATCTGGCGGCTATCGGTGCGGGACTTTTGTTGACCGCGGCGTTTCCCAAATTCGGCGTTGCTGGCTTTGCCTGGGTCGTGCCGGGATTGCTGCTCGCCATTGCGCAGGGCAAGAGCCGCGGCGATGCCTTTCGCATTGGCTACGTGGCCGGACTGACGCATTTTCTGTCGTCGCTTTACTGGTTGTTGTTGATTCCGGTGAATTGGTTTCCGATTTTGGGCTGGGTTTCGCTGGCCGCGTTCCTTGCGCTGTTTATCGCGGTCTGGGTCTGGTTGGTGGCCGGAACAATCGGCGAGGGCGATTGGTTGCGCCGGACGCGCTGGGCGCTCGCCGGCGCGGCAGTCTGGGTGGCGCTGGAAATGGTGCGCGCCCGGTTGCTCGGCGGCTTTCCGTGGGATTTCCTCGGCGTCTCGCAATACCGGATGGTTCCGTTGATTCAAATCGCGTCGGTGACGGGTGTGTACGGGGTTTCGTTTCTGGTCGCCTGGTTTTCCCTGTCGTTGTTCTCTGCTGCGCGCGCGATTTTTGGCGATCCGGCCCGGCGCTTTGTCTGGCAGGCGGACATGGCTCTGCCGCTGGTAACCGTCATCGGCCTGTTCATTTTCGGCTACGTGCGGACCGAACAGGGGAATTCACCGGCAACGATGCTGCGCGTGACGCTGGTCCAGCCGAGCATTCCACAGACATTGATTTGGAATCCTGCGGAAGACGAGAAGCGGTTTCAACAACTGATTCAATTGACGGAGAAAGCACTGGTTGAGAGCAGAAAGCAGGATCCGGAGGGGCAGGTGATACAAATCCTCAATTCTTCAAATCAGGATCAGGGACAAAACAGGACTCGCGTCGCTCACCCCTCCAAAAGAACAGACCTGCTGATCTGGCCCGAATCCGCCGTGCCGGACTTGGATGAGGATACCTTCGACGCCATCAGCCGGCTCGCGCAATCAAACCGCGTCTGGATCATTTTCAACAGCGAAGATGTGGTGTTCCAGCCGGACGCGACCAATTATTTCAACAGCGCCTTTCTCGTCACACCGGAAGGACGGTTGGCGGACATCTATCACAAACGCAAGCTGGTGATCTTCGGCGAATACATCCCGCTGGTGCGATGGCTGCCGTTTGTCAAGTATCTCACGCCGATCACCGGCAGTTTTACGCCGGGCGACCGCCCGGTGGCGTTTGCGCTGGGCGATCTGCAGGTCAATGTTGCGCCGCTGATCTGTTTTGAGGATACGTTTCCGGGAACGGCGCGCGCCTCGGCCGGGAATGACGTGGATTTTCTGGTGAACCTGACGAACGACGGCTGGTTTGGCAACGGCGCGGCGCAATGGCAGCACATGGCCACCGCCGTCTTTCGTACCGTTGAAAACAACCTGCCGCTCATTCGCTGCGCGAACAACGGCGTGTCGTGCTGGATTGATGCCAGCGGTCGCGTGCAGGAAATTTTCAAGGACCTGGCCGGCGGCGTTTATGGCGTAGGCGCGCTGACCGTTGACATTCCCGTGACCCGGTCGGGCGCCGGGCGCACACCGACGTTTTACCATCGCCACGGGGACTGGCTCGGTTGGGCTTGCGTGGTGGTGGCGGTCCTGGTTTCGATCCGGTCAAAAAAACCGCTTGAAATGTTTGCAGAAGAGGTGGATATAAAGGTAATCCAATAACCTTATGAAATCGAGCGTTCCAATCAGCGCACTGTTGCATCACAAAGGAACGGAGTTGTGGTCCATCGCGCCGGAGGCGACGGTCTTCGAGGCCATCAAGCTCATGGCGGACAAAAACATCGGCTCGCTGCTCGTCATGTCGGGCGACCGGCTGGTGGGCGTGTTCACCGAGCGCGATTACACGCGCAAAATCGCGTTGCAGGGAAAGACCTCCAAGGCCACGCAGGTTCGGGAAATTCTTTCGGGCAAAATTGTTTCGGTTACCCCGCACCAGACCGTCGAGGAATGCATGCGGCTGATGACGGAAAACCGCGTGCGCCATCTACCCGTCCTGGAAAGCGGAAAGATTGTCGGCGTTGTGTCCATTGGCGACCTGGTGAACTGGACGATTTCAGCTCAGGACGCCGCGATTGCGCAGATGGAACAATACATCAGCGGCAGCGTGACGACGTAGCGGCGACTTGGGCTAAGACTTCGGAACCACTTCCACGCGCGGCTTGATGATTGGGATTGGAGAGTGGGTGTCTGGCATCCCAATGATAATCCGGTCGTCAATTCCCCTTCCCGGCACAATGATGATGATGATGGTGTAAGGATAAGTTTGATAGACGCCGGCTGGAAGGGGAGGCGGTGGAGGCGGCAGGTTGTCCAGGCCAAGGGGAGTGGGCTTGGAAGGCACCGCATTCCGGCTCGGACAAAGAGTAATGGTAGACTGGGTTTCGCTACCTGCGCAAAAGGCTACGGTTTGGCGGGCGGCGCGTTGGTGTCGGGCATGGGCGCGCGCTTCATGCCGGAGGTAACGCTGGCTACCCTGACGCGGTGGGCCACAAAATCCTCCTCCGCCACGTCGCCCACCTTGCGGTGGAATTTGATCTGGTCGCCGTTCACCGTGCCCGTGTATTCGATGCGGAGTTCGTTGTCTTGAAACTTGAGCGGCTCGACAAAGAAGATTTCATTCGTGCTGACCGTGCCCTCGGTAATTGCCACGGTGTTGGTGCCCATCTCCCGTTCGCCGGTGGCCGTGCCGGTGACATTGGTTCCGTCCACCTTGAACACGTAGGTGTACTTTTGCTGGCCGATCTGGCTGTCAAACTGGCCCTTCCAGGTCCCGGCCACACTTTCGTCGGCGCGGATGCTGCCGGCAAACGCCAGGGCGCACGCCGCGATGGTGAGTGTTTGGATGCAGGTTTTCATGATAGTGGTGTTGATTTTGGTTTGGACAACCCGTAGGAAGACAGAATCGGGCAGGGGAGGGAAGGAAATTTACGCAATGGCCGTTTGGCTTTAATCCTGCTTTTAGCGGCACAGCATGATGAACCGCCGTCATAGACAATCGCTTTCTGCCCGGAAGGTGCTCCCGATAGCCGTTCTGCTTTTGTTCGCAACGGCGCCTGGATTTGCCGGATTGCCGGTTGGCGCCACAAATGCGTTGCCGTCCAAAATCGTCACCACCGACGGACAAACTTACCATGCGGTAAAACTCCAACGGGTTCTGCCGGATGGATTGCTGGTCCAATACCAGCCGGATTCCGGCGGGATGGGATGGGCGCGGCTTAAGTTCGTGAACCTTTCGGAATCACTCCAACAACAGTTTGGCTACGACCCGAAAAAGGCTTCCACGTACCAGGAAGGCGAAAAAAACGTGACGACGGAACTGACCCGAACCATGCGGGAGGACTCGAATATAAGTATCGGCGTGCTGGACCAGACCACCCGCTCTTCGATTGTGGTCAAGGCGGACAAACCCGTTGTTAAATACTCGTCCTACGATCCCGCCGGCCCCAAACCTTCGCAAATTACCGATGAGATGGATGGGGTGACCCAGTATGCTTTTGGCTGCAGCCCCACCTTTAGTTTTCAAATCTCGCATCCGGGCGCCGGCGAACCTTTCGGTTTCCGCATCAAGACCATCACCATCAATCTCGACCTGATGATCCGCATCACCCTGCCCCAGGGTGAACATGGCAAGCTGAAGGAACATGAGGAAGGTCACAGGAAAATTGTCGAGTATTTTTACTCCCTCGGCCCGGCGGCAGCGCAGAGTGCCGGCGGGCTTCTGACCGGCATGGAGCAGACCTCATCGGCAGCAGATTATGAAACTGCCAGAACGGAAACCTTCACCAGGGCAACCGATGAATTGCGGACGGAATATATGAAATACATCCGGGACCTCTGCGGGCAGGCGAACGACTATTACGATGAGCTCACCGCCCATGGCGGAAACGGTAGAGATTCGAACAAGGCGGCGGAAGAAGCCATCCAGCGTTATGCGCCGCGGGTGGTTAACTGAAAACCCATTCTTATCGAGATGACGCTTCCGTGGCCACCGGCGCCAGCCGGCTCATTATTTCCAGAACGCGGCGTGAGTTGGAGCAGATGGACGTCCGCTGCCTCGTGAAGAATTGCCCCAACGGGATAAAACAGATCATTCAGCGGGTGGTGTGGTCAAAAGTGCCCGTGCGCAGGAATTGTATCGTTTGCCGGATGGCTTCGGGATTCTTCATGATGAACGGATGCGTTGCGTGAATGACAATGTGGTCGCTCATGCCTGCCAGTCTGGTCCGTTTAATGGAGACCTTTCCGTCGTCGCGGCCGGGAATGAGCAGGCTGTTGATCCAGTTGATGGAACGGTCGCCGGCGATGACGCCGACGGGATACGTTACCGGGCCGAGTCGGTTGGGAACGGAATTTGTGTCCGTACCCAGTTCATTTCCCGCCGGGCCGTTGAGCCATTTGAAAACAAACGTCCAACCAAGTTTGTCCACGAGTTCGCTGCCCTGGTTGGGCGGCGCCAGCATGACGACCCGTCCGAGCGACGGCAGGGAATGGCGCGCGAAATAGCTGCGCACCATGATTCCACCGAGCGAGTGCGTGACGAAATGTATCTTCGTCGGGCCGTCCCGCTGGGACTCGGTGATGGCTTTGCCAATCGCGTCATCGGCGAGCTGTTGGATGGACGCCGTGCGCGACGGATAACTGACGTTTTGCACCGAGTAACCCGCCGCGGCCAGCGCGCGTTCCATCCTGGCCAGGGAATGGCTGGTACGGCACAGGCCGTGCAACAAAATCACCGCCTCCGGAGCGCTGCACGCCGGCGACAAAATTGCGACTGTGGCCATGAAAATTAAAATTCTCGAAATCATCCGGACTGTAAAACTATTTCAGCCAAACCCAAAGACAAACCCGAAACGAGGGTTCGATTCCCTTCACCCGCTCCGACCAGTCAATGCAGGGTTTTGAGCGGCCGGCCCATCCCGGTATTGGCTTTGACAACATTCAGCCCCGGGAATAGTCTCATGAGTATCAGCTGGAAAGAAGTTTACGAAAACCAATTCTACCAATTCAATTATGAAAAAATTATACCTCGTGATATTGGCTGTGTGTATGGTGGGCTTGTTTCAAGGCTGCGAAAACAGCGTAACGCAAAAAAAATTGCGGCTGGTTTTTGTCGGCGGCTCTCCGGACAATTACTGGTCGGTGGTGCGGCTGGGTTGTGACTTCGCGACGCGGCAACTCAACGACGTGGATCTGGATTTCCGCTTTCTCGAAAATGGCACATCGGGGGCGCAGCAGGAGCTTTTGAGCACTCTCGTCACGAACGGCGCGGACGGCATTGTCATCAGTCCGATCGACCCCGAAACCCAGATGGGTTTTCTGAACAACCTGGCCACCAACACGCTCTTGGTTTGCGCCGACAGCGACGCGGCAAAAAGCCAGCGCCGGTGTTACATCGGCGCGGACAATGTCGCCGCCGGAATGCAGGCGGCGGAATTGCTCAAAGCCGCGCTGCCCCAGGGCGGTAAAATCATCTTTTTCATCGGCTATCCAAACGCGGAAAACACAAAAGACCGGGCCGAAGGAATTCAAAAGGGATTGGCGGGGTCGAAAATACAGATTATCGACACGTTATGGGACGGCGCCGCCAGTGACATAGCCCAGAAAAACGCGGAAGACGCGTTGGTGAAGCATCCCGACCTGGCGGGCATGGCTTGTCTGAACGGCTATCAAGGACCGGCCATTCTCACCGCCGTGCGCCAGGCGGGCAAGGCCGGCCAGGTGAAGATTGTTTGCTTTGAAGATTACGACAAAACGATGGTGGGGATTGCCGCCGGCGACATTTACGGCACGATTGTCCAAAATCCCTTGAAGATTGGTTACCAAACCATCTTCCGCATGGACAAATATCTGCGCGGCGACAAATCACAATTTGACAACGGGAAAATCCTCATCCCTTCGCAGTCAATCACCAAAGACAATCTGACGGATTATCTGGCTCTGCAAAGAAACCAACTGGTCCAAACCCAGGCGGGAAATCCTTGAAGCGGACGATAAAGGCGAAATGAATGGCATCCTGAGGGGATAAAATCATTCAGACCGGCGTTTGGAGGGTGGGGCGCTTTCTCCGAAAGCGCCGTGGTGGCGGTTCGCAAAGACCGGCGCAGTACGAAAACCGCGCCTTGGCTGATTAAAATTGTCGAAATCTGCTCCAACTGCCTAATCAGCGCATGAATTTGCCTTTGATTTCGGCGAAAAGGTGGTGGCCAGCCGGGCAGGATCTGAAGCGACCCAATTGTTTTTGGTTTAACGGTTCATTCGGCTGGCGGAGCCGGGTTGAGCGCGCTTAATTCGGTTCTGGCAGAGAAGAAGACGGTACAGGATCGCGTTTTGGTGGCCAGGGATTTCCGGAAACAATCACTCGCCCCCGCCTTGTCGTCCGCCAAAAGACGTTTCATGCCGGTGTAATACCAGAATTCGCTTTGTTCCCTCCCGGTGTCGGAAGGATCAAGCGCTTTGAAAAAATCTGTCTCGCTGATTTGATTCAAAAGAAATTGAGCGATGTGGATCTGCCAGTCGGCCGGTGTTCCGTTCGTTCGGCTTTGGCAATACACCTGGAGCACCTGGTCCGCTTTTTCTCTTTCGCCGGTCTGCGCTTGCACCAGCCAGGTATGGATGGCGGCATAATCTTTCACCCTGGCGTCGGGGAAACTCTGACATTGCCGGTAATCAGCCAGTGCGCCAATCCAGTCGTTGGCAACGGATTTGATGACACCGCGATAATAATATCCCCAGGCGAAGTTGGTATCGGCTGCGAGTGCGCGGTCAAGCTGCTGCAAAAGGCGGTCGCGCCAGCGGTCCGGATTGCGAACAAAAAAAGCATTGTTGGTCAGGGTGGCGCTGGCGGATGGGGGAACTGACTCTTCAATCATGCGCACCCGTTCCATCACGGCGCCGGTAAAATCTTTTTGCATTTCCTTGACCTGTATCCTTCCGCGATACGCCAGCCGATTGTCCGGCTGCAATGCAATGGCCTGTCCATAATCAACCAGCGCCTGTTCGAAATCACTTTTTGCCACCTCAATCCCCGCCCGCTGCACGTAATTATTCGGGTCTTGCGGGTCCAAGCCGATGGCCAGGGTGTAATCCTTAAGGGCCGCGTCGATATCTCCCCGCATGGATTCGATACCCGCGCGGTTGGTATAAGCAGCGGTGAAATTGGGATTCAATCGAATGGCGTGGCTGAAGTCGGCCCGCGCACTGTTCAAGTCCCAACGATATGTCCATTTGCGGTCGGGGTCCGCCGTCGACAGGATTTCCGAACCGCGATCAAAATAAAATTGGGCGTCATGCGATGCCATTAAAGGCGCAAACAGCCCCGCCAGCAGAAGCAGCGAAAAGAAGAAAAGCAACAATCTGTTCATCGCTCAACCTGCATTTTACCATGACGGTCAAGGCCCGGCAAGCGAAGGCGAAGGAGGGTGGTGTCCTGATTTGAAATCCGAATTGCCAAAACGGAGCGCGAGTTGTCCCAACTCGCAGTTTTTTTGACCCATCCAGCTGCTGCGGATTGAGGACAATCCGCGCTCCGGGGCAAATCAGGACACTACCCGAAGGAGGGTGGTGTCCTGATTTGAAATCCGGATTGCCAAAACGGAGCGCGAGTTGTCCCAACTCGCAGTTTTTTGACCCATCCAGCTGCTGCGGATTGAGGACAATCCGCGCTCCGGGGCAAATCAGGACACTACCCGAAGGAGGGTAGCGTGACCCCACCAACCGGTTTGACAAAAGTCACTTATTCAGCGATTAATAGTGTATAATGGCCGTTTGAGAAGATTACAGAGGATCGTTGGCCTCATAACATAATGCGTAATTCGTTTGCGGGCGCCTTAAGCCGCTTGAGTGCCTTTTTCAACCATCTATTCGCCCTGAGCATTGCCGCATTGGCTTTGACTTGGATGACCGTTCAAGCGACCGCACAAACCGCCGGTCTGGTGGCGGCATATGGATTCAATGAAGGATCGGGGGCGACGGTGACCGATACTTCAGGGAACGGGAATAACGGAACGATTAGCGGCGCGACC
Organism: uncultured bacterium; assembly: GCA_963708305.1. Classification (GTDB taxonomy): domain Bacteria; phylum Verrucomicrobiota; class Verrucomicrobiia; order Limisphaerales; family UBA11358; genus UBA11358. Next base: position 36,032 of record CAVPSH010000007.1, on the reverse strand, counting down.
TGGACAACCTCGGGCAAGGATGGCAACGCGCTGGTGTTCAATGGCGCGAACGCGCTGGTCACGATCAACAACTCCACGACCTTGCAATTGAGCGCGGCGATGACGTTGGAAGCGTGGGTGAATCCAGGCGTGGTCAGCAACGCCTGGCGGGATGTGATCTACAAGGGCAACGACAATTATTTCCTGGAAGGGGGCTCCGGCAATGGGAGTGTGCCGGTGGTCGGGGGCACGTTTGGTGGCTCGGATGTGGTGCTGAACGGGACGGGGGCGCTGCCAGCCAACACGTGGACGTACCTGGCGGCGACGTATGACGGGACGACGACGCGGTTGTATGTCAATGGAGTGCAGGTGGCGAGCCAGGCGCAGACAGGTGCGATTGCGACCTCGACGAACCCGTTGCAGATCGGCGGCGACAGTCTTTACGGCCAGTTTTTCCAGGGGACCATTGACGAGGTGCGCATTTACAACGTGGCTTTGACGGCGGCGCAGATTCAGACCGACATGAATACGCCGATCCTTCCGGATACGTACCCGCCGTCGGCCCCGACGAACCTGATCGCGACCGCGCTGGGAGGGACCCAGATCGAATTGAATTGGGCAGCTTCAACGGACGACGTTGGAGTGACCGGCTATTTGGTAGAGCGCCAGGATCCGGGGAACGCCGGTTTTGCACAAATTGCCACGGTGACGGGAACGAATTATTTCGATTCCGGTCTGTTGGGGTCCACGAATTACAATTACCGCGTCAGGGCTACCGATGGGGCGGGAAACTTGAGCGCGTATTCGCCGGTAGCGAGCGCGACGACGCTGCCTTATGCCGTGGCGAGTGACAATTTCAATCGGCCAAACGGGTCGCTCGGGGCCAATTGGTCGAAGCCAATTGTTTCAACCAACAATCTGGTTGTCAGCAATGACCAGGTGGGGGTTGATGTTGAAGACAACCATAATTTCGCTTTTTGGTCGGCGAACAGTTTCAGCAATGATCAATATTCTCAAATCACCCTGTCTTCCATCGGGGCGTGGACGGGTGTGATTCTCCGGGGCGACGGGGCTTTGGACCCGGTTTGGACCAATCCGCCTTCGGCCTCCCAATTTTACATTGGTTTCGTGTTCGCGCCGAACGATTATCGCATCTACCATTTTATCAACAACGGTTACTATTCCGAAGCCGTGGGGAGCACGGAGACATGGCAGACGAATGACGTGTTGAGGCTGGAAGTATCGGGTTCAGTTGAGCCCTTGGTAACGATGTATCGAAATGGCAGGCCCGTCCTGGTGTGGTTGGTCGCGGATGCTGCCGATGTGAAGAACGGGGGGAGCCCCGGGATCGGGATCTATTCGCCAACGGGGGAACACCTCACCGCTGACAATTGGGAAGGAGGGGACTTGCGACCGGACACAAATGCCCCCACGGCACCTGCCGGTCTGGTGGCCGCTGCGGTTAGCCCGAGTCAAATCAATTTAAGTTGGACATCATCCACCGATGATATCGGGGTGGTGGGCTACCAAATTGAACGCAGTCAGGGCGCGGGATCGACCAATTTCTTCCTGCTGGATTTGACGATCGGGACAAATTACATCGACGCAAATTTAACGACACGCTATGTCATGTACACAACGAATTCCTCAATCCTGCTGCCAGGCACGACTTACAATTACCGGGTATGGGCAATGGATGCAGCGGGCAATCTTAGCGGGCAACCGGGTGTGGCGACCGCCTCCACACCGTCAGTGCCGACCGGTTCGGCGACGCCGGTGGCGGCATATGGGTTCAATGAAGGAACGGGGACAATGGTGGCGGACGCCTCCGGCAACGGGAACAACGGGACGATCAGCGGGGCGACCTGGACGAATTCGGGCAAATATGGCAGTGCGCTGGTGTTCAAAGGGACGAACGCGTTGGTGACGGTTGGCAACTCAACCACGCTGCAACTCAGCGCGGCCATGACGTTGGAAGCCTGGGTGAACCCCACGACGGTTGGCAGTGCGTTTGGTGACGTGATCTACAAGGGGAACGACAATTACTATCTGGAGGCAACTTCGCCCGGGGGAGGTCAGCCGGGCGGGGGTGGGACATTTGGGTCATCGGATGTGATCCTTTACGGGACAGCTGCTCTGGCAGTGAACACGTGGTCGTATTTGGCGGTGACGTATGACGGCGGGGTGTTGCGATTTTATGTGAACGGAATCGAGGCGCCGAGCCGGATGCAACCGGGGGCGATCGCGACCTCGACGAACGCGTTGCAGATCGGGGGCGACAATCTTTACAACCAGTATTTCCATGGGATGATTGACGAGGTGCGGATTTACAACCGGGCGTTGAGCGCCGCCGAGATTCAGACGGACATGAATACTCCTGTAAGTTACACGGGGCTGTTGCGGATTGATTCGATTTTGCGACAGGGCAACGATATACAGCTTACGTGGACGACGGTTGCTGGAAAAACGAATGTGTTGCAGGCAGCCAACGGCGCCGCTGATGGAGGTTACTCCAATAACTTCACCGACATTTTCACCGTGACCAACACCGTTAGCACCGTGACCAACTATCTCGACGTGGGCGCCGCTACAAATTTCTCGGCGCGCTACTACCGTCTGCGGCTGCTGCCTTGACAAGATCGGAGGCCCGGGGAACGCGGAGTCCATGAAAATTAAAATTTGTAAGATCCGGTGTTCGCTTGTTATGCGCGCGGCAAATCCAGTCCGGAGATTGCGTTGAATTTGTTTGCGCCACGCTTTTCATCACTTGCGCCTGCTCCGCGTAGTCCGGCCATTTCGCCACGGCGGCGCGGACTTCCTCGACGATGGCCTCGGCGCGACCGCGTTTCATCAGGGCACTCTTGGCGCAGGCGCGAAAGTCGGCCAGCGTGAATCCGTCGCGTTTGCCGTTCATCGTCATCTGATGCCGGGCGGTCCAGTCGCCGGTCGGATTGTAGCTGTAAGTCACGTCGAAGGCGGGCGCGAGCGACCAGCGGCCGGCCTTGTCCATCAGGAAGGCGATGTTCTTGACGTGGTCGTCCTGGTTGCGGGCGATGATGTTGAACGCCATCCGCCGGAACTGTTCTTCCACCGCTTCCATCGGCAGATTCAACTGGCGGATGACCAGCAACGCCTGTTCGTAGGCATACGCGCCCGCGTGGTTGAAATCAAAATGCGCCAGCGCGCACAGCGATTGCATGTGCAATTTCTCGCCGCCTGTCCAGCCGGTCAAAACGCCGGGTCATGAAATGCCGCCGGCCGTTTTCCTCCAGCAAACGGCATTCGCTCATGGTCACGCCCGCCGCCTTCGCCATCAAATAATACGCGTATTCAATCGCGCCGTAACCTTTGGGGTCTTCGAGTTCCTTGTCCTTGTTGCCGGTGACGCCGTCAAATTTCAGCAGCCAGTAATCAAATCCTTTTCCCGCCGCGATCTGCCCGGAACGGACTTCGTTGGTCTCGCGGTTCCAGGCGATGACCGCCTTCGCCCGCGCGCCGCCGGCGGAAGTGCCGACCCGCAGGATGTCGTTCAAGGCATTTTTCCTGCTCGCGCTGGCAAAAGTGGTTTTCAGATTCTTGCGATGGCTTAAAACTTCCGACGCCAGTTTGACCAAGGCATCAATCTCAATCTTCTTCGCCTGCTGCGGTTTTGGCCCGATGGCCGGCGCAAATTCCAGCGCGCCCATGCCGCGCGCGCCGGTGTAACAAAGCCGTTCCACCGCATTGAAACTGTCGGGCGTCCGGCCTTGCGTCGCCAGCCACGCATCAATCAAGGCGTTGCCGAACCGGTCCGGCAACGAATCGGCCAGCAGACCGGGCAAGCCATGAAATGTTCTTTGCGGCAAATCCGGAAAGACATACACCCGGTCGCTCAACGGCATCGTGATGGGCGAAACTTCAATCCCGCTCTGCGCAAACGCCGGGTCATACTGGAACGCGGCGAAGCTGCCGCCGTCTTCCAGCGAAACCGCGCCGATGGTTCGTCCCCAAAGTTTGACTTCGGCCAGCGTCATCGTTCATCCCCCCATTGCCATTTTTTGGCCGAAGGTTTGGCCGGCTTTGGCGGTGGAAGCGCGCTGGCGTTTCCGGCCAGCCATTTTTAATTGCGCGACCGGGCTGGGCACTGGTTCCGGGATGAGCAGATCAAAACGCTCGATCACATCGAGCACACGGCACACGCGGATGAAACCGGACAACTGCGTTGCCACCGCCCCCGCTTCCAACCGTTCCACCGTGCGTTTCGAGACGCCAGCCTGCGTCGCCAGTTGGGCTTGCGTGAGGTTCCGTTCCAGCCGGATCCGGGCCAGCCGCCCGCCCAGTTCAGCCAAGAACGGCTTCATCTGTGGCTTGTTTGGTTATTTTCATAACACGTCATATATGATGAATTAAGCCTTAAATGTCAACTAAATCGTCACTAAAGACGAATTAAATAGAGCAGTTTTAGCGCCACCGGGCAAGGGGATTTGGATTGAAAATGAACCAGCCTGGCAGAGGGTAGGGCGCTTTCTCCGAAAGCGCCGAGGTGGCCGTCGGCAAAGACCGGCACATGCGGAAGAAACCGCGCCCTGCCTGAAACGGTCTGTCGCGCTCGGTGTAGTGAAGGCGGAGGCCATGAAAATCGAAGCCTGCTCTCGAAAAGCACGGCCAAAACAACTTGAAAACAGTGTGGTTTATTTTATAATGCCATTAAGTTCAATAATCAGATATGAAATCCGTGCTTTTTTTGGCGGGGTGGATTTTCTTTGCGGCCGCCGTCCAGGTTAATGCAGGCGTTAACGCCTACACTTCGCTGCACATTTTCTCCGTGTCGTCCAGCCAGACGAATTATGACGGCGCGGATTCCGTGGCGGGATTGACGCTCTCCAGCAATGTGTTGTATGGCATGGCCCGGTTGCGGCGGCATTTCCAATTACGGGACCATTTTCAAGCTGAACGCCGACGGCTCCGGGTTTACCACGCTTTACAATTTCACCAACGGCGCGGACGGCGGAAATCCCGGGGGCGGATCAACACTCGTCGTCTCCGGTGATGCGCTCTACGGGGTGACCGGGTTTGGCGGGACGAACGTTCCCCGCAAGGGCGCAGTTTTTCAGAGTCAATGCCGACGGCACGGATTTCACCAATCTTTACATTTTTCACGGCAGCGACGGACAAAACCCGACGGGCGGCCTGACGCCATCGGGCAACACGCTGTATGGAACCACTTTTGGCGGCGGCGGCACGGGAAAGCACGGAACCATATTTGAAATCAATACCGACGGTTCAGGGTTTGCCACACTGTTCACCTTTTCCGGCACGAACGGCAGCGCCGCGGTCGCGCCGATGATATTATTCGGCAACACGCTCTTTGGAACGACGCGCAGTGGCGGCACCAACGTCGCCGGTTCGATTTTCCGCATTGACACCGACGGCAACAATTTCACGAATTTATATTCATTCACCAACGGTTTGGACGGTTCTCTACCGGAATCAGTGCTGGCGATTTCCAGCAACTTTTTGTTCGGCACCACTACCGCGGGCTGGGATTTCCAATTTCGGCACGATATTCCGGATCAACACCGACGGCAGCGGTTTCAGCGTTTTGCACGGATTCACCGGCACTTACGATGCAGGCGGGCCGTTTGGCGGACCGGTTTCGATCAGCAATGTGTTGTACGGCGACGCCGTGGGAGGCAATTCCAGCAGTTCCAACTGGGGAACGATTTATAAAATCGACACCGATGGCAACGACTTCACCAACGTCTATAATTTCACCGGCGGCAGCGACGGCGCCGCGCCGGTAAGGACATTGGTGTTCGGCGGCAACACCCTTTACGGAACAACAGCCTATGGCGGCATCGGTTTCAGCACCAACGGCAGCGGCACCGTCTTCGCCCTGACATTCCCAGTGTCATTGAATCTGACGCAGTCCGCCGGAAACCTGACCGTGTCATGGCCGTCACCTTCGACGGGTTTTACTTTGCAAACAAATGGCAATCTCGCTTCGGGGACCTGGAGAAATTACGGCACGCCAACGGACGATGGCACGAACAAGAGCACCACAATTTCTTCGGCTGCCGGCAGTTTATTCTTCCGATTGTCCCATCCGTAGAAAGGTAGGGCGCTTTCTCCGAAAGCGCCGCTCATCCCAAACGGCGCGGTACGGAGACCGCGCCCCACCTAAAGCTTGTAGCGCCGACTTGCCGCGCCAGAGCATCGCGACGGTGGGAGCACGGCGAAACGGAGCCCATGACAATTAAAATTCCCGAAGACATTCAGACTGTAGAACTGTTTTGGTTGAACCGGACGGCAAACGCGAAATGAAGTTCTGCCCATAATTTGTCAGTTCCAGGACAATGTAATGGGTGGCGTCTCAAAGTTTTGCGCTTGCCCCCCGGTAGGCCGCGTTTCACATTTCGAATCACAGAAACCTATGAAGACAAAAATCCTCTCTTTGCTCATTGTCCCGCTCATTTTTACCGGTTGCGCCTCCATCTTTGATGGCGGCAGCAAAAGCGTCCAAATCAATTCGAATCCGCAAGGGGCGAAAGTCACTGTTTCCAATCAGGAAGGCAAAACCCTTTTCGTCAAGACCACGCCCACTTTCGTCACCTTGGAACGTTCCAGTGGATATTTTCGCGGGGAAGATTACAAATTGGTCTTTGAAGAGGCGGGTTATAATCCGTACGAGACGCATGTCGTCTCCACCATTGATGGCTGGTATTTTGGGAACATCATGTTTGGCGGATTGATTGGGATGCTCATGGTTGACCCGATGACCGGAGACATGTACACGCTGTCGCCGATGGACGTGAATTGTAATCTGGTGCCTGTCGCAGTTGTTCCGCCATCCGCCGAAAACAAGTCGGCGGAACCCGGCACGAATGCCGTCCCCGAATCAAAACCACCGGATGAACCAAATACAGTCAAATGAAGGCTGATACCGTTGGCATCAAAATCGTACTGATGATGGTTTTTTGCGGTGCGGCCATTCTTGGATCGGGCTGCGCCCCGGGCATAACCCGCACTGGTTATCAACTCCCCGCCGGTCAAACCACGCGGGACGTGCCACAACGTCCGATTGCCATCCAATGCGACGTGCATTACAACACAAACGATGTGGTGGTGCTGGGCTCGATTCACGCCTATGACACCGGCCTTTCGGTTGATTGCGATGAAGCCGCCATTCTGGATGTTTTTTGTCGGGAAGGAAATATGTTGGGCGCCGACGTCGTTGACATCACCGAAGAACATCAGCCGAATCCATTGACGAGCACTTGCTACCGGGCCAGGGCGACATTCCTGCGCTTCAAAGACAGGGAAAAAGCTAAAAATCTCGTTTCCGACGCCAAGTACGCGCCCAACTTGATCATCGAACGTTCCGCGAAATTCAGCAAGCGGAACAGGAAGTTATTGCCGGCGCGGTATTGGGTGGGGTGTTGGGGGCGCTTATCGTCACGGCGGCGACTGAACCGTATCATCCCTTGAATCACACAAATTCAGTCCCGGCGAACTAGACAAGGAAGCCTTGATGGCTTCGCTCGCCGCGCCCGGCGCGACTTTATCTCGCGTAATGCAATCCTTGCATCTCCGGAATCGCGTTTGTCTCATTCACGACCGCCGGCACAACACGATAGGTAAGGGCACCCGGCGCAACATGAAATTTTATATAACTGTCCACGTTGGTGCTAACGGTCACGGTGGTTGCGTAAGTCGCTTCGGTGGTGGTGGAGACCTCATGCGCCCCGGGCGTGGTTTGGACCTGGAAAAAACCGCCCGGTATCGAATTTCCAATCTTTGTGCCATCTAATTTTACCGCCGGGTCTATGGCATCACCGAACAACACCGAATGGCGATAAACCAGATTCGGCCCATGCCGGCTGCCAGTGGTGGTGCCGTTGCCCGACACTGCGAATATGCGGGGCCGGAAGCGCACCCGGTCAGCAACAGGCCCGACAAAATAAGACCGAACCAGATTATTAATCGGGCCGATCGATTCATTGAGTTGAATCGTTGTAGAGCCAAACATGATAAATCGCAAGTCCCGTTCCGGCGTTTGGCAGGTAGGGCGCTTTCTCCGAAAGCGCCGCTCATCCAAAACGGCGTGGTACGGAGACCGCGCCCTACCTAAAGCTTGTCGTGCCGACTTGCCGCGCCAGAGCATCGCGATGGTGGGAGCGCAGCGAAGTCAGAGGCGATGAAAATTAAAATTCTCGAAAACATTCAGACTGTAAAATTATTTTGGTTGAACCGGAGGATGACACGAAATCAATTTTCCACCCCAACGGGGCAGGAATCATTCAGCCCAGGGTTGGCGCGAAGCGACTACCCTGGGTGGAGAATCCCCCAAAAAGCCATCAACCCTGAAAGGGTTGCATCAATCCCACACGTACCGCTCGTCGAATTCAATTTCGTACCGTTTCAACAACGCCCTGAGTTCGTCTTGGAATGAAACTTTGTGATGATGTTCCTCCTGTCCGGCGATGTAATCGCTCACAACCTTAATTTGCGAAAAACCAATAGAGAAAATTCCATACCCATTCTGCCACGCGAAATCATGCAGATCGGGACTTTTGGTCTTTAGCCAGAGTGACGAACCGCGTTTGACTTCCTTGACCATTTCCGCCGCCTGGCACGTACGTGACAGGGCGCAAAGAAAATGAACATGATCTTCCACGCCGCCCACGATGACAGGCTGGCAGTCGAGTCGGTTCAGGATACCGCCGATGTAATGATGTAATTCTTCACGGAGGGATTTATCGCGAAGAAAAGGGCGGCGGTCTTTGGTGGAGAAAACGGTATGAACCAGAATCTTTGCGAGGGACTGGGGCATGGCGCGAGGATGACGCAGCAAATATTATCCTGAAAGGATAAAATCGTTCAGCCCGGCGTTGACGCGATAGCGGCTACGCGGGGTGGCGAATATTAGAATTAGAACAACCCCAACGGGGTTGAATCTCGAGATAGGAATTTGATTCAACCCTTTCAGGGTTGATAAATTGGGTTGGACGTTGACCCAGGGTAGCTCGTTCCTCGCAACCCTGGGCTGAGAGATCGAATCCCGTTGGGATTCTGAAGATCATCTTTCATCCTAAAGGGATGAAAATCAATTACCCCTCTTCATTGTCACAACTTCAAATCCTTATCCGTCACCGCGCCGAGCGAGGCGCTGGTCACGTGCGCGGCATATTTGGCCAGCACGCCGCGGGTGTAACGGGGCGCGGGTTTTTTCCACGCCTTGCGGCGGGCTGTCATTTCTTTGGCGGGGATGTCCAGAGTTAGCTCCCGTTTCTCGGCGTCGATGGTGATGGGGTCGCCGTTCTTCACGAGCGCGATCGGGCCGCCGACGTAGGCTTCGGGCGTGATGTGGCCGACGACGAAGCCGTGGCTGCCGCCGCTGAACCGGCCGTCGGTGATGAGCGCGACGTCCTTGCCCAGGCCTTTGCCCATGATGGCGCTGGTGGGCGACAAGCATTTCGCGCATGCCGGGGCCGCCCTTCGGCCCTTCGCTGCGGATGACGATGACGTGGCCTTTCTTGACCGTGCCGTTCAGGATGGCTTGCGAGCGCCTTTTCTTCGGACTCGAACACGATGGCCTTGCCGCTGAAGTGCAGTGCCTTCCTTGCCGGTGATTTTCGCGACGGCGCCTTCGGGCGCGAGGTTGCCGTACAGGATGACGAGATGGCTGTCCTTTTTGATCGGTTTGTCGAACGGCTGGATGATGGTCTGGCTCGGCCGGATACGGTTTCACGTCGGCGAGAGTTTCGCGCCATGGTCTGGCCGGTGACGGTGAGGCATCGCCGTGGAGCAGGCCTGCGTCGAGCAGCGTCTTCATCAGCGGCCGGATGCCGCCGATGGCGACGAGTTCGGACATCAGATGTTTGCCGCTCGGTTTCAAGTCGGCGAGCACGGGCACGCGTTTGCCGATGCGCGTGAAATCGTCGAGCGCCAGCTTCACCTTCGCGGCGTGGGCGATGGCGAGCAGGTGCAGCACGGCGTTGGTCGAGCCGCCGAGCGCGATGACCACGGTGATGGCGTTCTCAAACGCCTTCTTCGTCATGATGTCGAGCGGGCGGATGCCGCTTTTGAGCATGTCGATCACGCACGCGCCGGCGCGGCGGCAATCGTCCATCTTCGCGGGCGAAATGGCGTTTTGCGCGGAGCTGTTGGGCAGGCTCATGCCGAGCGCTTCGATGGCGCTGGCCATGGTGTTGGCGGTGTACATGCCGCCGCAGGAGCCGGGGCCGGGAATGGCGCATTGTTCGACGGCCTGCAATTCCGCGTCGGAAATTTTCTTGTTGGCGTGCGCGCCGATGGCTTCGAACACGGACACGATGTCGAGCTTGCGCGGTGTCGCCGGTGATGCAGCCGGGCAGAATGGTGCCGCCATAGACGAACACCGCCGGGCGGTTCAAGCGCGCGATGGCGATGAGCGAGCCGGGCATGTTTTTGTCGCAACCGCCGATGGCCACGAAGCCGTCCATGCCTGCGCAGCCCACGACGGTTTCGATGGAATCGGCGATGACCTCGCGCGAGACGAGCGAATATTTCATGCCTTCGCTGCCCATCGAGATGCCGTCGGACACGGTGATGGTGTTGAAAACGATGGCCTTGCCGCCGGCTTCGTTCGCGCCCTTTTCGGCTTCGAGCGCGAGCTTGTCGATGTGCATGTTGCAGGGCGTGACCTTGCTCCAGGTGGAGGCGATGCCGATGAGCGGCTTTTTGAAAATCTTCCGGTTTGAAGCCGACGGGATAAAGCATGGCGCGGGCGGCGGCGCGTTCGTAGCCGTCAAACACCACGCTGGAAAAGGGGCGAAGTGAATTGGAGGAATTTGACTTTTTCATTGCCCGGACATCCTGCCAAAAAAGGCACCCGTCAGCAAGTCGCGGCGGAGCTGGTCTGAAATCGTCCCGGAGGGACAGGTTGACAGTAGCCCGGCGCTTTAGCGTCGGGTTGGATTGAGGAGGGGCCAAGTCCTGAAGGGACGACTGAAGGTTGCGCAACAGATTGGTTCGGTCGTCCCTGCGGGACTCAAATTTTTCATACCGTGTTCCCGGCGTTGAAACGCCGGGCTATTCTCAAATGTTCCTTCGGAACAAATGACTCAATGCGATTGTCTGGCCGGAGGCTGAACAGTGTGCTCGGTCCAACCGCCGCCAAGGGCCTGGTAGAGATTGATCAAATTAAACAGGCGCGAGTATTCGGTCTGGATAAGATTTTGTCGCGCGTTGTTATAGGCTTGCTGGGCGGTGAGAACGTTGAGTGAACTGTCAACGCCGCCGCGGAAACGCGCCTCGGTGAGTTTGTAGGTCTGCTCTTCGGACCTGACCAAAGCCCGGTTGGCCGACAGTTGGGTTTGCACGGTGGCCCGGACCGCCAGCGTATCAGCGACTTCACGGAACGCGGTTTGAATTGCCTTTTGATAATCAGCGGCGGCGATGCGGTCGGCGGCTTTGATGGCTTGAAGTTCGTTCCAGGCGGTGCCCGCCGCAAATATGGGCCAGACGATTTGCGGCGAAAAATTCCAGGCTTGCGAACCGGGGGCGAACAAGCCTTCCAGCGTGGTGCTTTCGGTGCCGCCCGATCCGGTGAGGGTGATCGTCGGGAGAAAGGCGGCCCGGGCAGCGCCGATGTTGGCGTTGGCGGCCTTGAGTTGATGTTCGGCTTCGAGAACGTCCGGGCGGCGCGCAATCAGGTCGGACGGCAGTCCCGCCGGGATGTCGGACAGACAAATCTGCGGATTGAACGGCTCGGGTGACGGAAGATCATCGGGCAACGGGCAGCCCACCAGCAGCACCAGATAATTTTCGGCTTGGGCAAGTTGTTGTTCGTAGCCGGCTACGGCGGCGCGCGCGGTTTGCAACTGAGTCTCGGCGACATTCAAATCGAGTTCGGAAAGGACACCGGCGTCGTAGCTGCGTTTGATTAAATCGTAATTGCTGCGCGCCGCTTTCAAGGTTTGACTGGCAACGGCGAGTTGTTCAGTCAATTCGCGTTCCGTCAAATAGGCCGCGCCGACTTCGGCCACCAATGTAATTTGCGCACTCCTTTGGGCTTCTTCGGTGGCAAAGTAGGTTTCCAACGCCTGTTTCTTGAGGCTGCGCACGCGACCAAACAGATCCAGTTCGTACGCGGCAACACCCAGGTTTACGTTGTATTGACTGTAGGTGAGTCCCTGGCCCTGGCCGCCGAAACCGAATGGGATGCGCTGGCGCGTGCCGTTGGCATTGATGATTAACGGTTGGAACCAGAGCGTTCCGCTGGACGCGGTAGAGTGCGCGGGTTTGTTCAACGTTCAACATCGCGATGCGCAGGTCGAGGTTGTTGGTCAGCGCCAGTTCGATGAGCTGTTGCAGGCGTGCATCGTGGAAAAATTCGCGCCAGCCGATGTCGGCGGCGGAAACGGCGGCGGCTGTGGTCGGCGTTGCCGGATGTCCGGGCACTTTGGGCCAGGAAGCCGAGATGGGCGCGGCCGGACGATGATACTTCGGCATGAGCGTGCAACCGGCGAAAGCCAGAACGAGCAGGGCGATCAGAGAATTCCCCAAATAATTTCGCGCCTTGAACGCTTGAACCGTAGCAGCCGACGTGAGTCGGCTCTGACTTCCCGAATGAGAATATGGAGCGGACTGACGTCCGCTGCTACGAGGGTCATGGAAAGGCGAAGGATAGTTGCTCATGGTTTCGCCTGGTTGTTGGTTCCGTCGTCATCTTCCAAACCGGCCGGTTTGGGCGCCATCATGGTGTGCCCTGGTTTTTTGGATTTGAATATCCGGCGGACGACCACGAAGAACACCGGCACGAAAATAATGGCCAGCACGGTGGCGGTAATCATGCCGCCCGCCACGCCGGTGCCGATGGCGTGCCGGCTGGCCGAGCCGGCGCCGTTGCTCAACGCCAGCGGCGACACGCCCAGAATGAACGCCAGCGACGTCATCAGAATCGGGCGCAACCGCAAATGCGCGGCTTCCAGCGTCGCTTCAATCAGACCCTTGCCCTGCGCCTGCAGGTCCTTGGCGAATTCGATGATGAGAATGGCGTTTTTGGCGGACAAGCCGACGATGGTCAGCAGGCCGACTTTGAAAAACACGTCGTTGGGCAGGCCGCGCAAGGTGGCGCCGAGCAGCGCGCCGAGGATGCCGAGCGGCACGACGAGAATGACCGCCACGGGGATGGACCAGTTTTCATAAAGCGCGGCCAGGGCCAGGAACACCACGACGAGCGACAGCGGTAGAGCAGCGGGCGCCTGCTTGGCCGACAAGCGTTCCTCGTAGGATTGGCCGGTCCATTCGTAGCCGATGCCGGTGGGCAATTTTTCGGCCATGTTTTCCATGGCGTGCATGGCCTGGCCGGAGCTCTTGCCCGGCGGCGCGAGACCCTGGATTTCCAGCGACGGAAAGCCGTTGTAATGCTGCAATGACGGCGAGCCGTAAATCCAATGCAGCGTGGCGAAGCTGGCCAGCGACACCATCGTGCCGCTGGTTGTTGCGCACGAAAACCTTGCTGACATCCTGCGGGCAACATGCGGTACGGCGCGTCCAATTGGACGATGACCTGCTGGACGCGGTTGCCGTCCACAAAATTGTTGACGTAAGCGGAGCCGAAATACGTCGAGAGCGGCCGTGTTGATGTCCGCCAGCGAAACGCCCAGGGCGCTGGCCTTGTCCTGGTCAATGTCGACCTTCAGTTGCGCCGTGTCCTCCATGCCCTACGGACGCAACTGGGCGACGTCCGGATTGGTCGCGGCCATGGCGAGCAACTGGTTGCGCGCCGGCATGAGTTTGTCGTGGCCGAGACCGCCCTGGTCCTCCAGTTCAAAGTCGAAGCCGGCGGAATTGCCCAGTTCGGGAATCGGCGGCGGGTTGATGGGATAAATGATGGCGTCCTTGATTTGGCCAAGGACCATGAAAGCGCGGCCGATGATCGCCTGCACACCGTGTTGCGCGCCGTGGCGCTGGCTCCAGTCTTTCAAATGAACGAAGGCAAGGGCGGCGTTTTGCCCCTGGCCGCTGAAACTGAAACCGGCGACGTCGATCATGCCCGCCACTTCCGGCTGTTTCAGTAATAGCCTCCACCTGCTTGAGCACGTCCACCGTGCGCTCCTGCGTCGCGCCCACCGGCAACTGGATGGCGGTGATGAAATAACCCTGGTCCTCCTCCGGCAAAAATGACGACGGCAAACGGCAGTAAAGCCAGCCCACCGCCACGACAATCACCAGATAAATGACCAGATAACGCGGCGTCTTGTTGATGGTCCGGGCCAGGAAACTTTGGTATTTTTTCGGGCTGGCGGCGAAACCGCGATTGAACCAGCCGAAAAATCCTTTCTTCTCGCAATTGATGCCCTTTTTCAACCGGCTTGAGCAGCGAGGCGCACAACGCCGGCGTCAGCGACATCGCCAGGAAAATCGAGAACAACATGCACGAAATCAGCGACAGCGAAAACTGCCGGTAAATCGCGCCGACCGAGCCGCCGAAAAACGCCATCGGAATGAACACCGCCGTCAACACCAGCGAGATGCCGATGAGCGCGCCGGTGATTTGTCCCATCGCCTTGCGCGTCGCGTCGCGCGGCGGCAGCCCTTCCTCGCTCATGATGCGCTCGACGTTTTCCACGACCACGATGGCGTCGTCCACCAGCAGGCCGATGGCCAGCACCATGCCGAACATGGTCAGCACGTTGATGGAAAAACCGAGCGCATACATGACGGCAAATGTGCCCAGCAACGCGACCGGGACGACGATGGTGGGGATGAATGTCGCGCGGAAATTTTGCAGGAACAGGTAGATCACCAGGAACACCAGCACGATGGCTTCCACCAGGGTCGTGACCACTTCCTCGATGGAGATGCGCACGAATTCGGAAGCTGTCGTAGGGAAAATCCACCCGCACGCCCGGCGGAAAGAATTTGGACAGCTCGGCGACCTTGGCGCGGACGGCCTCGGCGGTGGCCAGGGCGTTGGCCGTCGGCGCCAGCTTGATGCCGACGGCCGCGGCCGGACGGCCGTCCACCCGCGCCTGGATGCCGTAATTCTCTCCGCCCAGCTCCACGCGGGCGACGTCGCGCAAATACACGCGCGAACCGTCGGGATTGACGCGCAGCAAAATATTTTCGAATTGCTTGACGCGTGGTCAGCGTGCTCTGTCCTTGCAGGGTGACGTTGATTTCCTGGCCCTTCACGGCCGGACGGGCGCCGATCTGCCCGACCGGGACCTGCACATTTTGCGCCTGGATGGCGGCGATGACGTCGTCGGCGTCAAGGTTGAAGCTTTCCAGCTTGGTTCGGATTCAGCCAGATGCGCATGGCGTATTGCGTGCCGAACAAATCCGCCTCGCCGACGCCAGTGACGCGGCGGATGGGATCGAGCATGCTCGAGGAGATGTAATTGCCCAGCGCGATTTCACTCGATGCTGTCGTTCGTGGTCGACAGCGTGAAAAACATCAGGAAGTTGCGCGTGGCTTTGGCGACCGTGACGCCCTGCTGTTGCACCGTCGGCGGCAGGCTGGGCATGGCCAGTTGCAATTTGTTCTGCACCTGCACCTGCGCGATGTCCGGATCGGTGCCCGGGTCAAAATACAGCGTGACCTGGGACTGCCCGCTCGCGCTGCTGCTGGACGACATGTAAAGCAGACCGTCAATGCCGTTCATCTGCTGCTCGATGACGGACGTGACGGTGTCCTGCACCGTCTCCGCGGACGCGCCCGCGTAATTGGCCGTGATGGAAATGGACGGCGGCGCGACGCTGGGATATTGCGCGACCGGCAGTTGCGTGATGGCCAGAACTCCCGCCATCATGATCAGCAGGGAAATCACCCAGGCAAAAATCGGGCGGTCAATGAAAAATTTCGGCATGGCGAAGTCCGGTTAATTCCCCGCTTTGCCGGGAGCACCGCCATCCTGGCGGCTTGTTTCACCGGTGCCAGATTTGGAATTCGCCGGCAGGATGCCGGCGCTCCCGGAACCAAACGGAACCGGTTTCACCACTCCCCCCGGCTGAACTTTTTGCAGGCCCTCGACAATCACCTGCTCCCCGGCCTTTAATCCGTCGGTGACAATCCATTTGTTGCCCGACGGCCTGGCCGATTTGAATCACTCGGGCCTCCACCTTGCCATCCGCACCCACCACCATAACGGTGGCGACGCCGTTCGGGCCGACGTTGACGCCGCGCTGGGGAACGGTGATGGCCTGGTTGTCCACCGCCTGCTCCAGCACTCCCCGCGCGAACATCCCCGGCAGGAGCAAGTGGTCGGGATTGGGAACCTCCGCGCGCAGGGTAACCATGCCGCTGGTCGGGTCCACCGTCACGTCGGAGAACAATAATTTGCCGGGTTGCGGATAAGTCGTCCCGTCATCCAGCAACAAGGTCACTTTCGCTTCGCCGGGCGCGCCGGTTTTGAGCGTGCCGCTTTCCAATGCGCGCCGCAGCCGAAGCAGTTCGGTGCTCGATTCAGTGAAGTCGCAATAAATCGGATCCAATTGCGTCACCAGCGCCATTTCCGTCGCGGCAGTCTGGCTCACCAACGCGCCTTCGGTGACCAGCGCGGCTCCGATGCGGCCGGAAATCGGCGCTGTGACCGTGCAATAGCCAAGATTGATCGCGGCGATTTCCTGGGCGGCTTCGGCCTGGGCCGCCGCCGCCACGGCGTTGTCGTAATCCTGCTTGCTCACGGCGTTGATGTCCACCAGCGGTTTATAACGTTGGACCAGCAGTTGCGCCTGCATCAGGGTAGCGTTCGCGCTGTCGAGCGCCGCTTTATACGGTGCGGGATCAATCTGGTAAAGCACCTCACCGTTCGTGACTTCCGCGCCTTCCTGGAAATTCCGGCGCAGCACGATGCCCTCCACCCGCGCCCGCACCTGGGCCACCCGCATGGGATCGATGCGCCCCGGCAATTCCGTCGTCAGCGCCACGGGTTCCGGTGTGATGGTGACCACGCCGACTTCCGGCGGCGGCATGTTGAAACCACCGGCGCCCTGATTGTGGCCGCAGCCGGCCAGCGCCAGCGCGGCCAGGGCGACCGCTGCGGAAATGGCGGCGCGCTGTTTCCCTGGCCTTTTTGCATCCGGAAATGCGTTAAACCGCAAGCGCGTTTCCGGGCAAAAAGGAAACCTATTCCGTCGTTCGTTCAAATGTATGTTCATCGTTTGTGTTGTTGCCGCCGGTCGCGGCGCAAAATTGATTGATGACAAAGTCCTCGGCATTGCGCGACTCGCAGCAGAATCGCTGGCCTTTTTGCATCCGGCAATTGCGTTAAACAGCAAACGCAATTCCGGGCAAAAAGTAAACCTAAAGTCAGATTATTACAATTCACCCGCGCGATTCAAACATTCGTTTGGTCCATCCATCAGATTTTTCCCCGAGCCAACTGGTCTGCCGGCAACATCACCGATCGGCGCAGAACGGCTTGCCCTCGGGCAGGCTTGTGAAATAGAGCATCGTTTCGTATCCTGTCAATCCGTTGGCGAATTGCGGGAGAGATGGCCGAGTGGTTGAAGGCACACGCCTGGAAAGCGTGCATACTCCAAAAGGGTATCGAGGGTTCGAATCCCTCTCTCTCCGCCAACTTCGTTTTAAGCTAATAAAACAAAGGCTAAAGTTAACTTCTGGCAGACACATAAAAGGCAAAATGTAAGCAAAATGCAACTGCCAGGCTGCTATCGCGCATTAAGGTGCAACGACCAGTCGGCATTTGCGCGCAGGATTCGATTTCAGCCTTCGGGGCACCTTTGCGCTTCCCGCTGTTCTTGAACGCGCCTGCGCGGCCCTGCGCTTGCAGCCGGGTTCGTAGCAGGCCAGTGCGAGGCAGAAAATCCGCTTGTGATTTTGTCGAAGTCAAAGGCCAGGAAAACATCAAGCGCTCGCTGGGGGTCGCCGCCGAAAGTCAAGCGAGGATCGGCAAAGCTTGCAATCGCCCTTGACTTCCCGTGGCAGCGGTTCAGTTTCGGGATGTTAGGCGGCACGAGCACTTATGAAAAATTCAGCAATAGCTTGGATTTTGGTAGCCATTTTTTTCACCACTAGCGTTTTGTTTGCCTACCTTTATTTGTCCGAGAGACACACGCTTCAGAGAACACGGGCGGCACTTGAAATGGCCGAGAAATCGGAAGCCAAATTGAGAAGCAATGTTCAAGCGGAAGAAGCAGTGGCAAAGAACAATGTTTCTGAATTGGCCGCTGAAGGTCGGCAAGCTCTTTCGGGAATTTATTATTGCCAGCAGGCGAATTACCAAAACGAGCTTGATATGCGCAGCGATGGTTCAGCGGTGTGGCTTAATGATTCCAGCGGTCAAAAGTTAGGAACTTCCAAATGGACAACGGACGGCGACACCGTCACTGTCGGCAGAGCACAGTTCAAAATCGAAGGTTCCGATTTGATAGATTCACGCGGCAATCGCTGGCTACATATTCGGCAATAGTGCCGCCTAACACCGAGCGTTTTGAACTCCAAAATCCGCTTGTGGTTTTACCGGGTGAGGTTCAGGTTTGGCGCGTTAGGTGTCATTACACGTTTATGCAACTTACAAAGCATCTTGATAGAATTTACCAGCTTGTCCTCGACCGAGCAGACCCAGCGAGAATCAGAGGACACATTGAACTCATACGCGAGCAGGTGGAGGCGGTAACGAAGGTTGAGGCGAAACTTCGCAAGCAGATAGCACGCGACAAAATACTTCACGCGCAACAAGTGGCGCAGCTTGAGAAGGAGCACGCGGCGGAAATGTTGAATTTCAGCCAACTTTATTTGAGCAGACACAGCCATGACACCTAACCCCGCGCCAGCGCCGCCGCGCGTTGGGCTGAGGTGACGTGGCGCGTGTAAGGAACGCCAGGTTTGCCAGTTAACCTACGCACCCAAAACGATTGGAAAATTGCACGCATTTTGAAAATGTCAATGACGGTGACACCAAGAAATAAATGCGGCGCAAAAAATTCCGACTGCCGCCAGCACTGACATACAGTTCACCCAAAATCGAATGAATATTCTTCTTTCGACAGCCTCGTCACTTCCGTCTGGGGAGATTCCGGTGCTGATTTGGGCAACAATCGGCGGCGTCTTAGTTTTTATTGGTTTGGCGGTGGAGAAATTCGCGGACTGGATGAATGACCAATATTTAGGTGGGCCTGAGAAGCCCCACAAGATGCTAGAAACGGCAGGTTGGTGCATTCTGATGTTTGGCATCTTTGTTGAAATCGCAGTGGCCGGTAGCTCTGCAAATGACGCTTGGGAAACAAGACAAATGGCAATTAGGAACGACCCTTTAAACGCGAACATTTCCGATATTTCAGCTTTTGTATGGTTTGAAGTTAAGGGAGCCGATGTTCCTGATTTACCACCACCGCCGGTTCGTCCGTATTTTGGCATCGCGGAAATGTGGCTCTGCCCAACAAACCAATTATGGACTGAATTTCCAATTCTGAACGCTGATAGTTTCAGCCGCGGCCACGCGGAATCAGGGCGTTCATATTCATTGCGATTCTCAGCAAGCGGAATTGCTGCGATGATGTTTAGTCCTGAAAGGAGAAGGCCGACAGTTAAGGAAATTGCCAATGTGAAATTTTTGTATGCGTCTTTTAGGTTCCTTACAAACAATGCTGAAGTTGTGCAGGGTACGGCAGAGGTCGTTGTAAATGGCAGTCTTCGCAGAACATTCCAATTTCCACCGCAACATCCGTTCCCGAATGGAAATCCAGCAAATCCATATTGGATTGGTGCTACCAATTTCTCCCAGACAATCGAAAGATAATTTTTATAGCAACATGGCCGAATTTCGTTAGTGGGTCAGATATTGTGACAAGTTCTATTCGAGATTTGCCGCTGGCGCAATGAACAGCGGCGCGCCAGCGGCCCGGTGGATTTATCGCGGCACGCTCACCGGACGCTGAAAAGGGGGTTCCAACCCCGCCGCAAATCCAAATCATTTCACGTTTCCTTCCGCACGTTCTTGACAGACCAGTCCCAAAACCATCGGCGGAACCCTGCGAGGTTGGACGCACGCGCGCAAGCCAAGCTCCGGGCCGCGCTCCATGAGGCGGGGCACTTCATTGCCGCCAAACACTTCAAGGTTGCGGAAGTAAGCGGGCTTCACCCTGCCGGCGCGGGTCAATTCGAGGGCAAGACGCTTTACGGGTCAACCGCGGCTTTCAATGAGGCGGTGATCGGATGGTGCGGCCCTCTCGCGGAAAGTAGGCCGGGCCGGACGCTCAAAGAGTGGAAAGACGTGAGCAGGGTCTATTGGCAGCTATTCACGGAAAATAAGTTGAGCAAAGAGGACACGGATTTAATCAACCGCTACGCCGACAAGCGCAAGACTTTTGAACGGGCGGTTGAAATTGTGGCCGGTGCGGAGAATGAAATCACGCAAGCCACGGCCAGCCTGTTCAAACAGGATTCGCTGTTTAATTTCCCCTGGCAATCCAGCCAAGCCGACACGCCGCTGACGATGATGTAATCTAAGGCAGTAGCAGTGCCCGATAGAAATGATTTCCACTCACAGGGCTTAAGTCAAACCAGAGATACGGACTAGAAGTGAGAAGCACGGTCGCGACTGTGTTCCATGTGCTCATGTCAGGTGGTGGGAAGGGGCCTCAAGCCGAAGCGGCAAGGGGCTAACCTTCACTTCCCGAGTATGGACGAGGCGGCCATGGCTTGAACCGCCCGAATGCCAAAACCAACGCCGCAAACGAGACAAATAAAAGACCGACTGATGGCTCCGGCACGACTGTTAGCACCCACACCCCCGGATTGGCTGACACTGACCCCTCCCCTACGTTCCCCGACGGCTGATCGAGGCTGCCCCAATCGACAACATTGCCGGAGTCATTTTCAGTCTGGATTCCCTTGGATTCTGCTGGGGTGGAATTGATGAAAGCCACAACCTCGAAGTTCCAGGAGACGATGTCTCCCGACGAATCGGTGCCGAAGGTGCTGTCCATCACGTACGGGAACGACCCCGAGGACCCCACGAGGTTCTGCGGGCCAACTCCATCGGTAAAATTATAGTACAGTATGGTAGCTGAGGGGTTGCCGCTGTAGTTATCTCCCAACGGCGCGGAAAAAGTTATGGATCCTGTAATCTTGTCTGATGTTGTATAAGGCAAAATACCATAAAAAAGCTCGTTGGCGGCGTTGAAAACAGATGTGAAATCATTACCTGTGTAGGTGTATACGTAGGTCTGGGCAAGCGCGGAGGTGGAAACCAGAGCGATAAAGCCAATAGCCAGCCGAACAAGGGGATTGACTTTGTGCATATTAATTTTGAATGACGTTTGACGGTTCTTCTTCTGGTGTCTCGCCCTACATGGGCATGATAGCGTGAAAACTCAGGCAATCAATAAGAATCTGTGAAAAAATGAATTAGGCGCCCCACAAGCCGCAAGCCCGTGCCGGGCAGTGCGGCCTGCCGATCAAACTCAGGACTGGCTCATTTCCTGCCCCGTTCAGCTTGCATCGTTAAGCCACGGCGGGCTTTGATTGCCCGGATGCTATCTCCACACGTCCCAAACGCTCCTTGAGCCGTATAAAAAGGATTGAATCACAGTGAACGATTTTGAAAGGCACGCCAATTCTTGGCCGGTCGAGCCACTTTTTTTCGCTCCACGTTGACCGTTGGCGGGCGTTCAGGATAGGGGGCTGGCGCTAGGGTGGGTGGATTGACGGTGATCTGCCCGCGTGACATTGCCCGCTGCACAAGCTCGCGTTGTTTGCGCTGCCATTCAGGGTCGCCAAAAGGAGTCGCGGTCAGACCGTGTTGCCGACGTGCGCTGAGGGATTGCCAGTAACGCCAAGCGCGTTCGGATGCAACCAAGTTAGTGACCTTCATGCTCAATCAGGACTTGCTGTTGCGGTGGCGGCCATGCCAGGGCGAGGCGATAACCTGAGATACAAGTTACGCTCATTCCCAAGATGATGCAACCGCGCCGCCGTAGTTCCTCGGCTAGTTCCAACAATTCGCGCCCTTGACATTCCAGGCTCGCGGGCCGTTCGTCCAAAATCGAAGTTTCGTTGCTCAATGCGCCAGCCATGTTTCTACCACGTCCTGAAACTCACTGAATGACCGCACCACCGCGTAACGGTGGCCGTTGCGCCCCAAAAGCATTTTCCAGCCTAGTTGCTCCATCGTCAGCTTGCCCCGCTTCGTCTTTGCTTCGATGGCGAACACCCTGCCAGCGTCCGCGAAGATCACGAAATCCGGCACGCCCTTCACCGACTTGAAAAGCGCGGCCAAAGCCCGGCGTCTGAAACCGAACACCGCGCATATTTCGCTTATGCAAGGCCAGTTAACCGGGCTGATTTGCCGGTAACCCGTCACAGAAGCAGGCAGCTGAACAACCTTATTTAGCAACGGTCCGATGATAAATGTACCACTCGTAGCCGTTGAGGGTAAAGTCAGGGAGATGGGTGCCAACGGGGATGGGACTGCCGCTGATTTTCACCGGCTCAAAATCTTCGGCGTTGGGGAGTTGAACCGACCCGGTCACGCGGCAACCTGACAGGTTGATTAAAACAACGAACTCATCGTTCGCGTCCTGCCGCAGGAAACTAACGACCTGTGCCGGAGCCGTGTTATCCAGCCAGGCGACCTCCCCGTTGTAGAACGCGGCGTGTTGTTTGCGAAGATTGATCAGGTCCCGATAGATGTTGCGCAGGGGCGGGCGGCCGCCGGGATGCCAGAACACCGGCATTTTTTCGAACAAGGCCGGGTCGGCGGACTCGGTGGCATCGCCGACTTCCATGCCGTTGTAAAAAAGCGGCACACCGTCCAGGGTCAACATCAACACCTGGGCCGCCAGCGCGCCATCCACGCCGTAACGCACCACGGCCCGGACTTCCTCATGGTTGTCGGTAAAGCGCAAATGCATTGCGCCCTTGGGGAATCGCTGGTACTCGAGTTGCCATTCGTCCTTTACGTAATTGGCAGGCAATCCAGTGCAAATAATATTATTCAGCATGTTGATCATGCCCCAGGAGGAATCCAGGTCGAAGGCCTTGGACAGCAAAGCCGGGTTGTTGCCGGCGTCCGCGAGAATGATGACCTGGGGATTGAGCTTCTCGAGTTCAGTCCGGGCCGTTTCCCAGAAATCGAGGGGCACGTTCGGGGCCACATCGCAACGGAACCCGTCCACGCCGAAGTCGCTCAGCCAGTATTTCATCATGTTAATCATGTACTGGCGGACTTCGGGATTCGCATAATTCAGCCCGGCCACGTCCGTCCAGGCGGGGTCAGGCGGGATGATCGGGCCATTCGTGCTGTGCAGATAAAATTCCGGATGCGCCATCATCACGCTGTCCCAGGACGTTTGACCCGCCACAATGTCCATGACCACTTTCATGCCGCGCTGATGGGCTTCGGCGACCAGGCGCTTGAAATCGTTGGTGGTGCCATAGTCGGGGTTGATGGCATAAAAGTCGCGCACGGCAAAAGGACTTCCGATCGATCCTTTCTTCATCTTTTCGCCGATCGGCTGGATTGGCATGAGCCAGAGAATGTCCGCACCCAGATCCTTCAACTCATCCAATCGGGCCGTGATGGCATTGAGGTTCCCTTCCGGGGAAAAGTTTCGGGGAAAAATTTCATAGACGACCGCACTCCGAAGCCAGTCGGGCGATTTGCGGGTGCTGAGATTGGACGGGTCGGCCTTTGCGACGACGCAAGAGGTAATTGCCAGCCAGCCCAGGAGGACCGTGGCAAGCAGGCATTGCGGTTTTGGTAGAATTCTGTTCATGGCATTCGGGATTTTGAGTTGACGCTTTGACGCATATTGCCGGTTTGCGTCTCCCAGTATATGCAACGGATTGGGCGCAACTCAATGAACAACTGCAGGTGAGGTGAAGCATGAATATGCGGGTAAAACCATGAAGTTTCCCCCGTCTCTTTTCAGGTTTGAATCATTTTTGGGGAATGATGTCCTGTCGTCTCCACTTGCCCCGCTCCGCACAACCCGGCAGGGGGGCGCCATTTGACATCCGCACCGTAATGCGGCCGTCCCGGCTGCGAGTTCAAGCACCGTCCCGGTGCGCGAACCAAAAACACGCGGCGGCGTAAAGCCGCGTGGCGGCCACGCCGCTATACGCCGGACGCCGGCTTTTACCCGCCGGCGAGGACGCCAGCGCCACGATTCTACCGCCGGCCAATGAATTTTTGGTGCGGGTGTCAAATTACGTCCCCGGCAGGAAGTGTCCTAATTTGTCTCCGGAGCGCGGATTGTCCTCAATCCGCAGCAGCTGGATGGGTCAAAAAAACTGCGAGTTGGGACAACTCGCGCTCCGTTTTGGCAATTCGGATTTCAAATCAGGACACTACCCCCCGCCCGGACAACAGTTTGATTTGCATTGACCTTGGGGAAATTCCATAGAAATCTCCAGCAACATTTGAAGCGCAAGCTTTGTCAGCATGATTGATTCTTCCACACAACCCATGGCTTCGCCGTGTCTGGCTGTGGTGATGCCTGTGTATAATGAAGCTCTGACGGTCGCCAACGTTGTCACCACAGTGCTGGCCCAGCCGTTGGTGCGGGAATTAATTGTGGTGGATGACGGATCCAATGACGACACCTGGGCGGCGTTGCAGCCGTTGGCCAAAGCCGACGGGCGCATAAAACTTTTTCGTCATGAGATGAACCAGGGCAAAGGCGCGGCGTTGCGAACCGGCTTCGCCCAGGTCACCGCGCCGCTGATGGTGGTGCAGGACGCCGACCTCGAATACGATCCCGGCGAGTACCCGCTCGTGATTAATCCCATCCTCGCTGGCAAGGCTGATGTCGTTTTTGGGTCGAGGTTCATGGGTTCCAGCGCCCACCGTGTGCTTTATTTCTGGCATTCGCTCGGCAACCGGATTTTGACCACGTTTTCCAACATGGCCACCAATCTGAACCTGACGGACATGGAAGCGGGTTTCAAAGCCTTCCGCCGGGAGGTCATCCAGAAAATCCAGATTCAGGAAAACCGTTTTGGCTTTGAACCGGAGATTGTGGCCAAGGTCAGCCGTTTGCAGGTGCGGATTTACGAGGTGGCGATTTCTTATTACGGGCGGACCTATGCCGAAGGAAAAAAAGTGGGATGGCAGGACGGTGTCAGCGCCCTGCGCTGCATCATCAAATACAACTTTTTCCCCGGCGCCTGAGGTTTGACCGTCAGTTACTCCATTCTCTGGCGCGCACTGTGATTGGGAAACGTCGCGCGGCCCACCACCGCAGACTTTGGTCCAATAACGGGAAGTGACAGGGTTCGCAATTCCGGAAAGCGTTCCGCGTCCCGCACCAAAATCATCGCCAGCTTGTCGGAGTAAATTACCGTCCAACCAGGCCGATGAGCCAATGCCACTGTGCCCGCCAGATTTGCCGGCAACAGGGCCAGATCGGCCTGGTCCACGTCGAGTACTTTTGGGTCAAACGATTCGTCGTTGTAAAATTTC
Source organism: uncultured bacterium (assembly GCA_963708305.1). Taxonomy (GTDB): domain Bacteria; phylum Verrucomicrobiota; class Verrucomicrobiia; order Limisphaerales; family UBA11358; genus UBA11358. The sequence goes on along the minus strand of CAVPSH010000007.1, from coordinate 10,656 downwards.
CAGTGGGCGGCAATCAACTCCCGCGAGTAACAGGTATCGAGCCGGCCATCGAGGGATGGCGGGCAGCCCGGGAGCCGGAAGATTTGCATCTCGCCCCAATCGAAAAAGGCCAGCGTCCGCCCGTGCAATTGGTGTTCCCGCAAAAAGTCAATGGCGCCGATGGGATATTGGGAGCGCGGAACCTCCATCGTCAGGGGATGCTCCTTGTGCAGGGTAAAGGCGGCAACGCCGATTCCGACGGAAACCGCGGCAGACAAAAGGGTGGCGAGTCTTTGGAAGCCATCCCCGCGGCCGAGTTCTTCCAAATGCTCGAAATGCCGCCGGAATCGGGCGAGGGCGCTGGCCAGATGCGGCGGCACCAGCGCCAGCGCCACCAGACAGAAGAGCGGCGTATTTCTGACGGCACGAAGACCCAGAAGAGCGAACGCTCCGCATACCGCCAGCTCCCACCAGGCGCGTTTCTGTTTTGTGAACACCCAGCTAAAGACCGCCAATGCCAGCACGACGAAAAATGCCGCGTGGTCCCAGTTCAACGGCGTGGGATTCCATTCGGCGATTTGCGGTCGCAGCCAAAGGATGCTGCCGATGAGCCACTGGATCAGCTTTGGTCCCCAAGGATTGCAGTGCAGCGCGGCGCCGGCGGCAATGACCGCCAGCCACAAACTTAAGACGGTCTTCAATTCCAGTTTGCCATGAGATCCGTTGGATGGAATCCCGCCCGGCACTTTCCGAATTTTGTTCCAAACCAGTTGAATCGTGGTGGTTCCCGCCGCCAAACCCAGCAATCCAAATCCAGCCAGGACGCCGCCGTGGGTATTGACCCAAACCAGGAACAAAACCGGCAAGGCCAGCGCCCAAAGCCGCTTTCCGGAATGGATTTGGTGCAGCAGCAGCAACTCCAGGGACATGAAAAGTGCGGTAAAAATCTGTGGACGGGCAGCAAAGCCATAGGAAATTTCCACTACTGCCAGGGCGGCAAATCCCCACGCCACGAATCGGGCCGGCCACGACAGGCTTTGCGCGCCGAGGCGCAGGCACACGGCAAAGGCCGCCAGTCCGACGGCCATTTTCAGGAGTAAAATTCCCGAGCCGCCCCACGCCGTGTAAAACAGCGCCAAAATGATTTCCGCCACCCACTCGTGATTGATCCAGGGCTGGCCGTTGGCGGTCCAGGAATAAATGTCCACCTTCGGAATGGAATGGCTTTGCAGCATGTGCTGGCCGAAAACGACGTGTCCCCATAAATCCGGGTCCACCGTGTTTTCTGAAAACTGAAAGACGGCCAGCATCAGGACGGCCGCGCAAAACCAGAGTTTCAAATCTTTCATCGCATGGTTCGAACCGCGCCAAGGGATAACAGTTTGGGTTTAAATTCGCAGCACTGAATTTAGTTTGCGGGATTGACAGGGATGAAGCACTTTCCTACTTTCGACCGGCAAAGACACCCCACTTTGCCCCGAATTCACGTTCGGGGATTTTTATTGCTGGTGGTGATGTGTGGGACGGCGACACGTCCGTCCCTCCCGAATTTATGGCAAATACGATTCTGGTGGGCGCCCAATGGGGCGACGAAGGCAAAGGCAAAATTATTGACGTGCTGACGGAGAAGGCGGACATCGTCGTCCGCTATGCCGGCGGCAACAACGCCGGTCACACTGTCTTCATTGGAAAACAGAAATACATCCTGCATCTGGTGCCTTCCGGCATCCTGCGCCGAGGCAAACTGTGCGTCATCGGCAACGGCGTGGTCGTTGATCCCGTCAGCCTCGTAGCGGAAATTCAGGGCTTGCGGAAACTCGGCGTCAAGGTCGGAGACAATCTGGTCGTGAGCGAGACGGCGCATCTGGTTTTTCCGTATCATCGCGAGCTGGACGCGCAGCGGGAAGTGCTCAAGGGCAAGAACAAGATTGGCACCACCAAACGCGGCATCGGGCCGGCCTACGGTGACAAGGCGGCGCGCGTCGGTTTGCGGGTAATTGATCTGGTGCGGTTCGAACGGCTCGAGGAAAAACTTCGCTTGCGCATCAGTGAGAATAACGGGGTGCTGCGCGCACTGGGGGCGAAACCGCTCTCGTTCAAAGCGGTGCTCGCGGAGTATCGCGCCGCCGCAAACTATCTGAGACCGTTCGTGGCCAACACGGTCGTGCTGCTGCACGAGGCGATGCGGCGCGGCGACGATATTTTGTTTGAAGGCGCGCAGGGGACGTTTCTCGACCTTGACCACGGCACGTATCCCTTCGTCACGTCCTCCAACACCACGGCGGGCGGCGCCTGCACCGGTTCGGGCGTGCCGCCGCATCGCATGGACCGCGTGGTCGGGGTGATGAAAGCCTACACGACCCGGGTGGGGGAAGGGCCGCTGCCGACGGAGAACGCGGAGATTTCCGATTTGTTGCACGGGATGGGGCGTGAGTTTGGGGCGACGACCGGGCGCGCCCGGCGCTGCGGCTGGTTTGATTCCGTCGCCACGCGCCACGCGACGATGGTCAACGGCATCGACGATCTGGCCGTCACCAACCTCGACGGCCTGGATACGGTTGAAACCATCAAAGTTTGTGTGGCCTATCGCCACGGCAAGGCCCGCTACGATTTTGTGCCGAACGACGCACAAACTCTCGCCGAGTGTCAGCCGGTCTATGTCGATTTTGACGGTTGGCGAACGCCGACGGACAAAGCGCGTTCGTGGAAGCAATTGCCACCGAAAGCGCGGGCGTATCTAAAGGCGATTGCCGAGTTGAGCGGCGCGAAGTTGTTCATCGCCTCGGTTGGACCGGCGCGCGAACAGACGATTTTTGTATAACTGTGAAGGTCGCCGTGTCGGTGACGCAAATTCAGGGACGGCGACACGCCATCCCTCCCAACAGCAGATTAACGCAGATGATTTTTACGGTTTTGAAATCTGCGCCATTCCGCCTTCGCCTTGCTACAGCGCGACAAGCTGCGTAATCTGCGGCTGAATGAGTTCCGCTCCGCATCTCAGCTCTGAAGCCAAAGCCTCCTTGCCAAAGCACGTGGCCATTATCATGGACGGCAACGGGCGTTGGGCGAAGCAACGTGGCCTGCCGCGCATCGAAGGCCACCGGCAGGGCGCCGAATCAGCCCGCACCATCATCCGCGCTTCAGGCGAACTCGGCATCAACTATCTCACGCTTTACGCCTTTTCCGCCGAAAACTGGAACCGCCCCAAGGACGAGGTGGATGCGCTCATGAAATACCTCATCCACTATCTCAAGACCGAGACGCCGGAGCTGAACAAAAACAACGTGCGGCTGGAAGTCATCGGGCAAATCTGGCGATTACCGGACAATGTGCAGGAGCATCTCAAGAAATCCATCCAGACCCTTTCGAAAAACAACGGGCTGACACTCATCATGGCACTGAGCTACGGCAGCCGCATTGAAATCGTGGATGCGGTGAGGCGCATTGCCGAGGAGGCGAAGCGGGGAAAGCTTGAACCGGCTGACATCAATGAAGACGTCATTTCACAGCATCTCTGGACGCGGAATTTTCCCGATCCGGATTTGCTCATTCGCACCAGCGGCGAAATGCGGGTGAGCAATTTTCTGCTCTGGCAGATTTCCTATTCTGAACTCGTCATTACGCCGACGCTCTGGCCGGATTTCCGCAAGCCGCAGTTTTTTGAGGCGCTTGAGGAATACGCGCGCCGTCACCGGCGGTTCGGCGGCGTTTGATAAAAGTCTGCCGCCGCCGGTCAAACAAAGTGAGACTGAAACCGGGGATGATGCTCTTACAAACTGACATGATTTGGGCAAGGCAGCCGTCTCCCTCTCCGCCGCGAAGCGGGGGAGAGGGGCTCGGGGAGAGGTGGCGTTGATTTAAAAACAAAAATTTAAAAAACTCCTCTCCGAATTATGCAACATTCAAAATTCAGCCTTCGAAAGTCCTGGCTGGGCGTTTTGATTTGCGCCGCCAGCCTGCCGGTGCTGGCGGGTTCTGCCGAAGATCAGGCCAAACTGGCCGCGGCCAACTCCGGTTTCGCCTTTGATTTGTTCCAGCAAATTGCTCACGAACAGCCGGACGCCAACATTTTCATTTCACCGTTCAGCGTCTCGACGGTCTTGCAGATGCTCGATAACGGCGCGGTCGGCGCTACCAAACAGGAGATGGACCGCGTTTTACACATGGACGGTTTGCCGGCGGACACCTTGAACGCTGCCGCTGGCGGATTGGACCAATCCCTGAACTCCCACACCAACGTCATTTTGGAATTGGCCAATGCCATCTGGTACCAGCAGGGAACCCGGTTGAAACCGGAATTTGTTTCTGTGAACCGGGAATTCTTCCGGGCGGAACTGGGCACCGTGGATTTTGACCGCCCGCAATCCGCGCAGACCATCAATCATTGGGCGGACAAGCGTACGCGCGGGAAAATTCAGGACATTGTCCGATGGCCGTTTGCTTCTGCCACCCGGATGGTCCTGGCCAATGCCATTTACTTTAAAGGCAAATGGGAAACCCCGTTCGACGGGAAGGAAACCAGACCACACGCCTTTCACCTGGCGGGCGGCGCAGAAAAGCAGGTGCCGACGATGTGGCGGCACGGGCATTTTGCCTATCAACGCGGCGACGGCTTTCAAGCCGTGCAGTTGCCTTACGCGGGGAGGCGGTTGTGCATGGAGGTCTTTTTGCCGGATGCTGATTCCAGCCTCGCCAGGCTGCTGGCCCGTTTCAACAGCGCTTCGGAGCGCAGCAAAATGCTCGAAGGTTTTTTGGAGCAGGATGGAACGCTGGCCTTGCCGCGATTCAAGCTTGAATACGACGTAAGGCTGAACGATTCGCTTCAGACCCTGGGAATAAGGCTCGCGTTTAAGGGCGGAGATTTTTCCGCGATGTCGGACGAACAGTTGGAGGTAAGCGAGGTAAAACAGAAAAGCTATGTCGAGGTGAACGAGGAAGGCACCGAAGCGGCGGCGGTGACGGTGGGAATTATGCGGGCGACGGCGGTTTTGCGTCCGCAGAAGCCATTTGAGATGATTGTGGACCGGCCATTCTTTTTCGTGATTGAAGACAATCAGACGAAATCCGTGCTATTCATGGGTGTGGTGTCCGACCCATCAATTTAAGACTCTAAACACGAAAACGATGGTTGCAAGAAAACGATAATTAGGTGATGCATTCAATACTCCCAGGTTGGAATAACCTAGACGCAGCAGAGGCTGTCCATTCAATTCTTGAACTTGGCGGTTTGGTTCTATTTGCGCTTTTGGTTCTGTTTGAGGTTTTGGCACATCGGCCTAGCAAGCGAGAAAATCTATTTAAAGTATTAGCGCTTGTGAGTTTTGGCCTTGCCGTTTTTTTGAATTATGTGCGTATCCATACAGCAGGCGAGTGGAGAAACTGTCAGCGGAAAAAATACAGGAAGCAGAAAGCGCATATAAAACACTTCTAAGCAAATTGAACCGCGCTCATTCTCGGAACAGAAAATCGCATACGCCCATATCTTCTTGGGTAAATTCCAAGGAACCCCATTCGTCCTTGAATCGTATTCAGACCCTGATTCAGAGAGGTTTGGCAGAAAAATTGAGGAGTTGTTGAAGCAAGTTGGTTGGAAAGAAGTTGGTACAGTATCGGGGGGTATTAGGGGATTTTCTGTTGCTGGAATTGGGTCGGTCGAAGGTATCGTACGCCCGCCAGAACCCAATGGGGTTATGATTGAGGTTGATAACGTTAATCTTAATCTATTAGGTGCGGCGAGCGCATTGGATACCTTTCTGAATGGATGCCATATCGACTCGCAAATTATTCGACTCCAAATTCCCAATGGTATCCGAACGTGGGCAGCGGGGTTCGAATACGGGTGGGAACTTCACATTGAATCATATTGACCATGATTTCCCCCTTTATTTACGCGGGTTTCGTCGTGGGTTTGTGAAGCTATAGTCCCGATTGGCCTTGTCACCAGCATTGGTGACATGACGGGTGACAGACAGAGTGTATGCTGTTACCAGATTTAGGCACCAGTTCTCAGGTGCCACCGTGTGTAAGGCCGGACCCGTTGTCCGGCCTTTCTCTTTTTCCTCTTCGTCCCAACAATGCGACTCCGCCGGTCAGGCAACAGCACCCGAGCGCAGCGTAAGCCACCTGTCCCGGCCATGAGTCGTATGACTCAAGAAAACCAAGGACGCAAAGCAGGGTGAGGGCAAACAATGCCAAGGCTGCCAGGATCCGCGCGCGTGCCCTAACCAACAATGCGACCGCCCCAACCAGAGCCGCCGCAGGCAAGCGCGCCATAACCAACCTTCCACTGCACCCCGTTGCCCGGCTCGAACGACGCCAGGAAACCGAATACGCAAAACGCTGCGACACAAAACAGCAGCATTGCCAGGACGATGCGGAATAACCAATTCAAGATAGCCATGATTGTGAGCGTTCCATTGTTTTGGTTGCTATTTTCTTAATCAGTTTCCTGCCTTCAAGGCCGGTTGATTCGTTGCCTCTTGGCCAAGCCTCGGCCAGAGAATCCAATCCTTGCCGCCGAGCACACTTGGGACGAAATAAAACAGAAGTGCTACGTTGGCCTCAGACTGTGTTCCGAGCAGATCACGGGTCGCAGAAACATACAACCTGGCACTGTGATGCTCTACTCCCACACCAAGGTTTCCATGGCTCCAATGATGGCCTGAAAAGGGACCGTATAAAGTCAGGGCCCCGCTGGATAAATCAAAGTCTGAACCACGATGCAAGTCGGTAGCAGCAATTTCCAACCCCTGCCCATCCAATAGACGAACAACCAAAGCACTCCCATCTTTGGATGCACGTATCTCTACCTGACTCCCTCGCATCCCGTCCGCATTCCTTCGACCATTGATGAAGTCATACAGGTCGGTGATGGGGACACCAGACCGGTAGGCCGTGGCATTGACATTTTGATTCGTAAAAACACCGTCAAACTGTTTCGTGTCCGTGGCAGACATGGGCTTTGGCCAGGACGGAGGCTCGCTTTCATCGTTGAAATGGACGCAACCGTTTCCTGCGAGCAACGCCATCAGGACGGGAACAAGCAAGACCCGTTTAGCCACATCTCCACGTTTCATGCAGCGAGTTACCCTGATCACGGGAATGGATTTCAAAATTTTCATCTCGCAACTATGGGCTTTGGTCGACCTAAGGCCCAAATTGATAAAACAGTGGCCAGCATCGGATTTTTTGATGTCTCCAATTGGCGCGGCCGTCAATCATTGTAGGGCTGTTTCATGGCGTTCTGAACCCGCTGGAAATCGGGCATTTCCTCGGGAGTGACAGACTGAATCCAGCCATGAAATATTTTTGGCACTTTCCATTTCCAATATTCGACATGGCCGTCAACAAACGAAAGGTTCGCGCCTTGAAGATGCCGGTCGGATGGCATGTCCCACCACTGGTCGGACGGAAAGATCGAGCCGATGGGGGGATTGCCAAACTCCGCGTCTTCCATCGTGGCCGCGCTCTCATCAATGAAAACGAAAAGCCGGCTCGGATCCGGCTGGCGGACGGCGGTGTATTTTGTCCAGGCCGGGATGAGCGGGAAATACAGGGGATCGGCTTCCGGGTCGCCGTTGATGGATTGGCTCAGGTTGTAGCTGCGCCAGCGCAATTGCGACAGGGGTTGTCCACCAGGCGTTTGCAAAGTGGACCGATCCGCCGGGCAATGATAAATGGGCAGCGACCGGTTGTATTGAAACAACAGGCCGTTGATGATGTTGGACGGGTCAATTTCCGTGACGGCATTCAGGTCCGGGAGCCAGGACAATCCGGTGCTGAGACCCATGCCCGGACTGCCGGCCGCAGCGATGGAATTGTTGGGGACGAAATAATCACGGTTGTCGGTGACATAAAGGTGGAGACACAGATTAAGCTGATACAGGTTGTTCTGACAGACGGCGCTCTGCGCATGAATTTTGGCGGCAGACAACGCGGGTAACAACAGCGCGGCCAGGATGGCAATGATCGCGATCACCACCAACAGTTCAATCAAGGTGAACGCGTCGCTGAAAATCCGCCCGGGACGACGACCTGTTGTTGGAAGGCCCATGGCTATAAGAAGCAATGTATGTCCGTTTGTTTCACCTGCAACCGGATTTCGCGGGCGGGCGGCTTGCTTACCCCGGGGATGGAAATCTGTCGCAGAAATCCTTTAGCGCCGTAGACAGGGTTGATTTCAAAACGGCCTCGGGCAGCAGGAATGGCTTTTCGGTGATGATGATCTCAGCTTTTCCCGTCCCCAGCGCGAAGCTCCCGGCCAGTTTGCCCATGACGTGGCCGGTAAAATCGCCATGGAGATCGCCGTTCGGCTCAAAGGCATAATGACCCGTTATCTTCGGTTGTTCCGGGTTGGGATGGCAGAAATCTCCGGCCAATTCGTTGCCGTGGATGTGGATATCATGCTGTGCAGCCAGCGCTTGAAGTTCGGCAAACGTCGGAGCTCTTCCCAATGGGTGCGTCACGGTAAAGGGCATGGTCTAAAGCTTATCTCTTCGGCAGCGTCCGGCAAGGCATTCACGCGATGCCGCCTTTTGGTACTGTCATGATTTAAGGAGCGCGGCATTTATGCCGCTTCAGCGTCCGTTGCATTGATGGGTTGAAGCGGGCTGAAGCCCGCGCTCCGGAGACAAATTGGGACACTTCCCGCCTTTTCACTTGTTTTTTGGGGAATCGCTCTGTAATTCAAATCGCGATGAACAATCTTTGATATGCGAAAATTCCAGGTGGTTCTTTTCACGTTCGCGTTCCTGGCTCCGCAGCTTTTCGCCAAAGAACACTGGATCAATTTATTCAACGGCAAAAACCTTTCGGGTTGGACACAAAAGTCCGGCGATGCCAAATTTTTTGTGGACGACGGGTGCATCGTTGGCGAGGCCGCTTCCGAAAGCGATACGAACAGCGTTCTCGGCACAAAGAAGGCTTACGACAATTTCATTCTCGAACTGGATTTCAAGGTTGATCATCAACTTTTCTCGGGCGTTCAGATTCGCAGTCAGTATGCCGCGAAAGATACCCGGTGGGAGTGGGACGGACGGCCCCTGATCATTCCCAAGGGCCATGTGTATGGATACCTGGTGTTGATTGATCCCAGCCCGATTCATCGCTGGTGGACCGCGACGCTTTATGATCAACGCTGGTGGACTGGTGGCATTTATGACGAAATGCGGCGCATGTGGCTCTATCCCGGATTCCTGGGTGGTGACCCGGATGATTTTTCAAGACAGGGCATGAAGATCTTCAGGACCAATGATTGGAACCACCTCCGCATCGAGGCCGTAGGCGACTCAATCGAGACTTATCTCAACGGCGTCCGCTGCGCTCATATCCACGATTCAATGACGCCGAGCGGCTTCATCGGCCTGCAAGTCCGCGCCTGGATCAGCGACGACGAGCACGAAGCCCTCGAAGGAGCCAAAGTGCGTTTCAAAAACATCCGGCTCAAACCGGTTTCTGCAAACCTTCCCCGGACGGAGACATCGTCCAACTGGCGGCGTTCATTCATTTGCAGGAAGAAATGGGTTGAACAGAATGCAAGTTTGTGTCAAAATCAAGGCGCATAACGAAAAATTGAATGAAGTTTTCCAACAGGAGGAGTAACATCCGGTGCGGACTCGTTTTGCTTGCCGGCGCATTTTTGTTCTCTCAAGCACGGGCCGTGGATGTGCTCACCCAGCACAACGACCTTTCGCGGACCGGAGCCAACACCTCGGAAACCATCTTGACGCCCGCCAACGTTAATGCGACCAACTTCGGCAAATTTTTTTCCGACAGCGTGGATGGCCAGGTCTATGCCCAGCCGCTCTATGTTGAAAACTTGAACATAGCCGGCGGGACGCACGATGTGGTTTTTGTCTGCACGGAGAACAACAGTGTGTATGCGTTGGATGCGGACACGGCCGGCATCACTTACTGGCAAACTAATCTGGGCACACCCTTTAATCCCACCGCTTCACCCATCCTCTGCGGTGATTTGACACCGATCGTCGGCATCACCGGCACTCCGGTGATCGACTTAAACAGCGGCACGCTCTATGTGGACACGAAACTGGCATCGGGGCCGGCTCAAAAGTTGCACGCGCTGGATATTACGACCGGCAACGAGAAATTTGGCGGGCCCGTGACGATTGCCGCCACCAGTTTCAGCGCCAGTGTGGAGCACCAGCGCCCGGGCCTCCTGTTGCTCAACGGCCTGGTGTACCTTGGTTTTGGCTCGCACTGCGACCATGGGAGCTATCATGGCTTTCTGCTGGGTTACAATGCCACGAACCTTTCTCAAGTATGTTCCTTCAATACAACTCCCACCGGCAGCCAGGCCGCCATTTGGTCCGGTGGCATGGCGCCGGCAGTGGATACGAATGGAAACATTTACGTCATGACCGGCAACGGGACGTTTGACGGCACGGCCAACTTCGGCGAGTCCATGATCAAATTGAACGGCAATTTGTCGGTGCAGGATTATGCCACTCCGGGCAACTGGTCCGACCTCAACAATGGTGACACCGACTTCGGTTCCGGCGGCGTGGTCTTGCTGCCGACGCATTATGCGGTCGGGATTGGCAAGGACGGGATCCTGTATCTGGCGGATGTCAACAACATGGGTCATGTCGGGAATTTTGTCCAAGGATTCCAAGCGGAGTCATCCGGCGATACGGTTGGCAAGTCGCCGGTTTATTG
>CAVPSH010000006.1:0-5579 GCA_963708305.1 uncultured bacterium | reverse complement strand
GCCGGTTCCGAGCCATTCGTTGCGTAATCCGCCAGCAATTTCTGACTATCAGTCATCGTCTGTTTACTATTAAGAACCCGCTGTCGGGTAAAAGCCGCCAAAAATTTGAAATAAATAGTGACAATAAAACAGGGAAGGAAACAGACTTCCGCTTAAGCTTCTCTCTGGAATTGCCGCTTGCACCGTTTGTTTCCGCGTTTAACGTGTTATTGTGGCTTGGTTGCTTTTGGTCAAACAACTGGTATTTTCATTGCATGAGCGCGGTTCAACTCGAAAAAGCCGTTACGGAATTGTCTCCTGAGGAATTCAGGAAATTCCGCACTTGGTTTGCTGACTACGACATGGTGCAGTGGGACAAGCAAATCGAACGTGATTCCCCTGCCGGACGACTCGATGCACTCATGGAGGAAGCATTGGAGGACTACCGTGCCGGACGCACCACGGAAATTTAGCCACCGGGCCACCGGAAAATTCTGGATTCACTACCGGCAACTGCCGCCGGAAATCCAAAATCTGGGCGACAAAACCTATCTGTTGCTCAAGAAAAATCCACGTCACCCGTCACTCCAATTTAAGAAGGTCGGCAAAGTCTGGTCCGTCCGTGTCGGTCTGCATCATCGCGCTCTGGCGACACAAATTCCCGAGGGATATCTCTGGTTTTGGATCGGGCTTCATGACGAATACGACTTGAAAATCAAATGATCCCGAATTGCCGCTTGCACCGTTTGTTTCCGCGTTTAACCTGTCAACGTGGCTTGGTTCACTGACCGTCATTTCTTTCTACTGGCCGTTCTGTTTTACGGTCTAAGCACGGTGTATTTGGTTTTCCTGTGGCGAAAAGGTTTCCGCCAGGACGACCACGTGAACTATCTTTTGCTGCTGGTCGCGTTCGTATTGCATACCGTGGCGATGGTCCGGCGCGGCTTCTCCATCAATCATTGCCCGGTCAACAATCTTTTTGAAGCGACCGTGTTTATAGCCTGGAGCGCCGCCGCCGCCTATCTGGTCATCGGCCTACTGCCCAAGCTGCGTTTTCTCGGCGCATTTGTGTCGCCGGTGCTGTTTGCCATCGGTGTGTTCGCGCTGATGCCGGAACTGGACCCGCCGCACGGGCCAAAACCGGAATTCACCGGCGCGGTGACCAGTTTGCACGCAGCGACCATTTTGTTGGCCTACGGCGCGTTTGGCCTGGGCGCGGCGGCGGCCGGCATGTTTCTGACGGAACAGCACGATTTGAAATTCCACAAACTCCGCGCCGTCCTGTCATTGCTCCCGCCGATCCAAAGGTTGGAAATCATCACCAGCCGCCTGGTGCTGGCCGGTTTCATTCTGTTTACCATCGGCCTCGAAGCCGGCCGTTACCTGCCCCGCTCCGCCGATGCGGGTTACTGGTCGGATCCTAAAGTGGTTTGGTCCATTTTCATGTGGGTGGTGTACCTGGCGCTGCTGGTGTCGCGCCGGCTTTTTGCCCAGTCCAGCCGCCGCTTCGCCTACGGCATTGTCGCCGCCTTTGTCTTTCTGCTCCTGACCTTTTGGGGCACAAACCTGCTTTCCCCGTTGCATCATCCATGAACGTCGTCGTCATTGGCTTGAGCCATCATTCGTCCCCCGTGGAATTGCGGGAGCGGTTTGCCTTTGCCGAGGAGAAAATCCCCGCCGCGCTGAAGTCGTTGCGTGGGTCAGGCGTGGCCGGCGAAGCGGTGATCCTCTCGACGTGCAACCGGGTGGAAATCTATGCCGCGACGGCGCTGGACCCTGCCAAAGCATTTGCAGAACTGAAAAAGTTTCTTGTAAGTTGGGGTGAAAGTACCGGCGAGTCCAAAATTTCTTCTCCCTCTCCTCAACGAGGAGAGGGCCGGGAAGAGAAGGCGGTTTTCTCAAGCTCAAATCCCCTCGCCCCGACCCTCTCCCCGCTTGGGCGGGGCGAGGGAGTTCAGTTATCTGGTGATGAGCTTTACATGCTCATCGAGCCACAAAGCCTGCATCACCTCTTCAAGGTTGCATGCGGTCTGGACTCGATGGTGCTTGGCGAAACGGAAATTCTCGGCCAGCTCAAACAGGCTTACGCACTCGCGCAGCAGCACGGTCACACCGGCGCGCGGCTGAACAAGGCGTTTCAACGCGCGTTTCACGTCGCCAAACACGTTCGCACGCATACGGCCATACAACGCGGCAGTATTTCCGTGGCGTCGGCCGCGGTCGAACTGACGGAGAAAATTTTCAGTTCGCTCCATGAGCGGGAAGTGCTGGTCATCGGCGCCGGCGACACGAGCGAAAAAGCCGCGCGCGCCCTGCTCTCACGCGGCGCACGGAGCATCATCGTGGCCAACCGTTCTTATGACCGCGCCGTAGCGTTGGCGAACGAACTGGGTGGCCGGGCCGTGCCTTTCGACGATTGTGCGGCGGAGCTTGAGAAAATAGACATTGCCATCAGCAGCACGTCGGCACCGCACCATATTCTGAACCGCGCCAAACTCGAACTGCTGATGAAGGTACGCAAACAACGGCCGTTGTTGCTGATTGATATCGCCGTGCCGCGCGACATCGATCCGGCAGTGAATTTTTTGGAGAATGTCTATCTCTATAACATCGATGATTTACAGGCCATCGCTGACGACTACCTCAAACAACGCAAGGACGAAATCGCGCGGTGCGAACAAATCATTACCGAAAAAGTGAAACCACTGCTCGATGTCAAAGACCTTCAACCACGGATGGACACGGATGGACACGGATATAAAACGCAAGCCGGCCCGGCATGAAACCGTGCTTTAACCGCCCGGCGAAGCACTTTGTTTCGTAGCTGCCGAGGTAACGAGGCTCAAATATCTTCTGGAGACAATCATTCATTTAGAACCTGCTCACGTCGGCTGCTGCTTGCTTATCCGCGGTTAAGTTTTCTTTTCATCCGTGTTAATCCGTGTTCATCTGTGGTCAAATAAATGGCTGCTGAACGTCCCATCATCATCGCCACCCGCGGCAGCGCCCTCGCGCTGGCGCAGGCCAACCTGATTGCTGCGCAGTGCCGCGAAGCATTTCCCAAACTGCGGTTCGAACTGAAAATCATCAAGACCACCGGCGACAGGCTGCAAAAAGCTTCCATGGCCAAAAAAGGTGAGACCCTGCCCAAAGGTTTGTTTACCAAGGAACTCGAAGTCGCGCTGGTTAAAAGCCACGCCGATCTCGCTGTGCATAGCCTGAAGGATTTGCCGACCGATCTGCCCGCCGGATTGATTCTCGCCGCCACGCCCAAGCGCGCCGACGTGCGCGACGTATTGATCTATCGCGATGCCGAATTCATCAAAACCCGAGCTGCTGAAAAAGGCTCCGCCGACTGGGCGCCGGGCCAGGACGCCTTGCGAGGTTTTCAGCCGCACTTAAAATTGAAAGATTTCCCGGCCAAGGCAACCATCGCCACGAGCAGCACGCGGCGCAAAGAACAATTGCTGGCCGCGCGGCCGGATTTGAATGTCGTGGAAATCCGCGGCAACGTTTCCACCCGGATGCAGAAGGTCGCCGAGCGCGACGAACTGGATGCGACGGTACTCGCGCTCGCCGGTCTGACGCGTTTGAACTTCGAGATCAAACCGGATGGCCGGCTCCTGGGCGACGCGGTGCCGGATGGTTTGCTGGTGACGGTTCTGGATGTGGACGTGATGCTGCCATGCGTCGGCCAGGGCGCCATCGGTATTGAGATTCGCGCGGACGACGAGCGCATCGCTAAAATTTGCGAGCGGCTGAATCATTTCAACACATTCCATTGCGTGACGGCGGAGCGCGCTTTTCTGCACGCCATGGGTGGCGGCTGCCAAAGTCCCGTGGCCGCTTACGCCGAGATCAATGGCAGCCGGGTGGAAATGCGCGCCGTTTCATTTCACCATGGGCCGGCGAAGCGAAGCGAAGGGAAACGCCCCATCGCCGAAGCGGTGGCGCTGGGCGAGGAATTGGCGGAGGAATTGAAATAAAAGGTAGGGCGGGCAGTCCTCTGCCCGCCGCCGATCGTAGTGATACGTTCACACGCCAACAACCGCCCGGCGGCGCGCACGTAGTGACGCGCCCTACCGAAACGCTCTGGACAAACTTTTTTATCAGGTGCAGAGTCAAAATCATGAAACGACATGGGCTGCAAAGTGTGAAGTTAATCATCCATTGCGTCACTCCCCGTATAAAGTTTCTCTACACATTTGCTTTGATAACATGGCTTACGGTCTCGTCGGGTTACGCATCGAATCAAGTAGGCCGAACAGAAGCCCCTGACGGATTCTATGTCGGGGCTGATACTGCTCCGAGCTATTCGCTGCAAATTGCTCCAAGTGATGGTGGCCCAGCTGGGATCCTTCAAATCCACGAGAAGGGCTCCTTCCTGCCGAAGCGCTTTGTTGTTTCGGCTACTGATCTGATACCAAGTGGTTATTTTATTCAAATAAGCGGCCAAGCTCCGGAAACGATGCCTGTCATGCCGGGCATTGTCATCGCCGCAAGCCACACGGCATATTTTGGAATCGCGCAACAAATTGGCCCAAACGCGACGATTTCATTGTTGTTGGATAATCGCGAGGGGGCGGAGGCGGTTGTTTCCATGTTGGAGAAACATTTTTCATTGCCGCCATCGCCAATTGGTTTACCGACTACAAATCCGTCTCCCAATGAGATTTCAGTTCAAGATCTGTCTCCTTCGACCAATTGGCATTGGGATCAGGCTATGGCAGATGCTCTTTTGGCTTACGGAAGCCACAACGAGACCAATCACGCTGGGCTCATCGCTGCGCTTGCGTATTCTCGCATGATGCTTATAGCAAGGGTAAATGGGATGCCGGAGCCGCCGAGTCAATTTCCGCTACCTAACTTCGAGGCTGGGCCTCTTCGGCCTTTGCCAATCCATGTGAATTTTTACTGCATTAACGACTACTATCCGGATTATCTGCTGTGCCAGTATGATGTTGACGAAAAAAATTACAGTCAATCCGACGAATCGGGATGGTTCAAGGCGGCGCTCAAGCAAATTCGCCGGGCGGGTTCGAAAAAGTTTCCTCCGATCAAGTGGATCGCCGTTATTATTGATAATCGTGCGGAATGGAACGGGGCGAGCACATTCGAGAAATGCTACAAGGCGGGTGCCATCTTCAAGGCCGGTGACGTGTTTGATTCATCGCACAATTTCTCACAATTGATTGCTGACGCCGATATGGACCGACATCCTTTCAAATATGATCAGATACAACCAACACCTGGTGATGCGCAGCGTTGGTTAATCGTAGAGCGGCACGCAGCCACTAATCAGACAATCTCTGTCGAGCCGAAATAAAACCCAAGCACCAACAACTCGACAAATCGCATTTCCTGACGCTCTGGCTATGCGGATTTTGACTTTTTCAGGCTGGCTTTGATCCGTTGCAGGGTCGTGATGCCTTCGCTTTTTAAGTAGCCTTTGCCCGTTCGCGCCAGAACGGGTTCCGCAGCAAAACGATCCTGGATTCGGAGGGCATCCTTCATGGCCCGTTTCAGGAATTTGTGCTGGCTTTTGGTCGTGCTTCAAAGGTGGCTAATGAATCCCCTAATCGCAAATTAAAAAAAACGGG
>CAVPSH010000005.1:0-15811 GCA_963708305.1 uncultured bacterium | reverse complement strand
CCGGAAATAATCCCTGAATCGTTCCCGGACGGAATTCCCCTTTGCGTAACCAACCACCCAACCACTTTACCACCCGAAGAAGAATTCAGTTGTGCAACCAATCCTGGTGCCGGACGACATCACGTCGTTTGTTGCTTTTGAATGCAGGGTTTGAGTTGTGTATCGATCTTGAGTATGTGCTCGATAATCCATGTTCGCATCTCCTCATGCAATTTGCAGAGCAGTTCCATTTTGAAGCCTTCCATCTCGCACAGCCTTTTGTAATCATGAATAAAGCCCCGGAACCGTTCGTGCTCCTGCTGGTTGGTTGCGTGAACCGGACACCGGTAAGCTTCCATGCACTTTTCCTCCCCCGTGAAATGAATATCGGCATAGTTTTCCAGATAATCCACCAGAAAGACCGCGAATTCCGCCTCCTGCCTGCTACGGTCGGGGTTGTCCAACAAGTCTTTTAGAAGGTTGATGTTATCAATTAACAACCGGTGTTGCCGGTCCAGCTTTGCTGAACCAGTCTCAAATTCTTTTGTCCACTTTATCATAGCAGAATGGCCAGTACCGCGTGCCCGACTTTCTCCGGGCTGCGGGACGCGCCGATGACGGCCACGGCTTTCGGATATAAAAGTGTCTCAAGCATAAAAAATCCGCCGGAACATAACTTCGCCGTTTTCCGGCGTGTTACTTACCAAACCTTGGTAAAGGCTTAACCGATTTTGCAGAGTTTGGTCGGGCCGGATGCGAAAAGCAATTTCAAGCATGGAAATAATCCCTGAATCGCGCCAGGACGGAATCCTCCATTGCGTAATCAGCCACTTTACCACCGGGAGAAGAGTTTGGCTGTGCAGCCTATCCTGGTATTAGCCATCATGGTTTCTCGTCCTCCGACTTCTTCTTCTCGGCTGCGGCTAAATAGTCGGACAGCTCATTCAGCCGCTGAACATCTTCGGGTGTGGCCAAGAAATAGCGCAAGCCACGCATTCCAGCCTGCACATCCAAAAGTCGCAAATCCCAGTCGTCCTTGTGAAGGAGCATGTAATCCAACGTCTGCCTCGCCAGCGTCGTCCAATCCTGTCTTTCTTGAGGTGTCAGTGAAGCTAAACCCTCTACACTGTAAAATCGCGCGCCGTCCAGACCCATCCAAACAGGAAGCATGAGCAGATGCCGCGCCTTGACGGTATCCCCGGAATCCACCGGCTTCAAGGTGCGGAAGGAAACTTGTGCCTGAACCAAATCGGACTGAATTGCCTGCTGATAATTCTCCTTTGGCGGTGTGCAGCAAGACGACAGGAACATCGCCGCCCCAACAAACAAAATGGCCAAGAATTTCATGTGGCGTGAATGATGCCTAACGTAGAAAGAAGGCATGAGTTGAGTTGGAGGTCGCAATGGGCGACAACTCCTGTATATGAAAAAGACACTCAACCATGCCTTAAGAACAACAACTACGCTCACCCCTTCTGAAACGCAAGTCCGTATCCCGCAGCTCAAGCTGGGAGTGGATTGGCACGCCGACCACTTCCGGGTGGTGCGGATGTGCGATGGCCAATCGCCGCAGCCGGCGCAGCGGTTCACCCCCGCCAGCTTTCTGCCATTCGTGCAAAAACAGCTCACTCTGGCCGACCAGGTATTTGTGGTTTACGAAGCCGGGCCCGGCGGCTTTCACCTGCACCGGCAACTCACTGCCCTCGGGGTCACCGCGTTTGTGGTGCATCCCCAAAAACTCGATCCGCAGCATAAAGGGGTGGTGACCGACAAGACCGATGCTCGCGAATTAACCTTAAATCTGGATCGTTACCTGCGAGGCAACCTCCGGGCCATGAGTGTGGTGCGCGTGCCCACTGCGGCCGAGGAACAACGACGGGCTTTGGTGCGCCAGCGTGAACAGTTGCGCCGGGAACGCCAGCGGCTGGCCGCGCAAGGCCGCAGTCTGTGCCTGACCCAGGGTATCCGGTTGCGGGGTGAATGGTGGAAGGCGCCCTTGACGCTGCCGGACTGGCTGGAGTCACGACTGGCCGTCTGGCGCCAGCTCATTGCCGCCGTTGAAACGTTGTTGGAAGCCTTGACCGAACAAGTCGAGGCGCTGGCACCCAAGGAACGGCCAAAAGGTCTGGGGCCGCTGACACTGGGACTGCTGATCGCCGAACTGTGCGATTGGGCACGCTTCAAAAACCGCAAACAGATCGGCAGTTACACCGGCCTGTGCGGCGGGGTCAGCAGTTCGGGTCAAAGTCACTGCGACCTGTCCATTACCAAGGCGGGCAACGCCCGGGTGCGGTGGGCCTTGATCGAATTGGCCTGGCGTATGGTCCTGTATCAACCGCAATCCAAAGCCGTCCAGCGCTGGGGGCACCTGCTGTTAAATCCCAGGGCTGCCACCCGGCAAAAGAAACGGGCGCTGGTGGCGTTGGCCCGCCAATTGGCCGTGGATATCTGGCGCTGGCAAACGGGCCGGGTCACCCCCGAGCAACTGGGCTGGGTCATGGTCTGAAACCTTTAGCCGGAGTTTCCCTTGAAGGGCAAAACGATGAAACTGATTTCGGAAACGGAGCACGCTCGATTGGCTCAGTGGACCTATGGTCCGTTCCAAAGAATGGGCGTGCTCGGTTTCCCTGCCTCCGGCCAACGGACTTGGCCTTTTTGTAACCCTGCCTGTCAGGGAACGGATAGCAGACTGTGCGGAGCTTTGACTCCTGCATGCGGCGGGAAACACGTCCACGAATTCATCGGCACTGGATTCGGGCTCAAGGGAAGGCTCTGGAACTTTAACCGGCGACGCCGCGAGCTGGAGGGTCGAGCTCGGCGTCGCCTCGTTTTATCTGCCAATTGCAAGCACCATGAAAAACTAAAAACTACCGCTACCGCGAAATCTCTTGACTCATCTCATAGCAGCTGAGCCACCGCCGACTCTCGACGTGAACCGCGACAGCGGAACTGACAGCGCCAACGGCGGTTGGCTCCGGCGACTTGTTAGGCGGCATGGTCTTACTCAACTGTAATCTCGACATCATTTGATGGGATCATGTTTCCACGCGCCCGATACTTGCCCGACGGCGTGGCCATAAAGAAACGCTCGCCAAGCTTGTATTCGAGTGAATACGACTCGCCTGGCTTGAGAATCAAGTCTTGCGGTGGCTCTGCGGCTCGCTCGGCGAGAGTCGGCAGGTGGGTGATATATGGAGGCTCTGGGTGATATGGCATCATCAATCCTTGCGCGTTAAATATCACAACTGTCCCCAAGCCATTCTTCAGAATCCACGGGTGAATCGTGGCATTCGTCGGGCTGCCGTTTGTGACAACGACCGAAAACTCCAAATGGCTCAAAGTGCTGACGTGATTAGTTGTCGGCGTGATGAGTGCCGACAATCCTGATGGCGCGTCTTCCGCCGAAGCGGTGATGATGCCAAGTGAGAATATCGCAAATAATGCGAGTCCGATGTGTGTGCGTGTTTTCATAAAGTGTAATGCCGCCTAACAGATAATCGGCGGCTGGGTTTGCAGCCTATCCTTTGCCAAGATCAGCCTATCCTGTTTCAGGGAAATGATTGTAAGTCTGGCTTAACTTATTGTCCAGCATATTATTACTTTCCTTCTGTTGCCCGAATCCCTTCCAGCAAACGCTGCACCGCCTTGCAGGGGAGGATTTTAATTGTTGGTGAGGACGGCGCGCTGCGCTGTCCTGGCATTGCAGCCCGATGTTCCTCCCCGCGGCTCGTCGGTAGCCTCGCCCCACCTGACTGTGTGGGTGGGGACCCCCCCGATCCCCCACCAGCAAAGACAATAAATGATGCTTTTTTAACAATTTAGTTGTTTCAGTTAAACTCATTCAGTGCTATGGTGGGAACAGACAACGAAAGGCAATCTATGATACTGGATTATGCTTTGGAAAAGTTTCCGTTCGAGGTGAAGTTGCGCGACGGCACGGAATGCGTCGTACGCCCGCTGGGCAAGCGGGACGCCGCGCGGTTGCACAAATTTTTCCTCGCCGTGCCGGAGGAAGAACGGCTGTTCATTAAACAGCCGGTTTCCGACCGGGCACTGTTTCAGGAATGGTGCCGCGACGCCGAGTTCGACCACAATCTGCTGCTGCTCATGTTGCACGGGGAAAAAATCATCGGCGAGGCGACGCTGCATCAACGCCTCGGCGGCTGGAAACGCCACATCGGGCTGGTCTCGGTTCTGACGCATCTGGACTATCGCGATCGGGACGTGGCCAAAATTCTGGTTACGGAGCTGGTGGAAATCGCCCGCTCACTGGGTCTGCGCCGGCTGGAGGCGGAATTGAACGGCGAGCGCAAGGTGGCCATTAACGCGCTGGAGCAACTCGGTTTCAGCCAATTGCTCTGTCTGCCGCGGCACGTGCTCGACATGAACACCGTTCCGCACGATTACGTGTTCATGGGCGCCGACCTGCACTTGGACGAGGAGTACGCCGGCGTGGGCGAGTAAAATCGCCTTTCAACAAGGGCAAACGGTTGGAACATAGCATTGCCCGGGGCGCGTCAGCGTCTTGGACTGCGGCAGCCCTCTGCCGCTTTCAAGCGCGTCGTAATTTTCAAAAGCGGCAGAGGGCTGCCGCAGTCCAAAACCTTGCGGAGAAAGAATCTTTCTTGAGGTTCAATGTAAAGTGCCGTGGGATACTCCACAAGAAGTTCGAATCAGGAACCGGTTTTTTCGGTCTCCAGCCAGCGGACGGCGTGACGAACCAAATCGGTCGCCGTTTGCAATTTCAATTTCTTCTTGATGTTCAGGCGATGGACCTCGACGGTCTTCACGCTCAAATGCAGGTACGCGGCAATTTCCCGGGTGCTTTCGCCCTGGCCAATCAATTGAAACACTTCAAATTCGCGGTCGGAGAGCTGTTGGACCGAGGAAGCCGCCGCCTCGGCGTGCCGCCCGGAAAAGGATTCCAAAATGCCGGCGGCCATTTTTTCGCTCACATAAATCTGTCCGCTCAATACCTGGTGGATGGCGTGGAGCAGCTTTTTGCCGCCTTCCTGTTTCATGATGTAGCCGCGCCCCCCGGCCCGGAGAACGCGCTCGGCGTAAAGCGATTCGTCGTGCATGGAAACCACGAGAATCGGCAGCGCCGGCTTGAGCGCCCGGATGTCCTTGATGAGTTCCAGGCCGCTCTTGTCGGGCAGGGAAATGTCGAGCAGGATCAAATCGAGCGTCTGGCTGACGGCAATGTCCATCGCCTGCCGGGCATTATCGGCTTCGGCGCAAACCTTCAGGTCCGCCTCATTGTCGATCAATTGCGCCAGCCCGGTGCGCATCATCGGGTGGTCGTCAACGATCAGCAACCGCTTTTGGGGTGGTTTATTTTTTGCGGGCATGCGGGTGGTTCGTTTTTTGCCGGAGGGTTCCGTTGGGGGCCGCCACGGTCACGCTGGTGCCACCCACGGCATTCCGTTCGATGGCGAGCGTGCCGCCAATCATCCCGGCGCGGGATTGCATAATGCGCAAGCCCATGCCTTTCGATTTGGGAATTTGTGCCGGAATACCCGACCCGTTGTCAACGATACTCAGAGCCAACCGTCCCCGTTCTTCCTTTAATCGAATGAAAATCCGTTTCGCCTTGCCGTGCTTGAGGGCGTTGGAAACCGCCTCCTGCGCCAGCCGGAAAAGGTGGGTGGCCGCAGGATAGTCTGACACCAGCACCGGCGGATGGCAGTCAAACCGGCAGGTCACGTGGAAAATTTTTTCCGTGTTCAAGGCCAGTTCCTGCAATGCGGACATCAGTCCTTCCGATTCGAGGGTGACGGGTGAAAGGCCGCGCGCCAGCAGGCGCGTGTGGCCGATGGCGTCGCGGACGTTTTTGGCGATGTCGCCGGCGCGGGCCGCGGCGGCCTTCGAGCGCCGGGCCAGTTTTTGTTCGAGCACCTGGCTCATCAGTTCAATGCCCGCCAGATGCTGGCAGAGGCCGTCGTGCAAATCCTGGCCGATGCGGCGTTGTTCGCGCTCGCTGATTTCCAGGATTTCCTTTTCCAGCCGCTTGCGCTCGGTGATGTCGCGGATGAATCCCGTGAACAGCCGCCGGTCAGCCAGCCGCACTTCGCTCACGGAAAGGTCCATCGGAAACACCGTGCCGTTCTTCCGGCGGGCGACAATTTCGCGGCCGATGCCGATGATTTTGGCGTGGCCGGTATGGAGATAATTCCCGAGGTAAGTGTCGTGTTGCTCGCGATGCGGCGAAGGCATGAGCAGGCTGACGTTCCTGCCGATGACCTCGTACGCTTTGTAGCCAAAAATCTGTTCCGCCGCCAGATTGAAGGACTCGATGATGCCGCGCTCGTCAATGGTGATAATGCCTTCCACCGCCGTTTCCAGAATTGCGCGCAGGCGCTCGGCGCTGTCGCGCAAGTCGGACGCGGCCTGGCGGCGCTGCATCCGGGTGCGCGTCGCGTGTTTGGACCGAAGCCGCTGGATCCACGCCAGCAATTCGGTCCTGGACATTTTCCGATAGTCCTTCATCTCGAGAGCCAGAAGACTATCGGTAAAATCCGCGCCGATGCCAACCTCAATCATAGACGTGACAAGTCACAGGTGACAAGCGACAGTGAGCGCGTTTCCCGTCACGTGGCACTTGTCACGTTTTTCACTCAGTGTGCCAGCAACTGCGCCCGGTAATCGGTGGGGGACTGGCCGAGCAGCTTTTTGAACACCCGGTTGAAATGCGTCAGCGATTGGAACCCGACTTCAAACGCAATTTCACTCACGCGCAGATTGGGGTTGAGCAGGAGATTCTTCGCCTTTTCGATGCGCACCCGTGACAGGTAATCGGTGAAATTGATGCCGGTGACCCGTTTGAACATCTTGCAGAAATAGAAGGCGCTCATGTTGACCGCCTTGGCCACGTGGCCGAGCGAAAGCTTTTCCGCCTGATGTTCGCAAATATATTCCTTGGCCCGCTTGATGACGGGTGATTCGGAATTTTCCTGCTGGATGAAGACCTGGTTGCTGATCATGGCCAGGTGCTGGGCAAAAATGGCGAGCAATTTGACCACCGATTCGTGTTCTTTGGGAGACACCACCTTGCCGGCAAAATAGGCCTTTTTCAAAGCGTCATGCTCCACCTCCACGCCCCATTCCTCCACCTGCCTGGCCACCCGTCCAAATTGCGCCTGGGTCGGTTTCTTGCGGAACAATTGCCCGGTCTGGAGATAACCAATCAACCGATCGCTCAAGCGCACCGGGATGGCGGTTTCGCAAAGCCCCGAGTGGCAGGAAAGGGACTGGGGTTCAAGCGCCGCCTTTTCGCAAAGGCGTTCCCGCACCTGCAAACACGCCGCACATGCCCGGCTTTTCTGCGACATCATGGCACAAAACGGATTTTCATTCCGCTTGCCGTGGTACGGCAACTGCCAGGTCTCAATGGGCTGCAACGCGATCGGCAATCCGGTCATATCGTTAAACGCCCGTTCGTATTCCTGATAGACCTTGGAAGTGATGAGCGCCTCAACCAGGGCGCGGTTGGCATTACCATTGCCATTCCCGTTGCCATTGCCATTAGGCGTCGCGAGAAGGTTATCCCTTTTGGCACCCGCACTACTCTTAGCCACAACCACGCCCGTGTCACGCGGTTGAGGCTGGAGAGCGGTATCGGAATGCTCCTGGGAAGTGGCGGAAGCCGGAAGGCTGCCCGAATCGTGCCGAACAAATGTTGTTTGCATGACGACAAATTAGGTGAAGTCGTGGATTCCGACAATTGGTGCTCGGCCTGATTGGATGCAGGGACAAAACACTAGCCATCTAAGGGAAAACCCTTACTACACGAACACAACCGTTTTGTGCCCCGGAAGCCTGAAAACCGGATTGGTGGGGAACAATGCAGGCGGTTCTTTGAGGTTTTGGGCACGTTGTCGCGGACTTTGGGCTTTGAAGTCGGGGCGTTGGCGCATATAAATCCGGCGTGTTTCAACCGGGCCAACCCGCCATCAATGCCGCCACACGCTGTTGTGCGGTTTATGGCTCTCCCATCCGCCATTCCGCGTCGCCCGCCATGCACAATGCTGCTTTTGCCGCGCTCGGCCTGAACTGGCGTTACCTCGCCTTTGAAGTCCATCCCGACCATTTGGCCGCCGCGATTGAAGGCGCCCGGGTGATGGGCTTTGCCGGACTCAATCTCACCGTGCCGCATAAGCTGCCCGCACTTGATTTGGTGGACGCGCTCGACAAATCGGCCAGAAAATGGGGCGCGGTCAACACCATCCGTTTTGAATCCGTGGGCGTGGATGGCCGGGCGAAAATCCGCGCGGTCGGTTTCAACACGGACGCCGACGCAATGGTAGCCGCGGTGCGCGAGGATTTGAAACTGGAATTGGGCGGAGCCAGGGTGCTTTTACTCGGTGCGGGCGGGGCGGGGCGGACGGCGGCGTTGAAGCTCGCGGCGGAAAAGGTCGCGGAACTTTTTCTCGTCAACCGCACCCAAAGCAAGGCCAGGACGGTGGCGGCGGAAATCAAAAGGCAATTCCCGTCCGTGCGCGTCACGGTGGGTTATCCCCAAGCAGATGTGGACCTGTTGATGAATGCCACGTCGCTCGGTCTGATGCCGGATGACAAGTTGCCGCTCGACAAAAAACAATTTTCCTTGGAACAGGTGCGGGCGGTCTACGACATGATTTATCGCCCGGCGGAAACCACGCTGCTCAAAGCCGCCCGGAAGGCCGGGTGCCAGACGGCCAACGGTCTCGGCATGTTGCTGCACCAGGGCGCCAGGGCATTTGAAATCTGGACGGGCAAGCCCGCCCCGCTCGACGTGATGCGCCGCGCGCTGGAACAAAACATCTATGGGCATTGAACCGATTTTCGACGCGCACACTTGGGAGTTGGTGCCATTTCATTTTTGGTCGTTGGTTTTCTTCGTGTTCGGCTGCATGGTCGGCAGTTTTCTGAACGTGTGCATCCACCGGATGCCGCGGGGAATGAGCATCGTGACACCGCCGTCGCATTGTCCGCACTGCCAGTACTCCATCCCGTGGTATCTCAATGTCCCGCTGGTCACGTGGCTGGTGCTGCGCGGCCGGTGCAAAAATTGCGGCGCGCCGATTTCGCCGCGTTACTTCATCGTTGAACTACTGACGGGTGTGACGTTTTTGGGTTGCTGGCTGGCTTTTGGAACAATATCACCGGCCCTCGCCATCATTTACGCCATTTTTCTCGCCGGCCTGATTGCGGCCACGTTCATTGATTTCGAGCACTTCATCATTCCCGACGAAATTACATACGGCGGCATGGCGGTCGGCCTGGTCGCCTCTTCTTTGTTTCCGGCGCTGCAAGGTGGTCGCGCGCTGACCGACGGGCTGTGGCAAAGCGTGCTCGGCATCGCCGCCGGCGCGGGCATCATCTACGCGATTCTGCGGCTGGGGAAATTGCTGTTCGGGCGGCAGCGGTTGAAATTGCCGGCGGACACCAGGATTGTTTTCACCGAGACGTCCGTGCTCCTGCCCGACCGGGAGATTCCCTACGACGAATTGTTTTACCGCCAGTCGGACGTGATTGCATTGCACGCGCGGACAGTGGAACTGGTGGACCGTGGCTACAAGGATGTGATGGTGCGGCTGGCATTGCGGTCGGGCTGGCTGGAAATCGGCGAGGAACGACTCGATCCCCTCCAGGTGCCGTTTCTGGAGGCGGTCAGCGCGGAGATTGTGCTGCCGCGCGAGGCGATGGGCCTGGGTGACGTGAAATTCATGGGCGCCATTGGCGCATTCATCGGCTGGCCGGGCACGGTGTTTTCGCTGATGATCAGCTCGATGATTGGTGCGGCGGCGGGTATCACGCTCATTATCATGCGGCGGCGCGAATGGTCATCGCGCATGCCGTATGGCCCTTACATCGCGTTGGCGGCGGCCATTTGGATTTTTGGCGGCAAGCAAATCATCCGCGCCCTTTTCGCCATGTAAACAGCCGCGTGCTGCGTTGATATTGAAATGGCTGGGGAAGGGTCATTGGTGAATCGTAGCGCAGGCGTCCCTGCCTGCGGGTAACGGCGGCTCGCCGTCGGTTTCGGAAACGCGCACCGGGCCGGTGCTTGAACCCGTAGCCGAAGACGGCTGCGCTACGTGTGCCATGGCTACCGGAACTCCAAATAAACCCGGCTGCCGTCGCTGCGCACGCCGCCGGTCTGATTCTCCGCCAGGAACAGCCGCTTTGCCTCCACCTTGCCCGTGGCCAGAATGTAGGCACGTACCGCCCTGGCGCGTTCGGCCACGAGCGCCTCAAAGTCGTTGTCGGTGACGGGAATTGAGGCCGACAATACAACCTCCATAGGATCAGCAATGGGCGGAAGTTTCAGTTCTGAAGGCGTGGCCGTCATGGTGCCCGGAGCCGGTTGCGTGGAAGCCGGCAGCCCTTTCATCAGAATGGTCGCATCCTTTTGAATCTTCGGTGTCTTGGATTTGATTTGGGCTACCGCAGTTGCGAGATTCGTGTTCGCCGCAAGCATGGCCGGTGTGATTTGGCCCTTGGCCCACGCCTCGTTATAAAGTTTTTTCACCAAATCCGCGCGTTCCGCCGGCGTCAAGTTGACCTGCTCCGGTGTCACGGTCGCCTGCTGGGATTTGCGGAGTGACAGCCATTTCCTCATATGGAGCTGTTTTTCCAGGAAAACACGCTGCAGGCCGTCGTGGTCGGCAGTTGGGTCAATGCTGCCGGAAATTTCCAGGTTCAGTCCCGGCCGCGCAAAAAGCGCTTTAACCAGGGTATCCAGTTTTTGTTTGTCAGCGGGCGTCAATTCCGCGCTGCCCGGCACAAAGTCCTGATAGCCCAGCTCCTCGCCTCCGCCGCCGAAAGCCGCGCCAATTAACGAGAACGGTGACGTGGCGACCTTGGTCAGAATATTCACAATGGCGTAGGTCACGACCTTGCCGATGCGGAATTTCGGGTCGTCGAGGCTGCCTTCCACGGGCACGTCCAAAACAATCTTCCCATCGCGATCCTTGAGGATGGCAATCGCCAGCCGCACCGGCAGGTGCGTTGCGTCAGGACTTTCCACTCTCTCGCCAAAGGTGAACTGGTCCAGCGTGATGACATTCTTCGACTCCAATTTTTGCCCCACCAGATCGTAAACGAGGTCCAGATTCAGTTTACCCATGGCGATGCGGTAGCCGGCAAACTTGGCCGCATAAGGACTCGTCGGCGTCAAATCCACATCCTTCACCGAAACCTGCAAATGATTCGTCTCGGTGCCGCTAAACGGATTGATCCGGCCGGTGATGTCCACCGGGCCGACGCCATCCACAGCCGCATGCAGGTTCACGTCGGCGTGCTGTAGATTTTCGGAAGAAATGCCTGAAATCGTCCCACCCGCCTGTTGGACCGCCAGATGCACGTTCGGCGTGAGCGAACGGTCGGTGAAACTGATGGTGGCATTGGAAACCACGATGTTATCCACGGAAATTTTCGGCAACGCCGGGCCCGCCGAATTCGTTGCGGTGGTGGTGGAATTTATGGCAACCATAACGGCATTGGTGGTGATGGGCTCATTGGTTTCAGCCGGGCGCAATGCCATTAGCAGATTGATGGTGTGATTGGTTTCGATCACCACGTCCGCGTATGCGTTGTCGAGCACAATTTCCTTTATCTCAACGGATTGCGGATTCAGGTTTGCGTCAATGCCGTTGAAGCGCAGCGAATCCCATTTCAACAAATCCTGCGCCATGGCGCCGTCCACAGTCCGGAAGTCGTCGAGCCGCGCGTCGCCGGTGAAGGTAACCTGCGGCAGCGCGTTTTCCAGCGTGCGCAGACGGATGTCGCCGTCGAGTCCAAGCCGGCTGCCGAGGATGAAAAGGTTCAGTTTGGGTTCGAGATACGGATCGAGCGTGCCGAGATCGAGATTGGAGAGCGACAGATGGATGTCGGCGGTCGGTGGAGAAAGGGACGCGGCGATTTCCGTGTTGATGGCGCCATTGGTGTTCCAGCGCAGGGACAGTTCGGCGGTCAGATTCGTATGCGGCAGGTTGGAAATATTTTTGGCCGCGAGCGTAACGCCGTCCAAATCGAGCCTGGCCGGGCGCGAATTCACAAGGTCTTCGAGGTGCAAGCCGCAATCCGTGAAATTCACGTCGTGGACGGTCGCGTTCCATTGATTCGTACTGTTGAGCAGCATCGCGACGGCGTTCGTGACCGAGCGCAAGAGCAACAAAATGCCGCCGGGCGCATTCGTTGCGTTCTCGACCGGCTTGGCAGCTTCCAGGGCGTTGATGGTGGCGTCCTTGTCGCGCTGCACAAACAGTTTCGCGCCGCTCGCGGAAACCGAATCGACCTCGGCCTGCCGTGATTCAAGGTCCACGCTCGCGCCGGTCACCGCAAAGTGCGCCAGATCAACAATGTTGTTGGTATCGCCGGGGCTGCCGAGACTGAAATTGCGCAGGGAAAAAGCGGTATTGGTGACAGTGGCGACGCGGTTGCTGGCGCTCAGCTCGAAGCGGTAATCCGATTTTATCCCAATGACTCCACTGCGGATTTGAAAACGCACGAAGTCCTGGTAGAGCGGCGCATATTTATTGAGCGTGAGGTCATCGAGCGTCAACTCACCCTGGGAACGCAGCGGGTCCAGGTAAAAAAATCCGCTCCACGCGAACCGTTCGCCGGCATCGGTGGTGCCGGCAAATGAATAGGGATTTTTGTTGTCCGGGTCGGTGCGGAAATCCTGGAGCGTCACGTTGAGCGGGCCGATGGTCCGCTTGAACGGGTCGCGCGTGGTGAAATCACTGAACGAAGCGGCCGCGCCGTTGATTTGCAGCCGGCCCACGCGCAGCGCGAGCGGCTTGGGCGGGGTGGCGGGTGCGGCGACGGGAGCGTTCGTTGAGAATTTGGCGACGAGGTCGGAGAAGTTCAGCGTGTAATCCTTGTTGATTTGCACGCGGGCGTACGGTTTGGTCACGCTGATTTCCTTGAAGACCCAGGGATGGCCGAGGAAAGACGAGAGCTGGAAGTTCACATAAACTTCGTCCCACGAAATGAACGGCTGGCCGTCCTTGTCCTTGATGAGCAACCCGCGAATGGTCGTCGAAAGCACAAACGGATTGATTTTGATTTTCTGAATTGAAACGTCACGATCAAGCTGCCGGGACAACTGTTTGACCGCGATGGCGCGAACAATGGGCGGCAGAATGAGGAAGCCCAGAATGGTGTAGAAAAGCAGCAAACCGAGAATCCAAACCACCAATTTGCGGCGGCGCGGCGGGACCGAACTCCAAAAGTTTGCCTTCATTATTCCGTCGCGAGAGCATCCGCCGAAACGCGCGCGCCGTCAACTCTTCCAAGTGGCCGGCCCTTCCGCTCAAATTGCGAAGTCGGTGTATTCCGGTTTTACGGCTTCGGTGGGCGGCGACAGCATGCCGGCGGCGACGGTAGCGTTGGTGCCTTGCTCGATCAGGATGAACGAGCCGGTCAGCCGGTTCGTGCTGTAGCCGTCGAAAACAATCGGCTTGGAAATTTTCAAACGAATGACGCCGATGTCATTGGTGGCCAGCGCCGGAGGTTCCGGTTCCGGTTCGAACGTGGCCATGTTGATGCGGCTTTCCAGGCTCGTGACGACGGCCTGCGCGGTCTGGGTGGTGTGTTTGAAGAAAAACTTCTTGCCGGATTGCAACGGCCGCTGGTGCATCCAGCAAATGCGCGCGTGCAAATCCGAGCCGCACCCGGGGAGATTTTCCAGCCCCACAATCATGTCGCCCCGGCTGACATCAATGTCATCGGCCAGACAAAGCGTGGCGGATTGCGGACAGAACGCCTCGGCCAGCGAGCCGTCGTAGGTCCAGATTTCCCCGACGGTGGTTTTCAAACCGGCCGGCAGCACAATGACTGTCTGGCCTTTGCGGGCAATGCCGCCGGCGATTTGTCCGCTCAACCCGCGAAAATCGTGCAGCTTCGGGTCACGGGGATTGTTCGGGCGGTTGACCCATTGCACCGGGAAACGGAACGCATTAAGATTCCAATCGCTGGCGATGTGCACCGTCTCCAGATGGCCCAGCAACGCCGGTCCCTGGTGCCAGGGCATTTTTTGCGACGGCACGACGACGTTGTCGCCTTCGAGCGCGCTGAGCGGAATGAATTTCACGTCGCGGAAGACGTCGAGTTTCGGGATGAAATCCTCAATTTCGTCGCGGATTTCCTGAAAGCGGTCCTCGCTCCAATCCACCAAATCCATTTTGTTGATGGCGATGACCAGGTGGGGAATGCCGAGCAACGCGGCCAGATAGGTGTGGCGGCGGGTTTGTTCGGTGACACCCTGACGCGCATCCACCAGCACGATGGACAGGTTCGCGGTGGACGCGCCGGTGACCATGTTGCGCGTGTATTGGACGTGGCCGGGCGTGTCAGCGACGATGAACTTGCGTTTGGGTGTGGCAAAGAAACGGTAGGCGACGTCAATGGTGATGCCCTGTTCGCGTTCGGCGCGCAGGCCGTCGGTGAGGTTGGCCAGATTGATCTGGCCGCCGCCCGTGATGTCGGCGCTGCGTTCGAGCGCTTCCAACTGGTCCTCCATCAGGTTTTTGGAGTCGTAGAGCAGGCGGCCGATAAGCGTGGACTTGCCGTCGTCCACCGAACCGCAGGTATTCAGGCGCAAAATTTCAACGGGATGTTGTGTGTGGGGCATGGGTTCGTTAAATAGGTTAAATGGTTAAATAGGTAAAAGCGATTACACCGTAGCGCGATTTTCAGATGCAACAATTTAACTCATTTAACCAGTTACCAATCACAATTTTCAAAAATACCCCGCTTTCTTCCGGTCTTCCATTGCCGCTTCGCTGGCCTTGTCATCGGCGCGGGAGCCACGTTCGGTCACCCGCGCGGCGGCAATTTCGGCGATAATGTCGTCCACGGAATCCGCCGGCGATTCGACCAGGCCGGTGCTGATGATGTCGCCGATGGTGCGGACGCGGACAACGAGGTCTTTGACCTGTTCCTTGTCCTTGGGCGGCAGCAAATCGGAGACGGGCAGCCACTGGCCGTTGCGGCGGACGCATTTTCTTTGATGACTGAAATAAATTGTCGGCACTTCGAGCTTCTCGCGCTTGATGTATTCCCACACATCCGTTTCCGTCCAATTGGACAGCGGAAAGACGCGCATGTGTTCGCCCGGATTGACGCGCGCATTGTAAATATTCCAGATTTCGGGCCGCTGATTTTTGGGGTCCCACTGGCCGAAGTTGTCGCGGAAACTGAAAAAGCGTTCCTTGGCCCGGGCCTTTTCCTCGTCGCGTCGCGCGCCGCCGATCAGGCAATCGAATTGAAATTCCTCAACCGCTGCGAGCAGGGTCGGGATCTGGAGGCGGTTGCGGCTGATTTCGCCCGGGGTGGGAACGGCGATGCCCTTGGTGATGGCGTCCTCGACCTTGCGGACAATAAGTTTGGCGCCCAGTTCCTTGGCGCGCCGATCACGGAATTCGTTCAATTCAGGAAAGTGATGTCCGGTATCAATGTTGAGCAGCGGCATGGGAATGTCCGACGGGCGGAAGGCCTTTTCGGCCAGATGCAGCAGGGAAATGGAATCCTTGCCGCCAGAGAAGAGCAGGGCGGGACGCTCGAATTCCGCCGCGACTTCACGCATGATGTGAATCGCTTCCGTTTCCAGGTACTGCAGATGATCCAAATGGTAGCTGTTCAAGGGGTCAGGAGTTGATTGGTTAAATGGGTTAAATAGTTAAATCAGTGGTTGGTAATCTGAGCTTTGCCTGGCGGAAGGCAACAGTTCTGGATGCTGTTCCAGTAGTTCTTCGAGCCATTCCATAGATTCGTCGTTAACGGTGGCGGCTCGGCCGGGCTGAGATGTTTCACGCAACTCAAGACTCGAACCCAACTTGCGGTC
>CAVPSH010000004.1:0-6234 GCA_963708305.1 uncultured bacterium | reverse complement strand
CTGGTCATCACCGTGGCAGCGCTGGCTTTTTGCGCACAGGTGTTCCTGGCGGTTGACCGCAAATCCCATTCGGTCAGTGACACGCTGTACGGTGTGTTTCCATTTTTTGCCACCGTGTTTCTGTTGCTTGATTGGGTTGCCGGCCGGACCAGTGACAAATGAAATCGAGGTAAAAAATGAACTGGCTTTCCACACTGCTTGAAAACGTGCCGGACGATCCGTTTTATGCGCCGCGCCAGCCGCTTTGGTTGCCGCGTGAAATGTTAAACGCGCCCGTTTTGCCGTCACCGCCCCGACGCCAGCCGCAGCCAAGGACGGCGCTGCTCGTCAACCCGTTTTACGCCAAATCGCCGCATGGCAGTTTCGGCAAGCACGTCCTCACGCCGACGCTCGCTTTGACCTCGGTGGCAGGTTCAACGCCAGACCACTGGCAGCTGCGTTATTGGGACGAAAATCTTCTGCAAGGTTTGCCGCCGTCGGAACCTTTGCCGGAAGTGGTGGGCATCACGGTGCATCTGACGTTCGCCCGGCGCGCCTATGAACTGGCGGCGTGGTATCGCGCCCAGGGCAGCCGGGTGATTCTCGGCGGATTGCACGCACAATCGTGCCCGGACGAAGTGGCGCCGCACGCGGATGCGCTGGCCATCGGCGATGGCGTCCAGCTTTGGCCGGAAATTCTGCGCGACGTGGAGCAGGGCGGGTTGAAGTCGCGTTATGAAGCAACTTACGAGCGGCCATACGCGCTTGACTCGCCGCCCCGGCGGGATTTGCTGTCTCGAAAAAGCTTTTTGACCACCACCAGCCTCATCGCCACGCGTGGCTGTCACAACCGTTGCGGATTCTGTTATCTTTCCACCAACGGCCTGCGCATGCCGTATCGGGTGCGCGAACCGGAAGACATCCGCCGGCAATTGGAGGCCGACGGCCAGCCGTATGCCGTGTTCATCGACAACAATCTCGGTTCCCGGCGCGACTATCTGCGTGAGCTTTGCCGCGCGCTCAGGCCCGTCAAAAAAATCTGGAGCGCGGCGGTGACACTGGACGTGACCGATGAGCCGGAACTGGTGCGGGAAATGGCCCTGGCCGGTTGCAACGGCGTGTTCATCGGTTTTGAATCGCTCACCGATCAAAATCTGGTGGATGCCCGCAAACGCGCTCCGCGGGCAGAGGAGTACGCCCGGCGCGTCCGCATTTTTCATGAACATGGCATTCAAGTGAACGGCAGTTTTGTGGTCGGTTTCGACGGCGACCGGAAGGATACGTTCATGACGTTGGTTCAATGGATCGAGCGGAACCGGATGGAATGCGCCACGTTTCATATTCTCACGCCCTATCCGGGAACGCCGTTGTTCCGCCAACTGGAGGTTGAAGGCCGGCTGTTGCACCGG
Organism: uncultured bacterium; assembly: GCA_963708305.1. GTDB lineage: Bacteria > Verrucomicrobiota > Verrucomicrobiia > Limisphaerales > UBA11358 > UBA11358. Next base: position 4,846 of record CAVPSH010000004.1, on the reverse strand, counting down.
GATTGGGAGAAATACGATACCGCGCACGTCGTCTTCCGGCCGAAGCAAATGACGCCCGACGAATTGTTGCTGGGCTACGACTGGCTTTACCGCCGGTTGTTTTCACATGCCTCCATCTGGCGACGGAAACCGGCGGGCTGGTCGGCTTTGCCCGCCTATTTTGCCGGTTGTTACCTCTACAAACGTTCAAATCGGCTGTGGCGTTTTCTGATCAAGCATCAACTGGTTCACGCGATCTGGCGGCCGCTGGTGGAAATGACGCGGGTGCGGCATCTCGCGTTTCGCCGCCGTTTGTCGGCACAAACCGCAACCGGGGCGTTGCCCGCACGTTGCGCGTCGCCATTTCCGGCAAGTGTATGAAAACACGATCAGCCAACCGGAAATTCCCCGGTCGCCACCGCGAATTAAATCCAAAAATCCCATGAACCGCGAACTGCGTCTCCGTCGCCGTATCAAATTGCTGACCGGGCTGTTCATCCTCGGGTTGGTTGCGAGTGGCGTGACGGCCATTCCATTGCCCGGTGAATTGAATCTGCTGGTGAATTTCCTTGGGCCGGCGGCGGGGCAGTGGTTGATGCGCGTTCAAGACGCTTTGACGCAAACCCAGGAACAGCATCCGTTTCTTTTCTACGGCACCGACTGGCTGGCGTTCGGGCATTTTGTCATCGCGATTGCCTTCATCGGCGCCGTGCGCGATCCGGTCCGTAACCGGTGGCTGTTTGACTTCGGCTTGATTGCCTGCGTACTGGTGATTCCCTATGCCCTGGTGTTCGGCGGCTGGCGAGGCATTCCGTTCTGGTGGCGGTTGATTGATTGTTCCTTTGGCATGCTTGGCTTCATCCCGCTCTGGCTTTGCCGCAAATGGACTGCTGAATTGGAACGATCTTTTAGCCCATCGTAAAAATTGGCCGCCGATACAAACTGCTCGCGTTGTTCGCCTGGCAACGGCATATTACTCGCGAACTTATGCTGACTATTCAGATTAGAATCCGGGGCTGATTCCGATGAACCCGATCCCCTATTTTGATTTGCCGGCGCAGATTCGCGGCATCCGGAAAGACCTCGATGCCGCCATCGCCCGCACACTCGACCACTGTTCCTTCTGCCTGGGACCGGACGTGGCGCAATTTGAAAAGGATTTTGCCAAATATGTTGGTGCGAACCATTGCGCCGGTTTCAACAGCGGCACTTCGGCGTTGCATGTGGCCATGATGCTGCTGGGAATTGGCCCCGGTGATGAGGTCGTCACCACGCCGTTCACATTCGTGGCCACCAGTTGGGCGATTTCCTACGTCGGCGCCAAACCGGTCTATGTGGATATTGACGACGCCACGTTCAATCTTGATCCAAAACTCATCGAACGCGCCATCACACCACGCACCAGGGCCGTCATGCCGGTGCATCTGTATGGCCAGTCATTCGACCTCGATCCGGTTCTGGCGATTTGCAAAAAACACAAGTTGCCGCTGGTCGAGGACGCCGCGCAGGCGCACGGCGCGAAATACAAAGGCAAAATCGTCGGCACGTTCGGAGAAATGTCCGGTTTCAGTTTTTATCCCGGCAAAAATCTTGGGGCCTGCGGCGAGGGCGGCGCGCTGGTAACGAACAATCCGGGCTTTGACCAACGCGCCCGCTCGCTGCGTGAACATGGCTCCAGCGTGCGTTATTATCACGACGAAATCGGATACAACTACCGCATGGAAGGCATCCAGGGCGCAGTGCTGGGCGTGAAATTAAAACACCTGGCAAAATGGACCAGCGAACGCCGTCGTGTGGCGCATCGTTATCACGAGTTGCTGGCCGATACGCCGCTGCAACTGCCGCGCGAAGCCGGTTATGCCGAAAGTGTCTATCACCTTTACGTGGTGCGCCATCCGCGCCGGGACGAACTGAAAAAACATCTCGAAGCCAATGGCGTCGGCTGCGCCATCCATTATCCCATTCCGCTGCATTTGCAGAAGGCTTATGCCCACCTCGGCCACAAGGCCGGTGATTTCCCGGTCGCCGAAAAGGCCGCGCGCGAATGCCTGAGCCTGCCGATTTACCCGGAACTGACCGACGCACAAATTCAACGTGTGACGGAAGTTATCAGGGATTTTTTCCGCAAGTAGGCGGATGTTTTTTGCTCCGGCCTACGACAAAAAGTGTGTCGAGATTCGGCCAGTTTCTACTGTCCAACCAGAGTAAATTCGGGGCATAATGCAGGCTCGGCATGTTTCCGACTGATCCGCAACCATGAAAACTGCAAAGACCAAAGACTCCGCCACCAGCCGTTGGCTCTCCTATCGGCCCGAAATCAAAGTGCTCGACTGCACCATCCGCGACGGCGGCTTGATGAACAACCACCATTTTGACGACAAAATCGTGAAGGTGGTCTATGACACCTGCGTCGCTGCCGGTGTGGATTACATGGAACTCGGCTACAAGGCGTCGCGCAAAGGCATCAAGCAAGGCGAACACGGTTGCTGGAAATATTGCGTCGAAGACGACCTGCGCCGCATCGTTGGCGACAATCCGACCGACCTCAAGCTCACCGTCATGGCCGACGCCGAGCGCTGCGATTACCATGAGGATATTCTGCCGAAAAAGGACAGCATCCTGGACATGATCCGCGTGGCGACTTACATCAGCCAGATTCCCACCGCGCTGGACATGGTCAAAGACGCGCACGACAAGGGTTACGAAACGACTGTGAATCTCATGGCCGTTTCCACCGTGCCGGAAGGCGAACTGGACGAAGGCCTGGAAATGCTGGCCAAGTCCGAGGCGAAGGCGATTTACGTCGTGGACAGTTTCGGCGCGCTTTACAGCGAGCGGGTTCATGAACTGGTGAAGAAATACCTGCATCACTGCAAACCGTCGGGCAAAGAAGTGGGTGTACACATGCATAACAACATGCAACTCGCCTACGCCAACACCATCGAAGGCATCATCGAAGGAGCGAATTATCTCGACGCCACGATGGCCGGCCTCGGCCGCGGCGCCGGTAATTGCCCGATGGAACTGCTGCTCGCCTTCCTGCATAATCCAAAATACAAAATCCGGCCCGTGCTCGACTGCGTGCAAAATCATATCGAGCCGATGCGCGCGAAATTGCTGTGGGGTTACGACCTGCCGTATTTGCTGACCGGCATGTTGAACCAGCATCCGCGCACCGCCATCAAGTTCAAAGAAGCCGAATTGAAGGGTGAGAAGGGCGATATCCTCAAGTTTCACGACTCCGTTACGGATCAGGAGTGAAGCCTTTTAAATTGGCAGATGATTTTTAACGGTGCTCGGATCCGACCGGCGACTTTCGGTCAATGAGATGGCCCCGCACCCGGCAGCGTTACCACCGCAGGCGATTGATAGATGCGGACCACGACGTTGGTGGGGCTGGAAGCCGGCCCGTACGGCCCGAATTGTCCGGTCCAGGATGAAAACCAGGACCACCAGACGCCAAAATTTTGCATTCGTCCGATGTCGGGCACACCGCCGAATTCGGTCAGCGCGATCAGTTTCTTTCCATCATATCGCTGCCTTAGAACTTCCCACGTGGGTTTGAGTGTGTCATTGCGATCCTTGGGATAGCTGTCGAGACCGATGACGTCCACGACCTCATCTCCCGGATACCACGCAGGATTCGGATTGGGATTGTCCGAGCTGAATACCCAGATCAAATTGTGCAATCCGTGATAAGTCGTGAGCCGGTTAAAGAGCAATCGCCACAGTTGTCTGAATGGTTCCGGCCCTTTCGCCCCCCACCAGAAACCGCCGCTCTGGGCTTCGTGCAAGGGACGCCATAATACCGGGATGTTCGCGTCCGAAAGTTTTTTCAATTGCGCCGCGATGGTGTCGATGTCGTGCAGGAGCAATGCGTATTCGACCGAATTTGTATCGGCCAGCGCTTTCGCCACATCGAACGTCGTTGCCTGGGTGTAAAACCCCTTCCACCATGGCTGATCCGCGGTGTCCAGCAGGTTGGTCGGCGCGTTCCAGTGCCAGCAAAAGGCAATCACATGGCCCTGCCGGCCGAGCGCAATCAGGTTTTCCGTGTAATCCACCGGTGTGCTGCCATGGGCCACACGTGATGGCGAGTAATTCACCAAATCGCCTTCGACCAGCAACGGCTCTCGTCCGGCCGTTTTCTGAATAAAAGGTATGTCCAGGGCCTCATGCTGGCCGGACCAGGTACGGCTGCCGTAATCGTCCACCAGTTTTTGCATGAGCTCCCGGGTGGCGGGGGTTGCCCGGGAATCCGCCAGTTTTGCCGGCACCGCTAGCGGCAGTGGGAAAAAATACAAGTCCAACCGATCGATGTCATACCAGCCTGAACCCCCGCCGATTTCAAGGGCATTGTTACCGGCGGTAAGTTTGAAGGTGCCAACGTCATACGCGGCGAATGCCCTGGTTCTGGGAAATTCACCGGAAAAAGCGGTCCCATTGATGGTGCCATTAAACTTTTTGGGGCCGAACGGCGAACGATAGCGGACGAGCAAATGGTACGGACCTGCAGCACTGGCCGTGAAATTCAGACGTGCCCGGTCGTCCGCTGTGCGAAAGTCCGTCACGTAGCCGGCACCCGAATAACCCGATGCCACCGTGGAGACGTGCACATTCACGAGCATACCATTTTCGGCTTCCAGCGTAATAACCTCATTGCCCCGGGCCGCCACGTTCAAAACAATAAGAGCGAGGACAACCCAGAATCGCTGCAACGGCGGCCAGCGTGAAGCCCGCGCTCGCCGGAAAAACATGCCCCGCTGATTCTGCATTACGAAAGCATTGTCCCGTCAGATTCTTGCGGCAAGAACAACCTTCGCTCGCAACTTTGTGTCTTGGTGTCCTCGCGGTGAAAAGTTAAACT
>CAVPSH010000003.1:0-798811 GCA_963708305.1 uncultured bacterium | reverse complement strand
GAGAATTTTGCGCAAATCATAGCATTATCCATTGCCGCGTGAAATGACGGCTGAAATACTGTTGAACACATTTGACCTCCACCGATACCATTTGCCGGCTTTCGTAAGGCCGTAACATGAACAAACCATCCGCCGCCAGTCCGCCGATTTATAAAAACCGCGCCCTGCCCCCCGCCAAACGGGTCAAAGACCTGCTGTCGCGCATGACCCTCGAGGAAAAGGCCGCGCAAATGATGTGCGTCTGGCAGAAAAAATCCGAGACGCTGGTGGATGCCGAGGGGAATTTCGATCTCCGAAAAGCCAGGGCGGCGTTTAAACACGGCCACGGCCTTGGCCAGGTGGGCCGCCCCAGCGACGCCGGCAAGGGCAAAAACGCGCGCGAAATGGCGGAGTTGACCAACGCCATCCAGAAATTCTTCATCGAAAACAGCCGGCTGGGCATCCCGGTGATGTTTCATGAGGAATGCCTTCACGGCCACGCCGGGATCGGTTCCACCAGCTTTTCCCAGCCGATTGGCCTGGGCGCCACGTTTAATCCTGAACTGGTTGAATCGCTTTATACCATGACCGCCGAGGAAACGCGCGCTCGCGGCGCTCACCAGGCGCTCACGCCGGTGGTGGATGTGGCGCGGGACCCGCGCTGGGGCCGGGTCGAGGAAACCTTCGGCGAGGACCCCTACCTGGTGACGCAACTGGGCATCGCCGCCGTGCGGGGATTTCAGGGTGATGCATCGTTCCGCGACAAAAAACGCGTCATCGCCACGCTCAAACATTTCGCCGCGCATGGCCAGCCGGAATCCGGCATCAACTGCGCGCCGGTAAACGTCTCCGCGCGCCTGTTGCGCGAAACATTTTTGTATCCGTTCAAAGAAGCCATCCAAAAGGCGGGCGCCATCAGTGTGATGGCCTCGTACAATGAAATTGACGGCGTGCCGTCGCACGCCAGCGAATGGCTGTTGCGCGACGTGCTCCGCCGGGAATGGGGTTTCAAAGGCTTCGTCGTCTCTGATTACTACGCGATCTGGGAATTGGGTTATCGTCCGGACACGCACGGCCATTTTGTCGCCAGGGACAAAAAAGAGTCGTGTGCCCTGGCGGTGCGCGCGGGCGTGAACATCGAATTTCCAGAACCGGATTGCTACCTGCACCTGACGGAACTGGTCCGCAAAGGCGCGCTCAAGGAATCGGAGCTGGACAATCTGGTCGCGCCGATGCTGTTCTGGAAATTCAAGATGGGCTTGTTCGACGATCCTTACGTGGATCCCGAGGAAGCCGACCGGATTGTGGGCTGCGAGGAAAACCGCCGGCGGGCGCTGCAGGCCGCGCGCGAAACCATCACGTTGCTCAAAAACGCGGACAACCTGGTGCCGCTAAATCCCAGCAAAATCAAAACGCTTGCGGTCATCGGACCCAATGCCGACCGCGAATTGCTCGGCGGTTACAGTGGCAAACCCAAATTTTACACCTCGCTACTGGAAGGCATCCGCGCCAAGGTGGGCGACCGGGTGCAGGTACCCTACTCGGAAGGCTGCAAAATCACCGTGGGCGGTTCCTGGAACCAGGATTTGGTGACGCCGAGCCAGCCGGAGGACGACCGCCGGCAAATTCATGAAGCAGTCAAGGTCGCCCAAAACGCGGATGTCATCCTGCTGGCCATCGGCGGCAACGAACAGACTTCGCGCGAGGCGTGGTCGCTGAAACACATGGGCGACCGCACCCGGCTCAGGCTGGTCGGACAACAACAGGAGTTGGTCACGGCGATGCTTTCGACCGGCAAACCGGTCATTGTGTTCCTTTTCAACGGCAGTCCGCTCTCCATCCAATATCTTCAGGAAAACGTGCCGGCGATTTTTGAATGCTGGTATCTCGGCCAGGAAACCGGCCACGCGGTCGCGGACGTTTTGTTCGGCGATTACAACCCCGGCGGCAAACTGCCCATCACCATCCCCCGTTCGGTGGGCCATCTGCCCGCGTTTTACAATTACAAACCGTCCGCGCGGCGCGGCTATCTCTTCGACAGCGCGGCGCCGCTCTATCCCTTCGGTTTTGGCCTGAGCTATACCACGTTCGCCTTCAAAAATGTCCGCCTGGCGAAGAAAAACATCCGCGTCGGCCAGTCCACGCAAGTCCTGGTGGACGTAAAGAACACCGGCAAACGCGCCGGGACGGAAGTCGTGCAGATGTATATTCGCGACTGCGTCAGTTCCGTCACCCGGCCGGTGAAGGAATTGAAAGGGTTCCAAAAAATTTCCCTGCGCCCCAACGAAAGCCAGACCGTTGCGCTCGACATTACACCCGAATCACTTGCGTTTTACGATATCCACATGAAATACGTCGTCGAACCCGGCGATTTCGAAATCATGGTCGGCAATTCCTCCAGCGATGCCGATTTGCAGAAGGTGATTCTGACGGTGACAAAGTAAACCCTCCAACCCCTACTCCTTCCTATGGCCAGAGCCAACTGAACAACATTTCCACCAAAAACTCTCTTTCATCGAGAAGGCCGGCTACGCGGCGGTGATGCCGCCGCGAATTTCGTCTTCATGACGATGGTTTGCTTTCAGGCTGACTTTTACACGGATGTCTTCGGTCTCTCCGCCGGCGCCGCGGCCGCCATTTTTCTCGTGGCCGCGTCTTTGGGACGCATTCTTTGATCCGATTATGGGAGTCCTGGCCGACCGCACCCACACGCGCTGGGGCAAGTTTCGTCCGTGGGTGCTCTGGACTTCGATTCCCTGGGCCGTCGCTATGGTGCTCGCCTACACGACGCCCCACGGCTGGAACATGGCCCGATGATTGCCTACGCCGCTATGACCAACACCTGCTGATGACCCTCTATTCCATGAACAACATGCCCTACTCGGCACTGGGAGGGGTCATGACCGGCGATGTCAATGAGCGCGCCAGACTCAATTCATTTCGCTTCATCTCCGCCAATGCGGCGCAGTTTATTGTCGGCGGCTTTACGCTGCCGCTGGTGGCCAAATTCGCGCGAGTCCGGACCACGACCGGCATACATGGCTGGCAAATGACAATGGCCCTCTGGGCGGCTGCTGTGCCTCATCTCTGTTCCTGATCACTTTCGTCGCCACCAAAGAACGCATCCAGCCCATGGTCGAACAGAAAACATCGCCAAAACAAGACTTCGCCGACCTGCTCAAGAACAATCCCTGGAAAGTCATGTGGCTCATGACTCTGGTTCATTTCAGCATTCTGGCGCTCATGGGTGGCGCGCATTACGATTATTACCACCATTACGCCGACAAGGCGGCAATGTTCGACTGGCTGCAAAAACTCGGACTAACGGCGCCGGCTTTACGCCGGGCGCCCCCGCGCCCGGCGGCATTCTCGAATTCCTCGGCTATATCGTCCATGGCGACCGGGCAACCTGGCCAACTCCAATGTCGCCGATGTCTTCTACAGCGTCATGCAACATGATCGGCACAGCCACCATCATCATCGTCATTCTTGCTTTCCCTTTCCTCGCCCGGAAATTTGGAAAGAAGGCCGTCGCGGTCGCCGGCTTCGTGCTCACGCACCATCGCTTATTCGGCATTTTATCTACTGACGCCGACGGATGTCACCGGCATGGTCGTGCATGACGGCGTTCACCGCCTTCGTCTACGCGCCAACCATTCCGCTGATGCTGGGCCATGTTCGCCGACGTGGCGGATTATTCGGAGTGGAAAACCGGCCGCCGTTTCACCGGCATTGTTTTTGCCACCATCGGCTTTGCTCTGAAAGCGGGCTTGGCGCTGGGTTCGGCCTCGTTCCTCTGGATTCATGACCTGGTTTTTCCATTACGACACCAACAATTCCCGACACGGCCCGGAAACCGTGCACGGCTATCCGCGATTTGCGTCGGCATCTTTGATCGGCCTCCTGTTCGCCATCTGCACGGTTCTGTTGCTCTGCCTACCAGCTCAACAAACGCACTGACCATCCAGATGGCTGACGAACTGGCCGAGCGCCGCAAACAATTTGCCGCCCAAACCGCCTGACCGGAAACCACATGAAAAAAAATCTCATCGCGATATCCCGTGTTGCCACTCGGTATGTCGTATGGCGACCACCGAACGCTTCATGCCCAAACCACGCTGAAGGAAGCCTTCAAGAATGACTTCCTGATCGGCGTCGCCATCAATCAAAAACAGTTTGACAACGAAGACCAGCGCGGGGACCCCATCATCAAGTCCCAGTTCAATGCCATCAGCCCGGAAAACATCCTGAAATGGGAATCGGTCCATCCCGAACCCGGCAAGTACGATTTCTCCGAGGCCGGACCATTACGTCGAGTTCGGTGAAAAGAACCACATGACCATCGTCGGCCACACGCTGGTGTGGCACAATCAGACCCCGAAATGGGTGTTTCAGGACACCAACGGCCTTCCGGTGACCCGCGACGTGTTGCTGGAGCGGATGCGCGACCACATCCAAACGGTCGTTGGCCGTTACAAAGGCCGGATCAAAATCTGGGACGTGGTCAATGAAGCGTTGCAGGACAACGGGACATTGCGCAAATCGCCGTGGGAAAAAATCATCGGCGACGATTACATTGAAAAGGCGTTTCAATACGCGCACGAAGCCGACCCGGACGCCATTTTGCGTTACAACGATTATTCCCTGGAGAACGAAGCCCAAACGAAACGGAGCGATTGCCTTGATCAAAAAACTTCAGGCCGAGGGCATTCCCGTCACGGCGATCGGATTGCAAGACCATGTCAAAATGGATTGGCCGACGGTGGAACAGGAAGATGCGACCATTTCCGATTTCGCCAAGCTCGGCTTGAAAGTGATGATTACCGAACTGGACGTGAATGTATTGGGTGGCAGGCGAACGGCGGAAATCACGGAAATGGCACATCAAGGGGGGCTCGAATGCTTACACCAACGGTCTGCCGCCTGCCGTCCAACAGGCGTTGGCCAAACGTTACGCCGATCTGTTTCGGTGTGTTTGTCAAACATCACGATGACATTTCCCTTGTGACTTTTTGGGGGGTAACGGACGGGGATTCGTGGCTCAACATGCGGGGCCGGGTGAATCATCCGCTGCTGTTCGACCGCGCCGGCCAGCCCAAGCCGGCATTTGACGCAATCATCAAGGTCGCCCAACAGGCGGCGCCAAAATAATAATTTGCCGCGCTTTCCCTGGTATGTGTAATCATGCAGCCATGCACCGGACCCTCTTTTACGCGCTGGTGATTTTCACCGGCTGGTCTTCGATTCCCGCCGCGTCTGCCGGCGAGGAAGCCTGCGTCGCCTGCGACCGGAGCGTCTGGGTTGGCGGCCAGTTTCATCACGGCTGGGTTCACGGAATTGTCACCATTGAAGGCGCGCCGCCCGGCATGGCGGAGGCGTTTCGCGAAGCCATCTCCGGCCCGCATTTTACGGTCACGGTTTCCAACCTGCCGCCGGGCAAATATGTCGCCCGGCTGGGCATGGTGGAAACCGTTTACACCAACGCCGGCCAGCGCGTGTTCGACATCACTTGCGGGCAACAGACGCTGGCCAGCAACCTTGACCTCCTGGTGGCCGCCGGTGGTGTGGGAAAGGCTTACTTCGTCACCGGTCAGGTGGAACAGACCGGCATTACCATCGGGTCGCTCACCTTCGATTTTCTCGGGCAGACCAATGACGCCGAGTTGAACACGTTTGAACTTGAGGACGCGACCGGCACTTCCCTGGTCTCCATGCGCGCGGCGGACTTGCTGGAAGTCAACGGCGTTGCCGCTTTGCTGGCACCCGCCATTCAAGGGCCGTTCTATTGGAAGGATCCCTCATTGCCCATGAGCACCCGGGTCAACGATCTCATCCGCCGGATGTCGCTGGCGGAAAAAGTGCAGCAATTGCGCAATGGCGCCCCGGCCATTCCGCGACTGGGCGTTCCGGCCTATAATTATTGGAATGAATGCCTGCACGGCGTCGCGCGCGCCGGGGTGGCCACGGTCTTCCCGCAAGCCATCGGCATGGCCGCCACCTGGGACACGCCGTTGATTCACCAGGAAGCGAATGTCATCGCCGTTGAAGCGCGGGCCAAACACAATGAATACGTCCTGAATCACGGCGGCAATTGCGCGCAGTATTTCGGCCTTACGTTTTGGACGCCGAACATCAACATTTTCCGTGACCCGCGCTGGGGCCGCGGCCAGGAAACTTATGGCGAGGATCCTTTTCTGACGGCACGCCTGGGCGTCGCGTTTATCCGCGGATTGCAGGGGGACGACCCGAAATATCTGGAGGCCGTGGCCTGCGCCAAACACTACGCCGTGCACAGTGGCCCGGAACCGGATCGCCATCGCTTTGATGCCGTTCCGTCGGAGCGTGATCTCCATGAAACCTACCTGCCGCAATTCGAGGCCGCCGTGCGCGAAGGCCATGTCGGCGGCGTGATGGGCGCCTACAACAGCGTGGACGGCGAGCCGGCCTGCGCCAACCCGTATTTGCTGACGGATCTGTTGCGCAAGCAATGGGGATTTGATGGCTACGTCACGTCGGATTGCGGCGCGATTTACGACATTTGGGCCAATCATAAATTCGTCGAAACGCCGGCAGAAGCCGCCGCGGTCGCGGTGAAAGCCGGCGACGATCTTTGTTGCGGGACCGATTACAATGCGCTGGTGCTCGCGGTCCAGAAGGGGTTGATTTCCGAACAGGAAATTGACAAGGCGCTCCGGTTACCTGCTGGAAATCCGGTTCCGACTCGGCCTGTTCGATCCTCCCGCCAGCGTGCCTTATTCGCAAATTCCCATTTCAGAAAACAACAGTCCCGAGCATCAGGCGCTCGCGTTGCGGGTCGCGCGCGAATCCATGGTGCTTTTGAAAAACGACGGGCTGCTGCCGCTCAACCGAGCCAAAATCAAACGCATCGCCGTCATCGGCGTGAACGCGAATTCCGTGCCGATGTTGCTCGGCAATTATAACGGCACGCCGTCCAATCCGGTGACCATCCTGGACGGCATCCGGAACGCGGCGGGCGCGGACATCGACGTGGTCTATGAACCCGGTTGCCCGCTGGCGCTTGGACAAAGACGACTCGAACCAGCCTGACGCCGCCATGACGGCGGCCGCCGTCAACGCGGCGAAGTCGGCGGACGTGGTCATTTATGTCGGCGGCATCAGCGCACAACTGGAAGGCGAAGAAATGACGCGGGCCAATGGCTTCATCGGTTTCAGCGGCGGTGACCGGACGCAAATTGAATTGCCGTCCGTGCAAACGGATTTGCTCAAGGCGCTTTATAACACCGGCAAGCCGGTCGTGTTTGTGGATTGCAGCGGCAGCGCCATTGCCATGCCGTGGGAGGCGAAAAAACTGCCGGCCATTTTGCAGGCTTGGTATCCCGGGCCAGGCCGGCGGACAGGCGGTGGCCGAAGTGCTTTTTGGCGATGTGAATCCCGCCGGGCGGCTGCCGGTCACCTTTTACCGTTCCACGAGCGACCTGCCGCCGTTTGATGATTACTCCATGTCCAATCGCACTTACCGTTATTTCAACGGCCAGCCGCTGTTCGCCTTCGGTCATGGCCTGAGTTACACGCGATTCCAGTACAGCGCCGCCCGGCTCGACGCCACCAAAGTCGCTGCGGGCGACACGTTGAAGCTGGCATTCAATTTGAAAAACGCCGGCGGCGCGCGACGGCGACGAGGTGGCACAGGTTTACTTCCGGCACGTCAAATCCGCCGTGCCGCAGGCGAAACTCGCCCTCTGTGGCTTCGTCCGGATTCACCTGCCGCAAGACGGCGTCGCCCGGGTCGCCCTGGACATTCCCGTGGAACGACTCCGCTATTGGGATACCGCCCATCAACAATACACGGTCGAACCGGGCAACTATGAACTGCTCATCGGCGCCGCCTCGGATGATATCCGGCTGCGCGTGCCATTTGAAATTTCTTCGTCCGAAGTGGCGGCGAACCCGTGACCGGCAGTTGACTCAGCAGCCAGGCCTACGCTGCCGGCCGATGGCAGATTTCTTATTCCCCGACCAGGTGGTCAGGTTCGACTGTGTCGCCACCGAGATGATAGTGCGGACTTGCCTTGAGCGAGAAGGTGAAGGCAATCGTGTAATCTTTCGGGCCCGTGCCGTTGTCCTGCACCCGAAAGGTCAACGCGCCCGTCCAGCTTCGTAAATCGCGATAGATGGTATAATACTGTTCCTGCAAACGGCCGCTTTGGGCGTCGAAATCGTGCACCGCGCGCAGCCCCCAGTTGTCATTCAACCGGTAAAACAGGGTGCTGGTAATGAAATTCTCGCCGGTGCCCAAAAAAGCGCTGCGCAGATACCAATGGCCGACGCCCCAACTCCACCGGTCATTCGGCGTGAACGTGAGTTGATGGAATGTCAGGTTCAACTGGCCATCGTTGATGTCGTAGCGCAGTTGGGATTCGAGCGTAATCCACGAACGCGGCTTAAACGACAGGTCGGAATAGAAGTCGTTAAACGTCTTTTGCGGCTGGAGGAAAATGGAATTTGTCAGCGAGTTGGGCCTGAGGTTCCAGTCGAGCATCACGTTCCAATCCAACAGTGTGTCGAGCTGGCCGGCGCGTTTGGTTTGCAGCGTGTTGCGCAGGCCAAAACGGATGACGTTCTCGCTGCCAATGGCATCAATGTCGTTGTAGTCGGGAAATTGGATCGGCAACAACAACAGGCTGGGCAGTTGCGTGTCGAACTGCGGCAACTGCGGCGGCAGCGTGCTCGGGCGCGGCACAAAAACGTAATTCACCGACGGCGCCATGATGTGGCGCAGGCCGTCCATGTCCAAAGCCGAATTCGTTATGCCTGCCCACAAGCGCGAGACCTTGAAGGAGACCTCGGCGCCGGTGTCGAAAATCTTGCGGTAGGTTTCCTCGTCCGTCGCGCCCGGTCCGCTTTCCTCGCTGTAATACGTAAACCGCCCGCCGGCGTGGGGCGTCACGTTCAGCCAGCCGAACAACGTCCACGGCAGGAGCAATTGGTGATAGGTGTCGGCGCGCGCGGCGGAATAATCCAGTGGCAACGGAGGGCTGTTGGTATCGGCAAATATCTTGCGGTAATAGCCGGCGGAACTCTCGCTTTGATAATAAAACGGCGTGTCCCAGATTTGCTGGCGGAAGCCGGTCAGCTTCACGTCGGGCAACCGCTCGACCTGGTCGAAGAAGTTGTTGACGCGCGGCGTGGTCTCGGCGTCGAGACTCCAGTTGTTCCAATATTTATTGACCTCGGTGAACGTGTTCGGTTGCGGATTCGCCGAGTAAGCGCCTTCGGCAAAGTCGTGCAGCACCAGCGGGTCAGTCTGGTAATTCACCAGCGCCTTGACGTTCAGGTTGGTGAACGGCGTGGCCTGATAGGTGAAGTTGAATTGCTGGCGATTTTGCGGAATGTTCCCGAACAGCGGCAGATTGTTCGTGCTTTCATTCGGGATCCTGGTCGTGCACGTAGTAATACTTGAATGCCGCCTCGCCCCAGCGGTCCAGATGCAGATTCAACTCCGGCCCGGTGCCGACCCCGCGCTTTTCGCGGTAATCCAGATGCAATCGGCCATCCGCCGTGTTGCCGAGAAACCAGTTGTAAGTGCCCAACAGATACGGCCCGTAGGCGCTGCGGTAGCCGGGGATGAAATTGAAATTGTTCACGTATTCACCGAGGTTGCGCCGGTAAAACGGAAAGTAAAACGTCGGCACGCCGTCCATGAACAGCACCGCATTCCACATCTCCACGTATCGGCCGGGCACAATCTTGATGCGGCTCGCCCGGACACGAATGGCCGGATGGCTCACGTCATCGGTCGTGACAAAGACGTGGCGCGCGTTGTAGGTCTGGTTGGTGATGTCGCCTGAGAGTTCGCGGCCGGCCGCGAACACCGGCGGTTTGCCGGTGCGGAAGTCCTCGCTGCGCATCTGGTGCGTCTTGAAATTGTAGGTCATGTGTTCCCCGACCCAGGTCATATCCCCCGATTCGATGCGCACGTGGCCGTCGGCTTTTGTCTCACCACTTTTCTGATCAAATGTGCCACTGTCCGCCGTCAACAAGGTAGTACCGTATTTCACGTAAAAACCGTTGGTCGCAGTCACAATGTCTCCCTGCATTTCGATGCTTCCGGATGGAGCACCGGGAACAATCTGATTGAGCCCTCCGAATTCAATCGCTGTCAGCTCCTCCGCAGAAGTCATGAAAGGAAAAAGGGCGGCCAAAAGAACGAGCCGGAAGATGGCGGGCCTTCGCCGCGCCGGAGTGCCAATCGCCGCTGATTCCCGTGAATCGGGGTTATTTTTGGTTCGCGGGCGCGCAGCACTGGCTACGGCCACGCAGGCGGGCGCTCTGGTCATTCGACGCGGCCAATTAAACAGAACCCTGCTCCACTGCCAAGCCGATTTGCCTCCCTCCAACTCTTAATCTTTTTCTTAATCTTGATCCTGATCTTTATCTTCCTTCATTTTTGCATCTTCGGTCTTTTCACCCGGCGCTTTGCCTTTGTTTGCAGCGTTCGGAGTGTGTTCTGTAAGACGGGAATGACGCGGCGGTCTTTGGGCCGGTTCGCCGCCTGTTTGCTGGCGAGAATACGTTCCAGCGGCAACACTTTCAGCCGTAGCCGGCCTACTTTGACTTCCACAGCGCGCTTCCATTCGGCAGCGAATTCATCGAGGCCGCTCATCCGAGTCGCAATGTCGAATGGCTCGCTGCCTTTACCTCCGAGCATTGGCGGATTGTGGCCGAACGGCGGAATATAAGCCGCACCCACTTTCACGAGGGCTTGCATCAATTTGGGGTCGCTTAAGTCATTAAACCACAAGTCAACATCCTCGGTGACGACGGGCGCGCCTTGCAGCGCGGCGGCGGAAAGGCCCACCACCATAAAACGGATTTTATGGCGGAGCAGCGACTCCAGCAGACGGAGTTCACTTTCGGAAAGCGGCAAAACCTCGGCCACGGCGCAAACTCCGGTTCAGCCGCTCCAACGGCGGCGATTGAAGTGAAATCAGCGTGAGGCGGACATCTTCCGGATCGGCATCGGGATGGCGTTTCATCACCGCAGAAACGTCACCGGCAAGCTTTTTGCCCCAGCGAGTTGCTGATGTGTTTGGAGATGCCGCCTGTTTCACGCCGGAAATTTAAGCCAAATACGCGAGTCCGTCGAGCAGGTTTCAATCATTTCAATTGGCCGTACCACGCGAATGGCAGGAAAAGATTCGAACAGGTCAGCAGCACGACCGGCGGCCAGCGGGATTCAGCAAGATTCATGGCGCAAAAACGAATTCATCCGCCAACGGTGTCAGATTGGAATGCGCTGGTTTCCTGCCGCACGTGCAGTAAAAATTTTCACAACTTTCCGTTCGACAGCGCGTCGGGGGGTTTACAAACTGGTTTCATGCCTGACACCTTCCCTGCCTACGGCAGGCTGCTCAAACGCGCCCGTGAAATCGCGCTCCTCGACAGCGCCAGCAGCCTGCTGTCCTGGGACAGGGAAACTTACATGCCGGCCAAGGCACTCGATCATCGCGCCGCGCAGATGGCGTATTTCGGCGGCCAGGCACACCGGCTTTTCACCGCCAGGAAAGTCGGGGAATGGATTTCCGAATGCGAACAGCACGGCTTTGTAACCGGCTCCGACGAGGCAGCCAATGTCCGCGAATGGCGCCGCAGCTACGATCGCAAGACGAAAATTCCGGCGCGCCTGGTGGAAAAATTCCAGCGCCTGTGCGCCCACGCCCGCGAGGCATGGGGCGAGGCCCGCAAGGAATCGAAATTCAAAATCTTCCGGCCGCATCTCCAGAAGCTGATGGATTTGCACCTGCAATTTTCCGGGTTGTGGGGCTACACCGGTTCGCCTTACAACGCGCATCTCGACGAATACGAACCCGGCGCGAAGGCCGAGGATTTGCGCGAACTGTTTGCCCGGCTGCGGCCGGAAATCGTCGCCATTCTCGGACCAGCGATGGAACGCTCCGCCTCCACGCCCCGCTCAATCCTGAACGGGCATTATCCCGTCGCCGCCCAGCAGGCGTTCAATCGCGAGGTGGCGCAGGCGATGGGATTTGATTTCGCCGCAGGACGGATTGACACGACGACGCATCCGTTTTGCAGCGGGCTGGGGCTGCACGACTGCCGGCTCACCACGCGCTACAACGAAGCCGATTTCACGCAATCGCTTTACGGCGTCATGCACGAGGCCGGCCACGGACTTTACGACCAAGGACTGCCGCCGGAACATTACGGCACGCCGCTGGGCAATGCGGTTTCACTTGGCATCCATGAGTCGCAATCGCGGCTCTGGGAAAACCACGTCGGCCGCAGCGAAACTTTCTGGCAACACTGGCACCCCATCGCGTGCAAGCATTTCCCGGAACTGGACCGACTCACGCCCGCGCAGGTCACGGCGGCGGTGAACCACGTCCAGCCGTCCTTCATCCGCGTCGAGGCAGACCAGGTCACCTACGATCTGCACATCATCTTGCGCTTTGAGATCGAGATGAAATTGATTGAACGCCAGCTCGCCGTGGCCGACGTGCCGGCCTATTGGAACGGGCAGTTCGAGAAATCCTTTGGCTTGAAGGTTGCCAGGGACGCCGACGGCTGCCTGCAGGACGTCCACTGGAGTATCGGCACCATGGGCTATTTCCCAACCTATTCACTGGGCAACCTGAACGCCGCGCAGCTCATGCACCGGGCGCAAACGGATTGCCCGGCGCTCGATACGGAACTGGCGCGCGGCGAATACGGAACCCTGCTCGGCTGGCTGCGCGAGAAAATCCACCGTCACGGTATGAAGTATCAGCCGCAGGAACTGATGCGCCTCGCCACCGGCGAAGGCACCGGCACCGCGGCACACCTCGACGCGCTGCGGAAGAAATACGATGTAGCCGCCTAGCGGGTTTGTAGAATAGCTCCGTCAGGAGCGACATCTTTGTAGAAATCAAAATCAATAATATCTCCAGCCCCATCGGGGCGGCATATTCTGGGAATGGACGTGCAAAAGATGCCGCTCCTGACGGAGCTTGAAAATCTTTTTTGACCGGGGTTCTACAAAGATGCCGCGCCTACGGCGCTGAACTCCAACACCATTTTTGATTTCAGAGACGCACCGGAATGTTTTTGCTTTGCAAAAACTTCTTCACATCGCCGACGGTGAAGGTGCCGAAATGGAAAATGCTAGCGGCCAGCACGGCGTCGGCCTTGCCTTCGAGCAGCACGGCAGCCATGTGTTCCAGTGTGCCCGCGCCGCCGCTGGCCACCACCGGCACGCCCACGGATTCGCTGATGCGCCGCGTGATGACGAGATCGAAACCGGCCTTCGTGCCGTCGGCGTCAATGCTGTTCAACACAATTTCGCCCGAGCCGAGCGACGACGGCGCGTTTGGCCCATTCGATGGCGTCCAGACCGGTCGGTTTGCGGCCACCATGCGAAAAAACCTCCCATTTGTCCGGCCCGACTTTTTTCGCGTCGATGGAGACGACGATGCACTGGCTGCCGAATTTTTCCGCGCCTTCACGGATGAGTTCGGGCCGGGCGAGTGCGCTGGAGTTGATGCTGATTTTGTCCGCGCCGGCGCGCAGCATGGTGAACATGTCCTCCACGGATTTGATGCCGCCGCCGACGGTGAGCGGCATGAAGCATTGGTCGGCGGCGCGTTCGATCACGTCCACCATCGTCTTGCGGCCATGCGCAGTGGCGGTGATGTCGAAGAACACCATTTCGTCCGCGCCCTGCTCGTTGTAACGGAGCGCGAGTTCCACGGGGTCGCCGACGTTGCGAAGTTCACCCGCCTCGGCCTTGCCGAACTGGACGCCGCGCGTGACCTGGCCGGCGTGGACATCGAGACACGGAATGACCCGTTTGGCAATCATGGCCTCAATTGAAACGCCAGCCGCCGTGGAAGGCAAATCATTCCGGGCGCCCGTTGGAGTTCAAGCTTCAGCTTGTCAGGCCAGGCACGCTAAAGCGTGAACTCCAACGAAAACGCCAAGTCAGGCAAGCAGCTTGTTCCGCCCCGCGGTGATACCCGCGAGCCGATTCCCCAATCGCGAGATGTTTTTAAGGTAGGGACGGCGCGCTGCGCCGTCCGGTCATCGCAGCGCGATGACCCTACCGTCGGCTTGTCAACCGCCTCGCCCACCAATCTATATCGTCAGATATCTCCCTCAGGCAAGAGACGCCTTTTCAAGGCAACGGCGGCCCGGCAACGACCCGATAGAAGCGCACCGGGAAAGTGCTCGTGTTCGGGTCAATCCAGTTGAAAGGCGTGGGTGGTGAATTGGTTGTAAAAATTGTCTGCCAGCCGGTCAAATTCGTCGAGGCCTGCACAGCGTAATCCGGCCCCACTTCACCGGCCACGGTCAAATGCAACTGTCCGCCCACCGTGGAT
This sequence comes from uncultured bacterium, assembly GCA_963708305.1. GTDB lineage: Bacteria > Verrucomicrobiota > Verrucomicrobiia > Limisphaerales > UBA11358 > UBA11358. The sequence continues at coordinate 784,478 of CAVPSH010000003.1, read as the reverse complement.
GAAGTGACGCTCGGTTGGGTCAACGGATTGACGGTGACGTTGAAACTCTGCGTTGCGTTAAGGCCGGGCATGCCGCTGTCGGACACCTCGATGGTGACGGGGTTGGTGGTGTTCGCCTGGGTGACCAGCGGACGCCAGGTGAAAACGCCGCTGTTCGTATCCAGCGTGGCGTTTGCAGGAGCACTCAGTAAACTGAAGTTCAATGTCGGTGGCGGCGTGTTCGTGTCCGTTGCGACACTGTCAATGACGAGCGTAACCCCGGCGTTAATATTGGTGTCCGGCAATCGGGGAAAGGGTTGGTGGCGAATTGAGGGTTCCGACAACAAGCACCGCATTGGTGCTGTTGGTTGAACCGGCCACGTTGGTCACGACCACGGAATAGGTGCCGGCGTTGGTGGCTTGAACATTGGTCAGCGTCAGAGCCGGAGTTGGTGGCATTGGCAACCGGCGTGTTGGTGTTGAAATACCATTGGTAGGCCAGCGGCATGCTGCCACCCGCCACGACGGTGAACGTGACGCTGTTGCTGGGCGCGACGGTCTGGTTCTGCGGGTGCGCGACGATGAACGGCGCCGTGGGCGGCATAGGTGGTCATCAACCAATTGGTTTTTGCCCAGGTCAGCACGCCGGCGCCCGCGCCGGCCGTTGGGCTGGTGACGATGGCCTGAAGCTGAGCCGGGTCATCCGGGTATAAGTGTAAGGCAATTGGTTGCCGGGCAGGTTCCACGAGAAGGGAATGACGGGCGCCTGGGACGGCCCCATCGGATTGCCGGGATCGGTGCTGTTGCCGCGGATGACCGTGCTGTCGAACTGGTAAATGGTGTCGAGCGCCCGAATCTTGCCGGTGTAGGCGGGATTGGAAGGATCGGTCTGGTTGTTGCGCAGCGGCCAGAGGCAATCAATGTAAACCGATTTTTCAACCTGCAACGCGCCGTTCTCGGTGGAGATGGCGCCGTTGATGGGCGGATTGAAACTGTAGGTGTTGTTCAGCGTGTTTTGGTCCGCCGTGCTCATGGTCGCCGCAATCGAATTGCGCAGGCGCTTGGCGGCCAGCACCGAAGTGTCGTCCACGTAAATGTTGTAATCATGCACGTTGCCGGCGCGCAGGCGCGGCACGCAACGGTCCCACACGCTGTTCAACCACAGGTGATGGAACGTCATCGTGATGGTCGCGTTGTTCGAGTCCAGATCGTTCTGGCCCGCCAGGTGGGTCTTGTCGTGTCCCTGGATGATCGTCACGATGTTGGTGGTGCTGAAACCGTGCGTGCGCAGGAAATTATAGAATGGCGTAGCTGGTTCTGTTCGATTCCAGCGAGTTGATCTGCTGCCAGACCCAGCTGTTGGTGTTGGTGGCGCCGTCGTCGCCGGTGTATTTGCACCACGAAAGGTTGATGGCCGAGCAGCCGGCCTTGGTGTCCACGATGCCGTCGTAGGATTTCGTGAAGGTGCAATGGTCAATCCAGATGTTGCTCACCGCGCCGCCGTTGCCGAGCGTGATGAAATCCCAATCGTTCCGGTCGTATTGGCCCTTGGTGCTTTCGTCCCATTCCCAGTTCTCGTCGAACTTCAAATTGCGAACGATGACGTTGCTGCAGCTTTTGATGTTGAAGTTGCAATGCTTGATGGTCGCGCCGTTGGCGGAGAAAATGGTGAGTCCGCTCCTGGGCTTGATGTCAATCAGACTCTCGCCGACGTTCAGGAGAACCGGGTGCAGCAACGGCGCGGTGTTCGCGCGGAACGGCCCGACGGCCTGCACCGTCGCGCCGACCTCGTTCCAACCCAGGCTCAAATCGTTCATGATCTCGATGACCTTGACCGAGCCGGCGGTCTTGTAGGCAGACTGCAGGGCGTTGGCGAAATCGAGCGCCGTGTAAACTTTGCGATACGCCGGGTCGGTGTCGGGAATCACGCCGCCGCCGGTGGTGCTTTGGCCGAAGCCAACCAGGTTATAATCGGAATTGGCCACCGGCACGGTCGTAGTCACCGTCAATATCGCCGCGCTGCTGGTCGCCGTGCTGACGGTGTTGGAAGCCGTGACCGTGTAACTCCCCGCGTCGGTGGACTGCACGTTCGTCAAGGTCAGCGTGGACGAAGTCGCGCCGGGAATCGGCGTCGAGTCCTTGCTCCATTGATAACTGATGGGCTGCAGTGCCGGCGGCCGAGGCGGTAAAACTGGCAGTGCCTCCGATCAACACCACCTGTGAAGCGGGCTGCAAAGTAAAGACCGGCGCCACGGGATTAGTGTTGATAGTCAGAACCGCATTGGAGCTGGTGATGCCCCCGGCAACGTTGCTGACGGTCACCGAATAGGTGCCGGCGTTGGTCGGTTGAACATTGGTAATGGTCAAAGTGGGATCAGTGGCATTGGCCAACAGCGTATTGGTGTTGAAATACCACTGGTAACTTAACGGTTCGCTGCCCCCGGCGGTGACGGTGAAAGTGGCGTTTCCTCCCGGGGAAACGTTCTGGTCCTGCGGCTGCGTAATGATCGAGGGCTGATCCGGAACGTTGACCGTCAGTTGGGCCACGGCACTGGTCGCCAGGCCGTAAGCGTTCGATACGATCACTGAGTATCCGCCCGCGTCTGTAAGCTGCGCGTTGGTTACGGTCAACGTGGAACCGGTTTGATTCGTCAACACGGTGTTGGTGTTATAATACCATTGATAACCCAAAGGGAATGTGCCGCTGGCCAGAACATTGAAATTGGCATTTTGGCCAACCAGAACCGTCTGGTCCTGCGGGTCGGTGGTAACCGACGGCGGCGTGGCGCCGGGAATGAATTCCACCTCGAAAAGCGTTGTGTCGAAGGAAGCCGCCGAATCCACCGCATCGGAAGGTCGGACGCCAAACGTATCGAAGGTAAACGTATTCGGCGCGCTGTCACTGTACGAAACGGTCGCGCTGTTTGTATTGTTAAAATTAGTACCCGTCATCGTGGCCGTGATGTCTAGACCGTTTGAGGCATTGCGGGTAAACGTCATGACAAAGGTGTAGTTCGTGCCGCTGGTGTAGCCGGTCACATTTTTCCCGGCGCCATTGGCCACGCCGGTCCAACTGCCGCTGGAAGACAGAAAGGCGGAACTGGTCCCGGGTGCGTTCCGGTCCATCAATTGGAATGAACTGCTGCTGCCCAGCGTCGTGGCCATGTTCATGAACATCGCATAGCCCGCGTACGTGCTGCTGCCCGGGCTGCCGTCGCTGGTCAATCGCGCGGCGGAGGGACTGTCCACCACCGCCAGACGGAAGTTCTGGCTGGTGCCGCTGGTGGCAACGCCGGAAGGCGTAAATATCCAAGTGATTTTCAATTCATCGCCCGCGCCGGACAAAGTGACCGGATTCGACTCGGTGGTAAAATAAGTCGTCCACGAAGAGCTGCTGGAAGTGACCGTGGTGACCAGATGCCCGGTGGATGGCGTCATCGTGCCGCTACCACCGTTAAACCACGCGGACTCGAAATCGCCGCTGGAATTATAATCAACGCCCATCTCCGAGTACGGCGAATTCGTGTCATTATATGCCGGATACGTGCGCACGCCGGTGTTCCAGACGTTACTGACCAGCACGGTGGCGTGACCGGGCAGAACGACTCCAAAAGCGAGAAGGAAAATTAAAACGGTCAGGCGATGGTTTCTCATAAAGATTTCTGAATTATTGCGAAGCAGATGTTTGAACAGCAGTTTTGATTTAAAATTAATGGTACACGAGAAGGATAACGCAAGATGCGCATTAGTCAGCACCGGCGTTCTGCAAATGTCCCTGAAAATTAGGCACTACCAGACCTTGGCGTTAACTTCCGTTCGCCGACGCCAGCCGCTGGCCGCGCCGTTGGAACGCCACTGGCGGCGGAAAGCATTGCCGTTCCTTGCGATGAAATCCGTTTGTAGCAGTGGACGTGAGTCCGCTCATTTCTCACCATTTGATTCAATTTAAGCCGGCTCACGTCGGCGGCTACGAGTTGGAACCATTGGTTACGCGCGTTGAAACTTGTTTACTTCGGCGGCCGACAAAATATATTCAATGGTCACGTGCCGACGTGGCGGAATTGGCAGACGCGCTAGACTCAAAATCTGGTATCCGTAAGGATGTGTGGGTTCGACCCCCTCCGTCGGCACCATCAAAATAAAGGGTTTTTCGACAGACGTTGAATCAATGTTCGTCTTCTGACTTCTGGTCTTCAGCCTTCGCCGTTTAGGTCCCCTGCCCTCCCTGTCCTCCATAGCCTCGGCGAAGGAGGATCCGCGTTCGACGTTCTGTGTTCGATGTTCGATGTTCGATGTTCGGTGTTCGGTGTTCGATGTTCGATGTTCGGTGTTCGATGTTCGGTGTTCGGTGTTCGGTGTTACACAGCGTGGCGACCTGTCCATCGAAGCCTCGGCGAAGTTGGAAGCTTTACGCAGCCCGCCTTCCACCTTCCGTCCCCTGCCCCCCTGTCCTCCATAGCCTCGGCGAAGGAGGATCCGCGTTCGACGTTCTGTGTTCGATGTTCGATGTTCGATGTTCGGTGTTACACAGCGTGGCGACCTGTCCATCGAAGCCTCGGCGAAGTTGGAAGCTTTACGCGGTTTTGCAATTGCCTAAAATCCGCTGCGGCTTACGATGCTGTCGAATCTGCATGGGTATGGGAAAAGTCAGTAAATCGTCAACACCCTCGACAAACTCGGGCATCAGGGACAACCACCGACGTGGCAACGTCGCTGATTTTCTCAAGTCCAAGTTACAGACCGGCTCGCGGCTCTCGGTTGTCTCCGCCTACTTCACGATTTACGCCTACGAAGCCCTCAAGGACCAACTCGACAAAATCGAGCATCTCGATTTCCTTTTTGGCGAACCGCGTTTCATCGCATCGCTGGACCCAGACAAAACGGAAAAGAAAGCGTTCATCATTGATGGCGCCGGCTTGCATCTCGCCAATGTCTTGCAACAAAAGCGCGTCGCCCGCGATTGTGCCGACTGGATACGCCAAAAGGTGGAAATTCGATCCGTCCGGCACGCCCAACTCCTGCACGGCAAGATGTATCACATCGCCAATGCCGGCGTGGAGGAAGCCATCCTGGGCAGTTCCAATTTCACAGTACGCGGATTGGGTCTCGGCGCGGGCAACAACAATATCGAATTGAATCTGGAGGTGGACAGCACCCGCGACCGCCGCGATTTGAAAACCTGGTTCGATGAGCTCTGGAATGAAACAGAACTCGTCGAGGACGTGAAGCTGGAAGTTCTGCAATATCTTGACCAGCTCTACCAAAACCACGCGCCCGAATTTATTTATTTCAAAACCCTCTTCCACGTTTTTGAAAACTTCCTCGCCGATCAGGAAAAAGGCGGGTTGCTCGACCAGAACATCAAAATCGTGGACACGGGCATCTGGCAGGCTCTTTTCGAGTTCCAGCGCGACGGCGTCAAAGGTGCGATAAACAAGATTCTCAAACACAACGGCTGCATCCTTGCTGACAGCGTTGGCTTGGGCAAAACGTTCGAGGCGCTGGCCGTCATCAAGTATTTTGAACTCAAAAACGACAAGGTGCTGGTTCTCTGTCCAAAAAAACTCAAGGAGAACTGGACTGTTTATCAGGCGCACATCAATAGCCCGCTCAATCCCTTCCTTGCTGACAGGTTTGGTTACACCGTACTTTCGCATACTGATTTGAGCCGGGACGGCGGTTACTCCGGCGACATCAATCTGGAAAATTTCAACTGGGGCAATTTCAACCTTGTTGTCATTGATGAATCTCACAACTTTCGCAATAACACCCCCGGCACGCGGGATGATGAAGGCAAGATTATCCGCAAAAGCCGCTACCAACGGCTGATGGATGACATCGTCAAGAGCGGTGTTAAAACCAAGGTGCTTTTGCTCTCCGCCACGCCGGTCAACAACGACCTGCGCGACCTGCGCAATCAAATTTACTTTCTCACCGAAGGCGAGGACGCCGCATTCAAAGACACCGTCGGCATCGGCAGCCTGAAGGACACGCTCGCCGTCGCACAAAAAACGTTCACCGTATGGGCAAAAAAACAATCCGGCGAACGCAAAACTAAAGACCTCCTCGAAAAACTCAGTTCCGCGTTTTTCAAACTGCTCGACGAACTGACCATTGCCCGCTCGCGTAAACACATCTTGCGCTACTACAAAAGCAGCCTCGCCGCGCTTGGCGGATTTCCAGAACGACTCAAACCTGTGTCCATTTTCCCGGATATTGATTTGCAGCGCCGCTTCCTTTCTTATGACAAACTCAATGACGAAATCGGCGGTTACAAACTTTCGCTGTTCGCGCCGTCACGTTACCTCAAAGAGGATTTTAAGAAACTGCCGCTCTACCAAACTCATTCCAGCGACCCGTTCAGCCAGGCCGACCGCGAAAAGTTCCTCGTCGGCATGATGAAGATGAATTTCCTCAAACGCCTCGAAAGTTCCGTGGAATCATTTGAAATCACTATGGGGCGAACGATAGGCAAGATTGAAGACCTGGAGCGGAAGATTCGGAATTATCAAGCCACGCCCAATCAGAACCCGGAATCCGAAGAACTGGAATTGAACATCGCTATTCCCGAAGCGGAAGCCGAAGGCGATGATCCGATGGAAGTGGGCGGCAAGTTCAAATATCGTTTGGAGCATCTTCATCTCGACAAGTGGCTGAAAGACCTTCAGCGGGACAAGCAGCAACTTAGCTTGCTTCATTCCTCTGCCGAAGCCGTTACCCCGGAGCGCGACGCGAAGCTCAAAGAGTTGAAACAACTCATTGAGCGCAAGGTCAAAGACCCCACCACGAACAAACGCGGCGAATTGAACAAGAAGGTGCTTGTCTTTACTGCGTTCGCGGATACGGCCAACTACCTCTTTACTGTGCTGACTTCCTGGGCGCACAAAGAACTTGGTATTCACATCGCGCTGGTCACGGGCGGTGGCGGCAATCACACCACGTTCGGCAAGACGGATTACAATCAAATCCTCACCAACTTTTCACCGCGCTCCAAAAACCGCGACAAGATACCGTCCATGCCACAGAACGGTGAGATTGATTTGCTCATCGCCACGGACTGCATTTCCGAGGGCCAGAACCTTCAGGACTGCGATTACCTCGTCAACTACGACATCCACTGGAATCCCGTTCGCATCATTCAACGATTTGGCCGGATTGATCGTATTGGCAGTGTGAACCAAACCGTCCAGTTGGTGAATTTCTGGCCCACGCAGGATTTGGAGAAATACGTCAATCTTAAGAATCGCGTCGAGGCGCGCATGGCGCTTGTGGACATTGCCGCCACGTTTGAAGACAACATCCTCAAGACCGATGAGATTGAAGAATTGATCCATGAGGACATGCGCTACCGCGACAAGCAACTGCTCCGGCTGCGCGAGGAAGTCCTCGACCTCGAAGATTTCAGCGAGAGCGTCGCCCTAAATGAATTCACGCTCGACGACTTCCGCATCGAGTTAAGCAAATACATCGAAGCCAATCGCAAGTTGCTGGAAGATGCGCCGCTTGGACTTTACGCCGTCGTCCCACCGCACCCGGAACAGCAAATCATCGCACCGGGTGTTGTGTTTTGTTTGAAACAAAAGGGCGAAGCAAAAAGGGGCGATACGGTCAATCCGCTCCAGCCCTATTATCTCGCTTTTGTGCGCGACGACGGCACGGTGCGTTTCGGTTTTGCTCAACCCAAGCAGATTCTCGAAATCTACCGGCTGCTCTGCTCCGGCAAGGCGGCCGCCTACGAACAACTCTGCCAGTTGTTCGACGCCGAGACCCACAACGGCGCGGATATGAAGCTCTACAACAAACTGCTCGTCGCCGCCGTGGATTCCATCTCCAAGACATTCCAGAAGCGTGTCGCCGCCGGTCTGCAAACCAGCCGAGACTTTGTAATACCCAACCTGCAGGAACAGGCTCGCGAAACTGCCGATTTTGAGCTGGTCACATGGCTCGTCATTCTCCAGCCCGAAAAATAAAACGCCATGTCCGATCGCATCACCGTCACCAAAGCGCTCGCCGCCTTCCAAAGCCGCCCGTTCAAGGAGGCCGCCCGCCAGCTCCTCGACACCCTCGGCTATCGCTCTGACCGCTCGTTGGCCGGCTCCGCTTCCACCCCCAAAGCCTTTCTCGAATTATTTTCGGCCACTAGCATCGATCGCGTTTTCGACCAAGCCAAGGCATTGGTTTCCGAGTGGAAGACCGCTGACTTGCTTTTCCAACTCACGGATCAGGAACTCAGCCGCGAATCCAGTCTCTTCACCGATACCTCAGTCAAAGCCGGTCTCCTAAAATCTTATGTTTTCATCGCCATCGAACTGAAGGGCAGTGATTATGCGCGCGGCAAATTTTCGGCGATTGCCCGCCAGATCAATCGCATCTTCCCCATGCCCGTCATGGTGTTTTTCAAGCATCAAGAGCTCCTCACCATCGCAGTCATCAACCGGCGGATGAGCAAGCTTGACGAGAGCAAGGACGTGCTTGGCAAGGTGACGCTCATCCGTGAGATCAAATTTGCCCAGCCGCACACAGGTCATCTCGACATCCTCGCTTCGCTGGCATTACCCAATCTCGTCCACCCGCAGAAGAAACCGATCACGGACTTCGACACGCTCCACGCCGCTTGGGAACAGATTTTCAACATCGAGCTGCTGAACGAACGCTTCTACCTCGAACTGGCCAACTGGTATTTCTGGGCGCTCCCGCAGGTGGAATTTCCCGCCGACCTCGAAAAAGACGACGAAAAACGCCGCGCAACCGGCCTCATCCGTCTCCTGACGCGCCTCATCTTCTGCTGGTTTCTTAAGGAAAAAAGCCTCATTCCGGAGAAACTGTTCCACCCCATGGACATCAAAACCATCCTTACGGACTTCGGCGATGGCAGTTCCTCCTACTATCAGGCCATCCTCCAGAACCTTTTCTTCGCCACGTTGAACCAGCGCATGGGCAAGGATGGCAAGGGCAATCCCTATCGCTTCTTTGCCAGGGACGAAGGATTCCAAAAAAACCGCACTACCTACGACATCAATAACCTCTATCGCTACGAATCACTTTTCCGTGATCCGGCGACTGCGCTCTCCCAATTCGAGGGCATCCCCTTTCTGAATGGTGGCCTCTTCGAGTGTCTTGACCGCACCGAGGATGGCACCGACAAAAAACGTTACCTCGATGGCTTCTCTCGGAACGCCAAAAAGCGACCGACGGTTCCCAACCGGCTATTCTTCGGCAGTGAGGAAACCGTCAATCTCGCCGAAACCTACGGTGACACCAAGCGCAAGGCCGAAAAAGTCTCCGGCCTCATTCACATCCTGAATCGCTACAAATTCACCATCGTTGAGAATACTCCCATTGATCAGGAAATCGCGCTCGATCCCGAACTGCTCGGAAAAGTGTTCGAGAATCTCCTCGCTTCCTACAACGAGGAAACCAAAACCACCGCCCGCAAGCAGACCGGCTCGTTCTACACCCCGCGCCCCATCGTGGAATACATGGTGGACGAATCACTCAAGGCTTACCTCACCCGCGCCCTCGTGGAAAAGGCTGGCCTGAAGGAAAGCGATGCCAGCGCCGGTCTGGATCTCCTCTTTGCCTATACCGAAAAAGCGCACGCCTTCTCTGCCGCTGAGGTGTCCTGTCTCATCGCCGCCATTGACGCGCTTAAAATTCTCGATCCGGCCTGTGGCTCCGGGGCGTTTCCCATGGGCGTTCTCCACAAACTGGTCTATATCCTCGGCAAATTGGATCACGACAACGAACGCTGGAAGCAGACCCAGCTTGCGAAGCTTGATTCCGCCCCCATGCGTGAGGAGTTGGAAAGCGCCTTTCAGGACAATAACGACGACTACGGTCGTAAACTCTACCTCATCGAAAACTGCCTGTATGGCGTGGACATCCAGCCTATCGCCATCCAGATTACCAAGCTCCGCTTTTTCATTTCTCTCGTTTGCGATCAGAAAACAAACCGCAACAAGAAGGAGAACCTGGGCATTCGCCCACTGCCCAACCTGGAAACCAAGTTCGTCGCCGCCGATACGCTCATCGGCTTGCCGGAGATGGAGCAAACTTTGCTGGTTGACCCGCGCGTGGGCCAAATTGAGAAGGAAATTGAATCCCTCTACCACAGCCATTTTTCCATCCAGCGCCGAGACCAAAAGCTTACGCTTCAGCGCAAAGTCAAAACACTGCGCAACGAATTGGCCAGAATCCTTGCCGAAAGTCTCATGTCTCCAGCGAAATCAAAACACCTAGCCGAATGGGATCCCTTTGACCCGCAATCCAGCGCAGACTTTTTTGACCCCCATTGGATGTTCGGGCTCTCACTGGCTGGCGGCTTCGATGTTGTCATTGGCAACCCACCTTTTGGGGCCGAAATCTCAGAAGGCACCCGCAAGTCAATTGACACGGCTTACCACCATCAAGATTACCAACTCGACACCTATCTTCTCTTCATCGAACGTGGTCTCCAACTGCTCAAAAGAGGTGGAGTCCAAGCCCTTATTCTTCCGAATACATGGCTTCCCAGCATAATGCTGAAATCAATAAGGATGCATATATTCAATGATAGCGTCATCCTTTCATTAGTTGACGTAAAGGAGAAAGTATTCGCTGCAGTCGTTGACAACACCATACTCATACATACCAAAGCCACTGAGACGAATAACACGTTTCCTGTTCGCCATTTCGACCAACAAGGCTTCCACGACGCTTATCTACAAGAGCAATCACAATGGGCAGCTAACAAGGGAAAGCCTATCAGTATAGCACTCACTCCGGAGTTGAAGGCTATCTCGTCATTGATCGAAAACCACCAAACATTGGACCATCTTTGTGAAATCACACCTGGATGCAAACCTTATCAAGTAGGCAAGGGGAATCCGAAGCAAACGCGTGAAATCGTGGATGGCAAACCATTTACATCTGAAACTAGAATATCAAAGGCATTTCGACCTTTACTCAGAGGGCGATTAATTAATCGCTTCCAAATCCTGTGGAACAATGATTTTTGGATTAAGTTTGGCGATTGGCTTGCAGAGCCAAGACACACTGCCAACTACGACGCGCCTATCAAAATTGTCGTCAGGCAGACAGGTGACAGCCTAATCGCGGCACTTGATACAGCGCAATTCGTCGTGATGAACAACATGTTTACTGTTGTTCCAAAATCACCGAAAACTCCAATGCCTTATATTCTTTGTGCAATAAACTCTAACGTCTTAAACTGGTATTATCAGAATTGCATTAACCCAGAAAAAGGTGAAGCACTGGCTGAAATAAAGAAGGGGCATTTGGTAAGACTCCCAATTCCTAAAGTGTCCAATAATGTTGAGACACTTTTCAGCAAACTGGTGGATTTTGTGCATTTCGCTAAACGTTTTGCCAGGCCGGACGCTGGTTTTTTTGAGGACCTTATTGATGCCTGCGTAATGGAATGTTATTTCCGCGACCACATGGCCAAGCGCGATTTGCTTTTTCTCGATGACCTTGCCCCGTCCCTCGCCGCCTACGACGCGACCGCCAGCGATGCGATGCAGCACGAGTTTCTCACCCAACTCCACCGCACCCTCAACGCGCCGTCATCCAAGATTCGGAACCGTCTTCTCCGCCTCACCGCCGACAGCCCCGATCTGCTCGCCGTCATCAAAGCGGAGGGCAAGGTGTGAAATCTTGCCTGCATCGCATCGAAATCCGGAACTTCAAAGCCTTCCGGGAGTTTGCCCTCGATCTCGAAGGTCGCCATCTCCTAGTTTACGGCGCAAACGGCTCCGGCAAATCCTCGCTCTACTGGGCGCTCTACACATTCCTCCAAAGCGCCCGGAAGCAACCAAAAGGATCCATCGCCAAATACTTCGATCCTGCGGGAATGGAAAACCTGCTCAATTTCCACGAACAAAAGGAGCCAAAGCCAAAGCCTGGCGAAATCGCAATGACTCTCCGCGATACTACAACTAATATCGACACGCCATATCGAATTAGCCAAGTCGCCCACGACACACACCAGCAACCAGCCATCCTCAAAGGTGACCTCGCCAGCGATTTCATCACTTATCGCTTCTTTTTCGGATTTTCCGATTTCCGAAACTCCGAGAAATTTAATCTCTGGCCATTATTCGAGGAGGAGATTCTGCCGTTTTGTGTCTCGACGGGAACAGGCACCCAAACGCCACAAGACATGTGGGACAAAATAAAGTCTAAAACTCCAAACCCATCCAATTACTCGGGCTTGGCGGGCACTGATGCCTATTCTGATTTTCAGCGGAATACGGCTGCTTTTGCTGCCACCCTAAATGGTGTTGTCAATGATATTAGCACTGCGGCACAGACGTTCTATGACCAGAATTTTTCGGACGGTGATCCGACACCTGTAAAACTCATACTGGGAGTCACCATACCACCGTCTTTCACTGGGACAAATCTACAAACCAGTGATTTCAAGGATCCGGTCATAGAGCTTCACCTTCAAATTGATGGCAATGTCATCACCCGCCCGCAATCATTTTTGAATGAGGCCAAGCTGACCCAACTGGCTCTTTCCGTACGCTTCGCCGCCTCACTCGTCAACCTTCACGAATCCGATCTAAAACTTCTCGTTCTTGACGACCTTCTGGTCAGTCTCGACATGAGTAATCGGATGGAAGTTGTTGAAATACTTCTCTCACCCGCTTTTGCCAACTACCAGAAGGTAATTCTCACCCACGACCTTGGCTTCTTCCAGGAAACACGGCGTTATATTGGTTATGATCATCATAACTGGCTGTTTCGCAAGATAACTGGTAACGCGAAAAAGGGTCCCCACTTTGAGAACGTCAAATCAGATTTAGAAATGGCGCAGGAGTATCTTGCAAACGATCAACTCAGTGAGTGTGGCAACCGGTTGAGAAAATGTGTTGAGGCAAATCTTGAGGCCTTTATCAAAGCAGCAAAAGCCAAGCGGGGTTTGGCCAGCCTTTTCGAAAACGGAAAATTCGCTTCCTTGGCCCAAAAGATTTCAGAGGCAAGGCATCTCTTGGTGCTTTCAGGCCACACCAAATTTGCCGAGCTTTTACAAAGTCATTTCAGCCCTGCCGAACTTTTAGCATTGTTTTCTCCCGATGAAATTGACCCCGCCAAATTCGCTGTGGCATCGAAGAAGGAGAAGGGAAGGATTATTGCAAAACTAATCGGAGCCAAAGCGAACCTTCAGCAAAACATCATAGACCTATTGACCGAAGCGTCCCGCAAGCAAGTTACCGCAATAAAAATATTGGATGATGTCATAAATATAAAAGATCGTATCCTTAACCCAGCTTCACATGCTGGTGTGACTCCAATCTACACTAAAGAGGCCGAGGATGCGGTGAAGGTAATTCAAGCGCTGGAGGCCACACTCACCGCTGCGCTCGCTAATCTTTAGTTTCATAAAACCTATGTTCTGGACATCCGATAAACACTACCTGAACGATCCGTATGAGACGGAATCACAATTGGAAGCCGCCATAGCCGAGGTTTCCGCCACCCTGTTCGGTGCGTAAACGGGTCAGTCCTCACTGGCCAAGTGACAGGGGATGAGGGTCGGGTAGATGACAGCGCATGAGGGTCGACGAGAAACGGTTGGAACTATGAAGGACAGGCGCCGAAGACCTGACTCATTTTGAGCAAATACTTTATTCGTCCGCGCTTACATTATGTTCACAGACCATGCCGACTATGTGAAATTTGGCGAAACCCCGGTAGCGACACATAGTTGCTCCTTTTTGAACAGGTCAGCATCTGACTTAGACAACCCATTAACTCCGTTCTGAAAATTCTGTCTCACCGCTGTTGTACGTCATTTCAATTTGCAGAAACATGAATCAAAATTGCAACGCCTTTCGGCAACGGTGTTTGCACTAATTTGAATTTGCAAAACGCTGATTGAATCTGCTTTGGGTTTCTGAAAACTTGCAGAGCATTTTTCAAGTTTGCTTTGGCTTTTGCAGTCTTGCATATGGAAAGGCTTCCGGCAGCAAACGATTGGCGGGGAACAACCAACCCGTTGCTGGCTCTTACTCAAAGTGGCGCATTTGGCAAAAGGCAAGAATTTTGAATCCCTGGTGGCTCGTTATTACCAGCCGCTATACCTTTTTGCATTTAGCCTGACGCGTCATGAGGCGGATGCTGGCGATCTTACCCAACAAACCTTTTGCATCTGGGCGGCCAAAGGCCACCAGTTGCGCGATGAATCGAAAGTGAAAACCTGGCTGTTCACCACCCTCCATCGTGAATTCCTCATGGCGCGGCGGAAACAGGACCGTTTTCCTCATGTCGAGCTGGAGCAAGTGGTCACAGAACTTCCAACCGTGCTGCCGCCGCTCCTGTATCACCCCGACACGGCACGGGTGCTCCCAGCCTTGGTGTGCCTGGCCGAAATCTACCGGGCGCCCGTCGTACTGTATTATTTGGAGGATTATTCCTACATCGAAATCGCCAAAATTCTGGGAGTGCCCATCGGCACCGTCAAATCACGCCTGGCGCGCGGTCTTGACCGATTGCACCAATTACTGAAGGGGGGAATTGCAACCGGGTCGCCTTCTTGCCAACCAGACCCAGATATGCCTCTTCGCTGATAAGTTATCCGGTCTTGACGCATCCCACGGAAAAATCCGCGGCAAGGCGTTGGAAATGCGCCTTCCGAAACCGCGAACTCACGGTGGCGGCGGCAGTTTTTGATGATAATCCGGGTAAGGCGGACGCGGATATTCCGGCGGCGGATTTTTCTTGAGGAGTTCCATGACCACTTTAACCGCCTCTTCGAGTTGGGGATCGTGCCCCTCTTGTACGAGCCTGGGGTCTATCGGAACTTCGTCGTCCGGCGCGATGCCGTGGTTCTCGACCTCCCACTTTCCTTCCAGACCGTAGATGGCCCAACGTGGCGCCATGACCGTGCCGCCATCCATCAAAGAAGGATACCCGCCAATGCCGACCAGGCCGCCCCACGTCTTCTCGCCAATCAGCGGACCGATTTTCAATTTGCGGAAATACCACGGCAACGCATCGCCGCCGGATCCGGCAAACTGATTGATGAGCATCACCTTTGGTCCGTAAATGCCGAGCGGTTCGGAAATGTCGTGGCCTTCCCGGGTCGCGACCCGGTTCAGGATGGGACGGCGGAGGTAGTCCACGATGTAATCCGCCAGCCAGCCGCCGTGGTTGAAGCGTTCATCAATGATGGCGGCCTGCTTGTCGGTTTGTGAAAAGAAATAGCGGTTGAAGTTCTTATAGCCGTTGAAAGACGTATCCGGCAGATACACATAGGCAACCCGGCCTCCGGTCAGCTCATCCACCTTGCGACGGTTTTCTTCGATCCACGCCAGATTGCGCAACTCAAACTCGCTGTCCACGGGTACCACCGTCACCTCGCGCGACTTCGAACCGTCCGGATTGGGGCCGACTTTGAGCACAGTCTGCCGGCCCGCCATTTCCTGGAAGAATTGATAGAGGTTGTTGGTGGCGGTGAGTTCGCGCCCGTTGACCGCCAGGAGGTATTCGCCTTCCTTGACATTGACGCCGGGCTGCGTGAGGGGCGCCTGGAGTTTCGGGTTCCAATTCTCACCGTTGTAAATGCGTTTGAACCGGTAGCGGCTGTTGGCGATTTCGTAGTCGGCGCCTAACAATCCGACATTGACCTTCTGGATGTCCGGTTCCGTGCCGCCGCGCACCCACAGGTGGCCGACTACAAGATTGCCGATCATTTCACGGAACAAATCGTTCAAATCGTCCCGGCTGGCCACCCGGTCAAGGAACGGCGCATAGACAAGTTCAGCCTCCTCCAGATTCAGCCCATGGAAGTGCGGGTCATAGAAGAAGTCGCGTTCGATGCGCCAGACCTCGTGATACATCTGCCGCCATTCGGCCGGCGGGTCAACGTACACTTCCATGTCATCCATCTTTAGCGCGCCCTTTCCGTCTTCGGGCGCCTTGGAGGCATCGGTGATATAAAAAGTGTCACCTTTGCGATACAGCATCTTCTCGCCATCGGCGGACAGGGCAAAGGCTTTGATGTCGTCCAGAATCTTTTCCGTCTTCCGCTTTTCGAGATCAAATCGGTGGATGCTGAAAGTTACAGGTTCACCGGTGTTGGCGACTGCAGGTCCCTCCGACAGAAAAACAGTGCCGTTCGTTCCCGTCTGCAAACGCACGTAATTTCGGGCCGGAATGGGGAGCGCAACGATGCGCTGTCCGATATTCTCAAAATCAATCGTGACCGTGGCTGGTTTTTCCTTTTCCGACTTCTTGTTTTCTTTCCCGCTCTTCTCAGTGGATGCCGTGGTAGTGCTGTTAGTGGCAGAGAGGGTGTCATCGGCCATCTGCGGCGAGTCGCCAGATTTCGAGTCGTCCACTTTTTCCTCATCGCTTTGGGCAGCGACGGGCGAGGGCAGGTCTTTGCGAAGCACGGCGGCATAAACGCTGTAGGTCACCGGTCGCGCGATGCCCGTCATGTCGCTGTCACCCGCGGTCAGGCCAAAATCGGTGCTGGCGACGAAGTAAAGATACTTGCCGCTTTTATCGAAGACCGGATTGAGCGCGTCGCTCATTCCATCGGTGATTTGCGTACTCTTTTTCTTCTCCAGCGAATAGACGAATACGGCGTGCAGATTATTCGGCAGGATACGGTTGTAGGCCAGCCAGCGGCTGTCGGGCGACCAGACGATATTGAACGGTGACGGCCCTTCATCGTAGTAGTCCTTGTCCACCTTCACGGAAACGCCGTTGGTGAGGTCAACGTACCAGAGGTTGAGCCGCATGTCGGAGTAGGCGATTTTTTGGCTGTCGGGCGACCAGGTTGGGCTGTAATAAAACGACGGTGGCTGGTCGAGTGTTATCTCGCGAACTTTACCCAACCCGTCCTGGTCCCGGATGCACAACTCATATTCACCCGATTCGTCCGAAAACCAGGCGATGGACTTGCCGTCTGGCGACCACGCCGGGTCGCGGTCGGCCACACCCGGGCTGCGAGTCAGATTCCGAATATCGCCTTTTTCAGCCGGCATGGTGAAAATTTCACCATGCGCCTCGAACACGGCACGTTTCCCGGTCGGTGAAATACCAGGGTTCCGGATGTCGTCAGCCTTGATCTTCTCGAAGTGCGGGCTTAATTGCGGCATATCGGCAGCAATCCGTACGCGGACTTCATGTTCGGTGCGAGTGGCGAAGTCGTAAATGTGAAGCGAGCCGAACTGTGCATAAACGATGCCACCGGGTCCGGCGCCGGCGGATTTGATATCGAAACCAGTGTTGTGTACGACTTCCGTGACTCTTTTCGTGTTCAAGTCGTAGGCAAACAGCGTGACCGGGCCATTGCGGTCGGACAGGAAATAGATGGTGTGGCCAACCCACATGGGATTTTTGTCGTTCGAATTGTTGCGCGGGATTTTCACAATGCTGGAATCCGCCAGGTCCGCAATCCAGATGGGCGTGGTCTGGCCGCCATGATATTGTTTCCAGTCAGGCTCCCACTCAAAAATCGGCACGTAGGCGAGGTGCGTACCGTCAGGAGAATACGAGCCAGCGGATCCCATGGGCAACGGGAGTTCCACCGGAAATCCTCCGCCGACCGGCATGGTAAAAAATTGTCTGGGATCCGAATAACTGGCCCGCTGTGACGTGAAGAGCACATTCTTGCCGTCGGGAGTCCAGCCGATAGCGACGTCCGCACCAGGATGATAAGTCAGCCGACGAGGTTCGCCGCCCGCAGCGGGTACAACATAGACGTCGTCGTTCCCGTTGTAATTACCCGTGTAGGCAATCATCGTTCCGTCAGGTGAAAAGATGGGACCATCGAGCCGGTCGCTGCCCGTGACGAGGCGATGCGCATCGCCGCCGTTCCGGCTGACAATCCAAATCTCGCCACCGTAGGCAAAAGCGATTTGGGTCTGGCTTAAGGTGGGGGACCGCAGGAGCAGTGGCTCGAACGAATTGGCGGCTGATAAATCCACGCAGGCCGCTAATAAGAAAATGGCAATCCAGTTTCGTGACATGGCCAGTCAGTGTTTAGAGTTTCCAACGTTATTACCTTTGCGAGGCAGATTAACCATCGGGCCAGTTTTTCAGCAAGCACGATTGATTCAAGTCAACCTGTTTTGGGCCAAACATTCATCCATTCCGCTCGTGAAAGGAGGGTTACGCCGGCTGGGTTTCGGCCTCGTCCTGGATGTAAGTTTTACCGCGATAGAATTGACTGACGAAAAGGAACAAGATAGCCGTCGCCACCATAACGATCACAAAGAAATAGAAATAAGCCGCGCCTTTCAGTTTCACACTCCCGTCCGGATTCTGAATGAAGAAGTTCACCGCCGCCGTGAACACATTGCCCAGGGAAACCGCGCCCAGATACGTGCACATTACCAGCGACTTCATTTTCTTCGGCGCCTGCGTGTAGGAAAATTCCAGGTGCGTGACCGAAAGCAATACTTCGCCCGCGGTGAGCACGACGAAGGCGAGGATTTGCCAAAGAATGCCGGGGTGTTGCCCCGCGTCAATGCGTGTCTGGATCCAGGCAATAATCAGGAACGCGCCGGCCGCCGCCCATAGTCCGGCGCCAAAACGCCGGAGCGGCGTCACCTTCACGAACCGTCCGACCGTCGGATAAATCACATAGGCAAAAAGCGGCAACAGGATAAGGATGAAGACGGGATTAACGGTCTGGATTTGCGCCGGCAGCCAATCAATACCGAACAGGTGCCGATTCATCTTTTCCGACTGAATCACCCAGGAGGAGAAATTTTGCTGCCAGAGCGCCCAGAACATTGCTGCGAACGGAACCAGGATCAGCAGATTTAACAGCGCTTTGAGGTTCTCGCGTTGGAAAAGTTCCCGCGCGTAGTTACCCAGCCCAGCCGGCGGAATGTGGACAAATTTCCGGCGTCCCATCCAGAAGACCACTGTGGCAATTACCATGGCAATGCCGGGCACGCCAAAGGCAATCCTCGGGCCCACCCGATTCAGCAATTCGGGAATAAGAATGGTGGAAAAGGCCGAGCCGAAGTTGATTGCAAAGTAAAACCAGTTGAACATGCGTGGCAGCAGGTGCTGATTCGTCGCACCAAACTGATCGCCCACATTGGCGCTGACACATGGTTTGATGCCGCCGGTGCCCAAGGCAATGAGGCCCAATCCGAGGGCGAGACTCAATAGCGTGTCGTTCATCGCCAGGGTAAAATGGCCGAAGCAATACACGATGGAGAGCAGAAGAATTACAAGATACTTGCCAAACAACGCGTCGGCGAGGAACGCGCCGAGGATAGGTAGAATATAGGCGGCGGAGACGAACGTGTGATACCAGGCGTCGGCCTGGGCACCAGTCATGTGGTCGGGCCGGCCTTGAGCGTTCATTAGATACTGCGTCATGAAGATGACCAGGATGGAGTTCATGCCGTAATAGCTGAACCGCTCGGCTGCTTCGTTCCCCATAATGTAGGGAATGCCGGGCGGCAGCCTGTTGCTCTTCAGTGGCGCAGTCTGATATTGCGTTTTCGCCATAACCGGTCGTACGGAATCAGTTTGGTTAAACACCGGAGGACGCGCGATCATATTCTGACAGGAACCATTCGACATGAACGCTGCCCCCAAACGCAAGCACCCGGCTGAATTGTTCCGATTGAATTTCCAATTGAGACGATTTATTCTCAAAGTCGCAGGGATTGATTCCCACCTGCAGACTCTCCGTTCGAAGCGGAGGATGATTGTAATTTCACCACGGATGCGCAATGGGGCCGACGGAGAGACTCGCACTCTCGTGGGGCAAGCCCGGACGTTTTTCTGTCACCTCTTAAGGCTTCCCAGTCGCCTATAAGGTGATAGGATGAAAGGCGAGGCGATGCATAAGGGCAGACTCAGCGATGCCGATCTGGTGACGGACAGCCTGGGCGGCGATCGGGACGCTTGTGGCCAAATTGCGGAACGCTATCAAGACGTAATTGCGTCCGTCGCCAATGCCAATTACCTCGAACGTCAGGCAACACGAAACCGACGTGTATGAAACCGTCGCGAAGACACAATTATCTCGCGTTTACGTTGATTGAGTTGCTGGTGGTCATCGCCATCATTGCTATTTTGGCGGCGCTCTTGCTGCCGGTCTTGGAGAAAGCCAAGACGCGCGCCATGGGGATCGTCTGCATGAGCAATTCCAGGCAGTTGGGCCTGGCTTGGCGTCTTTATGCCGACGACAATGCCGGCCGCCTTGTCAACAACGGGGTTTTCAATGGCTGGGCCGTTTTTTCCGGCCCGGAGACTGGCCAGCCTATCGAAACCCCCAATTGGGTGTATGGCATGATGGATTGGACGGCTTCGCCAGACAATACCAACTCGCAACTGATTGCTAATGGATTGCTCTTTCCCTACACGAAACAAATCAAGCTCTACAAATGCCCGGCCGACCGGTATCTGTCACCGGGGCAGGCCGCGAGCGGATTTGTGCAAAGAGTCCGAAGCGTCTCGATGAACATGTTCGCCAAGGGCAGCGCGGTCCCCGGCCAATACTGGCTTCCCGTCTACGCGGCTTATACCAAGGAAAGCGACATAAGGGCCCCCGGGCCGTCGGAGCTCTGGGTCTTTGCGGATGAAAATCCCGATACCATCAATGATGGCTGGTTACACACCTCAATGGACAACCCAAACGAATGGAATGACATGCCAGGCAGCTTCCATAATGGGGCCTGCGTGTTTACCTTTGCCGACGGCCATACTGAGATGCACAAGTGGCGGTCGCCGAAAACCTGCCCTCCGGTTGCTTATATACGAACCACGATCCAGGATCCCGGTAGTGTTGATATTCAATGGATGTTTAGCCACACCACCGTGCCACTCCCTTAAAGGGGCCGGCCCCATTCCCTGGCAAGTCCAGTTGTTGGCGCCACTGGCCGCGTTCCAAGCCTTTTTGTTATCTTTTGGGATTTTCCGAGTGCATGGTGCAAGGCAGGAGCATGCATACAAAATTAGTCTTTTCGTGCGGCGTGTCGATTGAGCTTCATCATTCTTCATTCTGCCTTCTTCCCTCAAATAGTGGGGCCGACGGAGAGAGCACTTGCGTGCCTCCAATGCGCTTCGCGCGAAAGCGCCATGGCCGTGCGCAAGCACCTGTCGCTGCTGAGCCACATCGGCATAAAAATGGCCTGCCTAGCCGAAACTCTTCCGTGTACCCGCAAGAATCAGCCCGGCCCGAACCTTGATCCGAAAATGTTGGTGACAGTCGGAGCGTGGACTAATCATACTTCGACGACATGACGGCTCAACCTGCTGCTATCCGCTGGGGCGTGCTTGGCTATGCGCGCATTGCCCGTGAAAACCTGATCCCCGCCATCCAGCGATCACCCAATTCAGAGTTTCATGCCATCGCCTCGCGCGAGGAGGCCAAACTGGCCGAATGTCGGACGCGGTTTAGTGTGCCCAAAACCTATCACGGCTACGATGAACTCCTGCACGATCCCGAAGTGGATGCCGTTTACATTCCGCTGCCGAACGCATTGCACTGCGAGTGGACCATCCAGGCCGCCGAACACGGCAAACACATTCTTTGCGAGAAACCCATCGCCCTTAACGCGGCGGAATGCCGCCGGATGATCGCTGCCTGTGCCGCAAACCAGGTCACGCTCATGGAAGCGTTCATGTACCGCTACACTGACCGTACCCGCAAAGTGCTCGATGTTCTGCGAAACGGCGAGCTCGGCGAAATTAAATTTGTCGGCTCGACCTTTCGTTTTTTGCTGGCCAATCCCGCTTCCATCAAGCTCAAACCCGGGTTGGGCGGCGGCGCGCTCTACGACGTGGGTTGTTACCCGGTCAATTTCGCGGGCATGGTGGCTGATGAAATCGCCCGCAGCCAATCCGGCAAAACCGACAGTCCTGGCCCGCTTCCAGAATCCGTTTCCGCCGAATGCGTGCGCGTCAATGGCATCGACATGATTTTTTCGGCGCTCTTGAAATATCCGTCGGGCCTGGTGGCGTCGTTGAACTGCGGATTCAACGCCCAGAAACGGGTCTATTCGGAAATTGTCGGGACCAAAGGTGTGCTGGAAATCCCCGACACTTTTTTCGACAACGCCGGCGCACTGACCCTGACGGTTGGCGAGGAGCGGCGCGAGATTTCGGTTGAGCCGAGCGACCGTTATCGCCTCGAGGTGGAAGATTTTGCCGATGCGATCCTGCACAAACAAATCCCGCAACTCGGCCTGGACGAAACCTTGCGCAATACGGAAATCATCGACCGGCTTTTGGCGGTTGGCAGATAATTGCTGCAACCCGCGATCGCCTACCGCGTGGCGGGGGCGAGGCTGGTTTCTTTCCAGTCCAGCCGCCGGATATTTTCCGAATGATCTTCCATGAAAGGGTTCTGTTCGACAGTGATGCGGACATTCTTGAAGGTGATGTCCCGGGCATAGGCGCAGGTGACGCCATTGGTGCCGGAAAGATCGAGATCACTGAGGGTGACATTCTGGATGGGACATTCTTCAAGACCTTCAATCACGCAGCACTTCGCGGAGTTGACGGCGGTGACGTGATCAATGTGAATGTCGCGGAATCGGGGGGTGCGTTCCGAGAAAGGTTCCACCGGAGTCCGGGTGTAGCGCAGGGAGAGCACGATTGCGTTGCGGACATTCCGGAGACGGAAGTTGGAAACGACGATATCTTCGACCACACCACCACGGCTGCGGGTGCTCTTGATCCGGATGCCATTGTCGGTGCCGTTGCCGTCGCAGTCGAGGAAGCGGACGTGGCGGACCCCGCCGGACTCTTCGCTGCCGATGGCGCAGACGCTATGACCGTGGGCGACATGGCAACGGATGTAAGTAACATCTTCGGTGGGACGATTCATTTCCCGGCCTTCTTTATCGCGGCCGGACTTGATGCCGAAGGCGTCATCCCCCACGTCGGCGAAGCAATCATGCACCACCACGTGACGGCACGAGTCGGTGTTCAAAGCGTCGGTGTTAGGGGACGTGGGCGGATTGATCATTTTGCAGTTACCGACGTCTATATTTTCGCTGTAAAGCAGGTGCACCGTCCAGAAGGGGGCGTTGATGAAACTGGGGCCTTCGATGTGGACGCCATCGCAGTCCTTGATTTGGACCAACATCGGGCGGCGGCGGATGGGGCGGTCGGGACGGGCATTGCCGTGCTCGGCCATGTCCATGTTTGACCACCAGACGGCGCCTTGTCCGTCAAAGGTACCCGGGCCGGTGATGGCGATGTTGGTAAGACCATTGGCGAAGAGGAGTGGATGCGGACCTTTTTCGGTGAGACCTTCCCAACGCGAGGTGATGTCGGGATAGTGCGTCCCGGTTGGTCTCGAAAAGAACCACCGCGCCGCGGTCAACCTGCAGGGTCATGTTGTCCACCATGTCAATCGGCCCGGTGAGAAAATGACCGGCGGGAACCCGGACGATGCCGCCGCCGGCTTTTTGGCATTCGGCAATGGCCCGGCGGAACGCGTCGGTGCTGGAAATCCTCGGATTATCCACGGCGCCGCAGGCGGTGATGTTGAAGACGGATTCGGCGTGAGTCTGCTTGATCACACCGGCGTTTTTTCCGGTCACACACCCGGTGAGCAGCCAACCCGACAACGCCAAAGTCAAAACCTTAAAAGCACGTTTCACCATAATTCGTTTTAGCCGTCCACACTCACGCGGCGGCCCGTTTCCGCGGACAGATATGCCGCATAAATCACATTCACGCATTCCACTGCGAGATCAATGCCGGAACGCGGTTCCCGGCCCTCGCGGATTGCGCCGACGAAATCCGCAATCTCCTGCGCAAATCCCCGAAACCAGTCTTCGTCGCAACTCGGGCGATTCCAGCCGGCTTTCGTCTCGAGTTTTTCCGTGAAATATTCGCTTTGAAACGCCGCTGGATCGGGCGCATAGGTTTCGATGGCGTCGTTGGAGGTCATGTTCGCCTTGATCACGCCATCGGTCATGAAGGCCGTGACGCGCGTGTTCAATCCGCCCAGCCCGACGTCGCTGACCACGATGTTCCCGCGTGAACCGTCCTCAAAGCTGATGATCGAGTCTGGCCCAATTTTCCACGTCCACCGGATTCGCGCTGATCCATTGGTTCGCCCCCGCGTTCGCGGGCCCGCTTCGGAAGCGCGGCTGTGAATCAGGTCCGCCGTGTCCGCGAGCACGGACACGGGCCGGATGCCTTTGCCCAGCCGCAACTGCCCCTCCCATTGCTTCAGATGCAGGCAAGCGCCGACCGAATGCACGCCCATGCGCAACAACGCACCGCCGCCGGTTGATTTCCAATCCCGCGAAAACACCGAGTTCGAGCCTGAATGATTTTCCTCGGCGCGCAGTTCGAGGATTGAACCTTTTGAAGCCGCGATGAGCCGCCGCATCTTTTCGATCGGCGGCGCGTAAATCCAGTTTTCCGCGTAGCAAAACTGCACGCGATTCCGGCGCACGGCTTCGCGCACCGCCTCGGTGTTGCGGCGCGCGCCTTCCCGCATACGGGCCCGCGACACGCGGGATGCCGATTGGCTCGGGGTCACCGGTCATTCCGAAATACCCGGTCAGCGGCTTCTCCATGATGATGTGCTTGCCCGGCGTCGGCCGCGCGAATCGCAAATTCGTGATGCAACGCCGGCGGCACGCAGATGTCCACCACCGTCGATGTCGTCGCGGGCCAACAACGCATCGTAGTCGTCGGTGACGAACGCAATTTTGGCCTGGCGTGCCAGTGCGTCGCCGCTTTCCTTTGTCCGGGAGCAAATTCGCCCGGATCGCCACGAGGTCCTCGGGCATTCTGGCGTAATTCGCCAGATGCATCCGCGCCCCATAGCGTGCGCCCACCATGCCAATCCCAAGCGTCTTCATGCAAAATTTCCTTCCCAACCTTCCTCCCCGGCCGTCACGGTATTCCCCCGTCAGGTCTCCCATGTCCGCCTTTGGATGTTGGATGTTCGAAGTTGGATGTTCAATGTTGGATTTTGGACTTTGAACCCTGAACTTTTGCCTCCTCCGCTCTCTGTGGTTTTCAATCGTAAATCGTAAATTGAATGGTCTTTGCCGTTCTGTCAGCCACAAAGAACACAAAGAACGTAAAGATCTTACAATCCGATCGTGAACTCATTTTGCAGAAGGAAACGAATTGGGAGGGACGGCATGTTGCCGTCCCTGACCTGTAGGTCGGCGGCACGCCAACCCTCCCGTCTCTGAGTTCTCCGCGTTCTCTGTGGTTGGATTTTTGGACCTTGAGCATTTAGCCTTCGGCGTTCTAATTGCCGTTGCCGACGCGCTCGGAGACAAACCTGATAGCCATTCTTCACTTGGACGGTTTGGCACGGTTTGATTAAATCGACCAACGCAATATGGCAGAAAACCGGCAACCATTTACTGAATATGCCGCCAGGGCCAACCGTCGCTACGGGGCGGCACGATGGGGTTGGATTGTCGCCGGCGTTTTGGCCCTGCTTTTGGTGGTGGCGTTGCTGATGTGGGCCTCGGCCGTCGGCCGGATTCGGGGATTGCAGTCACTCCAAAGCAAACTCGATGATGTCCGCGCCAATCTCACCGCTGCCCGGGATGAAAATCAAACGAACCAGGACCTGATTGCGGCTCTGCAATCCAAAATTGCCGATCTCCAGCAGGAGCAGGAAGCTTCGGCGCAAATGTCCAAGAGCCTTGAAAACGAAATGCGCACCGACCTGGAGTCCAGGGATGTGACCATTTCCCATCTGCAAGGCCAACTCACGGTGACCATCCTCGACCGGGTCATGTTTGACTCCGGCGAAGCGGACCTGAAACCGGGCGGCCAGGCCGTGATGCGCAAGGTTGCTGCCATTCTGGCCGAACATCCCGGGCTGAAGATTCAGGTCGTTGGTCATACCGACAATATGCCGATCCGGCCCGATGCCCGCCGCCGATTCGCCAGCAATTGGGAGCTTTCCTCGGCCCGCGCCCTGGCGGCTGTTCATTTTCTGACCGAGCAAGCAGGCGTGGATCCGCGCCGCGTTGGAGCTGTCGGGTATGGTGAACATCGGCCGATTGCGGACAACTCGACGGCTGCGGGCAGGGCCAATAATCGGCGTATAGAAATTGCCATCCTGCCGGATGAATTTGCCGGGACCAACACCATGCCGGCGGTGAAAGCCGGGGCGTCCACTAATTCTCTGCCCCAGACCATCCGGAACGGGCCGGCCGAACCACCCTTTTGACACCCCGGGGACGAGTGACATGTGTCGGGTGACGTGGATTGAATCGTTCTTTGCTGTTTTCAATCGCAAATCGTAATTCGTAAATCGTAAATCAAATGGTCCTCGTCCTCGTCCTTTGAATGTTGGAAGTTGAATGCCTGCTCGCGATTTATCGGAGTCGTAAATCGTAAATCACAAATGGAAGGGTTACCTCCTGTTCGGGTTTTTTTTACAAAAGAGTCGGCTGAATTTGCTAAAAGTACGGTTGCAGCAGCGACAGGATGCGGCCTTCGTTGAAGTCACGGCTGCTGAAGGCGCCGGAAAATCTTCCCTGTGGTTTTCCCTGAAAAAAACAAATCACCGTGGGGGTCGCCCCGGTGGTGTATTGATGCACAAGGGAACGGTTGGCCGGACTGTCGTTATCCAAAAAATAAAAATCGGCCAGTTTTGAATCTTTGGCGGCAATTTGCCTGAACTGGGGTTCCAGCATCAGGCAGGGCGGGCAGGTTGCCGAAGTGAAATCAACAATCACCGGCCGCGCGCTTTCCAATACGCGTTGTTCAAAATCGGCTGCGCCCACGTAAGATGTCTTGTCCGGGCGCGGAACATCGGGATGGTCCGCCATCAGATAATCTTTGATCAGCAACAAAATCAGGCCTTCGTTGTCGTTGATGCCGTTGGCCAATTGCATGACGGGATAATTCTTTATTTCCCTGCCGCCGTCATAAACGGTAAAGGTGCTTTCATAATCCGTTTTCTGCGGCACTTTTTTCTCAGGATTCGAAAACGGGTAGCGATAAAATCCGATTTTGTCCTGGAAACGCGAGGCCAACTCGTCCAAAGCGGGCATCATTTTGCGAACCGAGGTATCCGTGGCTTTGTGGTAAAAATAGACGATGCACGGTCCCTGGTTCAGGGACTGCAATTGTTCATAATTTATCGCCGACACAAATTTTGGATCGGCCGGAGGCAGGAAGCCTTTGGCAATAAACAAGACACAGACCAAAAGCACCAACAACGCCCCACTGATTCTAAACCAATTGGACATAAGCACGAGGCAGATGCACCCTTCGTGCCAACTTCAGGGCAAATGACTTTCCGCACAACGTTTTGCCATTGCCAAATCCCGTTTAAACGGTCTTTGCCGTTCGGTTAACCACAAAGAGCAAAACGAGCACAAGATCTATTATAAAAAAACGGCTCCGTCCCTCTGTTACCTCCTGTTCAGATCCTTTTTTACAGAAGCACCCGGAGGAAGCAGAGATTTACCGCGAATCGCGCAAAATACGCGAAATCCATTCCTCAATCGCAATTCGTAATTCGAGTGGCCTTTGAAATTTGAACTTTTGAGTCCTTCGTTCTCTGCGGTTTAAGAAATTGCCAATCAAAGCCTCAAATCCGGTGGCCAGTTTCTATTGCGCCGCCAGCGCCAGCAGACTGGCCACCGCGCCGAACGGCGGCGCATCCAGGTTATGCCGTTGCTGCAAAAATTCGGGGCTGTTGTAGCTGAGCCAGACCTTGCCGTCGGCCGATTCCCGGACCAGCGCCTTGAGCGGCAAATCCATGGCGAGGGAAGGCTGGCGGTTCATCAGCGGGGTGCCGGCCCGGGGATCGCCAAAAATCAAAAGCACCATGGGACGCATCGTCAAACCGACGGCTTGCGCTTCCGCCGCCTGGTCAATGTGCGAAAATATCTTCATGCCTTTGGTTTTCAACAGCGCTTCGAGCCGGTCAACCGTTTCAGCAACCGAATGTCGGCAGGGCAAATCAATGATGCCGGTGGCGTTCATGATTAAAGTGAAAACCAGGATAGCACCCTGTCAACCCAGCCGCGAATGCCGGTAAACCCCGGCGCATCCGGGTGCAGACATTTAATGGCGTGCGCGTAGGTCTTCAAAGCGTTCGCCTGCGCCGTGGACCGGGCAATGGTCGCCGGGTCCGTCGGATTAGTGCTCTTTCGCCGGAGAGCGCCGGCAATCAAACTCTTTTGCAACCCGTTCAACGGCGTGTCCAGCGACTTGTCGTCATCGCCAATCGTGCAGGTCGCCGCGATGTCCGGCCAGTTGGTATTCTTGTTCGTGTCATCCAGCGTCAAAACCGGATCCAGCGTCGGCGCGCTCTTTATGCGCGGGCTTGGCAGGAACGGATTCTGGGCATCGGCCTCCAGGTTCAGCCAGTCGCGCAAGGTCGCCAATAGGGAAGTATGATCAAACGGTGTCTGCCCCGGCGCCGCGCGGAACACCGTTCCCGGCCGCACATACGAGGAAACCACAATCGTCGGGACCCGCACGCCAAACCGGCTGAAGTCGAACGCGCCGTCACGCGATTGAGGCCCGGGCAAGGGCGCGGCCGCCCCGGTCGGCGGCGGGAAATGGTCATAACACCCGCCGTGCTCGTCAAACGTGATCACCAGCAAAATCTTGTCGCGGTACGGACTCGCC
This sequence comes from uncultured bacterium, assembly GCA_963708305.1. Classification (GTDB taxonomy): domain Bacteria; phylum Verrucomicrobiota; class Verrucomicrobiia; order Limisphaerales; family UBA11358; genus UBA11358. The sequence continues at coordinate 755,924 of CAVPSH010000003.1, read as the reverse complement.
TGCACGGTCTGATAAACGTCCGCCAAAAACTGTTCCCCGCGGCATATATTGTGCGGCGGATGATAATCGGCCGGATAATCGATCTCGAACAACCCCAACTCCGGTGTGAAACGCGGTTCCACAAACGAATACTGCGGCAACTTCTGCGCCGGAGCTGCATCCGCCGCCGCGCGACAGAATTGTTTGAAATCATCGTACCTGTGAAAATGATCGTCGCACAACGTCAACCGCGATAGAAACTGCGTCATCGTCAGCGACGGAATCAAGGTCGTGTCATGAAACACGCCCCATGATTTGCCCTGGCTTTCCAGCACATTAAAAATGGTGGGAATATCGTAAGGCTCGTAACCGTCGTTGTTGATATGGCCGTCAGAGGAACCGGTATGGACAAACGCCCGGTTTGGCCACGTCTGCGAAGGCACGGACGCGTACCAAAAATCGCACACGGCAAAATTCCGGGCCAGCTCGTTGAGGACATTGGCATCCTGGGAACCGAACGACTGCATGATTTGCCCCGCGCTCGACCCGCCGGCATCCGGCGCCGAATAATCCAGCAGGAACCCACTCATATCCGCCGGTGCGCCCGGAGCCGGATTGGCCGTGCCGAAAAGCTGCACCGTCACGAATTGAAATTCTTCGTGCGGATCGGGCGTGGGCACCACATTGGGATTGTTCGCCGGCGGCCAGGGTGTGGGCGGATGACTGGCATAAACCCGGTTCCCGTTCAATTCATTGAAATACGCATTCGCCTGCAACCCCTCAAAAACCGGAGGCGACTGGCCGGGGATATTGAACGCCGGTGGATTGGTCCGGTTATCGTAAAGCCAGCCCAGGAGATTATCAAACGAGCGATTCTCCATCATCACCACCACGATGTGCTCGATGTCTTTCAGTGCCATATTTACCTTCAGCCTCCGCCTTCGGTCCTCGGCCCACTGCGTTATTCCCATCGTAAATCGAAAACCGGAAATCGTAAATCGGATATTATCGGGACTTCTGAATCCTGATTTCCGGCCTCCGACCTCGGTCTTCCGCCTGCTGCGATCTTCCAATCACAAATCGTAATTTGAGCGGCCTTTAGACTTTAAATCTTGAACCTTGAACTTTGAACTTCGGTCCTGGGCATTTATCTGTTAGTATATCCATCTAACGCCATGTCACTGATCAAAGGACGCCGCTACACCTGGAGCGAGATCGTGGATGAAACCGGAGCCGACGGTTCGCCGCCGTATTATTTGCTGCATCGGGATGGCGCCGTCGTGGCGGGTTGCTTCACGCTTGAACTCAACCCGGAAGCGCCACTGGTGATTCTCGCCGTCAAAGGCCCGCCGATCAGCGAGCTGGCCGACATCTTCTGCGCGCAGACCGGTTCAATCCCGGTGTGTGTCAAGTCGGGTATGGGAGAATGGCTATGCTGCGGTGATTTCAAACTGGTGCGGTCGAGCACCAACCCGGCGGAAATCGCCACTCATGCGCCTGAGGCCCGCCGGCCGGACATTTACAAACTTCTGTTCCTCGCCGAAGTGGCCCGACCCAAAACCCGACCCACCGCACGCGGTTGAAGTCCTTTTACGCGGCTCGCTACAAACAAACATTGGCCGCCAAAAGGCGCAAAACGCACAAAATCTTTTCCGGAAAAAAACAGCTTCGTTACCTTCTGTTCAAATCTTTTTTACAGAAGCAAACAAAGGAAACAAAGTTCAGCCGTTGGCCCTTAATTTCAGAAAGTGCACTGCGCGTAGAGCATGACTTGTTCCCCATACCGGCTTCCCACACCTCCATGGCTTGATTCGAAATTGCAGCTGCCGGCGCTGGCCGTGAGGTTGACGCTCTCGCTGTCATAAACATAGGCGAGCGTTGCGCCAACACCGGGGAGGGACCACCTGTTCACCTGCCAGTCGGGATAATTCACAGCCACTGCGGTGATCAACGCTTTTCGGTTGTCACTATAGTCAAGATACAGAGGATCTCGCAAAGTAATCGACGGGCACCTGGGCGTCACATCAATTTCGGCCTTATCACTGAACGTGACAAATCCCCTGGGGTTGTCACTCCATAGATTCCGTAATCCGACGTGGATGCCGCCTTTTTTGGCATAGGCGGAACCGGGGTCCCCCGCGACAGCCGGGGAAAACGGAGAGATAATTCTCTTGTCAAAAGAATTATCCAGTAACGTTTCCCGAACGATTTCTACGATGCCGCCGGGGTGGTAATTTTCCTTCACGTAATCTCCGAAAGAACGCCTCGCTGTCTCTCGAAAGACATAGGTGACGTGATGAGTGGTCAACTCGACGGGGCCGCTTGGGGATATTGCGTCGCGATTCAGGGATCGCATCAAATCCGCGGTGAGCACCCTGGCCGACGCCAAAGTTGATTCGGCGCGCTCGGTTCCCTCTTTATCAAGAATAAAGGAAAGGCTCTTCACATCCTTCTGCTCAAAGTCCAGTTTTAGCTCCCGGTTTGCCTCTGCCGCCGGGCGGCTCCAAATCAATACTGCAGATAGCGAATTGGTGTCACTATGCCACTCCGGATCTGGCCTGACTGGAAGGTTCGTATCGGCCGTGAATTTAAGCAGTAAAGCACTTGGTTGTGCCTGGGATTGCATGGTGAAGACTTCCAGGAATGCGCCTAAAGTCAAAATCCCCACAGCACACGCAACCCATCGGAAGCGGTTTAGTCCGCCCGGAATGTCAAAATCAGCCTCCCGTATCCGACCCGAAGGGAGCAGCCGGGTCAAGCGACCATACGAGTCACCCCGGCTCGATTTGTCGAATGTGGCTTTCATGAGTTTTTGAGTGGGGGTGAGGCGAAATACAGCAGAAGGTGGTACGACTGGGGTGCGTCTTGAAATAAATCCGGGATGAAACTCCGGGGTGTTAAGAACAGTTTAGTGGTGCAGATTTAAAAACTTCGTTCAACTTTGACTTTGACCAGTATCGCGGCGAGAGAGAGCCGATGACATCAGAGCAACCTCACCTGATGCCGGAGGATGGGCCGACGCCGATTGCGCTTCCGGTTCCGCTTCGCTGCTGACATCCAGTTGACTTGGGGTTGTTTGGGAGGGCTGTAAAAAAACGTTACGACGCAACGCCGCTTCAAAATAGACCACGCCGCCAGCTGCGAGAATCAGAGCTGCGACGAGAACTATCCATATCATTGCGTCCATCGAGTCCGGTAAGAGCTAATCCCTTGCCAACACGCTTTTGTGGGGTCTTGGATGCCAATTGGCCGGACCGTTCTTTGCCTGTCCCAATATCGTACCATCCGGCATTCGTATTGGAGACAGGTTAAGGTTACCGTCGGCGAGTCCACTTCTTTTCCCTGCGCCATCCGTGAGCAAAGCCCACAAAGCCTTTCAGCTTGCGCATTGAGTTGGTGGTGCGAAATAGTTGATATACGAACCACCGGACGTAAAATCACACTCAGGCCGCAAACGTGTCATGGATTAATTGCGCCCATAATGTTAATGACCCGCGTGCCGACAGCCATGCACCATACACATGGACACATCGCTCAACGCATCCTGCGCCTGCTCTGCGGGAGTACGATGGTAGTTGCAGTGTTACAGCTCTCCCCGCACGCCAGGGCGACTACTTGGCAATGGTCGGGCGCTTCAGGTCTCCTCCCCACCAACCTTACCCCCTCGATGTCTCTCTTCCTTTCAGGGTCTGCGACGGCCCCCGCATTGACCAACGGCGCGCTCCACATCGTAACCGACGTTAACAGTGATAATGTAGGGTTCCAACAACTCTCCCCTGCCCTTGAATTTCCAGATGTGCTCGTAATCCAAGCTCAACTCAGGGTGGCGTCGAATTCCGCCTCAGTGAGTTATCGCGCCGCGGCGACCATTAACTTTTCGACCCTGACCAACATTGGGTGCGCGTTTTTTGTGGGTAACGGCGAGATTTTCCTGACCAGTGCGGAGAATGTCAAAGGACAAAGTGCGTCGCTTGAGACTACCAACTACCACACCTATCGAATCGAGTGCCTGGGGACGAACCTTGGCAGCGACGTTAATGTTTACCGCGATGGCGTGCTCACGATTTCGGGCCAGACGTATTTCAGCTCGAATGACTTCGGTAACCAACCCAGAATCCTTTGGGGCGAAGGCAGCTCTTTGGCGCATGGAACCGAAGATTGGACAAACTTCCAGCACAACGCTCTTGCGTGCATGCCGGATACAAATTCTCTAAAGCTCGGAATCTTTGAAACGGCCGGCCAAGCCGGCCTCACCTGGCCCTCGAGCCTGGCCCAAAGTTATCTGGTTCAGTGGTCTCCCTCATTGCTGGAAAACTCATGGACAAATCTCGGAACCTCGATGCAAGGCACAGGTTTTACGAACGTCGTCTATGACCCTGCTGCGGTAAACCCTCGCAGATACTACAGAGTTTTGGATATCGGCTGCGCACCTTGAACACGGAAGGGGGAAAAACGACACACCCCAAGTTCAGTCCCTTCGCCAAAAGGTTGCTTCGGCGGTCACATCGCGAACAGCCCTCAATCAAAATTGCCAATCTGGTCTTTAAATGGGTCGGTTCTTGATATTGGCATATTTCTCCCGCGCCGATTTGAGAATCCCCCCGGGCTGCGTCAACGGGCTGGTCCCGCGTATTGATACTTTTCACCCTTGCGTTGATTTCGTGAAATCCGTTCCGTAATGACAACTGCGCCGCTTTTGTGTAGGTAGGAATTGAACGTGTGAAACATTTTATACCGGAAAGCCATCCACCAGCGTCGTGAAAACAGCATTACTTACCGGCATCAGGAAATTCGAAACGCAAAAGGTGACGGAACCTGAAATCACCCGGCCCACCGACGTCCGCATCCGCATCAAGATGGTGGGCGTCTGCGGCTCCGACATTCACTACTACACCACCGGCCGCATTGGTTCGCAGATTATCCAATTTCCGTTCACCGTCGGGCACGAAGCGGCCGGCATCGTGGAGCAGGTCGGATCAAAAGTGACCCGGGTAAAACGGGGGCAGCGAATTGCGATTGACCCGGCGGTGTCTTGCGGCCATTGCGACCAATGCCGGGCGGGACGGGAAAATACCTGTCGGGAATTGCTTTTCCTGGGATGTCCGGGCCAATTGGCAGGCGCGTTGTGCGAACACCTCGTCTTACCCGAAACGTGTTGTTTCCCGATAAGAGACCGGACGACCTTCGAGCAGGCGGCTTTGGCCGAACCACTGGCCATCGCCGTTTACGCGGTGGAACGGGCCCGGTTGCCGGCCAGGGCCAACGTAGCGGTTCTCGGCGCCGGCCCCATCGGGATGTCGGTCTTTCAGGTCTTGCGGGCAAACCACGTCGGCGCGGTTTTTATCACGGACAAAATCCCGGAACGTTTGAAATTCTCGCAAAAACTGAACCCCAAATATTGTGGCAATCCCGACCGGGCGGACGTGGTCCGGGAAATTTCGCAAGCCGAACCGTTGTTGATGGATGCCGTTTTTGAGTGCAGCGGTGACCGGATGGCCTATGACCAGGCGGTGCCCTTGTTAAAGCCGGGCGGGACCCTGGCCCTTGTCGGCATCCCGGAATTCGACGAGGTCTCTTTTCCCATCCATGAATTGCGCCGGAAGGAAATTACGATCACCAATATCCGCCGCCAGGCGCATTGCACACAAAAGGCGATTGATTTTCTCGAAGCTGAAAAAATCAATTTGGACGCGATGGTGACGCATCATTTTTCATTGGCAGAAACCCAACAGGCTTTTGAGCTGGTCGCCCATTATCGTGACGGTGTCATGAAAGCCATGATATCCGTGGATTGAAACAGTACATTAAAACCGTGGGAAGGCTTCGACGCTGATTCGGGGCAGGACATGGCTGAGGAAGTTTGCCCCTGTTTCATCCCGGATTTTTCCGAGTGGACCAAACCGGGCAAGTTTGAAAGGGAATTTGTGAAGCTCTGCAAGGCCTGGACGGGGAAGATTGAATTCCAAAGCCTGACCATCCCAAATCGGCTGTTGAAATGATGGTTTCGTTGTTACTGTGGCGGGATGAAAGAATCTGTCCCGGCCCGGCCGGTCGAGCGGTTGTTCCCCTTCGTGTTGCGGTCGCGCATTCTAATTGTAGGGCGCGAGCTGCTGCGGCGCAGCAAAGGCCGGCTGCACTTCGTGTTGATAACCCGGGACATTTCGGAAACCAGCCGGACAGCGATCCTGGCCGACTTCGCGCATTACCCGGTCGTGCAGCAGTATGCGGCAGCGGACCTCGAGAAATTTTTCGGGCTCAAGGGAACGAAGACGATTGGCTTTGCCAAGTCCGGTCTGGCGCAGTCTATTTACGCGGAACTGAAGGAACATCGGATCAACCGGCCGGTGGCGGGAGGGCAGGATGAAACTGGAAAGGGGTCAGCTCCTGGCATTGGTTCCCTGGCGGGGCCTTTCCACCCATGACCCTGATAACAGTTTCAAATCTGAACATCGGAGGAACCAGGTGTACAGACTCGCCTGCTATCAGAGTCGCTAAAATATACTCCCAACAGGTGGTTTCTCAACTCTCACCGGCGCCCGCGCTTTTAACGGAGGTTTGTCATCAGCCTGGCTTTAACAAAAACAGTCCGTTTTATCTGAACGTCGCCTGCCGGATTCCCGGTTGCCAGCCGGGGCAGCTTGTGTTAACACCTCCAATAACATGAAAACAAAAATATTTTTCAGCTCCCTGGGTTTGCTCGTTTCCAGTGTGCTGGCGGCGACGGCCGGTGAATTTCCCGACAGTTGGACCTGGGACGACAAGCCTGAGTACCGCGCCGCTCACGCCGCCCTGGAAGGCAAGCCCATGCCCGCCTTTCAGGTCAGCGATTGGATCAATGGCGGCATCACCGCCAATGAGATCAAGGGCAAAGTCGTTGTGGTGGATTTTTACGCCACGTGGTGTGGCCCCTGTATGAGGGCCATTCCCCACAACATCGAACTCCTGAAAAAATACAAGGATCAGGGACTGGTCATCATCGGTGTCTGCACCAACAAGCGCGGACAGGAAAGTTTTGCCACCAACGCCCGGGAACATGACATCCAATATCCCGCCGCCCGCGATCCCGAATTAAAATCCCAGGAAGCCTGGGCCGTGCATTATTATCCCACCTATGCCATCATTGACCGCAAAGGCATCGTCCGCGTCATCGGTTTGCAACCGCCCTACGTTGAAACGGTCGTCAAGAAATTGCTGGCTGAACCTGCCCCGTGATACCATGACCGGCGCAATCCGCCTTCGCCAGCCCGGAGGGACACACGAACTCATGATCCGTTATGGGCATTGAACCAGGCGCACGCCGCCTAAGGCGACGCTGGTGAAAGAACCTCAATGTCCCTCGGCCAGCGCACCAGGAGATTGAAGGATTTGGCCCGCCAGTCGGTTCCGGCGCGCCACTGATTGCCCACTTCAATCCGGCATACGCCGGTCACCGCCACCGTGGTGCCATTTTGCAGATAGGCAAAATCCACACCGCCGGTTCTCCGCTCCCGATAGGCGAGGAAAATAAAGCCGTCGGATTGCAGCACCAAAAACTCATCCGGGCTGACGCGCGCCCGATCCAGGATCTTGGCCTGAATCCGGATCAGCCGGCAATCGCAAGCGCCTTTCAAAGCCTCCGCCACGGTCATGGTTTGCGGGACAGGCGCGGTGGGGCTGGAACCCGTCTTGCGAAAAATGGCATCCTTGAGCATCGGACTGTATTCGCCCTTGGTCGGAAACCCTAAAACTTCCACCCGGTCTCCCGGCAGCAGCGAGCCGACATCCTTGGTTTGCACGTACAGCCCATCTGCTTCGTTCTCAATATAAATGGTGTCGTCCTGCGCGTAGATCACCGTCCCGGCCACTTTGACCCGGTGGCCCAGCGGGCTGTGCGGAGCAAATTGCAGTAACTGCGAAATCGGACGCAGCGGCGTGGTGGCAAAGGGATTTTTCGGCGCGGGCGATTCCATCGCCAGATCCGCCGGCCGCGGCAGCAGAAGCCGGACGTTAAACAGTTGCCGCCGCAGCGTGAAACGCGTGGCGCAGACGCCGCGAACCCGAACCGTGCTGTCCACCAGCAGGTCCATGTTCGCAACGGGCAGTTGCGCCACCAGTACCGTCACGCGGCCACAGCCCGTTTCGATTTCGACGGAGTAGTATCTCGTTTGCGGGTCGAAATTCACGGCGTGAACGATGCCTTGAATTTCGACGAACTGGCTGTCCTGCTCGCCGCTGGCGAGTTGCTCGTAGCTGACCGGCTTGGCCGGCGGGAAAGTGCCCGCACCCAGAACGGTGATGCGGCTCGGGTGAACCACGGGCGCAAATTCGCCGGGATCCGTGGTGCCCTCCAGTTCTACTGATTGTCCCGCGGCCAAAACCGGTTCGTTCGTGGGCGAGTATGGAAAGAAGTAAATCCCGGCGGTGTCATCCTGAATGAAGCGCATAAAGAGGTTTGTGTCATAGAAAGTGATCACCCCCCGCAATTGCACCGGATAATGCTGCCCGGCCTGGGTCACCGTCAGGTCGCGGATGGCCTCCGCCGTGTGAATCTCGTTGGTTGAACCCAGGTCATCTGCCTTCAGCGCCAGCGCGTAAGCGAGGCACCCGGCCAGAATCCAAACCACCCAGGAAGGTTGCAGGCGGCAACGACGGTATGAAAGGTTTGACGTGCTCATAGTTCAATGAAGGAATTAGCGAACACCTTGGAACGGTTTTTTCCCATGCGCAAGCTTAATGCTTGGATTTCGGCGATCGTCCATCTCCCCACGCGCCTGCGCCGGAACGAAGGGGCTACGGCGACGGTTATTATTGTCATCACCCCAGATGTCAGGAAATCATCGAGCGCACGCTCCAAACTGGCGAAAAAGGGGACGGTACAACACCCCGCTGATATACCGAAAAAACTTGAAGGATGAGAGTTGAAGGTTGATCCGCCGCGAGCAATTGATGGTTGAGGGCGGGGAAGATTCATGTTACATGCCCAAATCATGAAAACCGCCGCCGTCCGCTTTTTGGTTTTGGCAGGTTTGCTGGCATTGCCGATCTTTGCCGTGGTGCGGTTGGGCGTGGGTTATCGCTGGGCCGGGGCTTATGCGTTGGTCGTGAGCGGGGTGACCTATTGGGTGTATGCCGTGGACAAGAGACGGGCACAGGACAGTGCGTGGCGCGTGGCCGAAGCGCGGCTGCATCTGCTGGAACTGCTGGGCGGCTGGCCGGGCGCCTTCGTGGCCCAGCGGCGGTTGAGACATAAATGCTCCAAGGTGAGCTACCAGTCTGTGTTCTGGCTGATCGTGCTCGCTTATCAGTTTGCCGCGGCCGATTCGCTCCAAGGGTGGAAATTGTCCCACGCTGCCCTGAATCAGATTGCCGCCCGGTCGGAGCATCAGAAATAAGCGCCACGTTAAGCGGTCGATTCCTGGCATTGCAGAAGTTCCGCATTGACGCTTTAGCTGGATAAAAAAGGGGGCGATCCATAGCATCGGAGTATTCTTCCATTTATGAAAAAACTGATTTCCATCCTGCTGAGCCTGTACCTTGGCCTGTTTCTGGTCAGCGGCGCTGTTTCTGTCGTGGATGATTCTTTGGTCCTCTTGTTCAGACTCCACCTCCTGACCGTCATCAGCGGGGTTTTGTTTTTCTTTTCGATTCTCATGACAATGCTGGTTTATGTCCTGATGGGAATTACTCCGATGATCCCCAAACGCGCGTTTCTGCCGGTCACCCTGTTCTATGCGGCGGCCCTCCTCGTCGGGTTTCCCGTTTTGATTTTTTGGTACAACCGGGTTCTGGAAGTTGATTGGGTCACTTCGTTGTGTCAGGTCATCCTGGCCTTGGGCATCCTCAGCTGGTTTCAGGGCGGGTTTAACTTCCGCTGGCCCATCGTCAAAGAGAAACATCTCGGCGGCCGTTCTTTCAGTTGGCTGAACCTGTCCGGGTTCGTGCTGGTGAACGTCTTCGGGTTGCTGCCGGCGGTCGCGGCTTATTTTTTCCTTTGCGCCGCCCTGGCCGTGGATCATTTCAGCGAAGGCTTCATGGCCCTGCGCCCAAACGGGTTCTCGGTGCAGGTGAGAAAATACGTCCGCAACGACGGCAAGACGATCCAGTTGTTTCCGATGGCGCACGTCGCCGACGCGCGCTTTTACCACCAGGTTTCGCAGACGTTTCCCACCAACTCGATCATTTTAATGGAAGGAGTGACCGACGACAAAAATCTCCTGACGAATAAAATCACTTACCGGCGCATGGCGAAATCGCTGGGTCTGTCAGAACAGCGCAAGGAGTTTGTGCCCAGCCGGGGCGAAATGGTGGACGCCGACGTGGATGTGGACCAGTTCTCGCCCGATTCGATTAATTTCCTCAACCTGATCATGCTCGTTCACGCCAAAGGATTGACTCCGGGAAATATCCAGACCTTGATGCAATACTCGCCGCCACCTCATCTTCAGGAAGAAGTCATTAATGATCTCCTCCGGAAGCGCAATCAGCACGTGGTGGAAGAAATCCAGTCCGAGCTGCCACAAACGGACAACATCATGGTGCCGTGGGGAGTGGCCCACATGCCCGGAATTGCGAGGGAAATTCAAAAGGCCGGCTTCCGGCAGGAAGAAACGCAGGATTTTATGGTGATTCAATTCCGCCGGAAGGAAAATCGGAGCAACGGAGCCGGACCCTAGGCAGAATTCCGGCGCGATGGGGTTGGCTGAAACCGGTTAAGGGCCGAGAGTTGAGGATTGAAGGTTTTAAATCTGAAGTCGCCGGCAGGGTGTTTTGGTTTTGTGATGTAATCTTTCTGGCGGCCAATGCGTCTCTTGATTATGGTGATGCTCAAATTTAACCGTACCCGGAATGAAGGCATTGTTTAACATTGTTGTTCTACTGTGTGTGTTCGCCGGCACAGCCCTGTCCCTCCGGGCTCAAACCGCCGTCCCGCCCCCGACGCCCGCCTATCAGCCGCTGGCCTATGACCAGTTGGACCAGTTGCTCGGGCCGATTGCGCTTTATCCCGACCCGTTGGTTGCCCAAATCCTGCCGGCCTCCACGTTTCCCACGCAAATCGTGCTGGCCGACCGGTATGTCAGCGGCGGCGGCGACCCCAGCACGATTGACCAGCAGCCGTGGGACGCCAGCGTCCAGGCGCTTGCCCGCTACCCTGATGTGTTGAAATGGATGGATGACAACCTGAATTGGACCACCGAAGTGGGACAGGCTTTCCTCAATCAACCGCAGGACGTGATGGATTCCATCCAACGGCTGCGCACGTCAGCGTACAATCTGAGCAACCTGCAATCCACGCCGCAACAACAGGTCGTTGATGACGGCGGCTACATTCAAATTGTGCCGGTTGACTCGCAGGTGATTTATGTGCCGGTCTATCAGCCGGCCGTGGTTTATTATCAATCGGCCCCCATCACCTTCGGCGTCGGCTTTACGATTGGCGCGTGGCTGGATTGTGATTTTGATTGGGGTAATCACCATATCATTGTCTGGAATCGCGACCATCCGCGTCCGCCCAATTGGTGGCATGAGCCTCCGCGCCAGCGGAACACGGGTCACGCGACGGTGTGGCGACCCGACCATCATCCGGGCGCAGGCGAGGCGTATCGCGGCGACCGGGGCTGGGCCGCTCCCAATAATCAACCCGTGGTTGCCGTCGTCGGCCGGTCGCCATCTGATTCAGTGATGCCGCGACGGACACCGGCTCCGGCGGCCCGGCCGGGCACACCGGCAGTAGTGCCGCATTCCGCACCGGTGCAGATCAATCATCCGGTGCAACCGGAATCGAACGGCGCGTTTATTGGTGTCCGGAATGCGAATGACACTCGCGCCTACAGCAACCGGGGCCGACAGAGCCTGCAGACGGGCACTCATTCAGCGCCAGCCCAACGGCCGGCCATGCCCTCCGGCGGTGGCGGCAACAATTCGCACTCCCAGCAAAAGCATTGAACCTTTCAATCGAATGATTTCCACGCAAACATTACCGCCGATGAAACCCGGCTGCCGGCCATGGTTCCGCCGGATGGTGTCGTTCGCAGCCGGTCCCAGCCTGGTTTTCCTGGTGTTGACGCTGCCGGTGCGCGTACTGGGAACCGAGGAACAGACCTTCGCTTCGCCGCAGGACGCCGTCAATGCGCTGGTGACGGCGGCCCAAAACGATAACACCAATACCCTGGCGGCAATCTTTGGGCCGGCCGGTCATGATTTGGTTTCGCCCGACGTGGTGCAGGCCACCGAAGGATTCCAGTTGTTTGTCCAACACCTGACGGAAAAGACGCAGTTGATCACGAATTCGGATTCCAACATCACGCTGGAAATTGGGACTAACGGCTGGCCCTTTCCCATTCCGCTGGTGCAACAGAACGGGCAATGGTTTTTTGATACCGCGGCCGGCCGGAACGAGATTCTCGCCCGTCGCATCGGCCGGGACGAAATGGGTGTGATCAGTGTCTGTAACGCGTATGTGGAGGCGCAGCGCGAATATGCCGGCCAGGATCGGATGGGGGACGGCGTGCTCGCTTACGCGCAGTTCCTGCACAGCACACCAGGCACCCACGACGGCCTTTTCTGGCCGGCGAAACCGGACGAAGAGTTGAGTCCCTTGGGACCGCTCGTCGCGCAGGCCCGCGTGGAAGGTTATCATCGCGCCGCCAAAATGATGAACGACGCGCAGGCGCCGTATCACGGTTACTATTTCAAAATCCTGACGCGCCAGGGCAAACATGCGCCGGGCGGCAAGTATGATTACCTCATCAACGGCCGCATGATTGCCGGGTTCGCCCTCGTCGCCTGGCCCGCCCAATGGGGCAACACGGGGGTGATGACCTTCATCGTCAATCAACAGGGCAAGGTTTATCAGAAGAATCTCGGACCCAGGACCGCGAAAATCGCCGCGGCCATGACGGCCTACGACCCGGACGACACGTGGACTTCGGCGCAGTAAAACCGTGGACGGCCACAGGCTTCGAAAACAGTCGAAAGACGAGTGTCGAGTGTCGAGGGTTGAAACGGTGATTGAGAGACGAGGAATGATTAATCCCACTTCGGCGCGACAACGGAGGCAAATGGTAAATGCACCGGCGAATTGATTACGGACAAAGTCGAATTTTGTAATTGTTGGCCGGGATAAGGAGATTAAACTCCAACATCATTATGAAGAAACTTGCCGTAGTTATTTTTGTTTTGGTGGTGCTCGGCCTCCTGTTGGTGCTGGTGGTGGCGGTGGCGGGCATGAGTTACAATCACCTCGTCAAATTGTCGCAGGCGGTGGACAGTCAATGGGCGCAGGTGCAAAATGTCTATCAACGACGCGCCGACCTCATCCCCAATCTCGTCGCGACGGTTTCCGGCGCCGCCAATTTCGAGAAATCCACGCTCACGGAAGTCACCGCGGCGCGCGCCTCCGTGGGACAGGTGAAGATTGACCCCAACAGCGCGCCGAGCGATCCGTCCAAACTGGCGGCCTACGACCAGGCCCAGGGCCAGCTCTCTTCGGCCTTGTCCCGCTTGCTAGTGGTGGTGGAACGCTATCCGGAATTGAAGGCGACGGAGAATTTCCAGGAATTGCAGGCGCAACTGGAGGGCACGGAGAACCGCATCAGCGTCGAGCGCCGGGATTTCAACTCGGCGGTCCAGGCTTATGACACGGCTATCAAATCATTTCCGGCGGTATTTTTCGCCTCGGCGCTGGGCTTCCCATACAAGCCCTATTTCAGCGCCACGCCGGGAGCTGAGACGCCGCCCAAGGTCCAGTTCAATTTCAATCAAACGGCCCCCGCGGCCACCAGCCCTTGAACTGTGCGACGCCTCTGCGTCATCCTGTTTCTGGCTTTCGGCTTCCGGCTGCAGGCGGATGAAGTCATTCCGCCTCCGCCGTCGGCCTATTTCAACGATTATGCCGGGGTCGTCTCCGCCGGCACCGCGGCGCAGTTGAACCAGACGCTCGAAAATTTCGAGCGCCAAAGCTCCGACCAAATCCTGGTGGCCATCTTCCCCAAGATGCAGTCGGACTCGTCGATTGACGATTACACCGTCCGCGTGGCGCAGTCGTGGCGGGTGGGGCAAAAGGGCAAAAACAACGGGGCCGTGCTCTTCGTTTTTGTCCAGGACCACAAAATGTTTCTGGAAGTCGGTTACGGACTCGAGGGCGTCCTGCCCGATGCGCTTTGCAAACGCATCATTGACGAGGAAATCACCCCGCGTTTCCGGGCCGGCGACTTTGACGGTGGCCTGACGGCGGGCGTGCAGGCAATTCTTGCGGCAGTCAAAGGTGAGTACCGGGGAACCGGAACAACAGTGGCGGAACATCTGCGGCATTCGCAAGAAATTTTCCCGACCATTATCGGCATAGCCGTACTCATTTTCATATTTATTGTTTTCGTGCGAGGCGGAATCCTGGGCGCTGGTTACTCGGTCTGGACGATGGGCAGCGGTGGCTCATACGGCGGCTGGGGCGGCGGTGGTTCCAGTGGCGGTGGTTTTGGCGGCGGCGGCGGCTTTTCGGGCGGCGGCGGCGGTTTTGGCGGTGGCGGCGCGGGAGGAGGCTGGTAACTTATGCACCCGAGAAAATTCTCAAAGCATGTGCAGCACGACCGCATCGTGGCGGCCATTCACGAAGCTGAGCAGAAGACGTCCGGCCAAATCCGAGTGAGCATCAGCCCCAACCACGTTGACGAACCGGTCGTTGCCGCGCAGGTGGAATTCATGCGCCTGGGGATGGAAAAATCCCCGGAACGGAACGGGGTGCTGATTTTTGTGGCGCCGCGCTCGCACAAGTTTGCCGTGATCGGCGATGAAGCCGTTCATGCGAAGTGCGGCGACGAATTCTGGCGGAAACTGGTGGACGCCATGAGTGGTTATTTCCGCAAATCCGAATTCACACCGGGCATCATCCATGGCGTGCAAAAGGCCGGCGAACTGCTGGCGGTACATTTTCCGCGCCGGCCTTGACACGCACGGTTTGGATTTCAACCAAAACCCATGCTGACAGCCGAACATACGATTCGACGTGAAACGGCACACCGGTTGGCGCGCCGCGCCCTGTTTGGTTTCATTGTGACATTTGTCCTGGCGCGGATTTGCGTGTTCCTCATCATGTCGGATGAGATGCCGAATCTTTATTTTTTCCTGCACGGCACCCACGTTCATCATTTGAACTACGGCATTTTCCTGATGTCAGCCGTGTGCGGCTACAGCGTATTCCGGCGGCCGACGGGCCGGGCGGCGGAGGTCACGGCGCTGTTGTATGGCGTGGCGATGGGCCTGACCTTCGATGAATTCGGGATGTGGCTGCATCTGGGCGGCAGTTACTGGCAACGGGCCAGCGTGGACGCGGTGATTGTGGTGGCGGCGCTGTTCGGGCTGGTGTCGTTTGCGCGTTCACTCAAAAAATTTGAAGCCCGGCATTTTTGGGCGTCCATCGTTTTGGCCATCGTGCTGGCGGGTTTCGGGGTGGCGCTTTACTCGGCGGGCAATCACCTGGGCGACGTGGTTGGCCCCAAACTGCACGATCTGGAAGCGGCTTCTTCACCGTAAAGAAGCAGGCACTCAGCTTGATTCTTTTCTTCCCTGCCTGGCTGAAGCTGTGGCTGAATTCATCGCTGACCGGCAGAGTGTCGGCTGCTCCGCGATTCATATCAATGACCTTAAAATTCGCCTCGGTCAATTCTCCAACGCTTTCGCGGAACAATCCCTCACTTCAAATCAACGCAATGGCGTCTCGTCATACCAATCCTTGATCAAGCCTTCTGTCCTGTTGCAGCTCAACCTCGCAAAAGACGGGCGGGCTAAATTCTTCGCCGAATGGCTTCAATCTCTTCCGGCGACGACGACGGTTCTTCCCAAGTCATAAGGCCCAGGTCGTCCAGTTGACAGGTCCAAACCATGCCGCCGAGGGATTCTGCGATTCGGAAGCATTCCCGGCGGCAATCCGATTTCGTATGCACCAGGATGAAACCGCCCCCGCCCGCGCCGCAGGCCTTGCCTCCGCGGATGCAGGGCGATAGCTCGCGGAAGAACTTTCGCAGCGTCTCGCTGTCGCAACTCGGATGTAACGCGTAATGGTTGATGCGCGCACGATTCAGGGAATCCACATAGGCATTGATGTCGCCGGCCTCCAGGGCGCGGGCCATGTCTTGCGCAGCGGCTTTCAGGTTGTCCATGGCCCGGATGGTCGGAGAATCCTTCTGCGCGTAGGAATTTCTAATGTCCACGTGGATGGAACCGGAGAGATGGACCTCGCCGGTGTAGATCAGGAGCGAGTCACGCTCCCATTGGCCCCGGATGCTGTCCGACACCTTGATGAGTTCACAAGCACTGCCGCCGCCTTTTCGATACGTAATCAGTTTGATCCCGCCCGTGGCGGCACCATAAGAATCCTGGCTGCCTCCGCTATTGCCGAGATCTTCCCGCTCAATTTCATTGGCCAGCAGCGCGACCTCGCTCTTGGTCATTTGCTTCGCTTGCGCACGGGCAATGGCGCCAAGCAGGGTTACGCCCAGGGTTCCGCTGCCACCCAGCCCCGTGCCTTGCGGAATGTCGGATTGGGTGACCATCAGGAAGGCGTCGTCTTCGGAGAGAAGACGTTTGACGAAGGCTTTCAACAGGTCCACCCGGCCATCGTATTTCAAGTCTTTGATCGAAGCGGCCTGGACGCCTTTTTTCTGATCGTGAGAGTAAAGGATGACACCGCTGCCCTTGGGCAGCCGTTCGAAACTGACGTAAGAATGGCGGGCGATGCTGAAATTGACCACGGCCCCGCCGTAGTCAATGCAATACGGAGGCGCATCCGTGCCGCCACCGGCGGGATCCACCCGCGCCGGCGCTCGTGCGATGATTTTCATGTTCGTCGAGGCAGGATGACGTTCACATTCGTGGCAGCGACGCAGGTGGCGGCTTCAAGTTCGGTCATAGAGATTGGCACAGGACGCGGTCACGGCTTGAAACGACGGCACAGGTCGACCATCAATTTCAAGCTCTCGGGGTTAACCGGCGGTGCGACGGAGCAGGCCGACGACAGGATGAAGCCTTGCATGTCGTGCCCCGCTGTTTCGAGAATCCCGGTGACATCGCGCCGGACTTTGTCGGCGTCTCCGCGCAACAGGGTATTCACCGGATCCACATTTCCTTTGATGAAGATTTTGCCGTTCAATTGCTTCACGGCATCCTCCAAATCCACGTTCCCCAGCGGCGGTGGATCCAGGCATTCGATGCCGGACACCTGAGACTCCACCATTAAATCGAGCCGGTCCCCGATGGCGCCGCAGGTATGGGTATAAACATAAGCGCCTTCCGCCTTGACGGCCTCAGCGATACGCCGCTCGAAAGGAATGATGAATTCCTCATACATGGCCGGGGCCAAAAAGCCCATGCCGGCGAACGGACTGCTGATCTTGATGGCATGAGCGCCACGACGCACCTGGGCTACGGCCAAAGCCACCGACCATTGCGTCGTCTTTTCCAGCAGCCGTTTGGTTCCTTCCGGGTTGTCCAGCATGGCCATCAGGCCGTCTTCCATGCCGAGCAGATTCAGAAAGTGATCGAGCGGCGCCCGCACCTCGCCATGAACCGAGTAGGTCGAACCCGCCTTGGCGATGACCTGGTCAAGCGTGCCAAAAACATGCTCCGGGATTTCGTCCGGCGTGCAGTAATCGAACGTGGCTTTGCTGGCCTGAAATGCGCGGAACGATTCCGGCGCCCAATCCAGCGGATGCTCGAAGTCAATGGTGTCAAGCGTCGGATACGCAAAGCCGGCAGGCTTCTTGTAATAAGCGTCGTCGTCCCGGGTGCATTCAATGCGCGAACCGTCTTTCAGATACAAGGTCGGCACTTCCGCGTCGTAGTCGGTCCGCTCCACGAGGTCCATCAGGCCGTGGACGCGTCCGGGCTTGTGGCAAAGAATGCCGTCGAAATCATACAACGCCCGCATTTTCAACAGGCAATCGGCCCAGACCTCGTTGCTGGTGAAATAATCAATCGGGTGAACTCGGGTGTTGATGATCGTGTGGCCGTTGGCCATCTGGCACATCACCGGGATGGCGCCCGGATGCGATTGGGACATCGCCTGTTGAACGAGTTCTTTGGGCGTTGGCATAAAGCTTATGGCTCACGCGGCCTGACGGCCCAAGAATCGTCTGAATCAGACTCCAGCACAAGGGTATTGGCTCCGGTTTCCGCTCGTGTAGCCCAACCAGAAGGGGCACGCGGTGGAGAGCGTCGCCAGTGTCAGTGCGAATCTGACCGCGAGCACCAGCCTTCGCTCATGGAATCGTCATATCTCCGAGGCTTTGCAGACAACGTCTTGATTCCGACTCCTCGCCCCGGCCCTCTCCTCGTTTGGCGAGGAGAGGGAGAATTATTTTGTGGGACGATTTTCCCAGGGCGGCTCCCGCCCCGGCGGGATTGCCCGGGCTATTATCTTTCGCTCCGCTGGAGCTTTGAATTGATGAACACCAAAGATTTTCTCCGGCTCGTCCGCCTGCGTCTAACTTCGGCGTGACAAGGCGTGCCGCTCGGTGAAGTCACGCGACGGGCAGTTTAGTTACGGGGGACTAATGCCAGTTCAGCGCCCAGCGGTGCCCGATGCCAGCCATCCGAATCTTCTGGAACGGCCGTGCCTGTGGCAACAACTTCAACCTTCCATTTGCTTTCTTCGAATCTGAAAGGAATGGTTGACCCGGCAAAATTGCCGCCGGGATCGGAGAAACTGAAAGTGACCCGCCGGCTTTGTTCGATCGGCAAACCGTCCATGGTTTTCATGGTCAGAACCGGAAAGACCGTTTTGGTGGTCTCGACTTTGAAGAGGCTGTCACCGCTGTCGAAGTCGAATATTTCCCGGACATGGCCGGCAATGGCCCGGTCACGGTCGGGATTGGAGCCGAGCACCCGTTCGTTCTGATAATTGCCAAGCAGATAGTCCATCGCCACGGCGGAAGACCAGGAGAACGCCCGGTTATTCTGCCCCAAGCCGGTGCGCGAGTCGTACCACTCGGCTGGGCTATGGGCAAATTGCGGATACGAACCGACGGAAGCGGACTGGTTGGCCATCATGTTGAGCAATCGCGCGACCATGCTTTTGGCTTCGTCTTCATAGCCGTACTTGAACAGTCCTTTGACGATGATCCAGGTTTCCGGCATCCAGATATTGCCGCGCCAAAGCCCGCCGGCCTCGTTCTGGAACGGCGGTTTTTGATGGTAATAACGGGGATCGTCATAAGCGACCGTCGGAATCGGAAAAGGACCGTTGAATTCCTTGGGATTCAGTATGTGCTCTTCAATCACCCGTTTAATCTTCGCCGGGTCGCGGCAAAGATCGCAAAAAATCGGATAGATAATCGAACTGGTCAGGACGTCGTCCCGCTGCGTTCCACGGTAAGTGACGATCCAGTATCCCTTCTGCTCGTCCCATAGCGAATCAATCGCCTGCTGGTGGCGTTGGATCTGGCGTGCCCAACCCGCAGCCTCCGCGTTCTTGCCCAGGATCAAGGCCAATCGGTGCAGAACCACCGCGCCATAGCCCAACTGGGAGCTGGGAGCAGGATCGTCGAGCTTGTTTTCACGGCAGCAGCGGGTCAGGTCGTTCCACCAACTGTTCCAACCGGGAACGTATTTGATTTCCTTAAAGATCAGATCGTAGCGCGGATTATCGTCCCAATTGTCGGGCGTGGCGGTCAACAGGTCGCCATCTATGTCAACCTTGTTCGTCCAATCCCAATAGGCGTTCGTCAGCAACGGATAAACCTTGGCGGCGAAGTTCTGCCGCTCTGTCTTTCCGGGCAGGCGGGAATAGAGTTCCCACATGGACCAGAAGAAATGCGGGTCCATGATTTCGCAAGGCGGGACCAGAATCGGCACGGCATTGCCTTCCGCCCACTGCGGTTTCATGTCCAGGTAACCCAGGAGGTTCCAGCATGAGTCGCTTTGGAAGTAGTAGTTGAATCCGCCGCGCGCCGGAAACGAGGCGCTGTATAATTGCCCGTCGCACTCGCGCAGATAGCGGTTCTTGCGCAGTGCGGTGGCCGCCGAATAATAGAGTTTGGTGTAGTCGTCCGTCGGCTCATCCAGTTTGGGCAGGCCCCGGAAAAATCCGTTCCAGTCGTTTTCCACCTGGGTCAGCGCCAAGCGGGGCGATTTGGTGAAAGCTTTGATGGCGGTTCCACACTGGGCACCGGCTGTTTCACCGTCGGCCGCCGCGGCGACGATAAAAACACATTCCAACGATGCTCCCGGGTTTCAACCGCACGGTCCTGGTCGTGAGCACCGCTGTTCCGGCAGGAGCGTCGAGCGATGAAGTAAGACCGCCGGCCAACGCCGATTTCAATTCTTCCGGCCCCGCACGCGTGAGATCCAACGGCGCAAATTCCGCTTTCAGTGGTCCCAACGTCGAGCCGATGGTCAGGGTGTCGGTATAGAGTGCCGGCGTGGTTTTCGAACCGACCCGCGCGTTCCGAAACCAAAGCTGATGCCCGTCTTTTGCCAGGTGACTGGTGATTTTGCCGTCCGTCCGCCCGTCATAGCCCGAGCGCGCGGTCACGAGCAAACCGGGAGTGATGGAGACCGGCTGGCCTCCGGTGTTGGTGACTTTGGCGTAGATCGCCACTGTGTTGAACGAAGTAAAAAAAGTCGCGGATTCGATTTCGAAGCTTCCGTGCCGGGTGAGGGTCCGCCAGCCGTACGGATACCAGGTGACCACGGCCTCCGGGTCTCCAAAGATTCTTTCGCCGGCCGCGGTTTGAAAAAACAACGAGAGCACGCCCACGTCGCGCGCCGTGTTAAAAAACTCGTTGTTGGGACCCACCCCTTGCCGCACCGAACCGAGCATGAACCGATTGATGCCACCGGAATTGGCAATATCGTACCAGGACCCGAAATCAGACAATTCGCAGCCCATGACCGGCTTCTGCGGCTGGTCGCCTTGAAGAGCAGGAGCCAGATACGCGATCTGGTTTTGCATGAAATCGAGCGGCGGTTCGGCACCCACGACGCTCGCGGTGAACAGTGCGCATCCCATAACGGCACATTTCAAAACCCGCGATGGGCGAGCGGCCCGGCATTCGCGGATGAGCCGGTTCTTCACGGCTGCGCCAGCCGGTACGTGCGAGGTCATCCTCATTTTCTCAAGGATCATCAGGTGATGCACGCCACGCTAACACCGGGGTAAGGCATGTCAATCCGTCTCGCGACCGGGTATGGTCCTGATCCGAATTTCCACCTGAGGACCGGGGCGCGAGTTGTCTCAACTCGCAGCTGTTTCGAATAAATCAAACGGCTGCGGATCGAGGACAATCCGCGCTCCGGGGCAAATCAGGACACTACCCGCGTCCGGACAACTGGCACTGCAGGCCATCCACCGCTTCCGGCCCCGCAGTTCAAAAATGGCCTCCCGGATGCGCACATTTTGCGCGGTAGCGTAAGACGCCAAACACAGTTCCTGGCGGCTGGTTACGGGTTTGCTGCAAGTCCTTGAGGCAAGGCATAATCCCGATTTTCAGCCGGTGTAACCAAATGGTTACTTGCTCGTCTGGGTTCATATAAGGCAATAACGCCTTGAAAAAAACTATGAAAACTAAAATGCTCCTTCTGGCCGCGCTGATCGGCGCGACCGCCATGTCGGCCAACGCCGGAGTCCGCTTCGGCGTCTCCATCGGGTTCCCGCTGCCGGTCGTCGTCTCGCCGCCGGTGATTTACGCGGCGCCTGTCGCTCCGGCACCGGTAACCGTGGTGCAAACCACCCTGCCCTGCCCGGGCGTCGGTTACGTCTGGGCACCGGGCTATTGGTCGTCTTACCCGACCGGCCGGGTCTGGGTACCCGGCGCCTGGCACTATCGTCCGGCTCGGGTCGTGTATGGACACGACCGCCACAACGGATACGGTCGTGACAGACACGACGGACACGACCGGGACGGATACCGCCGGTAAATTGTTCGTCAACGCAAAGGCTGCCGTCACTGACGGCAGCCTATTTTTCAATCCATCCACGCGAACCCCCCGCTATCACGAGGTCTGTTCCGGCCTGGAAGGAAAAGTCGATTCGCTGTGTTTTATCGTATTTCAGTCTTCCGCGAAAGCGCATCGAAACAGGATTTCGCCTCGTGTGCCAGTGTTTCCCGTTCGGACGCACTCAAACCGCGCGGGTCAAAGCGATGGCGATAGTGCAGCCGCAGCAATGCCAGCAGCGGTTCACGCAAATTCTTCAGCGCCGGTTCCTCCAGCGCCCGGGTGAGCCAGATGGAAAGCAGTTCGCCGGGTTGTCGTGGCACCCCGCGCGCCGTCAGCTTCTGTTCGAGCAGGTAAAATTCCGAATCGAATCCCGGCCAGAAAACGGCCGCTGCGGTTTTCGTGTCCCCTTTCCGCCCTTGCCGCCGCCGGCCGCGCCGGAAAACGATTTGATAAAGCAGCAGGGCCAGCATAGGAACCAGCGCCCAAAGGATGTATTCACGCAAATTGGTTTGTCCCCAACGGAGTTTGGCAATTTGAAATCCAATCCACGACCGGAAATCGGAAAGCCGTTGCCAAACCGACGCGCGTTTGCCCTCCTCCGCGACCCACGACGCGGGTGTGGTGTCAAAGTTTTCCCATGCCCGGGTTTGAGCGTTCCAGACGAGGCACCACGCGTGAGCGTCGCGTTCGCGCACGACGTAGCCGTGGCCGGATTTCTCATGAACAACGTAACCGACGGCGTAACGCGCGCGAATCTTCAGCTCGCGCAACAGCAGCACGGTGGCGGTGGCGAAGTATTCGCAATGGCCGCGGCGGCTGGTCAACAAAAAGTGCGCCAGCGGTGTTTCATTCGTGGTTGTCGCTTTATCCGGCCCCAGCCAGACACTATAGGTGAAATGGTTTTGGAAAAAGTTATAGACGGTCCGGAGCGTTTGTGATTCGTCCCCGCCCGCAATTTTTGCTTGGGAAATGACTTGTTCGAGCGCCGAGGCTTCATTAGCCGGCACGGTCAAGTCCAGCCGGTTCGTGCTGGCATCGGGTGGCGAATCAATGGTGGCACCGGGGCCGTATAGCGCATCGAAGATGACGAGTCCCGGACCTTCGGCGAGCACTGCGCCTTCACTGTTTTCCTGAAGGAGGTAAGCGTAGAGATTTTCCAGCCGGCCGCTGCCCGTCGGCAACGGCAGCAATGCTTTGCCGCCGTCGAGGTAACAGGCAATGTTGACGGAGGCCGTGTTGGTTTTGCCCGGCAGCAATATCCACGTTGTTTGGTTGGTTTCAGCCGGAATGTTCCCGAAATCGTTCCGCGAGGTGCCGGCATACCAGCTTTGCCGTGGAGAATAATAGGTGCGATAGCTGGCTTCGCGAAGATAATCCGGCAGCGGTTCATGGTTTTCCGTCCTCAGCCGGATTACAATCCGGCCGGACAATTCCAGTTTGCCAATCTGGCCGATGGCCGTGGTGGTTTGCATCGGGTCGGCTTTTTGCCGCATGAACCGCGTAAACCATTGCGCGTTGTAGCCTTCGAGGAACCGCTCCAACAGACCAACGCCGCTTTGGCTGAAGTATCCAAAAACAATCACCGCCGCCAAGGTGCCCGCCCAGACAGCGAGGCCATAACGCCGCGACCGGAACGGCCACAGCGCCCAGACGGTCAGGACGCATTGCCCCCAAAAATACGAAGTGCTGCCGTTGTTGGGATGGATGCCGGCGGAAAAAAGGCACACGATGAAATAGGGATAGGATATATTCAGTCCGCGGCCGGACGGCGGGTTATTGCCGGATCTTCGTTCCCGTTGCGCGCGGCGGTACGAAAAAAATGAGATGGCCGTCCAGGGAATTTTTTCGCGCGGGCTGAACGACTGGGCCATCATAAACAGAAACAGGGTCATCGGCAGCCAGCGGAAAAATGCGCTGGAGGCACGCACGCTGGTGAGGGTGGCGTTGCGAGCGGCGGCCGGACCGTGGAACAGGTCGCCCAAGCTGCCGCCCTCCTCGTTGGAAGTGAAAGCGTAAACTGCCGTGGCGAGCAAAAGTAGGGTGCAAAAAGTCAGGATGCGGCGGAAATCAGTCTCCGACAATTCCCAGCGTACTTTGATGAACCGCGCGCTTTCGAGAGTGAGGCCCATGGCCGCGCCGACGGGCAGCAAACCCGATTGCCAGCCCCAAAAGAGCAGCACCGCCAGCAGCAAAAACGGCGGCGTTTTTATGGCCTGCGTTTCCGGCGTTGGAGCGTTTTCCATCATGACAATTCTGCAAGTTGCTCCTCAATTTTTCCGGGTTCAAGCACTTGAAAATTTTCCGGTTCGGCACGCAAAGGGCCGGCATCCAGCTTCGATTTGCCCGGTTGAGCAATGACGAACACCCGCACCGGCACGCGCAACGCGCGCAGTTCTTCCACGAAGCTTCTCCGCGCGTCATCCCATTTTTGCAGGACGCAGATGCAGCCGCTCACGACGGACACATGGCCGAGGACGAGGTGTTCGAGGATCGTAAATGGTTTGTCGGTGCAGGCACGGACCGAGGCGAGAATTTCGAGCATCCGGTCGGCATGGGCCAGACCGCGTCCGGCGGTGAAGCAATAGGATTCCGCGCCAACAAACAGCAAATCCAGCAGCGATTCCTGCGTCAATACCGTGCAGGCGAACGAGGCCGCGACGGAGACTGCCTCCTCAAGAATTTCGCTGTGCGGCTCGTCGGTGAACGTGTCGAGTACCAGCGCGTGGCGGACGAAAAATTCGTCCTCAAATTCCTTCACGATGGGCCGGCCCGCTTTGGCCCAACTGCGCCAGTGAATGTGCCGCATGGGATCGCCCCGGCGGTAGTCGCGCAACGAGACGAATTCCTCGCTGCGTCCGATGTTGGCCGCCAGCGCGACGCCGCCCTGCTGGTATTTCATTGTGCCGGGCAACGCGATGGGTGGCAGCCAGTAACGTTTCGGCAGAACCAAAACCGTTTGGGGCGCGGAAATCCGGCTGAACGCGCGGAATAGTCCGAGTGGGTCAGGCCGTGCCAGGGTCGAGCCGGTGAAACGCAGGATTCCGCGCCGCAGCGGCAGGATTTCCACACTCACTTCTGTTTCGCCGCGCGGCGCGAGCGGCGGCACCGGCACTTCCACCGGGTTCACCCGCCGGAACGGATTGTTCCGCCGCCGTGCGCTGACTTGAAATGGCCGAAGCCGTTTGTTTTCGGCCAGCTGAAATGCAAACCACTCCTCAAAGGGCGGGCGCGGATCGTCGAAATTTTCCAGCAACGTCAGTCCGGTTTGCGTCCATCCGGTCAAATTTTTCAAACGAATGCGGTAGGGCAGCGGTTTTCCGGCGGTGCCGAAGCGGGGCAAGGCGCGGGTCGCGGAAAATTTTGCGTGGAAAATCCGCCCACCCGCGAAGGCGAAAATCAACAGCGCCACCAACAGCGCGAACCCCTGATAAACGACATTATTCTCCACGTCCGCGCCTACAGCCCCGGCAACGAGAAAGCCTCCGGCCACACACAGTCCGGCCAGCGTGAATCGCCGCCGCGCCCAGTACCACAGCCCCGAGCCGGCGCGGTAGATCAGGTACAATACCCTGTAAATCGGCTTCACTTTGAGTTTACGATATGGGATTTACAAGCTGGCTTGAAATTTCCTGTGGTTACGTAAATCGCAAATCGTAAATTTCTACGCCGGCACCTTGAGTTTCTTCAAGATTTCCTCAACAACGACGCGCGCGGTCAGGCCGGAAAACCGGGCTTGCGGCTCCAACACCAGCCGGTGCGCGATGACCGGTACCGCCAGCGACTGAATCTGTTCTGGTGCCACAAAATCAAATCCGTCAAACAAGGCCAGGGCCTGCGCGGTTTTCATCAGCGCGATGGAAGCGCGCGGGCTGGCGCCGAGTTGGACACCGCCCATGGAACGCGTCGCCGCGGCGATGTCCACAGCGTAACGTTTCAATTCCTCGCTGATCCGCACGTCTTCCACCGCACGTTTCAACGCCAGCACGTCCGGCAGTGTCGCGCACGGTTTCAGTTCATCGAGCGGATGGTTATGCTGTTGCGCGGTGAGGATGGCCGTTTCCTCCTCCGGCGGAACATAGCCAAGCGAAAATTGCATGGCAAACCGGTCCATTTGCGCCTCCGGCAGCGGATACGTTCCGCGAAATTCGACCGGGTTCTGTGTGGCGATGACGAAAAACAGTTCCGGCAGATTCCGGCGTTCACCTTCTACGCTCACCTGTTGTTCGCCCATGGCCTCGAGCAATGCCGATTGCGTGCGCGGCGAGGCGCGGTTGATTTCGTCGGCCAGCAAAATGTTGGTAAACACCGGGCCTTCGTGAAAATGGAACTGCTGGTCGCGCTGGCTGAAAATGGAAACGCCCAGAATATCCGATGGCAGCAGATCCGGCGTAAACTGGAGGCGCTTGAACTGCGCGTCGAGCGAGCGGGCCAGCGCCTTGGCCAGCGTGGTCTTGCCCGTGCCGGGAAAATCCTCAAGCAACACATGTCCGCCGCTGGCCAGCGCCGCGAGGAGCTGGCGGGTCGGCCCGGCCTGGCCGCGCATGATTTTGGAGATGTTATCGGCGATTTTCCGGTAGGTTTCGCGCGCGGCTTCAAACGGGGTTGAGGTCATGGCAGATCCTGGCAATAGAAACAACGACAGCGGGAAAAGGTTGCTCCGGTGTTGGCATCGTCGCGCGCAAGTTAACAAGCCACGTTGTCCGTCACGAACAAAAAATCTCCGTTGGCTCATGCGTGGCGGGTGCGGATCGTCAGGTGCGACACCAGGGCGACCAATCCCCAAAGCACCAGGAATGCCGCCGCCAGCATCAGCACCCGCTCTGGCCAGTGGACCGCCCGGGTGTTGGCCGCCTGCATTTGAATGGTCATCGGTTTGCCGGGTTCCGTCTGCAAAACCTGGGTGAACGCGTAACCGACGCC
Organism: uncultured bacterium; assembly: GCA_963708305.1. Taxonomy (GTDB): domain Bacteria; phylum Verrucomicrobiota; class Verrucomicrobiia; order Limisphaerales; family UBA11358; genus UBA11358. Next base: position 729,116 of record CAVPSH010000003.1, on the reverse strand, counting down.
CCGGATCGGCAGGTTCACGTGCAAGGGCTGCACCCGGGTCGCTCCAATTTCCTGGGCCTGCTGCAATTTTGCCGATTGCTGCTCCGCCGCCGCGTTGTCGTAAGCCAGATTTGGATTTTGTACCGGCGTGTTTTCGCCGGCATTGATTTGTCCGTTGTTGCGCCAGCTGAACTCACTTTGCGCGTTGATGAGGTTGCTGGCCTGGGCATTCTGCAAATCCTTTTCCAATTGCTTCACATCGTCGCCGGTCTCCGTTCCTTTGGCCGACTTCACCTTGGCCCGGTAGAAACTGACACTGGCTTCGCGCACATTGCCGCTGGCCAGTTGGCGTTGCGCTTCATTCACGTCCCGCAGCGTTTCCACCTCCGCCTGCTGCCGGCTGGCCTGTTCCATGCGCGAGTAGTCGAGAATGGAAAAGCTCTCCGAGGACGCTGCCGGGGAGGCGGTGGTCTCGCGCGTCATCGTGCCGCCAAAATCCTGGTAGTCATAATCCGGCGGCAGGTAAACTTCCCACCGCGCATTCTTCAACGGCACGTCGAATTTCGGGGAAACGAACCTCACCGCGCCGCGGGTGCGCGGGAAGGTGTTCGTGCCGACGTAGGTCAATTCCACGGACATCGCGCCGTCATCCACACCGGATTGCTGGATCGGCAGCAGTAATTTGCCTTCACGCAAACTCGGCTGCACCGGCTGGCCGGCGACGAACGCCGACCAGTTCGTCGCGCCGGACGGCAATTCGATCTCCAAAAACTGCCGCCCGTTGTTCCGCACGGACAGCGACATTTCGGTCATCATCTGGCCGTCATCGGCCATGACGCTGGTAAATTGCGCGCTGTCCACGAGCGCCTGCAGCACCTCCGCCTCCTCAAACCGCCGTACGTCGAGCGTCAGTCGGTAACCCGGCCGCACGTAATGATACACCAGCGCCGCCGCCACGTCGGGTTCGCCGGCCCAATCGGGAAAATCGCCCGTGTCCACGCGCTGTAAATCCGCCGCATTCAATTCGCTCACCTGCAACGGCGCCCTGGCCGAGACGGCCAGCAGGCCGGTTTCGCGCTCCACACCTTCCGCCGACACCCCGGTGATTTCCAGCGCGTTGGTTTTTACCGGGCGCGACTGATCCCACGTAACCGTGAGCGTATAGAAACCCTGCATCGGGCTTTGCAGTTCCACGCGCCAGACATGGTAATTGGTTTCGGAGGGACGAGCTCCGCGAGTCCCTGACTGGTCTGGATTTTTGGGGCTCGTGTAACTCGCCTCTCCGACGATCGTCCCTCCGAGCAATTCCTTGCTTCGGATGTTGGGGCCGGTGATTTCGAGGTTCTTGAAAGCGCCGGGCACGCGGATGCGCAGTTCCTTCACCGGGGCATTGGCAATGTCATAACGCACCCGCGCGCGGCCACTGACAAGCGTCTCGGTGAAGTTCAACGTGTTGACCACTTCGGCGCGCACCCAGGCGGCAACGGCCTCGGTTGCCACGCTCAATCGCCATTCCGGCACGGATTTTGGTTCCGCGGAAATGAATTTGTAGGCCAACACATTGCCCGACCCGGCCAATTTTGCGTAATCCGGCAGGGACAGGGCCGGAATTTCCGTCAAACCATCGAACGATTCCGTTTTCACCGCTACGCCCGGCTCGGCGGATACCGCGACAAAGCCAGTGAGTTTTGCCGTGTCGAGCGGATGCACGCCAACGATGGCCAGTGATTGCGGCAGTTCCTTGAAGCTCCGCGTCAACTCGATGCCCAGGATATAAACACCGCTGGTACGGTCCTTCAAGGTCACTTCCAAAATGCGCGAACCGCCGTCGTTGTGTTCGACCTGTTGCAGGATGTTATTACCGGTAACGCGTTCAACGCGGTACCCGTCGGGGAGGGCCAGTCGCCATGCGAACAAGCCGGTGCGCTTGATGGTGTAATCGATCGTGGCCGAAAGCAGCACCTGCTCGGCACCCACGCGGAAATTATTCCGCACCACGGCTTCAATCTCCGGCTGGATGGTTTCCGCCCGCACGCGCAGGGCAAATTCCGGAGTGGCAAACCGGAACACGTTGAACAGCCGGTCGGTCTTGTCCGTGTCTGACTGCGTGAATTCCTCCGCGTCCACCCGCTCCAGACCGGACAAGGATTCGACCGACAACCCCAATTCCTCGGTTCCCTGCAAGGCCACCAGCCCGGTTTCGCGCTTCACGTCGAGCGCGTGTGGCACGGCCACCGCCTCGCTCACCGGCGGTGCCGCCAGGGTCTTTTCGGTCTCGACCGTCAGTTTCCATGACGACGGGACGCTTTTGAGCAAATCCACGACGAGCATTTGGCCCTCCGGGAGCGCTGGCGTCTCGCCCGCGTGCAGTGAGTTTTCTCCCGAAGAACCCGCCGCCAGGATGGCGGCGCTCCCGGGCCTGACTTCCCAGGTCCGGATTTCCTTTCCCTCAACTCGCAGGAGGCGTTGGCCGGGCGGCAACTGGATACGCGCCTGGCGCAATTCGCCCTGCGTGATCTGGTAATCCAGCGTCGCCCGCACATTCACCACGCCGCCGCCGAAGGTGACGAGGGATTGGTTCCGGCAAAACACCGTGGCGGCCACTTCCGCCGCCCGCTTCACCCGCGGCGTCCAGACCAGTTCAATGCGGTCGCCGGAGCCAACCACGGCTTCCACGCGGGTCCGGTCCTTGTCCAGAATGCGCTGGAACGAAATCGCCGTGGGAAAATCCACGTCCGCTTCGGATTCATCCAGCGCGAGTGCGACCCGGCTGGACAACGCGGGCGGAATGCCGAACGCGAGCCGGCGTTTGGTCACGTCACCGGCGACTTTAACCAGCAGTTTGACCTGCAAGGTCACGGTGCCGCGGCTGTTGAATTGCGCCGCCACGCCATCGCCATCCCGGATGAGTTCGGCGCTGCCGCCTTTGACCGTAAATTGCTGAACCGCCACATCGCCGCCGAAGAGCGGAACGATCCGGCCCGGGGTGGCCGAAGCGAATTGCAGCGTGGCATTTAATAGCGCCACGCGGTCGTTCACCAGGCCGGTGTAACTGGCGGAAACGATGGAGGCCGATTCGGAGTTCGGAATTCGGAGTTCGGAGTTGGCGGCATGCGCGCTGTTCAAGCCGATTGCGAACAGGAAAGCGATGGCGGCCATCACGGGCGGCAGGCTGGAAGCCGGTGTCGGCGGTCCGGCGGGTGGCGGCTCCGGCGGTTTCGATTGGTGACGGCGCGGCCAGTAGCGCCAGACGAGCCAGGCCATGACCGCCAACGTCACCACCGGGAAGCCGACGATGAGCGCGTCGTGCAAGGCGCGCCATTGGACCAGCAGGCTGCACACCGAGCCGAGGATTAACATCAGCGCCACGGTGAGAATGAACGTGCTGCGATTCACCCGGCGCCATTGCGTCCACCACAGGGCCAGACCAATTAAGAATGCCGCCGTCTGCCAGACCATTTGCAGGGTCTGGAAGGTATGCAGCGACATGATGCGCGCCCGGATGGAAAGCGGCTCGTCGCGAACATTGAGCACTTTGGTGAACAGGAACGGCTGGCCGGTCTGCGGCAGCTCGATGCGGAGCGAACGGAGGCCGGCAACGGTCGCCACCGGCGGCGGTGTGGCGGCAGAAACACTGTTTGGCGCTACCGCCAGTGTCGCCGGTTCGCCACCACCTCCGGTGCCGCCTCCCGCGCCGGCGATGCTGCCGACCAAAGGGCCCGCGGCCGGCGGTATTGCGGTCGTGGCAGCAGGTCGGCTCACGAACTGGCCGTTGGCGATTGCCAGCCGCTGTTCTTTCACGGCGATTTCCTGCGGCGTGGCCGTCTGCACCAGACCGCGTTGGGACAATTCGGCAAATCTCTCGGCGGTTATCTGGTCAACGCTGCCGTCAGCAAACAGCACTTCGCAGTGATCGTTGACAATCGGACTGTAAGCGAGCACGGAATCGGGTTTGAGCTTGTCGAGCGCCAAGCCGGCGCCCAGATAGGTGTAACGCTGGCTGGTTTCGGGATCGTAAGTGATCTGGTCGTTGTCCAGTGTATTGCTCATTTCACCAAATGACATCGGCAGGCGACTGCCGTTGTCGTCCGCAAACATGCGTGTGGCGATACCGATTTGTTTGAGGTTGCTCACCGAATTAATCCTTTGCGCCTTGCGTTTGGCGGCGGCCAGACTGGGCAACAGCATCGCGCCCAGCACAGCCAGGATGGCCACCACGGCCAACAGGGTGATGACACCATTCCAGCCGCGCCGGACCGCAGATATCACGAGCGCGATGACCAGAAAGGCGAGGAACCCGATAAAGAGAATCGCACCCCCCGTTTCGCGCAGGACCTGGACGTAGAACGCGAGGAATTTCTCCCACGCGTCGAGCAATCCGTAGGTGGTGCCCTGGGCGATGCTCATGCTGCCGCCGAAATGGGAAAGCCGGAATGACGGCGGCACGAGCAGTTGCCATTCCGCGTAGGTGTTCGGCACGTCGGTGCGTGGCGCGTCGAGTTCGAGTGTTTTCGACCAGTGCGACGCGAGCGCGCCATTCGTTTGCGCATACACGATGTCCACGGCAAACGCCTGGTCGCGGTCCACGTCGTGCGGCAGCGGGACCAGCACCCAATCGCCGTCGCGCTCCGGTTTGGCCGGCTGGCCGTTGACGTAGCAGCTCCAGAGTTTCGCGTCCGGCGGCAGTTGGAAGCGTTGGAATTGTTTCTCATTATTCTTCACCATGAACGAAGCCTGGGTAAGCATTTCGCCGCTTTCGGCGAGCACCGAGGTGATTTGCGTGCGGTCGGCCACGGCTTCGAGCACCGGTTCCGTGGCGTAGCGCCGCACATCCAGCGCCAGGTCGTATTGGCTGCCGGCGTATTGCCAGGCCAGCACGACGGCGCGGGTGATGAACGAACGGTCGGCGGCGGATAACTCGGTTTCATCCACGCGCCGCAATGTGTCGCTCATCGTTTTCGGGTTGAGCTGCAGGCTGGCGGCGGTGGTGACGGCAATGGAACCGGTCTCGCGCTCCGCGTCCACGGTGTGAATGCCGCCGACGGGCAGGCTCGCGTCACCCTTCATGGAGTCAAACGGATAATCATAGGTCACCACCAGCGTGTAGCCGTCCCAAACCTTGTCCTGCAATCCGATCGTCCAAACCACATCATTGGTGTCGCTTTCGGAGGGACGAGCTATGCGAGTCCCTGGTTGATTTGGATTTTGGGGGCTCGTGTAACTCGCCCCTCCGGCCATCGTTCCTCCGATTATTTCTTTACGGCGGATGTTGGGACCGGTGAACTCGACATTTTTAAACCGGGCCGGGACCCGGACTTTAAATTCCTGCACCCCCTGATTCACCAGGCTGTAACGAATCGTCGCGCTGCCGCCCACCACTCCATCACCGATGGTGACGAGGTTGAAAACATCCGCCACGACCCGGGCGGCCAGCTTTTCACTGGCGATGGCCAGTTGCCAGTCCGGTTGTTGGGCGGTATAAGCGAGAATTTCGTCTCCGCGATCCGGCAGACGGCTCGCGGGCATTTCCCGCAGCCCGTTCAGTTCAGCCGTTCGCAGCCGGATGCCGGGCGCGGAGGCCGCGCCGATTTGCGCGGTTTCCTTCGCGGCACCGGTCACGCGCAGCGGCCGGACGCTGATTTGTTCCGGAAAGGTTTTAAGCGCCTGCTCCAGTTGCACCTCAAGCCGGCGCTGGCCCAGCACGCGGCTGGAAAAACTCACCCGCAGCCGGCCATCGCTCACCTTCCAGTCTTCGATGCCTTCGCCGCGCACGTCGGCCACCGCAAATCCGGACTGCGGTGCCAGTTCGAGCGTGTAGATGCCGGCCTTTTCCACGTTGAGCGTGAGGTCGTGTGCCATCACCAGCCGCGTCTCCTCGAGCCGCGCGTTGACGCGGTCGGCCACGTTGATGACCGGTTCGACCGGTTTGAGCCGGAGGGCCAACGTGAAGGGGCGGGCGTTGAAACGATAGGCCGCCACGGCGTTGTCCGGTGCATTGACCTGGCGCAAACCGGTGAGCGAGTCAATTTCCGCCAGCATGTCCTCGGTGGAAACCGTCAAAGACCCGGATTCGCGGTCCACGTTCAGCGGTTGCGGCGGGTTCAGGGAGGCCGCCACGGCGGCGGCGCTGCTGCCGACCGTTTGTTCGGTGTAAAGCGTGAGGTCATAGGCATTCTCAATCGGTTTGATGAATTCGATGGTCAACACCTGATGATCGCCTTCAGCGGTTGTGTGCCAGTCGCGGATCTGGTCGCCTTCGAGGCGCGTGAGCGCCTGCGCGGTTGGCAGGGTGAGTGTGAGTTGCGCGGCGTTGCCCTGGACGACGTCGTAATGAAACCGGCTGGTGTATTTGATGACCGTCGGCGTGATTTGGGCGCCGATGGTGGAATCCACGGTTAACAGCGCCTGGCGCGCGACCTCGGCAATCTTGCCCTGCCAGCGCAGGGCAATGGTTTGGTCCGCGCCCAGAAAACCGGTCACGCGCGAAACGCCGTTGGTCCTGACCGCCTCCAGCAGGGTGCCGTCGAGCAATTGCACTTCCGTGTTCGTGCCACCGGCCTGCGCCGTCACGGAGGCAATGGTCGCCACCGGACCGACAAAGGAAATTTCATTCCACGGTTCCCCGTGCTGGATTTTGGCGACCACGTCGAGTTTGAACTGGAAATGCCCCCGCCGCGAGGCCACCAGCCGATACGCGTTACCTTCGCGAACAATTTCCAGCGAGTCGGGTAATTTCACCGGCAACACCGCCACGTCGCCCTGGAGCAATGGCGCCGAACTTTCGCCGGTCGCCGTGGCGTCAACGTCCAAAGTGAACTGCGCCTCCTCGTCCGCCAGCCGGCCATCGTAGCGGATTTCGCGGAAGGTCAGTCCGCCGGCGGGCGAAAGGGCATCGCCGGCGCCACCGGCCCGGTAAATCGCGCGAATCTGGCGCGGGTTCAGCGCGCGCGAATACAGCGCCATTTCGTCAATCATTCCGTGGAAAGGTTCGTTGTAACTCGTACCCTGGTCATTACCGATGCCGATGCCCGGGTTCTGGGTTGGCTCCAGCTCGCCCAAGGGGCGGATCGTCGTGTTGGTCTCCGCGACCGGTTCACCATTGACGAAGAGTTTCAGGCTGCCTCGCGTGCCGAAGGTCGCGGCGATGTGTTGCCATTCATTGAGTTGAACCGGCGCCTCAATGCGCACCGTCCGGCTTTGGGAATCCATGATTTGGAAACCGACAAATCCCGGCGTTCTCAGGTCAACTTGCCACGGGTCCAGGGCCGGACGATCATCGCCGCGAAAGAAAACGATGCCGCCATATTGCCGGGGATAAACCCAGCCTGCGATCGTCAACGCTTTGGTCAGCTTGAAATCCGGGCTGTCGGGGATGCTGACGCGCCGGCGGCTGCCGTCAAAATCGAAAGCCTGCCCGATTTTGCCGGGGGCGTAATTCATGCCGAAGGGCAAGGTACCGTCGTGCCGTCCCGCGCTGTCCTGGGCACTGCCTTCCGCCCGCCACCAGCCGATCAATCCGTTTTGCGGAATGGACTGGGCAAAAATTGCGGGAGCCAGCAGGCAAACCAGAAGGGTGACGATTGTTTTTTTCATGGTGATCTCCGGGGTGACGGGTTGAAAACCGGCGAATGAGCTTCGCTTCATAAAAAAGCGCTTAGCATAAGAAAAGCCACATGGCAATCCTGCTGAAAATCCGCGGTTTTGTCCCAAACCGGCGCTGGTGGTGTCGCGGACCCTGCGTGGAATGCACGCCGGTTGCGGAATTTTCACGCACTCGAACGACCGATTCATGTTGAGTCAGACGGAACGCCGCGCCAAATGCTCCCGCGGAAATTCTGTTCAAACCTGGCGGCTTCCCCTAGAGTCTGTGCCGCATGGATTCGGACCCGCCTTCGCCCAGAAGCTCCGGCGCGGCAGAAGCGGCACTGCTGGCGCGTTGCCGTCGCGGCGAACCGGACGCGTGGGACGAATTGTTCGATCTCCATTACGCGGCGGCCGGACGTTTCATTTTCCAACTGGCACCCGATTTCACCCGCGAAGACGCCGAGGAGATTTGCCAGGAGGCCTTTCTGTCCGTCATTAAAAACCTCGACACCTTCCATGGCGAAAGCCGGTTCCAGACCTGGCTCTTCCGGATTGCAATGAACCGGGCGCGCGATTACCGCGAAAAACGGAATGCCGCCAAACGGGGCGGCGGCCAGACCGCGGTTTCATTGCAGGCCGAAGACCCGGAAACCGGCCTCGCGCCCGACCCGCCGGCCGATGCGCCCGGGCCGGACGACCTGGCGATGAGCGCCGAACAGATGGCCGGCGTGCGCGCCGCCCTCGACCGCGTCGGCGAACCGTGCCGTGAAATCATCGAGTTGCGCTATTTCGGCGACTTGAGCTACGAGGAGTTAAGCAGCACATTGAATTTGAATCCGAAGACGGTCAGTTCGCGCCTGAGCAAGTGCCTGGACCGGTTGGAGGAAATCGCGCGTGGAATTTTTTTACGGGAAAACCTGGGTGTTTTCCCGTCCAACTGATTGAACGAATGGAACCGGAACGCGAAATTGAAAAACTGTTGCGGGCTTACGTGGCGAAACGCCGGGCGGCGGCGGGCGACCCGCTCAAACTGCATCCGGCGACCCGGCGCCTGTTGCAGGGCGAAGCCGCGCGCCACGCGCCGAAACCGGAGACGGAGGAAGTTTCGTTTTCGTTCTGGCAATTGTTCCGTCAACAGTGGGTCTTTCTGCTGGGATTCGCGCTCATGATCTTTCTCGGCGCGACCTTGCTGTTGCCCGGCTTGAGCAGCGCAAAACGCAAGGCGGAAAGTATCGGCGCCATGAATAATCTCAGGCAAATCGGCGAGGCCGCGCAAATGGCGGCCGAAGACAACCACGGCCGGCTGCCGGCGTCGCTCGACGACTTGTCCAACACGCTGGGCACCCGAGCCGTGCTCACCGATTCGATCAGCGGGAAACCGTTCGTTTATATCGCCGGCGGAAAGGATTTGAAGACCTTGTCAAGCAATGCCGTGCTGGCGTATTCGCCGGAGAACAAAAATGGCCGCGCGGTGTTATTCGCGGACGGGCGGGTTGCACTCGTAGCCAATGGGGATTTTAACGGACTGATGAACCAAACGCCGGTTGAATTTGCCCTGGCAGATAAAGTCGCACGCGAAGACCTGGCGAAAACAGTCGGCAATGCGCCGGCCGTCGCGGCGGCACCTCCCCCAGCCTCACTCGGTGCCGCGGCCACGCCTCCAGCTGCGCCGACGGTCGCCGGCGAATTTGAAATGCAAAAACCTGGCGTCACCGCTGCGCAAGCATTGGTCCAAACCGGTGTCGCCGCCAATCAGCAAAACCTCTACCGGAACGTATCTACCGCCGCCCAAACCGCACCCGTGTTGCAATCGTTTCAAATGCTGCAAAACGGAGACGCCATTTCGGTCGTGGACCGGGACGGCTCGGTTTATCAAGGTTCAGTGCAGGTTGCCGCGGCGGAACGCAACCAGTCGGCTTCAGTGGAGGCACCGCCGCAGAGCCAAACGAAGTCGGTTCAATCGGTCGTCAACCGACAACAGTCGGCAGTTCAAAACTATTTCTTCCGCGTGACGGGAATGAACCGGACATTAAAACAGAACGTGGTGTTCAGTGGCAATGTGGAGGCGATTCCCGGTGCGACCACCAACGCGACACAAACTTTTGGCGGTGGCGGGGGTGGCGGCGGCATTACGCAAAACAACCAGCAGGTTTCCACCAACCAACTGCAGTGGCAGTTGTCCAATTCCCGCGTGGTGGGAACGGCGGTGATTGACCATACCAATCAAATTGAGATCAACGCCGTACTCGTTATGCCGTGAGCAGTCGCCGCAGAAGATATTACTCATCAAACTTTTTATGAACCATTCTGCGGACTTCTGTTTCCAGCGCGGACGTTGTCTTCCAGGGATTGCCTTGGCATTGGTTTTCAGTTTCGCCCCCCTCCTTTCAGCCGCCGTTATCGGCACCAACACACCCGCACCATCGTTGTCCCGCGAACGCATTGCCACGCTGCCGGCACCGCAGCAGGCGGTTTGGAAGAGATATTTGAAACGCTCGGAACGGCAACGGCAAATGGACCAGAACTTTCTCCGGACCGAAATCCGCGACCATGGCGTTAAAATTCCGCTGGTTCCTCCATCAAGCTCCTCAGCCCGGAGCATCCCACTCAACGAGCCAACCTCCTGGTACGGCAGTAATGAGGCCGTGCGCATTGCCAACATTATTGTCTCCTTTCAAACTCCGGCAGGCGGCTGGAGTAAAAATTTGAATCTGGCGGCGCAGCCGCGTGTTCCGGGAGAGAGTTTTGCGCCCGACAACAACTCACGCCATTTGAGCAAGGATGACTTCGATTCGCTGCCAGCCGGGCATTGGGACTACGTGGGAACCTTTGACAACAATGCCACGATCACGGAACTGCGTTTTCTGGCGAAGGTCATCGCCGCCGGTGGAACGGATTCGGTCAAACCCTTTCGCACATCATTTCTGCGCGGTTTGGACTATATTTTTGCCGCACAATATCCCAATGGCGGCTGGCCGCAGGTCTGGCCGCTGCAAGGCGGCTATCATGATGCCATTACTTACAACGACGACGCGATGATCAACATTCTCAATCTATTGCGCGAGGTTGCCAGCAGGACAAATGAATTCGCCTTTGTGCCTGGAAAACCGCGCCAGCTGGCCGCTGCCAGCCTCCAGTGCGGCCTCGCGTGCATCTTGGCGAGCCAGATTATCGAGGACGGCCACCCCACGGTGTGGTGCCAGCAACATGACGCTCTGACGCTCCAACCGGTTTCCGCGCGTAATTATGAGATGCCCTCGGAAGTCAGCAGTGAAAGCGCGGCCGTCATGATGTTTTTGATGGCGCAACCTCATCCCGGCCCGGAAATCACTGCGTCGGTGAACGCCGCGGCCACCTGGTTCAAGAAAACCCAAATTTCTGACATGGCGTTCAAGGTTGTTCCCGGCCAAGGACGCCATCTGGCGCCCGCGCCCGGTCACGGGCCGATTTGGGCGCGCTATTATCAAATCGGCACAGACCGTCCGATTTTTGGCGACCGCGACAAGACTATCCACGACAATCTAAATGAAATTTCCACCGAACGTCGCAACGGATATGCGTGGTTCAACGATGCCCCGCAAATAGCGCTGACCCGCTACGCCGAATGGAAAGCATCTTTGCCAAAATAATTCCCCGCCGCCGCCCGGCAATGTTTTGTCTGGCTTCGATTCACTTCATCAGCAACATTGGGGTCGTTTGCTGATGATGGCGTGGGAAAACATTTGCTGGCACAAGCCATGAAAAACGTCTGCTGCCTTTTGCTCGCCGGGATATTGGTTTCCGGATGTCGCACGCCGCAGGCACCGGCCAATCCCGCCGCGAACACCAGGGCCAGGGCCGTTCTCAAATACTTCCAGAACCTGGAACAGCGATCGGACAAACGTCTGGTGTCCGGCCAGTTTTCCAATTTTGGAAACCGGGCGAATCTGGAGCTGCCGAAAAAAATCCACGACCAGACCGGGCATTGGCCGGCGCTGTTGGGCGTGGACTACGCCGGCCGGGGCGGCGTCTCCCCGGAAGCGCCGAACCAGGCCGCCATCGAGTATTGGAAGGCGGGCGGTTTGGTGACCGTGAGCACGCATCTCTACGATCCCGCCCGGGCCACCAACAGCGCCTTTGGCGGGCTGCGCGACAAGGACGTTGACCTCAATACCCTGCTGGATCCCAACTCGGAAACCCACGCCCGCTGGATGCACGAACTCGACCAGGTGGCCGCCGGCTTGCAGGAACTCCAGGCCCATGGCGTGGTGGTTTTGTGGCGGCCGTTCCATGAAATGAATGGCAACTGGTTCTGGTGGGACGGCAAGGATCCGGCGACCTTCAAAACACTCTGGCGCCAGATGTTTGACTATTTCACGAAAACCAAAGGCCTGGACAATTTGCTCTGGGTCTATGCGCCGAACCACGGCACCAACACCGCGGTGTATTATCCCGGCAACCGTTATGTGGATTTGGTCGGCCTCGACGCCTACACGGACTTCGTGGATACCAACCACATTTTCGGTTACGCCGAAGTCGCGCGGCTGCCGAAACCATTCGGCTTCACGGAATTCGGGCCGCACGGGCCGCAGAATCCGCCGGGTGATTTCGATTACCTGCGATTCCTTCAGGGCGTGCAGGTGAATTTCCCGCGGACGGTGTTTTTCATGAGTTGGAATGCAAAATGGAGTCTGGCGCAGAACTCGAATGTCACCGAAATGCTGAACCGTCCCGGGATCGTGAACCGCAGCGATTTGCCGAAGGGGCTTGCCGGAGACCAATAAACAAATCAATTAAACCGGCGACATGGCGTTCAAAAATTTTCCCAAACCATCGCAAGGCGTGCAATTGCTCCAACGCTCGCTGGCGCGCGGGCGGCTCGGCCACGCCTACCTTTTCACCGGCCACCGGCTGGAGGAATTGGAGTTGCTCGCCCGGACACTGGCCAAAACACTGAATTGCCAGAAGCCGGTCAAAACCGGCGGCGTGGCGACCGATTGTTGCGATGAATGCCTGAGTTGCCGGAAGATTGACCACGAAACGCATACCGATATTCATTGGGTGCGGCCGGAATCCAGGTCGCGCGTCGTCACCGTGGAGCAAATGCGCGAATTGATGCGCGAGATCCAACTCAAACCGACCGAGGCGGAATACAAGGTCGCCATCATCGCGGCGGCGGACCGTTTGAATCCGCAGGCCGCCAATGCCTTCTTGAAAACGCTCGAAGAACCGCCGGCCAAATCCGTGCTGATTTTACTTTCCACCGAACCCCAGCGGATTCTGGAAACGATTTTGTCGCGCTGCCTGCGCTTGAATTTCTCCACCGAAAGCGGGTACGAGCCTGACGAAGCGCAGTCCGAATGGCTCGCTCGATTCGGCGCTTTGGCGGCGGGTGAACAAAAGAGCCTGCTGGGCCGTTATCGCCTGCTCGACGTGTTGCTGCAAAAACTCGGCGAAATCCGCACGCGCGTGGACGAGGCGCTCACGGCCCGCTCGCCGCTGCAACGTTATGACGACCTGGAAAAGGACCTGCGCGAAAGATGGGAGGATGAACTGGCCGCGGCCATCGAGGCGGAATATCGGCGGCAGCGGGCGGATTTGCTGCTGCTGGTGCAATGGTGGCTGCGCGATGTCTGGTTGTCCACCCTCCGCGGTAGCACTGCCACGGAGGACGGGCGCACGCCGGCGGCCGGCGGCAAATTATTGAATTTTCCAAAAACGGCCGGTGCGGAAGCCGTGGCCGAAAAAATCTCGCCGCGGCAGGCCCTGGAAAATCTTCAAACCCTGGAACAGACGCAACGCCTATTGCACACCAATGTCCAGGAAGCGCTGGCGCTGGAGGTGGGTTTATTGAAACTTCATCTGTGATGGGCGACCTGAGTCGGAACCACGCAGTAGGACAGGCGTCGCGCCTGTCTCTAACTTGATGAAATCAGACCGGACCGGCGGCTGCCTGCTCCCGCCGCGTCACACCAGATGGAGACAGGCGCGACGCCTGTCCTACATTGGTGGCGCAGCATGGTCCGTCGCGTTCGACCTCGTCAATTTTGACGACAGTTTTTGGCTTTGCCTTTATAGATTCAGTTCTAAACTTGCGCGAACATGAAAGTGACCTCGCTCGCCTGCCGATTCCTCTGCGCCGCCTCGCTCGCCCTTGCCACCCTGAATTTGTTCGCCGACGACGATTCGTCACCGCCCGTCCTCCGTAGCAGTGCTACTGCGGAGGGTGGACGAGAACGGCTGTTGCTGGATTTCGGCTGGAAATTCCATCTGGGCAACGAATGGGGCTTTGGCCAAAACCTGTCCAAAGCCGGCACCGGTAGCGGGCCGGCGAGCACGTCGCTCAGTGACGCGAGCTGGCGCACGGTGAACCTGCCGCATGATTGGGCCGTGGAATTGCCCTTCGACAGCACGGCGGACGGCTCGCACGGCTTCAAACCGGTCGGCCCGGGCTTCCCGCAAACCAGCGTCGCGTGGTATCGCCGCACATTTGACCTGCCGGAAACCGACGCCGGCAAGCGGCTCTCGCTGGAATTCGACGGCGTGTTCCGCGATTGCGATGTGTTTTTGAATGGCTGGTTCGTCGGCCATCACAACAGCGGTTATGACAGCTTTCGTTATGACATCACCGACGTGGCAAACTATGGCGGCAAAAACATCGTCGCCGTGAAAGTGGACGCGTCCCAGTTTGAAGGCTGGTTTTACGAAGGCGCGGGGATTTACCGGCACGTCTGGCTGGTAAAAACCGGTCCGGTGGCCATCGCGCCGGATGGGGTTTTTGTGAGCAGCGCTTTCGAGAATAATATCCCCGAAGGTCCGGCAATGATCATGGTTGAAGCGACTTTATTAAATTCAACCAACGTTCCGACAAAAATCAATGTAAGCTGCCAGGTAATTTCTCCCGAGGGAAAACCTTTAAACACATTCGAAAATTCCACATCGGTAAGATCGCAACCAACCGTCGGATTAGTAACAAAAATTGATTCACCGGAACTTTGGTCTCCCGAAAATCCAAAACTTTACAAGCTTATTACGACGGTTGATAGTGAAGGCAACATTGTTGACCGCAAGGAGACGGAATTCGGCATCCGAACTGTGGCGTTCGATCCGAACAAGGGATTTCTGCTGAACGGCAAGCCTTACGAATTGAAAGGCACCTGCAATCATCAGGACATGGCGGGCGTGGGTGCGGCGTTGCCGGACCGCTTGCAATATTTCCGCGTCGGGAAATTAAAGGAGATGGGCTGCAATGCCATCCGCACTTCCCACAATGCGCCAACGCCGGAACTGCTGGAAGCCTGCGACCACCTCGGCATGCTGGTGATGGATGAAAACCGCCTGCTCGGCAGTGACGCAGCGAATCAGGCGCGGTTCAAGGGCCAAATCCGGCGTGACCGCAACCATCCCAGCGTCGCCATCTGGAGCATCGCCAACGAGGAGTTCACCGTGCAGGACACGCCCGCCGGCAAACGCGTCGCCGATACCATGCAGACCCTCCTCCGGCAGCTTGACCCAACGCGGCCCATTACTTATGCCGCGCCTGTAGGCGACGACTATGAGGACAATATCAATTCCATTATTGAAGTGCGCGGCTGGAATTATCACGTCGGGCGCGACATGGACAATTACCATCGGGAACATCCGGCCCAGCCGGAAGTCGGCACCGAACAGGCCAGCACCGTGAGCACGCGCGGCATCTACACCAACGATACCGCGCGCGGTTACGTGAGTTCCTACGATCTGAACAACCAACCCTGGTCGAGCACGGCCGAGAGTTGGTGGAGTTACTTTGCCGAACGTCCCTGGCTGTCGGGCGGTTTCATCTGGACGGGCTTCGATTATCGCGGCGAACCGACGCCGTATGGCTGGCCGTGCATCAATTCGCACTTTGGCGTCCTGGACACGTGTGGTTTCCCGAAGGACCTTTATTACTACTATCAGTCCTGGTGGACGGACCAGCCGGTGCTGCATCTGCTGCCGCACTGGAACTGGCCGGACAAGGAAGGCCAGAACATCAACGTGTGGTGTTTCAGTAATTGCAAGGAGGTTGAATTGTTTCTGAACGGCAAAAGTCTCGGCCGGAAAACGATGAAACCCAATTCGCACCTGGAATGGACGGTGAAATACGAACCGGGCGCGCTCTCGGCCCAAGGCTACGACAATGACGGCAAGCTGATCGCCACAACGAAGGTCGAAACCACCGGCGCGCCCGCTGCCGTCCAATTGGAGCCTGACCGCGCGACGATCAACGCGGACGGCGAGGACGTGAGTGTCATCACCGTTTCCGTCCGCGACGGGCAAAACCGCATTGTGCCCGTGGCGACCAATCTCGTGGATTTTAATCTGCAAGTTCCCGGCCAGATACTGGGCGTTGGCAACGGCGATCCCAGTTGCCATGAACCGGACGTTTACGTGCCGACGTGGCCGAGCCGAACGGTGGCTATCAATGATGACTGGCGCTGGAAAAGCGTGACGAATGTGTACGCTTCAGATTTGCCCGAATTCAAAATCGATTACGACGATTCCAGCTGGGCAAAAGCCGATCCGCAATCCGCCAGCGGACCGTTGGACGGCCGCGCCCAGGCGGTTTTTCGCGGGAAAATTCAAGTTACCGAGCAGCAACTTGATTCGGAAAGCGTCGAATTGTGTTTCGGCATGATTGATGAGGACGGCTGGGTTTATGTCAATGGCCGGAAGGCCGGGGAATCCCACGACTGGCAGTCGTCACCGGCCTTTGATGTGAAGCGTTTGCTTCACCCGGGCGAAAATGTCATTGCCGTGGCGGTGGCAAACTGGAACGGCGCCGGCGGCATGAACAAAGGGGTAACCTTGCGGCTGGGGGAAAAACCGGAGATGCCCCAATGGCAACGGAGCGTATTTAACGGCCTGGCGCAAATCATCGTACAATCCACCACAACGGCGGGTGAAATCAAATTGACCGCGCGGTCGGAAGGTTTATCGCCAGCCACGGTGGTGATTCAGACCCGGCCCGGCCCCCGGCGGCCTTGCGTGCCTTGACGGAAATTCACTCGGCTTTCGCTTCCAGATCCACATCCTCAATTTCCAGAAAACCGTGTAACTGGCGGATCCGCGTGGGGTGGCGCATTTTGCGAAGCGCCTTGGCTTCGATTTGCCGGATGCGCTCGCGGGTGACCCGGAATTGCAGGCCAACTTCTTCCAGGGTGCGCGCACAGCCGTCACCGAGACCGAAACGCAATTCCAAAACCTTCCGTTCGCGTTCAGTCAGGCTGCACAAGACGTCACCCAGCCGGTCCTTGAGCAGACTGAAACTGGTGATGTCGAGTGGATTGTCTGCCCCTTTATCCTCGATGAAATCACCGAAATTGGCATCCTCGGTGTCGCCAACGGGCGACTGCAGGGAAATGGGTTGCTGCGACATTTTCATCAGCGCACGGACTCGTTCCACGGGTATTTGCATGTCCTCGGCAAGTTCCTCCGGCGTCGGCTCGCGGCCCAGTTCCTGGAGCAGGCGTTTCTGCGAACGCATCAGTTTGTTGATGATTTCGATCATGTGCACCGGGATGCGGATGGTGCGCGCCTGATCGGCGATGCTGCGCGTGATGGCCTGGCGGATCCACCAGGTGGCGTAGGTGGAAAATTTGTAGCCGCGGCGATACTCGAATTTTTCGACGGCCTTCATCAAACCCATGTTGCCTTCCTGAATCAAATCGAGAAACGACAGCCCGCGGTTGGTGTATTTTTTGGCAATGGAAATGACCAGGCGCAGGTTCGCCTCGACCATTTCGGTCTTGGCCTGCAACGCCCGGGTGGAAAATTCGCGCAGCCGGTCAAAAGTCTTGAGATAATCCGCATAGGGCATCCGGACAAACTCCTCCAGCGCCTTGATTTTCTGCCGTTCGGCCTCGGCCAGGTGCTGTTGGGCGGTGGATTCACGTTGCGCCTCCGTTTCCGCCAAGGCTTGCAGGCCGTATTGAAGCTTGTCGTGAATGTTTTCCGCAACCAGGGCCATTTCCTCAATCACCTTGTACTTGTAACAAAACCTGGGAAAGGCAATCCGCAGCTTTTGGTCCAGGCGTCGGAAGGCCGTCTGCGCGCGGCGGCGCGGGGTGTTGCCACGGGCGTCACGCCAGACCACATATTTGTGATCTGCTTCCAGATCAATCTTATGAACGCGCGTGATGAGTTTGCGCAACACGCCCACGTGGGCGTTGCGGTTGTCCACTTTTTTATCGAGAATAACGCGGTCGAAACGCTCACGCGGCGGTTCGGTCAGAAGTTTTTCGGCCAGCGCGATATGTTCCTTGCCGGCAAAACCGAGGCTGTAAATGATTTTCCGGACCTCGTTCTCCGCCGCTTCAATGCGCTTGGAAATCTCGACCTCCTGGGCGCGGGTCAGCAACGCCACCTGTCCCATCTGCTTGAGATACATCCGCACCGGATCGTCGAGCGCATCGAGCCGGCTCGCGTCCTCCTCCTCGGACTCGGCCGTTTTGATGCGGTCCACCTCCGCCTGATCCACGATATCGATTTCCAGGCTGCGCAACTTGCCGAAAACCTCATCCAATTCCGGTTCCGTGACGTGATCCGGCAACGCGTCGCTGATGTCGTTATACGACAAATGTCCCTGCTCCTGTGACAGCCGGACGAGTTCCTTGATAATCCCGGCAATATCGGCCTTCGGAGAACCCGGCGGGGCGCCGTTCCGCGATTTGACCATGGTTGAATCAAGCAGGGGTTGTGCGGACATGGCCATGCGGGGCGCTCCTTTATCCCGGGCGGAACCCGCCTCGATTTTACAAACCTTCGATTTCGACATACGTACTCAATACTCCCGGTACACAGACCGCCAGCGGGCGGGGAATATGGGAAGCCCGTTCCGCTCCGTCAATGGGGAAACTTCACGACATCATTCTACAATGCTTTTTCCGGCACCATGTAAATTCCACGGCCCTTCAGATTTTCCAGAATCATATCCACCGTCCGGCCCATGGCGCCCAGATTTTCACGGACGACCCGGAGCGCATTGCGTCCCAGTTCTTCCCGCCGGTTTTCATCCGCGAGCAATTCCGCAATCGCATTTTCCAAAAGTTCCGCGTTGCCGGCCTGAACCGCCGCGCTCTGAGTGACGAATTCCCGCGCAATGTCCGTGAAATTTTGCATGTTCGGCCCAAATACCATGGCCTTGCCCACTGCCCCCGGCTCAATCGGATTCTGCCCGCCGACCGCCGTCAGGCTTTTGCCAACGAATACTACTGTCGCATGTTCATAGAAGAACCGCAACTCGCCCGTGGTATTGACCAGCAAACACTCGGTTTTGCCCTCATCAAACCGGGCATGGGCAAGGATTTCATTGCGAAAAATAAATTTGACACCGCGCTCGCGCAATTGCCGTCCCACCTCCCGGCAGCGCTCAAAATGCCGGGGCACCAGTACGAGAAACAGTCCAGGGAACAAGATCCGCAAGCGCTGCGCCATGTCGGCCAGCGCAACTTCTTCGCCGGCATGGGTGCTGCCACCCACCAGAATCGGCGCGTCCGGCGGCACCCCGATCTGCCGGAACAACGCCGGCACGTCGAGCCGGCGGGGACCGTCGAGCTTGGCCGCGTCAAATTTCAAATTGCCCACGACCCGCACGGCATCGGGCCGACAACCAATTTGCCGTAAACGTTCGGCATCGGCTTCATTCTGGGCACAGACGCCCGTGAACGAGGCGAACAGGGGGCGAAACAGAAATCCAAACCGCCGGTAGCCGCGATAGGAACGGCCGGACAACCGGGCATTGGCCAGAAACAGGGGAATACGAAGGTCGCGGGCACGCCACAGAAAGTTCGGCCAGATCTCCGCTTCAAAAAGCACAATGGCCTCAGGATTAATGGTATCGAAGGCGCGCGCGACAAATTTTCGCCGGTCAACGGGATAGTAAATTTTGCTGATGTGCGCGGGCAAATGGTGGTTTAACTGAGCCATGCCGGTCGTGGTCGTCGTGGAAACGACGATTTTGATATTGGGCATGCGCGGTTCAAGGGCGCGGATGAGTTGCGTGCAAAGATTGACTTCGCCGACACTGACGGCATGAAGCCAGATGACCTGGCGGTTGGTCAGGGCCTGCTTGAGGTTCCGGCTGTAATATCCAAATCGTTCGAGAAAGCCGGGCAGCCAGTTGCCGCGCCGCCACATCCGCAGAAAATAATACGGCGCGGTCAGCACGAAAAAAATCGTGAATAGAATGTTGTAGAGTGTACGCACTCCAATTTTAAACGGTACGGCTCTCATTTTCCCGAAAACCGGCGGTGCGCGCAAAGAAAATGTTTCAACTCAACCGCGAAAGAAAATCAACCAGACCAACAACAACACGGGCAGCAGAAACGGCAGCGTGAATTTCGCGATAAATCCCGGAAACGCCGGCGTGCGGATTTTTTCGTGGTCGGCGATGGCCTTGACCATGAAATTCGGCCCGTTGCCGATGTAAGTCGCCGC
This sequence comes from uncultured bacterium, assembly GCA_963708305.1. GTDB lineage: Bacteria > Verrucomicrobiota > Verrucomicrobiia > Limisphaerales > UBA11358 > UBA11358. Next base: position 709,115 of record CAVPSH010000003.1, on the reverse strand, counting down.
GCCAAAAAACACCGCGCCGACGCTGATGGCGGTAAGATTCAGCGCGTTTCCGGTCAATAATTCTTCAATGCCCCTGGCGCCGCTCGTTCCAAAAAGCACGCTGAGAAAACTGAGATACGTCGGCGCGTTGTCCAGTCCGCTGGATAGAATGCCCGTGCCGAAATAAAAAATCCCCGCCGCCGGGTGGGTGCCCAGCATCGCCCGGGCGTTCAAATCCAGCCAGTCGAGCGCGGGAATCATCGTGGCAAAAATCCCCAGGAATAGAACAGCCACCTCCTGAATCGGATGGAAATGGAACCGGTTCGCTGCGTGCACGGATTTGGCGGTTGTGAAATAAGAACCCGCAGCGGCAGCCAGCATGATGCCTTCGCGCAGAAAGACCGGCCGGTTGATGAACACCGCGCCCAGGATGACCGCCAGAAAAAATAAATTCCCCAGCCCCTCAAATTTCCAGGTTTCATGGGCCGTCTCCATTCGACGGATTTCCCGCGGCGCGCGGTTGAAATTGAGCCGGTCCACCACGTAAAAAATGGCCAGTAACAGGCCGACACCGGTCGCCCACATGGGCCAGCAATGCGCCGCCACCCACCAGAAGGAAACCCCTTGCAAATAACCAAGAAACAAGGGCGGATCGCCAATGGGCGTCAGGCAACCGCCCACATTCGCCACGATAAAAATGAAAAAAACGATATGGTGCGCCGTCACGCGATATTGGTTCATCCGCATCCATGGCCGAATCAGGAGCATCGCCGCGCCGGTTGTGCCCAGAAGATTTGCCAGCACGGCGCCGATGAACAAAAAAACCACGTTGGTCAACGGGGTCGCCTCGCCTTTCACGTTGATGTGGATGCCGCCGGAAACCACAAACAGCGAGCCGACCAGCATGATGAAGCTGAGGTAATCATGCGCGACATGCAGCACGCGGTCCGGGTTCTGCAAAACCAAGAAGTAATAACCCAGCGTAACGGCACCCAGAGCCAGCGCGACTTTGGCATAATGTCGCAACCACCAATCCGGAACAAGCAGTGGCGCCAGCGCGATGGCGCCGAGCAACAACACAAACGGCAAAATCATCCAGGGACTGGGGGCGATGATGGTTTCGCTCATGCGGTGGAAGGTTGCGGGGCGGGGGGAAACCAGGTCAAACAGAAACATTCCGTCGCTTGACAGCCGGCATGGCTGTTGCGACCTTCTTTCCGCTTGGCGCAAAACGCGGCAGCGTCGGCGGCAAGCAATTTGTTCGCTGACATTTCGCGGGCTCCCGCCGTGCAGTCCCTGGCCCGGCGACTGGAGAATGGCGGAGTGTTGACTTGCGCCGGCGTTGGCCAGGCAGCTCAGCCATTTTTCGCCATCCTGCTTCGGAACCTTTTCCCTAGTCGTCCCTTCGTTCTCGTCGCACCGGATTTGAAAACCCAGGAAAGTTGCCAGCAGGACATCGAAACGTGGCTAAACCTTGAGTCTAAAGTCCAAAATCCAAAATCCAAAGCTGCTGATCCCCAACTCCCAACTCCCAACTCCCAACTGCTTTTTTACCCGCCCTGGGAAGTTTTCCCCCACGAAGGCAAACTGCCGCACGCCGATACCATCGAGCGATCGGCTGCAAACCCTCGTCACCTTGTCGGACCGATCCCAAATCCGAAATCCGAAATCCGAAATCATCGTTACCAGTGTCACCGCTTTGCTACAGCAGACCTTTCCGCCGGCCGAAATTCAGAAACGCACGCGCAAATTGCAGCGTGGCGATAAACTCAATCCGCTGGATTTGATTGAATGGCTCGAAGAACAGGGTTACGAGCCGGAAGCCCAAGTGACCCGGAAAAGCGAAATCGCCCTGCGGGGCGGCATTTTGGATGTCTGGCCGCTAACCGGCCCGTGGCCGACACGTTTGGAATTTTTTGGCGACGAATTGGAATCGCTGCGGCATTTTGATCCGCTGACACAGATTTCACGCGAGGAAATTTTAACCGCCACAATTCCGCCGGCGGGCGAACTGGGAGTTTTGAAACGAATTCATTCGGAGGGGCGAGTTACACGAGCCCCTGATCCGGAAAATGGGACTCGTATAACTCGTCCCTCCGAAATTAAAAACCTTGCCACTCTTCTGGATTATTTGCCGCGCGAAACCATTTTTCTACTCTGCGAACCGGAACAACTCGCCGCCCGCGCCGAGGAATATGCCTCACAAATTCCCGCGAGTGACCCGTTCTTTATTTCCTGGGAAAAATTCCTCGCCGACCTCGACCATCGTGGCATGACGCGGTTGGAGTTGAATGACGCCGACCAGATTGGAGCGCCGGGCACCGGCTCGGCCTGTTTCAAATCTGGTGATAACCAACTTGCCGGGATGGTGCCCGGCACTCCGCTATTCGCCTCACTCGACACCTACCGCCCGCTCGCCGGGCGCGCGCCGGAACCACAAATCGCCGAGGCCCGGCGCCACGAGTTTTTCAATCAGCTTCACCGTTGGCTGCGGCAGGGCTACGCCGTCCATGTCTTCTGCAACAACGACGGCGAGCGACAGCGGTTTGAGGAAATCTGGAAGGAAATGAGTCCACAGTCCACAGCCCACAGTTCAGAGTCGGACAATCGCGCAGGACTGGCGACTGTGGGCTGGCGACTGCGGACTGGAATCGGCACACTTTCGCGCGGCTTCCTCTGCGATGGCGCCAAATTTGTCGTCGTCACCGACGCCGAAATCTTCGGGCGTTACAAAATCCAGCGTCCGCGCCGGTTGAAGTCGCCGCACGCGCTGGCCACCCGTTCCGCGCTCGATATTGATTTCACTGAACTCGAAGAAGGCGACCTCGTGGTCCACATCCAATATGGCATCGGAAAATTTCTCGGCCTGAAAAATCTTCCGGCAACCACACGCCAATCCGCGCTTTCACCAGCGCGGCTGCCTGACAACGCAGCCGCCGGGGTAAATCGGCGGATGGACGAAGAAACGGGCCAGGAATGTCTGGTGATTGAGTATGCCCCGGCCCATCCCGGCGACGAGCCGCCGAAACTTTACGTGCCGGTCACCGAAGCGCATCTGGTCGGTAAATATGTCGGTGCGGGCAAAGCGCATCCGCCGCTGAACACACTGGGTGGCACCCGCTGGCAGAAGGCGAAGGAGCAGGCCGAACGCGCCGTGCGCGATGTCGCCGCCGAATTGCTCCAGATTCAGGCCGCGCGCGAAACGCAACCCGGCCACGCCTTCAAACCTGACGCGCCCTGGCAGCGCGAATTCGAGAGCGCCTTCCTCTTCGAGGAAACACCCGACCAATGGCGGGCAATTCAAGAAGCCAAATCCGACATGGAAAAACCCAAGCCGATGGACCGGTTGATTTGCGGCGACGTCGGCTTTGGCAAGACCGAAGTCGCCATCCGCGCCGCGTTCAAGGCGGTGATGGACGGCAAACAGGTCGCCGTGCTCGTGCCGACGACCGTGCTCGCGCAACAACATTTCAACGTGTTCCGCGAACGCATGGCCGATTACCCGATTCGCATCGAACTGCTTTCTCGTTTCCGCACCCGGCGCCAGCAACGGCGGGTGGTGAAGGATCTGGCAGAAGGCGGGGTGGACATGGTCATCGGCACGCACCGGTTGATTCAAAGCGACATCACCTTCAAAGACCTCGGCCTGGTGGTGATTGACGAGGAACAGCGGTTCGGCGTGTTGCACAAGGAAAAGTTCAAGCGGTTGCGCACGCTGGTGGACGTGCTCACGCTCAGCGCCACGCCGATCCCCCGCACGCTTTATCTGGCGCTGACCGGCGCGCGCGACATGAGCACCATCCAGACGCCGCCGCACGACCGACTGCCGGTCGAGACCATCGTTACTCAATTCGACGAACGCATCATCCGTGATTCCATTCAGCGCGAACTGAACCGGGGCGGCCAGGTATTCTTTCTGCACAACCGCGTGATGACGATCCAGACGATGGCCGACCGTTTGAAACGGCTGTTGCCCCGTGCCCGCATCGTCGTGGGCCACGGCCAGATGGACGCGGACGAACTGGAGGAGGTCATGACGAAATTCGTCAATGGCGAGGCCGATGTACTGCTCTCCACGACCATCATCGAGAGCGGCCTGGATATTCCGAACGCGAACACCATCATCATTGACCGTGCCGACCGCTTCGGTCTGAGTGATCTTTACCAGTTGCGCGGACGGGTCGGGCGTTACAAGCACCAGGCTTACGCCTACCTGTTGCTGCCGCGCCATGTCAGCCTGCTCACCGATGTGCGCAAACGCATCAGCGCCATCCGCCAGTATTCCACGCTGGGCAGCGGGTTCAAAATTGCCATGCGCGACCTGGAAATCCGCGGCGCGGGCAATCTGCTGGGCGCGGAACAAAGCGGCCATATCACGGCGGTCGGTTTCGAGCTGTATTGCCAGTTGCTCAAACAAAGCGTCAGCGCGCTGAAGGGCGAGAAGGTGAAACCACGCATCGCAGTCAGTGTGAAACTGGATTTCCTGGATTCAACCGGGAGGGACGAGTTACACGAGTCCCAAACTGGAATCGAAAACACTGGGGACTCGTATAACTCGTCTCTCCGAAACGCGTCCTTGCCGCACGATTACATTTCCGAACCGCAACATCGCATCGAGATTTACCGCAAACTGGCGCAGGCCATCGATAAACCGGCACTCGAAACATTGCCGAAGGAACTGCGCGACCGGTTTGGCCCGCTGCCACCGCCGGTGGAGTTGCTTTTGCTGGTGGCCGAACTGAAAATTCTGGCCGGCGAGAAATCCGTGGCCGCCATCGAGGTGAAGGATGACAAGCTGATGCTGACACGCCACGGCGATTTCATCACGCTCGGCGGCAAATTTCCACGCCTCACGAAAAAGGACGCCCAGGGGCGCTTAAAGGAAATCAAGAAGTTGCTGCTGGCGATTTAATGACTAAAGATGGCGGGCAAGAATTCCACACCCGGTTCCGAGTCGGTAATTGACGCGTAACAGTTTGGTCGGTCAATCTCAAGGCCATGTCATTGAAGCATCTGCCAAAACCCGGGGTAGAAACTGCCGTCGCACTGATCGGCACCGCGTTTTCGGCCATGCTGCTGGTTCTGACGGCGATGAACGCGGGACCTCTGTGGCGCGACGAAACCAACACGATCAACATGGCGCAGATGCCTTCCTTGAAAGATCTTTGGAACAATCTGCCGTTCGAGTCGTTTCCACCCCTCTGGCCACTGATTCTGCGCGGTTGTGGCTTTTTAGGCATAACGGACAGCGACATCGGCATACGCATCGTGGGACTGGGCGTGGGGGTTTTATTCCTCGGTTCGTTGTGGTTATGCTCGCGCTGGATGGGAGGACGCACCCCGACCCTGAGCATTGCCCTGCTGGGTAGCCTGCCGGCTTTTGTCTTTATCGTGGGAGCAAACCGGGCCTATGGCCTGGGAAGTTGTCTGCTGTTGCTCAGTTTCGGAATGATCTGGCGGATGGTGGAGTCCCCCTCGAGGCCGCGGGTTCTTTGGACCGGTCTCGTCTGTCTGCTGTTCGCGCAGTGCGTCTATTATGACGCGATGTTTCTGTGCGCGATACTGGCCGGCGCCGCCCTGGTGGCGATTCGCCGCCGGCAGTGGAAAACGTTATGGGCGCTGGCAGGGATTGGTGCCGTGTCCTGCGCATCCATTGTGATATACCTGCCCACCGTCCACCGGGGCTCGGTTTACCTGCCAATCATCCGGCAGCCGTTTTTCGATCCCTCAGCTCTCTGGTATGGACTTTGCGATGCTGTGGCGGGCCGGAGCAGCACCGGCCCGGGCGGCGCCAACGGCGCGCAGGCCTGGCTCTGGGTTGAACTTCTGTTGGGCGGATCAGTTGTCGCCATCGCGATGCAACGGGCACGCGGGCGTCAGACGCAAAACCCGGGGCCTGACGCAGCGATCACCGCCCGGGTCCGCGCCGATCGGGCTCTGTTCTGCGCCGTAAGCATGATTTTTGGAACTGCAGGTTATTTCATTTTTTTGCTGCAGTTGCACTTTTTCATGCAGACCTGGTATTACGTTGAAATCCTGAGTCTCTGTGCCATTTCGCTCGACGGAATATTGAGCGCAAACTGGCCGGCGTTACGTCCCTGGGGATTGTTCCGGACAGGATTTTTGGTGGTGATGATGACATGGAGTGCGGGGGCGGCATGGGAGGAAGCGCATACGCGGCGGAGCAACGTGGACCTGATTGCCGCCGTTCTTGGCCAGAAGGCTGCGGAAGGAGACCTCATCGTGGTGCAAGAAGCCTGGGAAGGAATCACGTTTGACCGGTATTATCACGGCCAGGCCCGTTGGGTAACCGTGCCCCCGATCGACTCACACAAGGTGCATCGCAATGATCTGGTGATGGAAAAGATGAACGAGCGGGATCCGATGGCTCCGGTATTGCGCGAAATCACCAGCGCGTTGCGCAGCGGCCATAGCGTCTGGGTGGTGGGGAATGTGCCGGTGACACGTCCGGAACAGTTGCCGCCGATGCCGCCGCCGCCGCCGCCGGAATTGCCGACCCGATGGTGGTTGGGGTCTTACTTATATTGTTGGAACATGCAGGTTACGATGCAACTGCTGGAACAGGCGCGGCAGGTGGAGGTTCAGAAAACTCCCGTGGCCGCCCCGGTGAACCATCTCGAGATGCTTTCCGTCGAACGGTTCTCGGGTTATCAGGCCGGGGCGGAATGACCCGGCCCTGCCCGGCAACAATCGGGCAGCAATTACTTTGTCAGACAGGTCCTCCGCTCACCCCCCCACGCAAAAAGGCCGGCAACCAACCGGGAGACTCCGGAGCCAGGAAAGTCCTTGACCCGGTTCATTGCTGGAATTGCCGGACGGCCGCGATCACCTGGTCTTGCTCGTCCTGGCTGAGACTGTTGTAAAAGGGCAGCCGGAGCAGCCGTTCGCTTTTCTGTTCGCTTACGGGGCATCCCCCATTCCGGCCCCCCATGCGCTGGCCCATGGGGGAAAGGTGGAGCGGCACGTAGTGAAACACGCCAAGGATACCGCGCGATTCCAGAAAGGCAATGAGTGCCTGGCGCTGTTCCAAGGACGGCAAGACCAGGTAATACATATGGTACGATTGCTCGCAGTGGGCGGGCACCACGGGACAGCCAATCCCGCGCTCCTGCGCCCAGGCGCGCAGGTGCTGGTCGTAATACTTCCAGATTCGCTGCCGCTGCGCCTGGATGGTTTGCCAAACTTCCAACTGGGCATAGAGAAAGGCCGCCAGGACGTCGCTCATCACATAACTTGACCCAACGTCCATCCAGCAATATTTGTCCACTTGTCCCCGAAAGAACCGGCTCCGATTTGTCCCCTTTTCACGAACAATTTCGGCCCGTTCAATCAGGCGAGTGTCGTTGATGAGCAGCGCGCCGCCTTCGCCGCAGGTAATATTCTTTGTTTCATGAAAGCTCTGGGCAGCCAAACAACCGAAGGTGCCCAGCCAGCGACCGCGGAATTTACCGAACAATCCATGGGCATTGTCTTCCACCACGGACAGGCCATGGCGGGCGGCCATCTCGCAAATCACATCCATCTCGCAACCCACTCCGGCATAATGCATCGGGACAATGGCCCTGGTCCGGGAAGAAATGAGGCTTTCCAACTGCCGCTCGTCCAGATTCAGCGTATCGGGCCGGATGTCGGCGAAGACAATCCGGGCCCCCCGCAACGCGAAGGCGTTAGCCGTGGATACAAAAGTAAAGGAGGGAACAATGACCTCATCGCCGGGCTGGATGTCGAGCAGCAGGGCGCACATTTCCAGGGCGGCCGTGCAGGACGTGGTGACCAGCGATCGCTTTACCCCAAATACCTGCTCCATGAGCCCGTGGCATTTTTTCGAAAACGTTTGATCCCCGGCAATCTGCCCGATGCTCATGGTTTGGAAAATATATTCCAATTCTCTGCCCATGAGGGAAGAGTGATTGAACGGAACGGTATAGTTATGCGTCATTTTAAGCGTCTGGTTGCTTTAAAACTTTCACAGTCGTCTTACAAACCCAAGTAGCAGCTACTATTCCAATAACGGCCTTCCCTTCATCCACCCACCGCCCGGTCCCAAATGAATCGCGGCGCATCCGGTCCGGTCATGAACAGCAAATCCAGAATCGAAACCTGGGGGTCAAACGGGGGATAAAGCTGGGGGTATTCCGGGTAATCGTAAGTCATGAATTCCAGCGTGATGCCGGCCGCAGCGAATTTGTCCGCTTCCAGGTAGTCGCGAGCCGAGGGACCGGAGACATAATGCGTCGCTTTAACCCTGGCCAGGACATCGAGGAGCCGGTCGGTTTTGGCGCCGGTCACGCCCAGCGTGGAGGAGCGGATGAAACGCGTGTGGTGCAGGCCGAGTTCACCCGCGAGGGCGACGGTCAGTTCACAGGCGAAATCAGCCAGGAAGCCATCCGGTCGGAGGTAAAACTTTTTCAGCAAGGGCGCGTAGCGTTCGAAAAAAGGCGCCTTGCTGTAGTTCTGCTGCAGAGCCCGCCAGTGCTTTGCCTTCCACGGATTGTTGGGAACCGTCCGAACATCCTGGATCAGGACATGATTGGAATGCACGCCCCGGGTGATTACCGGAATCGTGAGCCACTGGAGTCCGCCCGCCGTTTTGATCCGGTTACGATTTCGCCAGCCATGCTCGTCGTACTGAACGCAGTCATAAAATACAAAGACATCCGCCTTCTGGATCTGATGGAAATAACCGCGCCACGGAATATACGAGGGCTGCAGGATAACACACGTGGAGCTCATGCGATGTTTGGTTTGGCCGCCAGTGGCCCCGGGACGCAGACAGTCGAGACGCCCCCTCCAATACGAGTGCCGTTCAACAAATTTACATAATAATGAGGTTGGAAACCTGCTTGACGCATTGCCCGGATCATCGCCGCAACATCGTATTCCACCCGTTTGAGGATGACCCGGTTGCCGTCCCAGAGGGCAAAAGCAGCGCGAGGGTCTCCATCTCTTGGCTGCCCGACGGAGCCAGGGTTGCAGTAAAACTTGCCGCCCAGATCCTGTGAAATTTGCACGTGTGTGTGGCCGGAAAAGAAATACTTTTCCGGCCGGAGGGCAAAATACTCTGCCCGCAACTCGTAGAGATATTCATCCAGCGGGTCAATCCATCCGCCGTGTACCAGGGACGCCTCGCCGTACGCCAGGGAGGTCAGCGATTGACCAAGCCACTGACGATGTTCCAGCCCCAAATAACGGTTTTGAAAAGCCAGGCACTGGTTGGCTGACGCTGAACGAGGACAGCCCTTTCCCGAAAGCAGGTAGTCGTCATGATTCCCTTTCAAGTTGATAATCTTGCGATCTTTTAATTCCTGGATGCATTCGTTCAACAGGCAATAGTAGCCTGCCACATCGCCCAAAGAGATGGTCGCTTCACACTTCAGCTTGTCAATCTCGCGTAATACCGCCTGCAGCGCAGGGTAATTGCCGTGAATATCAGAAATCAGAGCGATCATAAACCACCAGGTCTTCGAGATACCGCACCGCACAGCCGGAACGGATTTGCGGCGGCGAAGGCTGCTTCTTTTCCAGATAATACTCAATGCACATTTCTGCCTCATTGTAGCCGAAACTGGTCCGCAGACTGTTGGACGACGACATGCGGGGATTTATTTCCAGAAGCAGGTATTCACCGCGGTGCCGGCGGAATTGAAAATTTGTCGGGCCGATTGGCTCAAAGAGTTCCACCAGTCGCCGCACGCGCTGCTCCAGTTCCGGGAGATCCCGTACGCGGGCCTTCGCGGTCGCACCTTCACGACTCAGTTTGCGCTGTAAGATGATGGGCGTGACACATTCGCCGCCGCCGAGGCCGAAAGCACCGACAGTATATTCCTCCTCAAGATCGCCGATGAGCTGTTGCACCAGGAAATTATCTCCCAGCTTGGCTTTCCAGTAATCAAAATCCTCCTGTGCCCGGATGAGTTGGATGCCTTTGGACGCATAGGACCGCCTGGGCTTCAGAAGCATGGGCAACCCCAACACGCCCGCCAGGTCCTTAAATTCTCCCTCCACGCGGGTCTCGATGGTCGGAAGTCCATTCTGTTTGAGTTGAAGGTGGGTCAACCATTTATCGTCCGCAATGGGTATGAGACGGGGGTTGTTCAAAACGAATCGGGCGGTCAAGCCGCCAAGAGTGCCCTGCACGGATTCCCGGGCCAGATAGGACACATCCTGTTCTATTCCCGGTATCACCAAATCCACACCGTGCCGGCGGATGACCTCCTGCAGAAAGCCGGAATATCCCGGGTCGGCTACGAGGGGCGATTGCTCAAAATGGTCACACCACTGTTTGCCGACCGCGTCTGGATAAATATCCATGCCGGTCACCACGGTCTCCGGACGCGCCTTGCGTAATGAACGCACGATTCCATAACCAATTACGGCACCGACGCCTGTAACCAGGACCTTATACATGTTCACATGGGGTTCACTCTCCGGAGAGATTCTGTTTTATCAGTCCGATGCCAGCCGACAGCCCGGTTTGAGGCACATATTCAATTCGCTCATATAAATCGGTGGTGGCCGGGATATAGATTGTGGGAATATCAGGCTTGTCTTTATGAAAGATCACCTTTCCTCCGTTGCCAAATACCTGGAAGGCCGTTTCAGCGATTTCACTCAGTCGGTGGGATTTCGGGTGAACGACCGGATGAACCCCCGTGACCCGAAACTGAATAACGCGTCTGACAATCTCGGCAAGGTCTCCCACAAAGAGAAGATTTCTCTCGGGATCCGCTTTCCCATAGAAGGTGACGTCACTTCCCTGTCTGGCAGCGTCAACGATACGGTAGAACAACGGCTGGTGTTTGCGCGCGGCCCCAAATTCGTCATAAACCTGTGAAACCACCAGAGCGGTAAAGGGAACGCCCAACTGCCGGCATGCCCAGTCAAGGTTCTCCTGAGCATGACGTTTCGACAGGCCATAGGAACCAAAATATTCGTTCTGGGGATGATCGTAAATGGCGGTGCTGGAAAGGTAAATCAAGTGGGCGCATTTGGTATCTCTCGCCAATTGCGCGACCCGGAACGCGCCTGCCGCGTTCACCAGCTCGTTTTGGGCCGCACCTTCCATTTCATTTCCCCTGAAGCTCGCGGCACAATGGACAATGACATCCGGCCGGCCGATCCGTTCGTCAAAGGCATAATTCGACTCCAAATCGAACTGCACCTCCGCCTCCGCGTTTCGGCCGGTCATCTGTACCGTTGCCAGCCCGTCGAAGTGGCTGCCAAGCCGCTTCGCAATCATGGATCGATTGCCGATGATAACGATTTTCATAAAGGCCTGCGGTCACCGGGTTCGGCAGGACCGGAATCCGGCCCAAAATGCAACACCGGATTCAAGGCTGGATCAACCGTTGGCATTAATGGGTCGCTTCAATAAAGATTGCGTTGCTGATATCCGGATAACCGGCGCCCACTTTCAGCAACCCTTCCACCACCGCCGGCGGCAAACTCAAAGATTTCAACTGGCAGGTCGTCAAGGGTTTGAGCAAAATGCCTTCGACCTTGACGATCTTGAGCCCGGCCTCGAGCACAAGTTTGCAGAGCGATTCGTAGTCAAAGTAGCGTTGGTGGCCCAACTGCAAGTCCTCGGGACTCAGTCGGTAAAGATTGTCCAGCACCCCGGCCTCGTATCCGATCCGGCGGTGCAATGATTTCGCGTTCGGAACGGCAATGAAGAGCGTGCCGCCGGGAGCTAGGCACTGCGAATACTGGAGCACCATCGCTTCAGGATCATTCACGTGTTCCAGGACAAACCCCATTTCGATGGCATCGAATTTTTCTTTCGGGTGAAACTCTTCAAATAACGAATGGACCACTTCCGTGTAGGGCGGGAGTGGGGTCTCGGCGCGAAAGGCCTCGATGATCTCGCGTGAGCCTTCCACGATCGTATATCGGGCCAATCCGGACCCCAAACCTTCAATAATTGCCCTGGGTAAAACCTGGTACCCGATTCCGAGGCTGAGAACCTTGCGAGACGGACCCGCGCTCATCGTACGAAGGATTCTGCGGGCATACCACGAGAGCATGACCAGATTCTCGTCGCTGAATTTAAACTGTTCCCGGTAGGCCGGCGTCAGCGCGTCAAGTTTTTGATTGTTCATGTTCGTTGCTCGAATGCTTTTCCCTACCGGCCCCGGCCCCGGCGCCGGTGGTTTCTCCGACGGCATAGACTGGTCGCCCCATGCTCCGCAGAAAGATACGCCCGAGGTATTCTCCAATGATGCCCAGCCCTACGAGCTGGGTTCCGGAGAAAATGGCGATGATGCAAGCGAGAAAGGGAAACCCGGGGATGCTGCCGTAGAGCAGGTAATTTCGCACGACATATACCAGAACCCCGGTGCCGAAAAGGGCCATGAGAAAGCCAAGCAGCGTCGCAACGCGCAACGGCAACGTGCTGAACGAAGTGATAACATTGATCGTACTCACCAGCAGCTTCCACACACTATAATTCGATTTCCCGATCGTTCTCGGGTCGCGCCGCACGTGAATGGCTGTGGAATTCGTCGTGGACCAGGTGAGCAGGACGTCAATCGAAACGAACGGACTATGATAACCTGCAAATCCGTTGCGCAAATGGGTGCGAAACGCGCGGAAGGAGCTGATGTCGCGGGCACCGGTGGCCTCGATCATTTGTTCCATCGCGAGTTTGGTCGCCCGGGAAGCAAGGTCGCGCCAAAAACCGTGCTGTTCACGCTCCGGCCGGCCATAGACCACATCTGCGTTCCGCAACGAAAGCTCCGCCAACATCGCCGGAATTTCCTCGGGCGGATGCTGCAAATCGTCGTCCATGGTAACGATGATCTCGTTCCGGGCCGCGCGGATACCGCAAAGCAACGCATTGTGTTGGCCATAATTGCGCATCAGGTTGATGCCATGGATCCAGGGAAAGGCGTGCGAAAGTTCCCGGATGACTTTCCAACTCTGATCCCGACTGCCATCGTTGACGAGAATCACTTCATACTGACGGGTCTCGGAGACGAGCACAGGCTCCAATCGTTTGATCAACTCGGGCAAGATCAACTCGCTATTGTAAACCGGCACCACTACTGAAACGGAATGGGCCGCTTTCAATCCAGCATCCATTAGGCCATTAGTGCCCAAGATCGAATATCTTGTCACGTCGAAAAGCAAACCGGAAACGGCCGAAAAAATGTTTTGCCCGTTGTTTCCCGGTTAACGCCACCGGCAATTTGCGCGTTACCCCATTGTCACTAACTTCCCCTTGACAGTCTGACAGCAGGTACTATTATCACGTTTATAAGCCGATAAAGGAGTTGAGTGATGTGAATTTGTTTTGAAGTTGAAAGGATTGTGCATGAAAACGCCAAGTTTTTACCGGAAAGCCGGGCTGTTATTCATTTTGACTTTAGCCATTTTGACCGGCGGAACCAAAGTCCTCGCCCAGACCACGGATTCCAACCTGATTCCCGTCGTCACCGTTCAAGCGACCCGGCCGATTGCAACCGTAACCAACGCCGGCATGTTCACTTTGTTCCGGGTGGGCAACACGAACGCGACGTTGAATGTCTGGTTTGACCTCGGCGGCACCGCGTCCAACGGTGTGGATTATGCGGCGATCTCCAATCATCTGGTCGAAATTCCCGCTGGTGTAACTTCCAATACAGTCGTCATCACCCCGATTGAAAGCGCGGCGATGAGCGTCGTTAAAACGGTGGTGCTGACGTTGACGAATTCCCCGCTGCTGAATCCCGTCAATTATCAAATCGGCTCGCCCAGTCAGGCAGTGGTTTATATCGAAGAAAACGGCGCGACCAACCTGCCACCCTCGGTGCGCATCATCGAACCGAAGGATGGCGAGGTGTTTTACACGCCGACCAACATTCAGCTCCTTGCAAAGGCCACCGATCCGGACGGCTCCGTCACCCATGTTGAATTTTTTGCCGGCACCAATGATTTGGGTTCGGGAATGATGGTCGTGCTCGACCCGCCGGGCGTCAACGGCGTGACCGGCCCGGTTTGGTTCTTCAACTGGCTCAACCCCTCACCAGGCAATTACCCGCTGACCGCATTGGCCGCCGACGATGGCGGCGCCTCCACCGTTTCGGACCCGGTCAATATCACCGTCCTCCAGGGTCCGCCAACGAACCTGCCGCCGGTGGTCAGAATCATCAGTCCGGCCAATGGTTCGATATTCCACGCGCCAATAAATATCCCGCTCTTTGCCTTCGCCAGTGATCCGGACGGTTCTGTGACTTCGGTTCAATTTTTTGACGGCACCAACAGCCTCGGCTTCGGTCAACCGATTCCGGTTCCCGTCGCCGGCTCCGTGCCGCCTGTTTACCCGACCAATATATTTTTCCTGGTGTGGAGCAACGCACCGGTCGGAAACCACGTTCTGACTGCTCAAGCCACAATTGTTTTCACCAATCATCCCATCGTCTTGGTGACCGTTTCCGACCCGGTGGATATCACCATTCTGCCGCCGCTGCCGCCGCCAACCAACCGGCCGCCGATTGTGAGCATCGTGGCAACCGATCCGGTAGCCATTGAAGGCACCAATTGCTGGGTCTGGCCGGGTGAAACCAATTCGCCGCCGACCTGGGCCGCGTGGCCCACAGCGGCCTGCCGGTACTTCACCAACTGCGGGCCAAAGACGGCCACGTTCACCGTGCGCCGGTTCGGCGACACCAACAGTGATTTGACCGTGCCCTACGACATCGGTGGCACCGCCAGCAACGGTGTGGATTATGTTGTGCTGCCCGGTTCCGTGACCATTCCGGCCGGCGAACGCCGCGCACTGATCACGATTGTGCCGATTGACGATGGCCCGCCGGACGTGAACAAGACCGTTATTCTCACGCTGCTGCCGGACATGCAAATGAATCCATTGCCCGGTTATGTGCTCGGTTTTCCGCGCCGCGCCGCCGCAATTATCATTGATCAAGGCCCCTGTCCGACAACCGGCATGTTGCCCGGCAGTTGTTTCCATCTCACCATACCGGGACCGGATGCCGCCTGGTTCTCCGTCGAGTGTTCAACGGACCTGGTCAACTGGACTTCTGTCTGCACCAATCAGGTGATTAACGGCTCGATTGACTTCGTGGATCCCGACGCAGCAGGCAACCCATCCCGGTTTTACCGCGCCGTGCCATTGAACAACGCGCCGGCGGAATAATCCAAATGACTGCCGTCGTGGCGATCATGGCGGTTCGATTGTGAAAAAACTCGCGGACGGGCCGTCCGCGCTTCTATTTTCTTGGGGTGCATCTGGCCCATCTGCGACTTCGCGACTTCCGTAACTACGCGCGGCTGGACGCGGATTTCGCGCCCGGCTTCCATTTGCTTTTGGGCGACAACGCACAGGGCAAAACCAACATCCTCGAAGCGATTTATCTGATGGCCACGCTGCGCTCGTTCCGCGGTGTCGGCGGCGCGCAAATGATTCGGCACGGCCAACGCGGCTACTTCGTCGGCGGCACGGTGGTGGGCGGAATGGTCCCAGCCTTCTCTGGTAGCAGTCCCGCAGAGCGGGATGAGTCCGCTCCATCTGATCAGAGCCGACTTACGTCGGCTGCTACGATGCTGACCAGCCCAAGCTCACGCGAAATCAAAATGTTCTGGTCGGCGAGTGAGCGCAAACTGGCGCTGGACGGCCAACCGGTAAAGAAACTCACGGATTACCTCGGCGTGCTGCGCACGGTGGTGTTCTGCACGGAAGATTTGCAACTGGTCAAAGGCGCGGCGCGCGCGCGCCGCCGGTTTTTGGATTTGCTGCTGGCTCAGACACAGCCCGGTTACCTTCCCCTGCTCCAACGGTACATGCGTGCCGTTCGCGCCCGCAACGCCCTGCTCAAGCAACGCGCCATTGACGAAGCCGCACTCGACAGTTTTTCACAGGAACTTGTGAAGCTGGGCGACGAAATTATCCGCACCCGCCGCGAGCTGGCGCCAAAGTTTTCACCGCTGGCGCGGCTGGCGTTCCGGCGCATTTCCAACGACGCGGAGGAATTGCGCATTGAGTATCAGCCCAGCGTGAAAAAGGATTTTGCCGTGGAGCTGGCGCAATCCCGCTCCCGTGAACGGAAGTATCGTTCCACACTCATCGGGCCGCATCGTGACGATTTGCAATTGTCGCTCAACGGCAAATCCGCCGCCCAGTTTGGCAGCGAAGGCCAGAAACGCACGCTGGCCATGGCGTTGAAAATGGCGCAGGCGGAATTTTTGGCCGGTCTTCACGGATCGCCGCCGGTGTTGTTGATTGACGACGTGATGGGCGAACTGGACGTGAAGCGGCGCAGCGGTTTCCTGCCATTGCTCGAATCGGCGCGCAAAACCAACAGCCAGGTGTTTATGACTGCGACCGAGGAAAACTGGCCGCGCGAACTGGGGAAAGATCTGCAACGTTGGGAAGTCAAAAACGGAACGCTGCAAAAAATGGAGGGCAGTCCCGCATTGCGGGATCGCTGCCCTGACTTTTAGTCACTGACGGAGCAGTGCCCCTCAGTAAATCCATGCAATCCGTGTCTGATTTTCAATTGCCAACGGTTGCCGGCGGAGTATTTTGAAACGGTTCACCTGAGGCAATTCCACCCATGGCAACCCGGATTGCTTTTATGAAAAAACCACTCCGGCAAAGTCCGTCGTCTCCGGCGGCCTTCACATTGATCGAGCTTTTGGTGGTCATCGGCATCATCGCGATCCTGGCGGCGCTGCTTTTGCCGGTGTTGTCCGCCGCCAAACTCAAAGCGCGCGCCCTGCAATGCGTTTCCAACCTGAAACAGGACGGCGCGGCCATTATCATGTATGCCGGTGACACCCATGACCTGCTGCCCGGACCCTGTGAATACGGACAAAGATGCTCCTATTACAATTCCACGGCCACGACCGGCAGATTTAACACGGAACTGGCCTATCACCTCGCCCGTTACCTGGGTGGAAAAGATCCCAACCAAATGTCGGACACCGAGTCCAATTATGTTCAGACCCTGTTTTGTCCGGGTTACGGCCATTTTTCGCCGGGGTCCTTCCCGGGCCATGAGCGCGATTACTTACATAATGGCATTTCCCTACCGCAACGGTTTGGTCAACCTCACTATCAATCCGTTTGGTTATCCGGGCACGGGCAGTGCCCAGGCGTTCGGCACGAATTGTGTCCCGCTCGGGACCCTCCGCCAATACGGACCGATCTCCGACATTTTTGCCGTCTCCGACGTGGACATGGAACTGGTCAGCGGCTGGCCTCTGGAAGCAACGTCACCCAATCACGCGAACATCCGCAACGCCCTGTATTTCGACGGACACGTAAAATCATACCGGGGCACCAATTTCCTGGCGTCTTATTAAGGTGATTTTAACCGGGAGGGATGGCGTGTCGCTGTCCCTGAATTTTGGGATGCCGACACGGCGTCCCTCCCGACAAAAAATTCGTTTGCGCATTTTGCGCTTTTTTGCGGCCAATTCATTGCTACGTTTTTCCCATGCGAATTTTGTCCGGCATCCAGCCCAGCGGCGCACTGCATCTCGGCAATTATTTCGGGATGATGCGCCCGGCCATCGAGCTTCAGGAAAAGGGCGAGGCGTTCTATTTCATCGCGAACTACCATTCCATGACGTCGCTGTTTGACGCGAAGGAACGGCGCAAGAACACGCTTGGACGTGGCGCTGGATTTTCTGGCGTGCGGCCTCGACCCGGAACGGACCGTTTTCTTCCGCCAATCCGACGTGCCGGAAGTCACCGAACTCACCTGGCTGCTTTCCACGGTCACCCCGATGGGGCTGCTCGAACGCGCCACCAGCTACAAGGACAAAATCGCCAAAGGCATCGCGCCGAGGCACGGATTATTTGCCTACCCGGTGCTCATGGCGGCGGACATCCTGATTTACGACTCGAACATCGTGCCGGTTGGCCAGGACCAAAAACAGCACCTGGAAATCACGCGCGACATTGCCATCAAATTCAATGAGCAATACGGCGAAACGTTCGTGATTCCCGAACCGCAGATTCGCGAAGAGGTCGCCGTGGTGCCCGGCACCGATGGCCAGAAGATGAGCAAGAGTTACGGCAACACGATTGAGATTTTCGGCGACGAAAAGGCGGTCCGCAAAAAAATCATGGGTATCGTCATGGACAGCCGCACGCCCGCCGAGCCGAAACCCGACGCCGACAGGAATCTTGCCATCCAATTGCTCAAACTCGTCGCGCCGGCGGACGTCGGAAAGGACTTTGAGAACCGCCTGCGCGCCGGCGGACTTGGCTACGGTGACTTGAAGAAGGCGCTGTTCGAATGTTACTGGAATTATTTTGCCGGGGCGCGGAAAAAGCGCGCGGAACTGGCCGCCAATCCGGATTACGTCAACAAAATTTTGTCTGATGGGGCGCATAAGGCGAGGACACTGGCGCAAAAAGTTTTGCACCGGGCGAAGGTCGCCAGCGGGCTGGTTTGAAGGTTTTCTGGCACATGACTTGCGGTACGTGACCCCGCATGGCCAAGAAAACCAGTTTGTCGAAAACTCTCCCACAAACTCGCGCTTCTGGCGAAGCTGCAAATCAGCAGCGCGGGTCGCGAGCCCCGGCGCTTTGCTTGATGCAACTCCGCTCGCACGTCATGCGTATCTCCATGTCAAAACGCCGGCTGCAGATTGCCATTGAAGACCATGCCGAAGGGGAACTTCCGCAGCCCGTCAAAATCAAGCACGCTGGCTAAAATTGAGGCAGGTTGTCATGCCCGGTGCCAATCGGGATTTTGTCAACAAATTCCACCGATTCAAATCCCGCCTGATGCAGAAACGAGGCCAGTTCCAGTCGCGCCCGGTCGTCGGCATCCTTTAAAATACCAGCCATCCGGGCGGCCCGGCGGATGTCGTCCACGGCATTCTGGCGCGCGGTCGTTTCCAGGTCCTTGTCGAAGTCGCGCAAAAATCCCTTTTGCCAGTCAATCACCTGCGTTTGACGCTCGTCGAGATAGGCGTCGGTGATTTGCGGCAGCGGCAGGTGGAGGATGATTTTCTTGCCGGCAATCGCCACGTCCTCCTTTTGGATGCGCTTCAAATCGATGCCCGCCTTGACGATGCCGTGCGCCAGCAACAACACACGGTTTTCACCCTGCACAAACTGCCCCAGCGTGCTCGTCGGCGGTGAATTCACAATCTCAACCTTTTCCATTACATATTTGACGGTGACCAGATCTGAAAGCGTCTGAACCTGCTGCACGACGGTGGCGGTGTTTTCCTCATGCAAACCGGCGCCGGGCGCCAGCATGCGGTTCAGCTTGATGCCAAACCAGGCGCCGGCGATGAAAACGAGCGCCACCGCCAGGACCCAGAAAATCTGTTTCACCCGCCGCATGACAAAAATCCATGACACGAATTCCGCGAATTGTCACGAAGGGAATTGGGGTTAAAAATCAGTATTGAGCGCCCTAGGCGCCGGGATAAGCAGGCATCTTTCCATCCGCCGCGCATAAAGCACCAGAGGACTGGCGCACTCCAAAAGCTGGTGCAAATTCCTACCCGGCCCGACAAACGCTCGCGTCCCGGACTGCGGCGACATGTCGCCGCTTTCAAAGCGCGGACATGTCCGCGCACTCCAAATATCCCGCGCCACGTTTGCCGGACAAGTTTGGATCTGGAAGCAAAGTTAAGATGTACAACATTCAATGATTGAAACATCACATTCCATCCTGAAACTTGTTCACTGTAGCAGCCGACGTCAGTCGGCTCATTTCTTACGATGGAGCGGACTAACGTCCGCTGCTACATAAACTTTGCACTTTGCACGGCGCGGACAAAACCTAAACTGTTCCCATGACTTTGCCCGGATTCCCGGTTTATCGCCCGCGCCGGCTGCGGCAGTCGCCCGCGTTGCGGCGGCTCGTAGCCGAAACACATTTGAGTGTTGACCAACTCGTCCTGCCGTTGTTTGCGCGCTTTGGTAATAAGCTGCGCCGCCCTATCGAAGCCATGCCCGGCGTCTTCCAGCTTTCACCGGATGAAGTCGTCCGTGAAGCGGCGCGCGCCCATGTGCTCGGTGTTCCGGCCATCCTGCTTTTCGGCATTCCCGACCAAAAGGACGCCAGGGCTTCGGGCGCTTATGCGAAGAACGGCATTGTCCAGCAAACCGTCCGGCTGTTGAAAAAGGAACTGCCTTCGCTGCTGGTCATCACGGACGTCTGCCTGTGCGAATACATGGAGCACGGTCATTGCGGCATCGTGTCGGGCGGAACAGGCAAGGTGCCTGTGCCAATAAAAATACTGAATGACCCGTCGCTGAAACTGATCGCCCGCACTGCCGCCAGCCACGCCGAGGCGGGCGCGGACATGGTCGCCCCGAGCGACATGATGGACGGCCGCGTTGGTGCTATCCGCGCCGAGCTGGACCGGAACGGTTTTACCGACACGCCGATCATGAGTTACGCAGCGAAGTTTGCGTCGGCCTTTTACGGACCGTTCCGCGAAGCCGCCGAGTCCGCGCCGAAATTCGGGGACCGGCGCAGTTACCAGATGGACGCGGCGAACGCGAACGAGGCGTTGCGCGAGGTGGCACTGGACATCCAGGAAGGCGCGGACATCGTGATGGTCAAACCGGCACTGGCGTATCTGGATTTGATTCATCGCGTGAAAACCAAATTCGGCTATCCGACCGCCGCCTATTCGGTGAGCGCGGAGCACGCGATGATCAAGGCGGCGGGCGCCAAAGGCTGGATAGACGAGCGCGCGGTGACCTTGGAAAGCCTGCTGGCCATGCGCCGGGCGGGCGCGGACATTCTCATCACCTACGCAGCCGCGGACGTCGCGAAGTGGCTTAAGTAGGGAATGGTATCTGGCACCCCGGGTCCAGCGAATCGCGAGAGCCAGGAACCCGGAGTCCGGTTCCCAATTTCGATTGCCATGTTCATCCGGGCCAAGTACGTTGGATTCTCCTTTTTTGACCTATGATCGGGACAATTCGCAAGCATTCAAAATGGCTATGGTGGTTCATCGCCGGCCTCACGATTATTTCATTCATCTGGTGGGGCGCGGCCCCGGCCACGCGCAACAGCGGCGGCGGCAGGGGATCGGGCGACCTCGGTTCGATTGCCGGCCGGAAAGTCACCCCGGATGCTTATTTGAGCGTCAAGGCTGAAACCTATATTGAGCATTGGCTGAATACCCGCCCTCACCGATGGCCGGATCGGGACCCCGATTATTCCGAAGCAGATTTGGAGCGCGACATTTACATCCGCCTGCTGCTCATTCAAAAGGCGGAAGATCTGGGCATTCACATTGGAAACGACGCGGTGGCGACGATGGCGAAGGCGATTTTAAGCTCACCCGCGCTCGTCCAGGAGTTCGGGAACAATGTCGAGAGTGTGCCGCTGGACAGTTTTGTGAGAAGCGTTTTGCAACCGGAGAACCTGAGCGACGCGGATTTTGAAAATCTTGTCCGTCACGAATTGGTCATTGATCAATTGCGCCAGATCGTGGGGATATCCGGCGAGCTCGTCACGCCGCAGGAAGCCGCCGCCGTTTATCAACGCCAGTATCAAAAACTCTCCGCGCAAATCGTCGTCTTTTCCGCGTCGAATTATCTGGCCGCCGTGCCGGTAACGCCCGCCCTCGTCGGCCAGTTTTACACTAATTACCTCGCCGAATACCGCCTCCCCGACCGGGTGGAGGTCAATTACGTCGCCTACCCTGTAACCAATTTCATGGCCGGGGCGGAGCAAAAATTGACCAATCTCAACGAGCGGGTGGAAGCCATCTACAACCGGTACGGTACGAACGCCGTCCCCGACGCGAAAACACCCGCGGATGCGAAAGGGAAAATTCGCGACGCCTTGATCCGCGAACAGGCGCTGGCCGATGCGCGCCAACAGGCCGATGATTTCGCCAACACGGTGTTTAACGTGGATCCGGTGCGGCCGGAAAATCTCGCGACCATCGCCAAACAAAAGGGGCTGGCGGTGCACCTTACCGCGCCGTTCAGCCTGGAATACGGGCCGGCGGAGTTCACCGCGTCGGAAGCCTTCACCAAAGCTGCCTTTGGTTTGACACCGGACGAGCCGCTGGCCGGCCCCATTGTCGGCGGCGACGCCATCTACGTGATCGCCCTTGCCAAACAACTGCCCAGCGAAATCCCGCCGCTCAGCCAGATCCGCGACCGCGTCACGCGGGATTATCAACTGCATGACGGCACGTTGCTCGCCCGGGAGGCTGGAACCAATTATGTTCAGACCCTGCGAAGCGGACTGGGGGCGGGAAAAGGTTTTATCACCGTTTGCACCGCCGCCGGGCTGCGGCCCGAAACGCTGCCGGCGTTCTCCTTGAGCACGGCGGACCTGCCCGAACTGGGCGATCGCGTCGCCTTGAATCAACTCAAGGGGGTGGCGTTTGCCACACCGGTTGGCCAGGCGAGTGATTTTGAAGCCACGGATGACGGTGGCTTTGTTGTTTACGTCAAATCGCGCTTGCCGCTCGACACCAACGCCATGAATGCCAATCTGCCGCAGTTTACCGGCGCCTTCCGGCAACAACGCGAGACCGCGGCGTTTTACAATTGGCTCAATCGCACCGGCAGCCGGGACTTGCGCGACACGCCCGTCTTTCAGGGACAGGCGGGAACGCCCGCTCGGTAACCCGGGCCCGGCCGCAATCCGGGCCCACGGTCGTGACTGCGGTTGAAAATAACCATGCGATTAAAGCCGTGAGTGTCATCAAACTTTCTTCCTCCGCCACGCGTGAATTTTGGGAAATTCCGGTTTTATTCGAGGACGATCATTTGCTCGCGCTCGACAAACCCGCCGGCCTGCCCGGTTCGCCGGACCGTTACGATCCGCAGCGGCTCAACCTGATGAAATTGCTCCACGACGGCATTGCCGCCGGCAAACCCTGGGCGCGCGAACGCCATCTGACTTATCTGATGAACGCCCACCGGCTCGATTTCGAAACCAGCGGTGTGATGTTGCTGGCCAAGGACAAACCGACGCTGGTGGCGCTGGCCAATCTGTTCGGCTCCGAAAAGCCGCTCAAAAAATATGTCGCGCTCGCCCAGGGAACGCCGACGGAGGACCCGTTTGCAGTGGACGCCAAACTCGCGCCGCATCCGCTGAAAATCGGCCTGATGCGCGCGGACGCAAAAAACGGCAAGAAATCCAAGACCCGGTTTGAAGTCCTGGAAAAGTTTTCCGGCTGGACGCTGCTGCGCTGCGAACCGCTCACCAGCCGCACCCACCAGATTCGCGCGCATCTGCGCCACGTCGGATTGCCGATCGTCGGCGACGAACTTTATGGCGGCAAAAAGCTCTGGCTGTCGCGGCTCAAGCGCGATTACCGGCTCAAGCCCGGACACGAAGAACGCCCGCTGATTTCGCGGGTCGCGTTGCATGCCGAAGATTTGACATTGTCCCATCCCGCCACCGGCCAGACGGTGACTGTCGTCGCTCCCTGGCCGAAGGATTTGAAGGTAGCGGTAAAATATCTGCGGCAGTTTGCGAAATAATTTTCCTGGAGGGCAGCGCTTCGTCGCTGCCCGGAAGTCAGGGCGCTGACAAAGCAGCGCCCTCCAGAAATCAGGAAACGACCCAGTTCGGTACCGCCTAACGTTCAAAAGCTCAGCCGCCGCCACCGGCGGCTGGCTTCGAATGCAATAATGACATCCCATCTTCACCGCTCAATCCAAAACTCAAAGTGCAGTCGCCGTGGGCTCCAGCGCGATGCTAGGAACAGGTCTCACTGGAATGTGCTGAACAAATGCCCTCTCCACTCTCTTAGTATCTGGTGTAACACAATCAACTCCCAGCTTGTGCCGCACAGTAGACTAACGGCAGCTATGCACGGGAATTCTGTGCTCTCGGTGATACCAACACAGCCCAGAGTTCTTGTGTCATGAGCACCGCGTCTATTCCCCGTAGGCCAACGCACCCACTTGTCATGATGCTTGTAATAATTGGCGCAGGCATTGATAAGCTGGATGCGCGTTACACCTCCACGAAGTGTGATAGTATCACACGCATAACAATCTAACTTTTCCCTTTCCTGCTTACGACGACTCATCCTGACTGCGTTTAGGTCTGACACCGACCCAAGTGTATAGCTTTGAGCAGCGACAAAGCCGAGGCCGAATAATGGTTCTACGTGCTCACGCGCACTGACTCCGTCGAATCCATCTTCAGGGTCCAAACGTTCTTGAATCGCTGCGAGTGCGGCGTCAATACCGACGATGACATCGTGAAGCGGTTCGATTCGCCAGTCAATTTCGCGCAGGTGCATATGCGCTCCTGTACCTAACGTTCCAAAAGTGAACCGCAGCCACCGGAAGTCAAGAGTGAAGCAACAACAAAGAGCGTCGGCGGGACGTGGCGAAGCGGGAAAATGCGTATTGAACTGCAATCCCAATTGCATTTTGAGAGTTGATACACGAACAAAAGTTTTGGACATGCCTCATTCGGTTTGTTAAAATTGCCGGTGAACAAAGCAAGTTTTTTCCATGTCTTCCACTTTCATTATGAAGGCTCAAATCAAACCTTCCCTCCGCTTAGCGTGTCGTTCATTCGGCGGAGCGGTGTGTTCGGTTGCGCTCGTCTTGAAGTTTGGAGTCCTTGCCAGTTCCGCCCAGACCGGCATATACCTGTTTACCGGGTCGGAAACGACTATCACTCTGAACCCCGGCACTTACGACATCGCTGCCTACGGCGCCGAGGGAGGCGGTAGCGTTGGAAGCGGTGGCATTCCTGGGGTGGCGGCTCGGAGCTGAAATGGAGGTCCAATTTACCTTCGTAGCAGCGGTGAACCTGACCATTCTTGTCGGAGGCGGGGGTGGCTACTGCTCCAGCGGCGGGGGCGGAGGAGGAGGCGGGGGTAGTTTTGTTGTAAATGGAAATACACCACTAGTAATCGCCGGCGGTGGCGGCGGCGGCGACTACTTCCCCTTTGGTTCTAGCTTAGCCGGTGGTTCTGGCTTAACCGGCACGAGCGGCGGCAACGGCATTAACGGGAACTCAAACAGAGGCACAGGCGCCGGCGGCGCCGGTGGCAACGGCGGCAACGGTGGCCTCCAATACACCGGCGGCGGCGGGGGCGGCTTCTACAGCGACGGAAGCAACGCCTCCAGTTCCTACGGCAACAGCTACGGCGGCTTCGGCGGCAGCAGCTTCTTGGACGGTGGGGCTGGCGGGAGTCCACCCCCCGGCCAGAATGGTGGCAACGGCGGCTATGGCGGTGGTGGCGGGGGTGGTGAGAACGGCGGCGGGGGCGGCGGCGGCTACAGCGGCGGGGGCGGGGGCGGCGGCACCTACTCTGGCGGCGGGGGCGGGGGCGGCTCCATCATTGACTCGTCTGCGACCATGATTCTGGCCGAAATTTCAGGCGTCGCCAGTCCCAATGATTCACCCAATGGCGAGATTATTATTACCGCAGTTCCCGTCCCCGAACCCTCGGCTTTGGTGTTGATGACCGTAGGCTCTGCTGCATTTTTCGTGCGCCGCTGTTGTAAATCGGAGCGAGTTTCACCTAAATATGAATACCTTAACTAAAATCATTGCTACCAAGCTCGGGGTTGCGCTAACGCTTACGTTTTGTGGACCAAATTCACAAGCGCAAGTTCTTGTTAATGCTTCTTTTGAAAATGCGTCTGAGTTTTTTCCTGCATCCCCAGCATATCCTTCAGGACTATCAGGGGTCAATCAGGGCTGGTCACTCCACGGTCAGATAGGGCAAGCGCAAATGGGAGGAAGTGCTTTAGATGGCTCCTATGGTCTGCTTGAGCAAATCACTCCCGGCGATAACTGGAATCCAGATGTGGCGTATCAAATAGATAGTGGTGCGCCCCCTGGCACTAAGTACGAGTTCGACATCTCTTACCTGACGACCACGGGCTTTAGTGGCGGTTTTCATCCCAACGTGGCTCTTGAAATCGGCTTTTTGGACTCGTCGCTGAATGAAATCGGTACTGTAGAAAATCCAACTCCCAACGAGCCTAGTTTCTCTTACGCAATACCCTCCATGAACACCTGGTACCGGGGGTCTATCTCCGGCACGGCGCCTGCGGGGTCCACTTATGTTATCGTGCTTCTCCTCTTTATGGATAACGGCCAGAGCACTACTGAAGATGTCTATTTTGACAGCGCTTCTCTAGAAATCGTGCCTGAACCATCAGTTTTCGGGTTGCTGGCCGTCGGCATGTTCGGGCTAACTTTCTTGCGTCGACGTCAGGGTTAATCCATTAAGCGAACCTAGTAGAACCCTCTACAACGCACTGGAACTCGCATTTTTAACCGCGCCGGCGGAACGGGAGCAACGAACCGAAGAACAAGCCGCTCAAAGCCAACAGCTCTAGCACGCCTGGTTCCGGCACTGGAGTAACGCTCAATGAGACATTGGCGAGGTACTGGTACGGGGTGTCGCCAGCACGAGTCCCAAAGCCGCGTCGCATATCAATCGCAATTTCATGCGTCCCCGTCGCTACTGCACCGGAGTAACTCAACGTCGAACGCAGCGTTTGTGACAAACTAATACCACCAAAGGCGTGACTGGCGACAATATTTCCATCCAGAAGAAGTTCGAAGGTTCCGGCATCCGAATTGCCGGTGACGTGTAGGTCTGACATGTCTGACGCTGCAATATCTAGGGAGACGTTGAGCTGGCCTGAAACGAGTGGTACATATTGATAAATTCCAGCACCCTCCTCCTGACCATTGACCCCAATGGTGCCGCTGGTTTGACCCACTTCGAACTCGGCACTGTTCACAGGGACGCCAGTGCCCGCCGTATCGAACAGAACCACCTGAGGAGTAATTGCGCTTCCGCCATTCGGAGTGTTGAAGAGAGTCCAACCCGTAAGGTCGCCGGTAGCAAAATTGCCGTTGACCAATTGCGCTTGCGCGGCTCCAGACGCCGCAAGCAGTAACACGGAAAGATAGTATTTCAAGGAGGGAGATTTCATTTCGTTCTGATTGCTGGCTTTCCGAGAAGCATATCTGAACAAAACTACCCTAATAAGTCAAGAGCAATTACCTGACGTTCATTAATCATCGTTCAGCGCTGTGTAAACAACAAACCGCCTAAAACCCGCTACGACGCATCGGACTCACAAACTGCACATCCATATTGACGCGCCCGCGGGCAGAAAGCTCGGCGTAGGCTAACTGGGCGCGAAATCCAGCCAGATTTGAGGACAGCCGCGAGCCGCATTTCGTTAGTTTCTTGACGGCACCCATGCACACGCGCTTTTCGATTGATTGCATTTTGATTGCATTTTTGACGTTGAACGCAACTGAACGCAAGCGCACACATGAGAACCTGCCACAGCGGCAGAAGCATTGTTAACATTGGATAAAGTGACGATTTGCTCGTCATCATTGGCGAAAGCCGAAACCGTCAGGAAACCACCCAATTCAATACCGCCTTTTGCAAGTGCAAACGGTTTTCGGCCTGCGCAAAAATCGTATCGGCGTGGGCCTCGAACGTTTCCGCGTCAATTTCCTTGCCGCGATATGCCGGCAGACAATGCATCACCAGCGCGTTCGGTTTGGCCAGCTTCAGGAGTTTCTGGTTGATCTGGTAGCCGATCAAAGCTTTCAGGCGTTCGGCGGACTCGGTTTCCTTGCCCATGGAAACCCACACGTCCGTGTAAAGCAAATCCGCGCCTTTCGCCGCAGCCGGCAAATCGTCGGTACATGAGATTTTTCCCCCGGCGCGTTTTAGCATTTCCGCCGGCGGCTGGAATTTCTTCGGCGCGGCGATGCGCAATTCAAAGCCGAGTTTCCCCGCCGCAAACATCCACGAGCGCGCCACGTTGCACGCGCCGTCGCCCACGAACGTCACCACCTTGCCGGCAATCGGCCCGCGTTGTTCCCGGAACGTCATGATGTCCGCGAGAATCTGGCAGGGATGCTCGTCATCGGTCAGCGCATTGATGGTCGGGACGCCGGAAAATTCGGCGAATTCCTCCACGTCACCCTGGGTGAACGTGCGAATGACCGCGCCGTCAATCATCCGGCCCAGCACCCGCGCGGTGTCCTTGACCGGCTCGCCCCGGCCCAGTTGAATCTCGTTCGCGTTGAGAAACATCGTCTGGCCGCCCAGCTCGCGAATGCCGACTTCAAAAGAAACCCGCGTGCGCGTGGATGACTTGGAAAACATCAGCACCCAGACCTGTCCGGCCAGCGGCTGCTTGTCGCGCCGCGCCCGCTCGCGTTTGTACACGACGGCGTCGCGCAGGATTTTTTCAATGTCCGCGCTTGGCAGCCTTTCCAATGACAAAAGATGCTTTATTTTCAAAAGTTTTTTGAAATTTTCGCCCAAAGGGAATCTTATACCTCAAGCGCGGCGCGGAGTCACTTCTTTTTACGCGCCGCGTTGGCTGCCTGCCAGAGATACCAGGCAGCAGTAGTGCGATGCGGCCGCCAGCGCTCGCCGAATGCCAGTAGATCCTTTACCTTGGGCAGGTCGCGCTTTTTATAAACCCTGGAAAAACCGGTGCGCACGCCGAAATCGTCCGCCGGCAAAACGTCCGGACGGCCCAACTGGAAAATCAACAGCATCTCCACCGTCCAGCGGCCAACCCCGCGGACTTCCACCAAACGCCTAATGATTTCATCGTCGGACAATTTTACGATTTGCCGCGATGTCGGAACGACACCCGCCAGCGTCTTGGCCGCGATGTCGCGGATCGCCTTGATTTTAGCCAGGGAAAATCCGCAGGCGCGGATTTGCCCGTCGGTGACGCCGGCCAGATCTTCCGGGCGCGGAAATTTCCGGCGCGGAAACAATTTTTTGAACCGACTGAGAATCGTGTTGGCCGCCGCGGCGTGCAGTTGCTGATGCGCCACCGCCAGGACCAATGATTGAAACGGCGAACGGCGCGTTTCCGGCTCCAGTCCGCAAGGGCCGAACTCACGGATGAGCCGGCGCATCACGGGGTCGCAACCGGCGAGATGTTTGTGGGCCGCGTTCACGCAGGCAAATCA
Source organism: uncultured bacterium (assembly GCA_963708305.1). GTDB lineage: Bacteria > Verrucomicrobiota > Verrucomicrobiia > Limisphaerales > UBA11358 > UBA11358. Next base: position 680,214 of record CAVPSH010000003.1, on the reverse strand, counting down.
CACCAGTGATTTCACGACTTCCTCGATTTTGTTGATGCCTTCGCCGGCCTCCTGCGGCTTGAGGTTCAACGGCGGCAGCAGCCGCACGATTTGTGTTCCCGCCGGAATGGTCAGCACGCCGGCCTGGTGCAGCCGGTTGACAAACTGGACAGTCGCCGTTTTTTCGCTCGAAGCGAACGCCGGGATTTTTTCCCTTTCCACCAGCTCCAAGCCGAGCATGAAACCGAATCCCCGCGCCCGCCGGACCACTTGCGGATAAGCCGCGGCCAGCCGTTCCAATTCGCTTTTCATCCAATCACCGAGTTTGCGGGCGTTCTCATCCAGCCGCTCCCGTTCGACGACTTCCAAAATTTTCAGCGCCACCGCGCAGGCCAGCGGCGTGCCGCCAAACGTCGTGGCGTGCGTGCCCGGCCCGAGCAAATCCGCATACAGCGCCCGCACCCAGAACGCGCCGATGGGAAAGCCCCCGCCGAGCGACTTGGCCATCGAAATGCCATCAGGCAGGAAATCGGAGTTCGGAGTTCGGAGTTCGGAGTTCGGAGTACAGGCCCTCCAGAATCCGCTGAAAACTCAGGAATTTTCCACTCCGATAATATCCGCATTGCACTTCGTCCATGAGCAGCAGGAGCTTTTTCTCGTCGCACAACGCGCGGAGGCCCAGCAGGTATTCCGGCGTGGCGGGCGTGACACCGCCCTCGCCCTGCACACCTTCAATCAAGATGGCGACCGTCGCCGGCGAAATCGCGTTGCGCGCAGCGGCCAGGTCATTGAACGGAATATGCCGGAAGCCCGGCGTCATCGGTTCGAAACCCTTTTTGACCTTGTCCTGTCCGGTCGCCGCGATGCCGGCCAGCGTACGGCCATGAAACGAATTCGCCGCGGTCAGGATTTCAAACCGGCCTTCGTCGTGGCCGAATTTCCGCGCGACCTTGAATAATCCTTCATTGGCTTCAGCGCCGCTGTTGGCAAAAAAGCATTTGCCCGCGCCGATGCGTTTGACGAGTTCGGCGGCCAGCCGGCCCTGCGGCTCCGTGAAATATAAATTCGAAACGTGAATCAGCTTGCGCGATTGCTCGACCAGCGCGTCGGTAATGGCCGGGTGCGCGTGGCCGAGGCAGCACACGGCGATGCCGCCGCCGAGATCGAGGTAGCGCTTGCCGGCAACGTCATACACGTAGCTGCCCGCGCCGTGGCTGAGCACGAGGTCAAAACGCCCATAGCTGGGGATGACATTTTTGCTGAACAATTGCCGCACGGACTCGTACTGGTTATGCACGAGCGGCGGCGGTGATGGAACGATTTCCTTCATTTCGGATTGGCGATTGCGGATTGCGGATTGTTTTTCACGCGTGCGGTTTTAGCGGATGCAACGACAATGGCAAGTATTTCCTCACCCTCCTTCACCAAGTTTGAGACTAATGCCAGTCTAATTTGGTTTGTTTCCACGAACATTTCGAGCCAATAAAGCGATTCGTCGCATTCTTCTTCGACAATCCCAAGCTTGGCAATAAAGTCGGCGCGCGACCTGGCTCGGCAGACCGCCCGATAATTTGCGCCAACCGACGTTGCACTTCGCAAGAGTTGTCTGCCAATGACAGAAGTTGTTGTGTTTTTCGGCAACGCCTCAATTAACTTTATGACACGCTTGCCGAAAACCTTTGTTCGTTGTTTAAGTTCTTCCGGGTTCATTAAAATCCGCAATCCGCAATCGCCAATCCACAATTGCAAAACGATTTACGAGTCACACGCAATCGTAAATTACTTCTCGGCCTGCAACGCGTCCCAGGTTTCGAGGTAGTGTGCACGGACGGCGGGATTCACCGCCAGGTCGCGCGGCAGTTTGCGATATTTGATTAACTCAATGACGTCGGTTTTGTCTTTGTGGCGGCGCACGGGCGCGCCGGCCCAACTGTCGAGCTTTAGTGAAATCAATTCCTCCAGGGTTACAATCTGGAGTTGTCCGGCCACTTTGCCGGGTTGCGGAAACGGCACTTTACAGCCGCGCTGCAAAACTCTTCCCGCCGGCAGCAAATCAACCATGACGCCATTCCGACGGTCTTCCACGCGGTCTTGAACTTCCGGGACGCGGTAAAACGGGCCGGTCAGGCTGGCGGTGAGGAATTCCACCGCCTCCAGCACGTCCGGCACGACGATGTCCACATCAATCGTCACGCGCGGATAACCATGCTCCTGCACCGCCAATCCGCCCACAACCAGATGCGGAATGTCATGATCCGCCAGCACGGCTGCCACCGTCCGGGCGGTTTCCACGATGCCGGAAGTTCCGGTATTCTCGCGCAATGTGTAAGCGGCCTGATCCATTTACGATATTCGATTTACGAGTCCAATGTGGCTTCGTTCGCCAATCGTAAATTATAAATCGTAAATCATAAATTACAAAACGATTTCCGTGCCCACGCCTTCGTCGGTGAAGATTTCCAGCAGCACGGCGTGCGGCACGCGGCCGTCCACGAACGACACCTTTTCCACGCCGGACTGGATGGCGGCCACGGCGCTGTCCACCTTTGGAATCATGCCCTTGTCAATGATCCCGTTCTTTTTCAGCTCACCCACTTCGCCGGTTTTGAGATGAGGCACGACCGAATCCGGCCGTTTCGGGTCATTCAGCAAACCCGGCACGTCGCTCATGAACACGAGCCGTTTGGCCTTGAGCGCGATGGCAGCCTGCGCGGCGGCCACGTCCGCGTTGCAGTTGTAAATCTTCCCATCCTCGCCCCGCGCCGTCGGGCTGATGACCGGCGTGAAGCCGCACCAGATGGATTCCTTCAACGGCGCGGTGTTGACTTCCACAACTTCGCCGACATAGCCGATGTCAATTTTTTTGCCCGGATTTTCCTTGTCGTCCAGCCAGAGCTTGCGGCACTTGAAAATGTCCGGCCCGGCAAAACCAATCGCCCTGCCGCCGAGCGCGTTGATGGTCTTGACGATGTCCGGGTTGATTTCGCGCGACAACACGTCATCCACGATTTTTGCCGTTGCCTCATTCGTAACCCGTTGGCCCTGGATGAATTCCGCCTTCAATCCGGCCTTTTCCATCGCGCGGGTGATGGCCTTGCCGCCGCCGTGCACCACAATCGGGTCAATCTCGACCGCTTCCAGGAAAACAATGTCGCGCGCGACGCTGTGGCGGACGTTGGCGTCGGGCGAATCCATGAAGCTGCCGCCGTATTTGACGACAAAGGTGGCGCCGCTGAACCGCAGGATATACGGCAGCGCTTCCAGCAGCGTTTCGGCTTTGGCGATGAGGTCTTGCACAGGCTTATTCCTAGCAGGAAGTGCGGCGAAGAAAAGCGCGTTTCGTCACGACAATTTCACTTTCGCCGGCGCGGGAATTTGCCTAAATTGTTTTCGCCATGCCCGAAATTGCCAAGTTCGTGAACAGCGCGTCGGCCAGCATCACCCCCGCCATTGCGGAAAAAGTCCTGCGCCAGTTGCCGCAATGGAAGCTGGAATTCACCCAGATCAACGCGCCGAAATTCCCGCATCTGGTGGACCAGTTGGAATTTCTGGCCAACGCCGCCGAGGACGCCATTGAAGGCGCCTACAAGGAACTGCCGTATCAGACCCTCGCGCAATCGGTGTTTGCGCTGCTCTACGCGCACAAAAAAATGGGCATCATCCCCGACAGCATTCTGGAACTGGGCCGCGCGGACGATTCGAGCGTCGTGCGCAGCGTGCTGATTCAAAACGAAAAGGTGTTTGAAAAGTACGCCGGGTCGCAGGGCGTGAACTGGCAGCGCATCTCCAGCCAGCCTTAAGGCCATTACCACCCCGGCTGTTTTACGAGGTTCACGGTTCCGTCCGGGGCAATATCAATCAGATAAAGCCCTTGAGGAGTTTGATCCGCCTTCACGGCGACCTCTCTTATCAGTCCGGCAATTGCGGTAATCGTTTCGGGACCTTTCGAATCCGTTTTGGATCCAAGCGTGTCCAACATCCACCCATCCTGAAGTTTCACGCTGCCGTCCACGGTTCCCCAGCCCGGCTTAATTTTGACCGCATAACGGCGGCTGTGGTCGGGAAGCCAGATAATCTGGCTCGAAAACTGGTTTTGGACATTCCCTTTGTCATCCTGTTTCTGCTGATTGCTTACCAGCAGGTAAGGCCGGGGTTCATAGAAGTGCACGCCGTCCGAGGCATCCTGGTCGTCCACGTGTTTCACCTGCACCTCCGCGCATCCGGAAATCAGAAAGGCGGAACAAACGAGAGTTATCGTCCATTTGGTCATAAAAGCCCTTTCACCTGAAAGATGAACAGGAACGAGTGCAGGCCGCTGCGGGAGGCGCAGTCGGCAACTCCGAACATTCCCATTTGCCATGTTAAAAGCCGGCCGGCTTTTTTCGGAAGCGCTGCTGCATGTCGGGAGAAATATCGCTAAGATTGATCCGGGTCATCGCCCAGCCGCCGCCGGCGGGCGTGTAACTGATGATGATGGCGTCCGGCATCACTCGTTCCACTTCCGCATTCCGGTAAACCGCGCCGGTCGTGGTCACCAGTTCATTGGACGGTCTCACTGTGGCCGGCGAGCTTGACGGTAATGGCGCGGCGTGAAGGACCAGGCTCAGTTTGGACGTTGCCGTTACGGCCGGTGGCGGAGTCTTGACGGGTGCCGTCACAACCGGCTGAGCGTGAGTGGCAATCGGAGCCGCCGACGCAAGAGTGACTACTTTGGGAACGGAAATAACCGTCACCGGCGCCGTTACCAATGGCGCGACTTTGGCCGGGGCGGTGGCAATGGGAGCCACCGGCGCCGGAGCGGCAACAGCTGGGGCGATGACAGCGGCCGGAGCTTTAGTGATCGCCGGAGCGGCGGCCGGAGTTTCCGGAGTCAAAGTGGTAGCAGCAGGCGCTTCCGGAGCCGGAGCGGCGGCAGCCGGCGCAACGATCGGAGTGGCAGCAACGGGAGCCGCAGTTGCCGGGGCGCTAACAACTGGAGCGGTGACAGCAGGAGTTTCCAGAGTCGAAGTGGTAGCAGCCGGAGAAGTCACCGTAGTGGTGGCAACCGGAGCATTAGCAACCGGTGGCGCTTCAACGGGAGCAGAATACACCGGGGTTTCATCAGGAGAAGCGCCAGTAGTTGGAGTCGCGGCCACGGGAGCTTCAGCCGTGGGAGTGGTCGCTGGAGCAGTCTGAGAAGTCGCCGCTGTGGCAGAAGTTGTGTCTGTTGCGATGGTGCTGGAAACGGCCGGCTGCGCCGCCAACGCCGCGGAATTTGAATCCGTTGACGTCGGGGCTTGCGAGCGGTCCAAGTCGTATATTTTTTGTTCCATGGCGGCGCGGGCGGCGGCCATGTCCGACGCAGTGGCAACAGGTGCCTCAGCCGCAGAAGGGGTCACCGCTGGAGCCTCAGCGGTGGAAGCGGCTTTAATTGGAGTTTCAGCAGTCGGAATTTCCGTTGCGGCCGTAGCGGCGGCGGAAGTTTCATTGGTGGACTCAACCGCAGCCGGAGTCTGACCGGTGGAAGCAGTATCGATTGGAGTTTCAGCAGTGGCGGCAGCGGGAATTTCCGTGCCGGGAGTGGCAACAGCGTGGGTTTCCTTGTCAGGAGGGGTCATCAAGTTTCTTGCCGCCGAAGCCGTCTGTTGAGTCGCCGCTTTTGTGGTGACTGTGCCCGTTGCGTTAATGGCGGACTTGGCGGGCGGTACCGCTACGGAATTTGTATCCGCTGATGGCTGGGTATCCGGGTGGTCCAACTCGTACATTTTTTGTTGCAAAGCCGCCAGCGCGGCAGCCTGTTCCGGGGTGTCGTCCGCACGGACGGCACTGAAACCGACAACCAAGGCGATGCATAAACCAAATAAGATTCCGATTTTCATAAAGTTTCCTGTTTTCACACGCTCTTGCGAGCATGTCTAAGGCCAATTGGAAATTTATGTTCCAGAAAAGTTCGCCTATTGAATCCGGCGCCGGCGAATGTCCAAATAACATACACGAAGGGCCTGTGGTGCGAAGCTGCGGTCGGGACTGTTTGTCCAGAGCTAATTGGCCCTATATGATTGCATTATACGCAATCCGGGTTAAAATAAACGTGATGTCTCCACGTACCCAGGTTCGCAGGTTCCGCAGGTTCTGGGCAGGAATTTTCCAGGAATATCGAAATTCATTTTGGCGGTTTCGCTGGCCGTGCCGCTTTTGTCCTCGGCGCAAACCAACATGACCATCTACGCCGATTCGCTGGTCAATGGCTGGTCGGATGGGAGTTATGGCGTGCACTACGAACTACGCCAATACTTCGCCGGTCCATTCCGGCAGCGATTCCATCAGTGCCACCATCACCAACGCCTATGGCGGCATTCAGTTGAATCATTCCAGCCTGACGACGACCGGTTTCGCCAGTGTCAGCTTCTGGCTCAACGGCGGTACCATCGGCGGGCAACAACTCCAGATGTATGGCAATCTGAACTTTTCCGCACAAAGCGCCCGTTACCATTTGACCGCACCGGTGACCAATACCTGGCAGCAGTACACGGTTTCCTTGTCGGCGCTGGGCGTGGCCAATACCAACAACTTCACCGGCTTTGTCATTCAGGATTCCGCCGGTTCGACGGAACCGACGTTCTATCTGGATGACATCCAGTTGAACGCCGCCCTTCCGCCTCCGACCGTGGTCCATTTTGGTATCAATACCGGCCAGCCTGTTCGCACCGCCGACGCGCGCTGGTTTGGGCTGAATGCGGCGGTGTGGGACGGCTACTACGACACGCCCACGACGGTTTCACTGCTCAACCAACTGGGTACGCGCCTTATCCGCTTGCCGGGCGGTTCGCTTTCCGACGAATATCATTGGGTCCGGGATGAGTCGCTTAATAACCTGTGGCAATGGCAGACCTCTTTCGCCAATTTCATCCACGTCATCACCAATGCCAGTGTCAATGCGCAGGCCATCATCACCGTCAACTACGGCACCGGTACCCCGCAGGAAGCGGCGGCCTGGGTGGCGTATTGCAATGCCGCGACCTCCAGCCCGGTGTCCCTGGGCGTGGATGCCAGGGGCACCAACTGGCAGACGGCGGGATATTGGGCTTCGTTGCGCGCCGCCGCGCCGTTGGGAACTGATGATGGCAAAAACTTTCTCCGCATCTCGCGGACGGCACCGCTGGGGTACAAGTATTGGGAAATCGGCAATGAATGTTACGGCGGCTGGGAAACCGACAGCAACATCGTGGCACACGACCCCTATACCTACGCCCTGCGCGCCACCAATTACATCGCCCTGATGAAAGCCGTGGACCCGACCATCAAAATCGGCGCGGTGTCCACGCCCGGCGAGGATAGTTCCGTTAACAACACCAGCCATCCCGCGTTTAACCCGCGCGAAGGCGTCTCTCATAATGGTTGGACGCCGGTGCTGCTCGCCACGCTGAATTCAGCCGGCGTAACCCCGGATTTCCTCGTGGATCACTTTTATGCCGAATACGGCTCGGACAACGACGCGGCCTTGCTGCAAGCTGACGCCAACTGGGCCTCCGACGCTGCAAGCCTGCGTCAGCAAATCACAGATTACGTCGGGAGCAGTGGCGCCAATATCGAACTGCTGGCCACTGAGAACAACGCCGATTCCGGAAATCAGGGCAAACAATCCACCAGTCTCGTCAACGGCCTGTATCTGGCCGACAGCCTCGCGCAGTTGATGAAGACGGAGTTCAATTCATTCATCTGGTGGGATTTGCGGAATGGCACGGACCTCAACGGCGACTTCTCGGCTTCGCTCTATGGCTGGCGCACCAACGGCGATCTCGGTGTCGTCGGCAACCTGAACACGCTTTATCCCACGTTCTACACCTTCAAGCTGATGCAACACTTCGTTCAATCCGGCGATACCGTGCTGACAGCGACCAGTGATTATTCGTTGCTCCCGGTTTATGCGGTTCGCCGGCAGGATGGCAGTCTGACCGTGCTGGCCATCAACAAGGATCCATCCAACAGCTACACCGGGCAGGTCGCGGTGGTCGGTTTCAGTCCGGCTTCCAATGGTACGGTCTATTCCTATGGAATTCCGCAGGACAACGCCGCGGAAACAAATGGAAGCGTTACATTGCAAGACGTCGCCACAACCACCTTCTCCGGCGCGAGTACAAACTTTAATTACATTTTCCAGCCTTACTCGGCCACCGTACTGGCACTCTCGCCGGCGCCGGTAACTTTGCTGGCCATTCCGACGGCGCCAGCCGCAAACCAATTCGTCTTTCAACTGCAAGGCCAGGCGGGCGTGCCTTATGTCCTGCAAAGCTCACCGGATTTGTTGACTTGGACGCCCGTCTCCACCAACACGCCCGTCGGAAGCACGTTAAATGTCACCAATTTGATCTCGCCCGGTTCGCCTCAAGAGTTCTGGCGCGCCGTCTGGCTGCCTTAGTCGAGCTGAAATTGTAGCGCGGGCGTCCTCGCCTGCGGGTTCGGGTGGCGTCCCGCCACGCGAACCAGTCCACTCGCGGCGGACGCCGAGGCAACTCGCAGCCGGGACGGTTGCGCTACGGAAGACAGTGACACGTTGCGCCTGCGCCGACTCTACCGCTAATTCCGCTCTGGAAATTTGGCGGATTTGGCGCAAGTTGTGCCCCGATGGCAACCGACCCTATTTGCGGCATGACGGTGGACGAAGCGTCCGCGTTGAGCGCCGAGCGCGACGGGCGGACGTTCTATTTTTGCAGCGAACATTGCCGGCAAAAATTCCTCACTTCTGAAACTCCGCACTCCGCACTCTGTACTTCGCACTCCGACCATTCCCACATGCATCACGGCGAAGCTGAAGCAAAGCCGTCAGCGGCGGCGAAATATTTTTGCCCAATGTGTCCCGGTGCGGAATCGGATCAACCGGGCGATTGTTCGAAATGTGGCATGGCGCTGGAACGGAACCCGGCGTGGGCCGCCGCCACTGGCAAAAACATCTACACCTGCCCGATGCACCCGGAAATCGAGCAGGACCATCCGGGTGACTGCCCGAAGTGCGGAATGCCGCTGGAGCCCAAAACTGTTTCTGCCGAACCGGAGGACGACGGCGAAACCCGCGCGCTCGCCCGTAAATTCTGGATCGGCCTGGCTTTGACGGTGCCCGTCCTGTTTCTCGCAATGGGCCAGGAGGTTCCCGGTTTGCAAATCGAACGGTGGATTCCCAGGGCCATTTCCCGATGGCTGGAATTTCTGTTGAGTACGCCGGTGGTGCTCTGGGCAGGCGGAATGTTTTTCGGCCGGGCCTGGCGTTCATTGAAAACGTGGCAGTTGAACATGTTCACACTCATCGCCACCGGCGTCGGTGCGGCCTACCTTTACAGCGCGGTCGCCGTTATCGTTCCCGGCACTTTCCCGCCGTCATTTCAGCAACACGGTGAAGTGGGACTTTATTTCGAGGCCGCGGCGGTCATCACAGTGCTGGTGTTGCTCGGACAAATGCTCGAAGCCAAAGCACGTAGCCGCACCGGACAGGCCATCAAAGCGTTGCTCGGTCTGGCAGCCAGGACCGCGCATCGCGTCCATGACGGCCACGAACAGGACGTGCCGGTGGACGAAGTGCACAAGGGCGACGTACTGCGCGTCCGACCAGGCGAGAAAATTCCCATTGACGGGGTAATCGTCGAGGGCCGGAGCAGCGTGGACGAATCCATGATTACCGGTGAACCGATGCCGGTTTCCAAGAGCGCGAACGACACCGTCGTCGGCGCGACCGTCAACCAGACGGGAACTTTTTTAATGAGGGTGGAGAAGGTCGGCTCGGAAACGTTGCTCGCGCAGATTGTGCAGATGGTGGCGGAAGCCCAGCGCAGCCGCGCGCCCATCCAGAAACTGGCGGACAGCGTGGCGGGCTATTTCGTGCCGGCCGTCATCGGCATTGCCATCATCACCTTCGTGGTCTGGGCCGTTTGGGGACCGGTCCCGGCGATGGCCTACGCGCTGGTCAACGCGGTGTCAGTGCTGATTATTGCCTGTCCGTGCGCGCTGGGTCTGGCGACACCCATGTCCATCATGGTTGGTGTGGGCCGCGGCGCGCAGTCGGGCATTCTCATCCGAAACGCCGAAGCGATTGAGACGACGGAAAAGGTCACGCACCTGCTGACCGACAAGACCGGAACGCTGACGGCCGGAAAACCAAAGGTGGTGAGTGTGATTCCGTCCAGTAGGAGCCGAGGTAACGAGGCTCAAACTGAAAAGTTGGCAATTGATCAGAGCCGACTCACGTCGGCTGCTACAGATTCAGAAGAGGATGCGCAACTCCTCCACTTGGCCGCATCAGTCGAACAACTGAGCGAACATCCTTTGGCCCGAGCAATTGTGGACAAGGCGAAGGAAAAGAAAACGACCCTGTCGCCGGCGAGTGATTTCGAATCTACGACCGGCGGCGGTGTGTCGGGCAGAATCGACGATAAATTGATCCGTGTAGGGAAAGAGAAGTTTTTGCAGGACACCGGTATGACGATTCCCGACGACTTGAAGCAAGCCGCGCTTCAACTTCAGGAAAAAGCGCAGACAGTGGTTTGGGTCGCGGCGGATGGCAAGGCGGTTGGCATCATCGGCATTGCTGATCCCATCAAGGAAACCACACCTGCCGCCATCCGGGCGCTGCACGACATGGGATTGAAAGTCATCATGGCTACCGGCGACAACCGGAAAACCGCCGAGGTGGTGGCGCGGGAGCTGGGCATTGACGAAGTCCAAGCGGAACTGACGCCGCAGGGTAAACTTGAATTGGTTAAAAAGTTGAAAGCGGAAGGCAAAATTGTGGCGATGGCCGGCGACGGCATCAACGACGCGCCGGCGCTGGCCGAGGCGCATGTGGGAATTGCGATGGGAACCGGCACGGACGTGGCCATCCAAAGCGCCGGCATCACGCTGGTGAAAGGCGACCTGCAAGGGATTGTGAAGGCGCTGGCTTTGAGCCGGCAGGTGATGAAGAACATCCGGCAGAATTTATTTTTCGCCTTTGTCTATAACACGCTGGGCGTGCCGATAGCGGCGGGAATTTTATTTCCGGTAGCGCATCTGCTGCTCAATCCGATGATTGCCGGCGCGGCGATGAGTTTCAGCTCGCTCTCGGTCGTCAGCAACGCGCTCCGGCTGCGCAAGGTGAAATTGTAGAGCTCGCTGCGGACGGAATATGGCCGGCAATTCAACTTGCGCCACGATTTGAAGAGGAAAACAAACGGCTGAACAACTCAGGCCGGAACCAGTTCCCGGACATGGTTGATGTCCTGACGGCTCACCGGACGCAACTGTGACGCCTCCACCGTGGCTACGGCTACAGTTATACCGGTCAGTGTGATGAATTCCACTTCGTAGGCCACACCGCCCTTGTGGATGTGAACGATTGTGCCCACGTCACCGGCCACCAATCCTTCTTTGGGAAGGTTGGCCGTCAAAACCACACAATCATGTTCTTTGACCTTCATTTTTCTCCCAAAGGATAAGCGGTAATCAGCCTTGGCGCAACTGCTCCGTGATCCTGTTACCAGACCGAACGGACAAGCGGAGAACGGCCATCGGGCGCATTTAATTTGCCTTCGACTTCAAACCTCGGGCCAAAACCGGTTTTATGAACCCGTTTTACTTCATGCATCTGGCCGTGAATCCGCAGCGCTTCCGCCAGCCGCTGCCAATTTTCTGGCTCGAACTCAAATCGCTCAAAAAACTGCGCCTTTGTCCCGCCATAGCGATGCGCGGAATTGAGTAGATAATCCACGATTTTTTCGCGCTCAATGACGAGCTTGTCTGCGTTGGGCAATTTCATTCGGCTGGGCTTTCATGCACGAGATTGCCGAGCCCGGCTCAAATTTCAATTGCAAATGCCCAACAACCCCTTAAAACCTGTACACGGATTGCCGGCGCGGCGATGAGTTGCAGTTCGCTCTCTGTGGTCAGCAACGCACTGCGGTTGCGCAAAGTGAAGTTGTAGAGCGTGATTGCACTTGATTTTGGAGCAATCGTAGGCAACCCTGGAAGTGTCGTTTTTTGAATATCTCTTCGAAGACAAAAACCCAGAAACGAAAACCGTGAAAACGAAACGAAATCTGGTCCAAGCTTGGCTCCTGTGGGCGGTGCTGTTGCAAGTGATTGCCAGCGGGGCGCAACCTGTAGTCAAAATCGCCGCTGGAGGCCTTCACAGCCTGTTTCTCAAGAGCGACGGCAGTCTGTGGGCCATGGGCGACAACTACAATGGCCAGTTAGGCGACGGCACTTATAGCACTAACTTTCCACCAGGAATAAACTATCCCGAACAAATTGTGGCCATCAACGTCACCGCCGTTGCTGCAGGCACTTACTATAGCCTTTTTCTCAAGAGCGATGGCAGTCTTTGGGCCATGGGCAATAATGACCACGGCCAATTAGGCGACGGTACGTACAACAACACCAATCAGCCGGAGATGATTGTGCCCAGCAACGTCACAGCCATTGCCGCAAAATACTGGCACAGCTTGTTTATTAAAAGTGATGGCAGTCTTTGGGCCATGGGCGATAATAGCTCTGGTCAGTTGGGCGATGGCACTTACAACAGCACCAATCAGCCTGAGATGATTGTGGCCAGCAACGTCACAGCCATTGCCGCAGGATCGTATTATAGCCTGTTTCTGAAAAGCGACGGCAGTCTGTGGGCCATGGGGGACAACAGCGATGGTCAGCTGGGCGATGGCACTTATAACAGCACCAATCAGCCCGAAATGATTCTGGCCAGTAACGTCACGGCCATTGCCGCAGGACAAAATACCACCCTACTTCTCAAGAGCGACGGCAGTTTATGGGGTATGGGCTTTAACGTACTTGGTCAGTTGGGCAACAGTGTTTACAGCAGCACCAATCTTCCCGATCCAATTGTAGCCAGCAACGTCACGGCCATTGCCGAAGGATACTTGTTCAGCCTCTTCATCAAGAGCGATGGCAGCTTGTGGGGCATGGGTGTAAACCAGTGTGGGGAATTGGGTGATGGCACTTACACCGCTCAGATCAACCAGCCCGAACAGGTTATTGTCAATGGTGTCACGGCGATTGCCGCAGGACTCCAACATACCCTGTTGCTAAAGAGTGACGGCAGCCTGTGGGCTATGGGATACAATGTAACAGGCCAGTTGGGCGACGGTACTTACAACAATACCAATCTGCCCGAGCAGATTGTGGCTGGTCCTCCGGGCTACAACCAAATCTCCATCCAGCTCTTGACTGGCGGCAATGTGGGTTTGTCCTTTGTGGGCATTGCCGGAATGAATTACGAATTGGACCGATGCTTCAGTCTGTCTCCGGCCAATTGGGTGCAGCAGGCTACCAATCCCGCCGGTGCGGGCGGGGTGCTGCTGTTCATCAACACAGCCGTTCCAAGCACCAACAATTTCTGGCGCATCCGCTCCGTGCCGTGAAGCGTTGACAACCTTTCGGCTTCCGCAACAATAGCCGCGTTGCACATGCGGTTATTTACAGCCCTTTCTAAAAGCCTTTTTCTCGTAGCAGCCGGCGTCAGCCGGCTCAAATCTCCTTGGCAAGTTCCGAAATCAGAGCCGACTCATCCCGCAACGCGGGACTACTACTCTCGCCTTTTCCTCCGGTCAGTTTCGCTGGCCTTGCTCATGCTTTTGTGCGGTTGCCAGACGACGACCCAAAGCCTGTTCACGGCCACCGGCCCCGGCTGGCACATCCAACAAGGCCAGGCACTCTGGCGGCCGAAACAAGGCCTGCCGGAATTCGGCGGTGACCTCGTACTGGCAAGCAACCCGGATGGTCGCGCATTGATTCAATTCGACAAGACGCCGCTGTCCATGGTGTTTGCGCAAACCACTCCCGACCGCTGGCTCATCCGATTTCCGCAACGTCAGATGGGTTTCTCCGGTCATGGGCCGGCACCTGTCCGGTTCGCCTGGCTTTATCTGCCAGTGGCTCTGGCCGGGAAACCGCTGCCCCTGTCCTTGCATTTTGAGCGCAAACCGGACGGCAACTGGTGGCTGGAAAATGCCCGCACGGGAGAAACCCTGGAAGGCTTCCTGTCGCCGTGAGATCCGAATTACCAATGGATGAACTCAATGAACCTTTGAAGCGAGACACCTTGAGACGGAGATTTTGGAGTGCGGCGACATGTCGCCGCTTTCAAAGCGCGGACATGTCCGCGCAGTCCAAACACTTTAACGGTTCAACAATTCAACGCTTCAACGCAAGAAAGTGAGCGCTTTCCTGAAACGCTGGTGGTGGGCGCTGCTCGCGGTGGCGGTTTGCCTCGGCGCGTGGCGGTTGCGCTTTGACGTGGACATCCTCGACCTGTTGCCGCCGGACGAGCCGACGGTCCAGGGACTGAAGCTTTACCAGCAACACTTCGCCAACGCGCGCGAACTGATCATCACCCTCCGCGCACCGGACGCCGAACAGGCGGAACGCCTGGCGGGTGAACTGGCGGAGCGTTTGCGGCAGCAGACCAATCTGGTCGCGGAAGTCACCTGGCAGGCGCCGTGGAACGAACATCCGGAGCAACTGGGCGAACTACTGGGCTGGCTGTGGTTCAATCAACCGCCGGAATCCTTCGGGTCGCTGACCAACCGTCTGGCTCCGGACCAACTCAAGTCCGCGCTGGAGCAAACCAAGGCAGCGCTCGCCACGTCCATGTCGCCGATGGACCTCGCCCGGCGCGAATACGATCCGTTCGATTTGCTGACGATGCCGGCGTTGACCAATCTGGCCGGGTTTTCCACCGATCAGAACCAGCAGATGTTTGCCTCGCCCAATGGAAAATTCCGTTTGTTGTACGTCGAATCTGCCGTGGATCTGGGCAGTTACCGCTCCTGCGAGAGCTGGTTGAAGGCGATTCATGCGATTGTCGGAGCGCCGGCATCCCTGTCCGCGAATGCGGAAACAAACACGATTGAAGCACGCCGGCAGGATGCCAGCGCTCCCGGGACGAACGGTGTCGTAATCCGTTACACCGGGCGGCCGGTGTTCGTGGAGGAAATCGCCACGAGCATGCAACACGACATGAGTCATTCGGTGGGCATTACTTCGACCGTCATCGCCCTGCTCTTCTGGCTGATGCACCGGCGCTGGCGGCCGATGCTGTGGTTGCTGGCGTTGCTGATGCTGATTCTGGGCGCGACGCTGGCGTTGGGCGGGTTGGTGCTGGGAACCGTCAGCGTGGTGAGCCTGGGCTTCGCCGCCGTGCTGCTGGGATTGGCGGTGGATTACGCCGTGGTGCATTACCAGGAAGCGCTCGCGCATCCGCAAATGACGGTGCCGGAAATCCGCCGCGCAATTGCGCCGAGCATTTTGTGGGCGGCCATCACCACCATGAGCGCGTTTCTGGTGCTGAACCTGGGCGGACTGCCCGGCCTGGGACAGCTCGGCACGCTCGTGGCCATCGGCATCGCCCTGTCGGCCCTCGTCATGGTAATGATTTATCTGCCGCCGCTGTTTCCCGAACGCCGCAAACCTCGTCCAAACCAACCGCCGTTCCGTTGGTGGAATTATTTCGTCGCACCGCAACAACTAACCGGGAGCGCGGGCGGCTCGCCCGCGAGTCTCATCACGCGGACGACCCGTCCGCGCTCCGCACTGTTGTTGACCGGTTTGATTCTGCTCGTTGCCGGTGCAGTGTTGTGTTTCCGGCAGCCGGGATTGGATCGAACCGGCAACGCCTTGCAGCCGCAGCATGGCGAGGCGCAAACGACGCTGGACGAAATCACTCGAGAGCTTGGCCTGCCGCCGCAGCCGCTTTGGGTCATCATTTCCGGCAAAGACGAATCCGAGGTTTATCAGCGTCTCATCAACGCCGATGCCTTGCTGGACAGCGCGGTTTCAAATCAGGTCATCGGCCGATATTTGCTGCCAACCACGTTATGGCCACGAACTGAATATCAGGCAGCCAACCGGACGACGGCGACGGTTTTGGGGACAAAAGGGTCGTTGCTGGAAAATGCAGCGTTGGGTGAAGGTTTTAATTCCAACGCGCTGGTGTTGACGGAGGAACTGGTGCGGACCTGGGCGCGCGCCGGTGAAAACACACAGGTTTTCTGGCCAACCAATCACCTGAGCCAATGGCTGCTGAAACGATTCATCACCCGAACGCCGGATGAATGGCTGGTGATGGGTCTGGTTTATCCGGCGACGAACCGGGTCGAATCGGCAGCCCTGGCCGGTTTATCCACACGACTGGCACAGAACTGCGCTCTGCTTTCCAGTTGGGAATTGCTGGGGAGCGCGACTTTGAAACGGGTTCAGTCCCGAATGTGGGAGGTGGTAACGCCAATGGTGGCGCTGGTGCTGCTTTCGCTCTGGTTCGCCTTTCGCCGGGCGACGGAAATCCTGCTGGGCGTGGCGGTGTTGTGCGTGAGCGGACTGTGCCTGCTGGCCATCATGGCGATGAGCGGCTGGACCTGGAACCTGATGAACCTGATGGCCCTGCCGTTGATGCTCGGCACGGGTGTGGACTACACCATCTTCATGCAACTGGCGCTGCGCCGGCACGGCGGTGATCTTGGCGCGGTCCGGCGTTCTGTCGGACGGGCACTGATGCTGTGCGGCGGCACGGCCGTGGCCGGATTCGGGTCGCTGGGATTTTCCAGCAATCCCGGCATGGCCAGCCTGGGCAGGGTGTGCGCCGTGGGTATCGGCGCGAACATGCTGATTTCGGTTTTTCTGCTGCCGACCTGGTGGCAGTTGTTGAGTCCAAAGTCCAATGTCCAAGGTCCAAAGTCGGAAGGTGGCGGGAAGAAATCCATCATCCATCATCCATCAACCATCAACCCGTTTGGTTTCTATCGCGCCGGTTTGTGGCGGCTGGGACTGGTCGTCGTGCGCATCCTGCCGGTCGGGTTGGTCAAAGGGTTCGCCGCGATTGTGGCCGAATTGTACTGGCGGTTTCAACGGCGGCGTTGCGAAGTGGTGGTGCAAAATTTTCTGCCGCTCTTTGCCAACGACCGGGCCGCTGCTGAAAGAACCGCCCGCGGGCTACATCGGAAATTCGCCGAGAAGATGGTGGATTTATGGCGCGTCGAGAGCGGTGTGCCGGTACAAAACTGGCTCACCAATCCAGGCGAACTCGACATCATCCACGCCGCCCGTCAACGCAAACACGGCACGCTCTTCATTACGCTGCACCTGGGCAACTGGGAACACGGCGGTTTGTTGCTGACTCAACTGGGCATCCGGCTGACGATCCTCACGCAGGCCGAACCCGACGACGGCCTGACCGATCTGCGCATTGAAGCGCGGCGGCGTTGCGGGGTCGAGACGCTGGTCATCGGCCAGGACGATTTCGCCTTTGTCGAGGTCATCAAACAACTTCAAGCCGGCGCGGACCTGGCCATATCGCTGGACCGTCCACCGGAACGGGGCGGTGTTCCAATAGAATTCTTCGGCCATCCGTTTGCAGCGTCGCTGGCGGCGGCGGAACTGGCGCGGGCGTCGGGTTGCGCGTTGATTGGCGTGACGATCGTCCGCCGGCCGGACGGTTACGCCGTGAAAGTGCTGCCGGAGTTCACCTACGACCGCCGGGCACTGGGCCAGCGCGAGGCGCGGCGCGAATTGACGCAGCAAATCCTGCGTGCATTCGAGCCGGAAATTCGCAAGGATATCGAACAATGGTATCAATTCGTTCCGATTTGGGTAGGACAGGCGTCGCGCCTGTCTCAGAAATGATTCCCCGCTTAAGCGGAACAAAAAGTCAGAGACAGGCGCGACGCCTGTCCTACATGTGCGGCGGGCTTTGGATTCTGCCGTGCGTGATGACAATGGTTGCCGTTGCCCAGGAGAACGGCACTGAAGCGCAATTCAACAAGTGGTTCGAGGTGCAGACCAATACTCAAAGCTGGTCCGCCGACTTCACTCAGACGCGCCAGCTCAAAGTGTTGAACCAGCCGCTGGTGTCCACCGGCAAGGTCTGGGTGACGCCGGGCGAATTCCGCTGGGAACTGGGCCAGCCGGTGCAGACCATTGTGCTCCGCCAGCCGGGCCAGTTGCTCATCGTTTATCCCCGGCTCAAGCGGGCGGAAAAATATCCGCTCGGCGCCGTTCCGTCCGGCCCGATCAAGGACGCGCTGGCCCTGCTGGACGCCACCCTGCCCCGCGACCGGGCCACCATGGAAAAAAGTTTCCGGTTGGTGTCGGCGGCGGAAACGAATTCGATTCTGGAAATGACGCTCCAACCGAAAAGCGATTCCGCCCGCAAATTCATCAGCGAAATTGTGATTGGTTTTCACACGAATGATTTCATGATTGCCGCGACGGAAATGAAATTCGCCGACGGCTCCAGTCTGCGGAATGATTTCACCAACGTCGTGCTCAACCAGCCGATTGGACTGGACCGGTTCCAGATGAAACTGCCGCCGGATTACAGCATCGTTGAACCATTGAAACCATGAGCGCGAGCTGGACATATTCCCGGGAGCGCCGGCATCCTGCCGGCCCGCGGTCGTGTGAACTCGCCGGCAGGGATGCCGGCGCTCCCGGATTTAAATCATGAGCGCGTCGCCCGAAATCCTGCAACTGGCTATGAAATCATTGCCGCACGGGCCGGAATTCCGGTTCGTGGACCGGATGGTGAGCCTGACGCCGGGCAAGGAAGGCGTGGGCGAATACCGCGTGCGCGGTGACGAATTTTATTTGCGCGGCCATCTGCCGGGCGAACCGATTATGCCCGGTGTGTTGCTGGTGGAAGCCGGCGCCCAGGTGGCCGGGATGGTGGCGCAGGAAGACCCGGCCAATCCCACCTGGCCGCGAATGAAATTGTCCGCACTGCGCGCCGTGAAAATCCTCGGCTCGGCCAAACCCGGCGACACCCTGCGAATCGAGGCTACCATCACCGGCCGTTTGGATTATTTGATTCAAGCCGCGGTTACCGCCTTCATTGCGAATACCAGGGTGCTGTCGGCGGAACTCACCCTGGCGGGCATGGCCAAGGCCGATGAACCTGCGAAAAAAATGCCCGCGCGGTTTCGTGAACATGATGGCGCCGACCGAGCAATCCGTCCGTACTTTCCAATTTGAACGCGACACTTTTGCGTTTCCGCACGAGCTGGTCTGGCAATATCACTTCGATCCGGTGACCGGCGCGATGACCACCTTTAATTCCGACCCGCCTCCGACATATTATCATCGCTGCTTCGTCATGGTGCGCTCAACACGGCAGTTTCTTTACCACGCCCGCTTTGCACCGGAACAACCGGTGACGGAACCGGAAGTTTACCGACGCATCATCCGCCAGATCGTCGCCCGCAGTCCGCGCCGGGCGTGCGCGGAATCTGAACGCGTGGCGATTCCCGGCTTCGACGGCTTGCGTTCGTTCAGCCAAGTGCACGAACCGCTGCTCAAGGCGGAATTGGGTGGTCCGTGGCAATCCTATTTTTTGCGCAGTCACTGGCGGATGATTTTTCCGGTCATGCCGTGGCATCGGGAAGAAATAGCGCAAAAATTGAAGGAATCATTGCCCAAACGCGGCTTGAGCCTCGTGCATCTGTTTCGTTTTCCGCGCATCACCATCAACCACGGCATCGTGCTATATGGATTGAAGGAATCGGAACAGACCATGGAATTCGAGGCCTACGACCCCAATATACCCGAACATCCGGTGAAGCTTGTCTATGAGCGGAAGCAGCGGGTATTTACCTTTGCGCCCAGCCGTTATTGGGGCGGCGGCGCGTTGAGCGTGGTTGAAATTTTCTGCGATTGGCCTTACTGAATTTAAGATTTACGATTTCCGATTTACGAATCCCATCTGTAATCCAAGCTGCGCGTAAATCGAATATCGCAAATCGTAAATACTCAGCTCCGTCTTCGTCGCGGCTGCCAGAAGGCGATGCCGAAGAACAGGGTGCCGCAGGTGTTGATGCCAAAAATGTAGCCGATTTTGTAGGGACGCCCCGAATTTTTCGGCGCGTAAATCGGCAGATCCTGTCCCATCAGCAAGCCCGGCAGCGCAGCGGGCATCAGCATTCCGTGCAGCAGGCCCATGTGAAAACCGGCGACGTGGTCGGGCTTGTAACACCGGGAGGATGCCCAGCCCTGGGCAAAACCCAGCACCAGCGTCAGCGCCGTCAAGGCGATGATTTTAATCGTAATCAACTTTGCCCGGGAAAGACGGGTGGGCACGGCGACCGGTGGAATTGCCATTGGCTCAGGAATGGATTCTGCCATCCGTCACAGGATGTTCTGGCACTGTGACGCCGGGCAAGCACATAATGCTGCGTACGTCTTCGCGAATTTTTCGCGGAGCGCGGATTGTCCTCAATCCGCAGCGGGAGGATTAACCGGAAATGCTGCGAGTTGGGACAACTCGCGCTCCGGCGACAGTGTCAAGTCGCGTCCGCTGCTTTCCCGCTTCCAAGCTTGACGCCGTTTCGCGTCCGGTCATACTGGTAAAAATGAGCATTGACCCTAATCACTGCTTCTTCGCTTGTGCAAAGGCCGGATTCGAACGCGGGCCGGTCCTTTCGCCGGCCACCCCTGTTGTTGCGGCCACCCATGACCGCCACTTCGTCACAGACCCAATCGAGCAATGACCCCAGAGAAGGACCCCAAGACCATCGCCGCGCAGCTCTGTCAGTTTGCGCGGACCAATTTCGTCGCCGAAGGAACGGCTTTTGACGAAAACAGCCCCCTGGCCCAGGCCGGCATTGATTCCTTTGCGCTGGTCGAATTGCTGCTCTTTTGCGAGCGCGTCCTCGGCGTCCGCGTGCCGGATTCGCACCTGACGGGCAATAACCTGACCTCGATGGCCACGCTGGCCAAATGCATCGCCGAGCTGGCCCGCAACGGCCACTCGTCAACTTAAGCGCCAACCGTCCGTGCCTATGCCTGACCTGCCCCGTCAGATTCGATCGGCTGCCGGAGATTACTTCATGCACGGCCAGGACCACCGGATGCGGCGGTTTGGCCTGCCGGGCAACGTTTGCTGCGCCATCTTTCAATTGGACCGGGGCTTTGATGCGGACCGGCTGCGCCGGCGCATCGCCGAATCGCCCATCATGGACTGGCTGGCGCGGGCGCGCATCGTCCGACCGCTGCCGTTGCTGCCGCCGGTCTGGCGGACATCAACCAAACCCAAAGACATTTTCTTCGAACACACCGATCAAAATGGCAGCGGGGAAGCGTCGTGGTCACGGCCCAAGGCGGTGGCAGAACGTGAATTGCGCTCCGAACGCGGACCGGGAGTAACCTTTGACGTGGTGCGCCACGCGGATGGAACCAGTCATCTGTATCTTTCCTGGAACCACACCCTGCTGGATGCGCGCGGTTTGGACTTGTTATTGGGTCATCTGAACGCGGACAGCACGAAGAATGGAGCACCCACCGTCCAGGACTTCATCAGTCCCGGGCAAACGGCTCGTAGTGGCGGGATTGCGGGCTGGTGGTCAAACACCAAAAGGGCGCACGGTTCGGTAAAGTGGCTGCACGAATCCGGCAAGGAACCGCTCTTCAGCCTGGTGCCGACCGGATCCCGATCCGGCCCGTGCCGCAACCATCACCGCGTCACGTGTTTCACCGAACAGGAAACCACCCGCATCGACGCGCGCAGCCAGCAAATCACCGCCGGTTTCCGGCGCAGCCATTTTTATCTGGCGGCTTCGATCCGGGCCATTGCATGCCATCGCCGTCGGACGCGGCAACCGGGACGGGGCTTATCTGATTCCAGTGCCCCATGATACGCGCCGGCACGGCGCCAAAGGCCCCATCTTTTCCAATCATCTCTCCATTCTTTTCTACCGCATCGAGCCGCAACACGCCGGGCGGATCAGCGACATCGTTGCCGAACTCAGCCGGCAGATGATGGACCAGATTCGCGACCGCTTCCCGGAGTGCTGCATGGCGGCGCTGGAAATGTTCAAGTCCCTGCCGTTGCGATATTACGGGCATCATCTGGGGAAACCGACCCGCGGGAAGATTGCCTCCCTGAGCTTCTCGGATTCGGGCGAAATCTGCCCCGGAATGACGGAACTGTGGGGGGGCCGGATTCTGGATGCCACGCACCTGATCCCGTGCTGGCGGTGGCCCGGCTTGACCATCTTATTTTTAAGGTTCGGCAACCGGCTGACGGCCGAACTGTCGTGGGTGGATGATTGCCTGACTCCGGCCGAAGTGGACGGGCTGGATCGGGACTTGCGCAAGGCTTTGCTGGAGGAGGAATTGTCATGAAGGTGCTTCTGGCGGCGACCAACCGCGAGCGTTCTCCCTATCCCGTCGCGCCGCTGGGAGCGCTGTGCGTTGCCGCTGCCGCCCGGGCCGCCGGCCATGAGGTTACGTTTCTGGATATGGGAACGGAACGGAGACCGCAAAAGGCGCTGGGAAGGACACTGGCGGCGGACAAATTCCAGGCCGTTGCCTTCGGCATCCGGAATCTGGACAACTGCTGGTCGTTTGCGCCGCGTCTGTATTTCGACGAAGTACGGGAGCTGGTGGAGACGGTGCGGCAACATTTCGAAGGGCCCTTGATCCTGGGCGGCACCGGCTTTTCCGTTTCACCGCATGGCTGGATGCAACGGTTGCAGCCGGATTGCGGAGTGATTGGCGAAGGTGAGCGCGCGTTTCCGGAAGTGCTGGCGCGATTGGAAACCGGACACTCGCTGGAAGGAATTGAAGGCGTCATCACCCGCGCCGGAAACGATGGCCGGAACGCCGTGCCTGCCCGGGCAATTGAGTCCCTCGCCCAATTACCGATGCCGGCCCATGAACTTTGCCGTTACCAACGTTACCTCCGGCGCGGCGGGTTTGTGGGCGTACAGACCAAACGCGGGTGTCCGTTCAAATGCGCCTATTGCATTTATCCCCAATTGGAGGGACGCCGCTACCGGTTGCGCCCGCCGGAAGCCGTGGTGGACGAGGTTGCCGCCGTGGTCACCCGGGGAAAATTTCGCCACTTCTTTTTCGTGGATAGCGTTTTCAACGATCCCCGCAACCACGCGCTGGCCATCTGCCGCGAACTCGCGCGGCGGCGGTTGCCGGTCCGATGGTCGGCCTTCTGCAATCCGACCGGCTTCGACGCGGAACTGGCGCACGCGATGAAGGCAGGCGGTTGCAACGGCGTCGAGTTCGGACTGGACGTGGCTTCGGACAAAATGCTGGCGGCGTTGAACAAGCCGTTTGGACAGGAGGAAACCCGGATTGCCTTGCAAGCGGCGCATGATGCCGGTTTGCCCTTCGCGATTTACCTGTTGTTCGGCGGTCCCGGTGAAACCTGGACGGACGTTGAGGATACCCAGAATTTTTTGAACAATTGCGCGCGCGCCAATGCCGTGTTCGCCACCGTCGGCATCCGCGTCTATGAAGGCACGCCCATGGCCCGGATCGCGGTGCAGGAAGGCCAGGTTCGACCCGATCAGGACCTCTTCGAGCCGGCTTATTATCTTTCGCCCGGACTGGCGGAGGACACCGGGAAAAACCTGGACCGGATTGCGCGGCGGCGTGCGGAATGGACTTCGCCGGCGGACTGGCGCAAGCCCATGGTCCGTTGCGGACAAAAAATATCGGTTTTCTTCAACGTCCGGCCCCAGTGGAAATACATCCGCGGCTACGGTGAGCACATGCGACGGAGCACGCCGTGAACAACGCCGCCCGCATTGGTTCCACGACCATTGACTGCGATGTGCTGGTCATTGGCGGCGGGGCCGCGGGCGTGGCCGCGGCCACCGCAGCCGGACGCACCGGCGCGCGCGCGGTGTTATTGGAACGATATGGATTTCTGGGCGGGCTGGCCACCACCGCGCAAGTCGGCACCATCTGTGGACTCTATTTGCGGGATTCAGCCGGCGACGAGGCCACGCCCGTGGGCGGCGGATTTGCACAGGAATTCGCCGCGCGCTTGCAGCGTGCCGCCGATACCAAACCCATCCGCGTGATGGATACCGGCCTCTGGGTACTGCCTTATCCCCCACCCGCATTCGCCGGTGTGGCGGACGCGATGGTCAGTGAATCCAAAAACGTTACCGTGATATTGCACGCCACCGTGGCGGAGGCGCAGGCGGAAGGTTCCCGGCTGAATCAAGTTCGCGCCCTGGCCTGGAACGAGCCGTTGCATTTTCATCCGAACACCGTGGTGGATTGCACCGGCGAAGCGACCGCCGCCGCCCTGGCTGGCGCCAATGCAGAAAATGGCGGCGCCGACCAGGCGCCGGCCCTGGTGTTCGTTCTGGAGAATGCGGATCCGGGACTGGCACAGCGCGGCCTGCTGGAAGTGCGGCGCGAACTGCATTGGGCCGTCGAAAATGGAACCTTGCCCGCGCTCTGTGAACGGCTGTCGCTCGTTCCCGGCACCGGCGCCAATGGCCGTCTCGCCTTCAAATTGAGCCTGCTGCCCGCAAATCCCGACCGCGCGCTATGGCAACAAGTCACGGATTGGGAGCGCGAGGCGCGCGCCCTGCTCGAACCGCTCCGGCAATTTTTGGTTAAAAATATCGCTGCCTGCCGGAACGCGCGCCTTGATTCCGTTGCCCCGCAACTTGGCGTCCGCTCAGGCCGCCGCATTTTGGGGCGCGCCCGGCTGACGGATGAAGATGTGCTGGAAACGCGGAAATTTCCATCCGGGATTGCCCGGGGTTGCTGGCCGATGGAGCGTTGGACGAAAAGTCCCAGGCCGGAAATGACTTACTTCACCGAGCGCGATTACTACGAAATTCCCTTCGACTGTCTGCGTCCGGCGGAACTGGACAACGTCTTCGTGGCCGGCCGCTGTCTGTCCGCAACAACGGGTGCGATGACTTCGGCCCGCGTCATCGGCACCGCGCTGGCCACCGGCTGGGCCGCCGGGACCGCTGCCGCCTTCCAAGCATTGGGGCGTCCGATGGATGATGCTCTGACGGCCATCCGGCAATCGTTGCATCAATGATAATTGGCGAGGATAAGGATTGCCCGGGAGCGCCGGCATCTTGCCGGCGTGTCTCAAGCAAAGATATTCGCCGGCAAGATGCCGGCGCTCCCGGAAAGGTTTGCCTTTGAAAAAATATGCCCAGCGCCCAATGAAAGCTGGCGGACTTGGTCCAGATTGACCAAACTGAAAGGCCAAAATAACTTTTAGGCGATGAATGTTTTTGAAACACTTTCCGGCTCCGCAAAGCAATGGACCGACCGGGTCGCCATCATTGATGCCGGCGGGGCGCTGGATTACCAATCTCTCTGGCGCGAAGTCGACGCACTGCGGGTCCAACTCGACCGGCTGGGCGTGCGCGAGGGACAAGGCGTCGGCGTACGGGCGCGCAATGGACGGGCTTTTGTCATCGGCGCGCTGGCGGCACTGGGTTGTGGCGCAGTCATCATGCCCATTCATCACCAGATGAAGCCGGCCGAGTTGGCGGACATGCTGGCGCGCGCGCCGCTGTGCGTGATTCTCGACGACGGCAGCGATCCGGCCCAGCCCGGCAAAACCATCACGCTGGAAAATCCGGGTGGCAACGGTTTGCGCTTCACGCGGCTGGAAGGCCCGCCAGCACCACTCGCACCGGGAATCAAAGATGCCGCGTTTGTGCGGTTTACTTCCGGAACCACCGGCCAGTCCAAAGGCGTGGTTCTGACGCATCGCGACGTGCTGGAACGGACCAGGGCCGCCAATTCGGGGCTGGGCCTGACGTGCGAGGACAAAATCCTTTGGGTGCTGCCGATGGCCTACCACTTTTACGTGTCCATCATCCTTTACCTCGAAGTCGGCGCCACGGTGATCGTCAACGCTGATTATCTGGCCGAGAACATTCTGGATGCGGCGGCGAAACACCAGGCCACGTTCCTTTACGTAACGCCGATGCACATCCGCATGTTAAACAGCGAACGATCGGGACGCGACATTGCCACCTTCGTTGCAGCGGGTGATGTCGGTTTCCAGCCGCCTTGACCCGCAAGCGGCGCGGGATTTTCACGCGCGGTATCACGTTCCGGTGTCCCAGGGATTCGGCATCATCGAAGTCGGTTTGCCCATCATGAACATTGCCGAAGCGGCGGAACATCCCGAAGCCATCGGCCGGTCCGTGCCCGGTTTTGAAGCGACGATTGTAAATGAAGCGATGAAGCCGATGGCCGATGGCGAAACCGGCCAGCTCGCCTTGCGCGGTCCCGGTATGTTTTCCGGCTACCTGAACCCGCCGCGATTGCGGGAGGAAGTGTTGCACGACGGCTGGTTTCTGACCGGTGACCTGGCGCACCGCGACAGCGGCGGGCGGATTGTGCTGGACGGCCGGACCTCGTCCGTCATCCAAATCGCCGGGCACAAGGTTTTTCCCGAGGAAATTGCCGGCGTGCTGGACCAGCATCCGGCGGTGTTGCGCTCGCGGGTGTTCTCCCGCCCGCATCCGCAATTCGGCGAGGCGATTTGCGCCGAGGTGCAATTGCGCAATGGCAGTTCGCCGAACCTCAGTGAAGACATTCTGGCCTTCTGCCGCCGTCAGCTTTCGAGTCACAAAGTGCCGACCTCGCTCGAATTCGTCGCCGAAATCAGCATGACCACCAGCGGCAAAGTCCGACATGGCTCAGGGGTCCCGCAACCCGCTCAAAAGTAGCAGTCCCGCATTGCGGGATGAGTCAGCTCTGACTTAAAAACCTGCGAATTAACGCGAATTTCTCTTTGGTG
Source organism: uncultured bacterium (assembly GCA_963708305.1). Lineage (GTDB taxonomy): Bacteria > Verrucomicrobiota > Verrucomicrobiia > Limisphaerales > UBA11358 > UBA11358. The sequence goes on along the minus strand of CAVPSH010000003.1, from coordinate 653,696 downwards.
GGGCGAGCAGCTTGTCCCGCCCTGCGGTGATCCTCGCCAGCCGTAGCAGCGAACGTCAGTTCGCTCTGACTTAAGCGGAGGCGCAGCCGGGCAGTTCGGGGAACACCGCCGACCAGCGATTGGTTTCCGGGTCGAGTTCAACCAGAAGACGCCATTTCATGTTGGGAATTTAACGGCGATTGCCCGGCAAAGCAAGTCATGGCAAATGGCTTCAGGAAAGGAAACGGTCTGTTAAACCTTGACGCTCGGTTTGGCGCGATTTTTGAGAAAATCCTGCCGCCACTGGGCACGCGCGATTCCTTTGCCGTGTCCGTTGATCTGGAGTGACCCCACGAACCACCATTCGCGCGGCACCTGCCAGCTCGGCAGCTTTTGCAGCAGGAATTGTTTCAATTCCTCCTTGAGGCCGTGCCGGTCTGATGTGACGCACGCCACGATGTGGTCAATCCGGTCCGCGTTCCCGCTTGGCACGCCAAAGACGAGGCAGTCGTCAACGGCTTCGTGTTCCCGCAACGCCCGTTCAATCATGTCCGGGCAGACTTTCCTGCCGGCCACATTGATATGGTCGCCCGTACGACCGCGCAGGTAAATCGCCCCGTCCTTGATTTCGGCAAGATCACAGGTCTGAAAGGCGCCTCCGTTGAGCGTGTCCTCCGGTTCCGGCCAATAAGTTTTCCCCACGGCCCGGCTTCGCACGATCAGCACCCCGTTCCGTTTGAACGTAACCTTGACGCCTTTAATCGGCCGGCCCACGGAGGTTTCGTCCGTCCGCGGCGTGTCGGTCGCATCGTAGGCAATGCCGCCGCATTCGGTGGAACCGTAGAAGTTGTGGATTTTGACGCCGTGTTCGGCCAGCACCGCCTGCTCCAGCGTCAAGGGCAGCGATGCGCCGGCCGAGATGGCCAGGCGCACATTGTTCAGGATCACGCCGGCCTTGTGCCAGGCGTGCCAGAGCGCCGGCACACCGGCCACCGTCAGTTTCCAATGGGCCTTGGCCGCGCCCCGCAAAATTTCCGGCAACGGCGCGGGCGCCAGGAACAGCGGGATGCCGTGCAGCAGCAGCGGCAGCACCAGATTGGAAAACCCGTAGGAATAGGCCATGGAAATCACGCCGAGGTTGGGCCAGTCCGGACGCATGCCCATCGCGGTCACGATGTTCCCGGCATCCGCCACCAGCTGTTCCTCGGTAAAAGCGACGGCGCGCGGCACACCGGTGGTAGCGGGCGTGGTTTTAAGATGACAGCACGGCGGAGGCGGAGGCGGGACGGCGAGCGGCTGATGGTGCGCTTCGAGCGGGCAAACCACCCGGCCCCGGCGCCAGGCCCGCAGCACGGTGAAGATGAACTCGGGCGAATGACCCTGGGGAAAAACCATCACCGGGTCATCAGGCAGGCGGGTTTCAGATTCGCGGTCCATCTGCGCAAAGGTCCAACTCCGTCCGGAAGCCAGATCGCGCAAAGCCACTTCATCACCCCTGTCTCGAATCACCTTCTGCCAAGCATCGTAAAGCATCTGCTTCTGTTTTAAGCGAACCGTCGTTTCTCTGGCAAGCCCGAACTTGCCCGCGCCACCGTGATTTATCCTGCCTCGGGCAGTGACCCAACCCACCGGCCAAAAGTAGAGCCTTCCGCAAAGCACCCGGCCAACCTCGGGAAATTTCAGTGGATCGCCAGCGTCGCCGGATCGGTTTTCCAGGCAGCGGGACGCGACACGAGTTGCAACATGCCGTGCCCGAACCGCGAGGTCGTGGTCGCCCCCGCGGCCATGCAGGCGATTTTACGGTTGAAGAAATCATGCATCGTCTCGGCGATCTTGCCGGGGAACTTCTGTTCAATAAACATGCCGGTTTTGTACATGGCAAACATGCGGCCGTCATAGAAATACTGGATAAACCCCATCCAGGCCTTGATGAGCTTGCGCATCTCGCGCGTGTACGCCGGCAGGTTGTCCAGCCGCTCAGCGAGCAATTCCGCGGAACGGAGCGCCAGCCACATGCCCGGCGATAGCATCGGATCCACAAAACCCAGCGCGTCGCCCGTCATCACCCAGCCCGGTCCGTGGCCGCGCCGGGAAATGAGCTGGTAGTTGGTATAGGTGGCAACCTCCGTGACGCGGCGGCGGTCCCGGCCGGCGGCGGCGAGCAAGGGATCGTGATGGATAACCCCCTCCAGCCGTTCCTCGGGCGTGGCGCCAAATTGCGCAGCGTCATCCTTGTTCATCACCACGCCGACGGAAAGACGACCGGGCAAGGGGATGCGCCAGCACCAGCCGCGGGCCAGCCGGCCGATGACGACCTGTCCGCGCGGCTCGTTCTCAATGAAGCCTTCGTAGTGGGCGAAGTAAGCCACGTCCTTGCGCGGGCCGACTTCCGCGGGAACTTCCAGCGTGCGCGCAAAGAGCCGCCCGCGTCCCGAGGCATCCACGAGCAAATCCGGCTGCCGCCCGCGAAACCACGGCGCCTGCGAGAGCGTCTCCCCGGCCAGTCGCAACTCGTTTCGGTCCACCCGTTCAATCTTCGCCCTCACCTTTGCGCGTTTCACGCCCAACTCGTCGGCGCGTTCGTCCAACAGACGATCAAACGCGGGCCGCGGCGCGTTGTAGGCATAAGTCGGCATGGGCGAACCGGCAAGTGATTGAAACGTAAAATCAACCCGTTCGTCGGGGTTAAAGGTGAAGCTGACGCCTGGCTTATGTTGACAAATCGCTGCGGCGCGTTCCTCCAGACCCAGTTTCCGCAGCACGGGCACAATCGCCGGGATGAGCGACTCGCCGACGATCAAATCGGGCCGGCGGCCATCGTCAAAAAGGGTTACCTCCAGGCCTTTCATCGTGAGCAGCGAAGCGAGCGTCGCGCCCGCCGGGCCGCTGCCGATGATGCCAACCGTTCGAATTGAGTTTAAACCAGCCATTCCTTAAAAACTTTCCGTTTCCGTTGGAAATTGAAACTCATTAATTACTAATACGAAGTATTAAGCCCGTCCCCGCGTCGGGTCAAGCGTGGAGATGAGCGGCGGGCGTCCTGATGGGGAATCCCATGGCCGGGTGAGGTGCGGCCCGATTCAACACTTGACTCGTTTTCCGGGCAAAATAGACTCGCCGTCAACGAATGTGGAATGGGATGGCCTTTATCCCTGTCCGGAACCATAAAAGAGACGCCCAAAAAAGTTATGAAAAAATTCCTGTTCTTACTGTTGTCCGCGGCTGCAATCCTGAACACGGCGCCGGTGTGTATCGGCGCACAAACGTTATATCCGGTGGTCGTCAACGGTCGCTGGGGGTTTGTGAATAAATCCGGCGAGACAGTCATCAACCCGCAATTCGATCACGCCGGAGGATTTGTGGAAGGTCTGGCTCCCGTGCGCATGGGCCGGTGGGGTTACGTGGGTGCTTCAGGACAGATGCAGATCAATCCGCAATTCGACAAAGCCGATATCTTCAGCGAAGGCCTGGCGGCCGTAAAACTCGGCGGCGGCCCCGGCCCCTACGTTCCTTACGACCCCAGACCCTTCTATCACGTCGGTGGCGGTGGTCGCTATGGCTACATCGGCCCGGATGGCAAATACGCCATTAATCCGCAGTTTGAAGATGCCGAAATGTTTGGCGAAGGACTCGCGCCAGTCAGGATGGGGGGACATTGGGGCTTCGTTGACAAGTCCGGAAAAATTGTGGTCAACGCGCAATTTGAAAGGGCGCAACCGTTTTCCGGAGGGCTCGCCGGAGTCCGGTTGGGCGGCAAATGGGGATTCGCGGACAAGACCGGAAAGATGCCCATCAATGCGCAGTTCGACGACGTCGGACCTTTTGTCAAGAATCTGGCGCCGGTGCGGCAGGGCAAACATTGGGGCTACATCGACCCAACCGGGAAATTTGTGATCAATCCGCAATTTGACGACGCCGCTGAGTTTTCCGACGGCCTGGCGCCGGCGCGCCAGGGAAAACACTGGGGATTCATTGATACCACCGGGAAATTCGCCATCGCCCCGCAGTTTGACGAAGCGAATGCATTTGTCGATGGCCTGGCGTGGGTCAAAGTCAGCGGCAAGTTCGGTTACATCAACACGGCTGGAAAGTACATCTGGAATCCCACCAAGTAACCGGCTCGCTTTCTGTTTGAAGGCGTCTGATTACGGTGCTCCTTGAGCCGGAGCCGCGGCGGGCAGCGGCATATGTGCTTTTCCATCTCTTTGCGCAGCCGCGCCGGCCGGTCGTTTGAGCTGGCGCCACCATTTCCACCACCGTAGCGAGTCGGTTACCGGGCGGATATGGCTTCGGTGTCCGCGGCCGATGACCCGGATGGGAACAAACTCAACCGGATGCCCGGCCGCCAGGAAAACCATCAGCATCTCGGATTCGATTTCGAAACGCTCCGTGTTCAGCGGCAACGTCGCCCACGTTTCCAAATGGACGAGACGAAAACCGCATTGCGTATCGGGCAGGCGCCGGCCCGCGTGGCGCGACAGTTGGCGGCTCATCCAGCGGTTCACCTGCCGGCGCAGCCAGGGAATGGCTTCCGCGTTATGCATGCGGTTGCCCACCACGAGTAATGCCCCGGTCTCTTCGGCGCATCGCCAAAAGGCGGGCAAATCCTCGGGCGCGTGCTGACCGTCGCCATCCAATATCAAAGCCCATGCGAAGCCTCGTTTCCGCGCCCACGACAATCCGGTTTTGAGCGCAGTCCCTTTGCCAAGATTTCGCCGGTGAACAACCACTTCTGCGCCGGCCCCGCTGGCCAGGCTTGAGCTGCCATCGGTCGAGCCGTCGTCCACCACCATCACTGCGGGAAGATATCGGCTCACGGTGGCGACCAGAGGCGCTATGGTGCTCGCCTCGTTGAAACAGGTGATGACTGCAACACATGTCGTGGTTCCCGGCACGCGCCCAGCTTGCTCGCGATCCGTGCTGGAATCGAGGCAAAATTCGCGTTCCGGAGCCAATTGAACGCGGTTTGGCATTGCCTGATGACGCCGCGGGATTATACTTTGGAATCGAACTGAACGATGCGAGTTATCCTGTAGACGCAAGACCCGACCGGTGCGTGTTATGTCACCATTTATTCGCACCCTAGCGTAGTAAAATCCCACTGCCATCGATTGTCATGCTCTTCCCGACAACGTCCCTGCCGCAAACGCCGCCGCGAGTCGTCATCACCGGCGCCGGAATCATCACGGCTTTGGGCCTGGGCTGGAAACCCAACGCGGCCGGTTTTCGGACCGGGCGGACGGCGTTCCGGCCCGTGACGCTGTTCGACGTCGGCCGTCAACGGGCAAAGCAGGCGGCGGAGGTGGATGTGCCGGCAGCCCTGCCGTCCACCCGGCTCAACGCAAAACAAATCGCCCGACTCGACCGGGCTGCGGCCATGTTGCTGCTGGCCACTCATGAAGCATGGCAACAATCCGGCTGGGAACCCGCGGAAAATTTGCCGCTGGTTTTGGGTACCACTGCGGGCGGCATGTCCTTTGGCGAGGCGTATTTTCGACAGGCAGTGCAGACGCCACACGATCATCGCCATCAATCCACCCGGGCCGTTCATTACCAACCGCAGGTTCAGGCGCGGACGGTCCTCGAGGCGCTCGGTTCCAACGGGCCGGTCACAATTGTTTCCAACGCCTGCGCTTCAGGCAGCAATGCCATCGGCCATGCGTGGGAACTGATTCGTTACGGCCAGGCTGAACGCGTTCTTACCGGCGGCTACGACGCGCTGACCCAACTTGTGTTTTCGGGTTTCGACGCTTTGCAGGCACTTTCGACCACCGTCTGTCGTCCCTTCGATGCCCGGCGCGATGGTTTGGCGCTGGGTGAAGGTGCGGCCATCATGGCCCTGGAAACCCTTGAAAGTGCGCGCCGACGAGACGCGACGATTTTGGGAGAGCTCGTCGGCTACGGCACCTCCATTGACCGGCACCACCTTACTCAGCCGCACCCGGAAGGCGACACGACGTTGGCCGTCATGCGGCAGGCGTGTGCCACAGCGGGCGTCACGCCCGATGACATTGATTACCTCAACGCTCACGGCACGGGCACGGTGCTCAATGACAGTTCGGAAGCAGTTGCCATCGGCCACTGGGCCGGACCCCGGGCCGCGACCCTGCCCGTCAGTTCCACCAAGGCCAGTATCGGACATCTGCTCGGCGCGGCCGGCGCGGTCGAGGCGGTCATTTGTCTGATGACCTTGCGCGAGCAATGGCTGCCACCGGAGACGATGTTTGAAACTCCCGACCCGGCCTGCAACTTTCCCATTGTGCATAAACCCCGGGACGCGCGGGTGAATGTCGTCTTGTCCAACTCGTTCGGCTTTGGCGGCGTCAACGCGAGTTTGATTTTGCGGAGGTGGACTTGAGCCGGATTTTCGTCGCAGGTTTGGGCGCCGTATCGCCCGCCGGCTGGAATGTTGCCGCTTTGCGTGAAGCGCTCCAGCAAGGCGAACCCCTGCCCGTTCAAACCCTGCAACGACCCGGGTGGGAAAAACCACTCCGAACCCGGCTGATACCGAATCCCACCCCGCGTCCGGAATTTCTGGCGCATCCCCGGTTGCGACGCACGAGTCCGATTACGCATTATGTCGTGGCCACCGCGCTCGAGGCCACCGCCGCCTTGCGGGCGAACCGCGATCCCGGACTTCGTCTGGGCCTGGTGGTCTGTCTGCAATCCGGTTGCGTGAATTATTCCTGCCGGTTTTTTGAAGAAACCCTGAAGGATCCGGCGACCGCCAGTCCGCTCCTTTTCCCGGAAACCGTTTACGCCGCACCCGCCAGCCATCTCGCGGCGGTGTTGGGAAACATTTCGCTGGCCACCTCCCTGGTGGGTGATCCGGCAGCGTTTCTCCAGGGAGTTTCCCTGGGCGCCCAATGGCTCGAAGAGGATCGTGTGGATGCGTGCCTGGTCATCGGCGCCGAAGAAATTAACTGGATCATGGCCGATGCCCTCTGGCAACTCGAACGTCCGGCCATCCTCACCGCCGGCGCCGGGGCCTTGTGTTTGTGCCGTGAGCTGGAACAGTCATCCGGCGTTGAACTGGCCGCCATCACCGATGCGCACACTTACTCGGCTCGAAACAGCCGGACGCAAGCCGCCCGCGCCATGCGAACTCAACTGGGAGCGCCGGCATCCTGCCGGCCAGTCGTATCACGACCGAATGAAGAAATCGCCGGCAGGATGCCGGCGCTCCCGGAATTGCTCTGCGACGGCGTTGGGAGCGGTCCGCACGCCGACGCGGCGGAATTGACTGTGTGGCGGGATTGGACCGGCCCGCGTCTCAGCCCGAAACTCATTCTCGGCGAAGGTTTGATGGCCGCCGCCGCCTGGCAATGTGTGGCGGCATGCGATGCATTGACCGGCAGCCGATTCACCGCCGCCAATGTCAGTATCGTCGGCTCCAATCAGCAGGCGGTCGGCGCCCGGTTTGTGCGCGCGGAGGCATAGTCCTCATTTGGAGTGCGCGGACATGGCCGCGCTTTGGAACGACGCGGCATGTCGCGTCAGTGAAAGCGGCGACGTGTCGCCGCACTCCAAATTCGTATATTGTGCGCCGATTTTGATTTGTCCGCTGCCGCGCCGCCGGGCAACATCCGGCCATGAGCTTGCGGGTCATCTTGATTACCGGGGCCAACGGCGGTCTGGGCCAGGCCATCGCGCGCGCCTTCCTCCTCGAGTCGCCCGACAACGTCGTCTGGCTCGGCGTCCATTCCCGGCGCGAACATGCCGACAAGCTGGCGCAGGAAAATTCCGGCCGTTGTTTCTGCATCGCTTTGGACATAACTGCTGCCGAACTCTGGAAACAGGCGGTCAAAGAAATTTTGGCGCGTCACAGCCGTATTGACGTGCTGGTCAACAACGCGGGCCGCCACGAAGATTCCCTGCTGGCGACCATGCCGTCGGAGTCGTGGGACCGTGTTCTGGCGACGAACCTCGACGGCGTTTTTCACGGTTGCCAGGCCGTGTTGCCAACCATGATCAGCCAGCGCGCCGGCCGGATTGTGAATCTGTCTTCCCTGAGCGCGCTCCTGGCCCCGGCCGGACAGGCCAATTACGCCGCCGCCAAGGCGGGCGTGGTCGCACTAACCCAGTCTCTGGCCAAGGAAGTGGCGCGCATCGGCATTACCGTGAATGCCGTCTGTCCCGGCTACGTGGAAACCGAGGCACTGACCCACCTGGCCGAAGAGGAACGCAAGGCGGCGCAACTGCGCGTTCCCATGCGCCGTTTTGGCCGGCCCGAGGAAGTGGCGGCAACGGTGCGTTTTCTGGCAAGTGCCGAAGCCGGCTACATCACCGGCTCCGTCCTCAAAGTTGACGGAGGGATTTTATGAGAGCGTGTCTGAAAATCCGCCTTTTTGCAGGAGCCGGGGTGGCGAGGCTACGATTCCATTTACGATATGCGATTTACGATGTACGAACCTGCTCCCAATACGACGGAGACGCGTCAATCGTATATCGTAAATCGAAAATGATGAGCCTCCTGACGTCGCGCCTACCATTGTTTTAAAAGGCATTCCCGATGGCCACTGAAATGATACAAGTCGAAACACCGCCGCACGCCGTGCCGAAGACACCCGAACGGACTGCCGCTGTTCCGGGAAAGGAAAAAGTCATCATCATCGGCGCCGGCATTGCCGGTCTTTCGTGCGGCTGTTACCTTCAAATGAATGGCATCCAGACCGAGATTCTGGAGGCGAGTTTGCTTCCCGGTGGATTATGCACGGCCTGGCATCGGGGACCGTATGTCTTTGACGGTTGTCTACGCTGGCTGATCGGCACCCGCCCGCCTTCGTCCTTCTACCAGGTCTGGCAGGAACTGGGCGCCATCGCCGGGCGAAAGGTTCTTCTCCACGACGATATCATCCGGATCGAAGGCGCCGATGGCAAAGCCGTCTCGGTGCCCGCGGACCTGGACGCCATCGCGCGCGAGTTCAAACGCATTGCGCCCGAAGACAGCGCCCTGATTGACAAACTGGTGCGGGCGGCGCGCCGCTGTGCTCCGCTGGAACCGCCCCTGGATCCTCTGGAACTGATGACGCATCGTCAGAAGATGAGGCTGGGCCTGCGTATGCTTCCCATGCTGCCCATCATCCTGGGATTGAAGAACGTGCCCATCACCACCTACCTGGCCCGCTACCAAAACGACTGGCTCCGCGAAGTCCTGCAACTTATCGTCGGCAGCAAAGACATGTCGGCCCTGGTGCTCGTAATGTTGCTGGCGTTCCGGACCCGGAACAACACCGGCTTCGTCGCCGGCGGCTCCTGGGACTTTGCGATGGCGATTGCCGACCGGTATCACCGCCTGGGCGGTACCATCCGGTATAAAGCCAGGGTGGCCTCGGTCATCGTCGAAAACAATCGCGCCACCGGCGTGCGCTGTGACGACGGAACCGTCGTCCCCGCCGCGACCGTCGTTTCCTGCGCGGACGGACATACGACGATTTTCAAGATGTTGGACGGGCGGTTTGTGAATAAGAAAATCCGCTTCCTGTACGAACATTGCCAGCTTTTCCCCGCCATCATCCAGGTTTCGCTGGGGATTAAAAAAATATTTCCGGAAGCGCCGCACACCCTCAATCTGCCCCTGTCCCGGCCGTTGCGCGTGGACGATCAATTCCAGGAGGACCGTTTGGAAGTGGAGACGTTTGGTTCCGATACGGCGCTTTGCCCGGAAGGCACCACCGTCATGACCGTCAGAATGTCGGCCAGCTACGAGTACTGGACCGGCTTGAAGAAGAGCGATCCGCAGCGCTATCGGGCCGAGAAAAAACGCGTCGTTCAGGAAATCATCACCCACCTCGACAAACGTTTTCCGGGTGTGACCCAGTATCTGGATCGTTCCGACATCGCGACCCCGGCCACGTTTGTCCGTTACACCGGCAACTGGCAGGGTAGTTATGAAGGCTGGCTGCCGACGCCACGCATCCTGGGCCGGCGCATCCCCTATACACTGCCGGGACTGAAGGATTTCTACATGGCCGGCCACTGGGTGGTGGCAGGCGGTGGCCTGCCCTCGGCGGCGCTGTCAGGCCGGTACGTGGCGCAGATGATTTGCGCCACCAAAGGAAAAGTCTTTGCGGCCTCTGAACCGTAGAAAATTCCTATTTGTAGCAGCCGATGTGAATCGGCTCATTCTTCTCAAGGTCGTGCTGCTTCAGGTTCAACCTGTCTCTGAAAAATCTGCAATCCGCAACTCGCTTCACGAAGGCTGCCGCACGCGCCAGAGCGCGCCAGCCGGTGCGATGGGCGCGAGCACAGCAACGCGACACACTACGCAGCCAGAGCCGCAAACGGTGCTGGTTTTGGTTTATTGAAATTGTAGGAGGCGACGTAAGGAGTCTCTGACTTTTTGAGTCTCGTTACCTCGACTCCTACAAACTGTTTTTTTGCAGCCACCAAACCGCTTGCTTGTCAGTCACGGCGATTGCACCTTTGCTTTATGACAATCGGACTTCCCAGGGAAATCAAAGAGCAGGAATTTCGCGTGGCGTTGACTCCTTCCGGCGTGTATCAGCTTGCCAAACGCGGCCATGAGGTGGTGGTCGAACGCGGTGCGGGTACGGGCGCGGGTTTTCCCGACACCGAATACGAAGGCGCCGGCGCCTGTCTGGCGGATGCGCACGCCTCAGTGTTTGCGAAGGCGGAGTTGATTGTGAAGGTGAAGGAACCGTTGCCGTCCGAGTTCAGTTTGTTGCGGCCGGGCCAGCTCCTTTTCACCTACCTGCATCTCGCCGCCAACCAGCCGGTCACGGAAGCGTTGATGCGGTCCGGCGTCACCGCGCTCGCCTACGAAACCGTCGAGGTCAACCGCCGCCTGCCCCTGCTCGAACCGATGAGCGAAATTGCGGGCCGCATGTCCGTGCTGGTGGGCGGTTATTTTCTGGCCAAACACTTTGGCGGCAGCGGCGTACTGCTGGGCGGCGTGCCGGGCGTGTTGCCGGGCAAAATCGTGGTGCTGGGCGGCGGCACTTCCGGCATCAACGCTGCGCGCATGGGCCAGGGTCTCGGCGCGGATGTGACCATTCTGGAAGTGGACCTCGAGCGGATGCGGTTTCTCGACATCACCCTGCACACGGCGCACACGTTGTATTCGAATGAGATGCATTTGCACGAACTGTTGCCGGAAGTGGACCTGCTCATTGGGGCAGTACTCGTGCCCGGCGCCCGCGCACCCCGGTTGATCACCCGCGAAATGCTCCGCTGCATGAGGCCGGGCAGTGTGTTTGTGGACATTGCCATTGACCAGGGCGGCTGCGCCGAAACCTCGCGCCCGACGACGCATCACGATCCGGTATTTGTCGAGGAAGGCGTGACGCATTATTGCGTGACAAACATGCCCGGCGCCTTTGCCCGCACCGCCACCCAGGCGCTCACCAACGTGACGTACCGTTACATCGAGGCGCTTGCAGACCACGGACTGGCCGAAGCGTGCCGCCTGCATCCGGCGCTCGCCAGCGGCATCAACGTCATGGACGGCAAGCTGATCCAGCCAGCCGTCGCCGAAGCGCACGGGATGAAGTGGGAACAGCCGAAGTTGAATTGAGGGGAAAGCCTTTGTGGCCACCGAGCCGCAAATTAGAAATCCATCAATCTGCGGAATTGATTCATTTATCGCAACCAGCCACGTGACCGCGCGGCAAGTTTCGGCGGTAGCGGACGAGGAGTGCGGTGACACCGACGGCGAGCAATTCCCAAAGTGAGGGTTCCGGCACCGGCAAACCTTCGCCCTGAAAGGCGAGAAGGGTTGGACCATTCAACCCGGAGGCAAAGAGGCTCTGCGTTCCTGCTGGGGTGAATTTATTGATGTTGCCGCTGTTGAAATCTCCTTCGAACAAATTCCCCGTGCTGTCAAAGGCCAGACCAACCGGGTGATTCAACCCGGAGGCAAAAGAGCTTTGCACGCCACCCGGGGTGAATTCATAGATGTTGCCGCTTCCCGAATCGGCCTCAAACAAGTTGCCCGCACTGTCAAAGGCCAGTCCCCAAGGGCCATTCAACCCGGAGGCAAAGGTGCTCTGCACGCCACCCGGGGTGAATTCATAAATGTCGTCACTGGTGTAATCCGACACAAACAGATTTCTGGCGCTGTCAAAGGCCAAACTCAGAGGTTGAGGCAACCCGGAGGCAAAGGTGCTTTGCACGCCACCCGGGGTGAATTCATAAATATCGCCGCTGTTACCATCTGTTACAAACAGATTGCCGACATTGTCAAAGGCCAGCGCATTCGGCCGCTCCAACCCGGAGGCAAAGGTGCTTTGCACTCCACCCGGAGTGAATTTATAGATTTGGCCGGTGTTGGCATCTGCTTCATACACATTACCCGCGTTGTCAAAGGCCAGACCCAAAGGTTGATCCAACCCGGAAGCAAACGTGCTTTGCGATCCACCGGGCGAGAATTGGTTGATCTGGCCGCTGCCGTAATCCGATTCGAACAGGTTCTGTGCCTGCACATTTGTGGCAATGAACAGGACGGCTCCGGCGCAGATCGCTCCGCCAAATGAATGGCTCGCGACCCGAAGGGAAGATTTAAACTTCGGCATCATGAGTTTGCTCGATTGCGTCAACCTCAGCTTGAGACTCCGGCAACCATAACGGTTCAATTTGTCGGCGAATCCCACCGGAAATCACCACGACAAACAACAACGTTGTCCTGGGAATTTTCCAGCATGAATCAAGCCAATGCGGCATTGGAATTGGGTCTCTTTGCGTGGAATCGGGCCTTCCAAAACAAAATTGTTACGCAAGACGCCCGTGGTGGCACTCATTGAACAGGGAGGCAACATGAAGGTGCGGGTGGTCCGCTGGTGTCAGCCACAAGAATCCAGGTGCCGTACTGCATGTATATAATCTCGACCGGAACTGTAGCCATTTCATGTGACTGTCGAAAATGGTTTTCCCGTGTTAAACTTTTTCAGATTTAGAGAACTGTCAACGATTTCTTGTGCCAAAACCAAACAGGAGATCAGTGCGCAGCATTATGAAAATCAAATCACCAATGAGATGGCTGGCGACCGTGCTGGCCGTGGCGGGCGGATTGACATTAGCCAGCCTGGCGCAGGCTCAAGACATCTACTACTGGTATGCTTTCTATCCGCCCTGGCCACCCAACAGTGCGCTGTACCCTAATTGGAACAACTACCCAGTCACCCCTGGTGCGGTAAACTTTAACACTGTATTTGCTTTCACGAACGCGGTGCTGGACGAACCGGCGTCCGGCCTGGAAGTAACGTCGACGATTGGTGGTTATGGCAGCGGTTATGCCGACTTGAACAACGGCGTGGGCGTCACCTTTGCCAACGGTGATCTTGCGCTCGCCACCAACGACATTACTTGCGTGTTGGCTTTTACAGTCAATCCGACGCCGGGCATGGCGGCGTCGGGGACATCGTTTTATACCAATTACAACTGGATAGGAATACAGTTCTATTTGAATCTCGACAGTGGTCCATACACCAGTCTGCCCGTCCTTTACGGCGGATGGAACAATCCGGGTAACTCCAATGGCATCGTGTGGGTCGGCAGCAACGTCACGATGACGGTAAATTTGTCATCGTTGCCGAAATTTACAGCCTACACACAGGGCGGAACGAATCACTTTTACGGCTGCAACCTGGGGATTAATCCGGCAGTCATATTTAATGATCCTAACGGGAGTTCCGGGTTTCCTCCTTACGATATTACGTTCAACTCCATCACATTTGCTCCGGCCCTGACACCGCCGCCGAACCTGTCCATCAGCCATGCCGGCACAAATGTCGTCGTTTCCTGGCCCGCCAGTGGCTCCTACACCTTGCAGCAAAGCGCCAATATGGCCAAATTCAGTTGGTCGCCCTGGGGTTTTCCACCCGACTCGAATAACGGCATCTACAGCATCACCATCCCGGCGCCCGCGAACACTTTGTTTTTCCGCCTGAGCAATCCGTAGCGATAAATGGCCGATGATCAGTCCGGCGGGTGGCGCGCATAGGCCGGGCAGCACGCGATAAACCCGTGCCGCAGCTTTAGCCATCCAACCCGGTTCTATCGGCTTCAAACACAATTCGTCAGGCCACGCCGTCGTCCTTCGGCTTCTCCACCAAAGCCGCGAGCTTTTTGTCGGCGGCCTCCATGTCCGCCGTCCGTTTATGCGAAGTGGCTGTGGCCGCGGGCACCGCCGCTTCTCTCTGTCCCGGAGAAGGAGAGGAAATCCCCGGCGTCTCCGGGTAGGCCCGGCGTATCAACCATCCACCACCCAGCAACCACCAGGCGACGGCCAGATTGAAGACGATGGGCAGAATTGCGGTGAGGAGGTCGCTTTTGGCGGCGGTTTCAATGGCGCCGAAGTCCAGCAGCGGCGTCACCGCGCTCAGTCCCAGATAGAGAAAGACCAGTCCTAAAAGCCGGATGGCCAGGGTAAAGATGTCCTTGAATAGGTCTCTTGATTTCATGGCGCCAAATTTGAACCTGCGTGGGTTGAATCTAAAAGGCGCCCTTGACTTGTTCAAGCGCCATCCGTTCCGCGATCACCGGCGGCGCAATTCGACACCCGCGTCAAAAATTCATTGGCCGGCGGTAGAATCGTAGCGCCGGCGTCCTCGCCGGCGGATAAAAGCGGCGTCCCGCCGCGTGTTTTTGGTTCGCGCGCCGGGACGGTGCTTGAACTCGCAGCCGGGACGGCTGCATTACGGTGCGGATGTCAAATTGCGTCCATGATCGGCGGAAATCAGGTTGGATATTTTCTTTGATTGATTTCGTTTTAGACACACCCGGCTGGATGAGTTATGGATTAGCCCCATGTTTTTTGACGCGAGTTCCGGCTGGCCAGTTCATCCGGGCAGAAGTGTGCGCCGGTGCGTCCTCTTTTTTTTGCTGGCTCTCCCGGCTTTCCCTTCCACGAGCCTGGCACTTCCCCGGCGGCTGGTTCTGGGCCTGGATGGAATTGCTTACCGCGATATGAAGGCCCTGCAACAAGGTGTCATTGGCACCAATATCTGGGGAAAACCATTCCGCCGGCAGGCGTTCAGTTCCAGCGAAGGATATTTTCCGGCCAGCCGCCTCGTCTCGACGTTTCCGTCCACGAGCGACGTGGCGTGGACGGACATTTTTGGCGACCGCCCGTTGCCCGGTTATCAACGCACGTATTTTAGTGCGGCGGCCAATTCGCAAATTGTCATCAACGGCATCACGACCACGATGGAGCACGAAAGTCAGATGAATTGGCAGTTGGAAAATAACATGTTTCGCACGATGGGTTACGTCTATCCGGTTCACACCTATGAACTCGAGCTGCACGAAGCGCTGAGAAGCTTTTGGAACGACACCGGCAACAACGGCGGCTATTATGTCTATATTCGCGCCACGGACGACGCCCAGCACCTCGACCGCGATGTCTTTGACATGCTCTGCGGGCTTGATCAGCAGCTTCAGGCAATGCGTATCCGCTATCAGAAACAGGAGGGGCGCGACCTGCAAATCCTGATTCTCTCGGATCACGGGCATAATCACGCCAGCTCCTTCAAGCGCGTGGAGGTCCGGTCCCTTCTGGAAAAGGCCGGCTACCGGCTTACCGAGTCCATTCAGAATCCCAAGGATGTGGTCCTGCCCACCACCGGCATTGAAGATTGGGTGGAAATCCACAACGCCCCCGCCGAGACCGAAACCCTGATGCAACAGCTCACGCTTCTGCAAGGCGCAGACCTTGTGACGGGCCGGGATCCGAATCATCCCCATCGTTTCCTCGTCATGAATTCCCGGGGCGACCGGGCCGAGATTGACTGGAATCCAACCAACAACACTTACCGCTATGCCACCGGGCAAGGGGATCCACTCCATTATCAACCCGTCATCGAGACGCTGGCCCGCCAGCAATTGCTGGGCACCGACGGTTTTGCCACCGCCGACGCCTGGATGGCGGCGACCCTGACCAATCATTATCCGCTGGCGCTGGAGCGGATTGCCCGCGGCCTCACGCGGGTCACGCTCAACCCGGCGACCATTCTCGTCAGCCTGAGCAATGATTACGTTCATTGTGGCTTCCTGATGCAAAGGGGCGCGGACCTGTCCACTTTCAGCAGCACCCATGGCGCGCTGGACAACCTCAACTCGGACGGCATGGTGTTGAGCAATTTCACACCCACCCGGGACACGTCCAGCGACCGGGTGGCCGGGCTGTTTGACGATTTTTCCGATGTGCGTAATTTTCGCGCCGAGGAGAACGGAGCCGAGCTGGTCACCAAAAACGAACAAGCTCTGGCACGAATCGCGCGCGAACCGTTTGATCGGGATTATCAGGTGCTGTCGAGCAATGAAGTTTATCTCCGGGTCTGGTCGCCGCAATTGGCGCACCTGGACATCAACGCTCCGGTGAATGTGACGATCGAGAAAGTGAACCATTTTCCAAATCCGCAGAACCAACACCGGGTTCCCAGGCCGGCGGCACTCGGACGGCGCCTGACCTTCAATCAGCCGGTTCCTTTTTCGGACCCATCCCCCGGCGAACGAGTCTATGCTCTTCCGTCGGATTTGATTCTGAAACCGCTGGCCGAATACCGGATTTCAGGGTGGAGCCGCGGCCAAAGCAAAAGTTTCAATGTCTTTGAATTCAATTTTTATACCGACCGCCAGGGCCGGCCAGCGGCGTACTGAGAAACGGCTACGCCAGCAACCTGATCCGGGGCCAGGCGCGCATCTCGTCGGTAATTTATTTTCCTTCGCTTTCCACGCCGGGAATTTTTACACTTCGGCATGATTCACGTTGGCATCGGCTACGACGTTCACGCGCTGGTCACGGGACGCAAGCTCATCCTCGGCGGCGTCGAAATCCCGCATCCGAAGGGGCTGGACGGCCACTCGGACGCCGACGCCCTCATGCACGCCATCTGCGATGCGATCCTCGGCGCGCTGGGCGAGCCGGACATCGGCCATTTCTTTCCGAACTCCGACCCCCGCTGGAAAAACGTGCCCAGCCGGATTTTTCTGGAGGAGGCGGCGCGCCTCATCGCGCTCCGGCAGGGAAAAATTGTGAACGTGGACGCAACCCTGATCGCGCAGCAACCGAAACTTTATCCGCACATCGCCGAAATGAAACGGCACATCGCCACCGCCCTCCGCATCCCTGAAAAAAATATTGGCGTCAAGGCCACGACCAACGAGCACCTGGGTTTTATTGGCCGCGAGGAGGGCATTGCCGCCATGGCTGTGGCGAGCATTGACTTGTGACAAGTGGCAAGTGACAAGAAATTTAAGTTTGTTGCCCGAAGAATCTTTCCTGTCACCTGTCACTCGTCACGTTTAACCTCGGAACATGCCCAAGGCTGAAATCAGTTGGAAGCGGGTCACCGCCGACGGCGTAAAGTTGCAAATTTACGCGCAACGCGTCGGTCGGGAATGGATTTTCTTCCGGCGTGAACGGCGTTACGACCAATGGCAGCCGGTGGCCGAACCGCCGATGGAAGACTGGCTGGAACTGCTGGACGCCGTGCAACGCTTCATTCCGCGCCGCCGTTATCAGCCGGCCGACGAGGAACATCTGCGCCGACGCATCCGGGAACGGTTTCCGGAGGCGGGAATTTGACCGGGTCGTGTAATCTGTGTCTTGAAGGGTGTGTCTAAAAATCAGTGCGTACAATTCAAAATCAGCCGGACCAGGGCCACCATTCCCATGATTAAACCGACGATAATCACTATCCCCAAAGCATCGGACTCCGCTTTTTGCTTGTGATTGCAGGGAATGATGGTGTTCAACAAATGATAGATGTTGCTTCGATTGATCTTGCGTACGACAAACTTCACACCGCCTTTTGAGCACAAATCAGGCCAACTGGAACGCGCAAATCGAAACGTTTCAAAGGGTTGTGCGAGCCGAAATCAAGTTTACCGCTGACAATTCACAGAGGTGTCTTTACATTGCGCCGGATGGCCGGAATGCCGTTGATTCTCATCTCGCCCAGCATCGAAAAACGTGGCGTTGAATTCCACGATCTTTCCGTCAGCCTGTCTGTCAAATACGAAAACGCCGTGCTGGAGGCCGGCGGCATCCCGGTGACAGCACCCACCACGACCGACCGCCAGATACTGGCCGAAATGGTGGGCCGCGCCCAGGGCGTGTTATTGACCGGCGGCGACGATATCAATCCCGATCTCTATGCCAAAAGCCTGCCGCGCGCCGTTCGTCAGACGGTCGGCGCCACGCCGGATGGGGGCGGACGCGACTTGCGCGAGCTGATGCTGATTGATGAGACGATCCGCCGGCGCAAACCGTTGCTGGCCATCTGTCGCGGACATCAATTGTTGAACATCGCCCTCGGCGGCGGATTGATCGCCGATATTCGACGGCAGGTGCCCGGCGCGCTCAACCATCAGCGTCTGGACAGGGCGAACGAATTAGTGCATGAAGTGGCGTTGACAAACGGTTCACTGCTTGCCAGAATCGTTAGCCAGCGGATTTTGGGCGTTAACAGCTCGCATCATCAGGCCGTTCTGCAACCGGCGGAACCGCTGATGGCCGTGGCGCGAGCGCGTGATGGAATTGTGGAAGCGATGGAATTAAAATCAGACCTGTCGCAGCGAATGCCGTTTTTATTAAGCGTGCAATTCCACCCCGAAAGGCTGACAGAAAGGCACGCCGAACACCGCGCGATTTTTTTGCGGTTTGTTCGGGCGTGCGCGCGAAAAGCCAAAACATGAAATCAAAAGTTCTCATCGTGGACGACCAGGCCGATGTGCGGGACCTGCTCCGCTCGGTGTTGGAAGATAACTACGACGTCAACCAGGCCGCCAGTGGCGCGGCCCTGCAAAAATGCTTCCCGCAGGACCCCCCGGACGTGGTGCTGCTCGACGTGAAATTGCCGGACGCGGATGGCCTTGATCTTTTGCCGCAAATCAAAAAACGCTGGCCCGAGACGGAAGTCATCGTGCTCACCGGCCACGGGACCATTACCATGGCCGTCGAAGCCGGGCGCCGTGGCGCGTACAATTTTTTGTCGAAGCCGTTTGAAAATGAAAAGCTGCTTGCCGACGTGAAATGCGCCGTGGAGCGCAAGGAACAGAGCCAGGAAAACCACACGTTGCGCCGCGCCCTCGAAACCATGAGCGGCGTGGCCTCGCCGATTTACCGCAGCTCGCTCATGCGCGAAGTCGTGCGCACCGCCGAACGCATCGCCCCCAGCGACGTGACCGTGCTCATCACCGGTGAAAGCGGCTCGGGCAAGGAAGTCATCGCCGACCTCATCCACGCGCTGCAGCACGCGCAACAAAGCCCGGATCATCAAAATCAATTGCGCCGCGCTTCCGCGCGAATTGATCGAAAGCGAATTGTTCGGCTCGGTCAAAGGCGCCTTCACCGGCGCGCATTCCGACCGCGAAGGCCTGTTCCGCCAGGCCGAGGGCGGCACGCTGTTCCTCGACGAAATTTCCGAGATGCCGATTGACACGCAAAGCAAACTGCTGCGCGTGTTGCAGGACCAGGAAGTCCGGCCCGTCGGCGGCAAAACGAGCTACAAAACCAATTGCCGGATCATTGCCGCCACCAACCGCGTCCCCGAGGAAGCCATCAAGGACGGCAAATTGCGCGAAGACCTCTATTACCGCATCAGCGCCATTTCCGTTCATCTGCCGCCGCTGCGCGAACGGCGCGAGGACATCATGCCGCTGGCCAACGCCTTTCTGAAACGGTTCGCCGCGCAGGCCAACCGCGACATTCGCGGTTTCAGCCTGGAAGCCACGGAGCGGCTTACCGCGTTTGACTGGCCCGGCAACGTCCGCCAGTTGCAGAACGAAGTCCAGCGCGCCGTGCTGCTTGAGCGAAGGCAACCAGGTGGAAGCCTCCGACCTTTCCATCACCAACGTCCGGACCGGCCCGACCGACGGGGTAGGACACGAACTTCACCCTGCTGGAAGGCGTCGAGCGCAACGCCATCATCCAGATGCTCAAGGAAACCGACGGCAACAAACTTGAAGCCGCCAAACGCCTCGGCATCGGCCGCCAGACCCTCTACAACAAGATCAAGGCCTACGGCATCGAAACGTAGCCGGCTTTATCCGTAGCCGCGCTTGTAAATATGCGGATCTCCGCGCTTTCACAAGCGCGGCTACGTATAGACCGTGTTAGACAGAAAGTTGTGCCGAAAATGTCGTTGCGACATGAAAAAGGACAGACTGCAAACACGCCGCCCATTATTTGTCAGGCAGCATTCACACGCTTATGAAAACAACGCGTTTAGGAAGACTTCAAACTTGGACGATTATCGTTTTGGCCGTGTATGCGTCACTGGCGGTTTATATGTTTTATGCCATTCCGACCGGCCAGCCAATGTGGAGCAGCATCGGCTATGCAGATTCGGAGATTAAGAGCGCAGACTTGCAGCGATTGCAGAGCGACCTTCATTCGGCGGTTTCCAGCTTGGCGACATTTCGGCATGACAAGAATGAGTTGCTGCTCATCTGCTTTGTTGCGACAGTTGGCATCGTTGGCTTTCTTAGCTGGAGCTTGTTCGTGATAGGTCGCGTCAAAAAAGAGTGTTTGGTCAACCATGCTGCCTAACACTTAGATAGGCCGGACCACTTCTAAAGCAGGCTTAAAGTTTTTCCAATTCGTCCCGCAACATTTTTGCCAGCGGCTGGATGGTTTTCTCGCTGAATTCAAATTGAAACCGAGAGGCCGGGAACAATTCCAGCCATGGTACGATTGTTTTACGGAGCGCGGTTTGTCCCAAACCGCAGCACACCGATTTGGCCTGCCAACACCGAAGCTTCGAATTACTTCCTATTTCTGACGTGTCGCGAGCTGGGACAACTCACGCTCCTCCATCTGGTCAAAAGCACAAGTTTCCATATTCGTTACGGAGACGGGCGCTGCTCCACGGCCACTCCTTCGGTTCACGCACCAGCAACGCTTTTACCGGATTATGCTCAATATAATGTCGCGTCCTTGATTCCTGTTGCGCATCACGCATGTAAGTGTCGAAGTAATCTTCGCACCAGAATGCACCCGTCCGCCGTAACACCTTGTTTGACTGCCGAGCCGTGTAGCGTTTCAATTCCTTCACGATCTTGGCAAGAGGTCTTCCTTCGACTTGTACCAAAAAATGAAGGTGATTGGGCATGATCACCCAGGCCCGCAAGTCATACCATTGTCTGTGATGGAAACGGAGGGCATCTTCTACAAGCTTTGCGATGTCCGGCCGACGCAGTTCGCAGCTACCTCGACCTTTATCCAAATACCTTTCGAGCTGTAAACGGCGTTCGTGGTCGTTCTCAACTCGAAGCACCGCTTCCCATTCAGAGCGCAATGCCGCCGGGAAAGAATCCGCGAGATGAAAGGTCACGAATTGCAAAAGGCCGGGTTCGTCGCGGTGCGGTAAATACCCACGTTCACTCCAGCCGCGAAAACCGCGCATTGCGTCTTCACGGTTCACCGCCACCGACCATTGTTGTTTCGCGGAAACAAGTTCGCGTACACCGGGATTGTGTGGCGGACCGGGGCTGCGCGGTTTTGGTATTTCAGCCACGACGGAATTAAAGCAAAAGGCCGTGGTGTTGCAACAATGCGTATGCTGCGAGTTGAGACAACTCGCGCTCCGAAAAGCTCACAGTTTCTCCAGTTCCTCCCGCAACATTTTTGCCAGCGGTTGAATGGTCTTTTCGCTGAATTCAAAATGACAGCCGGCGGCGGAAAATAATTCCGGCAACGGCCGGGAACCGCCGAGCGCCAGGGATTTTTTATAATCGTTCAACGCCTTCGCCTTGTCGCGCTTGGAATTGGCCCAGACCTGCAACGCGCCGAGTTGCGCGATGCCGTATTCGATGTAGTAAAACGGGTGCAGGAAAATATGAAGCTGCCGGTGCCAGAGATTGGCACGCGCGGCCTCGTATCCGCTCCAATCCACGTCGCCGCCAAAACGGTCCATCAGCGCCAGCCACGCCTGTCTTCGCTCAGCACGCGTGTGATTCGGGTGCGTGTAAATCCAGTGCTGGAACGCGTCCACGGTGGCAATCCACGGAAACACCCCGGCGACACCTTCCAGATGAACGCGCCGCGCGCGGCGGGCATCGCCGACGGAATAGAATTCCTCGATGAACTCATTACCGAGCAATTCCATGCTCATGGAGGCGACTTCGCAAAATTCAATCGGCGCGTGGCGGTACGCCCGCAAATCCTCGTCGCGGGTCGCCAGCGCATGAAAGGCGTGGCCGGCCTCGTGCAGAATCGTCTCCACGTCGCGCTGCAACCCGACGGCGTTCATGAAAATGAACGGTAACCGCGCCTCATTGAGCGTGTCCTGGTAACCGCCCGGCGCCTTGCCCTTGCGATTGTCGAGGTCGAGCAAATGTAGCTCCTGCATTTTCTGAAAACCGCCGCCGAGTTCGCCATCCAGCCGGTTGAAGATTTTTTGCGTGCGTGAAACCATTTCGTCCACGCGGGTGAATGGTTTGAGCGGCGGACGGTTCAGCGAATCCACGGCCATGTCCCACGGACGCAATTTTTCCAGTTTCAACTGCGCGCGCCGTTCGGCCTGCAATTCGCGCATGACCGGCATGACGTGCCGCGCCACGGCGTCATGGAATTTCTCGCAGTCTTCCGGTGTGTAATCGAACCGGCCCAGCCGGCGAAACGCGTAATCGCGGTAGTTTTTGAAGCCGGCCTTGTGTGCGATTTGCTGGCGCAACTTGATTTGCGCGTCGAGGATGTCATCGAATTTTCCCGCTTCCTGCAAACGCCGTTTGGTGACGAGTTCCCACGCCTCCTGCCGCAAGGCGCGGTCCGGTTCCTCAAGGTAACGGCCCATCTGGACCAGAGTTTTTTCCTCGCCGCGAAAATTCACTGTGAGCGAGCCGCTCAGTTTCTGGTATTGCTGGCAAAGCTTGGCTTCGTCGGTTTCCAGCGGAACGTTCTCGGGCCGGAACAACTCGACATGACTTTTTACGTCACGGTCAAAAACTTCATATCTGAATCCGGAAGGACGAGCCCCGCGAGTCCCATCTTTCCGGCCTGTGGATGGGGACTCGTGTGACTCGTCCCTCCGGATTGTGAGCAATTCGGCGCGCAGTGGATGGCCGGCATAAATTTTTTCCAGCGCGAACTGGCGCGGTTTGAGTTCCGGCTCGATGCGCTCGACAAAATGCAGATAGGCCTTTTCCGCCTCGGGGCTGTCCGTATGACAGGTCATCGCGATGTAACGGCGGGAGGATTCCTCATCGAGCGCGGCGTTGAGTTCGCTCCAGTCGAGCAGCCAGCCTTCGAGATCGGCGGTGGTCTTGCAATCCGGCGCGCGTTTTTCCAGTTGTTCGAACAACGGCGCGATTTGCGGCCAGTCGCCGAGGTCAATGGTCGGGGGAACAAATTTTCGCGGCTTGTAGGCGGGTAATTTTCCGAACGGCAACAAATTCATCCGGAGAATTTACGATTTACGATTTACGATTTACGAGTTCTTTTTCACGGCGGCCGCGTAAATCGCAAATTTATCAGAATTTCGTTTTAATGCCGCAGGCGCGGACAACGCACCATTTGGAAATGGCTTCAACAATGGCAAACAACCCCGCGACCACCAAAACCAACCCCCACAAGGTGAAGTCGCCCGCCACGATGATGCCGGCGATGAGGCACAACGCACCAATCACCCCGCGCGCCATGCGTCCGCGATGATTCAAATTGGGATGGAAAAACCGCTTCACAACGGCAAATCTAGCACGTCACGTGCCTAAAACCAAGTTCGTTGCAAGACACACTGGTCAGCGGTCGCAGGTTACATCATATTGAACGAATTGTGAACTGGTTAAACGAAAATTTTCTGTGGGCTTCGCTGTTCTGGGGTTCGGTCGCCACCGGCTATTTGATTTACGGCTGGAAACAAAAGGCGCTTATGCCCTTTCTCGGCGGACTGGCGATGACCGCGGCGTCATTCCTCATCAGCAGTGCGTTGCTGATGTCACTGGCCTGCATGGCGGCAATGGCAATTGTTTACTGGCTGGCCAAACAAGGTTATTAATCTGCCCGTGAAAATCAAAAATATCGTTCGATTTTGCTTCATTCTCGCGCTGTTGGTTCTTGCCGCTTGCGTCACCGGGCCGAATCCGGCCACGGCCCAAGACGCTTCCCGGTTAACGGCACCAGCGTTTCAAACCAACCGCGCCAGCCTGCGGATTCCAGCGGCGGATGGGCGCTTCCATTACGAAGGCCGGATTGATTTCTCGGACACAAACGCTCCGGTCCTCATCTGGCAGGCGAGCCGGCTCGGCATTGATTTTGAAGGAAACGCCGTCCAGTTGCTGTTCGACGACGCCAAAGGCCAGAATTATTTCAACGCGCGAGTGGACGCTTCGAATACGATTGTTGAAGCGAATGAGGGAATCCCGGTCAGTCCGGCGACACTCTCTGGTTTTGGTCCGGGACGACACCATCTGGAACTTTTCAAACGCAGCGAAGCCAGCGCCGGCACCGCGCGGTTCAGGGGAATTGAAATCGCGCCACCGGCAAAAGTCTGGGCGCCCCCACCGCCCCATTACCGGCTCGCGATGGAATTTATCGGCGATTCCATCACCGTCGGCGCCTGCAACGAGGATGGCGCCGCTGATCAGTGGGAAAATCGCCGCACCCACAATTGCGCCCTGAGTTACGCCACCCTGACGGCTGACGCATTTGCCGCCGATTACCGCAATATCGCCGTCAGTGGCATGGGCATCGCCACCGGCTGGGTGCCAATGAAAGCCGGTGAAATCTGGGACCGGCTTTATCCGTCCACCAATTCGCCGCCCGCGGACCTGCACGCCTGGACACCCAACATTGTCTTTGTGAACTTCGGCGAGAATGACGATTCCTACCCGCGGGCTCACGGACAGTCATTTCCCACCAATTTTACCGACGGTTATGTCACACTCATCCACTCCCTCCGCGCCGCCTGGCCGGACGCCCGTATCGTGTTGCTGCGCGGCGGCATGTTCGGCGGTGCGCGAAGCGAGCCATTGCGCAAAGCCTGGGAATCCGCCGTCACACAATTGGAAGCCACGGACAAGGGCGTCAGCCATTTCGTGTTCAAACACTGGACGTCAACCCACCCGCGGGTGGCCGATGACCGCATCATGGCTGGCGAATTAAGCGCCTGGCTGAAAGAACAGAATTTCATGCAAGCCTATCGGTAGCCTGGCAACGCTCACGGTTGCCAGACAGCGCGATAGAACCGCGCGCCGGATGAAATGACGCTGGTGAAGTTGAGGCTGCCATCCAGCGGCGTGTTGGTGGAAATAATCCCCCAATCCGGTGAGGCCAAATTTGTAGTACTTTCAATCACGTAAGGCACGTCGGGTTGGCCCTGGAGCTGGAAGGCAAATTGACCGGATGACGGTTGAGGTGATGCCAGCGGGGCAAGCGACGGCGCCGCCGGCGCAAGGACAAGCACTGTTGCCGAGTAAGTGGGAAACACGTAGCTGAAGTTTGTGCTGGTACCGGAAAAATTCGTCTGTGCGATATCGAGTGAGCCGATCCCGGTGCGCGCCGCGTCGTCCTGCGGAATGCCATACGAGTAAACCGCTGCGTTGGCGGACGGCACATAACCGGCCAGGTTGAAGGCGGCGGTCAAGTTCGTGTAGCTGCTCTTGTTGATGACCAGCAGGTTCAAAGCGCCGTCCGTCTGGCGCACGGCGTAGGTGGCAAGCAACAGATTATCGCTGGTGGCCGCGACCACCTGATCGCCGCCGCGGATAAACTTCGCCGCGAGTTCGGCGTAATAAAATGTGGGATACCGGGTGCTGGGGACGTCTCCCCCGTCCACGATGCCTCCGTCGGAAACGTATTGGCCGCTGGAGTTGGTCCGCCAGCCATAGTAAGACGGGTCCGAACTGCTGAGGGCGTTTTGTCCATTCCGTAAGTCCCACCAGATGTGCGACTGGAATTCGGTCTGAAGGAATTCACCGAGGCTGTCCAGACAGGTGAGGCCGCCCACGAGGCTGCAGCTTTGCCGGTCACCGCCCAGACCGCATTCGGTGCATTCGAGCGTGACATTGCTTCCCGCGCTGCCCAGGTAATCCGTCAGCATTTGGCGCAGGCTGGCGGCGTCCGATTTAATCTTGCTGTACCAAAGCAGGTCCTGGGTGTCACCATCGGCCGGTCCATAGATGTGTTCAATCAAGAAATCCGGATAGACATTGTTGCTGCGCATCCGGTCATCACAACACGATGACCCTGCGTCTTATCATTTCTTCGGCAATGCGCTCGTGCCGGCGTAAACGGCGTTCTTGCCCAACAATTGCTCGATGCGCAGTAGTTGGTTGTATTTCGCCAGACGATCCGAGCGGCTAAGCGAGCCGGTCTTGATCTGGCCGCAATTGGTCGCCACTGCGATGTCGGCGATGGTAGCGTCCTCGGTTTCGCCGGAACGATGCGAGAGCACGGCGGTGTAGGCGTGAGTTTTGGCCAGTTCGACGCAATCGAGTGTTTCGGTGAGCGAGCCAATCTGGTTCACCTTCACGAGAATCGAATTCGCCGTGCCGGTATCAATGCCTTTCTGGAGGAACTTCGGGTTCGTGACAAAAATATCGTCGCCCACGAGCTGCACCTTGTCGCCGAGTTTGTCGGTCAGTTTTTTCCACGTTGCCCAATCATCTTCCGCGCAACCGTCCTCGATGGAAACAATCGGGTATTTGGCAACGAGTTTGACGTAAAAAGCCACGAGTTCGTCGCCGGTGATGGTTTCGCCGGTGCTCTTCTTGAAGGTGTATTTCGCGTTGCCGCTGTAAAACTCGGATGATGCCGGATCAAGCGTGAGGTAAATGTCCTTGCCCGGCTTGTAACCGGCGTCCTTGACAGCCTGAATGATGGTTTCCAACGCTTCTTCGACGCTGCCGAGTTTGGGCGCAAAACCGCCTTCGTCGCCCACCGCGGTGCTGCAACCTTTCTTTTTCAAAACCGATTTCAACGCATGAAATGTTTCCACAATCGCGCGCAGACCTTCACTGAACGTGGGCAGGCCCAACGGCATGATCATGAATTCCTGGAAATCGATCGGCGCATCCGAATGCGCGCCGCCGTTGATGACGTTGGCCATCGGCACGGGCAGGACTTTCGCATTCGGCCCGCCGAGATATTGGAACAGCGGCAGATTCAACGAAGCCGCGGCGGCTTTGGCGTTGGCCAGTGAAACGGCGAGAACGGCGTTGGCGCCGAGCTTGGATTTCGTTTCCGTGCCGTCAAGCTTGAGCATCGTGCTGTCAACCGTCAGTTGGTCGCAGGCGTCAAGGCCGATCAGCCGGAGGGCAATGAGGTCGGTGACATTTTTAACGGCCTTTTGCACACCCTTGCCCAGAAAACGTTTCTTGTCGCCATCGCGGAGTTCAATCGCCTCGTTTTCGCCGGTGCTGGCGCCGCTGGGCACCGCTGCCCGGCCAAACGCGCCGCACGCCAGAGTCACGTCCGCTTCCACGGTTGGATTACCGCGCGAATCAAGAATTTCACGCGCCTGAATTTCATGGATTTTACTCATTTTTCCTTTATTTCCGTTGTTTTTCATTCATCAAAATAGCCAAACTTGAAGGGGGATAATAGGTTCTTGAAATCACGAGTCAAGGAATGCGTTTGGTCGCACATTTGTTGCACAATTAATTGCAGAAAGTGGTTGACAATTGACCTCCATTACCTCAACATCTACTCGGCAGAGAGTTGTTGATCAGGCTTTGCGGGATGACATTCAGCCTGAACGAAAAGGGAAAAATTTTTGGAACAAAGTTGTTTGTGGTTCATCTCATGTGCGTACCGGTATTAAACCCTTAATGAGTGGAGCGCGAGTATGAATAAGAAAACTTTCCTTTTGGTGGTTTCAATGTCTTTTTTGGGGTGGTTCGCCAGTAACGCGACCGTGACCAGTGTCGGGGTCACAGGTTGGACGGGTGGGATTTATTGTTACCAACCCGTTTTACAGACTGACACCACCGGTCAAAGCGCGTCGATGAGCGGAAGTCAATGGCTGAGTTCCGGGTCGATGGACATAAACGTTGCGGCGAGTAGTACGAGCGATCCGATTCTCACGATTGGCAGTTCCATCAATAACACGTCCCCGTTCGTCTGGACGGAGTACATTGTCAACTTGAGCATGAACCAGGCATTTTCGATCAACTCTGCCAATGTCACTACTCCTTTGGGTTGGACAGCCGTCATCACCCCGCCAACCGGGCCTGACGGTGGCGGGAACTTTAACGGAACCATTGATTATTTGGCCGGGACCCCGGTTGCGGTTAATGGCACGCTGGATTTTAGTTATGTCGTTCAGTTTACCGGCTCGATGTCATACAGCCTGACCGAAAGTGTTCAAGCGGTGCCCGAACCCGGCGTGTTCAGCCTCCTGATGTGCGGGGGACTGTTGGTTGGCGGAGGGATGATTGCCAAACGCCGGCAGGCAAGACTTCTGGTGAGAGCCTGAAATAGTCCCGCTCTCCAGGATTGAAGATTGAATTTAGAGTTCAGGGCCGTTCCTTCAAAGAACGGCCCTGATTCATTTTACCTGCCGGCTAACCGCCCGACTTCGATTTTACCGGATGGTAATTTCTGGTTGCGGACGGGAGTTTGATTTCATAAGAATCGGGTATTCAGCCTATGCCCATTGGCCCCGTCACCCATCCACCACGGGAAATCAACGTGGCCGAGCCGGTCAGTCCGGCACTGGAACGGGTCAAGCGCGTTCTCTTCCGGCCTTTCGACCTGGGCAAGTGGTTCATCATCGGCTTTTGCGCATGGCTGGCCCAATTGGGCGAAGGTGGAGCGCGTGGGAACTTCAATTTTAACAACTTCGGCCAGCATCATAATTATGAGGATAACTTCCGAAATACATTGTTGCGGGCCAAAGATTACGTTTTGGACAATCTCAACTGGATTGTGCCGCTGGCGGCTGTGCTGGTGGTGATTGGCCTGGCGTTGTGGCTGGTTTTTCTATGGCTCAACAGCCGGGGCAAATTCATGTTCCTGCACTGTGTGGCTTTGGACAAAGCCGAGGTGGCGGAACCCTGGCATCAATTCGCCAATGAGGCCAACAGCCTCTTCCTGTTCCGGCTGGTGTTGGGGCTGGTCGCCATGATTTGTACGCTGCCGTTGCTCGTTATCACCATTGTCATCGTCGCCAGAATGTTTTTCGCCGGCCAATTTATTCCGAATGCCATCATCACCGCGATCAGTTTAGGACTCTTGTTTGTCGGCATGGCCATTGTGTTTGCCATCATCCGAAAGCTCACCCTGGATTTCGTGGTGCCCATCATGTTCCTGCGCCGCAATCGCTGCCTGTCAGCGTGGAAGGAATTGGGGAATCTGATTTCGGGTCACGTGGGAACTTTCATTCTGTATTTCCTGTTCCAGATCGTTTTGGCGATAGCCATCGGGGTCATTGTCCTCTTCGTAGTCATCATCACGTGCTGCTGCGCCGGATGTCTGATGGCGCTTCCTTATTTGGGCACGGTGCTGTTGCTGCCGGTTTTGATGTTCAAACGCTGTTATTCCCTCTATTTCCTGGCCCAGTTTGGCCGCGACTACGACGTTTTCCCGCCAGAATTGCCGCCACCACCGCGGACACCGCCGGCCCTGTGACTGGCACGAGCCATTGAGCAGTTGAACGCGCTGGCTGAATCCAACAAACTTCCGGCACCAGGTTGCGATGTGTGTGTGAACAATCTGAACGAACAAATCGTCTCGCTCCTGAAAAGTGGCGGCCCGCGCGAGGTTGTTTTGGAGGAGGCGTTGCGTGAGGTGCTTAAACATTTTAGTTCCGAGACGGGCACGATCCATCGGCTCGATGCGGAAACGCAATTGCTTCACCTTGTGGCACAGGTGGGTTTGCCGCCCCCAATGCTGGAGGTCGTCAAAACCATTCCGGTCGGCAAGGGCATTGCCGGACAAGTTGTCGCGCGCGGCGCTCCGGTCACCATTTGCGATTTGCAGACCGACACCGGCGGTGTAGCGAGACCCGGCGCGCGCCAGTCCGGCGTCGGCGGCGCACTCTGTGTCCCGGCGCGCGACGGCGACAAAATCGTCGGCACCCTCGGCATTGGCACCCTCCGCCAATATGAATACACACGCGGAAGAGACACGCGCGCTGGAAGAAATCGGTCGCGCCATCGGCCATCTTCTGAAATCCTGAAGGCATGGATTTTTCCTCACCGCCAACCGACAAAAAAGCCAAAGGTGACTTTGCTGCCGATTGAGGCAGCGAAGAAGCTGACCCCGGCGGACGTTTCACCCATCGCGCGGCAGCTGATGGATAACGTGGAAAAAGTCATCGTGGGCAAGCACGAACAGGTGGTGCTGGCCACGGCGGTCTGGCTGGCGGAAGGACATTTGCTGATTGAAGACGTTCCCGGCGTCGCCAAGACCATGCTCGCGCGCGCGCTGGCGCAAAGTGCCGGCTGCAGCTTCAAACGGATTCAATGCACGCCGGACTTGCAGCCGGCGGACGTTCTCGGCGAGCCGCATCTTGACCCAAAGACCGGCCGCTCGGAATTTAATTTCGGCCCGCTTTTTTCGCAGTTCGTCCTGGTGGACGAAATCAACCGCGCCAGCCCGCGCACGCAGGCGGCGTTGCTCGAAGCGATGGGCGAAGCCATGGTCACGGAGGGAAATGTCTCCTATCGTCTGCAAAAACCGTTCATGGTCGTCGCCACGCAAAATCCCATTGAGCAGGAAGGCACGTTCCTGCTGCCGGAGGCGCAAAAGGACCGTTTCCTGATGCGGATCCAGCTCGGCTACCCGTCGTTCGCCGACGAAAAGCAGATGATCGAGCGGTTCCAATTGCGCCATCCGATTGACACGCTCCAGCCGGTGACGACGCCCGACCGCATCTTGAAAAGCCAGGAGGCCGTGCGCGACGTGAAGGTGGCGTCGGCAGTGAACGATTATATTTTGAAAATCGTCCGCGGCACACGCGAACATCCCGCCTTGCTGCTCGGCGCCAGCCCGCGCGGTTCACTGGGATTATTTCGCGTCGCCCAGGCCATGGCGGCGATTGACGGAAAAGATTTTGCCTCTGCCGAGCTGGTGAAATCGCTCGCGCCGAAAGTCCTCGCCCACCGTCTCATCGTCCGGCGGGAGGAAAAATTCCGCGGCATCCGGGTGGAAGAGGTCGTCGCGGAAATTCTCGCCAAAACGCCATTGCCGGCGTAATGTCCAGCCCGAAAATGGAGCCGGGAAATTCCGCCGCCAAGAAGCTCGCGCTGCGCTTCGTGCTCATCATCGGCGTCGTCCAGTTGTTCGCCGACATGACCTACGAAGGCGCGCGCGGCATCACCGGGCCTTTCCTCGGTTCATTGGGCGCCAGTGCGGTAGTCGTCGGTGTCACTGCCGGGTTTGGCGAATTGATGGGTTACGCCTTCCGCTCGGTCACCGGTTATTTCGCGGACAAGACGCACAAATACTGGGTCTTCATTTTTGCCGGTTACCTCGTCAACATGCTGGCCGTCCCCGCACTCGCGCTGGCCGGCAACTGGCCGCTGGCCGCGGTGTTGATCGTGGCCGAACGCACCGGACGCGCCATCCGCAAACCTTCCACGGACGCCCTGCTGTCGCATGCCGGCAGCCAAATCGGCCACGGCTGGGCGTTCGGGCTGAACGAATTTCTGGACCAGACCGGCGCCACCATCGGCCCGCTGATCATGGCTTTGATTCTGTATTTTCATGGCGGTTACCACAAAGCGTTCGCCTTGCTTTTGGTCCCGGCGCTGCTGTGTCTCGGCGCGGTGGCCGTCGCGCGGATGCGGTACCCGCGTCCGCACGAACTCGAAACGCGCCGGCCGGTGAAACTTGAGACCAGGGGATTTTCAAAAACCTATTGGCTTTACGTCGTGGCCGGGGCGTTGATTGCCGCGGGCTTCGCCGACTTTCCACTGGTCGCGTTTCATTTCCAAAAAACCGGCTCGGTTGAGCCGGGTCTCGTGCCGGTTTTTTATGCAGCGGCCATGGTCACGAGCGGACTGGCGGCGCTGGTATTCGGAAAACTGTTGGACAAACTCGGGTTGCCGGCCGTGATGCTGGCGTTTTTTATTGGCGCTTTCTTCGCACCCTGCGTCTTCCTCGGCGGATTCGCGCTGGCGTTGGTCGGAATGATTCTGTGGGGCATCGGCATGGGCGCGCAGGATTCCCTGCTCAAGGCCATGCTCAGCGGCGTGGTTCCGCTGGACAAACGCAGCACGGCCTTCGGCGTGTTCGACACGGTCTTCGGCGTCGCGTGGTTCGCCGGCAGCGCCGGGATGGGATGGTTGTACGACAAATCCATCGTCGGCTTGATTGCTTTTTCGGTCGTGCTTCAACTGGCAGCACTGCCATTCTTCCTTTTCGCCAACCATCACCAACACAAATAATGTTGCGTCGGGTGGCCCGTCCATTCGTCCCCTCATCCACATCAGATCCGGGTCCTGGCGCTTGCTATTCCTGAAGAAGGGATAATAATCGCGGCATGTCCAACCCGGTGCTGACCATTGAACACTTGCGGGTTGATTTTCCGGGTGTCGTGGCGGTTGACGACCTTTCCCTGACCATTGAAGCCGGCGACGTCTGCGGCCTGATCGGCCCAAACGGCGCGGGCAAAACAACAACGATGCGCGCGGTTTCGGGGTTGCAGGAATGCACGCGTGGCACGGTAAAGGTGGATGGACATGAACTGACGCACGAACCGGAGGAATTGAAACGCCGGCTGGGTTTCATGCCGGATTTTTGTCCCGTTTACGACCAGCTCACGGCCACGGAATTTTTGGATCACTTTGCCCGCGCTTATGAGGTTCCGAACCGCGCCCAACGGATCAAAGAATGCCTTGAACTGACGTGGCTCACGGAAAAAACCAACTCACTCTGCGAAGAATTGTCACGTGGCATGAAGCAACGCCTCGTGCTGGCAAAAACCCTTTTGCCCGACCCGCAAGTTTTGTTGCTGGATGAACCGGCCAGCGGTTTGGATCCGCTGGGCCGGATGGAATTGCGCAAGATCCTTCTGCAATTGCGCGACACTGGAAAAGCCGTTTTGATTTCCTCCCACATCCTCACCGAGCTTTCGGGCTTCTGCAATTCGGCGGCCATCATGGAACGCGGCAAATTGGTCACCTCCGGCGCCATTGCCGAACTCGGCCCGGAAAATGAACCGGCGCAGGATGTCCGTCAAATGGCGCACCGACGGCGAGAAAGCGCTGGAAATTTTGAGAGGCGCCAACGTGAAAAACCTCGAAATCGCCGGCAACGGCGCAACGTTTGATTTCGACGGAGAGACCGAAGCGCTCGATGAATTGCTTGGAACTTTGGTGACGCAAGGCGTCCGCATTTCCGAATGGCGCGGCGCCGGTGATGATTTGGAACAAATCTTCTTGCAGTCCGGTGCGAAGGAATTGATGTGAACCTGAACGACAACCCTGTTTTTCTCACGCAAAAACGCCTCGTGCATCGCGGCGGCGTGCTTGCCGCGATTCTGATCGCCGCGCTCGTCGGTTTGAGTTTGTTGTCGGGATTGATCGCTTATCTGGCCGATCCGGCAAATTTCCCCGGTCTCAAATCATCGCAGGAGGCCGGCAAAATATTTTACGGCTGGACGATTGGCGTGGAAATTCTCGTGCTGATTGTTGGCGGCTTCAGTCGGATTTCACGCGCGCTGGCCGACGAACGCAAGGCCGGGCTCTGGGACAGCAACCGGTTGACGCCGCTCAAGCCGTCGCAATTGGTCATCGGCTACTGGCTTGGCTCGCCTCTGCGCGAATTTTACATGGCGGCGGTGCTCGCGGGCATCGGGCTGGTCATCGTGCTTTTGGGCAGATTGCCGATGACACTCTGGCTCGGAACACAAATTTTGATTTTCAGCACGGCGTTGTTTTTTGGATTGCTCGCGGTCATCCTCGGTTTGGTCCTGCAACGTCCGCAAGGCGGAATCATTTTTTTGGTCGCGTTCATTTTTTTCCAGTTTCCGTCCTTCGGCACGCCTAAGTTCATTGTCACGAATTTCCTTCTGCCCATTTATGGCATTGTCAATTTGTTCCGGGATGCAGGCGGGTCCCATAATGACAATCCCATCAGCAACTGGAATGGCTTGCCCGAAATTTTCGGTCTGCCGGTTTATCCGATCCTTTTGAGTCTTGCTTTGCAAATCATCATTGGAATCTTTCTGTGGAATACCGCCGTTCGCAAAACGACGAATCCGTTTCAACCGCCGATGCTGCGCTGGGAAGCGGTGGCCATTTTCGGAATTCTTTTGCTCATTCAACACGGTTTGATTTGGGGATTGTGGCATGGACGTTTTCCTGAAGTGCAATCGTGGGTTGGACGCCCAAGCTTTCATGAAAACGATCCTTTGCTCTCCATGATTCATTGCGGCACGATGGTATTGGCAATCATCATTCTGGCCGCGGTCAGTCCGCAGCCGGAAACCGTCCGTGTAAAAGCCCTGCGTCTGGGCATCAAAAATCCCGGCGCGATTTTTTCCAGCAGCGCCGTTTCGCTCGCGGTCGTATTGGCCGCCGTTGCCGCCGTTGTTTTGCTTTTGCAATGCGCGCTGTCATTCGACCACTCATGGAAGATTTACCTGATAGCCGTTGGCAACCTGCTGGCGTTCTTCCTGATTTTTTCGCTGTTGCTGGAATTTTGCCGGCTGCGGTTCCGTCGGCGGGCACTCGGTTTCGTTGCGTTATGGCTTTTTATACTTTGCATCCTGCCATTCATTCTGGCCGGGGTTTTTTCCAATGAAGCTCTGGCCAAACTCTCGCTCCTGGCACCGGGCGCCGTTGTGCTCGCCGGATCGGATACTACTGATTTGAAGTTCCTGACTGGATGTGCTCTTGCACACCTGGGCGTCGTCTTGGTCCTCTTCATCGCCTGGCAAAGGCAATGGAAATTATTGCTCGCGCCTCAGAGCGCGCCTGTGGCAAAGCAGGTTCTCCCTTAACTGAGGACGGCCTCGCGCCGCTTCATCCATTCGTCCCCCAGACCGACCAGTGTCTTGGCCTTCATCACCCGTTCGGCCAGCGGGAAAACGATGCGTTCTTCCTTGTCAAAATGTTCGCGCGAACGCAGGACCGCCCGCAGCAGCAGCTCGCGCGCCTGTTTGGCACCACGCGCCTTTTGCACCTCCGCCAGCCGGGCGTCAATTTCGTCATGCTCCTCGTGAAACGTCTCGCTCTGCCCGATCTGCGCCAGGCAATGCTCCAGCGGTTCCACCAGCAAATCATCCTCGGTCCGGGCATGCGCCCGCATGAGCACCTCCAGCGTGGCGGACAGCAATTTGACCTCCGCCAGCGACTTGAGGTGCGGCGCGGTCTGTTCGATATGATCGAACAAATTGTGGAACACCACGTGTTCCGCCACCAATATTTTCGTGATTTTCATGACTGTAATCGGCTCATTTTTCGTCCGCATCCTAAACTCACCCCGCCACCGCCATCGTTCCAACCCTTTCTTGGCTTTTTTTCAACCGGAACAACCGAACCGCCGGTGGAAGCCCAAGCTCAAGAACATCTCAATATCCGTAAACCGTCAACGCTTGAAATATGACCGCGCCACCGCTATGCTCGCCTTCTGCCAATCATGAAGAAAATGTCACCTGCCCACTCGGGCGTCCAGCCGTGAAAATTCGCAAAGCTGTCATTACCGCCGCGGGCCGCGATCAGCGGAATCTGCCGTTGCAAACGTTGGTGGACCGCGACGGCCAATCCAAAGCCGCCCTCACCGTCCTGCTGGAAGAAGTATTACAGGCCGGTATCGAGGAAATTGGCCTGGTGATCTGCCCCGGCGATCAGGGCGCTTTCGCCGCCGCCGTCGGCCCGCACGCCAATCGCGTCCATTTCATCGAACAACCCGCGCCGCTGGGTTACGGCCACGCCGTGGCCTGTGCGCGTCAATTTACCGGCAACGAGTCTTTCCTGCTCCTGGTCGGCGACCATCTTTACGTCAGCCGAAATAAAAATTCCTGCGCCCGGCAATTGCTGGAGATTGCGTCCGCCGAATCCTGCGCGGTCTCGGCGGTGCAGGCCACGCACGAAAGCAAGCTGCCTTACTACGGCACCGTGGGCGCGCGGCGGCTGTCGGGCCGCGCCGGCCTGTATCAGGTGGATCGCGTCCTGGAAAAACCCACGCCCACGGTCGCCGAGCAAAAACTCATCGTGCCCGGCCTGCGTGCCGGCCATTACCTTTGTTTTTTCGGCATGCACGTGCTGACGCCCGGCGTCATGGACCTTTTGCAACATCTGGTAACGGCGGCGGGAAACACCGGCAGCGTTCATCTCGCCGATGCCCTGGCCCGGGTCGCGGAAAGCGAACGCTACCTTGCCTGTGAATTGCAGGGCCGCCGTTTCGACATCGGGGTTCAATACGGTTTGCTCACGGCCCAATTGGCATTGGCCCTGCACGGCAAAGACCGGGACGAGGTTCTCACTTTGCTCGTCGAATTGTTGGCGCAAACATGAGGAACAACTTCAAACGGCCTGGTGAACATCCAACATCAAACATCGAACACTGAACCTCCAATGGTTTGGGTAGGGCGCGTCACTCCGTGCGCGCCGCTATGGGAACAATCCGAACCGGCGCGCGCGGAGCGACCCGCCCTACCATTGGAAATTGGCTGTTGGCTGTTCGCTGTTGGTTGTTTCCTGTCACACTTCATTTAGGCCATGCCCGGCAAACTCGTTCAAATCATCACCTCGCCCGACCCGGCGGTGCGCAATCAATCACTGGATGCGTTTTGCCGCACCGCAGCGTTGCCGGACCTGCTCGCCGAATGCGCCGAACTCGAAGCCTTCCGCCACCGCAGTGAAAATCTTTATGAGCGGGTCCGGGCGTTGTTGTTTCTCTACGCCATTCACCGGTTTCATCTGCCGCTCAAGCCCGGCATCGGCACGCGGACTTTGATTCCGTTCAACGGTTACACGCACCTGCTGGAGCGCCGGTTTGAAGAAGCCATCTCGGCGTTTCTGAAAGTGCAAAACCACGACGGGCCGTCTGACCCCATTTCCAGCGCCCTGGCGATCACGTATTACCGGCTGGCGATTCAAACGCTCGCCGACCAGGTGCGCCGCAGCGTGCGCTCGGTGCGCGGCAACCAATGGATGTTCCGCATGGGCCATCCCGCCGACCATCCCCTGCGCCTCCGCCGGGAACTGCTGCGTCCGGGCGAAGACGGCACCTATCCCATTCTCCGCGAACGCACGCCGGTGCGCATGGACCTGACGCATTGCGGCTGGAGCGACATTTTCTTCCTCGGCATGGATTATCCCGAAGGCGCGAAGGTTCTGAATGTCTCCATTGACCTCGGCGTGCATGGACGCGATGCCGGCGCGCGACCGCCGGTGGAAGCTTATCTGCGGGTGATTGACGAGCCGGTGCTGCGGTTGACCAGCGTTGACCTCGGCGCCACCGCGGACATCACCAGCCTCGCCGACGTTTTTGATTTTGCGAAGGATTATCTCGGCCTGCTCAAAGCGGCGGTCATTGCCAGCGGCATCGTGCCGCCGGGCATCGAAGGTTCGGGCCAAAGTCTGGCGGATTTGCTCGCCCACGTGGTCGGCGCCGGGCGCGGCCTGGAACTCGTCAGCAGCGTCAACGACATTCCGAAAGGCTCGCGCCTCGCGGTCTCCACCAATCTGCTCGCCTCGCTGATTTCACGTCTGCATGCGGGCCACCGGACAGGCGGCCTCGTTGCAGGGCGCCTTGCAGGAAGAGGAACGCCGGCTGGTGCTGGCGCGCGCGATCCTCGGCGAATGGCTGGGCGGTTCCGGCGGCGGCTGGCAGGATTCCGGCGGCGTCTGGCCCGGCATGAAACTGATCGAAGGCGTGCTCGCTGCCGAAGGCGATCCGGAATTCGGCATCAGCCGCGGGCGGCTGATGCCACAGCATCGCATTTTGGATTCCAACGAAGTATCGCCTGCCGCGCGCCGGAAATTGCAGGACAGCCTCGTGCTCGTCCACGGCGGCATGGCCCAGAACGTCGGGCCCATCCTCGAAATGGTGACGGAAAAATATCTGCTGCGCTCCGACGCCGAATGGCAGGCGCGCCTGAGCATGCTGGCCATCCTCGATGAAATCCTTTCCGCCTTGCGCCGCGAAGACGTGGCGGCATTGGGCGGCGCCACCACCCGGAATTTTTCCGGCCCGATTCAGACCATCATTCCCTGGGCCAGCAATCTTTTCACCGAAACCCTGATCCAATGCATGGAGGGCGAGTTCGGCAAACATTTTCTGGGGCTTCTGGATGCTCGGCGGCATGTCCGGCGGCGGCATGGGTTTCATCTTCGACGCCGCGCACAAAGCGGCCGGCCAGAAGCGCCTGCAGGAATTCATGTCCCAGACCAAGCGCGAACTCGAACACGCCCTGCCCTTTGCCATGGAACCGGTCGTGTACGATTTCGCCATCAACGAAAAAGGCACCTGGGCGGATTTGCTTGCCGGGTGCGTCGGCGTTGTTGCCGCAAGGTTACTACGCGCTCATCATGCCGCAATTGCTCCGGCAGGAGGCCTACAATTGCCGCCGTTGCGGCGCGCCGAGCTGGACAAATTCGGCGCGGCCTGCCGTGCCAAACCCGAACTGCGCGGCATGGTGCAAACGCTGTTCGACCGGTTGTTGCCGCGCTTGAAAACCGACGATGCCGGCGAAACCTCGCTGCCCGCGTTGCTGGAACGTTACGGCTTCGATCGCACACAACACGAACAAATCCGCGCCGACCTCAAAGGCGGCCGCATCGGCCTGGCGCAAAATCGTCTGCCCGTCAGCACGCAAATTCAAGACGTGACCGACGGCGATGTGTTCGATGCCACGCGCGGTTTGTCCAAGGAATATCGCGAGGCCGGGCTGGCCGCGTTGCAGGCGGGCGAAGTCGCAGTCGTCACGCTCGCCGCGGGCGCGGGCAGCCGCTGGACGCAGGGCGCGGGCACGGTCAAGGCGCTGCATCCGTTCTGCAAACTCGGCGGCCGGCATCGCACGTTCCTGGAAGTCCACCTGGCCAAAAGCCGACGCATCGGAAAACTGGCCGGCCAGCCGTTGCCGCATATCATCACCACCAGCTACGTTTCGCACCAGCCGACTGAGAAATTTCTCGCGCACGAAGAATTTTACGGCTACGACGGCCCGCTGTTTCTGTCCGAAGGCCGCTCGGTCGGCCTGCGGCTGGTCCCGATGGAACGCGACCTGCGGTTCATGTGGGAGGAAATGCCGCAACAAATCCTCGATGAACAGGCGCAAAAAGTCCGCGACAGCCTGCGGCACGCGCTCATCGCATGGGCCAAACAAGCCGGTGAAGGCAGCGATTACACCGACAATGTGCCGCTGCAATGCCTGCATCCGGTCGGCCACTGGTTTGAGATTCCGAACCTGCTCCGCAACGGCACGCTGGCGCGGTTGCTGAAAGAACGCCCGCAGTTGAAGCAACTCCTGCTGCACAACATTGACACCGTGGGTGCGGATGTTGATCCGGCCATGCTCGGTCTGCACCTGAAACTGGGCGGCTGCCTTTCATTTGAAGTCATTACGCGGCGGATCGAAGACCGTGGCGGCGGCCTCGCCCGCGTGAACGGCAAAACGCGCATCGTCGAAGGCCTGGCCATGCCGCGCGAGGAGGAAGAATTTGTGCTGTCCTATTACAATTCCAACACGTGCTGGATTGACGTGGGGAAACTGCTCGCGGCATTTCAACTCAGCCGCGCTGACCTGGCCGACGCGAACAAGGTGACCGCTGCCGTGCGCGCGCTGGCGTTAAAACTGCCGACTTACGTCACGCTCAAAGACGTGAAAAAACGCTGGGGCCACGGGCAGGAGGATATTTTTCCCGTGGCGCAATTCGAAAAGTTGTGGACCGACATGACCGCGCTGCCGGAAATCAACTGCCAGTACATCGCCGTGCCGCGCCTGCGCGGCCAGCAACTCAAGGATCAAGCGCATCTGGACGGCTGGCTGCGCGACGGCTCGGCGGCCCACGTCGAGAGCCTGTGTGCGTGGAAATAGTCGCATCGGGTTTAACCACAGATTGGCGCAGATGCGGTGGGGCGAGCGTCCTCGCGAGCTGGTTCGGAGGGACGAGTTACACGAGTCCCAAACTTTCATCTATCGATTCACAAGAGATTCCTCGGTGTCTTTGCATCTGTGTGGTTTGATTTGGGACTCGTATAACTCGTCCCTCCGAATCCATGTTTATCCATGGTTAAGAATAAGTTAAATTATATTGCCACGACGGAGAACATTTTTAATCATGCTGGCGGCCTTTGTTCCTGAATAAAACTGCAGCATGGAGAACTGAACGATGTCATACCGAGCCTGGTTTCAATGCATCAACCCGCAATGCGGAGCGACCTATCCGCTGAACTCCATCGTCTATCACTGCACCAAGTGCGGTTCGCTGCTGGAGGTGCAGCATGACCTCAAGGCGCTCGCCCGCCGCGACGCCCAGGGGTGGATGAAACTCTTCGAGGACCGCTACAAGAGCAACCTGTGGCCGTACGGCTCCGGTGTCTGGGGCAAAAAGGAATGGATTTTGCCGGAGATCAACGACAACAACGTCGTTTCGCTTTACGAAGGCGGCACCAACCTGTTCTGGGCCGAGCGTTTCGGCAAACTCGTCGGCGTGGACGATCTCTGGATCAAACTTTGCGGCAACACCCACAGCGGTTCGTTCAAAGACCTCGGCATGACCGTGCTGGTCTCCCAGGTCAAACAGATGATTTCCGAAGGCGCGCCCATCAAGGCCGTCGTGTGCGCGTCCACGGGCGATACCTCGGCGGCGCTGGCGACTTATTGCGCCGCCGCCGGCATTCAATCCATCGTGCTGCTGCCGCGCGGTAAGATTTCCATCGCCCAGCTCGTGCAACCCATCGCCAACGGCGCGCTGGTCCTTTACCTCGACACCGATTTCGACGGCTGCATGAGGCTGGTTCAGGAAATGACCAAGGACGAAACTCTCTATCTGGCCAACTCGATGAATTCGTTGCGGGTGGAAGGCCAGAAAACCGTGGGCATCGAAATCCTCCAGCAATTCGACTGGGAATCGCCGGACGTCATCATCATCCCCGGCGGCAACCTGGGCAACGTCTCCGCCCTCGGCAAGGGATTGATGATGATGAAGGACCTCGGTCTGATCGCGAAACTGCCGCGCATCGTCGTGGCCCAGGCCGAGCGCGCCAATCCGCTTTACCGCGCTTACCAGCGCAACTTCGAAGATTTCGAGCCCATCCAGGCGCAGAAGACCCTCGCCAGCGCCATCCAAATCGGCAACCCCGTCAGCTACCAGAAGGCCGTCCGCACCCTCAAACAATTTGACGGCATCGTCGAACAGGCCACCGAGGAGGAACTGGCCGACGCCGCGGCATTGGGCGATCGCACCGGCATGTTCAACTGCCCGCATACCGGGGTTGCGCTGGCCGTGCTCATCAAACTGCTCAAGGCGGGCAAGATTGACAAATCTCAGCGCGTCGTCGTGATTTCGACCGCGCACGGATTGAAGTTCGTCGAGATGAAGGTGAAGTATCACCAGCGCGAACTGGACTTTCCTTCCCGCTATGCGAACCAGCCGATTGAGTTGCCGGCACGTTTGGACGCGGTAAAAGAGGCGCTGAACCAGGCACTTGCCAGGAAAATTGAAAACCATGCGTAAATCAGTCAAAAAAGGTAGGGACGCCGCGCTGCGGCGTCCGGTCGGCGCAGCGCGCCAACCCTACCTCTCCAAGCCTCATTCCTGGGGAACTTCGACACTTGCAATCCATGGCCGGGCGCGCCTGCGCAAGGCCCACCACGCCGTTTCCACACCCATCGTCCAGACCTCGAATTACAGTTTTGACAACATGACCGAGGTGGTCGAGTTCATGAAAGCCAAAGGCGAAGGCCGCATCATTCGCGAACAGGAATACGGCCGATACGGCAATCCGACCCAGCAGGAAGCCGAGCGGAAGCTGGCCGCCATCGAAGGCGCCGAGCGGGCCATCATTTTCTCCACCGGCATGAGCGCGGTGATCATGACCCTGATGGCCTACATGAAGCCCGACGGC
Organism: uncultured bacterium; assembly: GCA_963708305.1. Lineage (GTDB taxonomy): Bacteria > Verrucomicrobiota > Verrucomicrobiia > Limisphaerales > UBA11358 > UBA11358. Next base: position 611,791 of record CAVPSH010000003.1, on the reverse strand, counting down.
CACATTATTTTCACCAGCGATTGCTACCGGCAGACGCGCGATTTTGCCACCAACCTGCTCACGAAGTTCGGTATCCAGACCAGTCTTGTCGCGCCGACCGCCGCGGCCATTGAAGAAGCCATCCGGCCCAACACGAACATCATTTTCACCGAATCACCCACCAACCCTTACCTGCGCGTGCTGGACATCCCGGCGGTCGTCCAAGTCGCCCGCCGCCACAAAATTCTGACGATGATTGATGCCACGCTGGCGACGCCGTACAACATCCGGCCGCTGGCAATGGGCGTGGACCTCGTCATCCATTCCGCAACGAAATATCTTGCCGGACACAACGACCTGCTGGCGGGCGTCACGCTCGGCGGCCACAAGCAGTTGGAGGAACTCAACAAATTGCAGCGCATGATTGGCTCCATGGCCGGCCCGTTCAGTTGTTTCCTGCTCGAGCGCGGACTCAAGACCTTCGGCCTGCGCATGGACCACCACAATGCTGCCGGCCTGGAAGTGGCCCGCTTTCTGGAATCGCATCCCAAAATCGAGCGGGTCTGGTATCCGGGATTGAAATCACATCCGGATTATCGCATCGCCAAGCGCCAGATGCGCGGCGCCGGCAGTGTCATCACCTTTCTCCTGAAAGGCGACGGCAAGGCAACGCGCCGATTCATTGACCGCCTGGAACTGTTCCTCATCACGCCGAGCCTCGGCGGCTCCGAAAGCCTCGTTACCCAGATGTCCACGATGTCGTTTTACGATTACCCGGTCGAATACCGCGAAAGCATCGGCATTGTGGACAACCTCGTGCGCCTCGCCCTCGGTCTCGAAGACACGCGCGACCTGATCGCCGACCTAAAACAGGCGCTGGACCGGGTTTAGCCGCTGAGGTGTAATTCGGTAGGGTCATCGCGCTGCGATGACCTCCGGCCCGTTCAGGGCCGGAACGAAAGGCTTCGGCCATACCACACCCTTTCGAATCAACCCCGTTGCGCCGCTGGACGCGGCGCCGGTCGGCGCAGCGCGCCGACCCTACCTTTCAAAGTGCGCTTGTCCGAATGACATTTCATGTTCTATGGTTCCGCAAATGAATCTTCCCCACCGCAAATATCTTCCACATGAAATTCCGCTGTGGGTGGATCCTTCAAAAGAGGTTTATTTCATCACCATCAACTGCCAGCCGCGCGGCTTAAATCAACTTGCGCTGCCCGACGTCGCTGAGCGACTTTTTGAAACCGTTCGATATCGCCAGGCTAACTTCCTATGGTGGCCGTACGTATTCTTGCTGATGCCGGATCATCTACACGCGTTGCTGTCGTTTCCACCTTCCGACGAACAAATCCAGATGGTCATTCGCAAATGGAAAGAGTGGACGGCCAAAACAATTGGTATTCAATGGCAACGCAGTTTCTTTGAGCACAGATTGCGACACGACGAAAGCCGGCGGCAGAAGGCGGATTACATTCTGGAAAATCCGGTTCGCAAGCAGCTCGTGTCACAAGCCAAGGGTTGGCCCCATATCTATTTCGGAGACGGCGAAAGACACGGATTTCCGGATTAGAGTTGATCCATAGCGCCCATCTTGAGGTAGGGTCATCGCGCTGCGATGACCTCCAGCCCGTTCAGGGCCGGAACCTGACGCTCCACGGCCCATAACCTCCCGCGCCATCCCATTGCGCCGCTGGACGCGGCGCCGGTCGGCGCAGCGCGCCAACCCTACCTTTCAAAACCATGTCGACCCTACCACCAAATCCACCCGCCACGCTTGCCGCTGTGCCGGTTTGGCAGTAAAACACCCACCATGAGCGCGCTAAACGACCATCTGCTCAAAGCGGTGGAGTTGGCCCTGGCCGGCAACTGGGACGCCGCCCATCAACTGGTCCAGCAATACGAAGACGACACCACAGCTGCCTGGATTCACGCGGTGCTACATAAAATCGAGGGCGATTTGGGCAACGCCCGTTACTGGTATCAACGCGCCGGCCGGCTGGAACATGTCGAAGATGAACCGCGCGCCGAACTGGCCGCCATTCGGTCTGCATTAACCACGGATTGACTCCTTATTTGCGCCTCGCTAGTGTCGAACTCAAATCAACACCATCGTTTTATGAACACGCGAAATCTCCTTTTCACTGGAATTTTTCTCTCCGGCCTCATCGCCGGGAATCTCCGGGCGGACCAAACGGCGGTCATCAAGGTTGATCTGAACCGAAAAATCAGTGAAGTGGACCCCAACATCTACGGCGGTTTTCTTGAGCCAATCCGCACGGTGGTTTATGGCACGATTTATGACCCCAAATCTCCCCTGGCAGACACGAACGGGTTCAGGACAGATTTTATTCAACTGGTCAAAGAACTGCACATCCCGGTGGTGCGGTGGCCCGGCGGGAATTATGTCTCCGGTTACAATTGGGAGGATGGAATTGGCCCGAAGGACCAGCGTCCAGTCCGGCTCGACCTGGCCTGGAATCAAATTGACCGCAATCAGATGGGCACGGATGAATACGCCAAACTCTGCAGCCTCATCGGCGCGGAGAATTTCGTCTGCATCAATGCCGGCCTGGGGACGCTGGACCAGGCGAGGTATTGGATCGAATACTGCAATTATCCCAAGGGAACCTATTACTCCGACCTCCGGCGAAAGTACGGCAATGAACAACCCTTCAACGTCAAATACTGGTCGCTCGGCAACGAAATTGACGGCCCCTGGCAACTCGGTCAAAAGAACGCCAAGGACTACTGCAAGTTTGCGCTGGAAGCCGCCAAAGCCATGCACCTGGTGGACCCCAACGTGAAATTCATCGCCGACGGCGCGTCCAATTACCAGCCCGACAACAAGTGGATGGAATGGAACGATTACGTTTTGCAGCACATGGCAGGCAGCATTGATTACCTGTCCGTTCACCGATACTTCCAAAACGCGCTGAACGGTGACACGCAATACCCTGACGTGATTTCCATGGGGTTGGAGATTGATCAAAAAATTGACGTGGTCAAGGCCGAGATCGAAAAGGCGATGGCGAATTCCACCTCCAAACGCCCGATTTATATCTCCTTTGACGAATGGTCCCCAGGTTTTGGACCCCGGGGCGCCAACTTGACCGGCTCGCTCATGGTCGCCCAGCACCTGAACTCCTTTATCCGCCACGCCGACATCGTCAAGATGGCGAACATCACCATGCTTTCCAGCCTCGTGGGAACTTCGCCCGATGGCGATTACAAGAATGCGCTGTATCAGGCCTTTTATCTGTATTCCAACAACGCGCGCGGCACCGCCCTGGACGTGAATGTCGCCGGCCAAAATTACAGCAACAAATTTTTTAAGGACATCCCCTATCTCGATGTGACCGCCGTGTTCAATGATTCCGCCAAAAATCTGGTCGTCAATGTGGTCAACCGCAGCGAAACGAACGCCATGACCGCCGACCTCGTATTGCAGAGCGGAGAATATACCGGAAGCGCCACGGTGAAGGAGATCAACGCCGAGTCAGTCACTTCAACGAATACCCGGACCAACGAAGCTGTCGCCATCGCCACCCGGGAAATCCAATTCAGCGGTCACGACATCAAATACAACTTCCCGTCGCATTCATTCACCCAGATGTTGATTCCCGTCAAATAAACCACGAACCAATGACGAACCGCGCGCGCAATTGGCCGTCATCCGGGCCGAAATCCGCCAAAGAACCGGAGGGGCGAGTTCCACGAGTCCCAAATCCTGAACCGCAGAGACGCAAAGGCGCAAAGCATTTTCAACCGCTGATTCACACTGATAAGCGATTAATCAGATATTCACTAACCATTCCGTTGGCATTAACGAAATGGTCACGCCTCAGGTTTTCGATAAATCAACTCCCCGTGCTCAACGACAAACTTCACGGGAATTTTTGGATTGTTGATGTCCTTGCCGCCGGACTCGTGCCATTTCGTTTCCCACTTGGAGAAATAAGGTTCAATGCCCGCTGGCTTCATTCGATAAATCGCCTGTAGTTCTATACCTTTGTAGATAGCAAAAATCCAATCCACCTGCCGATACTTGGCGAGGATGGTTGGGTTCATGTGATGATGGGTTGAAAAACTCTGTGTCAGCAACGTGTTGACCGACTTCAATTCGTATTCGTTACCGGCTTCATCACTGGCATCATTGCCTTCACGGCTGCCCGCGCCTTTGAGTCCCGTAATCAGCAGAAGTTGCAACAGTTTGCCGCCGTTGTCTTGAAAAATGTCGCCGATGCCATGCTTCGAGGCGAGTGCCTGATATTCGCGGATGTAAGGAAACAGCCGTTCGAGTTCCGCCGTGTCGGGATGCGATTTCAATGCTTGTCCTCCAGCAATAATTTTGGGAGCGAAACGCCCACAGCAGCAGCCAGCCGCTCCATGTTGTCTATGGAAACATTCCGTTCAGCCCGCTCGACCGAACCAACATAAGTGCGATGCAGATTTGCCAACTCCGCCAAATCTTCTTGAGAAAGATCTTTCGCCAGTCTTGTCTTGCGCAAATTTTCAGCGAAAATTCTGCGAGCGGATGGCTTGATTTTCATCTGCGGCAGATTATCGAAATTGACGCCTTTATATCTACAGACTTAAAGTAGCTTTTATGTTGCTGGAAAATCATGCGCCTGCCTATCTCACAAACTGGGGAGCGGCGTATTGTGGCGACTCGCTCGACCTGCTCGCGTCGCTGCCAGATGCCAGCGTCAACCTCGTTCTCACCAGTCCACCCTTTGCACTTCAGCGCGAAAAGGAATACGGAAATAAAGCCCAATCCGAATATGTGGCCTGGCTCGCGCAGTTTGCCCGGCTAGTGCATCGCAAGCTCAAGGATGACGGCAGCTTCGTTCTCGACTTTGGCGGTGCTTACGAATTGGGTTCACCCACTCGCAGCCTCTACAACTTCCGCGTTCCGATTCATTTCTGTGACGAACTCGGCTTTTATCTCGCCGAGGATTTTTACTGGTTCAACCCGTCCAAGTTGCCCAGCCCGATTGAATGGGTGAACAAACGCAAACTCCGGGCGAAGGATGCGGTCAATACCGTCTGGTGGTTTGGAAAAACCCGCTGGCCCAAAGCCAATGTCACCAAAGTGCTCGCTGAATACAGCGACCGGATGAAAAAACTGCTTGAAGACCCGGAAGGTTTTTACACACCGAAGAAACGTCCATCCGGTCACGACATCGGCAAAGCTTTCGGCAAAGACAATGGCGGAGCAATCCCCCCGAATCTTTTGCAAATCTCAAATTCTGAATCCAACGGCAGCTATTTGCGCGGTTGCAAAACTGTTGGAGTGAAAGGTCATCCCGCCCGCTTCCCGGCGAAGCTGCCGGAATTTTTCATCCGATTTCTCACTGAACCGGGCGACCTTGTGCTGGACATCTTTGCAGGCTCAAACACGACCGGTTTCGTGGCCGAGCGTGAAGGTCGCAAATGGCTTGCCTTTGACGAACGCCTTGACTATCTCGCTGCATCCTCATTTCGCTTTTTCGCTGACGCTGCAACCGACGCCGAACTTAAAGCCGCTCACGACGCGATTCTTCAAGGCAAAACCGCCGATCTGCGCTCGCGATGTTTTTCAAGTCGCGCAACTGGCACCGCGAAAAGGCGATGTCCACAAACCGGCAACGCCGACCCAAGGCGTGTTCGTGTTGGCTGAGAAACCAAAGTCTGGAATTGGAAGCGTGCAACACTCGTCCAAGGCTATTTCATACAGGCGGCGCGCTTCGGCATAAATTCAACCACGGATGAACACCGATAAACATGGATTCAATTCGACGCAAAGCATTTCAACCCGCGAATAAGAAAAGTAATACCGCTGAAACGCCGACTAATACCTCGGTATCACCATCCAACACCTCTGGAACTTTTCCGCCCGCGCTTCGCAGAATTTTAAGATTAGCGACTTCCTGATACATTCGTCGCCTAGCCTTTGGGTCTCTCACCTTATAAGCCTTTAGCAATTTTAGAACAGCTTGCCTCGCTCCGTCTGCCTTTGAGCGGACCAACCAAGTGTCACCTTGCCCGCCACCACCAAGTGATTTTACCTCGGTGATTTTTTCAGCCCATGGTTTGGCTGTATCCATTATTAATAATTCTCCATCCCGGCGCAGGAGCAAACCGGATTGCGGTCGCCATAGACGTTGTCAATGCGACCGACCGCAGGCCAGAATTTGTAGTCGCGCAGGCTCGGCACCGGAAAGGCCGCCTGTTCGCGCGGATAAGGCCGGTTCCAATTGTCCGCCGCCACCATGTCCGCCGTGTGCGGCGCGTTCTTGAGCAGGTTGTTCTTCGCGTCGGCTGACCCGCTTTCCACGGCGGTCATTTCCGCGTGAATGGCAATCATCGCGTCGCAGAAACGGTCCAGTTCGTACTTCGATTCGCTTTCGGTCGGCTCGACCATGAGCGTGCCGGCGACGGGAAATGACAGCGTCGGCGCATGAAAACCATAATCCATCAGCCGCTTCGCCACGTCCTCGGCGGTGACGCTGTGAAACGCGCGCAAATCGAGAATGCACTCGTGCGCGACCAGGCCGTGGCTGCGGTAGAGCGTCGGGAAATATTTTTCCAACCGCTTGGAAATGTAGTTCGCGTTGAGGATGGCGAAACTTCGTCGCCTCGGTCAGGCCGTCCGGGCCCATCATGGCGATGTACATCCAGGAAATCGGCAGAATGCCCGCGCTGCCCCATGGCGCGGCGGCCACGGGGCCAATCGGATTTTCGCCGCCCAGATTCACGACCGGATGGCCGGGCAAGAATTCAACCAGATGTTCCGCCACGCCAATCGGTCCGACGCCCGGCCCGCCGCCGCCGTGCGGAATGCAAAACGTCTTGTGCAGATTCAAATGGCAGACGTCCGCGCCGATGTCCGCCGGCCGGCAGAGGCCGACCTGGGCGTTCATGTTCGCGCCGTCCATATAGACCTGCCCGCCGTTGGCGTGAATGATTTCGCAGATTTCCTTGATAGTTTCCTCAAACACGCCGTGCGTGGATGGATACGTAACCATCAGGCAAGCAAGGTCTTGCTTGTGCGCCTCGGCCTTGGCACGAAGGTCGGCCACGTCAATGTTGCCTTCCTGGTCGCACGCAACCGCAACGACTTTCAACCCGGCCATGACGGCGCTGGCCGGATTGGTGCCGTGCGCGGACGTTGGAATCAGACACACCTTCCGGTGGGGCTCATTGCGCGACTCGTGATAGGCGCGGATGACGAGCAGGCCGGTGTACTCGCCCTGGGCGCCGGCGTTTGGTTGCAACGAAATGCCTGCGAAGCCGGTGATTTCTGCGAGCCAGTCTTCGAGTTGCTGAAAGAGCGTCTGGTAACCGCGCGTTTGTTTTAACGGCGCGAACGGATGAATTTTGGCAAACTCCGGCCAGGAAATCGGAAACATCTCCGCCGCAGCATTCAGTTTCATCGTGCAGGAACCGAGCGGGATCATCGAAGCCGTCAGCGACAGATCGCGCGATTCGAGCCGCTTGATATAGCGCAGCATTTCGGTTTCGCTGTGATAGCTGTTAAAAACTTTGTGGGCCAGAAATTGCGAATTGCGAATTGCGAATTGCGAATTTTCGGGCGTGAGTTCGCTGATTGAAAAACCGAGCGCTTTGTCGCCATTAAAAACCTGGAGAATTTCGACGACATCGGATTCATTCGTGGTCTCGTTGAGCGCGATGCCGAGCGTGTGGTCATCAATCAGCCGGAAGTTCATCCGGTGCGCCTCGGCTACCTTTAGAATATCGGCGGCACGTTTATCACCGAGCGCGACGGGGAACGTGTCGAAGCAGGACAGGCGTCGCGCCTGTCTCATTCCTCCCTCATTTTCATTTGAAGATGGAGACAGGCGCGACGCCTGTCCTACGTTAAAGCCAAGCTTTTCCAAACCGGCGGCAAGAATTTCGGTCAACGTGTGCAGCCGCTGCGCTATTTTCTTCAATCCTTCCGGCCCGTGATAAACGGCGTACATCGACGCCATGTTCGCCAGCAACGCCTGCGCGGTGCAGATGTTGCTGGTGGCTTTTTCCCGGCGGATGTGCTGTTCGCGCGTGCCGAGCGCGAGGCGCAACGCCGGTTTGCCACGCGAATCTTTGGAGACGCCGACGAGGCGGCCGGGCATCTGGCGCTTGAATTCATCGCGCGTGGCGAAAAATGCGGCGTGCGGGCCGCCGTAACCGAGCGGCACGCCGAACCGTTGCGCGCTGCCCACGGCAATGTCGGCGCCAAATTCGCCCGGCGGCTGGATGAGCGTCAGCGCCAGCAAATCGGTGGCCACGGCCACTAGCGCACCGGCGGCGTGTGCTTTTTCAACAAACGGCGCGTAATCGTGAATCGCGCCGAACGTGTCGGGATATTGCACCAACGCGCCAAAAACCTTTTCCGTGAATTGAAAATTTTCAAAGCTGCCGACGATGACCTCGATACCCAACGCTTTCGCGCGGGTCCGGACGACTTCAATGTTCTGTGGATGACAGGATTCGGAGACAAAGAAGGTGTTCCGATCATCCTTGAGCCGGTGGCACATCGTCATGGCCTCAGCGCAAGCAGTAGCCTCGTCCAGCAGTGACGCGTTGGCGATGTCGAGCGCGGTGAGGTCGCTGACCATCGTCTGAAAATTCAGCAGCGCTTCGAGGCGGCCCTGGGAAATCTCAGCCTGATACGGCGTGTATTGCGTGTACCAGCCGGGATTTTCCAGGACGTTGCGCTGGATGACGGCGGGCGTGATGCAATCGTAGTAGCCCATGCCGATATAGGAACGGAACACCTGGTTTTCACCGGCGATTTTCCGGAGTTCGGCCAATGCTTCAAATTCGCTCCGGGCGGCGGGAAGATTTAATTTTGTTGCGAGCCGGATTTTCGGGGGAACGGCAGCCGTAATCAGTTCATCGAACTCTTTGAATCCCAGCAACGCGAGCATTTCCCGGGCTTCCGCGGCGTTCGGCCCGATGTGGCGATGGACAAATGGATCGGGAGGCGCGGGTAATTCAGCCGCGCCAGCCGATTGATTTTTTTTTGAAGGTTCGCTCACGGATTCAGTCGAAACCATCCGGGGAAGTTATAGTCGGCTTGCCGAAAAAGCGAGTCAAAGTAGGACAGGCGTCGCGCCTGTCTCTGACTCCAAAATATCTCATTTTGATGGTTCGTCTCGAATGCGTGACCCAAGGGCGATGAGGAACAGATCAAAGATGGAGACAGGCACGACGCCTGTCCTACGCTCTTTGCAACGCGGCGCGGACAACGCGGCATTCGCCGTAGCCATATTTGCCGCCGAGCGATTCAACCACGACGCCGAGGCTGACGAAACCGCGTTTGGCGAAGGCCGCGGCGATGTCGCGTTGGGCTTCGGCCGGGATCAGGGAACTCACGTCAATGGCCTCACCCGCGAGCATGGCTTCTTCCAGATGGCTGTAAATCGTGTCCGCTTTGACACTGCGAATCTCTGCAATCTCGGGAACGGTCTTGCCCTGCCGGAAAAAGTGCAAGGTCTCGCGCACGGTATCCGTCAGCCGCGAACGGCGCGGCATTGGAACGGAGGGCATCCCCGGTTGCGGAAAATCGTCGGCAAAAACCTGGCGCGGGTTCGTTTGTAAATGCGCCGCAATTTCGCGCAGGAACATTTCGCCGAATTCGCGCAATTTCCTTTCACCCACGCCGCTCATGCGAGAGAAATCCTTTTCGCCCGCCGGATAAAACCGCGCCATCTGCCGCAGCGACACGTCGGAGAAAATGATGTAAGGCGGCACGGCGCGTTCGTCGGCGAGTTGTTTGCGCAGCGTGCGCAATTTTTCAAACAACACCTCGTCGCAGGCGATTTCCCCGGCGCGATGTTTCGCCGGCCCGGTCGGCGCCACCGGTTTGGTCAGCGTGATTTTCTGCCGTGCTTTGAGCACCACGCGACCGGCATCCGTCAGTTCGACGATGTTAAACTTCTCCGGGTTTTGGAACAACAGGCCAAGCCGCACCAGCTCGCGGCCGATCGCCGCCCACTCCGCGCGCGCGTGCCCTTCGCCGATGTTGTAGGTCGAAAGCGTGTGATGACCGAACTTGCGGACTTTCTCCGTCTCCGCGCCGCAGAGTACCTCGACCACGTGCTGGATGCCGACGCCAAATCCGCTTTTCTCGCGGATGCGATAAACGCATGAGAGAAATTTCTGCGCGGCCAGCGTGCCATCCCAGGTCGCGCGCGGGGCCAGGCAATTGTCGCAGCCGCCGCAGTTCACGAGCTCGGTAGGGCGCGCCACTCCGTGCGCGCCGTTGTCCAACGTCGTAAGGTCGGCGCGCACGGAGTGGCGCGCCCTACCTTGTCCGGCATCGTCGATTGTAAATTTCTCCCCGAAATATCCGAGCAGAAACTCACGGCGGCAGGTGGCGATTTCGGCATAATGAATCATCTGTTCCAGTTGGGCGCGGGCGATTTCGCGTTCCTGCGGATTCGGTTTTTCGTCAATGAACCGCATCTGTTTCACGCGGTCGCCGGGGCTGAACAACAAAAGACATTCGCCCGGCAGGCCGTCGCGTCCGGCGCGGCCGGTTTCCTGATAATAACCCTCGATGTTCTTGGGCAGGTCGTAGTGAATCACGAAACGCACGTTCGGTTTGTTGATACCCATGCCGAAGGCGATGGTGGCGCAAATCACGCGCGCCTCGTCCCGGAGAAACGCCTCCTGATTTTTTGTCCGGCTCGCCCGCCGTCATGCCCGCGTGATACGGCAACGCCTGGACGCCATCGGCGGAAAGTTTGCCCGCCATGCTGTCGGCGGTTTTCCGCGCCTGGACAGTAAATGATTCCACTTTCTTTTGGCCGCGCGCGAACGAAGGAAAGGATTTGCTCGTAAGCCCCCGATTTGGCGGCGACGCGATAGGTCAGGTTCGGGCGGTTGAAACTGGCGATGTAACACGCGGAATCTTTCAGGTGCAATTGCCGGACGATGTCGCCGCGCACGCGCTCGGTGGCCGTGGCCGTGAGCGCCATCATCGGCACGCCCGGGAAAATTTCCCGCAGCGACGATAATTGCCGGTATTCCGGGCGGAAATCGTGGCCCCATTCGCTGATGCAATGCGCTTCATCAATGGCGAAGAGGCTGACGTTCCACTTTTTCAAATCTTCGAGAAAGCCGGACAACATCAACCGCTCCGGCGCAACATAGAGCAATCGAAACTCCCCGTTGTGCAATCCGCGCAAGCGCGGACGCGATTCGCCCGCAGCCAGCGATGAATTCAGAAAGGTCGCGGCCACGCCCGCCGCCTGGAGCGCGTCCACCTGGTCCTTCATCAACGCGATCAGCGGCGAGACGACGACGGTGAGTCCGGGCCGCAGCGAGCGCGGGCAGTTGGAAACAGAGCGATTTGCCGCCGCCGGTCGGCAACACGGCGAAAACGTCCCGACCGGCGAGCGAGTCGCGGATGATTTCCTCCTGCAACGGGCGAAAGGAACTGAAGCCGAAGAACTGTTTCAGCGGCGTGAAGAGTTGATCGCGGCGAAGAGTCACAGGCGGGAAAATAGGACGATTGGTGGCGACTGGAAAGTGTAAGTTTCAACACTCCAACACGCGAAAAACGCGCGACTGTTCCACCGCTATGGTGAGGAATCCGCCTTCCGTTGGCCCGGCGGCTGATCAGACCATTTCCAGCGTGTTTTCCGTCCAATTGTCCTTAACCGAAAATTGTAATTTCACAATTTGAGTTGAAACGTTCTCTCCACAAACACCCACCGTCAGCAGGTATTCTCCGCATTCCTGAAAAATAGGTTTGCCACCGGTGCTCAATGCCGGCATCCCGCCTTTTACGCAAATGTACACCTTGCCGCCGGCGACAGCGAGAACGTCCAAATGGTATGAGGTGTTGGGGAAAATTGTTTTTTCCAAAGAATCTTCCGCCTCCGATGGTACAAAGGGCAAATCCCGCCGGTCATCATCAAACAGCACGAGACGTCCTTTTTCAATTTTAGCAAGGTATCCCCGGCATTTGTGCACCGTGGTGACACCATCGGTTTTCACCAATAATCGAAAATAGCGGGTATTATTCCCGGGACTGTCAACCGTGCATCCGGGAATGCCGTTGCCGCAGGATATTTTGAATTTGGGTTTTTGCTGTTGGAGCATTTGATAATTTTTCCAAACAACCCGGAGCGCAAATACCCACAAGGCGGCAAAGGCGAGGAGGGCATAGATTTTTCTATCTGACCCCTGCGCAAGAACTGCGGCAACCGTGAGAGCGGCTGAGCCTACCCCACTCAGAAGGCTCCACCAGCCACCACAAATTGAAACAATAACGGTGAGCCATTTTGGAAGCGCAAGCATGTCCCAGGAGCATCTCTAAAGCGGCCCCCACCGTCAAATTCCTTATGTTCGATTTGCGTAAAATACAGACTCCCGGGGTAAATTCAACAGCACAACATATTTGGCTTTTACCGTAATTGAGCCACAACTAATGGTGTTTTTTGGCCAAAAATTCCACATTTTGGCATTGTGCGAAAATGGCATTTTTCATACAATTTTTGCACCTGAAATTGGACGCTCTCAAACGAGCTTTCTGAATCTATTTATGTCGAAAAAAGCTGAAGTATTAGAGCCGGAAAAGAAGCCGGTGACCAGTGCGGTCGAGAAATATGACGCCTCCAAAATTGACAAGCTGGAAGGTTTGGAGGCAGTGCGGAAGCGGCCGGGCATGTATATCGGCGACCCGGATGAGCGCGGCCTGCACCACAGCGTGTTCGAGGTGCTCGACAACTCGATTGACGAGCATCTGGCCGGCTATTGCAACAAGATTGAGGTGACGATCCACGTGGACGGCTCGGTGTCCATCCGCGACGACGGGCGCGGCATCCCGGTGGACATGCATCCGAAATGGAAAATGCCCGCCGTTGAACTGGTGCTGACGAATCTGCACGCGGGCGGAAAATTTGGCCAGGGCGCCTACAAATACTCCGGCGGTTTGCACGGCGTCGGCGCCAAATGCGTCAATGCGCTTTCCGACTGGTTCAAGGTGGAGGTCTCGCGCGACGAGAAAGTTTATTCGATGGAATTCGAGCGCGGCAAAACGACCCAGAAACTCGAAGTCATCGGCAAGTCCAAGAAAACCGGGACGCTCATCACGTTCAAACCCGACCCGACGATTTTCACCATCACCGTCGAGTTCAAGTTCGACATCCTGGCGAACCGTCTGCGCGAACTGGCTTTTTTGAATCCGGGCATCGAGATCGTGCTAAAGGACGAGCGCGATGAGAAGACCGAGACATTTTTTTACCGCGATGGCATCGAGCAATTCGTCCGCCAGCTGGGCCGGAGCAAGCAGCCGCTGCATCCCAAGCCCATCGCAATCTCAGGCAAACGGCAAAGCAAAATTGACGGCAAGGATGAGGACGTGTTTGTGGATTGCGTGCTGCAATACACCGACAGCTACAGCGACCAGATTCTCTGCTTCGCCAATTCCATTGCCAATACCGACGGCGGCACGCATCTGACCGGTTTTCGCTCGGCGCTGACCCGCGCCATCAACCAATACGCCAAACAGAACGAGTTGCTGAAGGAAAAGGACCCGACGATTTCCGGCGATGATGTGCGGGAAGGCCTGGTCTGCGTGTTGAGCGTGAAACTGCCGAACCCGCGGTTTGAGTCGCAGACCAAGGTGAAGCTGGTAAACACGGAAATTGACGGCATCGTTTCGTCCATTGTCTATGACGGGCTGATGACGCATTTCGACGCGAATCCCGGTGTTGCCAAGAAAATTATTGAAAAGGGCCTGCTGGCGGCCCGGGCACGCGAAGCCGCCCGCAAGGCGCGTGAGACGGTCCGCAAAGGCGCGCTCACCGGCGGAGGCTTGCCGGGCAAGCTGGCCGATTGTTCCGACCGCGACCCGGCGAACACCGAGTTGTTCATCGTCGAGGGTGATTCCGCCGGCGGCTCGGCCAAGCAGGGCCGCGACCGGAAGTTTCAGGCCATCCTGCCGATTCGCGGGAAGCTTATCAACGTCGAGAAGGCGCGCCTGGACAAGGTGCTGCAGAACAACGAAATCCGCACGATGATCACGGCCGTCGGCACGGGCATCGGCGATGGCGAAGGCGAAGGTGCGTTCAACCTCGAAAAACTCCGTTACCACAAGGTCATCATCATGACGGACGCAGACGTGGACGGTTCGCACATCCGCACGCTGCTGTTGACGTTTTTCTACCGGCAGATGCCGGCGCTGGTCAAACAGGGTTTTGTTTACATTGCCCAGCCACCGCTTTACCAGATCGCGCGCAAGAAACGCGTGGAATACGTGGATGACGACGCGAAGCTGAACAAGATTTTGATTGAACTGGGCACGGAAGAAGTGCGGCTGAAGAACCTTTCCGACAAAAAGGAGCTTTCCCAAAAGCAACTGGCGGAAATTCTGGAATTGCTCGAGTCGCTCGACAAATACGCCAACGCCTTGAAGCGCCACGGCGGCGACTTTGCGGAATACGTCGAGCACCGCCAGAAAAAGACCGGTGACCTGCCGAAACACCTGGTCAAGGTGCGCGAAGGCAACGATGAAACGGTCCATTACTTCCACACCGAGGAGGAACTGGCTCAGTTCGGCGCGAAGAACGCGGACTTGAAATTATTTGGCGACGAAGAGGAAGGCGACACGACTTCGTTTATCGAAAAATCGAAGAACGGATCCACGCGGCGGGGGCGACACGTGGAGTTGCATGAGAGCAAGGCCATTGTGGAACTGCTGGCGAAGCTCGACAAGAAAGGTTTCAGCGTCGAACACTACGCCGGGCAGGACAAGCCGCTGTTTGAAATCTGCGAGGGCGAAGGAGACCGGGAAACCGTCAAACCGCTGTTTTCCATCCCGGAAATTCTCACGGCGGTCAAGGAAATCGGCCGGCGCGGTCTGTCCATCAAGCGCTTCAAAGGTCTTGGTGAAATGAACGCGAAGGAGCTGTACGAAACGACGATGGATCCGACGAAGCGCAGGTTGCTGCGGATTGATGTGGTGGACGCCACAAAAGCCGAAGAAATGTTTACGAAGCTGATGGGCGAGGAAGTCGAGCCGCGCCGTCAGTTCATTGAGGATGAAGCACTCAACGTGCGGAACCTCGATATTTAATTTCGTTTGTGGGAAATTTTTATGGCTGACTCCAAACCATCCAGTGATTTGCCGGTGACCAACACACCGTTGTTCGCCTCGGGTGAAAAAATTGCCAAGATTAACGTGGCCGATGAAATCAAGAACTCGTTTCTGGATTACTCGATGTCGGTGATCATTTCGCGCGCCCTGCCCGATGCGCGCGACGGCCTCAAACCTTCGCAACGCCGCATTCTGCTGGCCATGCACGACCTCTCGTTGTTTCCGAACCGCCAGCATCGCAAGTGCGCCAAGATTTGCGGCGATACCAGCGGCAACTACCATCCGCATGGCGAGGCGGTGATTTATCCAACCCTCGTCCACATGGCACAACCGTGGGCAATGCGCGAACGGCTCGTGGACGGCCAGGGCAATTTCGGTTCCGTGGAAGGCGATCCGCCCGCCGCCATGCGTTACACCGAGGCCCGCATGACCCATCTCGGCGCCGCGTTGATGGAGGACATGGACCAAGACACGGTCGATTTCGTGCCCAACTACGACGAAACCCGCACCGAGCCGACCGTTTTTCCCGCCGCGTTTCCCAACCTGCTGGTCAATGGCGGCACCGGCATCGCCGTCGGCATGGCGACCAATATTCCGCCGCATAATCTTGGGGAAATCGTTGACGGCGTCTGCGCCCAGATTGACGACCCGGAAATCTCGGTCAAGGGCCTGATGAAATTCGTCAAAGGCCCGGATTTCCCGACCGGTTGCATGGTGTGCGGGCTGGAAGTCATCAAGGAATATTTCACCACCGGCCATGGCAGCGTCAAGGTCCGCGGCAAGGTCGGCGTCGAGCAACTCAAGGGCGGCCGCGAACAAATCATCATCACGGAAATTCCGTACAATGTGAATCGCGCGGTGCTCGTTGAACGCGTCGCTGAACTCGTCAATGAAAAGGTCACCGGCTTCGCCGACATCACCGCCATCCGTGATGAATCGGACGAGAACACACGCGTGGTTGTCGAGCTCAAGCGCGACGCCATTGCCAAGGTCGTTATCAACAACCTGTACAAGCAGACGGCGCTGGAATCGAGTTTCGCGGTGAACATGCTGGCCATTGATCACGGCCGGCCCAAGAACCTCGGGCTGAAGGAGCTCATCAATTGCTACATCGAACACCGGCGCGAAGTCGTTTTGCGCCGCACACGGTTTCAGTTGCAGAAGGCCGAGGAACGCGCAGAAATCCTCGAAGGCTACCTCTGTGCGCTGTCGAATCTGGATGAATTCATCCGCATCATTCGCGGCAGCAAGAACCGCGACGAAGCCCGCATCAAGCTGCTGGCGTTCGAGTGGACGCAAAAGCAGGTCGAGCGCTGGGGGATTCTGATTCGCAACGAGGAGCGCCTGACCCGGGGCCGCTACGCGCTGACCGAACGGCAGGTGGATGCGATTCTGGAACTGCGCCTTTACCAGTTGACCGGCCTGGAAATCGACAAGGTCGAAACGGAATACAAGGAGCTGCTCGCCCGCATCAAGGATTTGCTGGACATCCTGGCCAAGGAAGCCCGCGTCATGGCCATCATCAAAGCCGAGTTGAAGGTCATCAAGGAAAAGTACGCCACACCGCGCCTGACCGACCTTGTGCCCGACGAGGGCGAAATCAACATCGAAGACCTGATCGCCAACGAAGGTGTCATCATCACCCTCACGCACAACGGTCTTATCAAGCGCACGAACATTTCGAGCTACCGCGCCCAGCGCCGCGGCGGCAAGGGCGTCATTGGCATGACGACCCGGGAAGGCGCGACCGACGAGGACAAGGATTTCATCGAGCACCTGTTCACCGCCAGCACGCACGATTACCTGATGTTTTTCACGAACACCGGGCGCGTCTATGTCGAGCGCGTGCATGAAATTCCCGACATGGGCCGGGCCGCCAAGGGCCGGAGCATTGCCAATCTGCTCGAACTGAAGGCCGGCGAAAACATCGCCGCGCTCATTCGCGTCCTCTCTAAAACCAATGCCAACAAGGAAGACGTGACGTGGGAACAATCGGGTTTCGTGTTCTTTGCCACCAAACAGGGTACGGTCAAGAAAACCGCGCTGGCCGATTTCGCCAATGTCCGCAAAGGCGGCATCATCGCCATTGGCATTGATCCGGGCGATGTGTTGATTGACGTGAAGCTGACAACCGGCCAGAACGAGGTGGTGCTCATCACGCGCGACGGCATGAGCATCCGGTTCAACGAAGAAGACGCCCGGCCCATGGGCCGGCCCGCCACCGGCGTGCGTGGCATCAACCTGTCCAAAGGTGACGAAGTTGTCGCGCTGGCCATTGTTGTGGCGGATGCCAAACTTCTGGTCGCCGGCGAAAACGGCATCGGCAAGCGGACGGACTTCGAGGAATACCGCGCCCAATCCCGCGGCGGCAAAGGCATCATCACCATGAAAACCACCGAGAAGACCGGCAGTGTGGTGGGTGCGCTGACCGTGCGCGACGCGGATGAAATCATGATCATCACCGTCAAGGGCCAGATGGTACGGACGTTCGTGAAGGACATTCGCGAAGCCGGGCGCAACACGCAGGGCGTGAAACTGGTCGGTCTCGATGCTGGCGACAAACTCCAGGCCATTGCCCCGGTCATTGGTGAAGACAAGGAAGACGTCGCGGTCGAAACCGGACCGGAAAAATAATTTTTAAAACGTTGC
Organism: uncultured bacterium; assembly: GCA_963708305.1. Classification (GTDB taxonomy): domain Bacteria; phylum Verrucomicrobiota; class Verrucomicrobiia; order Limisphaerales; family UBA11358; genus UBA11358. The sequence goes on along the minus strand of CAVPSH010000003.1, from coordinate 594,069 downwards.
TTGCCAGTCCCCGGTTTTAAGATACAATCAATTGCGTCCGAATGGTTTCGGAGGTTGCAGGAAGTCATTTCTTCTGCCGATCGGTTCCTCGTTCGACTCAAATTGTCGGCAAGAAGAACGATGAAAAGACATATTCTGATTGTACCGGTTCTGGTTGGTTTGATCGTGGGCAGCCGCGCCAGCCAAACCGCTGCGGCACCCGCCTATAACCTGGCGGAAGACAACCACAACGCCTTGGAGTTTTTAGCAGCCGAAAGCGGCAACGGCCAGGCCGCTCCCAGTGCGGTTGTGGCCACCACTCTTTCCACCAACAGGGCAGTTTGGGAGAGCAGCGTTTCCCTCGGACTCACCGCGACTGCGGGCAACGTCAACAGCGCGCTGGCCACTGGCAATTTCCAGACCCATAAAAAAACGCCATTGGACGAATGGAATCTGGGCGTGGATGCAGCCTACGGTGAGGTCAGTTCCGCCAAAAACAACGAAACACTGCACGGTTTTGGGCAATATAATCACCTGTTCAGCGAACGCTGGTACGGCTATATGCGCGGAGACGCCTTGCACGATGCCATTGCCGACGTGGCCTACCGGTTTACGTTCAGCCCCGGCGCCGGTTATTACTTCATTAAAGACAAGGAAACGTCGCTGGCGGGTGAGGTCGGCCCGGCCATTCTGTACGAAAAGCTGGACGACGAATACCACACCTATCCGACGTTGCGCCTGGCCGAGCGCTTTGAACACAAATTCGACGGGCACGCCCGCCTCTGGCAAAATGTGGAGTTTCTGCCGCCGTTCACCGACCCGCGGGCTTTTCTCGTCAATGCCGAAGTGGGTATGGATACCCCGCTCAGCAAGCACCTCAGCCTGCAAACCTATGTGCAGGACAATTACGCCAACCGGCCCGCGCCGGGATTCAAGAATAACGATGTGAAACTGGTCAGTGCCCTGGCCGTCAAATTTTAAGCCGGAACGATTCAGTTGAGAATGGATGCCAGCCGACAACCAACACATGTAGGACAGGCGTCGCGCCTGTCTCCATCTAAAAATTTCCCCTCACCAGTTGGTGACGGCCAATAAGCCCGGGAAACAACGCCTCAAGGAGCAAATTCAAAAGTTAGAGACCGGCGCGACGCCCGTCCTACTGCATGGTTACGGCTAAGGCGCCACCCGCTCCAATCTCCACGCGCCATCGGGCTGCGCGCGTGTAGCGAAAACGATCGTGCAACCGGCTGGGCCGGCCCTGCCAGAATTCAATCCAGTCCGGTTTCAAAACGAAACCGCCCCAGTTCGGCGGCAACGGCACGTCGCCGGAAAAGCGCGCCGCCATTTCGTTCCATTTTTTTTCCAGGACGGTACGGTCGGCAACCACGTCGAACTGATTTGACGCCCAGGCGGCGAGTTGGCTGCCGCGCGGCCGGTTTTTGAAATACATTTCTGTTTCTTCGCGGGAAATTTTGCTCACCATGCCTCCCACACCGACCTGCCGTTCCGCGTCCGCCCAATAAAAGGTCAGCGCCGCGTGGGGATTGTCCGCCAGTTCACGGCTCTTGCGGCTCTCATGATTCGTGTAAAAAACAAAGCCGCGTTCGTCCACGCCTTTGAGCAGAACCGTACGGGTGGAGGGCCGGCCATCCTTGTCCACCGTCGCCAGCGTCATCGCGTTCACGTCAATCGGCGTATGGCCGAGGATGGCGTGCCAAAGTTTGAACAGGGCGATGCCGATTTTGCGCCAGCGGCCGCCGGACGATTCGCCCGCCGCCTGCGCGAACCATTTTTGAAACTGCGCCACCGGATTGGCCTCCAAATCCGTGCGTCGCAAGCCACCCTGCGAGTATTCCCGCCTGATATCCGCCACACCCATAATCGCGCGCACCTTACAACAGCGAAGTTTCCGGGGCGAATCAATTTTGCCACCTACGCTGAAGCATCGCTCCCGGCGTGCCGTCGGCGATTAGTGTTAATGATAAAATTGAATGGACTTTTGACACATTTTTACGACCCTGTTCCCACCATGTTTTCGCTGCAACTGCTTTTCGGCAAGGCCGACCGGTTTTATCAACTGTTGGAAGACGCGGCGCAGGAAGCCCATGCCAGCGTCCGCCTGGTCATCGAAATGCTCCAGGCATCCGTTCCCGCCAAAAATCTCGATGACCTCGCGCTCTCCCGGCGCAAGGAGAAAAAAATCGGGGAACAAATCACCGCCGAACTGGTGAAAACCTTCGTGACCGGCCTGGAACGCGAGGACATCGAGGCGCTCGCGCTGGCGCTGCGCAAAATTCCCAAGACGGTCGAAAAACTCGCCGAGCGCATCAACCTCGGCCGCCGGCACATTCAAGGCGTGGATTTCACCCGCCAGATTCAAATCCTGGAACAGTCCACCGACGTGGTGCTGGCCATGGTCAAACAGCTTCGCGACGTGAAGCATCTGGAGATCATCCACGAATTGAACACCAAACTGCAATATCTCGAAGGCGAGGCGGACCGGTTGATGTTGAATTTGCTGGAGGACCTTTACAGCGGACGCTATGACGCCACCAAAGCCATGGTCATCCGCGATCTTTACGAACTGATGGAAAAAGCCATTGACCGCTGCCGTGACGCCGGCAACGTGGTCATGCACATCGTGCTGAAAAATTCCTGAGCCCCGCGATGCTCCTCATCCTCCTCGTCATTATCACGGCGCTGGTGTTTACCTATATCAACGGTTTTCACGACACGGCCAATTCCATCGCGACCGTGGTTGCCACCAAGGTGCTGTCACCGCGTCAAGCGGTGCTCCTGGCCGCCGTCACCAATTTGATTGGCGCCTTCCTGGGCACCGCCGTGGCGACCACCATCGCCTCCGGGCTCGTGGACCCGAAAGTCGCCACGTCCGAGGTTTTGATCTGCGCCCTGCTCGCCGGCATCTGCCTGGAACCTGCTGACGTGGTGGTTTGGCATGCCGGCCAGTTCGTCGCACGCGCTGGTCGGCGGCCTGTGCGGCGCGTGCCTCGCCGCTGCGCATAACCATTGGAACGTCATGGTCTGGTCCATTCCCAGCCGTGAACATTGGTGGTTGGGCAAGGGCCTGCTCTGGAAAGTCGTCGTGCCCATGATATCGTCGCCGATTTGCGGATTGGTGGGCGGCTTCCTGGTCATGGGCCTGCTTTATTTCCTGTTGCGCAACTGGCGTCCAACCACGGTCAACCGGACCTTCGGCATCCTGCAGCTCGGCAGTTCGAGTTTCATGGGCATCAGTCACGGCATGAATGACGCGCAAAAAACCATGGGTATCATCGCGCTGGCGCTGCTGACCGGCTCCAACAACGGTTTGTTTGATCACCTGCCCGGCTGGCTCTCATTCCTGCACACGACCCAACTGCCGGGACAACCGCTCCCCATCGCCGCGTGGATCAAGGCCCTGTGCGCGCTGACGATGTGCGCCGGCACCGCCGTGGGCGGCTGGCGCATCATCAAGACCCTGGGTCATAAAATGGTGCGCTTGCATCCCGTCCACGGTTTCGCCGCGGAAACCACCGCCGCCACGGTGCTGGTTACCGCCGCGCATTTCGGCATGCCGGTGTCCACCACCCACGCCGTCAGCACCTCCATCATGGGCGTCGGCTGCGCGAAAGGTTTGAATCATCTCAAGCTGGACGTGGTCGAACGCATCGTCTGGGCATGGATTTTGACGCTGCCCATCAGCGGCGGAGTGGCTTATCTGCTGGTGCGCGGCGCGCAGATGGCCGGCTGGATTCCGTGAGTTGCCGGATCCGAACCACGCTTAGAACAGGCGTCGCGCAGGTCTCTGACTTTTTTAGGGCTGAGGCAGTCCTGTTTTTGCCGGCGCCGCTTTTGCAACTCGGGAACGGCGCGCACAGAGTGACGCGCCCTACCGCGCCGAAATTTCCAGCATCCGCTCAATCGGCAACCGGGCGCGCTTCAGGATTTCCGGCGGCAATTCGACGCGCGGGCGAGGCGTTTCATGCAGTCGCGCACCTTCTCAAGCGTGTTCATCTTCATGTACTTGCACTCGCTGCACCGGCAATGGTCCGACGGCAGCCGCATCACGTCAAACGACGGCGCACACAGGAATTCTTTGCCCGGACACTCCTTCTGCATCCGATGGATGATGCCGGATTCGGTCACGACGATGAATTGTTTCGCCGGGCTGGTTTTGCAAAAGGTAATCATACCTTCCGTCGAACGCACGGCATCGGCAAGGTCGCGCACCTCGCGCAGGCTTTCGGGATGGACCACCACTTTGGCGTCCGGAAATTTCTCGCGCAGTTTCAGCACCTGTTCGCGCCGGAATTCGACGTGCGCGTAACAATTGCCCTGCCACAACGTCATCGGCCGGCCGGTTTGTTCCATTACCCATTGACCGAGATTTTCGTCCGGAACGAACAGGATGTCTTTGTCCTTCGGCGCGGCCTGAACGATTTTCACCGCGTTGCCGCTGGTGCAAATCACGTCGGTCAAGGCTTTCACCGCCGCGCTGCAATTGATGTAGGCAATGGTCCAGAAATTCGGATTGGTCTTCTGCAATTCGGCCAGCTTGTCCGCCGGGCAACTCTCTTCGAGCGAGCAGCCGGCGTCCTTGTCCGGCAGCACGACGATTTTGTTCGGATTCAAAATCTTGGCCGTCTCGGCCATGAAATGCACGCCGCAGAACACAATTACGTCGGCGCCGGTTTTGGCCGCCTGTTGCGACAGGCCAAGCGAGTCGCCGACAAAATCCGCCACCTCCTGGATTTCGGGGACCTGATAATTGTGCGCCAGAATGACGGCGTTTAATTGCTTTTTGAGAGTGAGAATCTCCCTGGCCAGGGGTTCGAACCGGTGCTGGGGCATGGCCTTGCGGACCTGCAAATCGTTCAATTCGACCTGCGGACTGTCGGCAACATCAATCATGATAAAATGTTACCGCCGTTCGCCACGACCGTCAATGAAGGCTGGATAAAGAGATTACTGCGCCAGCACACGATAAAACCGCGCCGCATTTGTTGGAGCGGAATCGTTGATCTGGACGACATCTTCGTAGTTCCAGATAATAGTCTGTAAAGTCTGCCATGTCACCGGCGGCGCAAGATTGGTGGTGTACTGGATGGTGTAATTGGCGTTCCACTGCCCGGTGAATTGGAATTGGAAGCCATTGGTCAACAGCGCGGGCGACTGCAATTGCGGGATGTCCGGCGGAATCACGTGAACCAGGGTGTTGGTTGAGACGCCGGCCGGATTGTCCGTATTATAAGCGGTGAAGGTGACCATGTAATCACCCGTATTGGTCCAGTCATGGGAACTGGTCACACCGAAATTGGTGGAAGTCGGTCCGTCGCCAAAGGACCAGGTAACGTAGGCCGTGCGTCCGTTGATATTGCCTTGGAAGAAATCATAGTGAGGAGGAGGCCAAGGATCGAGCGTGCTCACGAGCACATTGGTTTGAGAAGCGCTCAGGTTCACCGACAGCGGCCCGACGAGATTGGAAAGCACCACTTCATCACACCCCATGGAAGGTGGATTGGCCCACGCCTCGCCGTCCAAATCGGTTCCGCTGGCAAAAAGCGCACTGCCAGCACCACGGCAGGGTGAGGTGGACATGATGTGGAATAGATCAAGGAATTGGGGACCAGCGATGTTTCCGTTTATATTACCCGTCCCGGATGGCAACGGATAGGAACACGAATAGGAATATTCTGCCAAGGAATACTGGGGCTCGTAATAGAAATTGTCTATGCCCCCCAGGATGGATGGCCAATTGTCGGCATTGTACAACACGATGCAGTTCTGCACGGCGCAATCATACGTTCCGGCGCCGCTGTTGTTTACGAGCCGTGTACAGTAGTTTTCGATTACGGTGCAATTGTTCAACGTTGCATTATAAGCACCGCCGCCCCATGTCGCCACGTTGCCAATAACCAGGGAATTATTCAGCGTCCCACCGTAAATGCCCCCGCCAAAAATCGAAAAGTTGTTCGTCAGGACACAATTGGCAACAACTCCATTTGTCGAAGCACAAAAAACTCCACCGCCACTGTCAGCCAACGCGCCGACCACATTGCCAGTACCCGTCGCCCCATTCGCCAGCGTGAATCCACTCAGCACCGCGCCATCGGCCAGCCAGGCACAACGCACCGCCAGCGGTCCATTAGTGCTCACCGGATCCCAAGCACCTTGAATCACCGTTGCGGAGCAACCATTCACGCTCGTCACCGTTATCGGCCGGTCCACCACCACGCGATTGGTCACACCGCCCGTCACGACTTTGCCCCCCGTTAAGTAAACTCCATTCGTCACCAGCACGATGTCACCAAGGACCGCGACGTTGATAGCATCCTGGATATTGGTAGCCGCCGTCGCCCAGGTAGAGTAAGGCGGAACTGGATTTGTGCCCGTTGCGTCAACCGCATGGATTACTACCTGCGCCACCTGACTGGTTGCCATTCCGAACGCATTGCTCACGACAACCTGATAAGACCCGGCATCTTCGGGCCCGAAATGGTTCATGACCAAGCTGGTGGTGCCGGAATTGCTGTGATAGGCATCGTCTTGAATTAGTATGCCATCCTTATTCCAGAAATAGCTGAAAGGTGTTTCGCCAGCCGCCAGAACATTGAAAGTCAGGCCGTATGCAGGCGAATTGATTTGATAAGATGGTTGGGCAGCAATTACGGGCGATGGATACCATTCGTCGCAACCGATGGACGGTGGATTGTTCCATGGTTGGCCGTCAATGTCGGTGCCCGAAACAACACTTGCCGTTCCCGCGCTTATGCACGGCGAAGTCTGGGTGAGATGAACGCCATCAGCGAGAAGCTGTGGATCAACATTAATGTTGCTGACACCCGGCGGCAATGGGTCGCTATCGGAGTAACTAAAGGTGCAGGAAAAGTAATTGGTCGAGCCCGCGCCTATATTGAAATTTTGATAAACAATGCAGTTAGTCAATACCGCATTAGCAGCCGCGCCGCCATAGGCACCCCAACCACCGGACAGATTTCGGGTAATTGTGCAACTTACTAGAGTTCCCTTGTTGATTCCGCTTCCCCAGAGTACTGCCCTGTTCTGCGTAAATGCACAATTCGTCGCGGAACAATTATCCGCGCCCCCGCCATTCGCAATGGCCGAGTTCCCTGTCAAAAAACATGCAGTAAGGTTGCAGGATTCCGCGCCGCCGCCATTTCCGTTGCCAACACCGTTTTCTCCATAGCCTAGAGCACCGTTTCCAATTAGTCGACAGAAGTTCAGATTCACCCCATAAGCTCCGCCTCCTGAAGTACCCGCCGAATTGGCGGCGATGACACAATTAGTCACCGTCGCGGAAGTGGTGAGATGGACGGCCGGCAACGATCTGCTCTGAGTAACGTTTCCCCATACTCCGCCACCTTCGGTCGACGGATCGCTCGAAGACGAAACAGGGCGTGTGGCGCCACCTCGAAGCGTGAATCCGCTCAATGTCGCGTTGTTTGTCAACCATGCGCAGCGCACGGCGCCTGGACCGTTCGTTGAGACTGGATCCCACGCCCCTTGAATTATGGTCACATTCGGCCCGTTCACACTCTGAACAGTGACGGCCTTGTCCACCGACACGCGATTGGTGATCACGCCATCCATGGATTTGCCGCCAACCGCGTAAACACCGTTGGTCACCAGCACGATATCCTCAGCGGCGGATGCTGCAATTGCATCCTGGATATTTGTCGCGGCAGTGCTCCAACCGGCATACGGAGAAACGGGATTGGTGCTGTTCAAATCCACGTAAAGTACACCGGCCGGAGATGAAAAAACAAAAAAGGTCAGGGAAAAGGCGACAAGGCTGGTCAAACTCATTTTCATTGATCCGCTTAAGGTTGCCTCACACCATCATCACTATTTGTTTACAAGTCAACAACATAAATAAGGTTGTTTTCTTTGAAATTCAACATCCGTCACCACGTTGACGACAAACCGTCCTGCTAAAAATTTCCGATGCGCCCGCGAACCAGTCGTAAGGTTGGATGACCGATGGCAGCATGGCAGGCAGGCGGCCCTTGACCCGGCGCGGTCTTTGATGCCCCCGCCCTCCGCCCGCGCCCGCGTCGTTTCGTGTGGCAGCCGGCGTGAGCCGGCTCAAATCTCTTTCGGAACCAGAATGAGCGGACTCACGTCCGCTGCTACGATTTCGGTTCGGGGAGCGCGACCGTCCCGGTTGCCATTTTCGGCGTCGCGCGAAAATCTTCCCGCAAACTGTATGGTTCAACGAATCGTTCGGGCGCGACGCCCGAAGTCCTTGCGGAAGGCCACCAGCAGGCGAGACACCCGCGCGCCCCTTCCATCGTCGCTTCGCGACGCGATTCATGCTCCACGTACACCGGGGACGTTGTCCCCGCTAATTTCCGTGGCCGCTTCGCGGCCTTGCGCCTTGGCGTCCTGGCGTTAATTCTTTTGCCGATTATGTCGCTCCTGAACGGAGCTCGATTGTCTTTTGAATTGCCGAACTACAAAGATGCCAGCCCTACGGGCTTAAAAAATCTAATACACGTGAATCAACCGTAACGTTGGAAGACCGATGGCAGCACCAATTGACGGTCCATTCAATCAACGGCGTTGCAATCTGGCTTCCCGCCATTCCTTGAATTTGGTCCTGGCCAGTTGGATTTGTTCCGGGCTGAAGGCGGAATTGGCTTCGATCTGTTGGATGATTTTTTCTGCCCGTTTGATATTGCCGCAATGTTGGGTCTGCGTCTCGGCCAGCTTCAGCCATAAATCAAAATCCTGGGGTTGTTCCCTGGTTTTTTGTTCCAGGATTTCAATGGCGGTGCCGAAATATCCGTTGGCAAGCAGTTCATCAAGGGATTCCGGTGGGGCCTCGACGACCTCCTTCGCCGCGGGATGGCTCCATTCATGAATGGAACGGCGGGCGAATTCGATATGCGTGGATGGGACATGAGGTTGTTGTTCGAGAGACCGAAGGACTTCATGGGCCTTGTCGCTGCGATGCATGTCTTCGGCATAGAGCCGCATCAACATCAGGGCCGCATCCAAGTTTGCCGGGTTTTCGGTCAGCAATGAATTGAGCATGGCTTCAGCCTCACTCAATTTTCCTTGCGAACGCAATTGGTGAGCCTCGGTCAGCGGCCTGGGCTTCAGAACTTTGTCCGGTTTGACGCCGAGTTGTTCCAACATGGTATCCAAAGTAAGAACGCTGACATCGCCGGATTCTTTGAGCATGTGGCACAATTGAATGGCCGCTTCCTTCCGGCCATTTCGAACCAGGCCGGCGAGCATATCCAAATCACGCTGGCTTTTGTGGGGATCAAATCGCCGCCGATCTTCGGGATCAATCAGCCGGTGAAACGCGTGGGAACATAATTCGCCGAGGCAACCAACCCAGAGGAGAGCGAGCGGCAGGGCAATAATCAAATACGCCATGCCACTCGCTTGATCCCCATAGCGCCAGAAGCGCCACAAACTCAAAAAAGCCAGTTCCGCCAGGACCAAAGTGATGCCACAGCGGATGGCCCGACGTATAAAATCCCGCTGCTCATTGTCACCCGTCAACTTCGCGTCATAGCCGCTTAACCACCACGCCGCCAGGGCGGCGAGTGTCAATACGACAATATTCGCAAGGAGAAAAAGCATAACCAGCGCGGTAAACAGTCATCTAAATCGGTACAACATCAACCTGGAACCTCTCCATAACCGCGTTCTCGCGGAACGGAGCGCCGATCTCCGATCCGGCGCGTTCGGAATCCAACACTTGTGTGCCGGGTCGGAGACCGGCGCTCCGGTTTTACAGAGAATTCAATCGGCCAAAAACCGGCGTTCTTCGGCCACGAGAACCTTCCATTCACCTGCAGCCAGCGTGCCAAGTTTCAATCCGCCGATCCGTACCCGGACCAACCGCAACGTCGGATGGCCGATGGCGGCGGTCATGCGGCGCACCTGCCGGTTTTTGCCTTCAATTAATTCCAGACCGATCCAGCACGTCGGCACGGTTTTGCGGAAACGGATGGGCGGATGGCGTGGAGGGATTGTAATCATCGTAGCAGCGGACGTCAGTCCGCTCTGGCTGCTTGAATTATGGAGCCGACTCACGTCGGCTGCTACGACTTCCGGTTGCGGCTCCAGAACCCACGCCCGGCACGGCAGCGTTTTCCGGCCTTGAACGGAAATGCCGCGTTCCAATTTCTTCAACGCTTCCGGCTCGGGGACGCGTTCCACCTGCGCCCAGTACTCGCGTTCGTGGGCATGACGCGGATGCAGCAGGCGTTCGTTCCATTCCGGTTCGTCGCTCAAGAGCAGCAGGCCTTCCGAATCCGTGTCGAGCCGGCCGATGGAATAGACGTTTTTGGGAAAGCCAAATTCCGCCAGCGAGCGATTCGCCGGGCCGTCACTGGTAAACTGGGAGACGACACCGAATGGCTTGTGGAAGGCAATGAGCATGGAGACAAAACGCGCTGCTGGAATTACCGGAATCCAGCCGCGGCGACAAGCAGTTCTTCACTGGTTGGGCCGCGTGGCGTGTTGCTGCAACCAGGCAACGTCAGGATTATTTGGCGATGAAAACCAGTCGTTCACGTTGCCTTCGGGCACCAGCAGCGGCATGGTGCGATCATCGCGCCAGACGTGTATTTCGGTGTGACCGTCGGCAAATGAAAAACCACCCGCCCGGCCATGATACGAACCCGGCAGATCGAAGAACCCGTAACTGGCCGGTTGATCGGGCCAGCCCGCCATGTCGGCGGCGAAATTTCCCATGTCAATACTGTCCTGGCGCATGTCGAGAAATACAAAAACGCGGGACGGACCGGGGTTGAACAATTCCGATTGCTTCCGGTAAATTATGAGACTACCCCAATTCCATCCACCAAAGGTGCCGCCCCAACCGCCGAGATAAACGTTCATGGACATGCTCCGCACGCGCGGTTTTTGCTGCCCATTGACCACCACGAACGAGGTGTCGGCGGGACACTTCCAAATCGCCAAATTTTTGCCGCAATAGGGCCACATCGGACTTTGCTCGATGGTGAGTGAAGGGTCCCAGTTCACCTGGTTGGCCGGATTAAAGTCCAGCGTGCCGGTGATCCAGGCTTGATTGGTGGTCGGCGGGTTGTACGGGTCTTCGCTGGCAAACAACAACTGGTCCTGGTGGTCATCCGAATACATCCGCCAGGCCAGAGATAATTGCCGGTGATTGGACATGCATTGTATCCCCCGGGCTTTGAGTTTCGCCCAAGCCAGGGCCGGCAACAACAAGCCCGCCAGAATCGCAATAATGGCAATCACGACCAGCAGTTCGATCAAGGTGAATCCGCCTTGGAACGGCAGGCGGGTTGATAAAAGCCGGGAACTGGACAGCGTTCGGCTCATGCTTATGCCCATTATAACCCGACAAACTGGTTGTGCAACTGGCCAACGCCTGGCACAACATGAAACGCCGATTGAAATCTCCGCAAAACCGGAACGCCGGTCTCCCGCCCCGGCGCAACGCTGTTGATTTTCCGAACACGCCGGGTCGGAGACCGGCGCTCCGCCTCTCAACGGAACGGTATTGCAAATATTTCTGATTCTGTTGCCCCAAATTTTCCCTGCGTTAGACTGTCGTTGTGATTCGCAATATCATCTTCGACTGGTCGGGCACGCTGGTGGACGATTTGCCCGCCGTCTGGAAGGCCACCAATTTCGTTCTGGCCCAGGCCGACCGCCCGGAGATGTCGCTGGAGGAATTCCGCGCGGAATTTTCCCTGCCGTTCACTAACTTTTACCACCGCCACACGCCGCACGTGCCGCTGCCGCAACTGGAAGACTGGTTCCACAGCCACTACCGCGAGATTCAGGATTCCGTGGCGGAACTGCCGTACGCGCGTGATTTCCTCGAATTCTGCCGCGCCCGCCGGCTGCGCACGTTCGTATTGAGCACCATCCACCACGACCATTTCCTGGTGCAAAGCCGCGTGACCGGTTTCGATGCCTTCCTCGACCGGCCCTACACCGATGTCCTGGACAAACGGGAAAAAATCCACGAAATCCTCGCCGAAAACCGGCTGGTGCCGGACGAAACGTTGTTTATCGGCGACATGCAGCACGACATTGAGACCGCCCGGCATGGCGGCATTCATTCCTGCGCCGTGCTGACCGGCTACAACACGCTGGAACAGTTGCGCGAGGTGAAACCGGATGTGATTGTCGAACATCTCGGCGAATTGCGCCACATTTTGGAACAGGACGATTTTCGCCTGAAACCGGAAACGGAAAAATTCGAAGAAATTCATCCGCCGCTGGCCACGGTCGGTGCGCTGATCTTCAACACCGTGGGCGAGGTACTGATGATTCGCACGCACAAATGGTCGAATCTCTGGGGCATTCCCGGCGGCAAAATCAAATGGGGCGAACCGTCGTTGGATGCGCTTGCGCCGCGAAATCAAGGAGGAAACCGGGCTGGACGTGGCGGACATCGAATTCGTGCTGGTGCAGGATTGCATCCACTCGAAGGAATTTTACCGCGACGCGCATTTCGTGTTGTTGAATTACACCTGCCGTTGCGCCGGCCAACCGGTTGTGAAACTCAATGATGAAGCGCGCGAATTCCGCTGGGTCACCACTGCCGAAGCGTTGAAAATGCCCCTGAATACGCCGACGCGGATTTTGCTGGAAGCAGTGACAGAGAAACATGCCGGAGGGACGAGCTATGCGAGTCCCTGATACTGAATTTTCGTGGGACTCGTGGAACTCGTCCCTCCGATTAATGAAATGAATTCCCAAATTTCCATTGTTGACCTTGAAGTTTTCTACCGCGTCGGCGTGCCGGAAGCGGAGCGCGCCAAACCACAGCGTCTATTGCTGACGGTCGAGATGGATCATGATTTTACAAAAGCGGCGAAGTCTGACGGCATCGCCGACACGATTAATTATTTCGCCGTCAGCCAGCGGCTCTTGAAGTTCGGCGACGGACGCGAGTGGAAGCTCATCGAAAAACTGGCCGCTGACATCGCCGACCTGATTCTGGCCGAATTTAAACCGCAAAACGTAACGGTCGAGGTCAAAAAATTTCCAATCCCGCAAGCGCGATACGTTTCGGTCAAATTCACAAAAAAAATGTAGCAGCCGATGTAAATCGGTTCTGACTCATTTTCGGCTTCTGTTTTGGTTTCGGCTTTATTCAGAGCCCCCTTACCTCGGCTCCTTTCCATAAAGGGTTCGTAGCGCAGTCGTCCCGACTGCGGGTTGCGGCGGCGTCTCGCCGCCGGAAGGAACACCCGGCGGGGCGCCGGGCAAACCCGCAGGCGGAGACGCCCGCGCTACAGAGGGGTGGTTTTTAGTCCAATGTGTGATTTTAAATCCGTCGAAACTATGGATTGGTGGATGGGAATTTCCGCCCGTCCATCGTCCGCAATTCCCAGCCTTTCGGGCGTATAAGAATTGTTACGGCACCGGCCGAACGGGTGTAAATCACCGGTACCTTGCGTCCGGCCAGGCGTTCCTTCAGTTGAGAACCGGCCCGGCCCGTCGCCGGAAACTCCGAGTCCGCAACCACAATCACTTTCGGTTGAACTGCCTCCAGCAGTTCGTCACCCAGCGGTTCACCGTCATTCGGCAGGCCGGCAATCACGATGTCAGCACGTAAATCGTTGGTGTGTGCCAGCAAGGCACCTTGACCGTCGCGCCCCAGATCGGACAGCAGCAGAATGCGCGTGCCGTGAAAATTTCCGGATAACACCAGCGCATTGTCATCCGCGCGCGGGAAATTATCTCCGGCAGCCGGATGCAACGCGCGCCAATCGCCGGCGGAATCGCCACAATTGAAAATTTTATGTCGAACAGGTGGCTTTTCAAAATCTGAAACCATGCCGCGATAAGCCGGCGAGCGAAACTTCGCGGGACTGGTCCAAAGTTCGCCGATACCGAAAAGTTGGTCGAGAGTTGCCGCGCCACCGACGTCTTTCACGTCGCCATGCGTCAAGACCAGGCGTTGGATTGTGTTCACGCCTTGCGCCCGGAGAAATGGCTTGAGCGTGAATTCGACGGCGCCGTCATTGCCGCAATCCACCAGCCAGTCGTTTTCCTGCCCCGGTGCATCCACAAACACCGAATGGCCGCCATTCAACGGCAGGACTGTCAAATTGATCTCGTTGCGCGCGGTTTGCCAGTACCAGACATAACCGGCAACGATGAGAACCAACGCCACCGCGCTCCCAATTCTTCGTCCGGGCGCCAAAACCCAGCCGCTTAACACGCCCACCAACCCGGCGTAATAAATTCCGATTTCCAGCCACGAGGGCTCAGGCACGTAGAAGAAGGCCCCGGGAATCCTGGTGGCGACCTCGCTGACCCAGGTCATCGCCACCATAAAAAACCACGCGCTGTGGTTGAACAACGCCGTCACCCAAGGCAGCCAGGTACCGCAGATGAGCGCACCAAGGTTGCTCATCAAAGCCAGTGTGCCGAGCGGCACGGCGACAATGTTGGCGGGCGTGGAAATCGGGCTGAACAGGTGAAAGTACTTGGCTGCGAGCGGGATGGAACCGGCCCATGCTGCGAACGAAAGCGCGCAATAACGCCCGAGCATCCGCAAGGTCGTGGTGAGCACGCGCCGCCAGCGTGGAAGCAGTTCATCCGGCAGGAGTGGATCGTGGCGCAGCCCTCGGTCGATGATTTTGTTCAAGGCGGGGAGCATCAGCGCGATGATGAGCACGACAAAAAACGAAAGTTCAAAACTGGCTTCGAAAAGCTGGCGCGGTTCCCACAGCAAAATGAGGAACGCCGCGGCGGCGAGTGAATTGACGGTGTCGCCCGGCCGTTTCAACGCCCAGCCGCCGAGGATTATGGTCATCATCACCGACGCGCGGATGGCGGAAGATTCCCAGCCGGTCGCCGCGGTGTAAAACCAAATGACCGGAATGGCCACGACCCCACACCAGCCGCGCGAAACCTGCAACACGCGGAGCAGCGCCACGAGCATCCCGGAAATCAGCGCGATACGCAGTCCGTCAATGGCAAACAAGTGCATCGTACCGGCGCGCAGGAACGGTTCGCTGATGTCACCAGTGAACGCCGTTCGCCAGCCGAGCGTCATCGCCCACAGCAACCGCAGCGGCTCCTTTTGTTCGTCCTCGACAGGCAAACCGAGCGCCAGGGTGTGCTTTGACCAGCTCAAAAACCGGTCGGTCAACGGCGGATGTGTCAACGGCGGCTCCCGTAATTGCCAATCATTTGTGGAGCCCGTCTTGAGCTGGTAATAAATCCCACGCGTTTCAAGATAGTGGCGGTAATCAAAAAGGCCTTCGGCCAGCGGCGATGGCGGCCGGGTGATGACGCCCGTGACTTCCACCGGCTGGCCGGCAAAGAAATTGGCGGGCAATGTGTCGGGCGTGGTAACGATGATTTCGCCGGCAACTGGTTGCCAGCTTTCTCCGCGGCGCAGTTCGGTTACTTTGACCTGGGCCAGCGAGTGTTCGGTCTCCCGCCCGTCGCGTTCGATGATTTTGATGTGGGGTGTTTCCAGCAACGTCCCGCGCACCGTGGCGATGGCGGTGTCATCGCCGAGCACCGCGCGCAGGTCATGCGGCGGAATAATAGCAGTGCGGCTGGCGAGATTCGTCCAGCCCGCCAGCACGATCAGCGGCCAAATCAGCCAGGGACGGAGTTTCCCGAGGACGAGAGCGAGAACGAGGACGAGAAAAGAGACGGCGAACAGCAGGCCGAGCGGCAGATGAAAAATTCCGGCGAGCAGCAAACCGACAACGTAGCACGAAACGACGCTGACCAGCGGGCGTTTCACAAAGTGAGATTACCAACGTTTTCGCCAGCAGCCAACAAGCGAAACATGACTAATCCAGCACACCAGATCGGATTCGGCGAACGGCAGTAATTGGAATATAATGATTTGCCAAACCAAGGCGCTTTTGGCACGAAATGCCATCTTTTTGAAATGCTGAAACTGGGTGTCAACATTGACCACGTCGCGACAATTCGCGAAGCACGTTACCGCGGGCGCGGATTCGGCGAGCCGGACCCGGTCGCGGCCGCGCGGATTTGCGAAGCCGCCGGCGCGCACGGCATCACCGCGCACCTGCGCGAAGACCGGCGACATATTCAGGACCGTGATGTTTTGAAACTGCGCGAAACGGTCAAAACCCGCCTGAACCTCGAAATGGCCAACGTGCCGGAAATCATCACCCTCGCGTTGAAATTGAAGCCGGACATCGTCTGCCTCGTGCCCGAACGGCGGACGGAAGTGACGACCGAAGGCGGACTGGAAGTTGCCGCCGCCGAAAAATCCCTGACCGAGACGCGCAAAAAAATGAACGACGCGGGTATTGAGGTGAGTCTGTTCATTGCGCCGGATGAAAAGCAGATTGAAGCCAGCGCCCGGGTCGGCAGCCAGTTTGTGGAGTTGCACACCGGTCAGTTTGCGGAGGAATTTCAAATTGGTCGAAGGTCGAAGGTCGAGGGTCGAGAGCCAGGCGACACGGAAGTTTCACCCTCGACCCTCGACCCTCGACTCTCGACTGAGTTACAGCGCCTCATTGCCGGCGCAAAACAGGCGCATGCGCTCGGCTTGAAAGTGAACGCCGGGCATGGATTGAATTACGAAAATCTGCCTGCCTTGTTTGCTGTCCCGCATCTGGTGGAACTGAACATCGGCCACAGCATTGTCAGCCGGGCGGTCCTCATCGGATTGGAAATGGCCGTGAAGGAAATGCTGGCGCTGATGAAGAATTATCGCGGGTAAGTTTTGGGAGGGACGGCGTGCCGCTGTCCCTTAAATTTGGGTCGCCGACACGGCGACCCTCCCGGATAATCAAGTTTCCTTGCGCGTCAACCGTAAATCGTAAATCGTAAATCGTAAACCGCAAATGATCCTGGGCACCGGCATTGACATTATCGAAGTGAAACGCATCGCTTCGTCCTACGAAAAATTCGGCGAGCGGTTCGTAAACCGGATTTTGCTGCCGGGCGAAATTGCCTACTGTCTCTCACATAAAACGCCCGGGCCGTTTCTGGCTGCGCGGTTCGCGGCCAAGGAAGCCATCTCCAAGGCGTTCGGCACCGGCATCGGCGCGGCGCTCGGCTGGCAGGACATGGAAATCCGGCGCAAGGAATCCGGTGAACCGTTCGTAGTGCTGCACGGCAAGGGTGAACAATTGTTCGCCGCGCGTGGCGCGAAACGGCTGCTGGTCAGCCTGAGCCATACCGCGAATTACGCGGCGGCCACGGCGATTTTGGAAGGTTGACGGGTCCAAAACGACCGTGGGACTTTGGACTTTGGACTTCAGATGGTTTCATTTAGACTGCTCGCATGGAGCCCGCGGTGGTGACGGCGGTGGTGGTGATTTTGATTTCTGCCGGCGCGAGTTTCTTTTTCGCGCTGGCCGAGGCGGCGTTGCTTTCCCTCAGCAAATGGCAGGCGCGCCAACTGGCCGAGCACCATCGGCGCGGGGGCGCCATCGTGGCGCGGCTGCTCGAACAACCGCAGGATTTGCTGGCCACCATGGCGCTCGGCAACACCTTCGCCAACGCCGCCATGCTCGCGGTGGCACTGCAGATGGTGTTTGACGGCCGGTGGCCGTTCCTGTTGACGGTGACGCTGCTGCTGGCGCTGATTCTCATCGGCTGCGAAGTCCTGCCCAAAACGCTGGCCGTGCGCCAGCCGGAACGCTGGGCGCGGCGTACCGGCTGGCTGTTGCTGCTTTTCCAAAGATTCACCACCCCCTTGCGCCAGGTGGCGCAGAAAATGAATGAGGTGATTTTAAAACTGGCCGCGCCGCAATTCGTGAAGCCAACGCCCGCGCTCACCGACGGGGATTATCACGAGCTGCTCGAAATGGCGTACCAGCAGGGCACCCTGGCCGAGTCGGAAAAGGAAATCATCCTGCAAATTGTCAGCCTCGACCAACGCATGGTGCGCGACGTCATGCGGCCGCGCACCGGCATGGCGTGCATTTCGGACGATGCGACCGTTGAAGAAATGATTGCCGCCGCGAGAAAATTCAAACACCGCCGCCTGCCAATCTACGACGAGACCCCGGACACCATCGTCGGCATTCTGAACACACGCGCGTTGCTGCTGGATCCCAGGATTGACCTGGCCGACGCGATTGAATTGCCGTCGTTCGTGCCCGAGACGATGAATCTGCTGCAATTGTTCCAGAGCCTGCAGAAGCAGCAGCGCGGCCTGGCCGTGGTGCTGGATGAATTCGGCAGCACGGCGGGCATCGTGACCATGGAGGACATTCTGGGCCAGATCGTCGGCAAAATCCGCGCCGAAGCGCGGCAACCGGAAGGCTTCGTGATGGAAAAACTGACGCCGGGCCGCTGGCGCGTGAACGGCACCATGCGGCTGGACGATTTCCGCCGCGAATACCCCGCGCTGGGCAGCGTGGCCGAAGCCGAAACGATGGGTGGACTGCTCGTGCATCTGCTGGGGGTCGTGCCCAACACTGGTGAATCCGCGACGTTCAACGGCTTGAAACTGACGGCCCAGGTGGTTGACGACCGGCGTGTCCGGGAATTGTTGGTGGAAAGCGTGAAATAGAAATGGAAACCTCGATACTAACCGGGTTGTTTCTGGCGGCGTGCCTGGCGCTGTCATTTCTGTTGTCGGGTATGGAAGCGGGCGTGTTTGCGCTGAACCGGTTACGGGTGCGGCACCTGGCCCGGGCGGGCCGGCCGTCGGCCAAACTGCTCCACGATTTTCTCGAACATCCGGAAAATTTTCTCTGGACCATTCTTGTCGGCAATACCCTCGCCAACTTCATCATCCTTGGCTGGGTCGTCGCCACCCTGCACGACCGATTTCCGGGGCATTACCTTTTGATCACCGCCCTCTTCATCGCGATTGTGTTTTTGTTCTACGCGTTGTTCGATCTGCTGCCGAAAATGCTGTTTCGCGCGCATCCCAACCAGTTGTGCCTTTCGGCGGCCAGGATTTTCCGGCCCGTCCATTTTGTCCTGCGACCGCTGGTGGCGGTGGTTGAAACCACGGCGGCCGGCGTGTTGCGCTGGACCGGCGGACACGCGTTCACCGGCCGCCCCTTCGGCAACCGCGAGGAAATGCGCGCGGTGATGCAGGAATCCGCGCAGGCCCTCACGACCGGCGAACGCGCCATGATCAATCGCGTGCTCGATTTGCAAAATTTCACCGTCCGGCAGATCGCCATGCCCCTGGCCCAGGTGGTGACGGTCGAAACCCAGACGCCCATCGGCAACGCGCTGGTTCTGGCGCGCGAACGGAAATTCTCGCGCCTGCCGGTCTGGGAAACGCGCGCCGGCCAACAGCGCATTGCGGGAATGCTCCTGCTGGGACCGCTGTTGTTCCGCGACGATCTGGATTTGCAAAAACCCGCCGCCGCCCACATGACGCCCGCGCTGTTCTTGGATGAAGACACGCGCCTGGAAGTCGCGTTGCGGCGGATGCAACGCGCGGGTGAACGGCTGGCCATCGTCCTGAGCCGGGACCGGCACGAATCGGGCGTGGTCACGCTGGAAGACATCCTCAAAGTCATGTTTGGCGAGGTGAAATTGTGAAAATGACTCCTTCCCTTTCTCGTTTTCGTTCTCGAAACCAGGATTTTCCGAGGACGAGGACGAGCACGAGGACGATTAAAGCATGAATCCGAATCCGCTCATCCACAACGCCCTGGAACTGCTGGCGGTGATTCTGCTCGTGCTGCTGAACGCGTTTTTTGTCGCCGCGGAACTGGCCCTGGTGCGCATCCGGGACACGCAACTGGCGGCGCTGGAAGCCAAGGGCAATCGCCGGGCGAAAATGGCGCGGCATATTGTCGCGCACATCGACACTTACATCAGCACGACGCAATTCGGCATCACGCTGGTGAGCATGGCGGTCGGCGTGGTGGTCGAGCCGGTGTTCCGGGACCTGCTGGGTCCGCTCTTTGACCTGCTTAAAATCACTTCGTTGGGAGCCCAGCGCGGCATCGCCATCGGCGTCGGTTTCTTTGTGAACTGTTACCTGCTGATTGTGGTCGGTGAATTGGTGCCGAAGGCGATTGCCATCCGGCGCACGTTGCCTACGTCGTTGTGGGTCGCCGCGCCACTGAACTGGTTTTACCGTTTCTCCTACCCGTTTATCTGGCTGCTGCATCGCTCGTCCCAGTTCGTAATCCGGCGGCTGGGCTTTTCGGAGGACGAATGGCGCACCGCGCCGTCGGAGGACGAATTGCGCCTGGTGCTCGCCGCCACCCGCAGCGCGGCCGGCGGGCGCAATCTCATCCTGAACGCGCTCGACCTGCGTCATCGCGTCGTGCGCGAAGTCATGCGGCCGCGCCACGAAATCACCGCCTTCGACACCAATGCAACATTGGCCGACTGCCTGGCCCTGGCGGAGGAAACGCGCTACTCGCGCTTTCCGCTTTGCGAAAATGGCGATTTGGACAAAACGCGCGGCGTGGTGCACGTCAAGGACCTTTATCCGGCTGCACGGAATCCATCGGGAACGGCGGTGGATTTGTTGCCGGTGGCGCGCAAGCTGGTTTATGTGCCTGAATCGGGGCGGCTGGAAAAATTGTTACAGTTGTTTCTCGAACGGAAATTGCATTTCGCCATCATCGTGGATGAATACGGCGGCACGGTCGGCATTGTAACCCTGGAAAACGTGCTGGAGGAACTCGTCGGCCAGATTCAGGACGAATTCGATCAGGAAAAGCCGGAGCTGGTGCGCCTGAGTGAAAATGTCTGGGAAGCCGCCGGCGCCTTGCCGTTGCATGGGCTGGAAAAAATCATCGGCGAAACACCTCACGAGGAAGGCATCGCGACCGCCAGCGGCTGGCTGACGCGAAAACTCAGCGGCTTTCCCAGGGCCGGCGACATTGTCAGGGTCGGTCCCTATGAATTGCGGGTGGAGGAAATGGACGGCCCGCGCGTAGCGCGACTGAAAATCACCAAACACCCGGCGGAGACGGAATTTCTGAGAAGGCCGGGAACGTCGTAGTAATCACCAGGTCCCGCCCCGAATGGCGAACACCGTGACGATGGCCGCCAGAACCCCATCCGCCACGGCGGCGGACAAAAGTCCGTCCTGGGCGCAACCGGTGGCGAACAGCAAAATCGCGCCCAGCCAGATCGCGAACGGATGAAAATCGGGCGTGTTTTTCTTGCCCGGCTGCTTGTTGATCAAGGCGGGGGCAATGACCACCGAGATGAGCACCGACACCGCCGCCCAGGCCAGAAAATTCGACACGGGCGCACCCTGCCAATTGATCGGAAATTTTGTTGGCGTCCACAGCCAATCATGTTTCACCCGGGAAGCAAATGGTTCCAGGGCAAAATCGAAAAGCAGTGTCAGCGCCGCTGTCACTCCTATGATCCAGAAACCGTAAGCGTTGATTTTCCGCCATGGACGCAGGATGAGCCGAGCCACACCGCGCGCGTTGAGAACGGCCAAAATCCAGATTAACGGCACGGCCCACGGCAGCGTTTGAAAAACCTGCGGCCCGATGTTCTCGCTAAACTCGAACGGACCGAACGGGATGCCGGTAATTGCGCCCAAGGCATGTACCGCGCCGCCGAGTACGGCGATGAGGAACACGGACAACAGGACGTTTTGCAGCGGCAACCGTTGCGCCAGCGCGGTGATGGTACAGGCCACGCCCGACGCCAGCAGCAACAATTCCGGCCAGCCGGGGTTGCCGGGAAGTTTCAACGGCTTGAACAGCATCACCACCACGAGCACAAAGGAGGCCGCGAACACAACGGTCAACAGCCAGTGAAGGCACAGGGCCATGATTGCTTCGGTGGAAACCCTGCGTTGTTTTCTGAGCGGCATGTATGTCCGACAATTCTAGCTGAAATTAGCGAGTGTGCAATCTTAGGAATGAACGGGTCTTACAAAGATGTCGCGCGAAGGCCGCGAAGTGGGTGAAGGATTTTTTAGCACATCAAAGCACTTTTCATTTCAATTCATCTTTTTACACTTCATTCATGGCGAATGGATTCTCGTGCTATGAAAGTCCTTTTGGTAGGGCGCGTCACTCCGTGCGCGCCGTCGTCTACCAATCCAAATCCGCGCGCGCGGAGCAACGCGCCCTACCGACCTTCAGAAGTTTGTAAGCGCCCGCTCTATCCGCGCCAGCGCCTTCTCTTTACCCAGCACTTCAAGCAGGTGATACAGGCTGGGCCCCGCGGTGTCTCCGGTGCAGGCGAGCCGGCAAGGATGCACCAATACGCCGGCTTTCACACCCAGTGCCTTGGCGGTTTCCTTGAGCGCGGCTTCGAGGGTCGCGGCGTCAAACCTCGGTGCGGCGGCAAACGCATCGCGGAGTTTTTCCAAGCGCGGTTTGTTTTCGGGAATGAAATCCTTTTTCATACCGTCGGGGTTGTAAGCGAAGGTATCCTTGAAATAAAAACCGGCGTAAACCGGCAGCTCACTGAACAATTTGAATTTGCCTTTGCAGGTGTCGAGCGTGGCTTTGACGTAACTCAACGGAAACTGGTTTGTGTCAATACCGGCCTTGGCAAAGGCGTGGACGGCCAGTTCGTAAAAGCGGTCGTCGTTCAACTCGCGCGCATATTCGCCCTGCAACCAGAGCAGTTTTTCATGATCGAACCGCGCGTTGTGCCGGAGGATTTGCGGCAGGTCGAAGGCTTCAATGGTTTCACCGAGCGACATTTTTTCGCGATTGTTCTTCGGCGACCAGCCGAGCAGGCACAGGTAATTCACGACGGCTTCCGGCAGGAATCCTTCCTCAAGATAATTCGTCAGCGACGCGCCGGTGTCGCGCTTGCTCATCTTGGTGCCGTCGGCGTTCAGAATCAGCGGGATGTGTGCGTAATGCGGCGGATGCACGTCAAAGGCTCGGAAGAGCGCAATGTGCCGGGCAGTGTTGCTCAGGTGATCCTCGCCGCGGATGACGTGTGTGATGCCCATTTCCAAGTCGTCCACGACGTTCGTGAGGTGAAATACCGGCTGGCCGTCCGAGCGCTGAATCACGAAGTCCGGGTCCTGCTCCTCGCGATCGGTCAGCTTGCGGATCACGTCGCCGACGAGGAGGTCACGGATGGTGACGGGCTCGCGGGTCATTTTGAATTTCACCGCGCCTTCGTGTTCATAGGCCAGGCCGCGTGACAGCAGCGCCTCGACACGGCGCTGGTAATTTTCCTTCCGCTGGCTTTGAAAATACGGGCCGCGGTCGCCCTTGCCGGCCCCGGTGGCGTCACCGGTAAGCGGGCCTTCATCCCAATCGAGGCCGAGCCAGCGCAGGCCGTTCAGGATGACGTCCACGGCCTCCTGCGAATTGCGCGCGGCGTCAGTGTCCTCAATGCGGAGGAGGAACGTGCCGCCGGTGTGGCGGGCGTAAAGCCAGTTAAACAGGGCCGTGCGCGCCCCGCCGATGTGCAGGTAACCGGTCGGCGACGGCGCAAAACGAACGCGCGGTTTCATAGACTTGATTTAACCACGGATGAACACGGATGAACACGGATAAAATGCCACGGCCTTCTCATCATCAGCGCGACGGATCCAATTGATGCAAGACTTCGCAGAGCCGGACCAGGCGCGGCACCGGCACGCCGGCGGTTTGCGCCTGGCGCAGCGGTTCCAGAAACATGTTCTCCAGCTCCAACGGCTGGCCTCGTTCAAAGTCAATGAGCGTGGATG
The DNA here is from genome assembly GCA_963708305.1 of uncultured bacterium. Taxonomy (GTDB): domain Bacteria; phylum Verrucomicrobiota; class Verrucomicrobiia; order Limisphaerales; family UBA11358; genus UBA11358. The sequence goes on along the minus strand of CAVPSH010000003.1, from coordinate 570,497 downwards.
CCCTGTAAGCGCCCATGATGCGTGTCCGGTTGACCTGTTCGTCCACCCGGGATTGGGGAACGTCGAAATCCAGTGCGTTGGCAGCGGCGATGACTTCGAGCATCAATTCGCGGACGAGTTTTTCCCAGCGTGGATCGCCCAGCAGAATGTCGGTGGTGAGGACAGCGGAGTGACAAGTGACGGGTGGCGGGTGACGAGATGGATTCGTGAACGCTTCATAGCCGGCGGTGCCGGCGACGCCAAGGCCGTTAAAGGGAATGTTCCAGACGAGTTTCTCCCAGTGCGTGCCGGCCAGGTTGTCGGTAAGGTCGCACGCAATGCCGGCCTGACGAAAGAGCGCGGCCAGTTCATGGGTACGCGGTTGCGCAGGCCGCTGAAATTCGCCGAGCACGACCCTTCCATGCGCCGTGTGGTGGATGACACCTGGTTCGACACGATTGAGACAGACGAAGCAAAGGCCGCCCAGGATTTGTGCCGCTGGAAACAGGCGGGCCAGTTCTTCCTCGTTGCCCAGGCCGTTTTGGAGCGTGACGATGGCCGTGTGCGGACCAACGAGCGGCGGGAGCAGTTTCGGGAACTGGTCGTTCGCGGTGGTCTTTAGTCCAATCAGGACCACGTCGCACACGCCAATTTTGTCCGGCGTCCGGGCGCACCCGGGTTGAACGTGGAAATCACCGTCAATGCTGCGGATGGTCACGCCCTTCTGCCGCACAACGTCATAATCGGAGCGAAGCAGGAAATGCACATCCTGTCCAATCCGGCAGAGCCTGGCGCCGTAGAAACTGCCCAGCGCGCCACAGCCAACCACGGCAATCTTCATTTATGATTTATGATTTTGGATTTACGATTTACGCACTGTGCGGCAACGAACCATTTGTTGAGCGGCTCGTGCCGAGCCGGCCAATCGTCAATCGTCAATCGTCAATCATAAATAAAAAAGGCGCTCCGACCAGTTCAGAGCGCCGAGGTAAATCCGAAAACTACTTGGCGCCGAGGATGGCGTCTTTCGCGGCCTTGGCGACGCGGAACTTCACGACGCGTTTGGCGGGAATCTGGATGGTTTCCCCGGTCTTGGGGTTGCGGCCCAGACGGGCGGCGCGATCGCGCAGCACCAGTTTGCCGATGCCCGGCAGCGTGAACGTATTCTTCGCGTGCTTGTAGGCGAGTTCGGCAATGTAATCGAGGATTTCCACCGCTTGCTTCTTGGAAATAGCAGCCTTTTCGGCAACTGCGGCGGCGAGTTGGGATTTGGAGAGGGCTTTTGACATATCGTCGGTGTCCTTCGGTTGTTGTTTTATTTTATCTGGTTTCGTTAAAAAGTCATTTGACTCGCGTCGAATTAAAGGCCTTCAATCGCGGCACGCAAGCAAAAAACATAAAAAAATCACGGTTTTTTATCGCGTGCCGGGCTTGACTTCGCCGAAGGTTTTCCCAACATCCGATGCGTGGCGCTGTTCACGATCCAAAGCGATTTCAGCTACGACGTGGTCCGCAAAATCTTTGAAGGCGGCATGGGCGTGGTCTATGAAGCCGAGCAGCATGGCGCACACACCTTTGCCAAGCGCGTCGCCATCAAGATTATCCGGCCCAATTTCGCCAGCCAGAAGATGTTCATCGAGAATTTCATCGGCGAGGCCAAGCTGGTCGCCGACTTGATTCACACGAACATCGTCCAGACCTACCATCTCGGCGAGGCCAACGGCGCCTGCTTCATCTGCATGGAATTGATCCGCGGCGTGAATCTGGAACAATTCACCCGCCAACTGGTCGAAAAAAAACGCACCCTGCCCATGGAACTTGCCGTGTTCATCACCAGCCGGGTGGCGCGCGGGCTGGCCTACGCGCACGCCAAAACCGACAAGGACGGCAAGCCGCTGGGCATCGTCCACCGCGACGTGAGTTTCAAAAACATCATGATTGCGTATGAAGGCGACGTGAAGCTGACCGATTTTGGCATCGCCAAGGCGCGCGGTTTTCTGACCGACCAGGAAGGCGAAGTGGTGGCGGGCAAGGCGGATTACATGAGCCCGGAACAGGCCAATTTTCAGGTCACGGACAAACGGTCCGACCTGTTTTCCGCCGGCGTCGTGCTCTCGCATTTGTTGCTGGGGCGCAACATTTTCAAGGGGACAACCGCCGAGGAATCCCGCCAGCGCATCATCAACCAGCCGATCCCCGATTTCCGCACGCTGGATTCCCGCATTGACGATGAGCTTAACGACATTCTGCAACATTGTCTCACGCGTGATTTGAAACGCCGCTACGCGACCGCCGACGAATTGATGTACGACCTCGAGTATCACATCTACCACGGCGGATATGGCCCCACCAACGAGACGCTCGGGAAATTCATCCGCGAACTTTTCGACCAAACCGATTCACGCAGCGTCGCCGGGGACAAGCACAGCAAGACCGCCATGCTCGAAGAATCCGCCCGGCTCAAGCAACGCGCCAAATGAATGAAACGGCCCTCCGCCAGTGCCGTAAAAATCGGGCTGCTGCAGACCGCCGGTTTGGCGAATCCCGATACGAATCTCCGGCAAACCCTGGCCCTGGCTGAACAGGCAGCGCGGCGCGGCGCGCAAATCATCTGCACGCAGGAATTGTTTCGCTCGCAGTATTTCTGCCAGAACGAAGACCACAAAAATTTCAAGCTGGCCGAAGCCATCCCCGGCCCGAGCACCGACGCCTTGGGCAAACTCGCGAAAAAGCACAAGGTGGTGCTCATCGCGTCGGTGTTTGAGAAACGCGCCGCCGGCGTCTATCACAATACCGCCGCCATCATCGACGCTGATGGTTCCGTGCTGGGCCTCTACCGCAAGATGCACATCCCGGACGACCCGTTATACTATGAAAAGTTTTATTTCACGCCCGGTGATCTTGGCTTCAAGGCGTGGCAGACCCGATACGCGAAAATCGGCGTGCTCATCTGCTGGGACCAATGGTATCCCGAAGCCGCGCGGTTGACGGCCTTGCAGGGGGCCCAAATCCTGTTCTATCCCACCGCCATCGGCTGGCATCCGGGCGAGAAGAAAAAATACGGTGAACGCCAGCACGACGCCTGGGAAACCATCCAGCGCAGCCACGCCGTTGCCAATGGTTGTTATGTCGCCGTGTCCAACCGTATCGGCCACGAGAAGCTCGCGGGCCGGGGCATCGAATTTTGGGGACAAAGTTTCGTGGCGGGCACGTCCGGCGAAATCCTGGCCCGGGCCGGCGCGCACCGGGAGGAGATTTTGATTGTACCGGTGGACTTGGCCCAGGTGGATGTGACCCGCACCCACTGGCCCTTCCTGCGCGACCGCCGGATTGACGCTTATGGCGACCTCACCAAACGGTTCGTTGATTGAGCCGGACTCAAAATCCCTGGTTTGGATCACCGGCGCCGGCGGACTCATCGGAAGTTATCTCGTCAAAACGGCGCCGCGACTCGCTCCCCACCGGCGGGTGCGGGCACTAACGCGCGCACAGCTTGATCTGCTCGATTTTGCCGCCGTCCGCCGCGAATTCCAGAAGGACCAACCGCAACGGGTCATTCACTGCGCGGCCATGGCCGGCATTGCGGAAACGCAGGCCAATCCCGCGCTGGCCCGGCAGGTGAACGTCGAAATCACCCGGTGGCTCGCGGAATTGGCGGCGGACATTCAGTTCGTTTTCTTTTCAACGGACCTGGTCTTCGACGGCCGCAAGGGGAATTATGCCGAGGCCGACCCGGTGAATCCGATCCATGTTTACGGTGAAACCAAGGCTGCGGCCGAACAAATCGTCTTGAAGAATCCGCGCCATCTGGTCGTGCGCACCTCCATCAACGGCGGCATTTCGCGCGCCGGCAATCGCGGCTTTAACGAACAATTGTGGTTGGCCTGGAAATCAGGGCAGAAAATGAAATTGTTCACGGACGAATTCCGCTGCCCGATTTTTGCCGGCGAAACGGCGCGGGTGGCATGGGAGTTGGCGGCTCAGAATCGGACCGGCGTGTTTCACGCGGCCGGCGCGGAACGATTGTCACGCTGGCAAATCGGACAGTTACTGGCCCGGCGCCGGCCGGAACTTCGGGCCAACATTGAACCCGGCTCGGCCAGGGATTTTCCCGGTCCGCCGCGCGCGCCGGACACATCGCTCAACATTTCCAGGATCCAGGAAATTTTATCCGCGCGCCTGCCCGGTCTAAGCGAATGGCTGGCGGCCAATCCCCATGAACCGTTTTGAAAAAACGTATCGCGGTCGGCTCGCTCCCTCGCCGACGGGTTATCTGCATCTGGGACACGCGCGGACGTTTTGGATGGCTCAGGAACGCGCGCGGGCGAACGGCGGTACGCTGGTTTTGCGGAACGAAGACATTGATGCCACGCGTTTCAAACTGGCATTCGTCGGTGCGATGATCGAGGATTTACGCTGGTTCGGTTTTGACTGGCAGGAAGGACCGGATTGCGGCGGCCCATTCGGGCCATACCATCAAAGTGAACGATTTCAGCTTTACCGCGCCGCATTGGAAAAATTACGCGCCGACGGGTTCATTTATCCCTGCACTTGTTCGCGCAAGGACATCCGCGACGCTGCCAGCGCACCGAACGCCGAGAATGAAGAACCCATTTATCCCGGCACCTGCCGCATCAAAAACCTTTCAATCCCGAACCCTCAACCTGCAACTCGTTTCAATTGGCGTTTCCGCGTTCCCGACAGCGAAGCCATTTCGTTCACCGACGGGAATTTGGGACCACAGCAGTTCGTGGCCGGGAAGGATTTTGGCGACTTTGTCGTCTGGCGGCATGATGACGTTCCGGCGTATCAACTGGCCTGTGTCGTGGACGACGCGACCATGGAAATCACCGAGGTGGTGCGCGGCGCGGACCTGCTGGTGAGCACGGCGAGGCAGATTTTAATTTACCGCGCGCTGGGATTGAAACCGCCGGGGTTTTTTCACTGCCCGCTGATGCAGGACGAAAACGGCCAGCGACTGGCCAAGCGGCACGACGCCTTAAGCCTGCGGGCACTCCGCGCCGGCGGGAAAACGCCAAAAACATTGCGTTCGGAGTGCTTTTAATCCCCGCGCCCGGCCTGAATTTTGTCAAAAATTGCTTGTGAATTATTTCACGACAAGGCAATCTTTTCAGTCTTTCAGGCCCGCAATCCGATTGCCCAAAGGGCAATCCGTGTGGACTGAAGGGACTTAGTAAAGTGAAGCGATTCGGCACAATCGATATTGGCCTGTGCGTTCTTCGCCGTGGTTTTTGCGGCAAACCTGAATGCGCAGCCGGCGTCTCCGCCAGTGACCGGGCCGTCCGCGCCGGTCGCCGGCGCTTCGGCGGCCAACGGGACACCCGTAGCGGAAGCGGGATCCGGTTCGGAACTGGTGCCGTCCGCGCCGCCGGTGCTGTTCACGGTTTGGGGGTTGCCGGTGACCAATTCGATGATTTGCACGTGGATCGTCGCGGCACTCATCATCGTCATCGTTCGGGTGACGACGTGGAACAACATCAAGGAGATTCCGTCCGGGGGGCAAAACGTAATGGAGACGCTCGTCGAAAGCTGGGAAAGATTGATTGGGGACATCCTTGACAAACGGGTCGCGGGCTGGGTTTTTCCCTTTGCCACAACGTTTTTCATTTTCATTGTGGTTTCGAACCTGGTGGATCTGGTTCCGGGTGTCGGCAGCATCGGGTCTTACCAACACGGACAGTTCACACCGTTCTTTCGTCCGCCGACGACCGACGCGAACCTGACCGTGGCCATGGCCGGGATTTTTCTGGTGCTCAGCGTTTACTGGGCGGTGCGCTATGACGGGTTTTGGGGGCTGATCAAACACATTTTCGGCGTGAAGATGCAGACAAACAAATGGACTTATCCGCTTTTTTTCCTGTTGTTTATTTTCATCGGGGCGATGGAATTGCTTTCCATCGGCTTCGCCCGGCCGGTGGCGCTGGCCATGCGCCTTTACGGAAATATTTTCGCCGGTGAAAGCATTCTGGACATGATATTCCATAACCATTCATTGCTGTTAAGCCTGGCCCTTTCGTCGTTCATGTATTTTTACGAGACGTTCGTCTGTATCGTGCAGGCGTTCGTGTTTGCCATGCTGGTCGTGGCCTTTGTCGGCACGATGTGCACGCACACCGGGGAGAACGGCCACTGAAAAATCCTGAATTTGCTCCGGCGAAGAATGCCAGGGCGTCAACCCAAACCAAAAGAAAGAGAAAATTATGATGCTCGCACAAGCAGCCGGCAACATTGCCGGCAACATTCACATCGGCCTGGCCTTCGGCGGCGCGGCCATCGGCATCGGCATCGCCACGGCCGGCGGTGTCATCGCCATGAGCCGCAACCCCGGAATGTTCGGCAAAATCCTGACGTTCATGTTCGTCGGCATCGCCCTGGCGGAAGGCTGGGCGGTCATCGCGTGGCTCGTCGTCAAATAATCCGGTTATGGGCAAATTAGGAATTCAGTGGCAGCAACTGCTCGCGCAGACGATCAGTTTTTCGATCGTGCTGTTCTTCCTGTGGCGGTTTGCCTACCGGCCCATCTTCGCCATGCTCGAAGCGCGCCGCGAAAAAATCGCCGAAAGCCTCGCCAACGCGGAAAAGATCAAGGCGCAGCTCGCCAAGACCGAAACGGACCGGCAGGCGGTATTGTCCCAGGCCGGCGATCTCGCCGACAAAATGATTGAGGAGGCGCGGGCCGCCGCCGCGCGCGTGCGCGAAGTCGAGACGCAAAAAGCCATCGCCGCCGCCGAACAAATCATCGCCAAGGCGCGCGAAGCCACCGCCCAGGACCACGCGCGCATGCTGGAGGAATTGAAACGGGAGGTCGGGCGTCTGGTCGTGCAGACCACCACGACGGTCACCGGCAAAATTTTAACGCCGGAAGACCAACGACGGCTGGCGGAGGAAACGGAAAAACAACTGAAGGCGTAAACGGTAGGGCGCGTCACTCCGTGCGCGCCGCGGCGGGCAGAGGACTGCCCGCCCTACCAGAAGCAGCAATGAAAATCTCCAAACTGGCGCAACGCGAAGCCCGGCAACTGTTCCGCAGTTGCCAGGTGAACGGTTTGCTGGACGAAAACCGCGTCCGGCAATGCGTGGCTCTGCTGCTGTCAAAGAAGCCGCGCGGCTACGTCGGGATTTTGTCGCGGCTGCATCGGCTGGTAAAACTGGATTTGGAGCAACGCGCCGCCCGCGTTGAAAGCGCCCTGCCGCTGCCGACGGACCTGCAAGCGGACGTGACGAACCAAATCAGGAAAATTTACGGCACTGGGGCAGACATCACGTTCGGCCGGAACCCGGCATTGATTGGCGGACTGCGCATCCAGGTCGGCAGCGACCTTTATGACGGCAGTGTCCGGACACGGTTGGACAGACTGGAGCAAAGTTTTTGACCAGCCCGCGAGGGCAAAGGACCCGAAGAATTTATGAGCAATCTATTGCAGGAAATTGAAGCCCAAATCGCGGGCGTAAAACTCGCAACGGTGAAACAAAACGTCGGCGATCGTCCGCGAAATCGGCGACGGCGTGGCCAAGATTGAAGGCCTCACCGACGCGATGCTGAACGAGATGCTGGATTTCGGCAACGGCATCACCGGCATTGCGCTGAACCTGGAAGAGACCGAGGTCGGCGCCATCATTCTCGGCGATTACACCGACATCAAGGAAGGCGACGAAGTCCGCACCACCGGCAAGCTGTTGCAGGTGCCCGTCGGCAAGGGTTTGCTGGGCCGCGTCGTCAACGCGCTCGGCCAGCCGCTCGACGGCAAAGGCGCCATCAAGGAAAGCGGATTTTATCCGGTGGAAAAAATCGCGCCCGGCATCATCAGACGCAAATCCGTCAGCCAGCCGGTCCAGACCGGCATCATGGCCATTGACGCGATGATTCCCATTGGCCGCGGCCAGCGCGAATTGATCATCGGCGACCGTTCGACCGGCAAGACGACGATCGGCGTGGACACCATCATCAACCAGGCGCGGCTCAATCAGGCCGCGGAGCAGGCCGGCGACAAAAATTACCGTCCGCTGTATTCCATTTACGTCGCCATCGGCCAGAAACAGTCGAACGTCGCGCGCGTCATCGCTGTGCTCGAGGAAGCGGGCGCGATGCCCTACACGATTGTCGTAGCCGCCGCGGCGTCCGATTCCGCCACCAACCAATACCTCGCGCCGTTCGCCGGCGCGGCGATGGGCGAATGGTTCATGGACAACGGCATGGACGCGCTGATCATTTACGACGATCTGTCCAAGCACGCCGTCGCGTACCGCCAGGTTTCGCTCGTGCTCAAGCGTCCGTCGGGCCGCGAAGCGTATCCGGGCGACGTGTTTTATCTGCACAGCCGTTTGCTGGAACGCAGCGCGCGCGTTTCCGAAAATTACGGCAACGGCTCGCTCACCGCGCTGCCCATCATCGAAACGCAGGCCGGCGACGTTTCGGCTTACATTCCGACCAACGTGATTTCCATCACCGACGGGCAGATTTATCTGGAAACGGATTTGTTCTACCAGGGCGTGCGTCCGGCGATTTCGGTCGGTTTGTCCGTGACCCGCGTCGGTTCGGCGGCGCAGATCAAGGCGATGAAACAAGTGGCCGGCCGCATCAAGGGCGATCTGGCGCAGTTCCGCGAACTGGCGGCCTTCGCGCAGTTCGGTTCGGACCTCGACGCCAAGACGCAGGCGCAACTCGAGCGCGGCAAGCGCATCGTGGAAGTTTTCAAGCAGCAGCAATACAATCCGATGCCGGTGGAAGCGCAGGTCGGCGGTGCTGTGGACGGTGCAGAATAATTTCATGGACGACGTGCCGGTGGACAAGATCAAGGATTTCCAGGCCAAGCTCACGGATTTTCTGAACACGCGGAAAGCGGATTTGATGGCGAAGATCCGCAAGGAAAAAGCCCTCAGCGACGCGCTCGCGGCGGAATTGAAGGCGGCGGTGACCGAGTTCAAGCAGACGTACCACTAATTCATGCCCAGCACGCGCGACATACGCCGACGCATCCGGTCGGTCAAGAACACCGCCCAGATCACCAAGGCGATGCAGATGGTGGCGGCGGCCAAAATGCGCAAGGCGCAGCAGGCCGCGCTGGCGGGACGGCCGTACGCGGCGTTGATGAACGAAGTGCTGGCCGAGGCCGCCGCGCGCACGGCGGCCTTCACACATCCGCTGATGGAAGCGCGACCGGTCCGAAAGCGCGCCGTCATTCTCGTCAGCACCGACAAGGGTCTTGTGCGGCGCGCTCAACAGCAATTTGTTGCGCGAAGCGGCGAAGTTCGACGCAAACAACACCACGGTGTTCATCACCGCCGGACGCAAGGCGGCGCAATTCATTGCGCGCACGAAACGCCCGCTCGCCGCCGAATTCACCTACAAGGACGCGCCGCTGTTCGGCGAGGCGCGGGCGATTTCCAAATTCGCGCAGGATTTGTTCCTCAAAGGCGAGGTGGACGCCGTGGACATTTTGTTCACCAATTTCATTTCCACCCTGAACCAGCAGCCGAAGGTCGTTCCGTTTCTGCCGATTGGCAAAATCGAGGCCGTCACCGCCGGGCACGGCCATGCGCCGGCGCAGGAACTCGCCGGCGCCGGCCGTGACCACGGAGGTTTTTGAATTTGAGCCGGACGAGACCACGGTGCTGGGCGCGTTGCTGCCGCACAGCCTGAATTTCCGGGTTTACCAGATTTTGCTGGAAGCCAGAGCCAGCGAACACAGCGCGCGCATGGTGGCGATGAAGAACGCCACCGACAACGCGAAGCAACTCATCAAAGGATCTGACGCTCGAATACAACAAATTGCGCCAGTCGAACATCACGAAGGAACTGTTGGAAATCGCCACCGCGCAAATGGCGGTGGCTTGAAATCATTTCGCATATGAACAAAGGCAAAATCGTTCAAATCATCGGGCCGGTCGTGGACGTGGAATTTCCCGGCCAGCCGCCCGCCATTTACAACGCGCTGACGGTCGAATACGACGTGCCCGGCACGGGCAAAACCAAGCAAACGCTCGAAGTCGAACAGCATCTGGGCGACAACTGGGTACGCTGCGTTTGCATGGGCTCCACCGAAGGCATGAAGCGCGGTTACGAAGTCGGCGGACACCGGCGGCCCCATTTCCATGCCGGTGGGCGAAGCCGTCATGGGCCGCGTGTTCAATGTGGTCGGCGAACCGGTGGATGAACGCGGACCGGTCAAGGCCGACAAGTTTTATCCCATCCACCGCCCGGCCCCGACGTTGCTGGATCAATCCACCTCGCCGCAGGTGCTCATGACCGGTATCAAGGTCATTGACCTCATCTGCCCGTTCCTGAAGGGCGGCAAGGTCGGCGCGTTCGGCGGCGCGGGCGTCGGCAAGACCGTCGTCATCATGGAACTCATCAACAACATCGCCAAGCTGCACGGCGGCATTTCCATGTTCGCGGGCGTGGGCGAACGCACCCGCGAAGGCAACGATCTCTACAACGAAATGATTGAAGCCGGCGTCATCAAGGTTGAAAAGGATGACAAAGGCCATCCTAAAAAGGGCGCGAACGGTCTGCCCATTCTCAAGGGTGGTTCCAAAATCGGCCTCGTGTACGGCCAGATGAATGAGCCGCCCGGCGCGCGTTTGCGCGTGGCGCTCTCGGCGCTGGCCGTGACCGAATATTTTCGCGACGAGAAAAATCAGGACGTGCTGCTGTTCATTGACAACATTTTCCGCTTCTCGCAGGCCGGCTCGGAAGTGTCTGCGCTTGCTGGGCCGCACGCCCAGCGCCGTCGGTTACCAACCGACCCTCGCCGCCGAAATGGGCGATTTGCAGGAACGCATCACCTCGACCAAGAAAGGATCCATCACCTCGTTCCAGGCCGTGTATGTGCCGGCGGACGACTTGACCGACCCTGCGCCGGCCACGACGTTCGCGCACCTGGACGCGACCATCGTGCTGGAGCGCGCCATCGCCGAGCTGGGCATTTATCCGGCCGTGGACCCGCTGGCCTCGACCAGCCGCGCGCTGGCGCCGGAAATCGTCGGGCAGGAACACTACGAAGTCGCGCGCGGCGTGCAGAAGGTTTTGCAGCGTTACAAGGATTTGCAGGACATCATCGCGATTCTTGGCATGGACGAGCTTTCGCCCGACGACAAGCTCACCGTGTATCGCGCGCGCAAGATTCAACGGTTCCTGAGCCAGCCGTTCTCGGTGGCGGAAGTGTTCACCGGCCGGGCGGGCAAACAGGTGCCCGTGGCCGAAACCGTCCGCGGGTTCAAGGAAATCCTGGACGGCAAACACGACGAGGTGCCCGAACAGAATTTCTACATGAAGGGCGGAATTGAAGAAATTAAAGAATGATGACCGGGAGGGACGGCGTGCCGCCGTCCCCAAATAATGGGTCGCCGACACGGCAACCCTCCCAATAAAAATGGCAGCCACCATAAAACTCGAAATTGTCACGCCGGAAGCGAAAATTTTCTCCGACGATGTGGACATGGTCACGCTCACCGGCACCGAAGGTGAGATGGGCATCCTGCCGCAACACATGCCGCTGATGACGCAGTTGGTGGCGGGTGAAATCATCGCGCAGAAAGGCAAGGAAACCATTTCCATCTGCGCCGGTGACGGTTTCGTGCAGGTCACCGGCGACCGGGTGGCCGTGCTCACCGACATGGCCATCAACGCCGACAACATTGACGAGGCCAAGGCCGAGGAGGCCTTGCGCCGGGCCGAGGCGCGTCTGGCGGAGAAAATCAGCGACGAGGAAGCCGCGCGCGTTCAGGCCGCGCTCGCGCACGCCACCACGCAACTCAAAGTAAAGCGGCGGCGAGGTTAGCCTGGTCGGGGGCATTTGCTCGCCCGCGTCAATATTCCATTTGCCTTGGAGGGAATTACCGGCAAGATTTTGTGCCATGCACAGATTTTTTATTTTCATTTCCGCGCTGATGCTTGCCCTCAATTCTGCCGCCCGGCAAGACACGCTGCTGGATTCAGGCTGGCGTTTCCAACCCGGTGACATCCTGGGTGCGGAAGTCGTGGACTTGAGCGATACCAATTGGCAAACCATTTCCATCCCACACAACTGGGGCTGGGAAGAAGCACAACAGGGCAAGGATTATTACCGCGGGCCGGGCTGGTATCGGCGGGAACTGGAATTCAAGCCGCAACCCGGCAAACGCTATTTTCTGCGGTTCGAAGCCGCGAGCCTGTTCGCCGACGTTTACCTGAACGGTGATTTTCTTGGCGAGCATCGTGGCGGGTTCGGCGCGTTTCTGTTTTGAAATCACCGGGCATCTGTCCACGAAGCGGCACGAATGTGATAGCCGTACGGGTGAGCAATTCCTGGGAACCGGACATCGCTCCGCTGAGCGGCGACTTTTCCGTCTATGGCGGCATCTACCGGCCGGTGCATTTGATTGAAACGGCGGCGGAAAATTTCGCGCTCACCGACCACGGCTCCCCCGGCGCCGCCTGGCTGCAAACGAGCGTCACGAAGAAAATGGCGTTGCTCGACGTGACGGCGCAAATTTCCAACGGCACGCGGGACAATCAGTCGCTGACGCTGGTCGCGACCGTGCTGGATGCGAGGGGGAAAAAGATTGCCGAGACCAGGCAGCCGGTCACTTTGGCGGCCAATACGTGACGGCGCCGTACTGGTTGCGCGTGACGGTGCCGCACCCGCATTTGTGGAATGGCCGCAACGGACCCTTACCTTTATCAGGCGGTGGTTGAATTGCGCTCGACCAACGGCGTGGTGGATTCGGTCGCGCAGCCGCTCGGCCTGCGGTTTTACCGGGTTGATCCGGACAAGGGATTCTTCCTCAACGGCAAGCCTTACGCACTGCACGGCGTGGACCGGCATCAAGACCGGTGGAACAAAGGCTGGGCGATTTCCGACGCGGACATGGACGAGGACATGCGGCTCATCCAGGAAATCGGCGCAACGGTCGTCCGCTGCGCGCATTACCAGCACAGCGATTATTTTTACAGCCTGTGCGACCAGGCGGGCATTCTGGTCTGGGCGGAAATCCCGCAGGTCAACGAAATCAACGCCTCGGCGCGATTTGCCGAAACTTCGCGCGGCCAATTGCTTGACCTGATCCGCCAAAACATCAATCACCCTTCGATTTTCACCTGGAGCCTGTTCAACGAAATCGGGCTTGGGAAAACCCCTGACCCGGAACGCGAGTTGCAGGACTTGAACAATCTCGCGCACAGCGAAGACCCGACGCGCCCGACCATCGGCGCCACCTGCACCGGACCGATTTCCGCAAATGAACAAAATTCCCGATCTGCTCGGCTGGAACATCTATCCGGGCTGGTATGCCGGCTGGGGAACCCTGGCCGATTCCGGCAAATTGCTGGATAAACACCGTTACGACAGCCAGCACGGCGGCTTTTGCGTGAGCGAATACGGCGCGGGCGCGAATCCGGAGCAACACGAGCAGAATCCGAAACAACCGCAGCACCGGCGGCCAATGGCATCCGGAGGAATGGCAGGCGAACAGTCCACGAAACCGCCTGGGCAGCATATGAAATCGCGAGCCGTATGTCTGGGGCACGTTTGTCTGGAATATGTTCGACTTTGCCGTCAGCACGCGCCACGAAGGCGGCGTTCCCGGCCGCAACGACAAGGGCCTGGTGACCTACGACCGCAAGACAAAAAAGGACGCCTTTTATTTTTACAAGGCCAATTGGTCGGACGAACCGGTATTGTACATCACTGAACGCCGGTTCACCGAACGCACGAACGCCGTCACGGACGTGAAAATCTATTCCAACGCCAGGACGGTGGAGTTGTGGTTGAACGGAAAATCGGAAGGGTATCACCGAAACAGTACGAATGGGGTGTTTGTCTGGAAGAACGTGAAATTAAACCCCGGCGAAAATCGGGTTACGGCCAAGGCGGAACGCGACGGAAAGAAATTGAGTGATGTCTGCACGTGGACGCTCGGGCAACCACAACTTGCCCCGCCGAACCCTGGCGAACACGAATAAGCGGGAGGGCGACGAAGCTTGGCACTGCCAGAGCGCAAAGGACTCAAAATCTTTGGCGGGTCTTAATCTGGCTTTACCTTCAAGGCAGGGGAGGCGGACGAAATGCCGCCGCCACTTTGGGACGGGTCATAAAGATGAGCAGCAGGACGGGATAAATCAGGCCGAAACACCCGCCAATGGTTCCACCGATTGCCCCGCCAATGGCGGCAGCGGCTTCCGGCCCTTGTTGCTGTCGGGCTTGTTCGGCCATGGGCACAACCATCACCATGAAGTTGACCACTGTTCCGACAATGCTGAAAACGATGGCGTAAATCGCGTAGGCAATTGAGAGGATACGCGCCCAGGACTTGAGGCACAAAAGGCCGATACCGGCCGCCAGCAAGACCAGCACAACTCGGCACTCCCAACAGAATGCTGGCCTTCAACCAGGCGGCGTAGGCCGGGTTTTCGTGTATCAGCTTGACGACTGGGTTATTCGAATCGGCTGGCAGGTGGAACAGGGCCATGGAGAAAATCAGCCCGAAGACGCCGAACGCGGCGAACACAATATTCAGGATTCCGAACACGGTCACAGAAGTCGGTCGTTGCATACGTTGTTGTCCTTTCCGGTTATATTGGGTTCGGGTGAAGCGGTCCGGGCGCAAAACTGAACCAACCATCACCCATAATCAACTTTTAATCTTTGTCCGCTGGGCAGCCGAACGGCGGGAATCGAAGTCGCTACTGCACTTGAAAAGCAAAAAGCCGGAGTTATGTTTCTCCGGCTTTTTTGAAAGACTGGCGGCAACCTACTCTCGCAGAACCTATAGGACTACTACCATCGGCAAGACTGCGTTTGACGGCCGAGTTCGGAATGGGATCGGGTCGGACCACAGCTTTATGGCCACCAAAAATAGTTGATAGTCAGAAGGCTGAAGTCAGAAGGCAGCAGCCGATTCCAACACCGTCTGACTAAATTTCAAAAGAGCGTTGCCGAAGCGGATTCGGCGATTCTCTGAAAACTACACACAGGGAACACGGTGCATTTACAATTCGCGAGTTGAAATCGCTATCTTCGATGCGTGATTCGTTAAATGCTGAATCGTTGAAATCGGTTACCCGATGAAACAATGAACATATAACCAGTCACCATTCGAAAAATAAGCGATCAAGCCGCACGACCGATTAGTACCAGTCAGCTAAACGTCTCACGACGCTTACACCTCTGGCCTATCAAACGGGTGGTCTGCCCGTGGTCTTTAGGGAGCTTGCGCTCCGGGAGACATTATCTTGGGAGGAGCTTGGCACTTAGATGCTTTCAGCGCTTATCTCTTCCGCACATGGCTACGCAGCGATGCCCCTGACGGAACAACTGCCACACCAGAAGTGCGTCTAACCCGGTCCTCTCGTACTAAGGTTAGAACCCCTCAAGTCTCCTGCGCCCACAGTGGATAAGGACCGAACTGTCTCACGACGTTCTGAACCCAACTCGCGTGCCGCTTTAACCGGCGAACAGCCGGACCCTTGGGACCTTCTCCAGCCCCAGGATGCGACGAGTCGACATCGAGGTGCCAAACCGGGTCGTCGATATGAACTCTTGGACCCGATCAGCCTGTTATCCCTAGCGTACCTTTTGTCCGATGAGCGACGTCAATTCCACATTAAAACGTCGGATCATTTGGGCCTGCTTTCGCACCTGCTCGACTTGTAGGTCTCACAGTTAACCTGGCTTCTAGCCATACCCTCGACGTACGGTTGCCAACCGTACTGAGCCAAGCTTAGCGCTCCTCCGTTACTCTTTGGGAGGAAACCGCCCCAGTCAAACTGACCCGCACGCACTGTCCCCCAGCTGGATGACAGCTTGAGGTTAGAATCCTAATTAGCGAAGAGTGGTGTTTCACATTGCGACTCCACGGGAACCGAGGCCCCCGCTTCGAAGTCTCCCACCTACGCTACGCATCGTTAACCAGAACACAATACGAGCTTACAGTAAAGGTGCATAGGGTCTTTCCGTCCTACTGCGGGCAGGCGGCATCTTCACCGCCGTTACAGTTTCGCCGAGATCCTCTCCGAGACAGTCGTTCAGTCGTTACAAGATTCGTGCAGGTCGGAACTTACCCGACAAGGAATTTCGCTACCTTAGGACCGTTATAGTTACGGCCGACATTCACGGGGACTTAAAGACCGAGCTTTGCCTTACGGCTAACAAGATCTCTTAATCTTTCCGCATTGGTCACTTGTCACTCCCTATACGTTGTTTTAACAACTTTGCAGAGAGCTGTGTTTTTGTTAAACAGTCGCTAAACGCAATTTACTGTGGCTTTACGCCGCGCCATTGCTGATGCGGTTTCAAGCACCTCTTTTCCCGAAGTTACGAGGCTAATGTGCCGAGTTCCTTAGAGAGGTTTCTCTCGCGCGCCTGAGTGCGCTTACACTCACCCACCTGTGTCGGTTTACGGTACGGGTGAACAAGACATACTATGAAGCTTTTCTCGGCACGGAGACCCACTGATACGCTTCGCCCGAAGGCTAAGCTCAGGATTCAGTAGCCTAGTCAATGTCTCTCCATGCGTCATCTCATAGCTAATTCTTGTCCAGCGCAGGAATATTTAACCTGCTGTGCATCGATTACGCCTTACGGCCTCATCTTAGCTCCCGGCTAACCCTGGGGGGACGAACCTGGCCCAGGAAACCTTGGGTTTACGGCGACCAGGATTCTTACCTGGTTTATCGCTACTCGTGTCTGCATTCTCACTAATCAACGCTCGACGGTCCGTTTCCGTTCCGCTTCAACGCATTGATTACGCTCTCCTACCACTCAACTCTGACGAATCAGAATTGAATCCATAGCTTCGGTACGTGATTTAATCGCCAATCATTTTCGGCGCGACATCGCTCGATGAGTCAGCTATTACGCACTGTTTAAATGATGGCTGCCTCTAAGCCAACATCCTCACTGTCTAAGCAACGTCACATCCTTTCCACTTAATCACGTTTAGGCACCTTAGCTGATGGTCTGGGCTGTTGCCCTCTCGGCCATGGATCTTATCACTCATAGCCTGATTGCTGTGATACTGAGACCAATGGTATTCGGAGTTTGATTGGTTTTGGCAGCCTGGTGGGGCCCCTAAGCCATTCAGTGCTCTACCTCCATTGGGTACTTCCACAACACTCGCCCTCAAGCGATTTCGGAGAGAACCAGCTATCACGGGGTTTGATTAGTCTTTCGCTCCTACTCTCAAGTCATCTCAAGATTTTTCAACATCTACGAGTTCGGTCCTTCACCCAGTGTTACCTGGGCTTCAACCTGCTCAAGAGTAGATCACCTCCGCTTCGGGTCTATTGCCAGCGACTAATCGCGCTGTTGGCACTCGGTTTCCCTTCGCCTCCAGTTCAGAGAACTTTAGGCTGGCCACTGACAATAACTCGCAGACTCATTATGCAAAAGGCAAGCAGTCACCACGCCTTGCGGCATGGCTCCTACACATTGTAGGCATATGGTTTCAGGTACTATTTCACTCCGCTAGCAGCGGTTCTTTTCACCTTTCCCTCGCGGTACTAGTTCACTATCGGTTGCCAAGGAGTATTTAGCCTTATCCGGTGGTCCGGACGGATTCACACAGAGTTTCACGTGCACCGTGTTACTTGGGATACCTCTAGAGGTGTTTGAGTTTTCGCGTACCCGGCTGTCACGGTCTATGGCTCAACTTTCCAGAAGATTCTGCTAACTCTCACACTCCCACATCGAGGTCCCTCAACCCCGGGAAGACAAGTCCTCCCGGTTTAGGCTGTTCCGCTTTCGCTCGCCACTACTGACGGAATCAGTTCGTTTTCTTTTCCTGCGGTTACTGAGATGTTTCACTTCACCGCGTTTCGCTTCATTGGACTATGAATTCATCCAATGATAACCGGTTGTAAAACCGGCTGGGTTGTCCCATTCGGAGATCCACGGATCAAAGCCTGCTTGCGGCTCCCCGTGGCTTATCGCAACTTACTACGTCCTTCATCGCCTCTTGGCACCAAGGCATTCACCATAAGCCCTTAGTAGCTTGATCACAAAAGAAACCATCGTTGCCGATGGTCACTCAGCGAATTGTATTAATTCTGCCCTAGTGTTTTACCTATGTGTAGTTGTCAAAGAACACGCCGAACCAAGCCATCCAGGCCACTACACCCGGTTGATCTGCTTCGGTAAATTGTTTTCAAATCAAGTGGCTGGCGTTCCGGCCCGCCCTCGCTGCGCTTCGCCGCGGCATTTTTTCGCTCTGCGAAAAATGGTGGGCGTGACTGGACTCGAACCAGTGACCCTGCGCTTATCAAGCGCATGCTCTAACCAACTGAGCTACACGCCCCGGTGATTTTCGATATACGATTTCAGATTTACGTTCCCCGGATCAATCAGGGTCAAATCGTAAATCGTAAATCATCAATCGTAAATGAGTTGGTGGAGCTGAGGGGATTCGAACCCCTGACCTACAGCTTGCAAAGCTGCCGCTCTACCAACTGAGCTACAGCCCCACAGTTAAATGCGGAGTTGTGAGTGCGGATTGCGGAAATGTTTTACTCCGCATTCCGAACTCCGCATTCCGCATTCGTCAGAGTTCGATCTCTTCCACTTGTTTGTTCAAAGAGCAATGCTTTTGAAAACTGAATTGTGCGATTAGCTTAAGCCGGTCCGACTCTTGCGAGTCGTTCGACCTCGGAAGTCCGATTGTGACCTCGGACCCGTGGTTTCTCCTTAGAAAGGAGGTGATCCAGCCGCAGGTTCCCCTACGGCTACCTTGTTACGACTTCATCCCAATCACCAGTCATACCTTCGACACCTTTTAAGGGGCGGCTTCGGGTGCAACCGGCTTTCATGATGTGACGGGCGGTGTGTACAAGGCCTGGGAACGTATTCACGGCGCCGTAGCTGATGCGCCATTACTAGCGATTCCAGCTTCATGCCGTCGAGTTGCAGACGACAATCTGAACTGGGCCCGGTTTTTGGGGATTTGCTCCACCTTACGGTCTTGCTTCCCTTTGTGCCGGGCATTGTAGTACGTGTGCAGCCCTGGCCGTAAGGGCCATCCTGACTTGACGTCATCCCCACCTTCCTCCTCGTTGAAGCGAGGCAGTCTGTCCAGAGTGCTCCAGTCTTGCGACCGGGTGGCAACAGGACACAGGGGTTGCGCTCGTTGCGGGACTTAACCCAACATCTCACGACACGAGCTGACGACAGCCATGCAGCACCTGTGCAAGCTCCCCTTGCGGGGTCGTCCCACTTTCATGGTTCTACCACTTGCATGTCAAGGCCAGGTAAGGTTCTTCGCGTTGCATCGAATTGAGCCACATACTCCACCGCTTGTGCAGGCCCCCGTCAATTTCTTTGAGTTTTAACCTTGCGGCCGTACTTCCCAGGCGGCGCATTTAACGCGTTAGCTTCGCCACGAGCGGGGTCGATTCCGCTCACAGCAAATGCGCACCGTTTAGGGCGAGGACTACCGGGGTATCTAATCCCGTTTGCTCCCCTGGCTTTCGTGCCTCAGCGTCAGGAAGTGTCCAGAGACTCGCCTTCGCCACTGGTGTTCCTCTCGATATCTACGCATTTCACTGCTACACCGAGAATTCCAGTCTCCCCTCCACTCCTCAAGCCGAATAGTATCCAATGCAGTTCCGCAGTTAAGCTGCGGGATTTCACATCAGACTTACCCGACCGCCTACGCACCCTTTACGCCCAGTGAATCCGAACAACGCTTGGGACCTCTGTATTACCGCGGCTGCTGGCACAGAGTTAGCCGTCCCTTCCTCTTCCGCTACTATCAATGGTTCAGGTGTTAATTGAACCAATTTGTTCGCAAATGACAGGGGTTTACGGGCCGAAGCCATTCATCCCCCACGCGGCGTCGCTCCATCAGGCTTTCGCCCATTGTGAAAAATTCTCGACTGCTGCCACCCGTAGGTGTCTGGACCGTGTCTCAGTTCCAGTGTGGCTGGTCGTCCTCTCAGACCAGCTACCCGTCTTAGCCTTGGTGAGCCGTTACCTCGCCAACTAGCTGATAGGCCGCGGGCTCATCGTGAAGCGCCAGGCCTTGCGGTCCCCAGCTTTGAAAATCAAAAGATGCCTCCCGATTTTCACATCCGGTATTAGCTCGCCTTTCAGCGAGTTATTCCAGACTTCACGGCAGATTGCCCACGTGTTACGCACCCTTGCGCCACTCCGACTTGCAAATATTGCTACCCGCAAATCAGCGTTCGACTTGCATGTCTTATCCACGCCGCCAGCGTTCGTTCTGAGCCAGAATCAAACTCTCCGTAAAAAACGTTAGTTGATTCCTGCCTGATCGTAAAATCAGGCAGCTTTACTTTTTAATGGTTAAAACCTTCATGACCGGCCAACTAACTGGCCAGCCTAGAAGGGGCTCTCACTAATCGCACAATTCAATTTTCAAAGAGCAATCGGTGTTCAAAACACCAAAAATCACACCAAAACCCGCCCCACTCCGCTTCCCATTCGGGGGACAAAAAACCTGAGAGCCGAATCATTTCTTTCAACTCGGCATCTCAGTTCGAGTTTCGAGGGCGCGCACTTTATCAAACCCGCGCCATATGTCAACAGGCTTTTCAGCCAGTCGTTTCTTCCGCCACGCGGAAAGCTTTTAAAAGATTACCAGTCCCCGCCCCGCGCGCAAGAGATTTTTGATAATTTTTTTGCTTCATTAAAAGCCTTATTCCAGGCCTCTTTCCGTGAGTTCATCCTCGTCCAAACCCAGATAATGGCCCAGCTCATGCAGAAATGTCGTCTGTACTTCTTCACGAAAAACCTTCTCTTCCCCATCCGCCAGATCCCAGAGATTTCCCAGGAACAAAATGATTTGTGGCGGCATCGGCACATTGCCTTCCTCGGCAAATTCCGCCCCGGTAAACAAACCCAGCGTGTCCGGTTCAATGCCATCCGCCTGCAAACCGGCGTTCGGAACGCGCTCGAACGTCACGGGCAATTGTCTGGCCCGCTCGCGCAAGGGTTTGGGCAGCGCCGCCAATGTCTCTTCAACTTCCGCGGACGCCATCGCGCATAATTTTTCCAAATCCAAATTCACAGGGGAATTTTAACCACGGATGACACGGATGAACACGGATTTGTTTCCTCGGCGCCTCGGGCGCGTTACTCCGCGCGCGCCGTCGTATATCGCAGCGCCAGCGGCGGGCGGCTGCCGTCGCGCAGACGGAAGGACTGCCCGTCCCACCACTCCATCTGTAATACAATGGCAATAGTCCGTGCATTTTCGACTAAGATTTCTGGAGGCGCTGATTCTCCGCGACAGGAAATGCCAATTGTTTTCCAGGCCGTGTGGTTGGGTTCATTATTAAATTCCTTTGTCCCCATTCCTCTGTCCGACGGCGGGGAAGCCGACAAGGCAATGGGGACAAAGGAATTGTTTTGCCGATGGTTGGTTGCGGCTGCGCCGCGCTGGGTCTGTCCGTGTGCATCCGTGGTCGAATTAACTTTTCGCTCGCGCTTGAACAGCGCATCACTATGGTTGTCTCAACACCAAATTTATGATGGCTAAAAATCAAACCGCTCGTTCCTTTTTGTTCGCTGCCGTTTTTTTCCTCGCGCTCACCTGGCTGTTCGTCAGTGGCGCAGCGACCGGCGAAAATTCCCCCGGCCGGGACGTCTTGCGCGCCACGCTCACGAACGGGCTGCAGGTCATCATTGTTCGCAACACGCTCGCGCCCGTGGTCACCACGATGATCAATTACCGCGTCGGCGCGGACGAGTGTCCCACGAATTTTCCGGGCATGGCCCACGCCACCGAGCACATGATGTTTCGTGGCAGTCCGGGATTGTCGGCGGACCAATTGGCCGATATTTCGGCGTCCATGGGTGGCGACTTTGACGCGAACACCCAGCACCCGGTCACGCGGTATTTTTTTACCACCCCGGTCGAACATTTGGATGTAGCCTTGCATCTTGAAGCCACCCGGATGCGGGACCTTTTGCCAAGCGAGGAATTATGGGACAAGGAACGGGGCGCCATCGACCAGGAGGTCGCACAGGATCTGTCCAACCCCGAATATGTTTTCTACATAAAACTGTTGGCGGCCATGTTCAAAGACACGCCCTATGATCAAACCGGATTGGGCACCCGGCCATCCTTCGACAAAACCACCGATGCCATGTTGCGGCAATTCCACAACACCTGGTACACGCCCAATGATGCCATCCTCATCATCGTCGGCGATGTGGAACCGGCGCAGGCGTTGGAACACGTGAAGACAATTTTTGGCGGCATTCCCGCGGCGGAACTGCCCGCTCGACCGGATTTTCATCTTGAACCGGTACAAGCCGGAGACGATGCGGCAGGACACTGATCTGCCGTACGGTCTGGTCGCCATCACGTTCCGGTTGCCCGGCTCGGACAGCCCCGATTATGCCGCCGCGCAAATCCTGTCGGACGTATTAAGCAGCCAGCGCGGCAAGCTCTACGGGCTGGTGCCGGAGGGCAAGGCGCTCTTCGCATCGTTCGATTACGACGATCTGCCCAAGGCTGGTTTGGGTTATGCCGTTGCCGGGTTTCCCGCCGGCGGCGATTCAACCAACCTGTTGCAACAAGTGCGGGACATCCTGGCCGCGGAAGTGACCAACGGCGTCATGGCGGATTTGGTTGAAGCGGCGAAACGGCGTGAAATTGCCAGTGCCGAACTTCAGAAAAATTCCGTGTCCGGTCTGGCTTCGGCGTGGTCGGACGCCGTGGCCATTGAAGGACGGCAATCACCGGACGACGACATCACCGCCATCCGCCAGGTCACGGTTGCCGACGTCAATCGCGTGGCGCAGCAGTATCTGGATTTTGATCACGCCATTTCGGCCATTCTCACGCCGCAACCTTCCGGCAAGCCCATTTCCTCAAAGAGCTTCGGTGGCAAGGAATCATTTGCTGCCTCGAAAACCACGGGCGTCAAACTGCCGGTATGGGCGCGAAAAGTGACGGAACAGATTGAAATTCCCCCGTCCACGCTGAACCCATTTGTCACCAATCTGCCCAATGGTATAAAACTCATTGTGCAGCCGGAAACCATCAGCGACACCGTGAGCGTTTATGGCCGGGTTAAAAACAATGGCAAGGTGCAAATGCCTCCCGGCAAAGACGGCGTGGATCAGGCGCTGGACCAGCTTTTCTCGTTCGGCACGAAATCGCTGGATCGTCTGGCCTTTCAGAAGGCGCTCGACGACATCGGCGCAAACGAATCGGCGGGCACGGATTTCTCGCTCCAGGTTCTGACCGACCAGTTTGAACGCGGTGTGCAACTGCTCGCCGACAACGAACTTTCTCCCGCGTTGCCGGAAAACGATTTTAAAATCGTCCAGCCGCAACTGGCCGCTTCCGTGGCCGGCGAACTGCAAAGCCCGGATTATCTGGCTGGCCGCGCGCTTCGGGCGGTGCTGTTTCCCAAAACCGATCCGACGCAACGGGAAACGACGCCCGGCACCGTCAATGCCCTGACAATCCAGGACGTGAGGGATTATTATCATTACGTGTTCCGGCCCGACCTGACAACCATCGTGGTCATTGGCAACGTAACGCCGGACAACGCCGTGGCGGTCATTTCAAAATACTTTGGCGACTGGAAGGCCGAAGGCCCGAAACCCAACACCTTGTTCCCGACAGCGCCGATCAATGCGCCGTCCCTGACGCACGTGCCGGATTCCAGCCGCGTACAGGACAAGGTCACCTTGGCGGAAACGTTGACGCTCACCCGCACGAACGCGGATTATTACGCGTTGCAACTGGGCAATCATGTGCTGGGCGGCGGCTTTTATGCAACGCGCCTGTACCGTGATCTCCGCGAGAAGGCCGGATTGGTTTATTTTGTGGATTCGTCGTTCAACGTCGGCCTGACCCGCGGGGTTTATCAGGTTGAATACGCCTGTGACCCGCCGAACGTGGCCAAGGCACGCGCGGTCATTTTGGGCGACCTCAAGGAAATCCAGACGAAGAAAGTGACTTCGCCAGAATTGCATCAGGCCACGCTGATGCTGCTGCGCGACATTCCTCTGTCAGAATCCAGCGTGAACTATATTGCCCAGGGCTGGCTTTCGCGTTCCGTGCTCAATCTGCCGCTCGATGAACCGACCCGGGCGGCACACATTTACGTGAAGCTGACCGCGCGTGACGTCAAAGCCGCCTATGCCAAATGGCTTCGCCCAGACGATCTCGCCGAAGTGGTTCAGGGGCCGGCACCGCATTAGAGTGAAACTGCCGGAGCCGGTCATATTTTCAAACCGCCGCCCACCCGGGAAAAATGTCGAATAATTTTTTTGACGCCTCCTCTTCCCGGTGCGTTAATAGAGTCTTAACTAAACAAGGAAAAACAATGGCTGACAACATGAACACAACAGGCTCCTCAAAAAATGTATTGAACTCGGATGTTGAAATCAAAGGCAACATCAAGTTCTCCGGCGAATTGTCTCTCGACGGCAAATTGGAAGGGGAAATCCACACCGACGGCACCCTGCAGCTCGGCGACGGCGCGGTCATCAACGGCAACATCAATGCGCAATCCGTCGTGGTCCGCGGCAAGGTCCACGGCAACATCAACGCCAAGGAAAAAATCGAAATCAAATCCAAGGCCGAATTGTTCGGCGACATTCGCGCCACCAAGCTGGTCATCGAGGAAGGCGTGACTTACGTCGGCAAAACGGAGGTAAACCCGAACAAAGTGGCGCCCACGGCGCCGCCGCCGCGCTCTCCGGAAACGCCGAAAACTCCCGAACCCGCCAGGATGGGACGTTAAAAACCGCGCGGCCCCGGGCGGCGTGGAAACACATTGAATGCCGGCGAAGAAACAGGACAAGGTCCTGCTGGCCTGCCCCCATTGCGGCCATCAGCAGGCGGAGCCGCGCGCGGCCTTTTCCACCATTTGCAAGAAGTGCGGACAACACCTGCGCGTCCAGGAAATCCTTCGCCCGCCGCCGAAGACGCCGGCGCGCGCCCCCAGGCAAAAACACATCACCTGCTTCGAGTGCGGCGCCGAACTGGACATCCCGGCCTCCGCCGAATCCACCATGTGCAAGCGGTGCAGCCAGTACGTGGACCTGCACGATTACCGCATCACCAGCGCCCTGGCCAAAAACTTCAAGACCAAGGGCGCGTTCACCGTTGAACCGAAAGGCTATGTTTTCAACACCGAAAGCATCGTCGGTGACGCAGTCATCAGGGGAAAATTTCATGGCAAACTGGCGGCCCTGGGTTCCCTGACCATTTACTCCACCGCCGACATCAAAGGCAGCCTGACCGCCGAGCATTTGATCATTCCGGCGGAAAATCATTTTCGGTGGCCGGACCCGATCAAGGTTGGCTCGGCGGAAATTGCCGGTGAACTCGCAGCCAACCTTCGCGCCCAGGATACGGTCACTTTGAAGTCCACCGCCCGATTCTTCGGCAACGTGGACGCCAAAAACCTGATTATTGAAGACGGCGCGGTCGTGGTCGGAAAGATGCAAATCGGTCCCCGAACCGGCAATGAACAATCGCCACTCTTGTAGCCGGGAGCGCTCGCATCCCGCCGGCGAGGTTCCCATGGAGCTACAGGCCGGCAAGATGCCGGTGCTCCCGGTGATGGCATATCGTTTCACGGTGGGCTATCTTCCACCATGCGTTATCTCGTCAAAGCGCGGGTCAAAGCCGGACAGGAAAAGCCGCTGTTGCAAGCCATTGCCAATGGCTCGCTCGGCCGCGGCTCAATCGCCGGCGATGAATATGACTGGGACATGCAACAGGCGCGCCTCGGGGATGACGGCGTGGCTCGCTGGGTGGAAATCTGTTTTTGCACCACACCACTGGCTGAGGAACGGCCTTATTGGGAGGAATATTTCGAGCTGTTAAGCGTCAAAGACGCGCACAGCCGCAAGAATTGCCGGCACGAGAGTGGCACCGAACCGTGGGCTTGCAGTAATTGTGATTGCACGAAGCGGCTGGAAGAACGGTTGCAAGAACAAGGCAAACCATTTCTGCAAACCTTGCGAAATTCGAAGTAGAGGCTGCTCTAACTGCAAAAAAAACACGGCGGACTTTTGTCCGCCGTGTTTGCGCAAATCGGACCCACTTAAGGCACGGTAATCAGATAAAACCGTTGGGGCAGACCGCTCGCCGGATCGGTGAAGATCACCGGACCGGTGCCGAAAACGTCGTTTGTGAGCAGCGTCCAGGTGCCGGTAACCGGCGTCAACGCGAGGTTGGTCGTCGCCCAAACACGGTAACCGAAGCCCGCTGATCCGAGCGCACCATTGATGGTGAACTGGACGTTTCCGCTGTTGTCAACGGAAGGTGAAGCAAGGCTTGACGGTGCGGTTGGCGGATTCACCGTCAACATGGCATTGGTGCTGTTGACGCTGCCGCCGGCATTCGCGACGATTACATAATACGTGCCGATATCCAGCCCGCTGGCGGTGCCGATCGAGAGCATGGGACTGGTCTGTCCAATGAGGTTGGTGGTGTCCTTCACCCATTGGTAGGTCGGGTCCGGAATGCCGTCGGCGGTGACCGTAAAGCTCGCGCTTTGGCCGGCGTTGACAGTCAGGCTGATCGGCTGGCCAAGGATGTTGGGCGCCATTAGTGGTAACCAGCCGGAGAACCAGATTACGGGATTCGTAGCGGCCAGCAGGCGCGGGTCGCCATTGGTCACACCGATTGTCTGGAGGCCCGGGAACGAGATGGGATTACCGGCCAGATCTGTATTGCTGTATTGCCAGAAAACATACGTGTTCGAAAGCGCGACCGGCCCCACGTACGCGCCGATATCGAATCGGCTTAGCGCCCATGAATCCAAGCCCCCGGCGGTGCCATTGGAACCAGCCAGGGTGATGTTGGTGACGCCCGGGTCAGCCTCAAAGGTGCAGTTCACAAACGAGAAACCGTAGGCCGAATAAGTTGTGCCGTTCGGATTCACCCACGGAGTAGTGGCGCTCTGCGAGCGCGGAGGTGAGCGTGCGTGCCGCCGTCAGGTTGTAGGAGCTGGACAGGTTGTTCGTAATCGTGTGGAACACGCAGTTGTTGAAGTAGCCGACGCCGACACCCCAGATGTAATCAAAGTTACCCACCACCCGGCAGTTGTTGAAGTAGCCTTGCGATGTGCTGGCATTGATCAGGATGGTGTCCTGCCGGCTCTTGATATCGCAGTTGTCCACGACGCACCGCAAACCATTGTTGTAAATCAGCAGCGCCTCGGCCTGCGAACCGCCCTGCGGCGTGCCGTTGGTAATGGTCAGATTCTCGAGCTTGATGTCGCTGCCATTGACTTTGAACGCCATACGCGCGGCGGTGGTGCCATTGATATTGTTGTTATTGGGATAACCCACCACCGTTCCGGCACGGCTTTGTCCGAGGAAGGTGATGTTGTTCTTGCCCGAGATATCCACGATTTCCACGTAGTTACCGTCTGCGGATGTTGACCAGCGTGTAATTGGTGTTGCCGGGAGCTATGGAGTCCACCGCCCCTTGCACGGTGACAAAATCGCCGCTGCCATCGGCCGCCACAACCAGATTGGTCGGGTTGGCCGGACCGGTCGGTTTGGTCGTGAACCGCCAGGCGTTCGTGTCCGAGATGCCCGCGAAATACGCCCCCGTGCTGTCCGCGACGATGCCGTTGTCCATCGGTCACGTAGTAAGTCTGATTGCTGGTCATCACGCCTGAATGCGGATAAATCGCAGCCGTATTGCCAGTGACGATGACCGGGAAGTAATTGATCACCTGGGAATCGCCGGAGAACAGGCTGTGCGGCTGGATGTTGTTCGTCAGCCCGATGCCGCCGCTGATCACCACGCTGTTGGAACTCATGTCAATCGTATCCACCGGCGTGGCGGAGTTGGTGGAGTTGTAGATGCGGATCTTGCCGGAATTGACGATGGAAACCGGGCCATTGAAGGTGACATACAGCGGCGTGTCATAGCAAACGCCGGTCGCTCCGTTGGCTGGGGCCAACGCCGTCGCGGCCAGCGTCGTGGAATTCACGGTCAGCCGGGCAACGGAACTGGTGACCGAGCCGGCGGTGTTGGTGGCCACCAGCTGATAATTCGCAATATCGGATCCCTGCGCGTTGGCGATGGTCAGCGTGCTGTTGGTTTGACCGGCGATGGCCGCGCTGTTCTTAAACCATTGCAATCCCGGTGTGGGAACGCCCGTGGCGCCGGAAGTGAAAGATGGCCGTGTCACCCACATTGACCGTCATGTTGGTCGGTTGCGGAGTGATGACTGGCGTCACGATAACCGTCAGTGTCGCGCTGTTCGTGACGTCATGCAGGCGGCATTGCTGGCGATGACGGAAACCGTGGCGCCATTGAGAGCCGCATATTGAACATTGGTCAGCGTCAAACCGGTGTTGGTCGCGCCAGCCACGTTCACGCTGTTGGTCTGCCATTGGAAGGTCGGATCCGGATTGGCGATGACGACGGTGGTGCTGAAGGTGGCATTGTTGCCTTGAATGACGGTCTGATCAAAGGGTCCATTGAGGACCGGACACACATCGCCGACAATCAGGACTGGCAAACCGGCTCGTGCACGGAATTATAATTGTTGGAAACCACCACGGCATACAAACCCTTGTCGGTAGGTTGCGCGTTGGGGATGGTAAAGCTGGAGTTGGTGGCATTGAGTTCCAGCACCGGCGTGTTGTTGGTGTTGTTGCCGTAGAAATACCATTGATAGCCGATGGGCGCGCTGCCGGTGGCGCATACAGTGAAGGTCGCGGGGTCATTGGTGGAAACGATGAGGTCCTGCGGCTGGCTGGTGATCGCCACCTGCGGAACGGCCACCAATTTGATCTGGCCGGGCGTGCTTTCATCGATGCTGATGGAACTGTCAATCGAGCCGCCCACCAGCGCCACCGTCGGATTAAATGAACCGGTCTTGGTTCCCGTGTAGGTAATGATGGTGTTGGTGGTTGGCTCCAGCGCTCCACCCAGAACACCGACTGCGATGGTGCAGTTGGGTTGTATCGTCAAATTACCTTGAACCTGCAGCACATCACCGCTGGAACCGTTCTGTTCCCCAAAGAGGCTCGTTGAACCGCCTTCCAGTGTAAGGCCGGATCCCAGTGTCAACGTGCCAATATCGTCGCCGGGCGCAATGGTTCCGCCGCTCTTGATGTCAACGGCGCCGGAAATCATCCCCGTTCCACCCAGCGTGCCGCCATAAACGGTGAAGGTGCCGCCGCCCGAATAATTGGTTCCGCCGCTCGTGCCGGTCAGTGAATTGGTTCCATTGACCCAAAGCACGCCGTTGCTGACGACGGTGGGTCCGTTATAAACGTTATTGTTGTCGAGCACCAACTTGCCGCTGCCGGTCTTCGTCAACCCGCCCCAATCGCCCAAATTAAGGGTGACACCATTGAAGGCATGAGTGGCACCACCACCGCTGATGATGGGCGTTGTTTGCGTCACGGTCGCGCTGCCCTCAATATCAAAGGTGCCGCCGAGGCCGGCCAGGACCACCGATCGGGAACTGGTCTCGCCTGACCCGGTATAGCTTAACGTTCCATTGTTCATGACCAATGATCCGCCGGCCAATTCAGCCAGATTGTCCACCGCAACAATGCCGCCATTGAGATAGTTGTTACCAGTCATGTTGTCCGTCCCGGAAAGGACCAGTCGGCCGGGGCCGGATTTCGTCAACGCCGTGGCACTGCCGTTGTCGGCCAGTGTTGAACTGATCGTCAAATCGCCCGAGCTGTACTGGTGAACAATGAGGTCGGCCCCGCTGCCGCCTTTCAGCGTTCCACCGGTAATCGCCGTCGCGCCGCTGCCAGTAGCGAGCAGACCCCCGGAATTCAGCGTCAGCGTGCCACCCAGCGTGACCGTGGCGGCCGCAGTGAGTCTCAATGAATTGATATTCGTGCCGTCACCAACGGGGGCTATCGTGCTCGCGTTCAGAGTCACATTGCTGGCCGGACCCCAAGTGGTCGGGTCGGTGCTTGCCTCATAGCTGGACGCAGCCAAGGGCGCAATCGGTCGTGCCCACCGCCCAATCGCCTCCAGCATATGTCGCCCAACCGCCCAGGATGCTGTTGATATTGGCAGTGGTGGTGGTGAGAGTCTTGCCACCCGTGCTCGTGCCGCCCACCGAGAAATCCACCGTGCCACCGACACTCCGGCTGAACGCGTTCAAGGCAATCGAATAGCCACCACTGCCATTAGCGGCATTGTTGGTCAGCCAGACGGAAGCTCCACCGGGTTGGATAATGGTGCTCGAAACCACTTCCGAGCGGCTGGCCGCGGCATTGAAACGACCGAACAGGGTGCCACCACCCAGGGTCAACGGGGTAAGCTGATCGAGTTTTTGGCCACCCGCCGTCGAATCGCCATTCGGTGGCGGGTTCGGGTAATCCAGAATCATTGTACCGGCGAGAACCGTTAGAGTGACTCCTTGTCCACCGGCCCCCGAATTATTAACGCGGTTCTGGATGGCCATAGCGCCCGCCGTTGATTTAACGCTGAAATTATTGGTGAAGGTTCCTGGAAATTTTGGGAAAGCTTCCAAGCCGCTGCGGAAGTCAAAATTGGTCACGTTCAGTTGGGCCGAGCCGGCCGGGCCGTAAGCCAGGGTGCCGTTGTTGTCAAAGACGACGAGGTTATGAGTTTCAGTCGAGGTGCCACCCAGACCCATATTTGTCACTGTCCCGCCATTAATCGTAAGCGTGCTAGCCGGATTCATACCCACGCTGCTGGGAACCAATAGGGTTGCGCCGGAATTCACCGTCACATTGTCGTTTAGACTGTTGACCGCCGTGCCTGCCATAAAGAGTGTGCCCGCATTGACCGTGGTCGCGCCAACGTTGGTGGCCGCCACGGACGGCAGCAACACGAACTCCCCGTTGCCGGCCTTCGTGAAGCCCGTGCCGCCCAATTGCGCGCTGTTGGTGGCGGTGACGCCGCTGGCGACGGTGATAGTCGGGGTGCCCGTTAAAATCATGCGTATTACCGACAATATTGTAACTCCCGCTCCCTGGCGCATTGAAAGTGAGGTTGGAAACTGTCACGGGCAGGATCCGTAATGGTGAGTCGTGCCCGCAGCACCATTGTTCGCGCCAATGACCGCATTATAACCGGGGATCCAAACAGTATCACTCGCGCCGATGGCGCCGCCAACGCCGCTGGACCAGTTGGCGTTAGTCGTTGACCAATTGCCCGAACCGTCCGTCGGCGTAACGGGATTGGCGCCGCTGGCGTCCCAAGTCAGCGAATTCCCCAGACCAACGGCGCTCAGCGTCACCGTGACCGGAACTGGCCGTAGTGTTGTTGAACATTAATGCAAATTCATCGACGGTGTTCGTCCAGATGCCCGGATTGGTGTAAAGCCGCGAGGTAATGTTTGCCCCATTCATCGCGATGCCGGCAGCGCCCAAAGTGGAACTGCTGCTGCCCAAGGCGACCTGGTTGGGCGCGGTCTTCAAGAACAACCGGATCTGATTGGTATAGATCGTGCCGTCGGTCGGCGCGCCCGTGACGCTCTTGCCCTGGCCTGTGCTGGCACCGGTAAACAAATCGGCCGACGCATTTGTGTGAACCAGACCTTCAACGGTGCTCCCGGTCCAGCCGCCAAACATGCCTGCGTCATCAGCCAGACTGGCCGTCCCCATAGAGTTGTACAAACCCCACTCCACCGTCTTTTGCGCCACGCCGGTAATTCCGCCCGAAGCGGAAAATTTGAACGTCACCACCGCCGAAGCAGTTCGCCTGTGACAAAACGATCGGCGTAAAGCTCCTGGTGATGAAAAACATCCGCGTGTTGGCCGGGACCGTAAAGGTCACGCTGCCGGACGCCACATCGCCGCCCGTGGCGACATTGGCATTGAGGAGGTTGCCACTGGTATCGTACGAACTCCATTGCAACTGCCCAAAGGCAATCGTAGCGGAGCAAAGCAATGACAGTACCACGGCTGAAACGGAACCGGTTTTGTAATGAGGAAGGGTGATTGGCTTCATAAACGTGTAGTTTTGAAAACAGCTTGGGTGATTATTATTGGCCAATCATAGCCAAATTCAATGACCTGCCTAGCCTGACGAATGTCAGGGTTGCAGCATTGTATTCTGCAACCAACACCCCGTTTTGTGCCCTGAAAAAACCGCACACCGGGGTTGATTTTCCCGGTCCCTCCACCGTGAATTGTGGAACCACGCGCCGGGATATCGACTAGGTGGTTTTTATGGAGCGGAATTTTAGAACGGCTTCCGTGCGCGAATGCACCCGCAGCTTGCCGTAGATGTTTTCCAGATGCCACCGGACGGTCCCGGGGCTCAAATTCAGCCGGCCGGCAATCTCCTTGTTGGGCAGCCCCGTGGCCAGTAATTCCAGTATTTTCCGTTCACTGGGCCTGAGCTCATCCACTCCCGTTGCGACCACATGCGGTTGTTGAAAGGAAGCGATGACCTTGCGGGCAATTTCGCGGGGCATTGGCACACCACCCATCCGGGCCTCGCGGACGGCGGAAACCAGCTCCGCCGGCGTGCAACGCTTCAAGAGATAACCGCAGGCGCCCGCGCGCAAGGCTGCGGAAATCCGCTCCGTGTCCTCATACACCGTCACCATGATGATTTGGACCGCGGGCAGAATTTTTTTGATCTGGGCGGTGCAGTCGATGCCGGACAACCTGGGCAACTGAATGTCCATCAGCACCACCTCCGGCTGATGTTTCGGGATGCCCGCCAGCGCTTCCTCGGCCGTCGCGCAGGCGAAGACACACTGACATTCCGGATCGGTCTGCACAAAGTGCGTCAGACTTTCCCGGATGGTCTGGCTGTCTTCGACGATGGCGACCCGGATCATAACTGGATGTGACGCGTGACAGGTGACACGTGACACGATTTTTTGCCGGTTGTCACTTGCCGTTTGTTACTGGTGACACGCATGGCAGGTTCAATTCAAGGGCACGTAAAACCGTACCGTGGTGCCGCGCCCTTTGTGGCTGGCGATTTCAAACCGGCCACCCATCTTCCCCAGCCGTTCCCGCATGTTGACCAGCCCGTTTCCACTCCGCGGACCGGCGTCCGCCGCCAGCCCGCGCCCGTTGTCGGCAATGGACAGGCGCAGGCGGTTGCCGATGAGCCGGAACCCCAGGCGGACTTCGCTGGCGCCGGCGTGGCGGATGACATTGGTGATGGCTTCCTTGAAGGCCAGGAAAAATTCATGCCGATGAACGGACGACACCGTCCGGTCAGGCAAATCCACCGCACCTTTCAACTGACAGGTAATGTTCGCCAGTTTCAAAAGCCGGTCCGCGTACAAGCAGGAATAACTCACCAATGACATCAGCGAATCGTGTTTGGGGTTCATGGCCCAGACGATTTCGTCCAGGGCCATGACCATCCGGCGGGCACGATCACCGATGTCCTCCAGATGCCCGCCCGGGCCGTTGCCTGGCGCGGTCGCCGAACCGGCCACGGTGGCCAGCATGCTGATTTCCGTGATGCCCGAACCAAGCTCATCGTGCAGGTCCTGGGCAATGCGGGCGCGTTCCTGCTCCATCGCCCGTTGGTGCTCCACCCGCTGGCGATTGTGAATCTGGGTGGCGAGTTCGGCGGTGCGCTCTTCGACCTGCCGATGAAGCTGGGTAATCCACAAGACCAGGAGCACCAGCGCGCAAACCAACACACCCACAATCGCCAACAAACGTGGCAACGTCCACCAGGAGGGTTTCGACAACACCTGAATGTCGGCCGGCGAGTGAAGCAGCAAATCGAATGGCGCCACGTTGCCGTTCAATACGGGGTTTCCACCCTGAACCGCATACACGCCGACCACGGCCAGCCGGCTGCCGATCGGCGGCAAGGGTGGCGCGGCGTTTTTCAATTTCGCCCGCGCCATGAAGCGCCAGGACCTGGTCTGGACTTCCAGCGCCTCATTGGTGGGAGTGGCCCGCGAACTGACCAGCCAGCCTTCAATCCGTACCCGGGTCGAGTCGAACATCGCATTGGGCAAATCGTCGGGCACGAGGTTCCTGGGAGCGGGCAGCAGGGTGTATCCGGTTCTGCGCGCCACCGCGCAGCGCAAATGCGGCGCGGCCCCGCTCAATTCCGGGTAGCCTACCACGTCCACCAGGTCGCCGGTGTGCAATTTGACGCCCGGCTGCCGCAAGGTAAACCGCACGCCGTTGGTGTCGTCCATCATGAAATAATCCCGCCCGATCATGTGCAGAATCTGCCCCGACACCTGGACCCGTTGAAACGCGTTGGCTTGTGGATCGAACAGGGTCAATTCCGCCGCGCGTTTCTTGGGGGCGGAAAATTCATCCGCCGGCGCCGGCTGGTCCACCGCGATGGAGTCCACATACATGCGAACGTGACCGAGGTCCAATTGATGGGTGTCCGGATTCAAGGCCACGAAGAGGCAGCCGCGCAGCCGGACGACGGCGTCTTCGTAATTTTCCAGCTTTGCGAAATTGGTGCCGACCAGCCAGGTGTCCACCCACAGCGCGCCTTCCGTGGTGCGCAAGGTCATTTTCGACCACTGCGGTGGATAGCCCGCCGGGCGCGGAACGGCTTCTTCAACGACGCCCCGGATTTCCACCTGTTGATCGTCCAGACTGCCGTTCATCAATTGGTCCCAGGTAGGCTGCACCGGCTCGGGCAACATGCCGGCGCCCAGACTTTTTAGCCGGCTCATCCGGACCAACGGCGCGAAGGTACCCTTGTCCGATTTGCCTTCGACTTCCAACAAGTCGCCCCGTTGAGGCAGAGCCGTGGTCGGCGAGGTATTCATGACAAAGACCGCGTGGGTTTCATCCTGGACAATAAAAGCGTTATGTTCCTGAACCACGCAGGTGACCACGCCCCGGAGGTTCACCGGGTAACCCCGTTGCGCTTCCTCCGGTTTCAGGTGCAGGACTTCATCCACGGTGGTCAATTCCGGCAGTGTCTTCGTGTCGTTTGTCACTGCTCCGGCCATTGCTGCTACTGCTTCCGGATCGTCCCCCCAATAATCAATTACCGATTTGGAACCGGCCACGTTGGTCGCGGGCGGATCAGCGGCAAACAGGGTCGTAACCAGAACAACGTTGAGAAACAAAACGGCAGCGGGGACAAGAATGTTGACCGGAAAGCAGAGCATCCCGTCCCGGCGCCGGGCGGCAATTTGATGGTGCGGCATGGCCTTCTGAGATTTCACGTCTTTTCCGGAAGCACATCATAGTGTAGCGAAATCTGCATAAAAACTCAAGCGAACCTGAAACCCTCCGCACAAAATTTCCTCGTCAGCCGCGGGTAAAAAGCCTTGAATCCAAAGCGAATCATGCATTCCGACCAGCCCAGTTTGATCCGCGGCGAGACGCGGCGGCAATTCATCAGGAAAACCGGCATGGCCACAGCGGTCGTGGCCGGCTCCGGTCTTTTTCGATTCCCTCTTTATGCTCATGAAAATAATCCGGCCATTGCCATCGTCCGGGATGAATCGGACCCGGTTGCGCAGCAACCGCCGGTGCAATGGGCGGTGCAACACTTGCAGGACACTTTGGCGGCACGCGGCGTGACCGTGCAGTTGCGGGAGAAGCTGGAACAGGTTCCGTCTTCGCAGGAATGTATTCTCGCAGGTGGCCCCGCATCGAACATGGTCCGGCCGGTGCTCGAGGTCGCTGCCATTTCACTGCCGGACGGACCGGAATGTCTGGCGATTGCCCGCGGGAAGCCTGGCCGGCGCACGGTCCTGGTCGCGGCCGGCTCGGACGCACGCGGGCTGGTCTATGCGCTGCTCGAATTGGCGGACCGCGTGCGTTTTGCCGATGACCCGTTGGTTGAATTGCGAGCCGTGAAGCCGGTCAGCGAACGGCCGGCGAACACGATTCGCAGTGTTATGCGGGCCTTCGTCAGCGATGTGCAGGACAAACCCTGGTTCAATGACCGGGCCTTCTGGCAGTCCTACCTGACGATGCTGGCGACGCATCGGTTTAACCGTTTCAATCTCGCTCTCGGACTCGGTTACGATTTCACGACCGGCATCACCGATTGTTACTTTCATTTCGCGTACCCGTTTCTGGTCCCGGTGCCCGGCTACAACGTGCGCGCGGTGCCGTTGCCCGACGCCGAGCGCGACCGCAACCTGGAAATGCTGCGGTATATCAGCGAGGAAACCGCGCGGCGCGGTTTGCATTTTCAGCTGGGCCTCTGGACGCATGCCTATCAATGGACTGATAGTCCCCACGCGAATTACCTCATCGAGGGTCTTACGCCGGAAACTCAGGCGTCCTATTGCCGTGACGCGCTGCGCCTGGTGTTGCAAGCCTGTCCGGCCATCCGCGGCGTCACCATCCGCACCCACGGGGAAAGCGGCGTGCCGGAAGGCGAATATGGTCTCTGGCGGAAAATTTTTGACGGCGCGGCGCAGTGCGGAAGGCGCGTTGAGATTGACCTGCACGCGAAGGGTGTGAACCAGCAAATGATTGACGCGGCGCTCGACACGGGTCTGCCGGTGAATGTCTCGCCAAAATTCTGGGCCGAGCACATGGGCTTGCCGTACATGCAGGGCGCCATCCGCGCGCTGGAAATGCCGCCGCCCAATGCGCCGAAGACGGGCTTCTTTGCGCTCAGTACCGGTTCGCGCTCCTTCATGCGTTATGGCTACGGTGATTTGCTGACCGAAGACCGCCGCTATGGCGTGTTGCACCGCATCTGGCCGGGCACGCAACGGATGCTGTTATGGGGCGATCCCCAAATGGCCGCCGATTACGGCCGGGTTTCCAGCTTTTGCGGCAGCCAAGGCGTGGAACTGTTTGAACCGCTTGCCTTCAAGGGCCGCAAAGGCTCGGGCCTGCCGGGCGGGCGCAATGCCTACGCCGACACTTCATTGGAGCCGGCATTCGATTTCGAAAAATTTTCCTACGCGTACCGGGTCTGGGGCCGGAATATTTACAATCCCGATGGCGAACCGGATGGCTGGCAGCGCGAATTGCGCCAGCAATTCGGACGAGGCGCGGAGAAGGCGGAAACGGCGCTGGCTTCGGCGAGCCGGATTTTGCCGCTGGTGACCGTGGCGCATTGTCCGTCCGCTGCCAATAATAATTACTGGCCGGAGATGTACACCAACATCGCCATCGTGTCCGAACACAACCCGCAGCCCTACAGCGATACTCCGGGTCCGCGCCGCCTCGGTACCGTCAGTCCGCTCGATCCGGAATTCTTTTCCGGCATTGACGAATTTGCCGACGAATTGGTTAAAGGCGAACGCAGTGGGAAATATTCGCCCACCTGGGTTGCAAAGCGGCTGGAGCAAGCAGCGAAGCAGGCGCTATTGCGACTCAAAGAGGCAAAATCGAAAGTGCGCGACACTAAAAGTGCTTATTTCCGCCGGCTGGCCATTGACATACCGATTCAAGCCGGGCTGGGCCGGTTCTTTGCCGCACGATTCCGGGCTGGCGTGCTCTACGCGCTTTATCAACGCAGCGGTCATCGCCCCGCTCTGGAGGAAGCAATAAAATTGAATCGTGCAGCACGCAGCGCGTGGGCGGAATTCGCGGAGGAGGCGAAGGTTCCCTACCTGCCTAATATTACCTACGGACCGGAATTCTTCCAGCGCGGTCAGTGGCTGGACCGGCTGCCCGCGATTGACCAGGACACGGCTGACCTGGAAAAACTCCTGAAACAATCGTCAACCTCTGAAACCGCTGTACAAAAGACAGACCCCAAAGTGATTGAGCAGGCCATGCAGGCCGTTCTCAACGAATCACAGGATGGTGAACGCCCTCCGCTCGCCGGACTGCATATCCCGCCGGTTTCATTTCAGCGCGGCAAACCATTTCCGGTTGTCGCGCGCATTCCCAAAGTCAGCCTGGCCCGGATAGCCGGGTTGCGCCTGCGTTACCGGCATGTCAACCAGGCCGAAATCTGGCAGATGGCGGAGATGGAACGGGCGGGCGACGATTACCAGGCGGTCATTCCAGCGGATTACACCGACTCGATCTTTCCGTTGCAGTATTATTTTCAAATTCGCGCTCACTCCGGCGACACCTGGTTGCATCCGGGTCTTGAACACCGCTGGCACGGCCAGCCTTACTTTTTCGTACGTCAGGCGTGAATCCTTCTTGCCGTTCCTGTTCTCGACCTGATCAACGCCTTCAACCTTTTTCAGGCCACTTCTTCACACTGGGTCGCGGGATCTGCTTTCGCCGCGCCGCCGCGCACAATTAATATCACAGCGGTAATAATCAATATTCCCGCCACGAATAATCCGTGCGTGAACGTCTCATGGCCGATGGTGCAGCCCAACAGGACCGCAATGAACGGATTCACATACGCATAAGTCGCCACCCGCGCCGGTGTGCTGGCGTGCAACAGCCAGACGTACGCCGTGTACCCAACCATGGACCCCGCTGCCGTCAGATATAACCATGAGCCCGCGGACAACCAAGTCACCCGGTCAATCGAGAATTGCGCCGCTTCACCGCGTACGGCCGCGAAACCCAGCATCAAAGTGCCACCCGCAATCATTTGCATGGCCACACCCAGCAACGGCGACGCCGGTTTGCGCGCGTGCCGGTTAAAAATTGAACCACAGGCCCAGCCCATCGAGGCCATCATCAAAGCGGCAACGCCCCAGTCATAAGCACGGCTGGAATGATTTCCCCCGCCCCGCGCCAGCAACGCGACGCCCAGGAAGCCCACCACCAATCCCATCACCACGAACGGACGCGGACGGGCGCCGCCGGGCCGCAACCAATCCAATAACACCATCCACACGGGCGTTAATGCCACCAGCAAGGCAGTGACACCCGACGGAATGACCTGTTCCGCCCAGGTCACGCCACCGTTACCCAGCGCCAGCATCAATCCCCCGGCGATGGCGGCATCGCGCCACTCAACGAGCGATGGCGGCGCGTTGTTGCGGGCACGCGCCAGCGCATACAGCAGCAGACCCGCAGCCAGATTCCGGCTGCCGGCCATCAGGAATGGCGGGATGGATTCGACCGCGTAGCGGATGCCGAGATAGGTCGAACCCCAGATCACGTACACGGCGGCGAACGCGGTCACCACACCCCACGCGGGTGCTGCTGCGGATGATGTTTCGTTTTTCATGTTCGTTGACCGGCCCGGCGATGTTTCCCGATAAAACAAAAAACCCACCGCCGTTTGCCGGCGATGGGTTTGGTAAATTTATTATGCAGCCCGACTATGAATTCAACCTCCCACCGCCCACAATATGCGTGGTACCGACGTTGCGCTGCCACGCGGCGCACTTCGGCATCCAATTCATTTTGGCGATGACCAGGTTCATTGTCAGGACGCGCAAAGGTAACCCACTTCGGCCTGTGGTCAACGGATTATTTGGCAGTGGTACGTTCTGGAATTCCAAGGTAGGGTCATCGCGCTGCGATGACCGCGCCGCGTTCAGCGGCGCAACGAATCAACGGATGATTCATAGCGGTTCTGATTCCGTCCGCTGAACGCGGACGGTGACGCCGCAGCGCGGCGTCCCTACCATCGCAAATCGTACCACCCCCGATTATTTGTCCCGAGGGACGTTTGGGTTATGCTCAGGGTTGAAAGCGCGTGAAATGAAATATGGCCAGATAAAAATCATCTCCGGCGGACAAACCGGCGTGGACCGGGCTGCGCTGGATTTTGCCATCCGGCGGGGTTTCGAACATGGCGGCTGGTGTCCACGCGGTCGCCTTGCCGAAGACGGCGCCATTCCGCCAATTTACCGCCTGCGCGAAACGGACTCGGCGGAATACGATGAGCGAACAGAGAAGAACGTGCTCGATTCGGACGCCACGCTGATTGTGGCCCGGGAAAAGGAGCTGTCCGGCGGTACAGCCTTCACCAAAACCTGTGCCGGACAACGGGGCCGCCCACTGTTGGTCGTTTGCGAACGGGACGGCTTGTCGCCAGGCGCTGCCGCGCTTTCAAAATTTCTGAAGCAAAACAAAGTGCGCACT
Organism: uncultured bacterium; assembly: GCA_963708305.1. Taxonomy (GTDB): domain Bacteria; phylum Verrucomicrobiota; class Verrucomicrobiia; order Limisphaerales; family UBA11358; genus UBA11358. The sequence continues at coordinate 530,676 of CAVPSH010000003.1, read as the reverse complement.
TTGAACGTGGCTGGCCCGCGCGAGTCCCAGGCGCCCGGCATCGGAAAATTTGTCAGAGAATTGCTTGAAGTTGCGCTTGGCGCTACGCTGACCTCATGAGCACGTTCCCTGTCAGCACGGAAAAGGAAGCCCAACTCATGCGCCGCATGATCGCGCTGGGCGTGCGCGAAACCGACATTGAAGAAAGCTTCGTCCGTTCCGGTGGACACGGTGGCCAGAACGTCAACAAGACTTCAACGTGCGTGATGTTGCTCCACCGTCCCACCGGTTTGCAGGTCAAATGTCAGGCCACGCGCCAGCAGGGACTCAACCGCTTCCTCGCCCGGCGGCTGCTGCTCGACAAGATTGAAGCCCGAAAGAATGGTTTCGTGGCTGCGCAACGCGCCGAAATTGAAAAGATCCGCCGGCAGAAACGGAAACGCTCACGTCGTGCCAGGGCGCGGATGCTCGCCGACAAATCCCATCACGCCGACAAGAAAGCCGCGCGTCGTGCCATTACGATGGATTAGAGAAATGCGCTCCTGTCAAGCTGCCGCTTTTGCCGCCGCCAAATCGCTCCGCCGCTGAGCCATGCTCTTGAAGAATTCGTAACCTTCGCGCAACCGCCGGACGCAGATGTCCTGGTCTTCCAGCATCGTTTTGATGATGCGCAGAATCGGTTTCGGACGCAGGTAGTAACGGTGATAGAACCGCTCGACGCTTTCGAAAATCTCCTCCTTGCTCAAGCCGGGAAACTCAAGCGTGCTTTGCTGGAAGCCGTCGCCTTCAACGAGATCAGTCTTGTCTTTCTTCACAAACCAGCCGTTGAGCTTGGCCTGTTCGTAAAGTTCCGTGCCCGGATACGGCGCGGCCAGCGAAACCTGCAGGCTGAACACGTCGAGTTCCTTGGCAAAATTGATGGTGTTCTCGATGGTCTGCCGGGTCTCCACCGGCAAGCCGAGGATAAACGTGCCGTGAATCACCACGCCGGCCTGATGACAGGCCTTGGTGAACCGGCGCATTTCATCCATGGTCACGCCCTTCTTGATGCGGGTGAGAATTTCGTCGTTGCCGCTTTCGTAACCGACGAGGAACAGCCGCAGGCCGTTGTCCTTGAAACTTTTGATGGTGTCGTAATCGAGGTTCGCGCGGCTGTTGCAGGACCAATGGACGCCGAGCGGACCGAGTTTTTTGGCGATTTCGCGGGCGCGCGGGAGGTTCGCGGTGAAGGTGTCGTCGTCGAAGAAAAATTCGCTTCACCTGCGGGAAGAGTTTCTTCATGTACGCCATTTCGTCGGCGACGTTCTGCGGCGAGCGGACGCGGTATTTGTGTCCGCCGATGGTCTGCGGCCAGAGACAGAAGGTGCATTGCGCCGGGCAACCGCGTCCCGTGTACATGCTGATGTACGGATGCAGCAGGTAGCCGATGAAATATTTCTCAATCTGCAGGTCGCGCTGATAAACGTCCGCCACCCACGGAAGCGTGTCCATGTCCTGAATCATCTCGCGTTCGGGGTTGTGTTTGATCTTGCCGTCCTTGTCCCGGTAGGAGAGCCCGGCAATGGTTGAGAGATCGCGGCCTTCGGCGACTTCCTTGCAGGTGAAATCGAATTCCTTGCGGCCCACCCAATCGATCGCCGGTGATGCTTTCAAAGTTTCCGTCGGCAACACCATGGTGTGCGCGCCGATGAAACCGATTTTCGTGTCCGGCTTCTGCGCCTTGATGGCCTCGGCCACCTTGCAATCGTTTTTCAGCGAGGGCGTGGAGGTGTTGATGATGACGTGGTCAAAATCCTTTGCGATGCGCGAGGCATTCCTCCATGCCGATGTTGTGCGGCGGGCAATCGAGCAACCGGGAATCCGGCGTGAGCGCCGCGGGCTGCGCGAGCCAGGTCGGATACCAGAAGCTGGTGACCTCGCGCCGCGCCTGGTAACGCGAACCGGCGCCGCCATCGAAACCGTCAAAGCTGGGCGGTGAAAGGTAAAGCGTCCTGCTCATTCAAACTTTACACTCAAAAGCCTATTCCGGCTGCACTTCAATTCTTTTCGAGTCCTTGATTTTGGCCATCAGCTCGTCACGTTCGGCCGTGTCACCCGTACCGCAACGGCTTCCGACATGCGTGGGTTCTTCTTCCTTGCGGGAGAAGGCGCCTTTCGCGCCGGCGGCCGGATTGACGATGGCCTTCGCCTCGGCCAGATGGCCTTTGCCGATGGAAACTCCGTTATAAACGCGCTTTTCCAGTTCCGGCGAATAACGGACCGGCTTCGGTTTGGCGCCGAAGTTGTATTTGAAATTCTTCCAGTTGTCGCCCGACTGATAGTTGGTGCCAAGCGCGCCGCTGGGGTCGTAACCGCAATGCACCATGCAATGTTCGCAGCGCGAGTCGCGCGCCTTGCCGTTCACCACGCCGTACTTTTCCCAGGCCACTGTTTCGAGCAGCTCCCGATAGCTGCCATAATGGCCGTCGGTCATCAGATAGCACGGCCCCTTCCAGCCCTTGATGTTGTAAGTGGGAATGGCCCAGGCGGTGCAGGTCAACTCACGGTGACCGGCGAGGAATTCCTGATACACCGGCGTGCCGAAAATCGTGAACGCTTTGCCCCAATCCAGAATCTTCGCAAATTTCTTTCGCGTCATGTCGCGCGTCAGGAAGAAATCTTTCGGGTCCTTGCCGAGCCGCTTGACCATGTCCTTCTTGGCCGCGTCGTAATCGTAGCCGGGTGAAATCGTGTGGCCATCCACACCGAGCGAGCTGAGGAATTTGAACATGTCCTCGATTTCCTGCATGTCGGCTTCCTTATAGACGGTCGTGTTGGTGGCGACCTGGTAGCCAAGGATTTTCGCCATCTTGATCGCCTCAATACATTCCTTGAACACGCCTTCGCGCTCGACGATGAGGTCGTGCGTGAATTCCAGTCCGTCCACGTGGACGTTCCAATACATCCATCTCGTCGGGCGGATGACGGTCTTTTGTCTGCGCCGCACTCGTCGGATTTGCGGATGGTTTCGGCGTCCTTGTCGGAAATCAATCGTTGATCCAGCAACTGCTTCACCTTCGACTCGACCTCAGGCGAATAAATGGCGGCCAGATATTCCCTCATCTTTTTCCGCATGAACACGCCGTTCGTGCAGACGTAAAGGACGCGGCCCTGATCCAGCAGGCCGGCGATGAGCTCCTCAATCTTCGGATAAATCAACGGTTCGCCGCCGCAGATGCTGACCATCGGCGCTTCACATTCCGTGGCCGCCGCGAGGCATTTCTCCAGCGGCACCATGTCCTTGAGGCTCGTGGAATATTCGCGGATGCGCCCGCAGCCGGTGCAGGTGAGGTTGCAGGTGTGCAGCGGTTCCAGTTGCAAGACCATGGCAAACTTCGGCGTCTTGCGCAGTTTATGTTTGATGATATGGCCGGCGATTTTTGCCGACAGGGCGAAGGGGAATCGCATAGAATTAACGGGCTAGAGCGAATTGTTTGAATGATGCGGATGCAACCTTGTGGGTGGGCTCGCCCGTGGCCGGCGCGGGCACGGTATTCATCATCACGCCCGGCAGCAGGAAGGTCGCGGGTGAGACGGAGCCGGTGGCATTGATGCCGCCGCACCCCGCCAGGAACAGGGCAGACGCCGTCAGCATTGCCAACCACAGGAAATTCCAATTTAATCTCACTTGCCAATTATAAATCAGCCCCATGCGATGGCAACTTTTAATTCCGAACATGCTCATCCTTAATTTCAAGACCCCGCGGGTCATTCCGTGGTGTTGGGTTGCGGTGGTTTTGCTTTTGGCCGGCGCCGGAATCGCCTTGGCTGACGAACCGCCCAATCCCCTCTTTGCGGCCCGCGCGGCCGCGGAATTTTATCAGACCCGGGCACAATACCAATCGAACACCAACGACTCAACCGCCGCGCTGCAATTTGCCCGGGCGTGTTTTAATTTTGCCGACCTCGTCACGAACGAAACCCAGCGCGCCACGCTGGCGAACCAGGGTATCACGGTCTGCCACCAATGGCTTGTCCGCGAACCCGATTCCGCCCCGGCACACTATTATCTGGCCATGAACTTCGGCCAACTGGCCAAGGCGGAGGCGCCTTCCCTGGCCGCCTACCGGCTCGTCCGGGAAATCGAGCGCGAATTCCGGAAGGCGGCGGAACTGGACGGTCATTTTGATTATGCCGGGCCGGACCGGGGTCTGGGTTTGTTGTATCGCGATGCGCCCGGCTGGCCGCTGAGCATCGGCAGCCGTCACAAAGCCCGCGAATGGCTGGACCTGGCCGAGAAACTCGCGCCGGATTACCCGGAAAATCATTTGAATCTGGCCGAAGCCTTTCTGCGGTGGCACGACCCCGCCGGGGCCGATCGTGAGTTGAAAGCGCTCGACGCCCTCTGGCCGGTCGCGCGCACCAATCTGGTTGGCCCGGCCTGGGAACCCAGTTGGGCGGATTGGTCGGCGCGACGTGAGGCCGTACGAAAGCATCTCGACGAAACCTCCAAGGCGGCCGGGTCATCAAAAAATTGAGCTTCACAAAAAGGAGCCCGGAAAATAGCCGGATTTTTTGTTGGCGGCAGCGACCGGGGTAAATTAGTTTGTTGCCAGAATCCGGAGTTGGACCAGTTGGACACCATGGCCAAACGATTATTGGCAACATTGACTGACACGACCTTGTTCTTGCAGGAATGGCTTGCCAATCCGCAGCGAACGGGTGCGGTTGTGCCGAGTTCCCGACAGCTCGCTGCCGCCATGGCGCACTGGTTGCCAACGGATTCCGACAGCTACGTGCTCGAACTTGGCCCCGGCACCGGCGCCGTCACCCAGGCCCTGCTCAAACATGGATTGCGCGAAGAGCGGCTGGTGGCCATCGAGCGAAACCCCAAACTGGCGCACCTGCTTCGCGAACGATTTCCCCGCGCCCACATCATCAACGGCGACGCATGGCAGTTGGATAATTTGCTGCGCAACCGGCGCAAGCCGATTGCCCGTGTCGGCGCCGTGATTTCCAGCCTGCCGTTGCTGAATTTTTCCACGGAGGAAGCCGAAGCCCTGGCGGAGAAAATCCGCGCCGTCCTGGAACCCCAGGGAACCTGGGTGCAATACAGCTACCGCATCCACAAACGGCGCACCCGCGGCACCTCGCGCTTCCAATTGCTCGCCTCCAAAATCGTCTGGCTCAACCTCCCCCCCGCCCGCGTCAGTGTGTTTCAGAAATAACACTCGAACTCAATTCCCTCCCCCGGTTCGCTCCAATTGGCTGACCAGATCACGCAGTTGTTGGCCGTTGTCGCCTTGCATTTCGGGCATGTTGGCCGCCGTTTCCGCGATCAAAAGCGCGTCGGCGCCACGTTTCTCACTCTCCAAAAAATTGACATACCGGAACACGGCTTCCGGCGAGTAGGGGCAAAGCGCCAACGACTGACGGAAGGCAAAATCAGCCGCTTCGTTCATCTGCCTTTTTTCCAGAGCATCGGTCGTGTGCTGCGCACGCCAAGCGTAAAGCCCGGCGATGGAGCTGCGTTCCTTGGAAAACATCTTGTACGAGTAGGCGTTTTGCACAAACCGCGGGTCGCCGGTAAAACCGGTGAAATCGTGCCGGGCAAAGACCTTTGCGGCGAAAGCCGCGACTTCGCCCACCGATGTGTCGCGGTTTAACCAGCCGCCAATCATCGGCGAGATCGTTTTTGTCCAATAATCCTGATCGCGCTGGACAATCTCACCGGGCATTTTTGCCAGCGGCTGCCGGTTGATTTTCATGATCAGTCCGTGCGGTTCGAGATACGAATACATCCAGTCGAGGGGAAAGCTCTCCTCGACGTAAAACTCCTGGTTGGTGTCTTTGTCAAAAATGATTTTAGCGAGCCGCCCGTTGATTTCCATGACGGCAACCTGCCCGCTGACTTGAAACCGTCCTTCCGGATCTTGTCGAACGTCTTCGCCCGGCTTGAGTTGGCCATTTTGCAACCGCTTTTTCGCGTCTGCCACGTAATCCTGAAAACACTGTTGCAAATCGTTGGTGGTGGGGATGTAAATTTTACCGCCATACATGCCGTGCAAGTAGTCCAGATAAGTGCCGTCGGCCAGCGCGTTTTGGGTAAGCACGTAGAACGGGTCGGCATCCACCTGTGATTTGCACATCGCCGTGATCAAAAATCGCCCCGGATCCGTGCCGCCGAAGTAAACGCTGCCCGACGGAATGGATTCGATGATGTCGTTGGCGTAAAGGGCGGAATAGTTTTCATCACCTTCGCCGAAGGCATCCAAGGCGCCCCAGATTTCAATGATGGTCTGCCATTTTGTTCCTCGCAATCGCTCGTCTGTTTTGCCGGAATGTTCATATTGCCCGGCGTGATTTCGAAAATCCGCGAAAGCGTTGCTGACCGCCAGCCAATCACCCCTTTCTGCGGCCGCAAAAAACGGCGCAAATCCGGGTGCCGGCTCGCTGTTTGCCGCATTCGCCTGCGCCTCCTTTTCGGCAATGAACGATTTTAATTGGACCGCTACCTCCGGATTCTTAATGGATTCCCGGCTGGCGGAATTCCTTTGAGCACAACCGCCCGCGAGCAGCCCGACGCCCAGAATCATCCAACCCGCCGACCAAATGACTGTTTTCATAGGTTTATAGATGTTTTCATCCAATAGACACCGCCGGCGGCGGATTTGTATAAAAATCTGCCGCCGCCACCATCAGCGCCATCGTTCCATCGCCTAATTTAGAATTATTCTAAATCTTGACCTGCGTCGGATTCATGTTTATTGTGCGCCGGTCCATGAATGCGGTCGTGAAAAAAGCGAACGGCGATTTCAGCGAGCGCCTGAGTACCGGCGGGTTCCGCTTCACGCCGCAGCGGCAGCAGGTCTATGATGTGCTGCTGCAAAAACGCGATCACCCGACCGCCGAGGAAGTCTTTATCCGCGCCAAGAAACAAATGCCGGAGATTTCCCACGCCACCGTCTATAATTGCCTGGGTGCGCTGGTGGAATGCGGACTGGTCCGCCAGGTGCAACTGGATCGCGGCGCGACGCGCTTCTGCCCGAACATGCACGAGCACTGCCATTTTTATTGCGACGCGTGTGACACGGTTTACGATGTGGATTTGCCGGCAAAAACGCAGCCGGGCGTCTCGCTGCCGAAAGGCTTCAAGGCGGAACGTTACGAAATCGCGATTCACGGCGTCTGCCCGGATTGCGCGAGGAGCAAAGCTAAACCAGTTTGACCATTTAATGAGACCATGCCAACTGCCACCGAGACCATTGAAAGCCTGGTAAAACAGGAATACAAATACGGCTTCGTCACGGACGTCGAAGCCGACTCCGCGCCGCCGGGCCTGAATGAAGACATCATTCGTTTGATTTCCACGAAAAAGAACGAACCGGAGTTCATGCTCGAATGGCGCCTCAAGGCCTACCGCCACTGGCTGACGATGAAGGAGCCGACCTGGCCGCACGTTCATTACCCGGCCATTGATTACCAGAACGCCGTTTATTATTCCGCCCCCAAGAAGAAGGGGGACGGGCCCAAGAGCCTGGACGAAGTTGATCCCAAATTGCTGGAGACCTATGAGAAGCTCGGCATCCCGCTCAAGGAACGCGAGCGCCTGGCCGGGGTGGCGGTGGACGCGGTGTTTGACAGCGTCTCCGTCGGCACAACCTTCAAAAAGCAACTGGCCGAGAAGGGAATCATTTTTTGTTCGTTCAGCGAAGCCGTGCTCGAACATCCCGATCTGGTAAGGAAATACCTGGGCATGGTGGTGCCGTACACGGACAACTTTTTTGCCGCGCTCAACTCGGCGGTGTTCAGCGACGGCTCGTTCTGCTTCATCCCCAAAGGGGTGCGCTGTCCAATGGAATTGTCCACGTATTTCCGTATCAACGCCGCCAACACCGGCCAGTTCGAACGCACGCTCATTGTGGCCGAAGAAGGCGCTTCGGTGAGCTATCTCGAAGGCTGCACCGCGCCCATGCGTGATGAACACCAGTTGCACGCCGCGGTGGTCGAATTGATCGCGCTGGACGACGCCCAGATCAAATACTCGACGGTCCAAAACTGGTATCCGGGCGACGAGAACGGCAAGGGCGGCATCTACAATTTCGTGACCAAGCGCGGTCTCTGCAAAGGTAAAAACTCGAGGATTTCCTGGACGCAGGTCGAGACCGGCTCGGCCATCACCTGGAAATATCCCAGCTGCATTTTACTGGGCGACAATTCCGTCGGTGAATTTTATTCCGTCGCCGTGGTAAACAATTATCAACAGGCCGACACCGGCACAAAAATGACGCACATCGGCAAAAACACGCGCAGCACCATTGTGTCGAAAGGCATTTCCGCCGGAAAGGGCCAGAACAGTTACCGCGGCCTGGTGAAAATCCAGAAGAGCGCCGCGCACGCGCGCAACTTCTCGCAATGCGACTCCATGTTGATCGGGTCGAAGTGCGGCGCGCACACGTTCCCGTACATCGAGGTCAAGAACACCACCGCGAGCGTGGAGCATGAGGCCTCAACCTCAAAGATCGGCGAGGACCAGATTTTCTACTGCAACCAGCGCGGGCTTTCGACGCAGGATGCCGTGAACATGATTGTGAACGGCTTCTGCAAGGAAGTGTTCAAGGAACTGCCGATGGAATTCGCCGTTGAAGCGCAGAAACTTCTGGGCGTAAGCCTGGAAGGCAGTGTCGGCTGATTGGTAAGCCACAGATAAACACAGATTCACACAGATAAAATCATTCTGTCTGTCCGAAGAAAATCTGCGTTTCATCTGTGGAAATCTGTGGCTAAATAATTTTTACATGAGCAAACATACGATTCTCGAAATCAAAAATCTCTCGGCGGGTGTCGAGAACAAACAAATCCTGAAAGGCGTCAACCTCACGGTTTCCGCCGGCGAAGTCCATGCCGTGATGGGCCCGAACGGCAGCGGCAAAAGCACGCTGGCCGCCGTCCTGGCCGGACGCGACGGTTACGATGTGACCGGCGGCGAGGTGATTTATAATGGCCACGACCTGCTCGACCTCGACCCGGAGGAACGGGCGCGCGAAGGATTGTTCCTCGCGTTCCAGTACCCGGTCGAGATTCCCGGCGTGAACAGCACCTATTTTCTGAAAGCCGCGCTCAATGAAATTCGCAAATCGAAAGGCGAGCCGGAACTCGACGCCATGGAGTTTCTTACGTTTGTGAAGGACAAGGTGAAGCTGCTCGAATTGAGCGACGATTTGCTCAAGCGCGCGGTCAACGAAGGTTTTTCCGGCGGCGAAAAGAAACGCAATGAAATTTTCCAGATGGCCGTGCTCGAACCCAAACTCGCCATCCTCGACGAAACGGATTCCGGCCTGGACATTGACGCGCTGAAAATTGTCTCACAGGGCGTCAACAAGCTCAAGCGCGCCGACAACGCGCAACTGGTCATCACCCATTATCAGCGGTTGCTCAATTACATCGTGCCGGATTTCGTTCATGTTCTGGTGGACGGCAAAATCGTCCGCACCGGCGGCAAGGAACTGGCGCTCGAACTTGAAGCCAAAGGTTATGACTGGATTTTGAAAAATTGAGCGTCTATCATGCCGACACAATTATTTCATGTCGCCGGAACCCAGTTTGGATATTGTCGGGTTGCTAAAGCAACACGCGGGTAGAAATTACGAACTCCAGTCGGAGCACATCAACCCGGCGAACGTCCGCGCCCTCAGGACTATCGGCTTCGACCGCTGTTACGTCCGCGCCGAAGGGCCTTACCTTTGGGATGTCAAAGGTGAGAAGTACCTGGATCTGCTTTCGGGCTACGGCGTGTTCGGCCTCGGCCGCAATCATCCCGACGTCCGCCGCGTGCTGATTGATTTTCTGAACGCGGACTATCCCAGCCTGGTAAAACTGGAAGCGCCATTGCTGTCCGGATTGCTGGCGGCGGAGTTGAAAAAGCGCATGCCCAACCAGCTCGACATGGTCTTCTTTACCAACTCGGGCGCGGAGGGCATTGAAACGGCGCTCAAATACGCCCGTTGCGCCACGGGCAAACCCACGGTGATTCATTGTGAAAAATCGTTTCACGGGCTGACCTACGGCGCGCTGTCCATCAATGGCGACGAGAATTTCCGCGAGGGTTTCGAACCGTTCCTGCCGCATTGCCGGATCGTCCCGTTCAACAATCTGGCCGCCCTGGAAGCCCAGCTCCAGAAAGACGACGTGGCGGCATTCATCGTGGAACCGGTGCAGGGCAAGGGAGTGAATCTGGCCGCACCCGGTTATTTATTGGAGGCGCAACGCCTCTGCCGCAAACATGGCGCCTTGTTCGTGGCAGACGAGGTGCAATCCGGCATGGGCCGTACCGGAAAATTTCTGGCGATCGAACACGACGGTCCGGAAATGGACCCCGACATCGTGGTTCTGGCCAAAACCCTTTCGGGTGGTTTCGTTCCCGTTGGCGCGGTGCTGTGCAAAAAATGGATCCACGACAAGGTTTTTTCCTCCATGCAACGGTCGGTGGTCCACAGTTCGACCTTTAGCCAGGGCAGCTTTGCCATGGCAGCCGGGCTGGCGGCCCTCGACGTGCTGGATCGGCATCAGCTCATCGCCAACGCCGCCCGCATGGGTGATTTCATCGGCAACGGTTTGCGCAACCTGCAAACGCGGTTTGAACTCCTGAAGGACATCCGTTGGCGCGGCCTGATGATCGGCATTGAGCTGGGCCCGCCGAAATCACTCGGCCTCAAAATGGCCTGGACGATGTGTCATACCATGGACAAGAGCCTGTTTCCGCAAGCGGCCATCATTCCGCTGCTGGACAAGCACCACATCATCACGCAGGTGGCCGGCCATGGTGTTGATGTGATCAAGCTGCTGCCGCCGCTGGTCATTAACGAAGCCGACGTGCAATGGTTCCTGACCGCGTTCGAAGACGTCATGACGCAAATGCACAAATTTCCTGGACCGGCTTGGGACGTGTTGACCAACATCGGCAAAATGGCCGTGACCCAGCGCGCCCGGTGAGACTGAAATGCGCCAGCTTGCCGCTGGATTTCCCCAACCCCGGCCACTAAAATCTTCATCATGAATTTGGACGAAAACCAACGCCAGCGCGTCACCGCCTGGATTTTACAGGGCGCCAAGCTTTCGGAGATTCAAAGCCGGCTCGCGGAGGAATTCAGCCTCCGGCTCACCTACATGGAGGTGCGGCTGCTTGTGGATGACTTGAAACTGACGCCAAAGGATCCCGAACCGCCCAAAAACGTCGAACCGCCAGCCAAACCAGCCGATGCCAAAAGCTCTCCGCCGCCCGCCGAACCGCCCGCCGCCGCCGGCAAGGTTTCCGTAAGCGTGGACCAATTGACCCGGCCCGGCGCGGTTGTCAGCGGCAAGGTCACCTTCAGCGACGGCCAGACCGCCGATTGGCATCTCGACCAGACCGGGCGGCTCGGGGTGGTGCCCAAACAACAAGGCTATAAACCGTCCGCGGCGGACGTGCAGCAATTCCAAATGGCGCTGGAGAAGGAAATTTCGCGGATGGGATTTTAACAATTTCAGGTTTTGAGTTTTGAATTTTGAGTTGAAACGTGTGGCACCATTTGTGACTTCACTAAAAGCTCAAAATTAAAAATTCAAAACTGCTTCGGGATTTGGCATATTGAAGCCTCATGCGCGAAAAATTCCGGGACTGGATTGAAAGTCTTGAAACTTTCGCCCTCGAGGTCATTTCCGGCGAGCGCCGCGACACCCGGGCGGCGTTGATGCGCGGTTTTTTGTTCGGCGGCTCCAAACTTTTTCAGGTGGGTGTCAAAATGCGCCGCTGGCTTTACAACGTCCGCATCTTTCGCGACAAGACACTCGGCGTGCAGGTCATCGCCATCGGCAATCTCACGGTGGGCGGCACGGGCAAGACGCCGGTCGTCGAAAAGTTCGCGCGCGAACTGCGCGACGCCGGACGCAACGTCGCCATTCTGTCGCGCGGTTACCGCTCCAAACCGCCGCCGGTTCATGTCTGGTTGCTGAATAAAATCTTTTTGCGTGAAGACCAGACGCCGCCGCGCGTCGTTTCCGACGGCAAATCGCTCCTGCTGGACTCCGAAATGGCCGGCGACGAACCTTACATGCTTGCGTCCAACCTGAAGGACGTCGTCGTGCTGGTGGACAAGGACCGGGTGAAGAGCGGTCGTTACGCGATTGAAAAATTCGGCTGCGACACGCTGTTGCTGGACGATGGCTTTCAATACTGGGATTTGCGCGGACGCCGCCACGACGTGGTGCTGGTGGACCGCCAGCAGCCGTTTGGCAATGAATATTTGTTGCCGCGCGGCACCTTGCGCGAGCCGCCGTCGCATATCGCGCGCGCCCAGACCATTTTCATCACCAAGAGCGACGGCCAGACCGCCGAACTCCGCCGGCGCCTGGCGGATTTGAATCCTGACGCCGCGATTATTGAATGCGTTCACCACCCGCTGTATCTCGAGGACGTTTTCACCGGCGAACGCATCGGCCTGGAGTTTCTGAAAGGGCGCAAGGTTGCGTCGTTGAGCGGCATTGCGCAGCCGGAAAGTTTTGAGCAAAGCCTCGTCAAACTCGGCGCGGAACTGGTTTACTCCAAACGCTTCGCCGACCACCACCGCTTCACGCAGCAGGAGGTGCTGAACGTCATCAACCGCGGCAAAAAACGCCAGGCCGGCACCATCATCACCACGCAAAAGGACGCCGTGCGCTTCCCCAAAATTGACCGCCGCGACCTGCCGATTTATTTCATGCGTGTCGAAATCCAGATCGTCAGCGGCGCGAACGATTTTCAGGATTGTGTCCGGAGGATTTGTTTTAAATGAAACGGCGCGTTGAAGCGTTGAAGCGTCCGGGAGCGCCGGCTTCCAGCCGGCGGGTTCGCAAGCTGACAAACATTCACCCGCCCGCAAGATGCCGGCGCTCCCGGCGGCTGTCGTTTCAGAGTTTCCCCAAAAATAAATGAATACGCTGATTTATTGGCTGGGTCGCGCGCTCGTTGCCTTGCTTCAGGCGTTGCCCTTGACCTGGGTCGCGCGCCTTGGCCAGGCCGGCGGCGCGCTGGCGTATTGGCTCGACGCGCGGCACCGCCGGGTGGCTTTGAAAAATCTGACGATGTGTTTCGGTGCTCAGAAATCGCCGACTGAAATCCGGGCGCTGGCGAAGGAAAATTTCCGCCGTATTGGTGAGAACTATGCCAGCGCCGTCAAAACCATCTCCATGAGTTTCGACGAATTGCGCCCGCACGTGGAACCTGTTGGCGGTGAACGCCTGCTGCCACCGCGCCGCGTCGTCAACGCCGGCGGACATTTCGGTAACTTCGAACTTTACGCGCGGTTTAATGACATCGTGCCCGGGTACCAATCCGCGACCACCTATCGCGCCTTGAATCAGCCCGGCCTGAATCGCCTGCTGGAAGAATTGCGCAGCCAATCCGATTGCCTGTTTTTTGAGCGGCGCACCGGCGGTCCCCTGCTGCGCGCGGCCATGAACCAGCCGGCGATTATTCTCGGTTTGCAGATTGATCAACACGGTGGCGACCACGGACTGCGCCTGCCGTTTCTCGGACACGATTGTTCGACCAATCCGTCTCCGGCAGTTTTTGCCCTGCGTTATGATTGCGAACTTTACGCCGCGGTCTGTTATCGCATCGGATTGGCCAAATGGCGGCTGGAACTGGGCGAACAAATTCCCACCCGCGAAAACGGCCATCCGCGCCCGGTCGAAGCTATTATGCGGGACGTGCTTCAGCGGCACGAAGCCGCCGTACTGCGTGACCCGGCGAATTGGTTCTGGGTCCATAAACGCTGGAAACCGGCGCCAAAAAAAGTCGAGGGTCCAGGGTCGAGGGTCGAAGGCCAGACGAGCGAGCCATGAATGCCTCGGACGCCAGCCGGCAGACCCCAGACCCCGGCCCCCGGACGCCAGGCGCTCCCCGCATTCTGGTTCGCGGAACCAACTGGCTGGGCGACGCCGTGATGTCCACGCCTGCGTTGATGCGATTGCGCGAAAAATTTCCCGACGCGCAGATCACGTTGCTGACACCGGAAAAACTGAAGGATTTGTGGGCAGGCCATCCGGCAGTGGACGAGATGATTTCAATCACCCCTAACGAAAGTGTTTTCGCCGTCGCCAGGAAATTGCGGCGGGTAGGGTCATCGCGCTGCGATGACCGGACGGCGCAGCGCGCCGTCCCTGCCCAATTTGACCTTGCGCTCGTGCTCCCCAATTCGCCGCGTTCGGCCATTGAAACGTGGCTCGCCGGAGTTCCGCAACGAATCGGCTACTCCCGTCCGTGGCGGAATTTCTTCCTGACCCAAACTGTCGCACCGCGTCCAGGCGCGGTACGAATGCAGAAACTCTCCGTCACAGAAATCATACGTAGGACAGGCGTCGCGCCTGTCTCAAACATCATTCCGGGAAAGTCAGAGACAGGCGCGACGCCTGTCCTACAACCAATAGCTCATCAAATCCACGAGTATCTCCACCTCGCCGCCGCGCTGGGCGCGAACCCGGAACCGCTGCCACCGCAATTGTTCGTCTCGCTAGACGAAATTGGAGCGGCAAAGAAAAAATTCGGATTGGGTAAAATCACACAGCCAATCTTCGGTTTGAACCCCGGTGCGGAATACGGTCCGGCCAAGCGCTGGCCCGTGGAACGCTTTATCGCCGCCGCGAAGGAAATCCAGAACCGGACAAACTGCGTCTGGCTGATTTTGGGCGGCAGAGGTGACGTTGCCATCGCCGATCAAATCGAATCCGAAACTCAAAAATTAAAATTCAAAATTCAAAATTTGGTTGGCCAGACTTCCCTCCGCGAACTCATGTCACTTCTGAAACTCTGCCGCGTGCTATTGACCAACGACTCCGGCCCGATGCACGTGGCCGCCGCGCTGGGCACAACGGTCGTCGTGCCATTCGGCAGCACATCGCCGGAACTGACCGGGCCGGGCCTGCCGGGCGACCCGCGTCATCGTTTGCTTAAATCCGACGCGCCCTGCTCGCCATGCTTTCTCCGCGAATGCCCGATTGATTTCCGCTGCATGAATGGCATCAGCGTCGAGCGCGTCGTGGAAGCGGTGTTTGCAGCGCAAGGCAGTTAGGGCGCGTCACTCCGTGCGCGCCGTTTTGGTACGGCAATGAGCGGCGCGCACGGAGTGACGCGCCCTACCAACTCGCAATGTCCTCTTTCTGAATTTCTCAAAATTACCCTTGACGCCCGGCGCTAACTGTCATATTGTCATAGGACAGTTGACAATACCATGATGTTTCAGATTGATTTCAAGTCGGGCAAGCCGGTTTATCTGCAACTGGCCGACCAGATCCGTTACGCCGCGGCGTCCGGCTCGCTGCGGCCCGGCGACCTGCTGCCCTCCATCCGCCCGCTGGCCGAGGAATTACGCGTCAATCGCAACACCATCGCCAAAGCCTACGCCGAACTCGAAAGTCAGGGTGTCATTGAAACCCTCCCCGGCAAGGGCTGTTTTTTGAAGGAGAACAACTCACCATTCACCCGGCAGGTCAAAAACAAGCTGCTGCTGACGGAAATTGACGAGGCAGTGGTCATGGCGCATCACCTGCAAGTGGACCGCGAAAGATTTCTCGCCCTGGTCAAGGAACGGCTCGACTACTTCGAGCGCAAAGCGAAGGAGGAAAAATGACGATTATCGAACGACGCCTTTGCGGAACCCGATTTCGTCGAGAATGGAGCGCCGGTCTCCGACCCGGCATGTTCGGAAATTCAATCCCCTCGCGCCGGGTCAGAGACCGGCGCTCCGGCCAAACCAAGGATGCGCATGAAAACTGAAACGCCTGTCATCGAAATCCGAGACCTCCATCGTCGCTACGGCAAACTGGATGCCGTGAACGGCCTGAGCCTGACTGTCCGTGCCGGGAAATGCTACGGCTTTTTCGGCCGCAACGGCGCGGGTAAGACCACGACCATCAAGTGCCTGCTGAACCTGCTCCGCCCGAACTCCGGCACGGCTCGCGTGTTCGGCCTCGACCCGCAAAAGAATGAAGTGGCCGTGAAATCGCGGCTTACTTATGTGCCGGACCAGGTCGCGTTTTATCCGTGGATGACCGTGCGCAGCACGCTGGAGTATCTGGCCTCATTCCGCCAACATTGGAATCAGGACATCGAAACTGACCTGTTGAAGCGTTTTCAACTGGATCCAAACCAAAAGGCCAGTCACCTCTCAAAAGGACAAAGAACCCAACTCGCCTTGATTGGCGCGATTTGTCCGGAACCGGAATTGCTCGTGCTCGACGAGCCAACCAGCGGCCTCGACCCGATTGTCCGCCGAGAATTTATCGAGACTGTCATCGGCGCCTACCAGTCGGGCGATCCCCAGCACCGGACGGTATTTGTCTCCACACATCTCATTTCCGAATTCGAGGGTTTGATCGACGAATTCACCATCATCGAGCAAGGGCGCGAACTGCTGACGATGGGAGCCGACGCCGCACGCGACCGGTTCCGAAAAATCCGTGCGCGATTTACACAACCGCCGGTGCAGCTTGATTTTCCCGGCGCGTTGAACGTAAAGCAAAATGGACGCGAAGTGGAAATTCTCGCCAATAGCAACAGCGAGCCACTGTTGGAGAGGCTCAAGTCGCTTTCACCGGAGGAATTGCTCTGCGAGTCGCTGTCACTGGAGGAAATCTTCGTGGTCTCGGACCTGCTGAAACAAGACAACGCATGAACCGTTTGAACAAAGCAGGGCAGGCATCCTGCCTGCCCAAACCAAAGGCAACTGCTCACGCTGAAGCGCTCGCAGGACAGGCAAGATGCCCGTCCTACCTTAAGAAAATGCCATGAACCCGCTAGTCAAAAAGGAAATCCGCCTGCTGCTGCCAAGTTTTTTGATCAGCGTGGCGCTGGCAGTTTTAAACTGTTTGCTGCCGGATTTTGGAAGTTCGGCCGGCTTCCGCGCCGTGCTGATCATATTTCCCTTTTTGCTTTGCCCGGTGATGGCCGTGATGATGGCGCTGGATTCGTTCGGGGCCGAGGTCAGCGCCGGAACTTTTTCCAGCCTGCTGGAGCAGCCGGTGCCGCGCGCCCGGATTTGGCAAATTAAAATCCCCTTGCTGGCGGCGGCTTTGTTCATCGTCGGCGTCGTGTGGTGCGTTTCTTTTTACCTTCGCTACGCACCATTCACGAACCCGCAGAATCCGCAGGATTTTTGGGATGTGTTTGTCGTCGCGTGGATGTTCCTGCTCGTTGTTTTTTCCGGCGGGCTGTGGACGGTGCTGCTGCTGCGGCAGGTGGCAGCGGCGTTTTGGTTCACGCTGCTGGTGCCGGGCGCAATCCTGGTTTTGACCGTCAGCCTGGCGGGGAACCTGTCTGACGAGGCCTTTGAAGAAGTGGCGGTGACAGTCTTGGGAATTTACACGCTCGCCGGCTTCTGCTTCGCGCGCTGGCTTTTCCTGCGGGCGCAAGACACGCAATGGACCGGTGGCACCATCGCCATGCCGGAAATGCGCGGGGTTTCACTGCGGTTTGCCAAATCGGGATTGGCCCGCCGCTGGCGCCCGCACGCCGCCTTGTGGTGGAAGGAAACCCAGTTGCATCAGGCGCAATTCATCATGGCCGGCGTGCTGGCGGTGCTGCACCTCGGTGTTCTCGCCACGCGGAAACTGGGACACTTCCCGGTAAATTCCTCGACCGAATTCATCCTCGAAAGTTTCTGGTGGCTCTGGCTGGTGATGCCGCTGCTCGTCGGCTGCGCGGCGATGGCCGAGGAACGGAAACTGGGCACGCTCGACAGCCAGCTCTGCCTGCCGGTCAAACGGCGGACGCAATTCCGCATCAAGGTTTTGGTCGTCGTGATGGTTTCCGTCGCGCTGGGAGTCGTGATGCCTTGGTTACTGGAAGGAAATAAAATTCTTCCCGACTTTCACTTGGAGAAAGCGGTCAATGAGTTTTATCTGGGCAACGATTATTATTATTTCTCCACCACCGCTTGGGGAATTGTCTGGCTGACATTGCTCAATGTGCTTGCCTCGGCGTCATTCTCATTTCTGTGCATGGCGGCGATTTGCGCCGGCGTGGCGGTGATTGCCTTTTACGCCTCCACACAGGCGCGCAACACGCTCCAGGCGCTCGCACCGGCTATGCTGGGTCTTTTGCTGACGTGGTTTCTGGTGGTGATGGCCGCGCAGCCGTATGACTTCGGCCTCGGCTTTTTGTGGCGCGGCCCGCTCGTTTACTTTATCGCTACGCCCGTGATGCTCGTCGTGTTGGCGGCGCTGGCGTATTGGAACTGCCAGCGCGTGCTCGTCGGATGGAACGTCTGGTGGCGCAATCTGCTCACGCTCGGCGTTTCCCTGACGCTGCTAACAGTCGCCACCACCGCCATCAATCATCGCGCGTGGGAGCTGCTCACGCCAATTGAGCCGCCGCATGGTATCGCGCGCTGGGCGACCGCGAACCCGCCGCGGATGCAAATCAACGGCCAGAACATCACCATCTATTTACCGGACGGCCGGATCTGGTTGGACGGTTACGATTTGTATGCGTCAAATCCGTTTGAGACAAAGATCATTGAAAGCCGGATGTTCGGCGGCGGCAAATTTCTCGATGGCACAAACTGGACGGACGTGCAGGATTGCTGGCGGGACATCATCGGCATCCAGCGCGACGGCAGCTTGTGGGTTTCGGAAAAGCGGGATAATTTTTACAGATTCTGGCTAAAGAGAAAAATGCCCGTGTCCGAATCCACCAAGCTGGCCCGGTTCGGCCATGACAACGACTGGAAAAATGTTTCGGGGCGTTTTTTCAACACGCCGTTTCTCTTGAAGACCGACGGCACGCTGTGGATTTGGGGCACCAACAAGTGGGATTGGCGAAAGGACTGGCCGGGGCTGCACGCCTTCACGCCGCAACGTCTGGGAACGAATTCCAACTGGGAAAAAATCTTCACCGCCAACGGCCGGACTTTCTTTTTCAAAACCAACGGACAAGTCTGGGTGGAACCGGGGAACGGAGAGAATGAGGTGAAAACGCTAGGCCACGGCATCACCATCAGCCACGCCCCTTATCTTGAAAATAAAAAATGGAAGAATATCGCGTCCATCGGCCGGATGAACTGGGCACCGTTTCTGGTGGGAGTTTTTGAGGATGGAACCTTTCGTGAAATCGCCGCATATGAGCGGATGCCGATGACCCCGGAAATTTCCAAACACATCCGCACCACTTCCAATTTCACTTTTGGACTCGTCAGTCGGGATGCTCAAATCGGCACCGAAACAAATTGGCTGGCGCTGGTGGAAAACAACTGGACGACGGTCACGCTCAAGGCCGATGGCACGCTCTGGGAATGGAATTTCTCGCGGCATGTCCGCTACCACGTTGATATATTCAACCCGAACAAGGCTTCAGCCACCCGTTTGGGGACACATTCGGACTGGGTGGCCGTCGGCGAGATGATGAACGGCATTGTCGCGCTCGCCGCCGACGGCAGCCTGTGGCTGTGGCAGTCGGACGAGCCTGCTTATTACAATTATCCCGGCGATGTTCATTCCTTGCTGGCACCGACGCGGCACCCGCAACTCCTCGGCAACATCTTCGGCAAGGCGGATTGATAGATAGTAGGGCGCGTCACTCCGTGCGCGCCGTCAGGGGTTGTTTGCAGATAACGGCGCCACGGAGTGACGCGCCCTACCCGCGCAATTGTGAGCTTTGCCCTGCTTGCTTTGATGTGTCCGCTGCGTGATAATCAACCTCGTGGAAACGGTCACCCAATTGACGAATGAACTCGTCGCGTCGTATGCGCGCGTCGGGGGCATCAACCATTTGGACGGCAAAAACCTGCCATCCAACCACGCCATCACTGGCCTCACCCAAAATCTGCTGCGGCTGCTGTTTCCAGGCTTTTTCGACGATAAGCCGATTCATTCCTCGGAAATCAAGGTGACGACAGCAGAACTGCTCGACTCAGTGCTGGGCGCGCTCGAAGACGAAATTTACAAAGCTCTCGAATATGATCCACCGGCGGAATTGCCGAAGAAAGGCCTGCGATCAGCGGCACACAATCTCACCGTGGAATTTCTCAACAGCCTGCCGCGCTTGCGCGAGGTGCTGCAAACGGACATGGCCGCAGCCTACGACGGCGACCCGGCCGCCAAAAGCAAGGAAGAGGTGCTGGTGTCGTATCCGTTCGTCGAGGCAATTGCGGTGCAGCGGCTGGCGCACGAGTTGTATTTGAAAAATGTCGCGCTGATTCCGCGCATCATGACCGAGTGGGCGCATTCGCGCACGGGCATGGATTTGCATCCGGGCGCGCAAATCGGCACGCATTTCTTCGTGGACCATTGCACGGGCACGGTCGTCGGCGAGACGGCCATCATCGGCGACCACGTGAAGCTGTATCACGGCGTCACGCTCGGCGCCAAATCCACCTCCGACGTGGAACAATTGCGCGGCAAAAAACGGCACCCGACCATTGAAGACCGCGTGACGATTTATCCCGGCGCCACCATTCTGGGCGGCGACACCGTCATCGGCGCGGGCAGCACGATTGGCGGCAACGTGTTCCTGATGGAAAGCGTCGCGCCGAATTCCATCGTCCTCTACGACGCCCCCAAGGCGCGCGTGTTAAGCAAATCGGAGCGCAAAGCAAGGTCCTCGGCGGATTTTCAGATTTGAACCTGCCGGACTTAATCCTGGGCAATTCAATTAATCCCGTAGCCGCGAACGTCAGTTCGCGCCATATCATTGCCTCTTTGTTTGATTTGCGCCGACTGACGTCGGCGGCTACACCTTTTCTAAAAACGCTCTAATCGGCGAAAAAGATTAAGAGCACGATCAAGATTAAGATTTTTACGGCACCGTGACGTGATAAATCTCTCCGCCCTGGGTGAGGACGTAAATTTCACCATCCAAATCCTCGGCAAAACTCGTGATATTTTTCGGTTGCTGGAGCAAGGTGCCTTCGGCGGTCACCTTGTGCGCCTCGTAATCGTAGCGAAAACCCCAAATCGTGCCGACATTGTAGTCCGCATAGACATAAACGCCGTCGAGCGCCGGATATTCCTTCCCGCGATAAACGTAGCCGCCAATCACGCACAACCCGATGCCGTGGTCGGGAAACAATCCTTCCGGCTGGAGATTCGGGCGATGCGGATATTCCATGACCGGATCAATGAGTTGCGCCCCGGCCGGACCGGGTTTGAAGTGGTGCGCGCCTTCACGAATGCTCCAGCCGTAATCGCCGCCTTTGGTAACCAGGTCCACCTCCTCCCACAAATCCTGGCCGACGTCGCCCACCCACAACGCGCCGGTCCGGGCATCCCAACTGTACCGCCACGGATTGCGCAGGCCGTAGGCATAAATCTCCTTGCGCGTGTTGTAGGCCATGTTGGGTTCACTGGCAAAGGGATTGTCCGATGGAATGCCATAGGCCAATTCCTGTTCGCGCCAGCCCACGCGGACTTTACTGCGCGTGTTCACGTCAATGCGCAGCATTTTGGCGAGCAGCGTGGCGGAGTTCTGGCCGTTGCCGAACGGGTCGTCCGCCGCGCCACCGTCGCCGAGACCGAGATAAAGATAACCGTCGGGTCCGAAGGCCAGTTCGCCGCCTTTGTGATTCCAAAACGGCTCCGGGACGGTCAAAAGGATGCGTTCGGAGGAGAGATCGGCCTTGTCGGGGTTGGTGGCGGACACTTTGAATTCGCTGACCACGCTGCGATAGGGAAAACTCGTCGGACGCCCGTCCTGAAACTGATTCATTTGTTCCGTCGTGTTTTGTTGCGTGTAATAAATGTAAAACAGGCCATTGGTCTTGAACCCGGGATGAAACGCAATGCTCAACAGGCCATCCTCGTTTTGAAAATAGGGATGGCGGTCCTCAATGTTCAGGAATTCCCTGGCGTCACCGCCATCTGAGCCTCGTTTGACGATGAGAATTCTCCCTTCTTGATAAACGACAAAAAACCGACCCGAGCCGTCCGGCGCTTCACTCATCCAAACCGGGCGATCGCGTTCCAAATTGGGAAAAACCGGCTTCAGTTCAATTTTCGGCAACGGCTGGGCGGCGGCCATACCGGCCGGCCAAATCAGAAAGCACAAAATCAGCAACGCAAGGGACAAAATCGTTTTCATGGGCGCGCAGCAAAGCGCGGTTCCCTGGAAAAGTAAAGTCCGACTTATGGTTTTTATTGATTGGCCAGGACTGCCTTGAGGGTGGCGTGAAATTCGGCAAACGTGAAAGGCTTGGCCAGACACGGACGCTTTACACTTTCCAGAAACTGGCGCATTGGCTCGTTGATGACGTCGCCGGTGATGAAGATGAGCCGCTGGCAGAGGCCGGGATTGGTCGCGTGCAATTGCTCATAAACCTGCCGGCCATTCAAGCCGGGCATTTTCCAGTCGCAAAGCGTCGCGTCGTAATGGTTTTGCCGGAGCCGGCGCAAACCGCTTTCCCCGTCGGTGGCCGTGTCCACTTGATAACCGCTGCCATGCAAGTGCTCGCTGATCATCTGTAAAATGGCTTCTTCGTCGTCAATCACCAGCACGCGCCGGCCCTTGCCTTCACGTGGATCTTGTTTGCCATTCTCCGGCGTCGGGCGAAATTTCCGCGGGTTCAACGACATTGTGAGTAATGGGCAATTCAATGATGAAAGTCGCGCCTTCGCCGGGGTGGCTCAGGGGCGTGATGCTGCCGCCATGTTCCTTGATGATGCCGTAGCACAAACTCAAACCCAGCCCCGTGCCCTTGCCAACCTCTTTGGTGGTGAAGAACGGGTCGAAAGATGCGACGCAAATTTTCCTCCGGGATGCCCGGACCGTTGTCCTGAATCGTGATGCGTACGTTCGGCTCGCGGACCTCGGTGATGATTTTAATCTGACCGCGCGGCTGATGGGCTTCGATGGCCTGGCGCGCGTTATTGATGATGTTCAGCAACACCTGCTGGATCTGGTGCGCATCGGCCAGCACCATCGGCAGATGCGGGTCAAATTGTTTGACCACCTCAATGTTGCCGGTGCGCAGCGGATAACTGACGATTTCCAACACGGCCTCGACCAGACCATTCACGGAAACCGGCTTGCGCTCGGGCTGCCGCCGCCGCGCGAAACTGAGCAGGGACTGGACGATTTTCTGGCAGCGTTGCGCGGACTTGAAAATCATGTCCAGGTGCCGCCGGTGTTGTTCGTCCACGTCCCCCTTCTGGAGTAATTCCGAGAAACCCATGACTGTCGCCAATGGATTGTTCAATTCATGCGTGACGCCGGCGACGAATTCGCCGACGGCCGAGAGTTTTTCACTCTGGATCAACTGCGCCTGGGTGGTTTTGAGCGTTTCGACGGTTTTTTCGAGCTGCGCGCGCGAGAACCAGAGGTTTTCGGTCATTTGATTGAACACCGTCGCCAGTTCGCCGCATTCGTCCTGACTGCGCACCGGCACCCGTTGGGTGAAATCACCGCGGCCGACCGCCTCGACGCTATCGTGCAATTCACGCAGCGGCCGCGTGACCCGGTTGACCAGCAACCAGACGACCGCCGCGCCGGACAGAATCGCGCACAGGCTGACACCCAGCAACACCTGTTGCGTCGTCTGGAGCGCGCGCAGCGATTGTTCATAGGAACTCAGCAACACATAGCCCAGCGACCGATCGCCGCTCAAGGAGTCAAATCGACCCGCCATGCCGAAGTAATGCTGGGGGTTCAGAACGATTTGTTTCAGGCGACCCGGCAAATCCCCGGCCCCGTTCGGTGACGAGGAATTTGCAAAGAGGCTCATGAATTGCACATTGGCATCGGCATCCAACAAGGTGGACGCGATGACGTGGCCGCCAGCCAGCAACGCAATTTGACTGTGGGTCAGCCGGCTGAATTTTTGGGCCTCGGCATCGCCAATTTCCAGACCAAAGGTCAATGCCCCAATCAACCCGCGATCCACGTACACGGGTATGGAAACCACGTTGTAGAGCCGTCCACCCGCGTAAACCGTATCCACCGTCTCCTGCCCGGTCAGCGCCTGTCGCATCGCCCGCCCGGCGGCGGTTTCAAAATCGGCGGTCGGAATGGCCGGGTCGCGCTTTTCGCTGGCCAGGACTTTTTGGGGGGCGGTTGCGTAAAACACAATGTCGGCACCCTGTTCGCCCAGCAAATCCGCCAGCGGCTGATGCAGCGTGGGCGCATCACCCAATTGCAGCGCCGCCCGGTAACGCGGTTCATTCGGCAAATTGCGAAAGCGCACCAGCAGGTCATCGGAGCGATTTCCCAGTAGATTGCGAAACTCGGCGTCGGCGGTGGCCAGGGTTTCACGGGCTTCAGCT
Organism: uncultured bacterium; assembly: GCA_963708305.1. Classification (GTDB taxonomy): domain Bacteria; phylum Verrucomicrobiota; class Verrucomicrobiia; order Limisphaerales; family UBA11358; genus UBA11358. The sequence continues at coordinate 506,454 of CAVPSH010000003.1, read as the reverse complement.
TCAAACTGGCGCGTCACGTGGCGGTTGACCACAAAGACAGTGACCGCCATGAGGATCACCATGCAGCCAATCACCGGCACCAGCACTTTGGTGCGGAAACTGGCATTGAACATGGCGCGGGGCAAGGACATGAATCTTAATATTTTGGCAGATTCTTGATGCCGAGTACGAAATCCACCTTCACCTCGCCATTAGTGGGTACGGTGATTTCGCGTTCGTCAGCCGGCAACCGCTCGTGCCAGGCCTTGAGCTTATAGTTACCGGGGGGAACATTGGGAATCCGGAAATCCCCGTTCTCATCCCTGGAAGTGAAGCAGGGATTTTCCAGGACCAGGATGATGCAGTGCATGTTCTCGTGAATGGAACAAAACACATCCACCCGCCCCGGCTTGTCGAAGGTCACGCGCTTGTTGGGCGGATCGCCCTTGTAAAGTCCCAGATCGAACTGTTTGGCGTCGGACATGGAAAACACGTTGTGGTAAATGTCGTCGTCGTTGGGCCATTCGACGGTCGTGCCCACCATGACGGGCAGCACGTGCGGCAGAAACACGGCGCCGTGCTGGGCCACCTTCCGCGTGGCCACGGTTACCACATTGGTCGGGGGCGTATCCGCGGAACCCACGTGACCCTCGATATACACCACGAAATCGTGCATGGACGAATAGTCCATCCGCTCGACAAATTTGTATTTGCGGCTGGTGTATGCCCCGTTCGCAGCATTGTCCGCCACCCCGGCCTTGCCCTGGGCGCGCACGTTTCCAACTATGGTCCCGGCCGAACCGACGGCACAGGCAATCATTAAAATGGCAGCGGATAAAAAGCCCTTCATGTGTGAAAGTTGGAAGTTAAGATGAGCAGGGAAGAAAAAAGTTCCATGCAATCCTCAAAATTGAAAGGCGGCTTCCGTGCCAAAGAAATCCTCGTGATGACGCCAGTCCCCGTCCGATTCTTTGCCCCGTTCGAAGGAGTATTCGGTCTTGAGTACCAGCCGGTCACTGAAGCGATATCCGAGGCCCAGACTCACGCGCCACAGTTCCGTGGTCGGATTGGAGTTATAGGTGCCGTAATTGCCGTAGCCGAGGATCGGGTAACCGTCGGCAGCCAGAATTTCACTGAAGCGCACCGCGGAGTAAAATTTATGAGGCAATTGCTGCACCCCCTCGACCGAGTAATAAAAGATGTCGCGGCCGTTGTTCGCGGACGTATCGTTGTCATTATAACGCGCGTAACCTCCGAAGGCGCTGACGTGGCCGCCGGACCAACGAACGGACAGGTCTCCCTCCACCAGGTTGGCGTCGAAGGTTGTCGTCGTGGCCGGTGTCCCGATGGAGTGAAAGAAACCGTTCCCGAACCAGATGGCCGAATTCCCGTCTTTATCCACATTCAAATCGCCGGTGCGCATTCCGCTGAGACTGAAGTGCAACCATGAGGCCGGGTCATAACCAATTCGGCCCGCCACCGATTTGTCACCGTCGAAATCCTGAACACCGTCGGCCCCGCTGCCATTCTGCACGGCGACGGCATAGCTGAATTTGCCCGCCGAGCCGTAAAATTCCACACCCGGATCAATGCCCCACAAATCCGGCAGCGAACGCGAGACGAGCGGATCGTCAATCACGTTCCGGGTCAGGTATTCCTCGCCGAACGGAATGTTTAAACGGCCTGCCCGGAAGTTCAACTGATTGTCCTTTCCCCATAATTGTGACACATCCTGAAAATCCAGGTAGAGCTCGCCCAACTTGAGGCTCAGATCGGTATTTTCACGCGTCGCCAAATCCGCTTCGCCGTAAAAGTAAACTTCCTTCCAGATGGGCGCCTCCACAAACAACCGCGCCTCATCCACGCGGAAATCCGAGTCCGGGGCGAAACCGTCCGAGCCGGTGTTAAAAAAGGCCACCCCGCCCTCGCCGCTCAGGTTGACTTTGCCGAAATTGAAGCCGCTGGCCGTCGGTGCGGCGGAATTTTCAGAATCCGCATTTTCGCGTTCTGCGCCGGCCGCCTCCAGTTCCTTGACCTTCTGCGTCAAGGCATCCAGTACGTCACCTTGCTTCTGAACCTGGTGCAGTAACGCGGCATTTTGCTCGCGCAGCGCCCTCACCTGTTGCTCCAGATTCGTGTCGGAAGCACCCAGCTGCCCGGCACCGGCCAAAAAGACCAACGCCGTTGAGGCAAGCAGGCCATTCGATGCTTTCCGACAAATCATGCTCCCGCACGAGCAATCATTGTGCCCTTGTCCACGAAAAAGCCATTGATTTGATGGAGGGGAGCTGTATCTGCAACTCGTTTATTTACAAAGAGAAAGGCGTTGCCGTAAGCGAATGTGTTTTCGCGCCTCCCGTTCTGTGTTATTATGCGACGTTACAGAACATTGAAGGCGTTAATTGAGACAAGAAACACGCGGCCCGAACGGGTTTTCCTCGTCGGCGTCGAACTCAAATCGCGCAAGCCGGCGGACACGGGCGATTCGCTGGTCGAACTCGGCGAACTGGCCACAACAGCGGGCGGTGAAGTCATCGGCCATGGCCTGCAAAAGACGGAATCACTGAATCCCGCCACGTTCATCGGCAAGGGCAAGGCGGAGGAATTCGCCGCGTTCTGCCGGCGTAACGACGTGGACACGGTCATCTTCGATGACGAACTGTCGCCTGCCCAGATCCGCACGCTGGAAAAAATCTTCAACTGCAAGATTCTCGACCGCACGTCGCTGATTCTCGATATTTTCGCGCAACGCGCCCGGACGCGGGAAGGCAAGCTGCAAATCGAGCTGGCGCAGCTCCAGCATCTGCTCCCGCGGCTGACGCGGTTCTGGGGCCACTTGTCGCGGCAGGCGGGCGGCATCGGGATGCGCGGCGGTGAAGGCGAGTCGCAGCTCGAAGCCGACCGCCGCAAGGTGCAGGAGCGCATTGACAAAATCAGCCGCGACCTCGAACTCGTCCGCCGCCAGCGCGCGACACAGCGCGCCGGCCGCCAGCGCAGTCACTGGCCGCTGGCATCCATCGTCGGCTACACCAATGCCGGCAAATCCACCCTGCTGAACGCGCTCACCGGCGCGGGCGTTTTGGTAAAGGATATTCTGTTCGCCACGCTTGACCCGACCACGCGCCGGCTGCGGCTGCCGACGAACCAGAATGTCTTGCTGACGGACACCGTCGGTTTCATCCGCAAACTGCCGCACGGTCTGGTCGAGGCGTTCAAGGCCACGCTGGAAGAGGTCGTGCAGGCGGATTTGCTGTTGCACGTCGTGGACATCAGCCATCCGCAGGCCGAGGAACAAATTCAAGCCGTCAACGCCGTGCTGGCGGAAATCGGTGCGGGGGAAAAGCCGACTATCATGGTTTTCAACAAAATGGACCAGCTCAATGGCCGCGCTGACGGAACCGGAACCGCTGGCGTGTTAAACCGGCTGCAGGAAAAGCATCCGCAGGCGGTGGCCATTTCAGCGACAACGGGCGAAGGGATTGAGACCTTGCTCGCGGAGATCGGAACGCAATTGCGGCCCAAACGCGAATTTCTGGAGCTGCGCGTGCCACACGAACAGGCGGCAGTGATCGCCCGCTTGCACGCGGTCGGCCAGATCATCTCGCGCAGTTATCGCGGCCCGGCGGCGCGATTCAAGGCGCGCATTCCGCCGCATCATCACGACGAATTCGAACCCTACATTGTGCGCGACCGACAGCCCGCGTCGTAAAATAATCCGGCATCCACTGCTTGCCCTGCGGCTGCGGCTGGCAATATATTGCCGGAGCAATCCGGTATATGTTGCACAGCGGCCGCCAGTCAATCAATGTCAGCAACGTCCTCTCCGTCATCATGGGGGGCGGTCAAGGCATGCGGCTGTTCCCCCTCACCAAGGAGCGCGCGAAACCCGCCGTGCCGCTGGCCGGCAAATACCGGCTGGTGGACGTCCCGATTTCCAACTGCATCAACTCCGGGTTCCGGCGCATCTATGTGTTGACCCAATTCAATTCCACCTCGCTGCACAGCCACATTTCCGGAACGTATAAATTCGACTATTTTTCGAGCGGCTTCGTGGAAATCCTCGCCGCGCACCCGACGTTCACCAACACCACGTGGTATCAGGGCACCGCCGACGCTGTCCGCAAAAATTTGATTCACTTTCTTAATCACGATTTCGATTACCTCCTGATTTTGAGCGGCGATCAGTTGTACCGGATGGATCTGCGCCGGGTCGTGGAACAGCACGCTCAAACCGGCGCGGACATCACCGTGACCACGATTCCGGTCGTCCGCACCGACGCGCAGTCGCTCGGCATCATGCAAATCGGCGAAGATCGGCAGATCACCCGGTTCGTGGAAAAGCCGAACGACCCCGCCGTGCTGGACTCGCTGCGGTTGCCGCCCGAATGGTATTCCAAACTCGGCATCGAAGGGGAACGCGAGCTGTTCCTGGCCTCGATGGGCATCTACATTTTCAACCGCCAGCTCGTCCGCGAATTGCTGGACAATCCCCTGCCCGACTTCGGCAAACACATCATTCCGCACGCCATCAACACGCGCCGCGTCTTCTCCTATATCTTTCAGGGGTACTGGGAGGACATCGGGACCATCCGCTCGTTTTTCGACGCCAATCTCGACCTGGTTTCCGAGTTGCCGCGCTTCAATTTCTTTGACATGAGCGCGCCGATTTTCAGCCGCCCGCGTTACCTGCCCGGCTCCAAAATCAACGGCGCGCAGATTGACCATGCGGTGATTTCCGACGGTTGCATCATCAACCAGGCGCACATCACCAGCACCATCGTCGGCCTGCGCACCGTCGTCGGCAGCGGCGCGGACTTGAACCGCGTCGTCATTCTCGGCAGCGACTTTTATGAGTCCCAGGAATCCGTGCTCATGCACGAGTGCGAAGGCAAACCGCGGATGGGCATCGGCGCCAACTGCAAGATCGAGAACGCCATCATTGATAAAAACGCGCGCATCGGCAACAACGTGACCATTTCGCCCGCCGGCAAGGCCGACAAACTGGACCACGAGCTGTACTACATCCGCGACGGCATCGTCATCATCCCCAAAAACGCCGTCATCCCGCACGGGACGGTGATTTGAAACCGGCCAGGAATCCCAACGGGATTGTTATCAATCAGCCCGGCGTTGCGAGGAACGAGCTACGCTGGGTAATGGTAGAAAAAATCAAAACCCCAACGGGGTTTTATCAAACGAATGTCGGATCGGATTCAACTCTTTCAGAGTTGATTAATTTGTTTGGGACGTTCACCCAGCGTAGCCGCTAACGCGTCAACGCTGGGCTGAAAGATGCAATCCTTTCAGGATTGCTCAAACCGGAAAATGCCGGTTTAAGGACTAAATGACTGTAGACAAACGAGCAAGGCAGGAATATGGTCATTTTTATGAAACGGGATAGGCTGATCTTGGCCAAGGATAGGCTGCAAGACCAGCCGCCGATTATCTGTTAGCCGACAATGCACGTGATGAACATATGACTTCCTATTTCCAGCAATAATAGCTTCCGCTTAAACCTCGCGAACGGTGATGCCGGAAGTACGACACGGGTTCAGATCAACTTGAGATTATTGTTGGTATTCGTTGGTTCTATTCGACTGGACTCGCTCATATAGGCTTAGCCAGCCATTTTAAATCCAGTCCATGCCGAGGACCAGCTTTCGGCAAACGAGCACGACATCATGGACCCGTTCACGTTGCGCGAGTTGACAATCATTGGCGAGCAGCTTGGTTTGATTCATCAGGTGGTCTGTGCAGTGTGATGTTTTGGACATCCCAGCGACGTAAGAAGGGGGTCCGGTTCACGTATTTGGGGGAGACAAATGGCACGTCCGGAATCTGGATAAGACATAACCGATAACAATCGGCCTAATCTGAGGATAGGCAGCAAAGGATGATCCTCCAGTGGGTGTCAGGCCGTCCTGTGCCATTTACTTTCCTTCGTTTCATTGCTAAAACTTCCGGGTGCTCAACGATGCCGCCATCTGGAAAAACCTCAATTCGCCGCGCCGGTTGTTTCTGATCGCCGGGCCGTGCGTGATTGAAAACGAGAAGTTGTGCCTCCAAGTCGCCGCCGCGCTCAAGAAAACCTGTGCCAAACTCGGCATCTTCTTCGTCTTCAAGGCCAGTTTCGACAAGGCCAACCGTACCTCGGCCAAATCGTTTCGCGGGATGGGCATGGAAACCGGCCTGGAAATTCTGGCCAAGGTCCGCACCCGGGTCGGCGTGCCGGTGCTGACTGACATCCACACGGAAGCCCAGGCCACCGTGGTCGGTGAAGTTGTGGACATTCTGCAAATCCCGGCGTTTCTTTGTCGGCAGACGGATTTGATTGAAGCCGCCGCTCTGACCGGCCAGATCGTGAATCTGAAAAAGGGCCAATTCCTGTCGCCGGCGGAGATGGGCCAGGTCGTAGAGAAAGCGCGCCGCGCCGGTGCGGAGAAAATCCTGCTCACCGAGCGCGGCACGACGTTCGGTTACAACAATCTGGTCGCTGACCTGCGCTCGATTCCCATCATGAAGCGCTTCGGTTGCCCGGTGGTTTTCGACGCGACACATTCGGTGCAATTGCCGGGCGGCGGCGGCGACAAATCGTCCGGCCAGCGTGAATTTGCGCCGGTGCTGGCCCGCGCCGCATTGGCCGCCGGGGCCAACGGCCTGTTCATCGAAACCCACCCGAACCCGGACCGCGCGTTGAGCGACGGGCCGAATATGATTCCACTGGCGGAAATGCCCGCGCTGCTGCGCGGATTGTTGAAAATCTTTAAGGCAGCATCAGAGTGACAGGTGACGTGTGACAAGTGACAGGAAAGTCGAGGGTCGAGAGTCCAGAGTCGAGCGCCGAAAAAGCCCTCGTCCCTCGTCTCTCGACGCTCGACTGAAAGCCGTCCGGCTGTTCCTGTGCGACGTGGACGGCGTGCTGACCGACGGCTCGGTTTACCTGGGCGGCGCACGGGAAATCAAGCGGTTTAACATCCGCGACGGTCTGGGCCTGATTTTTTTGCGCCGGGCCGGTTTCAGGGTCGGCTGGGTTTCGGCCCGGCCATCGCCGGTCACGAAGGCGCGCGCCGCCGAACTGGGAATTGATTTTCTCGTTGAGCAAGGCGACAAAGTAAGCAAAACCGGCGCGGTGGAAAAACTGTTGCGCCGGACCAGGCTCGATTGGGACGCCGTTTGCTTTGTCGGCGACGACGTGGTGGATCTGGGGCCTTTGACGCGGGCAGGTCTGGCCGTGGCGGTAGCTGATGCGCGGCCGGAGGTCAAAGTGGCGGCGCATTACGTCACGCGCGCGGCAGGCGGCCATGGCGCAGTGCGCGAAACGGCGGAAATGATTTTGCGGGCGCAGAGAAAATGGGATGCGATTGTCGCCCACTATAGCGAGTAAAAGAATTGTAGCAGCGGACATTAGTCCGCTCTAAAACATGCAAAGAATTTTGAATAATGAGCCGGCTTACATCGGCTGCTACGATAAAGGAGCAGCCCGGCCCGGCATCATTGTCATTTGGATTTTATTGACCCTGATAGCGCCGGGAACTTTCGCCGTTGCTCACGCGCAGTCGAATGTCGTGGGCCACGCGAGCGATTTTACTTCGGTGGAATATTACCCGGCCCCGAACCAGCAGCAGATGAAATCGCGGTTGTCCGGCGCGGAAGCGCAGCCGCTGCCGGGCGGGCTGCTCGCCATCAAACAACTCAAGCTCGAAACGTTCGGACTGGACGGCAAATCGGAAATCGTCGTCAACGCGCCGGAGTGCGTTTATGATCAGTTGAGCGGCACCGCGAGTTCCGCCGGCCGGTTGCAGGTGCAATATCAGGGGAAAATCCGCATCGCCGGTGAAGGTTTTTTGTGGCGGCAAGGCGATTCCTTCCTCACCATCTCCAACCGCATATCCACCGTGCTGCAATTCGGGTCGGAACAGATAAATTAAGCCGTGAAAAATTTTGGTTACATTACACTGATGGTCCTCGCGGGCGCCGGACCGCTGCGCGCGCAGATGAACACCAATACCAATGCCGTTGACGAAATCCTGGCGTTGGTCACGACGAACGCGCCGGCGCCGAAATCGCAACCGCGCCCGGAGACGCTGATCGAAGCGGAGGGCCCGGCGGATTTTGACCTGGGCGGGCACCGGGTGGTTTACCACGAGCACGTACGGGTGGATTCCCCCAACATGAAGATGAGTTGTGAATGGCTCGCCGCCGACCTGCCGCAAACCGGCGGCCGCGTGACCAACATCGTTGCCGAAACCAACGTGGTGATTGACGCGACCGATGACAAAGGCCAGAAGATGCACGCGACCGGCGACCAGGCGGTGTACGTTTTCAGCGTGGAAAACGGCGTGACCAACGAGACCGTCACCTTGACGGGGAATGCGCGTCTGGAAAACGCCCAGGGCTGGCTGACGGGCGATTCGATCATCTGGGATCGCGCGCATGAGCGTTTGAGCGTGCCATCCAATCCCAAGATGATCTTTCATCAAGCCCTCAATGGCATGGCGATCAGCACCAATGCGCCGCTGGTGGAAACCAATCTGCCGCCGACGGCGACCAATCCACCGGCAACGGACACGAATTCCCCGCCGGGGAAGCCGGATCCGGCGCCCAAACCCGCCCCACCATCTAAAAATCCCTGAGTCCGAATGGAAACGACCGCGACATCGTCGAACGGCCTGCTGCTCGCCACGGAAAAACTGATGAAGGAGTATCATGGCCGACGGGTGGTTGACGGCGTTTCGGTAAACGTGAAAGCGGGTGAAATCGTCGGATTACTCGGCCCGAACGGCGCGGGCAAGACCACGACCTTCAACATGGTGGTGGGCGTCGTGAAACCCGACGACGGGGTGGTGAATTTTCAGGCCCGCAACATCACGCGGCTGCCCATGCACAAGCGCGCCCGGCTGGGCATCGGTTATCTGACGCAGGAACCCTCGGTGTTCCGCAAGCTGACGGTCGAGCAAAACATTCTGGCGATTCTGGAAACGTGCAAAATGTCGGGGGATGAGCGCGCGGTGCGGTTGAAGTACCTGCTGCAGGAACTGGATCTGACGCCGGTGGCCCGAAGCCGGGCGTACCAGATCAGCGGCGGGGAGAAGCGGCGGCTGGAAATCACCCGCGCGCTGGTGACCAGCCCCAAATTGATGTTGCTGGACGAACCGTTCAGCGGCATTGACCCGATCGCGGTTTACGAAGTCCAGAAAATCGTGCGCCGCCTCAAGGAGCGCGGGCTGGGCATTTTGATTACCGACCATAACGTGCGGGAAACCTTGAAATTGATTGACCGCGGTTACATCATTCACAAGGGTCAAGTGCTGGTGGAGGGCAGTTCGGAATTTTTGACGAACGATCCGAAGGCGCGCGAGATTTATCTGGGACCCGAGTTTAATTTATGAACAGGATCAAGAGTAAGATTAAGAGCAGGATTATGATTATGAAAAAGCGTGCTGCCGATTTGATTCTTAATCTTAATCTTTTTCTTAATCTTAATCATGCCGGTCGAAACGGTTGAAAAAATATGGCACACGAACCCGTCACAGTGGAACGGTTCTACAACGAACACGCCGACTCGCTGCAACTGCGGTTGCTGTCCGGCAAAACCGGGCTCAAACGCATCATCCGCGAGCCGACGGTGAACCGCCCCGGCCTGGCGCTGAGCGGTTTCACGCGTTATTTCGCCTACAAACGCATCCAGGTGATGGGCAACGCCGAAACGTTTTATTTGCGGTCGCTCTCCCGCCCGGAGCGCGAGACCCGCTACCAGGAACTGTTCGCCTACCGGATTCCCGGAATTGTGTTCAGCCGCAATCTCCGGCCGGACAATGAGCTGCTGACGGCGGCGGACAAGGCGGGCGTGCCGATTTTTCATACCGCGCTCGTCACGATGCGGTTCATCAACTTCGCCACCTTCGCCCTGGAGATGATGTTCGCGCCGCGCGGCACGGAAATGGGCAGCACGGTGGACATTCTGGGCGTGGGAGTGCTCATTCGCGGTGAAAGCGGCATTGGCAAAAGCGAGGCGGTCCTGGCCCTCATCGAGCGCGGTTACAGCCTGGTGGCCGATGATGTGACGAAAGTCACGCTGTTGGACGGCCGCCAGGTGATGTGCACCAGCGCCGAATTGACGCGCGACCATATGGAAATCCGCGGCATCGGCATCATCAATGTGGCCGCCATGTTCGGCGTCAAAAGTGTTCGCAAAGAAAAGAACCTCGATCTGGTCATCACCCTCAAAACCTGGCAGGACGTGGACGAGGTGGACCGGATCGGCATAGAGCAGGAATTTGTCAAAGTGCTGGGGGTGGACATTCCGCACATTGTGATTCCCGTGCGCCCTGGCCGGGATTTGGCGCGACTCATTGAAGTTGCCGCCTTCCAGACCAAGCTAAAAATGTCCGGCTACAACGCCGCCGAAGATCTGAATCAGCGGTTGATTGCCCACATGGTGCCGAGCCCGGCGATGCCGCCGCCGGCACAAAAATAGCTGGAAATTTGACCCATTTCATCTAGTATAACATGAGCAAACCGATGAGCGCGAAGAAAACGGCGGACCTGCAGTTCCTCACCAGGGAACTCATCATCGCCAACAAGCTGGGTATTCATGCCCGTCCGGCAGCGGTGTTTGTGAAAACCGCCAACCGGTTTGCGTCGGAAATTCTGGTGGAAAAAGACGGCGAGAAAATCAACGGCAAGAGCATCATGGGCCTGATGATGCTGGCCGCCGGTCCCGGCAGCAAACTGACCCTGCACGTCCGCGGCGACGACGCCTCCCAGGCGATCACTGAACTCGAAGCTCTGGTTCAACGGAAGTTTGACGAGGAGTAGAAGGGACTGATGCTGTGGATCAGGAACAGCACAGTTCAAAAACCTGGAGACGAATCCTGGAGTGGGGAATATTTGTTCTGGTTCTTTTACTTTTTTTTGTTTCCATCCTGCCGGTCTCGCGCCCCAGCAAAAGAGGCGCCCAGATGGCGACCTGGCACGAAATGAAAACCATTGCGCTCGCTCTGGATCAATATCAGCAGGATCATAATGGATCACTGCCAATGCATTTTTCGCAACTTGTGCCGGAATATATTTCATCTCCCGCGACCTTTTTCGTGCAATCAAGGTAAAATACCGGCACCTGTGTCATACCTGCAAATTTGGATTCTCATCCTGAGCTCATTGATCTTTTTCCGCCCTATTCTTTTGCCATGCTGCCAGACAAGAGGATTCTAGTTTGGGAACGTCCCGGAATCTGGACGGACAATGCGATGAGTTACTTTTTATTCCCAGACGACAGTCGGCCCTCTGATATTTTCCAGGCTTTTCGATCAAATAACGTCACACCAGAGGAATTTGAACAACTATTCCTCCACGATTTCATTAACCGCCATTTTGAACTTTGAACTTTGAACTCTGGACTTTAACCTGTCCCCATGGCTGCCGCCGAAATTGACATCAAATACGTCGCACACCTGGCGCGGCTGCATCTTACTCCCGACGAGGAAAAAAAACTGGGCGCACAACTGGGAAATATCCTCGGTTACATCGAAAAGTTGAATAAACTCGACGTTTCCGGCGTCGAGCCGACCGCTCATGCCGTGCCGATGATCAATGTCACGCGTCCCGACGAGATTCGCCCGTCCCTCCCGCACGACGACGCTCTGCGCAATGCGCCCGCGCAGGCCAACGGGCTGTTTATCGTGCCGAAAATTGTGGAATAAAATCTTTCCGGTTTGGCCTGTGCAAAAATTTCAACATCGAACATCCAACATCCAACGCCCAACATCCAAGGCGCGTTGGCAGCGGAAACCATTGGATGTTCGATGTTCGATGTTGGGTGTTGGATGTTTATGCAATTAAACCAGCTCACCATTTCCGAGCTCCGCGCCAAACTGGCCGGGCGCGAGGTCTCTGCACGCGAGGTCATGCAGTCATGCCTCGACCGAATCGCCCGCGTGGATGAAAAAATTCACGCCTTCATCAGCCATAACGACACCGACGCACTCGCGCAGGCGGACGCAGCCGATAAACTGCTTTCCCAGGGTGGCAGCGCCAGCCGCCCGCTGCTCGGCGTGCCGGTGGCCGTCAAGGACGTGCTGGCGGTCAAAAATCAACCGCTCAATTGCGGTTCCAAAATTCTTGGAAAATTTATCTCGCCTTACGATGCCACGGTCGTGGAAAAATTGAAAGCGGCGGGCGCCATTGTCTTTGGCCGGCTGAACATGGACGAGTTTGCCATGGGCAGCTCGACGGAAAATTCGGCGTTCGGCGTCACCCGCAATCCGTGGGATACCACGCGCATTCCCGGCGGCTCGTCCGGCGGCTCGGCGGCGGCGGTGGCGGCGGATGAAGTCATTGCCGCGCTTGGCTCGGACACCGGCGGCTCCATCCGCCAGCCGGCGGCGCTTTGTGGTTGCGTCGGTTTGAAACCCACCTACGGCCGCGTTTCGCGCTACGGTCTGGTCGCCTTTGCCAGTTCGCTCGATCAAATTGGTCCATTCGCGAAGAACGTCCGTGACGCGGCGACGATGCTCGGGGTGATTGCGGGGCACGATGCGCGCGATTCGACCAGCGTGCCGCAGCCGGTGCCCGACTACGCCGCCGCGCTGACCGGGTCTCAGCAGGACAGGCCAACCATCAAAGGGTTGAAGCTCGGTTTGCCGAAGGAATACCTGATCGGCGGTCTGGACGCGGAAGTGAAAGCCGCCGTGGACGCTGCGGTGAAAAAATTCCAGGAACTCGGCGCGGAAATTATGGAGATTTCGCTGCCGCACACGGATTACGCTGTGGCGACGTATTACATCATTGCCACCGCCGAGGCCTCGGCCAATCTGGCGCGGTTTGACGGCATCCGTTATGGCGCGCGGGTGGAGGGCGCGGATCCGGTCGAGCTTTATGGCAAGACCCGCGGCGCGGGTTTTGGCGCGGAGGTGAAGCGGCGCATCATTCTCGGCACCTACGTCTTGAGCAGCGGTTACCACGACGCGTATTACCTGCGCGCCCAAAAAGTCCGCACGCTCATCCGCAACGATTTTTTGAAGGCGTTCGAAACCGTGGATGCCATGGTTACGCCGACCTCGCCGACGGCGGCGTTCAAAATCGGCGAGAAATCCGACGACCCGTTGCAGATGTACTTGAGCGACATTTTCACCATTTCCTGCAATCTGGCGGGCATCTGTGGCGTCAGCCTTCCGTGCGGTTTCACGCAAAGTCCAAAGCTGCCCATCGGTCTGCAATTGCTGGGCAAACCTTTTGGGGAGGAAACCCTCTTGAGAGTTGCCCACGCCTATGAAGGGGGCACAAACTGGCACACGGAAAGACCGCCCATTTAAGTCCGGGCCGTTTTTGCCCCCGTTTGAACAACAAAGCACTTGCGCTCCAAGTAACTTGATGGTTACTTAATACGCGCCCATGGCCAAACCTGCTAAAACATCAAACGTCAAGCTGCGGAACCCCGAACGCACGCGCGAGCGCATTTTGCGGGCCGCGCTGAAGGAGTTCGCCGCGAACGGTTTTACCGGCGCGCGCGTGGATGCGATTGCCCGGCGGGCGGCGATCAACAAGCGGATGCTGTATCATTATTTTGGCAACAAGGAACGTTTGTTCCAGGAGGTGTTGCGTCTGAAAATGGCCGAGCGGCAGGCCTGGGCCGAAACGTTGTCGGGGGATCCGGCCGAAAGCCTGACTTTCTGGTTCGAGGCCGCGTGCCGTGACGCGGACTGGGTCCGTCTGCTGGAATGGGAAGCGTTACAGGACGCCAACAAAAAGTTGATTGATGAGAAGAACCGCCGGGCGGCAACGACCCGCGGACTGGAGCGCATCCGGCGGCGGCAGGTGCGCGGCCAGGTTTCGGCCGAATTCGACCCGCGCCACGTCATGCTGGCCATGCGTTCGCTGACCATGTTTCCAGCGGCGTTCCCCCAATTGACCCGGCTTATCATGGGGCGGTCGGTTTTCGATCTCAAATTCCAGAAGGAACGAGTGGCGTTCCTGAGAAAATTAGCAGCGGCTTTTCAACCACCCAAATTGCGCAGTTCCGTCAAAAACAATTTTGCCAGGTAAGACAGTATGAAAAATTCAATTTTAATCTGGGGGTTATTCGCGGCCGCCGCCGCGCTGTTGACCAACGGTTGTTCCCGTGGCGCGAAACCCGCTGCGGGCGGCGCGGCGCCGGTTTTGGTCGCCACCGCTTTTACCACCAACGTACCAGTGCAGATCAATCCGCCGCCGGTGGGCCACGTGATGCCGTACACAACGGTGACAATTCACTCGCAAATCGGCGGCATTTTGCAACAGGTGTCTTTTCAGGAAGGCGCGGAAGTAAAATCGAATGAATTGCTGTTTACGATTGATCCGCGTCCGTCACAGGCGGTTCTGGCGCATGACCAGGCGCAATTGGAAAATGCGACAGCGCAATTCAACCGCGACCAAAAACTTTTTGAAGCGAAAATCGAATCACAGGATCAATTCGATACCAGCAAGGCGAACCGGGATATGCTCCTGGCCACGGTGCAATCGGATCAATTGAATTTAAGCTTCACCGAAATCCGTGCGCCGTTTGACGGTGTCACCGGTAACCTGCTGTTCTACCAGGGCAATGTCATCAAGGCGCCGGACGACGCGCTGGTAACGCTCAATCAGATTCATCCGATTTACGTCCAGTTCGGTGTGCCTGAACAGTTTCTGCCGGAAATCCGGCGCGAAATGCCAGCACACCCGCTGATGGTTTCCGCGTCGTATGAAAACCTGAACGGCGAGCCGCCGCAGGGCGAACTGACGTTCATTGACAACACGGTGGACCCGAGTACCGGCATGATCCAGCTCAAGGCGACGTTCCCGAATGAAAACAGCACACTGTGGCCGGGTCAATTCGTGACACTGACGCTGACGCTGTCGGAACTGACCAACGTCGTCGTCGTGCCGTCGCAAGCGGTGCAGACCGGGCAGAACGGACAATTTATTTACGTCGTGCAATCGAGTCCGACAAATCAGATTGCGGAAAACCGCCCGGTGACCACCGGCATCACTTACGACGGGGAGACCGTGATTGAAAAAGGATTGAAGGCCGGCGAAACCGTCGTGACCGACGGGCAGTTGCGGCTTTCACCCGGCACGCCCGTGAGCATCAAAAGCGCGAACACGTCCACCAACGCGCCATGAGCGTCCCCGAACTTTTCATCCGCCGGCCGGTGATGACCACGCTGGTCATGGCGGGAATTCTGCTGACCGGCTTGATTGGCTTCCGGCAATTGCCGGTGAGTGATCTGCCGAATGTGGATTATCCGACAATCCAGATTTCGGCGAGCCTGCCCGGCGCCAACCCGCAAACGATGGCATCGGCGGTGGCCACGCCGCTGGAAAAACAATTATCCACGATTGCGGGCGTGGACAATATGTCGTCGGTCAGCTCGCTCGGCTCGGTGTCCATCACCGTGCAGTTTTCGCTGGATCGGAGCATTGACGCGGCGGCGCAGGACGTTCAAGCGGCCATCGCCCAGGCCTCCAGACAATTGCCGCCGAACATGCCGTCGCCGCCGACGTATCGAAAAGTCAACCCGGCGGATTTCCCGATTGTCTTCCTGGCGATGTCTTCGGACACGCTGCCGCTTTCGACTGTGGACAATTACGCTGAAAACATCCTGGCGGAGGAAATTTCAACGGTCAACGGCGTTGCCCAGGTCAATGTCTTCGGCTCGCAGCCCTACGCCGTTCGCATCCAGGTGGACCCGAACAAACTGGCGGCTTACGGTCTGGGAATTGATCAGGTCGAGCAGGCCGTTGAACAGGGAAACGTGGACCAACCGCTCGGCATTCTTTACGGAAAACACCAGGCCTTCACCGTCCTGGCGAACGGCCAATTGAACAACGCGGCGGAATTTCGTCCGCTGATTGTCGCGTATCGAAACGGGAATCCCGTGCGGCTGGAGCAATTGGGCCACGTGCTTGACAGCGTGCAAAACGACAAAATGGCGGCGTGGTTCAACGGCTCGCGCGCGGTCGTGCTGGCGGTTTTGCGCCAGCCCGGCGCGAACACGGTGGCGGTGGTGGACAACATCAAGAAATTCCTGCCGCAGTTCCGCGACGAAATTCCCGCGGCGGTGAAATTGAACGTGGCGATTGACCGCTCCTACAACATCCGCCAATCCGTGCACGATGTGGAGGACACGCTGTTCATCGCCATTTGCCTCGTCGTGCTGGTGATTTTCCTGTTCCTGCGAAATTTATCGGCGACCCTCATTCCCAGCCTCGCCTTGCCGATGTCGCTCATCGCCACTTTCGGCGTGATGGCGCTGCTCGGTTACAGCCTGGACAATCTCTCGCTCATGGCGCTGACGTTGTGCGTCGGCTTCGTCGTGGATGACGCCATTGTCATGCTCGAAAATATCGTGCGTCACATGGAAAATGGCGTGCCACCGATGGAAGCCGCGATTCGAGGCTCGCGGGAAATCGGTTTCACCATCATTTCCATGACGCTTTCGCTTACGGCGGTGTTCATTCCAGTATTGTTCATGGGCGGATTGCTTGGACGATTATTGCACGAATTTGCCGTGACCATTGTCGTGGCTGTGCTCGCATCCGGTTTCGTTTCTCTGACGCTCACGCCGATGATGTGCAGCCGCTTCGTCCATTCGGAAAAACAAAAAAGCCACGGCCGGCTGTATAATTTCTTCGAGCGTTTCTTCGACTGGATGCGCAACAGCTACATGCGCACGCTGCAAATTGTCATGCGGCATCGCCGCGCGACGGCGATAGTTTTCGTTGCCACGGTTGTCCTGACGATCATTCTCGCCGTCGTCATTCCCAAAGGCTTTTTCGCCGACGAGGACACCGGACGCATCGTCTCGACCACCGAAGCAGCCCAGGACATTTCCTTCGACGCGATGCGGACGCATCAGCTCCAAGCGATGAAAATCGTCCAGGCGGATCTGAACGTTGATGGTGTTATTTCGGCCATCGGCGGCAGTCCGTTGAACAATGGCCGGCTGTTCTTCAGCTTGAAGACGAAGAGGAAATTGAACGCATCACAAATCGTCCAGGAATTGCGTCCCAAGCTCGCGCAAATTCCCGGATTCAATGTCTATCTGAAGGTCCCGCCGCTCGTCAACGTGGGTGGTTTTTCCAGCAAGGGACTTTACCAATACAGCCTGCAGGACACCGACGTGAAGGAGCTTTTTCATTGGGCGCCGATTCTGATGGATAAATTGAAACAGCAGCGAGGGTTCCAGGACGTAAACAGTGATTTGCAAATCGCCTCGCCGCAGGTCAACGTGGAAATCAACCACGACAAAGCTGCCGCGCTGGGCGTCACGTCGCAGCAAATCGAGAACGCGCTCTACGACGCCTTCGGCGAACGGCAGGTTTCGACGATTTATGCCGACGTGGCCGAATGGTGGGTTCTTTTTGAAGTCCTGCCGCAATTTCAACTCGATCCCGACGCGCTCGCGCGGCTTTATGTCACCAGTTCATTCAGCGGAACCAATGGCCTGCCCACGCTCGTCCCCTTGAGCGCCGTCGCCAATCTCACGCGGAGCATCGGGCCAACGAGCATTTCACACGTCGGCCAGTTGCCCGCCGTCACGATTTCGTTCAACCTCGCGCCGAACATGTCGCTTAGCACCGCCGTTCAGCAAGTGCAAAAAGTTGAGACCGATTTGCATCTGCCCGCAACCATCACCGGAAGCTTCCAGGGCGCGGCCCAGGTTTTTCAATCGTCGGAAAAAGGGCTTGGCTTTTTGCTCATCGCCGCAATTCTGGTCATTTACATCATCCTCGGCTGCCTTTACGAAAGCTTCATTCATCCGCTGACGATTTTGTCCGGACTGCCGTCGGCGGGAATGGGCGCGCTGCTCACCCTGATGCTGTTTCGCATGGACCTGAACATTTACGGCTTTGTCGGCCTCATCATGCTCATCGGCATTGTGAAAAAGAACGCCATCATGATGATTGACTTCGCCATCACCGCGCAGCGCGAGCACGGCAAAAATCCCGCCGAGGCGATCACGGAAGGCTGCCGGCTGCGCTTCCGTCCGATTATGATGACCACGATGGCCGCGCTCTGCGCCACCCTGCCGATAGCGCTCGGCCTCGGCGCCGGCGGCGAAGGACGCCGTCCACTGGGCCTGTGCGTCGTCGGTGGACTCGTCGTCTCGCAATGCCTGACGCTCTACATCACGCCGGTGATTTACCTGTATCTGGAATCGGCTCACCAATGGTATCTGCGCAAGCATGCCAAACGCACAGCGGTGCAGGCCGGAACGCGGCCGGCGGCAGCGTGAGCAGCTGGTAATATTCAGCGTTCCGATGATTGCGTTTCAACCCTGGTGTGTTCGGCGACCGCTGCCGTCACTTCGGGAATGTCGGTGATCTTGAGCACGTTCAAATAATCCGGCGCGGTAGCGTCCATGTGCGATTTCGGCAGGTTCGCTAAATCCAGCGCACGCACCGTCGGTTCAAACAAGGCGGCATAAAGTGCGTCAGCGGCCATGGCGCCGTCTGCCCGCACTTCAATTTTTGCCGGATTGCCGCCGCCGACAACTTGAATCGCTTGAATCGCACGGCGGATATCCCACACGCGCATTCCGTCCAGCGTCTGGCCGAGCAGCATGAAACGGCGGCGGATTTTCGTCAGCCGCTTCTCGCCACCCGACCACGCGGTCAATCCGACGCCGCGCGGCGCGAAAAAGAACATGGCCTCATGCGAACGCGGCATGGTCAGCCGCAAATTCTCCGGCGACGTCAAATCGGCGGTTGAAATCCCTTCCAATTCCTCGTTCAGTTCCTTGCGCAGTCCCAGGCGCGCCATGCTTTTGACCCAATCAAGCCAGTCCTCCTGATTGATGATTTGCAGAGCGACTGACTCCCAATTCGTTTCGGCGGCATCTTCCATCAAATAAAAGCGCAGTGGCATGTCGCGCTCGCTGGAAAAATCATACGCGCTGAAACGGACACGGTCGCGCACGACGGAAAATACTTTTTGCAGATTGAGCGGGATATTTTCCTCCGGCCAGCCGGTGAAAACCCTGGTGCGCAATTCGGCGCGAAGTTCGTCCGGCGATTTTTTCTCCGGCCTTGCCATCGGCTCGAACGAGGACGCAATGTTGGAATTGATCGAATCCGCCGGCAGCGTTTCAAACACCTCGAGCTCCTGCGGCGGGAAAAATCGCTTTGCCGCCGTCTCCACCGGCAATTCCTCACCCTTGAGATAACGATTGAACCAGCGCATCACGGCCAGTTGTAATTCCGGTGTTTCGTCATGGATCCCGGGCGCAATGACCAAACCGAGCCTGTTGGTCGCGCCGTAAAATTGGTAGATGCGCCGGACTTTTTCATAAATCCGCATCGTGCTATCGAGGTGGAACAGTTGGTCGCGGTCCGTGCCGCCCATGAGCAATGGACGCGGCGCGGCCAGGGCGGCGACCTGGGGAAAATCCCAGTGATAGATGTTCACGAAGAAATTGCAGTCACAGTGGCTGTCAATTACGCCGTCGAGCATGTGGCTGCGCGCGTCGGCCATACCCGCCAGCGGCGCGGCGGCCTTGATGCGGTCGTCCAGCGCGGTAACGGTCCAACTGTAAGCGCCGCCGCCGGAATGGCCGGTGATGCCGATGCGGTTGGTGTCCACCTCCGGCCGCGAGCAGAGATAGTCCAGCGCCCGGATGCCAAACCACGCCTCGACGCCCGCCGGCGTGTAACCGCGCGAATTCCACCACCAGAGGCCGTGGTCGCGCGTGCCGGTGTGGATGCCGGGAATCTCGCCCGCCAGCACCGTGTCGGCGACCAGGCAGACATAGCCGTTGCGCGCATACCACGCGCCGTCCGATTGGTAAACCGCCTTGTTGCCGTAATTGACGCCGTTGGTCTTGAACGACCAGTGGCCGCATTCGTAAAGCACCGCCGGCGCCGGCCGATCCAGATTTTTCGGCAGATACAAATTCGCCGTGACATAGAGCTTCGGCAGCGCCTGGTAATAAATCTTCTCCACCGTGAAATCAGCGTTGGTGATCCGGCCGGTGATGACCGGTTGCAAATCCGTCCGCTCCGGCATCGGCCAGAGACCGAGCATCTCCTGCAATTGCCGGCGATACTCGGCACGCCGACTGGTCCAATCATCCAGTGTCCGGATATCGGCGAGGCAATTTGATGAAAGCGCGGTGACTTCATCGCGGAAATAACCGGCAAGCGCGGGGTCTCCGGGCGCAGGCGGACCGGTGAGTTTTGGAATCTGCGCCTCGCTGGTAAAAAGCGCGGGCAACAGGAACACGACCGCGAGAATGGCTCGTTGCATGAAAGCATCATGTTTCGAACGAGCATAGCGCGGCAAGAAATTTGGCGGCGCGAAGTGACTTCGGGCTTTAGCGGGCGTTTCCAATCAGCAACGGTGGATTGGTCGGCCCAAAATTCACGCTATATTCGACGTTAAGCAATAACACCCGGTCGCCGGCGAAACGGCAGGTGAACGTGATGGCCAGCGGCGTTTCATAATAGGCGAGCTTGACCGTGTAAGTATCGTCCGCTGTCCACGCGCCGCTGGCGGCAACGGGCTGTTCAACCGGCGCCGCAACCCACGAGTCTACTCCGGCAGTAAAGGCCGTCCGCCCCGGTTTCCAAACACCGGAACCGCAGGCAAGACGGTATTCCTGACCAAGACTGCGCACAATGAGGGTCGTATCAGGTCCCTTGAATTCAAACGTCATCGCGTCAATGTTCTGGGTGTTGGTTGGGAACAAATAGGTCCGGCCCGATACCTGCGCGGCGATGGCCGACGTGGCGGTGCCTTGCGGTTGGTGCAAGGTCAGACCGGCCAGCGTGCGTTCAAGTTTTCGGTCTGATTCGGCGTTGGCCGGCGGCGGCGTCGGCTGCATCGCCGGAAGCAATTTGTCCCAGACCAGGTTCATAACGGCTTGCATGTCTCTCGTTCCGCTGGTGATCGCGACGACCGCGTCCTGTTGCGGCATCACGATGCAGAATTGCCCGAACGCACCATCACCGCGGTAAAGGCCGTGTCGGCAGCGCCAGAATTGATAACCGTATCCCTGATCCCAATCGCTCGTCGGCTCGCTGCCGTTGGAGGTTTGCCGCGCGGTGGCGGTTTCCACCCACGACGCCGGCAATAGTTGTTTTCCATCCCACTCGCCCTTCTGCAAATAAAGTAACCCGAACCGTGCGATGTCCTCGGTTCGGATGCTCAAGCCGACACCGCCAAACGTGATGCCCTGCGGGCTCGCTTCCCACGTCGGGTTTTTAATGCCGAGCGGTTCGAAAAGCCGCGGCTGGAGATAATCGAACACGATTTGACCGGTCACCTTTTGCACAATGGCGGACAGCAGGTAACTCCCGGGCGTGTTATAGATGAACAAGGTGCCGGGCTTGCAGGCCACCGGCGCGGCGAGGAATGCCCGGGTTATTTTTTCACCTGAATGAGTGGAATTTCTCATCGCCTCATCCAGATGGGCCACGGTATTCGAATCCTGGCCGCTGGACATAATCAACAAATCGCGCACCCGCATGGCCTTCAAACAGGTGCTGGGGTTGGTGGGCGCGTCCTCGGGAAAAAAGGAAAGCACCGTATCGTCGAGGCTGAGTTTCCCGTCGGCAATAGCCAGCCCGACGGCGGTGGACGTGAAGCTTTTGCTCAACGAAAACAGCTTGTGCGGAATGTCCGGACCGTACGGCGACCACCAGCCTTCGGCCACGACGTGACCGTGCCGCACCAGCATGAAACTCTGGATGGCATTGGTCGTGACTGATTGCTCATCGGCGGCTTTGACAAATTCAAGAATGGCAGCGGAAGCGATGCCCTGCTCTTCCGGTGTGCTGCGCGGTAATGAGGCACTTTCCGCCGAAGCGCCAACAACGCCCAGACAGGCAAAGAACGCGGTGACAATGAATGTTTTCATGATGGCGGTGGAAATAAGATGAGAGACGAATTCATGGTACATGGAATCGGGTGATATTTTGAACGGCGGAACTCAGTCAAGCCAGGTTCAAATACTTCAACACTTCCGGTGGCGGACCATCGAACCTGACCAGCGCCACGTTGCCGAGATATTGAATGTCCTTCCAGCCCTGGGGTGTCGTGTAAAATCCGCCCGCCGTCAGGTTCCGGAATCTGGCAAAGAAACGGGCAGCGGCCTTGAAATCGGGCCTGGCCTTGGGCACAAAACAAATGTCGTCGCAGATGTCGTGCTTTTGGCCGTCATTCAGGCCGGCAAATCCTTTTCTGAATCGTTTTTTGGATTCCCGGTCGAGCCAAACCAGGCCTTTCAAAATTTCCTCCCGGTCGTTTTGTTGGTCGGGATAGGGTGCGCTGATCCATTCATCAATGAAATCCGGCACGCCGAGACTGCTGGCGCCCGGCGACTTGTCATCGGCGGGAATAATGACGTCGCACAGCGCCGCGACGGCGCGGTGTTGTGCCTCGCTGAACGTGAGCGGCCATAAATCGCCGGGTTTGTAAAACTTCATCAGATCCGGATCGGTACCGTAGCCGGTCACAGCCGGAACGGATGCGCCGAAACTCCGGAAATTGAGCAGTGACACCGTGGCGGTCGCCGCAGCGATCCATTTAATGGCTTCACGCCGGTCCATGCGTTGCGGCTCGTGCATATCAGAGGTTTCCTTTCTTCATCTCGCCGGCCAGATAGTCACACGCGCGCCAGGCATTGGCCATGATGGTCAGTGTGGGATTTTTGTCCGCGTTGGACACGAACGGCCCGCCGTCCGTCACAAATAAATTCTTTACGTTCCACGACTGGCAATACTGGTTGAGTACGGAAGTTTTGGGATCGTCGCCCATGCAGGTCGTTCCGACCTCATGAATGATTGAGCCGCCGGGTGCGATGGCCTTCTTCCCATCACTCTGCGGCGGGGAGAGAACTTTGCCGCCCATCGCTTCGATGATTCCGGCGAAGGTTTTCTGCATGTGGGCCGCCTGTCTGATTTCGTGCTTCGACCATTTGAAATGAAAACGCAGCACCGGGATGCCCCACGCGTCCTTTTTGTCCGGGTCAATTTCGCAATAACTGTCGTCATTCGGAATCATTTCGCCGCGACCGGCAAACCCCATGAAACTGCCGTAATACCGGCGCACGTCCTCCTTGAATTTTTTCCCGTAGCTGCCGCCGGTGAAATTTTCCAGGTCGTCAAACGTCCCTGCTTCCGGCATGCGCCGGCCACCGCCGAACTCAATGTGGTAACCACGCGGGAAATCCAGCTTGCCCGCATGTTGTTCCTGATAAAGCCACCACGGCATGTACATGTGCATGACGGAAGCACCGTCCTCGTTGTACGGCGGGCAGTTCTCCAGCATCGGAATCTGACCGGACAGACCTGCACCCACCGTATCCATGAGATAGCGCCCAACCTTGCCACTGCGATTGGCCAGTCCATCCGGAAACTGCGCACTTTTCGAATTCAACAAAATCCGTGCCGATTCACAGCCGCTGGCCGCCAGCACCACCACCCGTGCCAACGCGTGGCATTCCTTGCCGGTCGTCTTGTCAATGTAAAGGACGCCGGTTGCTTTTCCGGTTTGATCGATCGTCACCTCGCGCACCATCGCATCAGTAATAATATCCAGGTTGCCCGACGCGAGGGCCGGCGGCAGGTGAACGGTCGTGGATTGGTAATTGGCCTTGATGGAACAGCCGCGGCTGCACGGCGTCGCCCAGAAACAACCGAGCCGCGTCCGCATGTTGTCCGCCAGCACCCGGGCCGCCGCCGGATTGTCCGGGTGCAACCGGGCCGGAATTTTGTCGGCATTCTGCTGCTGACTCAGGATGGCCACGTGCGCCGGAATGACGGGGATGCCAAGTTTGGCGCAGAATTTTTTTGCCAGCAATTCGTTGGCGCGGGGCTTGGGCGGCGGCAAAAGGACTCCCGGTGACGAATCGGGCGTGTTTTCCAACCCTTCGTTGGTACCGTACACGCCAATCAACGCCTCGACCTTGTCGTAGTACGGCGCCATGTCCTCGTAGGTAATCGGCCAGTCCATGCCCAGGCCATCGCGGCTTTTGGGTTTGAAATCATACGGCCCCATGCGAAACGAGAAACGCGCCCAATGGTTCGTGCGCCCGCCCAACATCCGCGGCCGCCACCACATGAAATTTTGCCCGGTGGACCAGACGTCGATGTCGTTGGCTTCGTACCAGCCGTTTCCCCGCTTGTGGTTTTTGACCATGTATGGCTCTTTGGGAACGGTCCAGCCGCCGTTGACCGTTGCGTCGTAAAACCCGAAGGGTTTGTCCGGTGTTCCGGCGCCGCGCAACGGCGCCTGCAATGGCGGATTGAACATCGGCGTCTCCGAAACCGGGTCGTAATTCCGGCCCGCCTCCAGCATCAGCACCCGGGCCCCCGCCGCCGTCAGGACATACGCGCTCTGCCCGCCTGCTGCCCCGGAGCCGACAATGATGACATCGTACGCCGGTTTTGTTTTGCTGCTGGTGACAAAGGGCATCCGCGGATTATGCAATTCCCCATTCGCCGGTCAACCCCTCTTGCCAGCCAAAAAATCCGTGTGCATCCGCGTCCATCCACGGTTAAACTTCACCCGCGATTATGGATTACGAAGCGGTCATCGGCCTGGAAACCCACGTTCAACTCAAGACGAAATCGAAGATGTGGTGCGGCTGCGCCAACGTCTTCGGCTCGCCGCCGAATACGAATGTCTGCCCCGTCTGCCTCGGCCTGCCCGGGGTGCTGCCCGTTGCCAATGAAGAGGCGCTAAAGCTCACCGCGCTCACGGGTTTGTTATTGAACTGTCAGATTCCCGCGCGCGCGAAGTTTGACCGGAAGAATTATTTCTATCCGGACATGCCGAAGAATTACCAGATCACACAATACGACCAGCCGTCCACCGCGAACGGCTACGTGGATTTTGAGTTTAACGGCGGCATCTCCCGCGTGCGCATCACCCGCGCACACCTGGAGGAGGACGTCGGCAAGAGCTTCCATTTCGAACGCAACAGCGGTGTGGACTTCAACCGCGCGGGCGTGCCGCTCATGGAAATTGTCTCCGAACCGGACCTCACCAGCGCTGACATGGCCTACGAATATCTCAACGCACTCAAGGACATTCTGGTTTATGGCGGCGTGAGCGATGCCGACATGGAAAAGGGCATGGTGCGTTGCGATGTGAACGTGAGCGTCCGGCCCAAAGGCACGAAGGAGTTGGGCGCAAAGATTGAAATCAAGAATATGAACAGCTTCTCCGGTGTGCGCCACGCGTTGGAATACGAAATTCCGCGCCAGATTGAAGTGCTGAAAAAGGGCGGCAAACTGATTCAATCCACGCGCCGCTGGGACGACGTGGCGGGCGTGACCGAGGAAATGCGCACGAAAGAACACGCGCACGATTACCGCTATTTTCCCGATCCGGACCTGATGCCGTTTGAACCAACGGAGAAGTGGTTGGGGGAAGTGAAATCGCGCGCAGTCGAATTGCCATTGGCGCGCAAACAGCGGTTCATGAAGAATTACGGTTTGCCGGTATCGGACGCAGAAACGTTCAAGAACGACCTGCCGCTGGGCAATTATTTTGAAGGCATCGCGAAACAGGCAAAGAATCCGAAAGCGGTGGCGAACTGGGTCATCAACAATCTGCGAGCGAAGATGGCTGAAAGTAGCAGCCGACGTGAGGAGGCTCCAACGGGAGCATCGGAGACGAGCCGGAGCCTCCTCACGTCGGCTCCTGCGAAACCGACGCTGGCTGACCTCAAATTCAAGCCTGAAGCGATTCTGGAATTGGTCAATCTCGTGGAAGCCAGGACCATCAGCAGTTCGGCGGCGCAACAGGTGTTTTCGGAAATGTTCGACACAGGAAAAACGCCAGCCGTCATCGTTCAGGAAAAAGGCCTGGCGCAGGTGAGCGACACCGGCGCAATTGAAAAATTCTGCGACGAGGCGATTGCCGCCAATCCCGGTCCCGCAACCGATTTCAAGGCTGGAAAAACTGCCGCGCTGAATTTTCTCAAAGGCCAGGTGATGAAACTGAGCAAGGGCAAGGCAAACCCGGCGCTAGTCGGTGAGATTCTGGAAAGAAAACTGAGGCGTTAAGCGATATCAGCGAAAACTCCATCCGCTTCAGCGCATAAAACCCAGCGGCGTCAAACCAATTTTGAGAAAAACCAACCGGAAATATTGGATTTTTCCGCATTTTCCATTGAACCCTTCTGGAGAACCAGTTATACTCTCCATAATGACCGGATGTTTTTCTATTTATGAATAAGAGCATTCTCCTTGGTTTAGTTCTATTTGGATTTGCATTCATTTTTTCAAGTTCGGCCGACATTCAATATGCGGGTGTCAATCTTTCCGGAGCTGAATTTGGTGTCGTAGGGGGAGCGCTGCCCGGCACTTACAACAGTAATTATACCTGGCCGACCAATGGTGAAGCCGCCTACTACCAGAGCCGGGGAATGAATATCATCCGGCTCCCTTTTCGCTGGGAACGATTACAGCTTACCAACAATGCCGCGTTCAACTCCGCTGAGTCCAACCGGATGTACAATTTCGTTTCCTATGCCACCGCTCACGGCATGTACGTTATCCTCGACCCGCACAATTTCCAGCGTTACTGGCCCCTCATCGATAATTACAACGACATGCAGAGCGGCAACAACGGCATCGTGGGCGGCCCGGTCGTGCCCGATTCCGCATTTTCCAATTTCTGGTATCGGATCGCCAACATTTATAAGAACAATCCTTATGTCATCTTCGGCCTGATGAACGAGCCAAATGCGTTGCCGGAAACCCAAATGGTCGCCTCCGAGAACACCGCGATCGCGGCCATCCGCTCGACCGGCGCCACCAACATGATTTTCGTGCCCGGCAACCGGTGGACCGGCGCGTGGACCTGGTCAGACTCTGATAGTTATGGGGCGGCGAATTCAAATGCCATGCTTAACATTGTGGATCCCGGCAACAATTATGTCATCGAAGTGCACCAATACCTGGACAGTGACGGTTCGGGGACCATGAATACCATTGTCAGTGCGGATATCGGATGGCAGCGACTGACCAACTTCACGGCCTGGGCCCGGGCGAATAATGTCAAAGGTTTTCTGGGTGAATATGGAGTCCCAAGACTTGCCATCGGCTCTGGCCAGCCCGGCGGTCAGGCGCTGACCAACATGCTCTCTTACGTCGTAACCAACTCGGACGTATGGCTGGGCTGGAGCTATTGGGGAGGTGGCCCATGGTGGGGCAGCACTCCTACTTTTCTGGTCGAACCGGCGAACCCCGGCAATCCAACAGACCAGCCGACGATGAGCATCATCAAAGAATTCACACCACTCCCGGTACCGACGCTGCAAATCGTCAATAACAACACCCAATTCCAATACGCAGCGCCGCAGGGCTTCGTTTATCAGGTTCAATATTCAACCGACCTGACTTCAAGTGCCAATTGGGTGAACCTGGGTTCGGCCATTACCAATGTGCAGCGACCGGGCCCGTTAGGCCCAAGCACCAACGCGCCCTTTACGGTGAATCTGGGATCGGACCCGCAAGGCTTTTATCGCGTCGTGGTCAGTCACGCGCCATAAACCGCAACCCGGTCGCCGATTTCCAAGGGCGATTAATTCGACTCCATGGCACGGTAAAAGCCGTTGGGTACAAGCGCCGGGGCAAGACAGTGACCTTGCCCATCCTTCACCCAAATACCACCCGGTAGGGGCAACCATGCGGAATCGGTCAAATTGGTCTTGAACTGGATCTGGTAGCTCCGGCCCGTTACTGCCGGCCAAGTCAGGTCCACGGTGTTGTTGACCGGCACTTTTTCTGCAAGTTGGAACACGGCGGTGGGATCAATGGGGCTTGTGCCAGCCAGATATTCCTGCAAGTTGGAAACGCCATCGCCATCGGCGTCATCCTGCGCGAGGGACAGGTCATTGGCCTGTCCGGTGGGATGGCCGAAATATTTCATCATCCACCAATCCGGAATCCCATCGCCATCACTGTCCACAAGAACGGCATTGACATCCATGGACGCGCCGAAAACATCCGGGCTCCGGTTGATATCGCCAGTTACCAGGCCCGAGCCCACATCCAGGAAAACCACGGTTGCGCCGTTGTCGCAGATCACCGGTCGGGACGCCCATACTATCGGGACGGAACTGTTCTGCCCGACGGCCAGCACCAGATTGGAACTCGTCAGGCGGTCCAGCAGAAACAGGTTCGGGGGTGCCGTGTTGTCTCCGATGACCGTGTTGGTCACGACGCTGCGATAGGCCACGAACCGGCCGTTGCCGCTCATGACGGGCCCGTCCGAAAGCGCATCCATGCTGCCGGTGCCCGGGCCGGCCAGACCGACCAGAGCGAGCGTGCCGGTCCGGAAATCGAGCAGGTAAACCTTGTTGGTGCCGTCGTCCCCGCCTGTAAAGTTGGTAGTGGATACAAATGTCAGCCAGCGGCCATCATCACTCCAACAGCCGGCATTCCGAATCGGAGATGTGGATGTAGTCGAAATCGAGAAAAGATTAGACTTGGGATTGATGTTGTCCACGTAGAGAGTGTTGGAAATCCGATAAAAGGTTTTGGTCCCGGTCGGGTCAATCGCTGCCGACGTGACTGTTCCCGAATTGGTATAAATATCGGTTGCCAGTTGGGTATCCCGGATCTGCAACCTGACGGTTGAACCGGACACGCCATACGCGTAGGCGACGTAGCGACCGTCGCTGCTCATGGAAGGGTCAAAAGCATAATAATTGGCGCCTTTCAGTCCCACAGTCTGTCCCAAGTTTACGTCCCGCCAGTACGTGTTCACTCCGCTGGCGATTCCTGAAACCAGATTAGTGGCCCGGCTGACAAAAGCAATATACTGCCCATCTGAACTCATTGCTAAATCGGAAGCGTCGCTGTTCCCCGGGCTGACGCCATCAGTTCCCACGCTGACCAACACAGTGACGCCCGTTTGCAGATCGCGGCGAAACACATTGGCGCAGGTGTTGATTGGACCGGCGATCAGGTTGCCGGCCCCGCTGATGAACGCCACGTAGCGGCCATCTGCGCTGATAACCGCGTTTCCAGAGCCGCCACCCATGGCCGAACTGCCGTTCAGCCCGGCGCTCACCAACAGATTGGTGCCGTTCGTCAGGTCTCGCACAAAAATGTCCGGTTCCTGGTTCGTGTCGTTTGGCACCAGATCATCTGCTGCGCTGGCAAACGCCGCCCACTGCCCGTTGGCACTCACTGACCATTGACCCACTACGCTGAAACCATCGCCCGCCTGGGGAATCACCGTCGGATCGCGCTGTGAAATCATTTCCGTGGCCCCGGCAAATAAGTCGCACCCAAACACGTCGTCTGCATGGTTTATATCCAAGTTGACAAGGCTCCCGTCCGGGCTGTTGAAGGCAACGAATTGTCCATCTGCGCTCAGGCTTAAGGACGTCAATTCGTCATCGGTTGAACCAGCACCGTTGGTGTCCACGTCTGCCAATTGCGTAGTGCCGGATTGCAAATTACGCCGGTAAATATGAAAGCCATTGGACACCGCATTGGCGGTCAGATTGGTGGCATTGCTCAAAAACACCACGAACTGGCCGTTCGTGCTGATGACCGGCATATACGAAATCGTATTGGTGGGGACGCCGCTGCCGTCGTCGCTGACGAGCATGTCCGTTGCGCTTTGGGAATCCCACACATGAACACTGGAATACCCCGAATCGACGGTACCCTCGTGTGTGGCAAAGGCAATGAAACGGCCATCTGGCGTCATAACCGGGCCATAGTCGTCATTGAGATCGAGGTACCAACCAACACCATTCGTGTTGATCGTCGTTGTCGTGCCGGCAGTCGAATCATATTCCAGGACGACCACCGCGCCAGTCTGACTGGTTGAGCCGGCTTTGAAAGCAACATAGCGTCCATCGTCGCTCAGCCGCGGATGAAAAGCCGGCGCATTGCTCAGGCCGAGTGCGGCGGACACAATCGCCGCCGCGTTGGTGCTGGCCCAGGTCGTCGTGCCCGCCACGCGGTCGCGTACATAGACCCCGCCGGCGGAGGTGCGGGGAACTCCAGGCACAAGATTTGTAGCGAGACTGAAAAATGCCACGTACCGGCCATCCGGCGTGATGACCGGTGTGGCCATGATCGGGTTAAGGCTGCCGGAGGGAAGGAGGGCGCCGACGCTCACGAGCCAGGTCGTTTGGGTAATCAAATCCCGCACGAACACATCAGGTATTCCGTTGGTGTCGTTCGGAACCAGGTTCGACGCACTGCTGATGAAGGCCACGCAGGTGCCGTCCGGTGTCATGAACGGGTCTGTGGAAGCCCCGTTGGCAAAACCGCCGTCCATCGCCACGCTGATGAGCCGGGTTATGCCGGTGTAGGTGTCGTGCAGGAAGATGTCGCTGGCTCCGTTGGTATCCCCGGGCACGAGGTCGTTGGCATCGCTTTGGAAGACAACATACCGGCCATCGGCGGAAACCTGGCCGAACATCGAATCGCCGTTTCCCCCGCCAGTGCCATTCGAGTTGCCGCTGATCAGCGTGGTGGTCTGGCTGGTCCGGTCACGGAGAAAAACATTCAGGCTGTAAAGACTGTTGCCGCCGGGCGTCAAGTCATTGGCTGCGCTGGTAAAAACCACAAAGCGGCCATCGGGACTCACGCTGGAAATGATGGAATTGCCGTCGCCCCCTGTGGGCAGCGGCACGGAAGGGTTTCGCGCTGAAATCAATACCACAGGCAGCGCACTGACCGAAGCAACGAAGATACCGAACACCGACAGCCAGACGGCCACAACGAGATTCCTGCCGAAAACCTTCGCGACTGCTGACACAAAACGCCTGTTTCGAGTTGTGAATTCACAACCAATGTCAGTGGTCGTTTTCATGTTTGCTTTGGTTAATCGTTGTCGGGATGGTTCATCAATCGCATTCGTTTAGTCCCCCGGCGTCACTGTCCACATGCCTTTGGGTGCGCTGATGGTTCCGGTGCCGACCGTTTGTTCGATTTTGAGCGCGGCCACGTGGCCATCATGGAAAGCGTAGTTGAACCGGCCTCCTTGCGCGTTGTACAACAAACTCCCCTGATTCACGCCGGCGGCGCTGTTTGGATTTTGAGGGATGGAGGTCGTGTCAATCTGGTAAAGGTTGCCATTCACGGCGCCATGCATCGAGGTTACCGGGCCGTTGCAAATGCAGGTCCAAGTGTTGCCCACACACTGCTGGCCGCCGGTTTCTTCGCACAACAGGATGGTGCCGCCGGGGTCCTTTACCACGGACGATTTGTAACCTTTCGCGTCCCAATCCGGCATCAAACCTGAGCTCAGCCACCAAATTCCGACACCATGATAACCCGGCTGGTTTAAATCGGGCAAGAGATAGATCCCGTTCTGGGTGCTAACCTGGTATTGGGTTCCCCAATTGGGCCCCACACTGTTCATGGCATAAGACCTTAGCGCAGCCGCCGGCGGCCCGGTTATCCAACTGACTTTTGGAAACCGATCTGCCGGGCATAATTCAAGCCTTCCCATCGTCGGCGAGACAGCGCCAACCCCCGCTGCCGGTGAGGAACTGGCAAGCATGATTCCCATGCTCCACGAAGCATCCGAATTAGTATCGCCAAAATAGTGATGAATATAGGCGTCCCACGCCAATTGTCTGCCGCTGCCGCTCGTTCCCCCGTTGCTGTACCCGGCAGGTGGAAACATATCATTGTGATCCCGCGCGAAAAGTTGGAAACCTACCTGGAGCTGTTTCAGGTTGT
Organism: uncultured bacterium; assembly: GCA_963708305.1. GTDB lineage: Bacteria > Verrucomicrobiota > Verrucomicrobiia > Limisphaerales > UBA11358 > UBA11358. Next base: position 474,786 of record CAVPSH010000003.1, on the reverse strand, counting down.
TTTGGCATTGGATTAGCCAAGTGTCTGTCTTGGTGCTCGCCAGCGCCGGCACCAGCACCAATGCCAGCATGGCGACCGTTCCCAGCACCACCAGCAGTTCAACGACCGTAAATCCGCGGTCAGGACAACCACCAGCCAATAATGTTTGCGAAGTGTTTTCCGTATTATCAGCGAAGATCGCAGAAGTCTTCATAAAGGCTGGATGATTTGGGGCGCAACCGGAATCCCTTGGGCTGCAATGCCTTGCCCGAACGGAACCCCGTAGCGCGTGTTGTTTTGTCATAGACTCAACTGTCCTGGTTCATACGTCGCATTCAGTGACCGACTTTCAATACCGCTCAACCAGATTATCCACTATTAACTCGTGCGAACAATCACGGTTCTTTCAAAAAATTGTCTCCAAAACGAACGCGGCCGGTCAGGGGCCATGTTCCAAAAGCCAGAGGAGGCGCCAAACCGCGGCGATGACAACCATGAATCCAACGATGGCGCCGACAATGGCGATGATTTTGATTATCCGCAGATTAAACCGCTCACGGCCCGGGTTGTAGCGGGAGAACTGGAAAGACAGCAAGGCGGTCAACAGTTCTTCCGCAGTCTGATAACGGCGGCTCGTATCGCCGCGGCAGGCGTTCAGAACGATTCGATTAAAGGAGACCAGATCCCGGTCCTCGGCGGTATCCGCCAACGGCGTCGGCAGCGACGGGTAATCGTTCCGATCCAAACCGGTGCTGATTTCGTACAGGACTTTTCCCAGAGAGTAAATGTCCGCCTGTGCCGTGCCGGCCCCTTCCGGGGGCATAAAGCCTTCCGTACCCACGCGCATGGTGGTTTCGGACAATTCGGTAACCAATCCCAGGTCCGCCAGTTTGGGAAAGCCGTTCACAAAAATGATGTTGGAGGGTTTGACGTCGCGATGGATCAAGCCGTGCCGATGCAGGAAACCGAGGGCTGACGCAACCGCCGCGCCCAGCCGGACACATTCGCCGATGGGCAGGCGGCTGCGCTGGCGAAAATCGTATTCGAGGGTGCGGGGATGATAACACTCGGGAATAATCAGCCGGCCGGTGGCAATGTCATCCGCCAGTTCCATCACGTAATAAAAATATCCCGCCGCTTCATTGTGTCCCACCTGGAGGACATTCACCAGTCCGTCGTGCAAGCGCGACACCGGCTCGAATTGCAACACACCATTGAACTCCCGTTCGAAAGGCCGGCGCTGTTTGAACGACCGCTCTTGCACGATTTTGACGGCGCGATAGGTGCCGAGCGCATTTTTTGCCAGCCACACATCGCCACCGCTGCCGCCACCAATCAAGCGAATAATCTGGTGATCGGGAATGGTTGGCAACTGTGAGGTTTTGGGAGAGACTGCCTCGGCATCTTGGGCCGGTTCCAATGGCTCCTGCATAAAAGCTCCCGCTTTAAATAATCGACAAATCCATACCGCCACGCTGCCTCATTCTGCTAACAAAGAACGTTCTATCCCATGTTCGACTCCGTTTCACTCCCATTTTTCCTCCAACCTGCGTGCTTCTTTCTTGATTAACGCGGAAACGCGGTGTTTGGCCAGATAAACCTGCCCGACATTCACGCCCAGCATCCTGGCCACTTTTCCTGCCGGCCATTGCTGAATCACATACAAATCAAACATTTGAAAATGCTCTTCCTTGACAGAACGCTTGACCTTTTCAATCGCTGCCTCCAGCAAATTTGCCTGCCAGTCAGCTTCCCAAACGGACTCCAACTCATCGCTGGCCGGGTCAGGAACTTGAGCAGCGTCCACGGCCCGACTCTCCTCTTCGTTTTCCGGGTTTTCCGCCCGCGCGTGCCGTGTTCGCTTTCGCAATTGATCCGCAATTCGCCAGCGGGTTATGTTCCGCAACCAACCCTTGAAGGAACCCAGCGCCCGGTCGCGTTTGAATTTGTGGATGTCTTTGGCCACGGAAATGATCGTTTCCTGAACCACGTCCTGAGCCTCGGATTCCGTCAAACCCGATTTGAGCGCGCTCGAATAGATCAGCCGCCAATAGGTGTCAAAAAAATCCTTCCAACTTTCCTGGTCATCCCAATTCTGCAACCGGCTGAGCAAACTGTATCGGGTCGGGATTGGGTCTTCAGTCAACAACGCCATCAGCTGAGTCATACATTAAATACTCGTCAACGAAGATAGCTTTCTTGCAAGAAAGCTCCAAATCAGAAAATGCAACCTCTAAAATAATTTGGGGAAGATGGATTTTTTCTTGAATGTCGGGGGTTAAAGTAAACAAAGCCCGTCGACCAACTAATAATGTGTAAAAGCAGTTTGGCTTTCCTGGGAGTTGTTTTTGTCGTTCGGTTCGCTTCTTCGAGTTCAGCCGACGTCCGGCATGCAGGTGTTTTACCGCGTCGTGGTCAGTCACGCCCCTTAAACCATTGCCCGGTTGCGGCTTCCTGATACAGGTTCCGGCAGGGTCGGATTACCCGCCGATGGCCGTCATCGGGCGCAGCGGCTGGTAGAGATCGCGGAATTGGTGCTCTTGAGGTTTCAAACGCAAGGCTTCCAAAAATAATTTCCGTAACGCCGTATCATCTCCCCCGCTTCGGAGCGCCTCGCGCAAATCAATTTCGCCGTGATCCCCGAGACAGGGACGGATTTTCCCGTCCGACGTGAGCCGCATTTTGTTGCAGCTCTCGCAGAAATGCAGGTTGGTCAGCGCCCCGACGAACCCCACCAGTGCGCCGGTTTGTTTCAGCAAAAAATACTTCGCCGGCCCATGGCCGATTTTTACCTCCGGTTGGGGAATCAATTCGTCGCGCTGGCCAAGCAACTGCATCGCTTCACCGACCGGCAAAAAGTTTTTCTCCGTCAGGACATCCGTTCGCGTCAAGGGCATCAGCTCGATCAACCGCAACGGCAGGCGGTGTTCGGCGGCAAACAGGACAAGCGGCCAGAGCTCCTGCTCGTTCACACCGCGCATGAGCACGCAGTTCAGTTTCACACGATCGAAATCGGCCGCTACCGCGGCGCGGATGCCGGCAATGACTGCGTTCACATCACCGCCCGTCACCTGCCGGTAAACCCGCGGATCCAATGCGTCGAGACTGATGTTGACCGTGCTGGTTCCAGCGTCGCGTAACGGCTGCGCCAGCCCGGCGAGCTTGATCGCATTTGTGGAAAGACCAATGACTTCCACGCCGGAAATTCGTCTCATTCCCCGGACGATTTCCAAAATATCGCCGCGCACCAGCGGTTCACCGCCGGTCAGCCGGAATTTTCGGAAGCCCAGCTCCGCCGCCACGCGCACCACGCGGATGATTTCGTCCGCCGTCAAATGGTCCTGCCTGCGTTCCCAACCCCTGTAACCTTCCGGCATGCAGTAGAGACACCGCTCGTTGCATCGATCCGTGATCGAGATGCGCAAATAATCTACGGTGCGTCCAAACGTATCGTTCATTTTCTCAACTTTGGTGCGGGTCTTCGCCCCGCAAATGCGCCATGCCCTCCAGCATTGCCGGCGCGAGAATTTCCAGACACTCGCGCACCGCCGCAGGCTTGCCGGGCAAATTCACAATCAATGTTTTACCGCGGGTACCGGCCAGTGCCCGTGATAAAATGGCCGTTTTCACCCTGGCCAACGATTGCATCCGCATCGCTTCGCTGAAGCCCGGCAATTCTTTTTCCAAAACCGGGCGCGTCGCCTCCGGCGTCACGTCGCGGGCGGAAATGCCTGTGCCTCCCGTCGTCACAATCAAATCACATTTTAATTCATCCGCGAATTTTTTCAACATTGCGGAAATCTTTTCCACTTCATCGGGCACCATTGCCCGTTCAAATTTGGCCTCGTTGCCTAAAAATTCGCGCAATACTTTTTCGATCTCCGGCCCGCTGCGATCCTCGTAAATTCCCGCCGTCGCCCGGTCGCTGACAGTGATGCGGCCGATTTTCATGGTAGCGACTGGGAGCGCCGGCGTCTCGCCGGCGTGTTGCAAGGTTGCAAATCCGAATACTCGCCGGCGAAACGCCGGCGCTCCCGGAACAAATCATTCATTGTTTTGTTTTCTCCACAACATGAATGTCTCCGATCCGCATCGTCTTGTCCACCGCCTTGCACATGTCGTAAAGCGTCAGCGCCGCGACGCTGACGCCGGTCAGCGCTTCCATTTCGACGCCCGTTTGCGAATGAGTTTCCGCCGCGCAAACAATCTCGATGGCTGCGGCCCGGACGCGAAAGGTTATTTCAATGTGGTGGAGCGCGAGCGGATGGCAAAGTGGAATCAATTCGCTGGTGCGTTTGGCCGCCTGAATGCCAGCGATTTGCGCCACGGTCAAAACGTCCCCTTTGGGCAGCGCGTTCTTTTTAAGGGCGCGAATGGTCGCGGGCTGGCAAATCAATCTGCCTTCCGCCACCGCGCGGCGGCGCTGAACCGGCTTGTGGCCGACATTGACCATGCGCGCGTTACCGCCTTTGTCCAGATGCGAAAAATCTCTTTTCATTTTAAAAATCCACCGGCAAAAATTCCATCTCCGTGCCTGCCGCAAAAGGACCGTGGCTCGCCGGAACGCGGATCAACGCCGTCGTGCTCGGCAGACTGGTCACGTCACCCGAACTGTTCCACGGCAACGGTGTCAATTCCAGTTTTCCATCCTTCCCCTCACAGCGTGCCGGCCAGAGAGTCTCGCGCGGATTCGGCCCGCCTTCAAGCTTCGCCGTCAGCGTTCCGCGCCGGAAGGTTGGCCCCTTGCCGCCGGCCAGTCCTGCCAGAGCCGCCACGACGAACAGATGAAAACAGACGAAATGCGACAGCGGATTGCCCGGCAGACCGAAGGCGATCCGCCCGCCATTTTGACCAAAAATCAGCGGCCGGCCGGGACGAACGTTGACCTGTGAAAAAACGATTTCAAAACCGAGCCATTCGAGCAGCGGGCCGGTGAAATCCTTTTCCCCTACGCTTGCGCCGCCGGAAACCAGAAGCAGGTCCGAATTTTCAATGGCCGATTGCCGGGTGCTGATTGCCGATTTTGCCAGTTCGAAATCCTCCGGCAAATGCGTTTGTTCCAGATGGCAGGAAAATTTTTGCAGCAGGCCGTGAATCAAAATAGAATTGCTGTCGCGGACCTGTCCTGGCTTCAGCGTCTGGTCCGGGCGGACAATTTCGTCGCCGGTTGTGAAATGGCACAACGCGCAGTCGCGGACTGACGAGCGGCTGCGTGCAGCCGACACTTGCCAGCAAAGCCAGGGCACCTGCGCCGATCCTCACGCCCGGTTGCAAAACCGCTTCGCCCGCGCGCATTTCCTCCCCACGCCGGCGAACATTCATTGCGGACTCCCGATGGAGGATTTTTATCCGGTCGCCGGTGCGCTCGACATTTTCCTGCATGACCACGCGCAAATTTTCACACGGCAAAGACGCACCGGTGGCGACCCGCACGGCTTCGCCGGTTTTCAATTGGCGCGGTTTCCAATCGGCGGCGTGCAACGTGTCCACGACCCGGAAAGCTTCGGAATCGTCGTTCGGCAAAATTGCATAGCCGTCGCGAGTGGAGCGGTCGCGATCGGGAAAATCTTCGGAGGCACAAACTGCTTCGCGCAGGACACGGCCAAGACATTCTTCCAGCGGCGCGCGCGCGGCGGGCAACGGCAGGCAACGTGATTGGATTTCCGCCAATGCTTCATTGAGCTGTAGCGGCGCTCTGTGAGCGCCGGTCTGGGGAGATTCCTGCTGTGGACGGCGGTCATAGACCGCCGCTACAACCGCCTCTCCGCTTCCAAATCGGCACGTCCTGCTTGAGCCTGTCCATGAACTCCGCCAGCAAGGCAACGGCCTCGCCGCGATGACTTGCCGCGACCCCAACGTAAATTGCCGTTTCACCCACGGGAATGATCCCGACGCGATGAATGACCGTTGCCACAAGGCACGGGTGCCGGGACGAAATTTCTTCAAGCAACTGCCGGATTTCCCGCCTGGCCATTTCGGGATAGGCCTCGTATTCGAGCGCGGAAATTTTCTGTCCATTTTCCTCGCCGCGGACGACACCGCGAAATTCCAGCCAGGCACCGTGTGCGCCAGGTGTCGGCGGGGAGATTTTTGCCGCAATCGGCTCGTGTACGAGTTGGAATTCAATTTCCATGGCAAAATTTCAGCCGCCGGACACCGGCGGTATCAAGGCGACTTCATCGGCATTGGAAAACAGCGCTTCGGCGGTGGCGTATTCCCAATTCCGGGAAAGGCGTACGTTGGCGCGATGGGCGGCGAGCGCGGGAAACTGTTTCAGCAATGCCGCCCAGAGTTGCTCCGTGTTCCATGACGATGGCAGCACGAGTTCAATCGAATCGCAACCGGTGGCGTCCTTGAGTTGGGCGAAAAACAGCACGCGCATTGAAATGTTTTAACAGCAGTTTCAGCGCGGCACAAGATGGATGGCCGGCGTTTTAATGAGGGCAATGATGGTTTCGCCCTCACGCAATTCGAGTTCAGCACAGGCGGGACGGGTCACCAGCGCGAACAGGGGAAATCCGGCATCCAGTTCGACGCGCACGAGCGCGCCCTCCGGGCGAAAGGAAATAATCCTGGCCGGCAGGCGATTGCGCACGCTGCTGACGGCGGTATCGCGCTGGAGCACCACATCCTCACCGCGAATGCAGACAAAAACCGCGCGCGCCGGGGTCGTGGGCGCCAGTGCGGTGAGGGTAACGCGATTGATGGTTACGGTGGCGAGCCCCTCGTTTGCACCCGTAATTTGGCCGGGTTGCAAAGTTTCGACGCCGGCAAATCTGGCGACCTCGGCATTGGCCGGACGGTTGAACACGTCGGCCACCGGTCCGGCCTGCATGATTTTTCCACCCATCAGCACTACGATTTCGTCCGCCAGCGTGAGTGCCACGAACCGGTCGTGCGTGACGCACAACATGGGAATTTTAAATTCATCGCGGACCCGGCCAAGATAGGGAATGATTTTTTCCTTCAACGGCACGTCGAGACTGGCGAGGGGCTCATCCAGCAGCAGCAGGCGCGGTGACGCCAGCAGCGCGCGGGCCAGGGCGACGCGCTGTTTTTCGCCGCCGGAAAGTTCGGTCACCCCGCGCGAAATCAACGATTCAATTTCCAGCACTTTCATCACATGCTCGAAGCTGAACAACGGGCCGGCGGCCTCACGGGATTTGCGACCGTAGAACAGATTCTGACGCACGGAAAGATGCGGAAACAAGGCGAGGTCCTGCGGTACGTAACCGATGCCGCGCCGGTGCGTCGCCACGGAAAACTTTTTCGTCGTGTCGGTCAAGACGCAGTCATCCAATCGAACGAAAGCCGAACGCGCCACACGCAAACCGGCGATGAGGTCGAGCAACGACGTTTTGCCCGCGCCGGACGGGCCAAAGACGGCGGTGACGCGGCCGCGCAGCTCGACGTCCACTTCGAGTGTGAAATCGGCGAGCGGCAGCGAAATATTTTTTAGCAGCAGGCTCATGTCCTTGCTTTTTTGCGGCGCAGGAAAAATTCGCTGCACCACACGGCAATGAAGGCAAGCACGACCGACACGCCCAACAGACGGAAGGCATGCGCGTCCTCGACCGAGCTGCACATTTTCGAAAATGGCGAGCGAAATTGTCGCCGTTTTGCCCGGCAATATTTCCGGCCACCATGATGGTCGCGCCGAATTCGCCGAGCGCGCGGGCAAACGCGAGCAGCATTCCGCCGACAATGCCACGCGCCGCCAACGGGATGGTAATGGTGAAGAACACGCGCCAGCCACCCGCTCCCAATGTGCGGGCGATTTGTTCCAGGCGCGGATTGACCTCGGTAAACGCCACGCGCGCAGAACGGATCAGGAGCGGCACCGACATCACGCTCAATGCCAGCAATACGGCGCGCCAGGTAAAAATGATGTCGAGATTGAAGTGGTCGTGCATAAATCCGCCGATGGCGCCGCGCCGTCCGAAAACTTCCAGCAGAATCAATCCCATTGCCACCGGCGGCATAACGAGCGGCAGCGTGACGAGGGTTTCCACGAGCGATTTGCCCGGCCAATCACCCCGGGCCAGCACCCAGGCGAGCGCCAGGCCGAACGGCAGAATGATCAGCTGTGCTCAGCGCAGCCACCCACACGGTGAATCCCGACAATCTGCCATTCAACGGCGGTCATTGGCGCAAGAGGAAGCCATACCGTGTGAAGATCTGTCCAGCTTCTTCGGAAGCAAGGTAGTCCAGGAATTTTTTTGCGGCCCCGGCTTTCAGCGAGCCTTTCACCAGCGCCATCGGGTAACGGATGTCCGGGCCGTCAGCGCGGGGAACTTCGTAGGCAATTTTAACTTTTTTGGAAATGGCCGCATCGGTTTGATAGACAACGCCCGCATCCACGTTGCCGGAAGCGACGGCCGCGAGCGCGGCGCGGACATTTTCCGTCGGAATGACTTTCGGCTCAACGACCGGCCAGAGATGCAGCTTTTCCAGCCAGGCTTTGGCATAAACGCCTGCCGGAACGGCACGGGGATCGGCAAGCGCGATTCGTTTTACGCCGGCGTTGGCAAGATCGTCAGCGGATTTGATTTGCAACCCGCTGTCATTGGGGACAACGACAACGAGTGAGTTGCCCAGGCGGTCTTTGCGCGTGGCCGGCTCAATCAAATCCTGTTTTGCCAGCCTGTCCATTTGCGCTTCATCGGCGGAAAAGAAGAGGTCGGCGGGCGCGCCGGCTTCGATTTGTCGCACCAGTGTGCTGGACGCGCCGAAGTTGAAAATAATTTTCTCGCCGGATTGTTTTTCATAATTGGCGGCAATTTCTTTCAGCGAATCCGTCAAACTCGCGGCGGCGAAGACGGTGATTTCAGCCGCCGGCAGCGACTGTGACAATATCGTCAGTGAGAATACGAGTGGAACAAAAGATTTTCGGAATGTTTTCATATTCATAAAATTTTGGCTTGGTCCAACTATTAAAATGATAGTTGGAGGCGGGTGAAAAAGACTTCTTCCGCTTCTTTGGTAACGGTGCCTGTCGCACCGCCAGTGAATGTGGTCCGCGAAAAACTGCTCATGATGCGCACATTTTTGTTCAGCCACCAATTCAACCCGACGGCCCAGGCGCGCGCCTGTGACGCCGAAGTTGCGGAGCTGGCAAATGTTGGAAACGCGGCGTTGTCCACATCGAACCCTTCATAGCGCGCGACGATTTGCCAGGCGCCCCAACCGCCGTTTCGCCAACTGAAAGGATGACACGGCGTCACGCCGTTGTAAGAAGCGTTTTCGCCCGTCAGCACCCATCCCGCCGAAACTTCCCAGGCTGAATTTTGCAGGTCCGCCGCCTTGCCCGGACCAAAGGCGATTTCCTTACCGCTCGTAATACGCAAACGCGGATGCAGCACCGACCGGACCGCTGAAACCATTTTCGTTTTCATGCCGGGCCTTAGCCTAGGTGGCCAAATCCAAATTTGCAAAAACGAAACCGGGTATCCACCGCCCGATGGTGTGCGACAAATGAAGATTTTTTAAAAAGTGTTTGCCGCGCACGGAATGATTCCGGTATTGATTTTTAAGGCAAGATGCAACTCGGACGAATCACCATATTTCCCATCAAATCCCTGGACGGCGTTCCGGTCGAAACGGCCCGTATCACCAGCGGTGGCATCCTTGAGAAAGATCGCATCTACGCGATCTATGACGCAGATGGAAAGGTGGTAAACGGCAAACGCACGCCACGCGTTCACGAGTTGCGCTGCGAGTTCGATGCCAAAATTGCTGAAGCGCGCCTGTGGCATGACGGCAAATCACCGGTGCAATTTCAACTGGACGATCCCGTACCCATCGGTAAATGGCTGAGTCTTTTCTTTGGTTTTCAAGTGGATTTACGACATGAATCACAGAAGGGGTTCCCCGATGATCCTACCGCCTTTGGGCCGACGATCGTGGGCGAGGCGAGTTTGCGCCTGGTGCAAAGCTGGTTTCCGGAAATGACGCTGGCAAGCGCGCGCCGCCGTTTTCGCACCAATTTGGAATTATCGGACGACGAACCATTTTGCGAAGACCGGCTGTATGGCGCGCCGGAGGAGTTCAAACCGTTTCAAATCGGCGCGGTGAATTTTTTCGGCCATAATCCCTGCCAGCGCTGTGTCGTTCCTACTCGTGATCAGGATACAGGACAGGCCATCGCCGATTTTCAGAAGAAATTCATGCAGATGCGCCGCGAACGGCTTCCCGAATGGGCGAACCCGCGACGTTTCAATCATTTTTACCGGTTTGCCGTGAATACTTCCATTCCCCCGACGGAGGCGGGGAAACAATTGCGCATCGGCGACGCGCTCATATTCCAATCTCCGGTTTCGATTTGACCGCACTGCCCAATTAGCGACACCCTTTCCACGATGCCATCTTACGTTGATTAACATTTTCTAAGATTTCTACGACTGTGATGGCTGGCATTAGTGATGCTATTGCAAGGTTGCCGTTATGGCAACCTTGTTATCTAAAAGGCATCAAGTGGAGGACAACGCGGTTCAATCCCAGCTTTCGTCGTTTGGCGCGCGGCTGCGCGGACTGCGGCTGCGGCGCGGCTGGACGCTGCAGGAACTGGCTGCCCGGAGCGGGCTTTCCAAGCCGTTTTTGTCCCGGCTCGAATCGGGCGATCGCCAGGCTTCCATCGCGGCAGTACTGACTCTCTCCCGGGTATTCGACGTTTCCCTGGCGTCGCTGTTTGAGTCGCCGCTGGCCACGGAGCCTTGCGTGATTGTACGCGCTGCTGACGCCGTTGAGAAAACCATCAATGGCCTGAAATATATCCCGCTGTCCAATGCCAGCCGGTTTTTCAATCTGCAGCCGTTGCGCATCCGGGTGTCGCCCGCACGACGGGGCAATGAGCATTACCATCACGACGGCGAAGAATGGATTTATGTTCTGTCAGGCAGGCTCACGCTGTCGTTGGCGGGAAAAACTTATGATTTGGCACCCGGCGACGCCGCGCATTTTGAATCACGACTGCCGCATCGGTTGATCGCGCCGGGACCAGAAGACGCGGAGGTATTGATCGTCGCCTCACCGGTTTCGAGTACGCCGGCGAATCCCTATTTCAACCAGCACCGCGCCCTACCCGCCATCGACCTGCTGCCGCTGCCGAAGCCGCCGCCGTTCGTGCCCATCAGACGTGGAAGTTTGAATCCGAATTCCGCCAATTTAAAAAAAACAAAACGTTAACCAAGGAGAAAAATTATGAACAAGCTGCGTTCCAATTGTCTGAACTTCATGGAGTTACTGGCGCAAAATATTGCGCTGATTTCGCCGACGATGACGGCGGCACTGATCGTGCCACTGATGTTCGCCACGATTGGCAACATCGGCTGGCTGGGCTATGCGCTGGGCACAGTCATGCTGTTGTTCGTCGCATTGAGCCTCAACCAGTTCGCCAAACGCACGACCATGGCCGGTTCAATGTATAACTATGCCTCATCCGGTCTGGGCTTCGCCGGCGGCGCGTTGTGCGGCTGGTGCCTGGTCTGGGCGTATCTTTTCATCGGTCTGGCCGGGACAACCGGGTTTACGATTTTTGCCGGCAAATTGCTGGCGGCCATACACGTCAGTCTGCCGCCAGTGGTTCTTTTTGCCATCTGTCTGGGAACTTGTTTTATCATGGCTTACAAGGACATCAGAATTTCAACGCTGGTGATGTTGGGAATGGAGGCATTCTCGTGCTTTTTTATTCTGCTGCTGGTCGCCATCGTATTGGGACACCATCATTTCGCCATTGACACGACGCAATTCAGTTTCAAAGGCGTGTCGGTTTTGAGCCTGGGCATGGGCGTGGTGGTGGCGATCTTCAGTCTGGTCGGGTTTGAAAGCTCAACCGCTTTCGGTGAGGAAGCAGTTAATCCGCTCAAGACCATCCCGCGCTCCATCATCTGGAGCCTGCTGTTGACGGGCGCCTTCTTTATTCTGGTCAGCTATACGGAAGTGTTGGGCACGCGCGGTTACACGTCTACCTTGGATCAGATTGACGCGCCGCTCAATGTCCTGGCCACCATGTATCATGTACCCTTCCTGTGGCCGCTGCTTTCGGCGGGCGCCATGTTCAGCTTTTTTGCGCTGGCCTCGTCGTGTATGAACGCCGGTGCCCGGGTAATGTTTGCCATGGGGCGCCACGACTTTTTCCCCAGCTCCACCAGCGCGGCGCATACGAGTCATGGCACGCCACATGTGGCACTGGCCACGATGGCTAGCGTGATGTTCAGTGTGGTTACAATCTGTTACTTTGTGTTGGCACATAATGGCATGGCCGTACTCGATGAATTCAACGACGCCGGCACCATGGGAGCAATGGGTTTCACCGGCTCATATTTTTTGATCACGCTGGCCGCCCCGGCGTTTTTGAAAAAGCGTGGCGAATTGAAAACCAGGGACATTGTGCTCTGCGTTTCAGCCACATTACTGCTGTTGATACCCGCAGCGGGCCTCGTTTACCCGGTGCCGGCACCGCCCGTCAATGCGTTCCCCTATGTTTTTGCCGCCTACCTGTTCATTGGTTATGTTCGAATCATGGCGATGCAACATCAGAAGCCGAATCGCATTGGAGAAATCGACACCGAAATCAAAAAGTTGCACGCCCAACCCGCATGAGCCGGCAAATTGGCATCGTTGCGGCCATTCACCGCTATCCGGTGAAGTCCATGATGGGCGAGGAATTGAACGCCGTGCCGATCGGGACCAAGGGTCTGCTGGGGGATCGCGTGTTTTCTCTGGCGGACCCGGCCAGCGGGAAGATCGCCAGTGCGAAAAATCCCACCAGGTGGCCGGCGCTCTTTTCCTTCCGCGCCACGTTCACCCGGCCGCCGGAGGAAAACGGCGCGCTGCCGCCGGTGCGGATCACCTTTCCCGACGGCAGCAATGCTTCCACTGATGACAAGCATCTCGAAGCGCGGTTGTCCTCCGCTTTGGGCAAGCCCGTCCGCTTTTTGTCCGGCGCAATCGGCGCCGGCACGCTCGAAGAATACTGGCCGGACATTGACGGACTGGCGCGGCGTGATGTCGTCACCGATGAGGCAATGCCAGCGGAAACTTTTTTCGATTGTGCCGCCATCCATTTTCTCACAACGGCGACACTCGACAGCCTGCGCGGGTTTTATCCCGAAGGCCGGTTCGAGCCGCGCCGTTTTCGTCCAAACTTTGTGATCGAAACTCCTCCTGACATCAAAGGTTTTCCTGAAAACGACCAATGGAATGAAATGACTCTGGCCATCGGCAGCGAGGTGAAATTAAAAATCACCGGTCCATGCGGGCGTTGTGTGATGACGACACTGGCGCAGGATGATTTGCCGAAGGACAACGGCATTTTGAAAACTGCGGCACAACACAACCAGGCACGTGTCGGCGCTTACACCTCGGTTCTTCAAGCTGGCAATGTCCGAAGAGGCGACGCGGTATCCCTTGAATCCGTTTGAACCGTATATAAGCTCCCTGGTTCAGGGATGCCCATTATTCACCGGACTGCACCACAATTGATTGGGAAGGTTTTTGACAAAAAGCCACCTTGTTCCACCCTGTAAGTTCCAGTTTCCGTTTGCCACCCCCGCCCAGGCTGAGAACTGGGCGATATCTATTCGCCGGGAACTGCCGTCGAAAAACCCAACGATTGCGGCATTGCCATAGCGGCTGGAAATGCCCTGGTCCGGATAATTGGCGAAGTCGTTGAAAAAGAAAGGCCGAGTCTCATCCGTTTCCCACATCAAGACTGCGCTTGCCTTGAACTGGCTTAATTTGAAAGTGTGAGGCAATTGCCCGGAGCCTGTAGGAAAACTTCCATGATCATAACCAATGACCGCACCATTCCAAACGTAGCTCGTAATATAAATCGGGCGTTGATAATACAGGCTGTTCTTCTGGTCAGCGGGAGAGACCATCACCTTCGGATTCTTCAGATAGACGTAGAGCTGGCCGTTTTGGAAATCAACCAATTGATTGGAATAATCTTGCGCATAGGCCGCCGTGGTGAGCACCGGGCCGAGATGATTCTGGATGTTCGACGAGGCGGCCCAGCAATCGTCATACACGCCCCAGCCGGGTTGAGCCATGTAATCATCACTATCTCCGGCATACTCGGTCATCCCGATCAAAATCTGCCGGTTGTTGTTAATATCCACGGCCATTTGGCCGCGTTTCTTGGCCGCCGCCAATGCCGGCAACAACATGGCCGCGAGAATGGCAATAATGGCAATCACCACCAGCAGTTCTATGAGGGTAAACCCCTGCCACAGCGTGAAGCGCCTGGATGTTGTTTCGGTCGTCATTTTTGTTTTCTGATGTGTTCCGTTTGCAACCCGATCAGTTCGATTGCAACCGGTAAAAACGGCTCTGCACAGGATCTATCGGCAGGGTCACATTATACGTCGTGCCGGTATTTTGAACGGAGTTGGTCACGGACAGCCAACCCGCCGGCGACCCCAAATTGGTAGTCGTCTTCAAATTCATTCCTGCCCCGCTCAGAGGCCACTGCAGCATTAAATTAGGGGGGATCAAACTGACGCTGATGTCCACCGGTGTGGCCAGCTCACCGAACGCGCCGGCCGCCGGCAACAGATTGGCGTCACTGCCGAAGAACGACCGGGTTCCAACTCCCGCCTGGTTGGCACCGGGGTATTGATACTCCGCGCCCCACCAAAAAATCCCGGCTCCCAGATTATTGGGCGCACTTCTCACCACCTGCGCCAGGGCGACGACAAATTGAACCTGACCGTTGGTAGTAGCCGGGATGCCATAGATATTCGTCGAAAAAATATAAGGAAAGTCAGTTTCGGCAACGAAGATCGGTTTGCCGAAAAACTTGGCGGCATTAGTGACGCAGTTCGCCAATCCCGTCAACGGTCCATGATAAAACGGATAGTAGCTTTCGCCGATGATGTCGAAGGGAACTCCTTGCGCGATCACGTTGGTGAAATATGACCTGGTCGTGTTCCAGTCTCCGCCACGGTCAATATGAATGACAATCTTGGGCATAGGAACACCCGCGGCGTTCACAGCATCGCGGATACCCTGAATCGCATTCGTCATCAATTCGCCAAGCCGAATCCACGATGCATTGGTGCTGCCCCAATTGCCCGTAAGCTGCCCGTTCGGCCACAACATGCCGTCCGTGATCTCGTTTCCAATCTGAACGTAATCGGGCATCGCCCCCGCGGCGGCAAAAGTGGCGATGGCGTTGCTGTTGTAGGCGCGCATCTGCGGCACCAGTTGGGCAAAAGTCAGGCCCGCCCAGGCGGCGGGCGTGGCTTGATGCCCCGGATCGGCCCAGGTGTCGGAATAATGAAAATCCAGCATGAACTGCAGACCGGCATTTTTGACCCGCACCGCCAGCGGGACGGTATACGTGAGGTTGTTGATATAATCATAGGGATCGGCCTGCGCTTGAGCGGCACTGCTGGTAAATAATCGAAGACGGATGCAATTAATGCCGTGATTTTTCAGGATTTGGATCGCGTCGCCGGCCTGACCATTGTCCTGATACACGATGCCATTCGTCTCAAAATACGCCAGCAGGGAAAGGTCGGCGCCGGCGATGAAATTATTCTGCGCACGCAATACTCCCTGGGAGAAAAGCACCACAGCAAAACCGACTGCAAATTTAAACATCAATTTCAAGATAACACCCTCAGTCCGTTCGGGCACATTAATTAAAAGCTGGAGCCATTCCAGCTTTGCCGTGAACAACTCCAGCTTCACCCGATTCATACTCAAGTTGTTTACGGACCGTTCAACCGGAAGAACTGTTGGCCGGTCATATTGATGGACGCTGAATTGGATCCCTGGGTGTTGGCAACATTCCCCCAGCCGCCGGACAGGTTGGCGGTACTCTGGAGACGCACGTTGGGACCGGCGGTCCATTTAAGAACGGCCACCCCCGCGTTATTGCTGACAGACAGGTTGCCGAGATTGGCGAGGTTGTTCCAATAAACCACCGGAAGATTGGTGCCCGAAGCCGGCACCATCGTTGCACGATTGGCGCTGGTTTCCCAACCGCCGTTGCCGATGCCGGTGTTATTATCGACGTATTTAAACGACGTGGTGCTGCCCACGTTGGTCACGCTGAAAGTTCCCACGTAAAGGTCTGCATTGGTGGGCGACTGGGTCAGGACAAATAGCCGCCGTGGTCCAATTATTCAGCGGGTTGCCGGCCACCGATATCGAATCCACGCCGGGGGTAAAAGTTCCCCGGGCGTGTTGTACCGCCATGTTTACAGTGAAAGTGACGTTCGCATAGCTGGGCGGATTGGTCATGTTGTTAAAGTAAGCAACCGGAATATTGGTGGCCACAGCCGGAAGTATAAATTGACGGTTATTGGCGCCGTTAGGACCGAGACCATCCACCTCCCACACGCTGGCGGGATTGCCGCTAAAGGGCAGAAAGAGAAATTTATAGTTTTCAGTGGCACCGACCGTGTTGGTGACCAGGCAGGTATTCGTCCAGACATTGTTCCCGTTATCCGTAAGAACAGTTCCCGAGGTGGCGGTGAATCCATTGAAATCTCCGGCCACCAAAACAATGTCCTTGCGCCTCATTGAAATTTCCCATAGCGCTTTGAACCGACATGTTCACCGAGAAAGCCACCGGAATCGTCAATCACTTGATTCGCATTGGATACGTCATTGAAAAACACCGATCGGGAGATTGGTATTGACACTGGGCACCGCGTAAAAACGATTCCCACCGCCGACAATATTCGGTTCCCACATCAAGGCGCTGAAATTGCCTCCGGGATTCATGACAAATTGATGATTTTCAAAGGTGCCAACTTCGTTGGTGACGGTGAAAGTGCCGAGTGTAGTTGGTCGTACCAGGCACCAATGTCAAGATATAGTTGGTGGATCCATCCGTGGCCGTTTGCAGCCAGGCACCGTTCGTCGTGGCAAAATCGCCGCTGACAAAAACGGTGTCGCCATTCGCCGGATTGAAATTACCCAACTGCCTGTTGGACCGACATGTCCACATTATAAGTGACCTGAATTGATGCTGACGCCGCGACGGCGGAGAGCGCAAAAATGACCGACCAGCATGCCACATTTTTTGGCGGAAGTTGTTCATGGTTTTCATAGGTTGAATTGGTTTGCACAACGCACGTTTATTGTCGTTTTCTATAACGGTGTGTTTTAAACTATGGACGATTCCGGGAATTTATCCAGCCTCACAAATGTATGGTTCTCGCCGACAGCCGTTAATAACGGAGAAATCGTCAGTCCCGCTCAATAGAAGGCGGTTTCCTGCGCGGCTGATATATTGCCATTGAATCATGAGACGCTGGTGGGTCTCAACCCGGCCATCGGCAAATGCCAGGTTGACGTTGGCCACCTTGTTGCCAAGGGAATGGCCGTCCAACATTGTCGCCGTGTTTGTGCTTTGGTTGTCCGCCTGGGTATTATTACAGTAATCACTGATGATGGGCTGTCGTCCGGCAATCCGGTCGGTGACCCGGCTGGGCCAGCCGTTGGTATCACGACACGTCGTGCTGGTGTTAGCGGGCGAGGGAAATTGGGAACCGGGACCGCTGCTGCCAATCCTGGTACGTGGCACCCACCAGGCATGGTACAAGGTGACAAAAGCGCCGAAACCGCCGTGAATTTGTAAGGCTCTATTCAAATCCGTCAGATTGGCAACGTGACGATGATAGAAATGGTAGAAGCCGGCATCGGCAGCATCGTACTCGGTGGAGCGAACCGGACAAAACCACATGGGTATGGTCAGGCCATAATTCGCCAAACCAGGAACCATATTCAACGAAACGTCCCACGGGTTATTGGCGCCCCCGGTGGTAGGAAAAGGAAAAGTCGGCAAATTTCATGATTTTCGCCGGAATACATGCTGGCCGTAATACCCCACTGGCGATAATTCGACGTGCAATTGACGCACTTGGCGCGGAATTTGGCCGCCGACAGGGCCGGCAGGAGCAAGGCCGCCAGAATGGCGATGATGGCAATGACCACCAACAATTCAATCAACGTGAATCCCCATGGTAAAGGCGGCGCGTTTTTTATTTTTGAGCGTTTTCGCACGGCCTTCCGGACCACCATATTCGTATTACGTTGCATGCTCTGTGAGTATCTGAGATTAATTTAATTGCCTTTCCAGATCCTGCCCAGCCTCACAAATGTAGAGTATTATCCAGTGCTTGATGAACAAATGGCCCCGGCTTTTTAGCCCGGCCCTCCATTCCTGGTTTGTTGAAAGCAGTTTACGCAGCAACATCCGGCACAACAGCTTGCCGTTTATGTCAATGAGCCGGAGACGCCACATCTCAACTCAGGCTGCCTGATGCCGATTTCTGTTTTCTGACCGAAATGAAAAGTGCCGCCTGTTTTCACAAGCGGCACTTTAAAACGCTGATTGAGATTAGCGAGCTGAGTGAATTCGCCGGCGAATGAGAACGATCAACGTGCCCATGCCCAACAACGCGCTGGTGACCGGTTCGGGAACGACGGTGTACATGGTCCCGACCGTCCCGAATATCGTGCCTCCTGCATCTGTAGCAGAATCATAATGATTGGAACCAAGCCAGGGTTGATAGCTGTTATCCGATCTCCGCCGGCCAACTCGTGTTGTCCAAGGCACCATAAGCCGATTGCCCGCCAGGACTGGCGTACGACGACACAACATCAAAGTAGAAACTGTTGCCGACAACCAATCCGAGGCTGCTTAACGGCACCGTCATTGTGGCGAAAGTAGATCCCGTACCGCCAGCGACATAGCTCCCTCCTGCACCCATCGTCCAGACACCACCACTATAGGTACCCGGCGTGGCGCCCGTTCCCCAAGTGTTGACCACGGCGTTTTCGCCGGTGCTGATGCCAACGTTTTCACCCCAAGGGTTAACGAGTGATGTATCTCCACTGCCAGCCTGGCCGATGATCTGGAGTTCAATCGCATAAAAAATGTATGAAGCCTGCGCCTGGGTCGAATTGATGGTGAAAGTGATATTGTTCGCGTCGTTGTTGACCACAAGGCTGCTGATACCTGCGCCATCGACAGCGCCACCGCCGTTAACATTGCCAGTGCCAAGAAAAGTCTGGGTGGCTTTTGCAGGCAACACGGCCATTGCTAACGCGACAATGACAGAACTAACAAAAGAAACAGTTTTCATAGGTTATTGATTTACGGGTTTGCTAACTGCATGAATTATGCCTTAAAACTTGAATTTGCCTAGCCTCACAAATGTAGAGTATTCCCAGCCCTCCACTGTATTCAGCAAATACTGTAAGCCCTTCTGAATTAACGACTATCCTGTTTATCCTGTTTGGTTGAGCGGAATTTGAGCGCCGCTTCGGTGCGGGAGCGGACATGCAGTTTGTTATAAACGTGCCGGAGGTGCCAGCGCACCGTGCCATCGGTCAACCCCAAGCGGTCGGCGATTTGCTTGTTGGGAAATCCGTTGGCCAGCAATTCCAGAATCTCCCGCTCGCGGGCCGTGAGGTCTTCCACTTCCATGGCGGTGGCCAGCGGTTCTTGAAAGGAAGCGATGACCTTGCGCGCGATTTCCCGCGACATCGGGGCGCCGCCCTGCCGGACCTCGCGGATGGCGGCAATGAGTTCCTCGGGCGCGCATCGTTTCAAGAGATAACCGCAGGCGCCCATGCGCAGCGCCTTGAAGATCCGCTCGGTGTCTTCATACACCGTCACCATGATGATGTGGACGGAGGGCAGCAGCTGTTTTAATTGGGCCAGGCAATCGATGCCCGACATGTTGGGCAGTTGAATGTCCATCAGCACGATCTCCGGCTCGTGTTTGGGAATCAGCTTTCAACGCTTCTTCCGCCGTCGCGCAGGCGCAAACACAGCGGCATTCCGGGTCGGCGTGGATGAATTCCATGAGACTTTCCCGAATCACTTTGTTGTCTTCAACAATGGCAATCTTGGTCATGAACTTAAAGGCATGTAAAACCGCACCGTGGTGCCGCGGCCGGCTTCACTGGCGATTTCAAATCTTCCGCCCAACTTTTCGATGCGCGCCCGCATGTTGACCACGCCGTCCATCTCCTCGGTGTGAACTCCCGGGGAGAATCCGCGCCCGTTGTCGGCAACGGTCAGCCGCACCTGCCCTGCTCCACCTGGATGCTCAAGCGGACTTCCGTCGCGCCGGCGTGACGCACCACGTTGGTCAACGCTTCCTTGAACGCCAGAAACAATTGATGCCGGTGCCGTGAATCCACCATGGGATCCGGCGTCCCGGACATGCCTTCCAGCCGCCAGGCGATGTTGGCCAGGCCCAGAAAACGATCCGCGTAAAGACAAAAATAACTGACCAGCGACGCGAGCGAATCGTGTTTCGGATTCATCGCCCAGACGATTTCATCCAGCGCCGTGACCATTTCCCGCGCCTTTTCGCGCGCTTGTTCCAGATAATGGTTCCGCCTTTCGTCGGGGGCGGTGGCGGATCTGGCCCGGGCGGCCAACATGCTGATTTCCGTGATGCCGGAGCCGAGTTCATCGTGCAAATCCTGGGCGATCCGGGCGCGTTCCTGTTCCATGGCCCGCTGGTGTTCGACCCTCTGGCGTTGCCGGATTTGCGCCCCGAGTTCCCGGGTGCGTTGTTCAACCTGTCGATGCAGTTGGGTAATCCACAATGCGGCGGCGGCCAGCACGCACACCAGCACACCCATGATCACCAGCAATCGTTCCAACGTCCACCACGGCGGCCGCGCCAACACTTTGATGTCCGCGGGTGAATTGAGCAACAACTCGAAGGAAGTAATGTCCTGGCCCACCGCCCGGTTCCCGCCTTCACCGAGATAAACTCCGACCAGTTCCAAACGGGCGCCCGGCGCCAGCGAATGCACGGAATCATCCCTGGTATTGAGCCGGGCCATAAATGTGCGCGACGCCGCTCCGCATTTCCAAAGCCTGGCCGGCCGGCGTTTCCCGCACGCTCACCAGCAATCCGTCCACCGTCACGAGGGTCGAGTCAAATTCCGCATGGATTAAATTGTCGGATTGCAGCTTTCTTGGCCTTCGGCAGGCTGGCTTGGCCAATCTGGCGCGCCACGGCTTCATGCAGCAGCGGAGAGGGACCGCTCAATCCGGGAAAGCCGACCACCTCCACCAGATCACCAGCTTCCAGCCCCGGGACAGGTTTCTTTAAAACAAATTGCACACCGTTTTTGTCATCCATCAGATAATATTCCGGAGGCTGCGCATAAATAATCTGTCCGGAAACTTTCACCCGCTGGAATACGCCGGCTTGCGGGTTGAACTGCAACAATTCCGCAACGGTCTTCACGGGAAGCGAAAATAAATCGGTCGGGGCCGGCTGATCCGACCGAGATTTCCGCGCCATAAACCCGTATCTCGCCCACTTTTACCTGGTGCGTCACATAATCCCAGGATGCCAGCAGACAACCCCGCACGCGGACCACGGCATCTTCGTAGCGCTCCAACTCCGCGTTCTTGATCCCGATAACCCTCAGCTCCAATTTGAGCTGGCCATCGCCCGTGAACAGGGTTACGCCATTGGTACTGACGGAAGTGACGATGCCCTGCAATTCAACATACTGGGCATCCAGGCTTCCATTCATCAACTGTTCCCAAGCCGGATGCACCGGCTGCGGCAAACGTCCGGCTCCTACAGCTCCGACGTGGTCTGCGTCAACAATCGGCGCAAACAGGCTCGGATCGGTTTTACCTTCCACCTCCACGTACTCGCCGATCTTCGGCGGCACGGACCGGCTCTCGGAAGAATCAACCACATACAAACCCCGGGTGGCATCTTGAATGGTAAAGGCCTGGCGTTCGGGCAGGACGCAGGTAACCACACCTTGAATCTTCACGGGATAGCCCCGCTGTGCCTCTTCCCGGTTCAATTGGTGAACTTCGCTGGCGGTGGTCAATACCGGCAATTTTCCCGGGCCGACCTCCCCGTTCCCGACCGTCGCATTGCTGGCTCCGATGATTTGGACTTCGCGTTTATCCGAAACCAACAGGATACCGCCGACCTTTTCCCCTTCGGCGTCGTAAACACTTTGACAAATCCCTGTGACTCGAACCCGGTTGTTCAAAAGCCGGTCCGCCGACAATCCGGAACCATCGGCGACCTTGAGTTTCAGGCGGCCGGTTTCTGAGGTTAATTCCAGGTCCCAGCCGTCCTTCCGTTCACTGATAAACGTGACTTTTCCCTCAACTTCAATCCGTTGGTAATCCCCGCTTTCGCTCAACGTCTGCCCGATGATCATCGGGCGCGGTTTTGGCAGCTCAATCCGGTCCGACCGTCTCCAGCCGGAGTGATGGTTCGCCGATGAATAATTGACTGCCATCGTCCGAGGTGAGGTAAAAGGTATAGAGACCGTCGCGAGGGATTTGAAGATAGCCCGTAAATTGCAACCCGACGTGTTCATTGCGGCTCATCACACCCTCCATGACGCCAAGATCAAAATTGGATGCCGTACCCGTCTTGAGAGCCGTCAGTTGAGTGAAGTCAGGCAGGACTTCTCCGTCCACGGCATAGCCGGCGTAATCCAATCCGTTCACAACATTGGTCGCACCCAAGGCATCCGTCTGGATGCGAAAAAGAACCGAATCGGGAATTCTTTGACGCGCCAGAGCCGGTCCCTGATAGTCCACTGCCAACCCGTATTTCTCAACGCCGTTAAACCAGTCAACCCGAATGGGCGAACGGCCCGCCCGCAGATAAACCGCCCCGGACTTTTCAATCATCGTATGGATACCGTCGTCATCCACCACCGGTCCCAGGACACCGAGTTGAACTCCCGCACCGCGCCGGGTGATTGTGCTTTCTCCCTCCAATCGCACGCGTTGACCCGGTTCGAGGGATTGGCCGCGCAAATCCATTTCCAGCTCTTCCGCTCCCGACGCATCCTCTAAAACAAATTCTCCCTGCGCCGGATTTGCCCACAGGATGTCTCCTTCCAGACGGATAAAATGGCTGAGACTCGGGTTCTGGGCGCCCAGCCGGGAGAGTTGCAAAAGGTTTGTCACTTCGGGCGGGCCGGTCTCTGCTGGAGCCGGCTCTGCCCAAACGGTGGCGGGCAGAGCCGATCCGGCGCCGAAAATCAAACCACAGCCGATCGTGACATTCCAATGTAACGTCCCAAACGCCTGGCGCGCGCATGTGGAAAGGGGCTTCAAGAATTCAATCATGGTAGAACCGGAGCCGAATTTGTCGAGGCTCTAACATTCAATTCAACGGCGGCGTCCCTGAGTCCGGACGCGGACGCGGTGATGCGAACCGGACCGGCTTCGCGGCCGGCTTGCACAACGGCGAGACAAAGACCATGGAAGGCAAGCCTTTGTCTGGCCTTGTAATCTTCATGGCTGATGGGATTGCCGTTGTCCACACCGAGGATGGCAGCCGCACCTTGCCGATCAAACGACACCAGGTTGGTGGCGCCCGGCACAGTGTAACCCTGGTCATCAACAATTTTAACGGTCAGATGTGCCACATCGCGGCCGTTGGCATTTAAATTTATGCAGTCGGACGTCATGACGACGGCGGCCGGGTCGCCGGTAGTGTGAATTTCTTCCTCGCAGACTTTTTGGCCGTTTTTGTAACCGACAGCTTTGAGGGTTCCCGGCTCGTACGGAACATCCCAGGCCAGATGCAAGTCAGCGGTGGTGCCGGCGGGTTGCTGCGGCCGGGCATAGCTATTCCAGCCTCCCGATGTGCCTTGACGCGGAAATTCCAGCGACTTGACTCCAAAACTTTTTCCATTCAGAAAAAGTTCAACCGTATCACAACTGGTGTAGCAAACCACCGGAATCACCTGTCCTTCATGTCCCTGCCAATTCCAATGCGGAAACAGATGCAGCATCAAATTGGTCGTCCACTGGCTTTGATAGAAATAGTAGTTGTCCTTGGGAAACCCGCAGGTGTCGAGCATGCCGCTCGGTGACAGCTTGCCGGGCCAGCGTGATTCGCCGAGATAATCAATCCCCGTCCAGCCGAAATCACCGATGACGTAATCATGGACTTTAACAAACTTCCAAACCTGCTCGGCGCGGATCATTGACATCGTGTACGCCGGCGGCCTTTTTACCGCGACCCCGGCGGGAACACCGCCGGGACCACCAAAGCCTCCGAAACCGCCGAAACCGCCGGGGCCAGTGTTGGTGAGCGAATAATCACCGCGCGCGCTCACAACCACACTTTCCGTTCCGATAAACTTGCGTTGCGGGAAAGCATGACGGTCATCGTCATACATGGTCTCCCGCCGGGTTCCCCAGCGGTCCACGTAATTGTAGCCCACGATGTCCAGAAGATTCAGGAATGCCGGCGTCGCACTCTTTGTATCCGTGTAAACATTGTCACAAGCGGAGGTGACGGGGCGCGTCGGGTCTTCCCGATGACACGTCTCGACCAGCGGGCGGAGAATGTCGGCGCCGTTGGCACTGGTCTGCTCGGGAATTTCGTTGCCGACACTCCAAATGACGATGCCGGGATGATTGCGATCGCGCTGCAGCATATCCGTGAGATCACGTTGGGACCATTCCTTGAAATAATCCGCATAACCGTGGCGCACTTGTGCCTTTGATATGGTCCACTCGTCAAACGCTTCGTCCATGACGAGGAAGCCCATGCGGTCGCAGAGATCGAGCACTTCCGGCGCAGGCGGATTGTGGCTCATGCGAATGGCATTGCAGCCCATGGCTTTCAATTCTTTCAAACGCCGCTCCCAAACTCCAATGGGTACCGCCGTCCCGACCGAACCGCCATCCTGATGCAAACACATGCCCTGCATTTTGACGTGCCGGCCGTTAAGCAGAAAACCCTTGTCCACATCAAATTCAATATCGCGAATACCGAAGGCGGTCTGGTAATCATCCTCGACCTCACTTCCCGCCTTCGCCTGGGTGCGAACGCGGTAAAGGTTCGGCGAGTCGAGCGACCATAGATTCGGTTGGGCAACCTCGACGCTTTGGTCAAATTCGCGAATGGCCCCGGCGGCGATGGATTTCTTCGATTCGGCCGCCGCCACGACGGTTCCTTCAGCGTTAACAACCTGGCTCACCAACGTGACTTCGCGCCTCGTTGGCAACCCGTTCTGAACCTGCGTCCGGATGCGCACGGTTGCCGAGCTGGTCGAAACTGCCGGTGTGGTCACATAAGTGCCCCAGTGCGCCACATGGACCGGTTCGCAGATCGTGACCCACACGTGCCGGTAGATGCCGGACCCGGAATACCAACGGCTGTTCGGCTGCCGGGAGTTGTCCACACGCACCGACAGAACATTGGTCGTGCCAAATTTCAAATACGGGGTGAGGTCATACTCAAATCCGATGTAACCAAACGGGCGATGCCCGAGGTGCTGGCCGTTGATCCAGACATCGCTGTTCATATAGACCCCATCGAATTCCACGAATACTTTCTTCCCGCGCCAGGATTCCGGCGCGGTAAATGTGCCGGCGATACCAGCCGATTCCAGTTGGCAGGTAACCGCCGCTGCCGCTGTTCGGGTCGGATTGGGAATAAGGCCCTTCAATACTCCAATCATGCGGCAAATTGACCGTGCGCCAGGTTGTGTCATCGAAATCGGACTTGTCAGCACCCGGTGGATCGCCCTTGATGAACTTCCAGCCGAAGTCCGCGCTGAGCCGTTGACGAGGTTGATCAGCCGCTCGAAGCAACGGCGGGTTGCCAAAAAGAATGGTCAGGATGCCGGCCCCGACGGCGAGGAACGAAATTACCCGATTCAGCGTGATCTTCGGGTGGTCAGTCTGGTTTGGGGCCGCTTGGCCGTGTTCGCTTGGGCATTCCATAGGATTTTGTTCTAATTTCAAGTCGCGATGGTCCGGAATTCGTATTATCGCTCGACCGTCAACTCGTACCAGGGTGTGACGATCCGGCCGACGGCAATCTCCCAACCTGCGCTCGTCTGCTTGGCAATAATCGGTTCACCGATGGGATGGCCCGAACCGTCCAAAGCTCTGGCCGAAACCCCGTTTGCCCTGGCGAGGTCGCGAAAAGTAATTGTGCCGGTCACCGGCTCAATCACCGTCGGCGGCCCGCCCCAATTGGCCGGAAGCGATCGTTCGACATTCCAAGTCATGCCGGTGTTTTCAACACGCGATCCGGTAACCAGCAGCATCCGGTCTGCCTCGGAGATCGATTTGGCGTCGAGAGAACAGAGAATAATCGCGCAAAAAGTGTTTGAGACATCGGCGGAAAGGTTGCTGACACTTTTTCCGTTGGCCCTGACGAAACCCACCAGCGCCTGCGAGCGCGGACTGTCAATGGTCACCAAACCCTTTTCAGCCGAGTTGGTGTACCAGGCCAATTGGCCGGTGTCGCTCTGGTAGGGGCTGGCCAGATCCGCATTGATGCGAGCCGTCGGTGTACCATTCAGCGATTGAATACGCGAAGCGTGCAGCAGCGGTATGGATAGTGGAAAGCCCGGTGTGAAATAGGGCCGGTTCGTTCCCGCCAGCAATCGGCTGTCCCAGACTTCCTCCTGTGTATAGGAACGCTCCACGGTTTCCCGGGCCGGCTCGATATCACCGCGAAGAAACATCAGTGCCCCGGCCGCCATCTCCGGCATCTTGACGGGGTCGTACGACATGTCGAACGGTTCGGTGAGCACGGGCTGCCAATCGGCGTTTCGTTTCGGCTCAAACGTGTACCACATGATGCCGTTCCAGCCCTGAAAATCACCGTACGCCGCCAGAATCGGAATCCCCTCGCACGCGAACTGGTTGGGCCAGGGATTGTTGACCTCACTGACCGTGTAAGGTTTGCCGGCGATGGCCGTTCGCGACAGTTCGACCACGGTCGAATTGAACGGTTCATTGACCATGGGATTATGCCGGAAGGGTGGCACACTCGGATGCCGCCAGTAATCATGGCCGTCCATGATATTCAGTGGTTGCGCGTCCGCTTCCAACGGATAGCCGCTTCCGGAATGACTGTGGTCGGCGGTGGCAATCAGTGCGCATTTTACACCCAACGTATTCCTCAAGCAGGAACTCATTTCCTTGAAAAATCCGGACTCCAAATCAGAGAAAAATTTGCATTCGGTGTAATACCGGTCCTTGGTCGCGCTGTGCAAAGCCGGACCTTTGAGGCGGGGAATGGGTTGATCCGGACCGACACCGGCCTCGTTGCGAAATTCGGTCAGTTTTTCGGCGGGAACGTTTTTTAGCAACCACGCATTGAAGAGATCGGTCAGTTCATCATCATAGGCTTTGTTTCCTCTCCAGCCGATGCCAATGGCATCCTCATTCACGATTTCGACGATGGCGACGCCCGGGTCATCCACGTACGCCTTTTGGCTGTAGGGATTCACATGGGTCAGCAATTGTCTGGCGTAATCCTTTTCCAGTTCGATGAGGCGCCGGTCGAAAAGCAGCGGGCCTTTTCCTTCCCGCAAGGCGAGGACCTTGTCCCCGGTTTTGAACGCCCGGCCGACATTCAGGTTGAAATCAATGTAGATGCCGCGCTTCATCAATTCGGAAAGGAAAAAATCCTCGTTGTCGAGTTGCGCCGGATCGAAGTGCTGACTGTCATTGCGGGCGCCGTCAATCAATCCACGCGGCGCCGCCAGATCGAGAAATTGCAAACGCACGATGTTCACCCCGGCACGGGCCAGCGCGTCCGCCCACAGAGGCGCGTCTTCTTTGGAGGGAACCTCCGTTGAACCACGGCTCCACTCGGTGATATTGAATCCCCAAAAGCGAATCGGCTGGCCATTTCCTTTAAGCAATTGGTCGCCCTTCGCGCGGATAAAGCCGTCTTTTCCTGCGGGCGCATCCAGCAGGAACGACAAATCAATGACGGGGTTGGTTGCGTGGCGGTGATCGATGACAAAAGGCTTAAGCTCAATTCCGGGCGTCTCAAACGGGGTCGTCGGCCCGAAGAACCGTCTGAAAAAATCTGGCCGCCACCGGGGAGCGTTTACGTTGGTCGTTCCCACACCACCGGTCGGCGCTTGTCCGCCGGCGGGTGCCACACCATTCTGAGCAGGCGCCTGGGCTGTGGTTAAAAGCGCAAACAGCAGGATCCATCCGGGCGCTCGAATTTTCATCTTCCAGTAAAAGTCAGCGGGTTCAGAAGAATACGCCCGATACTCCGCACATAATTTATGTTCAAGTTCTCCGCGGCAACCGTTCGGTCCTTCGTCGGAGGATGTGTGTTGGCTGTTAATGTCGTTCAACCGTTTCCGCATGCGCTGTTTGCATGGCGGGTTGAAGGCCTAATACGTCCATTGCGGGCAGCGGGTTGCCCTTGGCATCGAACAGTGAGTTGGCATCCGGTCCGCTCCAACGATCGGTGGAACCCGGAATGAAAGTGGCCTCGGGATGCCAGTAGTTTACGCCGATGCCGCGCCCCTCGGGCGCTTGCCTGACCACTCTGATGAGGTCCGCCAGGAACTGTTTTTGCCCCGCGGGCGTCATGGGCCAGACCATATTCCTGGCTGCGGCCGGTGAGGGATGAACATCCCGGGAAGGGTAGGCGGTTTCGACTATCATCACGTCCTTATGGTAACGCTCAATCGTGTTGCGCAGGTTGTCACGGACGTTATCCAATGTGCCGTGCCAGTTCGGATAATAACTCTGGCCAATGACATCGTAGTCAACTCCGGCCCGGGTAAGATGGTCAAAATACCATTGGGTGACCGGCCAGTCACCGCCGCAATCAATATGAATGACAATGCGGACGTGGTCGTCGGGCGTTGTAACCGAACGGACACCACCGGCATCGGCTTTTAAAAGCCGGAGGAGATGATCCCATTGCCTGGCATCGTCATAAGGTTCCTGTGGCTTCATGACCGTCACGTCGCCTCCGAAGACCTTGACGGTGGAAAGGGGAACCTTTACCTGGCCGTCGGGCCATAACATGCCACCGGTGATTTCGTTGCCGATTTGCACAAAATCCGGCGTGGCACCGGCGTCCTTCAAAGTTTTGATTACATGGGCGGTATAGGTTTCCGTTTGTCTGACCAGCGCATCAAAATCCAGATCGGCCCACGCCGCGGGTTTGTTCTGCTTTTGGGGATCGGCCCACCAGTCGGAATAATGAATATCCAGCATGAACGTCCCGCCGGCGGCCTTGATGCGTTTGGCCAGTTTTGTCGTGTATTCAAGTCCATTGATACCCTTGCGGGGATCAACCCAAATCCGCAAACGAAAACACGTCCAGCCATTCTTCATGAAAATGGCCAGCGCGTCGCCGGGTTTGTCACCGTCCATATAAATGCCGCCGCGCTGATCAACCTCCGAGAGGCTGGAAATATCCGCACCCAGATAGAACGGTGAAGGATTAATCCTGGCCGCCACTGGCGGAGCGGAGCCGCTCACGCATCCGGTGGCCGCTAAAAAAATGATCACGGCGAACATCCCGATGCCGAATCGAATGCCGTTCCCCGACCAGACTGCGGCTGATATTTTCATCTTTCCCAAGGTTATATGGTTGTCGTATTTGTTGGCAACCGCTGACCCGTGTGTGCAGCCGGAGGCGACGCACCTTCGACGCAGCCAAGCCGGAACAAATATGTACATGGAATGATGTTACACCCGCAAATCAAGTTGTTGCATCAGGAAATTAAACTTAGGGCCAAAACCATACATTTGTGAGGCTATGCAAAACCCTTCTAAAAGGTTGCCATGCATTCAATGACTACGATGCAGTTCTCGCAACGGAATCTCTCTCTTTGGGTTTAACAGGCTGGTAAAGTGATGTTTATGAAAAAAACAATTTGTCTTACCTCGTCTTCCCCTGTCAGAAGCCATCTGGTGGTTGCTTTCCTTTTTATTCTGAATTTGTCTGTATCCATTGCTCCGGCGGCAGACCTCGTTCGAGAACGCCTTTCATTCAACTCCGACTGGCGTTTTACCAAGGGCGATCCGTCCGGAACGGGTGATGAACTCAATTATACGAACATCAAACCCTGGGTGATGGCCACCGGCAATGAGTTTATGCTGAATGGCAAACCCATGGCGCGCCCGCCGGGCAACCTCGGTGAAGATGTCGCCTATGCCCGGGCAGGATATGATGACAGCGGCTGGCGCCAACTGAATCTTCCTCACGACTGGGGCATTGAAGGGCCATTCAAACAGGGAGCTTCCGGTTCGACCGGCAAGTTGCCGTGGGAGGGTGTTGGCTGGTATCGCAAGCACTTCACGGTTACTGCATCCGACAAAGACCGCCCCCTTTACCTTGCTGTCGACGGAGCAATGTCTTACGCGAATGTCTGGCTTAACGGCCAATACGTAGGTGGCTGGCCTTACGGTTATTCCTCCTGGGAGCTCGACTTGACACCGTACGTCAAGGTCGGTGCGGAAAATGTCCTCGCCATCCGTTTGGACAATCCACCGGATTCCTCGCGGTGGTATCCGGGTGGTGGCATTTACCGCAATGTCTGGCTGCTGAAAACCGGGCCGGTGCACGTGGCACACTGGGGTACTTATGTCACCACGCCGGAAATCAATCCTTCCGCCGCCACGGTGAAAATCCAGGTCACCCTGGACAACGACACGGACACCGCCACCACCGTCTTGGTGAAAAATGAGATTTTTAAACTGGAAACGGACAACATCAAAGGTGAATCGGTTGCCTCAACGACGACGGATGGGGTGCAAATTGCGCCGCACAACAGCCAACCGGTTCAGGCGCAGGCCATCGTCAAAAATCCGCTGCTTTGGAACTTGAATAAGCCGCAACGGTACGTCGTTGTCACTTCGATTGAGCAAAACGGCAAAATGTTGGACTATTATGAAACACCCTTCGGCATCCGCACCATCGAGTTCGATCCCGACAAGGGTTTCTTTTTGAACGGCGAACACGTCCGTCTGAATGGCGTTTGCGACCATGCCGACCTGGGCGCGCTCGGCACGGCAATCAACGCCCGCGCCTTGGAACGTCAGATTGAAATTTTGCAGGAGATGGGATGCAACGCGATCCGTACCAGCCATAATCCGCCGGCGCCGGAACTGCTCGATTTGTGCGACCGAATGGGCATGTTGGTGATGGACGAGTCGTTTGATTGCTGGCAGCGCGGCAAGCGGCCGAACGATTATCATCGGTTGTTCGACGATTGGCATGAGAAAGACTGGCGCGCGGAACTGCGTCGTGACCGTAATCACCCCAGCATCATTCTATGGAGCATCGGCAACGAGGTGCCCGACCAGGGGACGCCGGTGGGGCCGCAGATCGCCGCGGAATTAACCCGCATTGCCCACGAGGAAGACCCGACGCGGCCGACCACCGCCGCGTGCGACCACCCTGTGTCCGGTTTCAACGGTTTCCAGACCAACCTTGATGTGTTCGGCTACAATTACAAACCATTCTTGTATGCCAAGGTCCATGCCGCCAATCCCGGTCTGCCGATCTTTGGCAGCGAAACTGCCTCCTGCATCAGCTCGCGCGGTGAGTACTTTTATCCCGTCAGCACCAACAAGAACGATGGCAAGTCGGACTTTCAAATGAGTTCCTACGACCTTTCGGCGCCGCCTTGGGCGACACTTCCGGACACCGAATTCAAAGGCCAGGACGAAAATCCATTCGTGGCTGGCGAGTTCGTGTGGACCGGTTTCGATTACCTCGGCGAACCGACGCCTTACGATGCTCTTAACGATCCTTCGCGCAGCTCTTATTTCGGGATCGTTGACTTGGCTGGTTTCAAGAAAGACCGTTTTTACCTCTATCAGGCGCGCTGGCGGCCTGACCTGCCCATGGCTCACCTTGTTCCGCAGTGCTGGAACTGGCCGGACCGCACCGGGCAGACCACGCCCGTTTTTGTTTACACTTCCGGCGATTCCGCCGAACTGTTCCTCAACGGGAAATCGCTGGGCCGGAAGACCAGGGGACAATATGAATACCGCCTTTGTTGGAATGATGTGAAATACGAACCAGGCAAACTCAAGGTGGTTGCTTACAAAAATGGCAAACCGTGGGCCACCGACATGGTGCAAACCACCGGCCAGGCCGCGAAGCTCGCCTTGCAACCGGATCGCAAAAAAATTCACGCGGATGGTGAAGATTTATCCTTCGTCACTTTGACGGTTGAAGACAAACACGGCCTGATGGTACCCTGGGTGGACAATACGATACATTTTGAAATTTCCGGGCCGGGTGAAATCGTAGCCACCGATAACGGCGACCCGACTGATTTGGTTTCATTTCCCTCCCATGACCGCAAGGCCTTTAACGGCCTTGGCCTCGCTATCGTTCGTCCCAAGGCAGGGCAAACCGGAACCATTAAACTCACGGCGATATCGGATGGCTTGAAAACGGCCAGTGTTTCCATCCAGGCCCAATGAGCTGACCAGGAGCAAAAAGCACAATCCTGAATGCCGTGTGGCAACTCTTGGGGAAATGCTGTTGCTTTGTCACTTTGCCGGACTTTTTGTTGGAGGTCAGCCTGCTCCGTCTTCATAAATTTTAACGAACACGCGGCAAAGAATGGACTCCATGGCTTGAATTGGGTGATTTATCTGCGATTCCAAAGCCGATGTGAAGCCGTCCCTCACGCTTGCCCTGGGAGATGAAATTTTCTCTAATCAACACATGGATTGCCGCAAACCTGCTTTGACCGGTGCGTTCAGGTTCCTGCTTTTTTTCAGCGCCATCATCTCAACGGCCGCCGACGACGGCCCGTTGGCGTGGCCGCCAATCACTTCACAAACACGCCCGTGGGTCTATTGGTGGTGGATGGGCAGCGCGGTGGACAAAACCAATCTGACCAGGGAGTTGACCCGTTACCACGATGCCGGACTTGGCGGGGTCCATATCATCCCGATTTACGGTGCGCGCGGTTTTGAATCGAATTATATCAGCTACCTTTCGCCAAAATGGATGGAGATGATGAGTTGGTCGGTCACCGAGGCCAAACGCCTCGGCATGGGCGTGGACATGACCACGGGCACGGGCTGGTGTTTTGGCGGGCCGAACATCAGCGATGCAGATGCGAACGCCAGTGTGGTTGTGAAAACTTTCGATCTCGGCGTCGGTGAAAGGCTCCGGCAAAAATTTGACCGCAACGCAATCCAGGCACTCGTCGCCGTTTCTCCCGGTGGCAAATCGTTTGACCTGACCGGCTCCATTGCCACCAACGGCGAAGTCTTCTTTTCCCCGCCGGGCAACCGGACGGGAACCGGTACATCCGGGCCGCCCAAAACCTGGAAAGTTTATGCCATTTCGCAAAAGCCGTCCGGCCAAAAAGTCAAACGCGCCGCGCCCGGCGGCGAAGGCTGGATGCTCAATCCTTTGTACGCCAACGCCATGTCGAATTATTTGAAACGGTTCAGCGGCGCTTTTGACCATTATTCCGGCGCGAAACCGCGCGCGCAGTATCAAGATTCCTACGAATATCGCTCCGACTGGTCGCCGGATTTTTTCGCCGAATTTGAAAAACGGCGCGGCTACAAATTGCAAAACGAACTGCCCGCGCTCTTCGGCACGAACCACGACGACCACGCCGCGCGCGGTCATCTGCGATTATCGCCAGACCGCTTCCGACATCATGGCCGAGGAACCGCTGCCGCTATGGGTGAAATGGTCGCACGAGCACGGCTTCATCACGCGCGAGGAAGCGCACGGCTCACCGGGAAATTGGCTCGACCTTTACGCGACGGCCGATATTCCCGAAACGGAATTTTTCAGCCGGAAGCGCAACCTCCTCATTTCCAAATTCGCGTCGTCCGCCGCGCACATCGCCGGACGCCAGCTCACCGCCTCGGAAACCGGCACATGGCTCGCGGAACATTTCACCGAGACGCTCGCCGAAATGAAATCCGTCGTGGACGACATGTTTCTCTCCGGCGTCAACCACATTTTTTATCACGGCTGCTGTTATTCGCCCGACGAAGCCGGCTGGCCGGGCTGGCTTTTTTACGCCTCAACGGAAATGAACCCGCGCAACTCCATCTGGCGCGACGTGCCCGCGCTCAATGACTACGTCGCGCGCTGCCAGTCCATTTTGCAATCGGGAAAACCCGACAACGACATTTTGCTTTACTGGCCGATTTTCGATTTCTGGAACAGCAATGACCCGCCGACCCTGCTGCCGCAATTGCAGGTCGAAGCGGCATCGCAAGCGCGCTGGTTCGAAGACCAACCCATCGGCAAAACCGCGCACGAATTGTGGGATCGCGGCTATGCTTTCGACTACGTTTCCGACCGGCAACTGCAAACGGCAAAAGTTAAAGACGGCGAAATTCAAATGCCCGGCGGTCATTACCAAGTCATCGTCGTGCCCGAGTGCAATTACATGCCGCTGGAGACTTTCAAACAATTGCTCGCCCTGGCCGGTTCCGGGGCAACCATCGATTTTGAGAAGTCGGGACAATGGGACGTGCCGGGTTGGGGCAATTTGGAAAAACGGCGAGCAGAATCCCTTGGGCTTTATAAAACCTTGACGAACGGCGTTAACATCACCAATTCCAGAATTCCTACCGGGAGCAAACGCGGAAAGGTCTCGGTGATTTTTGGGGATTATAAACAAGCCCTGAAGAATGCGGGTGCCGCCCGTGAGCCGATGGCTGACGTCGGACTTTCCTTTGTCCGCCGCTCGCTTGACGGTGGGTGGAATTATTTCATTGCCAACCGCAGCCAGTCAAATTTCAATGGCTGGGTGACACTCGGTCGCACCGCGAAATCCATCGTCATTCTCGATCCCATGACAGGAAATTCCGGCGTTGCCACAACCGGGGAAGTCGGTGGCCAAACGCAAATTTATTTGCAGCTTCATGGCGGGGAATCTTTCGTTTTGCGCGCATTTGCCAGTAAAGAAGTCAAAGGCGCGGCTTGGAATTACTGGCGCACGAACGGCCATCCGTTTGGAATAGCCGGTGACTGGCACGTGAGATTTATTTCCGGCGGGCCGGTCATTCCGGCAGATTCTCAAATGACCAGGCTGGCTTCGTGGACAACCCTTGCCGACGCGAATGCGCAAAGTTTTGCCGGTTCGGCGACCTACTCAATTGCGTTCGATGCCCCGCCGGGCGGCAACAAAAATTATTTTCTCGATCTCGGCGATGTGCGTCAAAGCGCACGGGTGAAATTGAACGGCGAGGATTACGGCGCGCTCATCACGGCGCCGTTTCGCGTGGTGGTGGACAATCTGAAACCGTCGGGCAACGAACTTGAAGTCGAAGTCACAAGCGTCTCGGCCAACCGCATCCGGGATCTGGACCGCCGCGGTGTGCGTTGGAAAACCTTCCATGACATTGATTTTGTGGACATCCATTACCAGCCGTTCGACGCTTCGGGCTGGCCGCTCACCGATTGCGGGCTGCTCGGCCCCGTCACCCTGACAGCCGTGAAGCCATTTACAAATTGAAGGGCGTCTTCCATCAGCGTTTTGGCTCAGGCATATTCGCAGGTCGGCGAGGATGGACGAAATCACCTCCGCGGTTTTACGGCGCCGGAGGGAGTATGAATGCCCGTTATGCCCGCGATTCATGTGAGAAAAACAGTCGGCTGAATTCAGTGCAGAAATCTCATGTTATCGTGCAAAAGATAGTAATTATTTTAACGAGTATTGGAGTTATCCTTGTTGGGTAGTGGGGAATGGATGATTTTATGATAGAATTATTGAAATTAGAGAAATTTTCGTTTGGAGTCGGAGACCGTTTTGCGCGCCAGGCCAAGGCACAACTCCGGGCATTCATATTGGCCGCTGAACAAGGTCTGGATGTCACCCCGGTCTGGAATAAATCCAACCGCGAGCACGTTATCGTCGGCTCCGAGCCGTCCGGTACCCGGGCAGCGGTGGAGGCCGCGGTGAAGCAATTGGGCTGGCGAAAGGCTTATCATGTGGATGCCGACCATATCGGGCTGAAAACGGTGGACCGGTTCGTACCGCATTCGGATTTTTACACAATCGACGTGGCGGATTGGATTGGAAAGCCGGCGGACGCAGCGACGGTGGAAGCGTTTATCCGGAAACATCCCGAACTGGTGGGACAGATTTCGATTCCCCAGATCGAGTGGCCGTTCCAAACCACCGTGGCGGAGGTGAGACGCATTGCTGGCAAATATCTGCTGGCGGTGCAGGAAGCTGGAAAAATTTACCGGCACATTGTCGAGGCCAAGGCCGGCGGGAAATTTATTACCGAGGTTTCGATGGACGAAACCGACCAACCGCAGACGCCGCCGGAATTGTTGATTATCCTGGCCGCCATCGCCGATGAGAAGATCCCCATCCAGACGATTGCGCCGAAGTTTACCGGACGGTTCAACAAGGGCGTGGATTATGTGGGGGATGTTGCGCAGTTCGAGAAAGAGTTCAACGAAGACCTGGCCGTTATCGACTTTGCCGTGAATCAGTACGGTTTGCCGGACACGCTTAAATTGAGCGTGCATTCCGGCAGCGACAAGTTTTCCATTTACGCGCCGATGCGCCGCGCCCTGGCCCGGTTTGGCTCCGGTTTGCACATCAAAACGGCGGGCACAACCTGGCTGGAAGAAGTGATTGGACTGGCGGAGGCCGACGGGGATGGATTGGCGTTGGCCAAGGAAATTTATGCCGGGGCGGTGGCGCATGCCGAGGAGCTTTGCGCTCCTTACGCGACAGTGATTGACATTGAGTTCCAAAAGCTGCCGTCGATTGTCACGGTCAAGGGCTGGAGCGCCGCGCAATTCACCGCCGCCTTGCGCCATGACCAGAAAAATCCGGCTTACAACCGCCATCTGCGACAATTGATCCATGTCGGCTACAAAATTGCGGCAAAAATGGGTGAACGCTATCTCAACGCCTTGGATAAATATGAAGATACGGTGGCGAGAAACGTCACCACCAACCTTTACGAACGCCATATGAAACCCTTGCTGCTCGGACTGGAACGCGTTGCCCCACGCAAGGCGGCCGTCCCGGCTCAAGAGGCGACGGCGGCACTATGAAATTCATTCACGAGGACTTCCTCCTGCAAACCCGCACCGCCCGGCGGTTATACCATCAATTTGCCGAAGCCGAGCCGATTCTGGATTTCCATTGCCACCTTTCACCAAGGGATATTGCGGAGAATCGTCAGTTCAAAAATCTCTTCGAAATCTGGCTCGAAGGCGACCACTACAAATGGCGGGCCATGCGTTCCAACGGGGTGGCCGAACGCTTCTGCACGGGTGACGCCGACCCCTTTGCCAAATTCCAGGCGTGGGCGGCGACCGTGCCGCACGCGCTGCGCAATCCGCTCTATCACTGGACGCACCTGGAATTGCAGCGCTACTTCGGCATCGACCGGCTGCTCGATGAGGCCAGCGCGGTCGGGATTTGGAAGGAAGCCAATCGGCAGCTGGCCACGCCGGAACTCACGACACAGGGCATCCTGAAAAAATTCAACGTCAAAGCCTTGTGCACGACGGATGATCCGACGGATGATTTAAGCCACCACAAAGCCATCCTGGCTTCCGATTTGACAACGCGCGTGCTGCCGGCGTTCCGTCCGGACAAGGCGCTGGCGGTGCATCAACCGGATCAATTTAATCAGTGGGTCAGCCGGTTGTCCGAAGTCAGCGGCATTGGGATCAGCGGCTTTTCGGAGTTTCTCGACGCCCTGCGTTCCCGCCATGACTATTTCCATGCGCAGGGTTGTCGTCTTTCCGACCACGGCATGACCCAGTGTTATTCTGATTTTTGCCCGGAGAAGACCGCCGCTGCGATTTTTGCCAGGGTGCAAAAGGGGAAACCGGCCCTGCCGGAGGAACAGGCTCAATTTTCCGCCTTTATGATGCTCTTTTGGGGGCAACTGGATGCGGGAAAAGGCTGGACCAAGCAGCTTCATCTGGGGGCGTTGCGCAACAACAATACGCGGTTGCTCAACCAGCTTGGTCCGGATACCGGCTTTGACTCCATTGGTGATTTTCCCCAGGCCGGCGCCCTGGCTGCTTATCTTGACCGGTTGGACCAGGAAAAGGCGCTGCCCAAGACGATCATTTATAACAACAATCCGGTGGACAATTATGTTTTTGCGACCATGCTGGGCAATTTTCAGGACGGCACGATGGCGGGGAAAATCCAACTCGGTTCGGGCTGGTGGTTCCTCGACCAGAAAGAGGGCATTGAATGGCAGCTCAACGCGCTTTCCAATCTGGGGCTGCTCTCGCGCTTCGTCGGCATGGTGACGGATTCCCGCTCGTTCATGTCTTATCCCCGCCACGAATACTTTCGGCGCGTGTTATGCAATCTGGTCGGACGCGATGTGGAAAACGGCGAAATTCCTGATGACGATTCCTTGCTCGGGCCGATGATTCAAAACATCTGCTATGCCAACGCCCAGCAGTATTTGCAGCTGCCGGCGAATGGATCGAACAAGGAAACCCGCAAGCAGCCGGCTTCACGCTCCGGCACACGGATTCATCCCGCGACCCGCCGGGAAAAATGAACATCCGGTGCGGTGGTTTCCCCTGAATCAGCGCACCACGCTGTCGCGAAATTGTTTGGGGGACATTCCGGTCGCCTGCTTGAACGCCACGCAAAAAGTGTTGGCGCTTTGATAACCGCATTGGCCCGCCAGCACGTCCAGCTTGTTGCTGGATTCGGCCAGCAGTCGTTTGGCGCGCTCGATCCGCACGCGTTGAAGTTCCTGGCCGGGGGTCCGCCCCACGTTTTCGAGGAACGCCTTGTGCAATCCCCGCCGCGACATCGCCGCCACGCCCACCAAATCCTTCACGGTGATCGGCTCGGCGGCGTGTTCCCAAATAAACCGGAGACTGTTGGCCACGCCCTTATGGTTGATGGCCAGCAAATCACTGCTCTTGCGCGTAACAATGCCGGTCGCGGGAATCCGGATTGGTTTTTTGGGCGGATTTTTGCCGTTCATTAAATCGTGCAACAATGACGCGCCCATGTAACCCAAAGTCTCCAGATTCGTATCCACACTGGAGATGGGTGTGTGCATGGTGTTTGCCGCCAAAAGGTTGTTTTCCGCCCCGATGATGGCCACCTGCTCGGGCACGGTCAGGCCCGCGCTTTCGCACGATTCCAGGACATCGAGCGCCTGCTCGTCATTCGCCGCGAAAACGGCCAGCGGTTTGGGCTTGGATTTCAACTGGGCGAGCAGCCATTTTCGTTTGTGTTTCCACTGTTCCCGATCGTCGCGATAAGCTGGAGATTCGTGCCACCGCAACCAGGTGGAGTCGTGCCCGGACCGCTTTAGGGCCTCGACGAACCCGCGACCGCGTTCTTCGTAAGACCAGTTATCGGTGTCACAGTAATACAAAAAGTTGTGAAAGCCCCGGGACAGAAAATGCTCGACCGCCAGTTGTGCGGCATGGGCATGATCCTCCAATACTCTGGGAAATCGCAATTGGGGACGGCGAAAACTAAAGTCCACCGTTGGTTTTTTGACGCTGACGACAAACTCCGCCAAATCATCCCCGGCGCCAAGCCAGGCCAGGATGCCATGTCCTTCCCAACCCCATGGAATGACCTTCTCCCGGGTCAGATTGGCGGAAAGGTGCCAGTCATGTTCCTGGGCAAACTTCTCGATTCCGCGATGCAGTCTGTAGTCATACCAGCCAAGCGCGATCAGAACCCGCTTCTGCTTGTTTCGCATGCCCGATTAAAGTGAGCCGAACAGGCGCCTTTTACAACTGATTTTTGGCAAAAGACTTGTTGGAAAATTCTTTTTAAGCATGGAAAAATCCGGGGAACTTGAATTTGTCCTCATAAAGCCACATGAAAATATGGCTTGGCTGGCGGAAAGGGTGCTCAATTTTCAAACAGGTTTGCAACAATACGGGGGTGACACAATGCATTGGTTCGGGTAACATCTTAAAATCAATCAATGTTAAACGAAGCCGTAGTTTATGCTCATGACAGGTGAGTAGCGGCGGATGGAAGTCGGTCAAGCCCATAAAGGTTAAAATCAAATTAACGTATAAATCTCAAACCTTCTGGAGATTCCTATGAAACAAATTCGTCTAATTCTCGCAATTGTCCTTGGCGCCGCTTTCAGTCTAAGTGCCAACGCCACCACGGTCCTGACGGAACAATTCCAAGACTATGCCACGGGGCCCCTTGGCAATGCCGGAACCGGCCTTACGGGGGGTACCCCCGGTTGGAACACCTCCAAATCTCATATCGTTGTCACCAACGGCAGCGGCAGTCTGGATGGAACAGCCCTGGGTCTGGTGGCGTCCGCCGGCGACAGGGTTTTTATAGCCAGCACTGCCAATACCAACGACAATTACGACACCGCTGCAGGTACATCTATACCTAATGGTTGCTACAATCAGTTTGCCAACAAGAATTCGCCGCCTCCGGCTTTTCCCGGAACCAATGCGGCCAATATTTACACCTCCTTTCTTTACCAATTTGACGACAACACTAATTTTTACACCAATGGGACTTCAATGATTGCCCTCATGAACCGCCAGAACAGCGGTATTACGAGTGCCAATGTTGCATATTGGCAATTATTCGCGAGGTCAAATGGTGTGAACACCGTTCAGTTGGGCATTGCCAAGAATACTATTACAAACGCTTCAACCATTCCGGGTGGCGTGACCAATTGGGTGGCTACCCCGGTTACGGTCGGACAGCCCTTTTTTGTCGTCGTCCGCCTTCAGATTGTCGCGACCAACAGTATGTCGTATTATACGAATGATGAAGTGGATCTTTGGATCAACCCGGCGGCCAATACGTTCGGAACCAACGAAGCCAATATCCCGACACCCGACGCCATCTCGTCTCCGACCGATGGCGCTGTGGATGCCAGCACCACCGGGCCGGGACGGTTTGGCATTACCGATAACGGTCCCAAAGCCCAATTGGATGAATTGCGCATTTCCACGAATTGGGCGGACGTCACGCCTCCCTTTGGGCAATGCCTGACTGCCGGCATTACCACCAGTCCAACGAACTTCATCCAGGTTGCTGGTATTAATGCGAGGTTAACGGTCAAAGCGGCCAACAGCACCGCCCCGAGTTACCAGTGGCAGCTCAGTCAGGACGGCGGCACCACGTGGTCTAATATCAATGGTGCACTTCATAACACCTACACCACGCCTAATTTGCAGTTGGCGACCGACAACGGAAACAAGTATCGCGCCATCGTCAATTGCGCGTGCGACGGTTCCGCGGCCACTTCCTCCGTCGCCACCGTGACGCTGAGCGCTCCGGTGACCACGGCGCCCGGCACGATCATGAACGATGCTTTCCCGACACCTCCTCCTTTCCGCGATGTCGGTCCCGTGACGAGTACTCATTCAGTCTGGTACACTGGAAACGCATCGCCTTCCGCTGGGTCGGATTTGGTTACCGACCCGGGTGGCACGGGCTTGATTGCCACGCCGATTACCGGGAGTTCGTCCTTGTATTTGGGTTATTATGTCGCTGAAACCAGTGGCAGCAGGGTGCCGCTTGATTTGGCGGTTGGAACACAAATAACCGCTACCCTCAGGTTCATTCCCAATTCGTTCAATGCCTTTACCAACAATGCGGGGCTTCGGTTCGGCTTGTTCGATTATGCCGATGGCGCCAGCCCGGTATATACGGTCGATGATCCAACCCTCACCGGAAGTCTCGGCAATGGATTGAACGTCAGGGGCTACATGCTGGATGTGGACTTTGGCCAGGCCTTCAGTTCATCCAACCCGTTATCGCTCTATGTCCGGACCGGCTTGGGCGACAATAACCTGATGGGCACGACGGGCGACTATAATTCCATGGGCAGTGGGCCATTCAATGGGGCTTATTCAAACGTTGCCGCGTTCCAGGCCGGCACCACTTACACCCTGACATTGACCGTGGCGCGGACCGCTCTCAATAACAGTACGGTCACGGCAAACATTACCGGAGGCACTCTGAACCTGACGTATTCCGCTGCCGATACCAACGCTTTGGGCTATCACCGGTTTGATACCATCGCCATCCGGCCCAACAGACTGGAGAATGCCGCCGACACCTTCACCTTCCCGCTGTTGAATGTTCAAGTGGCCAGCTTGCCGGTGCCGTCGGTGTCGAGCGTCCCACTCACAAGTATTAAAGACGTTTTCATCGGGGCCACCACGAATGTGACCACCAACAGCATCACACTGACATGGCAACCCGCTCCGGCTGTTAATGCTTCGCTGTTCTTTGTGCAGCGCAAGGACAATAGTCTGACCGACACGTGGAGCACGGTGGTGGGTCAATTGCCCTCAACCGTAACCAACTGGACAGATCTAACGACCAACAAGGTGAGTTTCTACCGGGTATTTGGTCAGTAACTTGATGTCGGTTCTCACTGAGCGCCCTTGGCTTGCCGCCAAGGGCGCTTTTTTCTTGGCAGCGTCCTGACCTCGATAGAGCGCGTCAGCCTGCTCGCGATTCATCGGAGTCCGTGCGCGCCTTTGTCCGCATTGGCGGCGGGCAGCCGCCTTCGCGCCGCTTTGGCGCGCCGCGAAGGCGGAAGGACTGCCCGCCCTACCCGGATTTCAAAATCAGGATATTATCCTTTATTCCATCTGACCGAAATTTGAACGCTCTGCGGCGCAAGAAACGCTTCGGAGTGACAAACCCCAGCGTTCGGCATTTCGTCTTTGCGCTTGCCATTCCTCCTCCGTTTCCCTTCGTTGATGCACATTCCTTTTCGCGCAGGGGTGGCGCTGATGGCCCAGGCTCCAGTGCGAACTTAATCCCTGCTGATGAAATCTTCAGGGTTCTCGACAACAGTGGGCAGACCGGGTGGGTTTGATGGGTTTGTCTTTGGCTTCCCTGGGTGCGAGTTCCAGGTTCAGTTTCAGCCGGAAGGCCAGGATGTCCTCGTCCGGGTTTCATCCCGCAGGCACGGCGTGGGGGTGTCGCACGACGGGTTTTCGCCAGGCGGGTTGAACGATGTGGAAAGTTCGCACAGCGACCAGCCGTTGGCCGACATGATTCCATGGTGCAATTGCCAATATGCCCGCACGGCCTCGCCCACGGTGCGGATTTTGTCCAAATCTTCGGAGGGACGAGTTACACGAGTCCCTAACTCAAAACAAAGCGGGCCTCGGAATAATGGGATCCGTGTAACTCATTCCTCCGACATTTCAAACTGCGGCAGCGGGAACGCGCCGAACAGCGTATCCGACGTGTAGCGGCAACGCGCCCTGAGCATGGAACATTTGGTTGTGAGCCATGCCCAATTAATCCCGACTGCAAACTGCCGAAGGAAATATCCTCGGTAAACGGAAAAACGGCTCATGGCACATCAGGTTTGATGGCGATACGCAACGCGGGGTCGGTTTTAACTGCGCCAACAATTTCGTTGTACGGGTTCAGCAGCCTGGACAAGACCCTATTAATCAGGGTGGGAGGACAAAGTCCAAACACCTCGGGCGTGACATGTTTGTAGCCTCCAATCTCATCTTTGAGAGCGCATAGCGACCATGAATCGCATCGGCGTAGCGCGGGCGTCCCGCCTGCGGGTCGGCCCCGGCGTCCCGCCGGGTGTTCCTTC
The DNA here is from genome assembly GCA_963708305.1 of uncultured bacterium. GTDB lineage: Bacteria > Verrucomicrobiota > Verrucomicrobiia > Limisphaerales > UBA11358 > UBA11358. The sequence goes on along the minus strand of CAVPSH010000003.1, from coordinate 431,480 downwards.
CGACAGCGAGACGCCGTCGGAACCTGCAGTCGGGACGACTGCGCTACGGACCGGTTGATGGAAAGAAACCACAACACAAATAATTCCCGGCTCCGCCGGAACCGGCCTGTTCAAAGTGTCAACCCTCACTGTCTTTGAAGATGCATCGCTGGCCACATTTCACACCGGACTTTTCCAGCAACGCCGCATGTTGATCCCGGCATGATTGCCGCGTGCGATGGGGTTGCCGGTTTTCAAAGTAATGAATCACCGCGCCGGGGTGGAAACATGAACAGGAAAACGCACCGGATTCTGCCTACCCCAAGAACCTGCCTTTGCATCCCGCACCAAATCAGACAACGCCGCATCCGGTTGCAGGCCAATGAACAAATGCAGATGATCGGGCACACTGTTGCTGGCAATCAGCTTTTGTTTCTGACCCGGGATGATGCCGCCGGTGTATTTTTGAAGTTCGCCGTTTTGTCCCGGTTGGTTCAGGTATTGCCGGCCTTCAACGGCGAACACGATATGGAGGTAAATCTGCGGCGAGGTGTTTAACCAGACACGGAAAACACCGTTGCACCTACGGTGTCGTGCTTGTCGCGTTAAAATTCGCGGTTGTTTTGAGGTCTCCGCAGGGCGATCAGCACCCGTACCAGAAACAGACGTCTACAAACACGGCCGGATGCTGCGCGGGAAAATTAAAATCTGGTTTTCCGGTGACAGACGATACCGGTGCCAGCTTGTGATTCCACGTGCGCGAAGGATCGAGCCCGACTTCAATTCGGTGTTCTTGTCGCCTTTCGAACGAATGGCCGCCATGACTTGCGAGCGTTTCCGCTTATCAGTTCGCGCATGGAAATTTGAAAATATTCGCCACGTTCCGGGTGGCTTGGCCGGTGATTTCCACCCAACTGTTGCCGAAAACCAACAGGAACTTGCGCGGGTAAAGGAAATTGAGTACGGCCTGGCAGGCGAGGTCTTTGACTGGGACACAATCCGGCGGCTCGGGCCGTTGCGTGTTGAAATCGTAAAACCAGAACTCGTCGAAGTTGCATAACACGACGAACGGCTGGCGGTGCAGGAGCAGGTTGAGCCAATAGTCGAAGGTCTGCTGTGCGGAAAGGCTTTTCGTCATGCGATTTCCTTTCAATCAGCACGCGGCCCGGCCAGTCAAAATCGGTAAACCTGGTTCCGGCCGGGAAGACAGATACGATATTCGAGGGTTGAGCCTTCGGGCAGCGTATTGGTGTCATGGTTGAAAGCTTCGAGCAGATGGAACGAGAACGTCTGCGCCTCGTTTTTTTCGTCGCCTTTGAGGATGGCCGCAAAATCAGCGAAGTCCTTGAAAGCACCGTCACGGTGAGATCATTTGCGCGTCGGTGTGCGGCTAGAGCCTTTTCAAAAAATATGCAGCCGCCGACGTCAGTCGGCGCAAATCGAATAAAGGCGAATAATATGGCGCGAACTGACGTTCGCGGCTACGAGTTTAATTAAACTTCTCTAAATCAGCCAGCGTCAATTCACGCCCCTTGGTGCTGGTGGTGCCCTTTCAACCTTCGGTGGGGCGAGCGTCCCCGCGAGCCGGCTCGCCAGTCTTGTATCTCTTCTTTGTTTTGAAGCCTAAAACTCTTCAAGGCGCTGCGGGCAGGCTGGCCTGTCCGCCCGCGCTTTCCCGGCCCCGCCCGCGGGCCAAACGATTTTGCAGGATGACCCTCATGCTGCTGAACCTGGCGCAGACGCGCGGCGCGTCAGGCAGGAAAACAAAAATTAAAGAAGACACCACGGGTTTTTACCGTGACCCGGAAAAAGTCTCCGACCATTCTTCGTAGAAACTCAGGGAGGCAAAATGGACCGCACGTAGCGGAAGAGGTCGACTCCGTTCTTTCCTCCAATTGAGTTGTCGTCGCCCCCTTTACCCCAGGAGTAAGTCTGTTGACCCCAAGCCGTAAGTTGAAATGCACTTGGATTGTCACGTTGACTCTCCCACCGGACGTGGCCATCCGCGAAACAGGCATTCATCCCAATACTCCCACTCTGGTAGGGGAAATTATCGTAACCCTGCGTTTGATCGGTAAAAATGCATTTTTTCTGATCCGTGCCAGACAACGTTAAAGCGGGATCCGGCCGGTAGATTCCTTGCTGCCAATATTTCTCGTTTCTTGATTGGGGAAAATAATCATAACCTATCCGGATATAACCGGGATTCTTGCCGGCCTCACTTGGTTTAGTATTATACGACGCCCACGAATAGGGTTTATTAACATAATAATCGTATGTCATATTCCCGCCGACAACTCCCGCACCCACAGGGGTATAAAATACTTTTGGATTGGCAATATCCTTGTCTTCCCATAGCAGGCCGAGATTCCACCAGCCGTCCGGAATGCCAGGGCCATCATACCCTATATCCAAGATGTTACCCGACACCATACGTGCTACTTCATGGCTTTCCCAGGGTGAAGCCGGAGTGCCGGTGCTTATTTTGTTAAACGTAGCAATACCCTTGTAATGGAGCGGCAGCACCTGGCTGCTGTGATCCCCGGGATACATCGTCCAACCTTCGCCCAGCTGTTTTTCATTGCTGGCGTCGGCAACTCGCGACGCCTTTTGCTTTGCCGCGGACAACGCCGGCAACAGCATCGCCGCCAGAATGGCAATGATGGCAATCACCACCAGCAATTCGATCAAGGTAAAACCCTGGCGCGGTGGACATTGCTGCCGCCCGGCAGCCGGTTTCGCGCCCATTTTGGCGGTAGGATTCAATTTAATAGGCATAATATTTAAAATGTTTTGCTACGCCAGACACTTCAGGATTGTTTAATACCTACATCCTAACTCCGCGCCCAAGTATGGGCAATCGGTTGCATTTGCAAATCCAATTGAAGAAAGTGCACTGGAAAAGCTCCCGGTTCCTTCATTAATCAAGGTCCCCACCCCGGTTGGCGGTCAGATGGATGCGGCTGGCGTTGGTGATAATGTTTCGGGCTCCGGCACCTGGAAAAACGCAATTGGCAATGGTCACATCGGTGACCCGCACTGAATCCGAAAAGCCCTCGATAACAATTGGTTGTCGGGATAACCGGTCAAAAGTGCAATCGCGAATGTCAATGTCCCGAATGACCGGCGTGGCCCCGCCATTAAGTGTGCCGGGATATCTCATGGTGATGCCGATGCCGGTCCGGGCGGATCGGACCGTGCAATGGCGAATGCAGGCGTCTTTGATAAAGCCGCCGCGGGTCATGCCCGTTTTGAATCTCATGGCAATGTCCAGATTCGGGCTGTCAAAGCGGCAATCCTCGGCAAAAACATTTTCCACGCCACCGGAGGTTTCGCTTCCCACCGTAACGCCGCCGTGGCCATCTTTGAACACACAATTCTGAATCACGATGTTCCGGCTGGGAATGTTCACGCGGCGGCCGTCAACATCCCGTCCCGACTTGATGGCGATGCAATCATCGCCGTCGCTGAAATGGCAATCTTTGATCAAAACATCCGTGCAGGAATCCGGGTCGCAACCGTCCGTGTTGGGGCCGTCGGCCTCCACCGTGACACCTGCGACGGTTACATTGGTGCAATAGAGCGGAGTAATGACCCACATCGGTGAATCCATGATATGCACGCCTTGAATCAAAACATTTTTACATCGAGTCGGCTGGATGAAATACGGGCGCAGGTGATGGCCTTCACCGAAAACCCGTTGTGCTACCGGCACGTTCCGGTCTCCCAGGTCCACCAGCTCCCGGGGATCCGGGATTTGTTTCCAGGAATACCAGATCGCCTGATGGCCTTGACCGTCAAGTGTTCCCTCACCGGTAATGGCAATATTTTGCTGGTCGAGCGCGTAGATAAATGGCGAGTAATTCATGACCTCTGTTCCTTCATAGCGCGTAAAGACGACCGGCAGATAACTTTTGGGATCCGTACTGAAACGGATGGTGGCGCCTTTGGCGACGTCAAGGTCTACGTTGCTTTTCAGGTGAATCGCACCGGTCAGATAATTACCTGCCGGCACGACGACTTTGCCGCCGCCCGCTTCACTACAGGCATCAATCGCTTTGCGGAACGCTTCGGTGCAATCGGTGACAGCATCACCCTTCGCGCCGTAGTTGGTAATGTCAAAGGTTCGGTCGGGAAAGGTGGGCGGGACGATGTGCGCCAAAATGTCCGGCAGTTTTGACCACGCCTGCGCGGCGGTTACCCCGGCAGCATGGTTCTGCGCTTCATCCGGGAGGGCTGTTTCAGCGCCTTTACCATTGGAATTGATGAGGGCGAACCCCAACGTGAGGTTTAGAATAAACAGCCGGTTAATTGAGAATTGTAAAATCATGGAATCCAAGAATAGCCTGACGGCCCGTTGTGCAAACTCTAAACCTCTGCAAAAGACTTTGAGGAAAGTGCACCCAGAGCGCATCTCAATTGGGTCACGTGCCTGCCCGCCGCCAGGATTACCAGGATTCAGCAGTTCAAGCCGCGGCCTTAGACGACGCACAAAGCGAAGAAGAAAGTGGTTGCTATCACCTGTCGGAGAATCTTTATGACATCTTGCATTGGTTGGTTCAGTGTAAATGGAAGGGGCGGCCCGCTTGATAGAGCTTGAGCTGTGATCGAATCGCATCGGCCAAGGCGGTATCGGACCGGGTTTCGGCCAGGTGCAGCGCGCGCTGCGCGGTTTCCACCGCTTCGGGAAATTGTCCCGCCTCGGCGTAAGCGGCGGCCAAAGTGCCAAGCACGACCGGATTTTCATCGCCGGTAAGCTGATTCGCCCGCCGGGCCAGAGCCACTGCTTGATTGCCATTGCGCAGGGAAGCCTGCGGGCAGGTTGCCAGTACCCATGCCAGATTATTCTGGGCTTCCAGGTAGCCAGGTTTGATTTGCAGGGCCTTTTGGTAATTAGCGATCGCTTCGTCCATGCTGCCCTTTCGGCTAAAAACATTGCCAAGGTCGTAACAGGCTTCCGCGTAGTTGGGCTTGATTCGCAGCGCCTTTTGGTAATATACAATGGCTTCGTCTATTCTTTCCTTTTGGCGAAAAGCACTGCCGAGATTGCAGCAGGCTTCGGCATAATCGGGATTGATTTGCAGCGCCCTTTGGTACTGGACGATCGCTTCGTCCACCTTGCCCTGTTGGAACAGGGCAGCGCCGAGGTTGTTATGGGCTTCCGCGAAGTCGGGGTTGATTTGCAGCGCCCTTTGGTACTGGGCGACCGCTTCCTCCACCTTGCCCTGTTGGAGCAGTGCGTTGCCGAGGCCGTTGCGGGCTTCCGCGAAGTCGGGGTTGATTTGCAGCGCCTTTTGGTACTGGGCGACCGCTTCCTCCACCCTGCCCTGTTGGAGCAGTGCGTTGCCGAGGCCGTTGTGGGCTTCCGCGAAGTCGGGGTTGATTTGCAGCGCCTTTTGGTACTGGGTGACAGCTTCGTCCACGCTGCCGGTTTCGAACAACGCGTTGCCAAAGTTGTTGTAGGCCCCCGGGTCGTTGGGATTGATTCGCAGCGCCTTTTGGAAATGAACCATCGCTTCGTCCACGTCACCCTTTTGGAACAGGGCGCTCCCAAGGTTGTAATGGGCTTCCACGAAGTCGGGATTGATTTGTAGCGCCTTCTGGTATTGCCCAATCGCTTCCTCCACCTTGCCCTGTTGGAGCAGTGCGTTGCCGAGGCCGTTGTGGGCGTCTGCGAAGTCAGGATTGAGTTGCAGCGCCCTTTGGAAATGCGTAATCGCTTCGTCCACTTTGCCCTTTTGGAACAGCGCGTTGCCGAGGTCGTCGTGAGCTTCCGCGAAGCTGGAATTGAGTTGCAGCGCCCTTTGGAAATTCGCGATCGCTTCGCCCACTTTCCCCTTTTGGAACAGCGCGTTGCCGAGGTCGTCGCGGCCAATGAAATTGTCAGACGTGCAGGCGAGCGTGTGAGTCCATAGCGATTCACTATTTCGCCAATAAGCAGTCTGCGCCCGCGCACAGGAAATCAAAGCAACGAGAATGATCGCGCCGCCGCCGCCCAGTATCACGCGGCGGTGCCGCCAACCGGCGCACAGATCCGCCACCGCCCAGGTCAGCAGCACATACAAGCCGATCTGCGGCAAATAGGTGTAGCGATCCGCCCGCGCCTGCCATCCGACTTGCAGAATCCCGATCACCGGCACCAGCATGATGAGATACCATAGCCAGCCCGTCAAAAAATAGGGACGACGGCGCAGGACCACAACCCCTGTGGAGATGCCGGCCAACACAACCACCGACAGCACCACTCCCGAAACCCTGACATCCCCGGCTGTAAACGGATATAAAACCGCCAGACCCGACGGCCAGAACATCTGGCCCATATAGGCTATACAGGAGATCAAGGCATTCCCCATGCGCAAGGGCAGGGACAAATTCTCGAACGGCTGGATGATTTTTGCTTGAGCAAAAATTGTGATCATACACGATGCGACGGACAGTCCGAGCAAGGGCAGTTTTTCAAAAATCAGGCGCTGGGGAATTCTCCGGCCGGCCAGCCGGAAAAATGATTCGCTGCCGGCGTCAGCTTGCAGCCGGTTCAGGGGCCAGTAGTCCAGCAGCAGCAACACCAAGGGCAGTGTCACCAGCATGGGCTTGCACATCAGACCCAACGCAAACAAGAGCGCCACCAGCCCATAACGAGCCGGTGACCAGGGGCGGTGCGCATAACGGACATACGCCCCGAACGTCAGCATGAAGAACAGACCGCTGAGCACATCCTTGCGTTCGGCCACCCAGGCCACCGATTCCACCCGCAACGGATGAATCGCAAACACCGCCGCCACAAACGCGCTGCGCCACAGGAACCCCGTCATCCGCCGTAGCACCAGGAAAAGCAGAATTACCGTCGCCGTGTGCAGCAGAACATTCGTCAAATGATGCCCACCGGCATTCAATCCGTAGAACTGGCAGTCGAGCATGTGGGAGAGCCAGGTCAGCGGGTGCCAGTTGGAGGCGCAAACGTGGCCAAAGGCCCAGAAGATCCCCCGGAGCGTCAGTCCTTTCTGAACGATCAGATTTTGATACACATATTCGTTGTCGTCGAAATTGACAAACTCGTACCCCAGCGTTTGGCCGAAGACCAGCCAGACAATAGCCGCCAGAAAAACGCAAACGCCGGGAACCATCCAGCGGTCAGGCAAATCGGCGGGAGAGCTTCCGGCCTCCGGTGGGCGGGCACTGGTCTCTCCCGGCGTTTCAATGGTTGGAGAAACAGACGCGTTTGAACGCACGTAGAGGGCTTTCCCAGGTCCGGTTTTCTTCTTTGACCTGCGGCTCATGAGGTTGAACACATGGTTAAGGAAACCCGCGTGACGTGACGAGTGAAATGCATGAGCAAAGTGTACACCTGGCGGAAACCGCTTTGTTTTTAAAAAACAATCCCCAAAGAGAACCGCTACGGTTTTTCATGATAGGGAGACTGGCTTTCAAAGAGCTTGAGCTGGCTTTGAATGACTTCGGCCAGGGGTTTGTTGTTTTGGGCGACGCTCAGGTCCAACGCCTGGCGGGCCGTCGTGATTGCATCAGGAAATCGTCCGGCCTCGGCAAAAGCGGTCGCGAGCGTGTCCAGAATCTGCGGAGATGTGCCCGCGGAAAGTCGCGCGGCTTGTTGTGCCAATTCCACGGCCTTTGGGCCATTGCGCAAGGAAGCGTCCGGACAGGTCGCCAGTATCCAGGCCAGATTGTTTTGGGCCGTCACATGGAGCGGATCCAGTGCGAGAACCTTCTGATATTGAGCGATGGCGGCTGCGGGTTCGCCCAGGCATTGCAGTGCCACGCCCAGTTGCTGATGGGCATGAACAGAATCGGGCATCTCTTTGAGCGCCTGCTGATAATGTTCAACGGCCCCTTGCCACTGACCTTGGGCAAACAAAATATCCGCCAGGTTGTAGTGGGCATTGGCAAAGTCTGGCTCAACCTCAAGGGCTTTCTGGAATTGCCTGATCGCCTCGGCCGGCCGCCCCCGGGTGGCGAGCAGGTTGCCCAAATTATTGTAAAATCCGGCACGATTGGGATTGAGTTCAATGGCTTTCTGGTAATGTTCGATGGCTTCAGTAATCCGGCCTTGTTTGGCCAGCAGGATTCCAAGGTTGTATTGTGCGTCTGCAAAGTTGGGGGCGATCGCAAGAGCCTGGCGATAATACCCAAGCGCTTCATCAAATTGGCCCTTGACGGTAAGAGCCGCACCCAGATTGTCCAACGCATCAACGTTATTTGGACTGATCTCGAGGGCCTTGCGATAGTTCTCGATGGCGTCATCGAGCTGGCCTCGAGCCGCCAAAGCCACGCCTAAATTGTCCAGCACATCGACGTCATTCGGACTGATCTGGAGGGACTTGCGATAGTTTTCGACAGCGTCATCAAACCGCCTTTCGGCGGCGAAGGCGACACCCAGGTTGTCCAGCGCGTCGGAGTAATTCGGATAGATCTGAACCGCCCTTTGATAGTGTTCGAGAGCTTTTTTAACGCGACCTTCCCTATAAAAATAACCGCCCAGGTTGTTGTGAGCCAGCCAGCAATTCGGGTTTCGGGCGATGGTCGTCTGCCAGAGGGTTTCAATGTCGGTGTACATGCCACTCTGGCGCCAACTCAATACCCCCAACACCAATAGCAGTGTTCCGCAAACAATGGGTCCAAGGAATTGTCGTTGGTTCCTTAAAGAGCGGAATAATATGGCGATTCCCGCCGCCGCCAAGGTGATCGGGCCAATGCTGGCCAAATATTGAAAATGATCCGCTACGAACGAAAAACAAAAGGGATAGACATTGATAAAGCCCAGTACGGGAAACAACGTCCCGACAAAAAAGAGCCATGCCGCCAGCGGCCCGCGGTTCCAGCGTGAAAGCCACCACAACCCCACCGACACCAGCAGTGCCGTGATAGGGAAAAGGTATTGCCACCCGACTGCTTGGCTGACCTGCCAGCGGGGATAGATAAAAATCAAATCCACCGGCCAGACCAGCTTGCCCAGGTAAAACCAAATCACGCGCCCGGCGATGAGTACCCGCTCAATGAGGGTGAAATCAAATGCAGAACCGCTCGCGCCAACAAATTTCCATTCCATCCACGCCGTGAACAACCCGGCACCCATTCCCACCACAAAAAATGGAAGGAGCGGTAATACATCCTGCTTCCAGGATAATTTTCCGCGTTGCCACCAGAAAATCACCAGCAAGGCCGCCGGCAGGGTCGCAATCACCGTTTTGGACATCAACCCCAACAGAAACAGCCCCAAAGTCACAAAGTAAAACTTCCAGTTTCGGCTCCGGTCAAATCTCAAATAAACCAGCGCCGCGCCCAGATAAAGTGCCCCCGACAACGTGTTCTTGATTTCCGAGATCCAGGCCACCGACTCCACGCACACGGGATGCAAGGCGAAAATGGCCGCCGCCAGATACGCGCCCGGCACCTGCAACCGCCGTAGAATTTTCCACAACAGCAGGGCCGAAAAGGCGTGCAGCAAAATGTTAATTAAATGGTAACCCAGCGTGGTATCGCCCCAGAGTTTGTACTCCACCCAAAAAATGCTATAGACCAGCGGATAATACTGTTGCGTGGCGCCAGGTTCGATCCAGATGTGTGTCAATCCTTGTGATGAACGAAGTCCGGGCGGGGTAAGATGCGCGTCATCGTCCCAAAGAGGTTTTCCGTGCCATACCGGTTGGTAAACCAGGATGACGGCGGCGAGCAGCAACACTCCCTTCAGCCAGCCTCGCTCCCACAAATCACACAACCAGCCCAAACTCCCATCCCTTGCTTGAGTTGAAGATGTCATCGAGACTACTCGGAATGCTACCGACATTTTTGCACACGACAACTGCTAACGGCCTGCGCGGGGGTTCAAGGTTGGATGCCAGGCGCCAGATTGCAGCAAACTTTGGGCTTTGGACTTTTCCACATACAGCACATGCATCAACAGTAACCGCTACGGTTTTTCATGATAGGGAGACTGGCTTTCAAAGAGCTTGAGCTGGCTTTGAATGACTTCGGCCAGGGGTTTGTTGTTTTGGGCGACGCTCAGGTCCAACGCCTGGCGGGCCGTCGTGATTGCATCAGGAAATCGTCCGGCCTCGGCAAAAGCGGCCGCGAGCGTGTCCAGAATCTGCGGAGATGTACCCGCGGAAAGTCGCGCGGCTTGTTGTGCCAATTCCACGGCCTTTGGGCCATTGCGCAAGGAAGCGTCCGGACAGGTCGCCAGTATCCAGGCCAGATTGTTTTGGGCCGTCACATGGAGCGGATCCAGCTCGAGGACCTTCTGAAACTGTGCGATGGCGGCTGCGGATTTGCCCCGGCATTGTAGCGCCAGGCCCAGTTGATAGTGGGCATGAACGGAATCCGGCATCTCTTTGAGCGCTTGCTGGTAATGCTCGATCGCTTCGTCCCATCGCCCCTGCGCGAAGAACGCATTCGCAAGTTCGTTATGGGCGTCGGCATCGTCCGGCGCAACTTCAAGAGCCTTCTGGAATTGTTCGACGCCTTCGGGCGTTCGACCTTGAGTCACGAGCAGCTTGCCGAAGTTGTCGTAGATCTTGGCGTTGTCCGGGTTGAGTTCAATAGCTTTCTGGTAATGTTCAATGGCTTCAGTAATCCGGCCTTGTTTGGCCAACAGGATTCCAAGGTTGTTGTACGTTTTGGCAAAATCCGGGTCAATGGCCAGAGCGCGTTGATAGCATTGCGCCGCCTCATCCAGTCGACCCTTGCTGGTCAGGGCAGCGCCAAGATTATCCTGCGTATCGGCGTCATCCGGGTAGATCTGGATAGCCTTACGATAGTTCTCGATCGCATCATCGAACTGGCCGCGGACGGCCAAAGCCATGCCCAAATTGTTTAGCGCATTGGCGTCATCCGGGCGGATCTGGATAGCCTTGCGATAGGCCTCGATTGCTTCATCAAACCGTCCTTCAGCACCCAGGGCGGCGCCTAGATTGTTTTGCGCTTCGGAGACATCCGGATCAATCTGAACCGCCCTTTGATAGTGTTCGAGAGCTTTTTTAACGCGACCTTCCCTATAAAAATAACCGCCCAGGTTGTTGTGAGCCAGCCAGCAATTCGGGTTTCGGGCGATGGTCGTCTGCCAGAGGGTTTCAATGTCGGTGTACATGCCACTCTGGCGCCAACTCAATACCCCCAACACCAATAGCAGTGTTCCGCAAACAATGGGTCCAAGGAATTGTCGTTGGTTCCTTAAAGAGCGGAATAATATGGCGATTCCCGCCGCCGCCAAGGTGATCGGGCCAATGCTGGCCAAATATTGAAAATGATCCGCTACGAACGAAAAACAAAAGGGATAGACATTGATAAAGCCCAGTACGGGAAACAACGTCCCGACAAAAAAGAGCCATGCCGCCAGCGGCCCGCGGTTCCAGCGTGAAAGCCACCACAACCCCACCGACACCAGCAGTGCCGTGATAGGGAAAAGGTATTGCCACCCGACTGCTTGGCTGACCTGCCAGCGGGGATAGATAAAAATCAAATCCACCGGCCAGACCAGCTTGCCCAGGTAAAACCAAATCACGCGCCCGGCGATGAGTACCCGCTCAATGAGGGTGAAATCAAATGCAGAACCGCTCGCGCCAACAAATTTCCATTCCATCCACGCCGTGAACAACCCGGCACCCATTCCCACCACAAAAAATGGAAGGAGCGGTAATACATCCTGCTTCCAGGATAATTTTCCGCGTTGCCACCAGAAAATCACCAGCAAGGCCGCCGGCAGGGTCGCAATCACCGTTTTGGACATCAACCCCAACAGAAACAGCCCCAAAGTCACAAAGTAAAACTTCCAGTTTCGGCTCCGGTCAAATCTCAAATAAACCAGCGCCGCGCCCAGATAAAGTGCCCCCGACAACGTGTTCTTGATTTCCGAGATCCAGGCCACCGACTCCACGCACACGGGATGCAAGGCGAAAATGGCCGCCGCCAGATACGCGCCCGGCACCTGCAACCGCCGTAGAATTTTCCACAACAGCAGGGCCGAAAAGGCGTGCAGCAAAATGTTAATTAAATGGTAACCCAGCGTGGTATCGCCCCAGAGTTTGTACTCCACCCAAAAAAGGCTATAGACCAGCGGATAATACTGTTGCGTGGCGCCAGGTTCGATCCAGATGTGTGTCAATCCTTGTGATGAACGAAGTCCGGGCGGGGTAAGATGCGCGTCATCGTCCCAAAGAGGTTTTCCGTGCCATACCGGTTGGTAAACCAGGATGACGGCGGCGAGCAGCAACACTCCCTTCAGCCAGCCTCGCTCCCACAAATCACACAACCAGCCCAAACTCCCATCCCTTGCTTGAGTTGAAGATGTCATTCAGACTACTCGGAATGCTACCGACATTTTTGCACACGACAACTGCTAACGGCCCGTTTAAAAACTCGTTTTCCCGTAGGAGACGAGGTGACGAGTCTCAATTTTCTCCGATTTTTGCAACCGAAGTTGGAGACTCCTCACGTCGTCTCCTACTTTATTAATGGGCTGTTAACGGCCTGCATGGGTCTTCGATTCCATCCATATTTTACCGGCACGCAGGCCGCCCCGACTGGCAGAAGAGCCGCCTCTAAATGCGAAACAGGCGCTGGAGAATTACCAGCGCCTGTCGCGAAGAAAACCACAATGATACTAATGGCGCATCTGGCGACGAGCCGTGACGAAACCAAGTATGCCCAAACCCATCAGTGCGCAAGTTGCGGGTTCAGGAACACCGCCAACTGGCGTGACGTCCGCCCAGGTTGTGCCAATAAGCAGGTTATCAACCAAATAAGGACCACCTGCGGCGCCTTGAGCTTTAAAACCTACATCATCTATCGATGCCGTCGCTAAGGTACCTGAAAGGGTCGCGGTGGCTGTAGGTGCGGTGCCACCAAAGGTGCTTGAGTCTGGATCAACCCAAAGGCTGGCGGTGTGCGCAGTGAGGTCAAGCATTTCAACGACGAGATACGTCGTATTCAGCGCCAAGACGGGGCCAGTGCCGGCGGTTGCGGCTAGAGCATTAGCTCGCAATTCAATCTTGCCGGCGGCATAGTAATAAGCATCAATTTCGTCGCTGCCGCCATTCGGAGTTGCAACGCCAGCATTCATCGCGGTGAAGTAGTTATTGGCGCTGTCGGCTGCAGTCGCATTAAACAAGAATGAATAGTAAACCTGTCCGGCGGTCTGATTCGCGAATGTATTATAAATAGTTCCGGCAGACCCATTGGCGATTTGAAGTTCATTACCACCCAGATCCGCCAACCCTGCATAAGTCAGATTGCCGCTAGCAACCGTCAGACCGGAATTACCGGCGCTCCAAGCTGTGCTGTTACCAGGGTTGATATTGCCGCCCAGCACACCGGGACTATAATTAAAACCTTCTGAAAACAGAAGTGAGGCATGGGCAGTCTGAAAGGTTAAACAGACGGCACTGATGGCTGCAATAGCTAAACTTAAACGTTTCATAATGCGACTTGTTTGTGTTTGTGGTTTCTTTTGACTTACTAATAATAACCCACTTCTGCAATCTGTCAGCCCCATTTTGTTGCAAACGTGCATGAAAATTGAGAACTGTCAGCTTCGGAGAATGCTCTATAACTCTTTTATTATTAGCCAGTAAAGATCACCGTTGTCTGAACGTTTGAAGTGCAGAAAGGAACACAAATTCACGCTGTTTCTGGCTCCGGCTGGTAATGCTGGCAATTCCACCAATTACGGTATTTGCAGAAGATAAAACGCCAGCGGCCTATTGGGAACAACGGCATTGGTGAAAATGAAATGACCGCTGCCATCAAACAGGTTGGTGGCAACTGGCGTCCATTGGTTCAGCGGGAGTGCGATATTGGTGGAAACCAGCACGTAAAAAGTGCCATTCGTTGTGCCGCCAGTTCCGCTCATTACCAGGCCATTGGCGGTGGCGCTGATGCTGCCGAAGCTGGGCGGTGAAGGCGGCGCAGGAGCCCGGACCAGCAATTGTATCAGTCCGGGCGGATTGGTGAGGCTGTAAGTGAAGCCTGGGGGTGTGGTGCCCAGGACGGGAGTGCCGAAAAAACTGCCGGCATAGGTGAACAGGGTGTAAGTGCCCGCACCGAACCCGCCGCCGGCGGAAATATTAAGCGTGTTATTCAATGTCAGGTTTCCTTGCGCTGTGACCTCGGCGCTGTTTGTCCCCAGGGTGAAATTGAACACGGTCGAACCGGGTACCGTCAGGCTGGTATTGTCGGCAAGTATGCTGGCCGCCAGAGTAATGGGGTTTGCGCCGAATGCATCGCCCACCGTCATGCTGGCCGGCGCCTGGTAGAATGCCAGGGAATTGGTACTGGTCAGGCCGTCGAACGAAACCGCTGCTGCTCCCGGCGTGCTGTTGGTAACAGTGACGTCGGCGTTAAAAAGCGTGAAGGTTGGATTGCCGCCCGGGACAGTGATTTGAGAATCGACGAATTGAAAACCGTCAACGTTGTAAAGGTCGAACGTGTTCGGGGCAGTGATATTGACATGGCTCAGGGTGATGTTGCTGACGGGTGATTCTATTCGTCCCCAGATGATTCCAGCGATTCCCGGCGTGGTCCCGTTGCTGGTCACCGTTGCGGTAACATTGCTGATGGTAATATTCCGCCAAATCGGAATGTTGGTGTTGCCAACGGTTTGCGACGCCGCCGTTGACGGAGAAATACCGACCGGCGTGCCAAACTCGACGTAATAACTGTAGATAACAATGGCACCCCGGGTAATGTTCGTCATCCCGAGGTTATAATAAAAGAGATTTTGCGACGTACCACCCGCGCCACTGCTGCCACTGGTGGCGTTATCGGATTTCATGCGGATGCCGTAATCCGTGCCATTGAAAGTGCAATTAATCACCGTCAGGTTCGACACGCCACCGGCCGTATTGCTGCCGATGGAGACGCCGTGCCCGATGCCGAACGCGCAGTTGGTGACGACGGTATCAGACGTCGGCGTGTTGGCGCTGCTCGTGCCAAGGGCAATATTGTCATCGCCGTCGCTGATGGAACAGTTTTGGACCAGGCAGTTCGTGCCGACCAGGTCAATGCCATCGGTGTTGGGCGAAACGGGCGTATTGATGGTAATTCCCTGAATGGTAATGTTTCCGCCCTTGTTCTTGATGGAAATATGCATTTTGGGCGCATTGATCAAAGTCACATTTTGAATCAGTACCCGCTGGCACGAACTCAACGTGATCATGTAAGGCCGTTCCGAAGTGCTGAGACCGTTCCACCAGCCCGACAATGTCCCCGACCCGTCAATTGTGCCGGAACCGCTGATCTCAATGTCGTGCAGGCTGGAGCCGGTGATGAAATCCGGCGGTGACGTACCGCCCGGCCATGTTCCATGTGGCAGCATTTTCAAGGTTGCGCCGCTGTCAATCTGCAAATTAATACTGTTTTTCAGAGTGAGCGGGCCACACAGGTACGCCCCGGCCGCCGCGGGAATTTCGACCGTACCCCCACCCGCCGCGTTGGCGGCCACAAGGGCATTTGAAATGGCAGCTGTATTGTCGGTGCTGCCGTTGCCGACGGCACCATAGCTGGTCACATTAAATGTGCCGGCTGGAATGGTCGGCAACGTCGGCGTACCCAATGCCACCGTGGCAAGCAATACGCCCATGGTGATGACCGCTGGCTGAAGATGGGTTCGGAAAATCCTGCAAAAAATGGTGTTGCTCATTTACTTCTCGGTTTGCGTCGGCGCGTGTTATCGGTCGTTTTTTCCCCAAGCGGAGTTTATTGAGATTAGCAGGTTTTCTATGTAAAAGTAATTATTATTTTGTGCAGATTCATCTGAATATTTTGCACCGAAAATTCAAATCCGGTCGGCATGTCGCCGGGGCGCGGTACTCAAATTTCACACTTTTTTGCAAAAGTGGCGGCTGCAACTTTCAAAGTGTCAGTTAGAATCCATGAATGATAACCTCATTCAGCCGTCCGCGCCAGTGCAAAGGCATCCTGTCAGGTTTGATTCCGTTCCGGTTTGTTTCTGGAAGACGGTTTGGGTTCGGCAAATCACAGGGACAAATTATGAAAAATACATTTATAAAAACGAGAGCCTGCTTGACAAGACCCAAACCGGGAAGCGCGGCGGCCATTTATATTTTAGCATTGCTGTTGCCGTGTCTCTCACCGGTTATTGGATGGGCGGCAGATTCACCGTCGTCAAAGAATTTCAACGTTCGCGAATTTGGGGCGACGGGCGACGGCAAGACCCTGGATACAAAAGCCATTCAAAAAGCGTTGGACGCTTGCGGCCAGGCCGGCGGGGGCACGGTGCTGTTTCCGGCGGGAACCTATTTGAGCCAGCCGCTCACCTTGCGCACCCGGACCACCGTACTGCTCGAAGCCGGCGCAACGTTGCTGGCAACCACCAACCAGCGCGATTTCATGAAAATGCCCGGCAACTGGCTGGAGGCCGGGAGCAGCGGCGACTTCAATCCATTCATCGGCGGCAAAAGGTTAACGGACATCACGTTCACCGGCCAGGGGACCATTGACGGGAACGGCGCCGCGTGGTGGGGCGAGGCGGAAAAGGCGCGTCAGATCAAACCCGGCTACACCCTCCCGCGGCCCAATTTGATCGTATTGGATCGTTGCCAGAATGTGCGATTGGAAAACATCACCCTGGAAAACTCCCCCAAATTTCATTTCGTGCCGTCGGATTGTGAAGACGTGGTGGTATCGAATGTGACCATCCTTGCGCCGGCACACGCGGCCAACACGGACGCGATTGACCCCAGCGGCCGGCGTATGCTCATCACGAAATGCAAGATTGACGTGGGCGACGACGACGTCGCCATCAAGGCCGGGAAAAGAATTGCGGGTCATGAGTTCGAGAGCGAAGACATCGCGGTGACAGATTGCACCATTCTGCATGGTCACGGCATCAGCATCGGCAGCGAAACGCTGGGGGGCGTGCGCAATGTGACGGTGCGCAATTGCACGTTTGAAAACACCGAAAACGGCCTGCGCATCAAATCGCAGCGCGGCAAAGGCGGTCTGGTTGAGAATATCCGTTACCGCGACATCACCATGAAGAACGTCGTTCCGGCCATCACTTTGACGTGCTATTACATGAACAATTCCGCCGGAGACTCCACGCAACCATCGGCTGCCAAAGCCGACGCGTCGCAACTGGCCAGCACTTTGACCCCCGTTTTCCGCAACATTTATTTCAGCAACCTGACCGCCACCTGCCAGAAATCCGCGGGGGTCATCACCGGTTTGCCCGAAAGCGAGATTTCAAACGTGGTCTTGGAAAATGTCCGCATCTCATCGTCCACCGGCATGACCATCAAAAATGCCAGCGGCGTTCAATTCAAAAACGTACAGATCACAACCGAACAGGGTCCGCCGCTCATTTTGGAGAACGCACACGTGGAAGGTGCGGAGAATGTGAAGGCCACATCGTCACAATAGATTATGGCTGGCGGTTCAACTGAATGAAGAGCGGCGGGTGCAAATGGTTTCACATCCGGATGGGTTGATGTTTGTGTGATTAAGCCAACCGCCCATCATGGCAACGGCGGACCAACTTCTATGCGGTAAAATTGCACCGGCAACAGGGCTGCATTGGTATCCACCCACTCAAACGGCATCGGTGGGGAATTGGTTGTAAACAGCGTGTTCCAGTCAACCAGATTGGTTGACGTCTGCACTGCGTAATCGGGACCGGATTCGCCACTGATTTGCAGGGTGAACTGCCCGCTGTCCCATCCCATTGGCAAGGCGGTTGGCAATGTAAGCGGGTTCACTGTCACCGTGAAACTTTGGGTCGCGCTCAGGTTGGGATTCCCACTATCAGTAACCTCCAATGCGATTGAGTTGGTCGTATTCGCCTGACTGACCAATGGCCGCCACGAAAAGCCGCCTGTGTTTGCGTCCAGGGTGGCATTGGTCGGCGCGCTTAACAGGCTGAAAGTCAAGGCCGGTGGTGGCTGATTTGTATCCGTGGCGCTGGCGGTAAAGGCGACGGTCTGCCCCGCATTCACCGTTTGATTTCCAATGGGCGCCAGGGTCGGCGGCGTGTTGGCCGCGACTGTCGGAATCACCAGGACCATCATGGTGTAGGCCGGCACGCTAATGCTGAATGAATTGCCAAACCCCGAAGCGCTGTTGGTGGACGGTCCTGAAACCGGCGTTTCACCACCGCCGGAAAAATTGGCGGTTCCAAACTGGTACACGGTGCCGGTGCTGGATAGGGATGCATTGGTAATCGTTACGTTGACGGTCTGACTGCTGGTCCGGTTTTCGTTGAGAAGCACCAGGCCCAACTTACCGCTCTGTTGCAGCGCTGCTTCCACCCGCATCGTGCTCGAATCCGAGGTAGAACTGACATAGGTGTCGCCGGGCGCGGCCATGGCATGCAACAACTTGATGGCAAAAAAGGTTTCGCCGCGGGTCAGGGAACCGGCATCGCCCAAAAACGGCGTCTTGTTCATCTCCAGAAAACAGATGTTGGATACACCGTAGCTCATCCAGGTGGAATAGGAATCCGCGTCGAAAAGCGCGGTGACAGGCCCGATGATCGGCGTGCCACTGATGGCATTGGTCACGCTGCCCGTATAACCGAATTCGGTGATAAAGATCGAAACGTTGGTGGGGTCGTTCGGCCGGTACTGGTTGATCCAATCCTTGAGGCCCGAACTGGTACCCGTATGCGAGCCGGTCCCGTTAATCATGGAGGGGATATTGGCCGCCACCGACGGCAACAGGCTGCTGCCGTTGTCGTTGTTGCCATTGTAAAAATACCAATGGGCGATGATGAAATCGATATTGGTGGCGCATTGTGCCAGCACCTGGGGCGTCCAGTGTTGGCCGCCGAAAACGTCCCAACTGTAGTCGCCCAGCGGTGTGCTGACCACGGCGCCAATCTTGATGGTGGGATCAACCGCTTTCATCGCCAATGAGAACGCTTTAACCTGCTGGCCATAGTTGGCAGGTGAAAGGGCTGGATTACCCAATCGGGTATGGCTGGTGTACGGATAGGGCACCGCATAGTTCACCGAATAACCGTTTTGGCTGGTGGCGGCGTAATAGCCGGTGCCAAAGGTTTCGTTGCCGATTTCCCAGTATTTGATGCCGACCGGGGCGGGATGATTGATGGCGAGAAAGTTGAAGGTGGCGTCATAAACGCCATCAGCCGTGGCCCACGTTTGATAGACAGATTGGGATGAAGACCGCAATTTCGCCCAAAAACCCGCCGTCCTCCAGTTGTTACCCTGGGAGTCAGTGCCAAGGGCGATGTCATTTGGGGTGTCGTAAAGCGCCGCGTTGCCATTGGCGTAGGCAACCCACGCGGCGGCTTCCGGCGGTTCGGCATTGGTGGAAGGCGCCACCAGTTGCGTGTGACCGGCATTCCACAACTGACCGGAACCAAAATTAATGGTAATGACCGCCTGGGCATGGGCGCTGTCGAGCAGTCCGACAAAGTGCCCGAAGTCGGTGTTGGGTCCCTGATAGCCGTAGGAACCGTCCTGCCACGGACTCAATTTGTTGACCGACCAGTGAAAAACATCGGCAAATCCACCGCCGGAATAACGCAACGTGTTCACCCCGGACTCAATGAGGCGTGAAGGCAGAGCGGCGTTCCCGTTCTGGTTGTCATACACGGACGTATGCATCCCATAGGCCGTACTGGCGACCGGGAACAGGTTGCTGGTGACATTGACGGTGACGTTGGCGGCTAAAGCTGGTCCAACTGAAACTGCCATTAGCAGAACAACCCCAACCTCACACAGCACAAGCTTCCATTCCCTTTCAAAGACTATCAAGAAACTGTGGTTTCGTATTGATGACATCCTCAATTTATACCCTGATTTCGCCGGAATGCATGTCACCAATTATCACGACTTGCATAACACTATCCCGCCGCTCGCAAAGGCGGAACCATAACGTCTGCCAGAAATAAGGTAGCCCATTGAAAGCGACGTTATTTCAGGAAGCGCGCAAAAGCCGGGTTGGGAACAGCAATCCGCGGAGAGGTTATCACAAAAAGCAAGTTTTCGACTCGTTGATTTTGATGACATGACAATAGCGTGGAAGAAAAGCAGAATTATCAATAAAACGACAAAGCTCCAGAAATCGTGACCTGCAAATATTCATATTGTTTGCCTTGGATAACAATATCGTGTTACCACCAAACAGGTTTGCTTCCGCACCATGCCATAGAATCAGACCGCCAGGCACTTAAAAGAAGACCTCAATTATGAAAAACAAACGAAACGTAATGGCGCTGCTGGTCTGCCTTTGCGCAG
Organism: uncultured bacterium; assembly: GCA_963708305.1. Lineage (GTDB taxonomy): Bacteria > Verrucomicrobiota > Verrucomicrobiia > Limisphaerales > UBA11358 > UBA11358. The sequence goes on along the minus strand of CAVPSH010000003.1, from coordinate 411,276 downwards.
GCTTTTGGCTCAGTGAACCCTCAAAACTGGCTGCCGACAACCCACCCCGGTTGTTGAATGATCCGGTGGATATCAGCGGCGATTTCCATAACTTCGCCAACCTTTATTATCTGGCTGACAAACTCGCTGATTTTAATCCGGCCACGGGCAAGGGAGAAATCACTTACCAGCGCGCCGAATATTTTACCCGGCAGGCCTTCGACAACATGCTGGCCGTCCTCAAGCCGGTCGACCCGAATGAATTCCCGGAAAACGAATATGCAGCCAATCCCACCCTGCCGTTTTCGGTTGAATTCGTTTCACCGCGAACCGTGCGGATTCACCTTCAAACCGGGCCGGAGGTGGCCCCGCCACAACCCGAACTGATGCTCGCCGGGCCGGTGCCCCACGACCATTCGTGGAAATATGAAAAAATCGAAGGCGGCTACCGGTACACCGGCCAGTTCGGGTCGGTCACGATTCTGGAAAATCCGTGGCGGATTGAATTTCGTGACGCGCAGGGTCGCTTGCTGACCAAAACGGATCATGCGTCGGACAACACCACCACCTTCACGCCCATCGTGCCGTTTTCCTTTGTGCGGCGGGCGGCGGATTATTCGCGAAGCGTGGACGCCGCATTTACGCTCTCGCCCGGCGAGAAAATCTTTGGTTGCGGTGAATCGTTCACCGGCCTGAATAAACGCGGCCAGAAACTTGTGCTGTGGCCCGATGACGCCAACGGCATTCAGAACCAGGGCATGTATAAGCCCATCCCGTTTTTTATGAGCAGCCGCGGTTACGGCATGTTCCTGCACACCAGCACGCCGATGACCTGCGATTTCGGACATGATTTCAGCGGCGTAAATTCGCTGATGATCGGCGATGACGCACTCGACCTTTTTGTTTTTCTTGGTTCGCCCAAGGAAATTTTGGATGAATACACTCAGTTGACCGGCAAATCGCCATTGCCACCGCTCTGGTCGTTCGGTCTGTGGATGAGCCGTTGCACTTACAACGCGGAGCAACAGGTCCGCGACGTTGCTGCCAAACTGCGCGAAAACAAAATTCCCTGCGACGTGATTCATCTCGATACCGGCTGGTTCGAAACCGACTGGCGTTGCGATTACCAGTTCTCCACCTCGCGCTTCACCGACCCCAAAAAAATGATTGATGATTTAAAACAGGAAGGATTTCACATCTCGCTCTGGCAACTGCCTTACTTTGTACCCAAGAACAAATTATTCCCCGAACTAGTTGAAAAAGGGCTGGTCGTCCGCGACGCCAAGGGCGACCTGCCTTATGAAGATGCCGTGCTGGATTTCTCCAATCCCAAAACCGTCGAATGGTACCAGGACAAACTCGCCAATCTTTTGCAGATGGGCGTTGGCGCCATCAAGGTGGATTTTGGCGAAGCGGCGCCGGAGGATGGCCTTTATGCCGACGGCCGGACCGGGTTTTACGAACACAACTTGTATCCCCTGCGCTACAACAAGGCGGTCGCGGACATCACCTTGAAGACCACCGGCGAGCACATCATCTGGGCCCGCAGCGCCTGGGCCGGCAGCCAGCGCTATCCCGTTCATTGGGGCGGCGATGCCGAAAGCACCGATGACGGCATGGCCGCTGAATTGCGCGGCGGCCTGTCGTTTGGCCTTTCCGGCTTTTCATTCTGGAGCCATGACGTCGGCGGGTTTACAGCGAACTCCGTGGAAAACATGGACAAGAACCTGTTTGCCCGTTGGCTGGCGTTTGGCATGTTAAGTTCGCACAGCCGTTGCCACGGCATCGCGCCCAAGGAACCGTGGAACTATGGCCAGGCTTTCATGGATGAATTCCGCCAGATTGACGATTTGAAATATGAACTGATGCCCTATGTCTATGCCCAGGCCAAGGACTGTTCCGAACACGGCCTGCCGATGGTCCGCGCGTTGTTCATCGAGTATCCCGACGATCCCGGCTCCTGGCGGGTGGACGATGAATATCTGTTCGGTTCGAGCATGTTGGTCGCGCCTTTGCTGCATGAAAACGCAACCGGACGCGACGTTTATCTCCCGCCCGGAACCTGGATTGATTACCAGACCGGCAAATCGTATGCAGGCGGCTGGCACCACATCGAAGCGAGGCAACTGCCCGTCGTCATGCTGGTACGGGATGGCACAGTGATTCCGCGGATCAAGCTCGCGCAGTCCACGAAAGACATGGATTGGTCACATCTCGAACTCGTTGTGTTCGCCAAAGCTGCGCCAACCGCAACCGGTTTGGTTTGCCTCCCGTCGGACAACGTACTGCACGCACTGTCTCTGACTAAAGAAGGCAACAGTTTTAAACTGAACAATGACCCCTCAGAGGGCAAAGTGACCTGGAAAATCACTCAGGCTGAAAACGTCAAATAATTTGATGGAAGGATTTCGAATGTGTTTGGGAAAGCAGTTTATGACCCGCGCCGCGGCACTGATGCTGTTGTGTGGTCATACAACGATGGATGCCCAACCGCCATCATCGAAACCATATTCCTGGCACAACGTGGTTATTGGTGGCGGTGGGTTTGTGACCGGCATCGTCTTTCATCCCCGGCAAAAAGGGCTGATGTATGCCCGCACGGACGTCGGCGGAGCTTATCGGTGGGATGACGCCGCGCAGCACTGGATTCCCCTCACGGATTGGATTGGCGCGGCGGACGTGAACTTCACCGGCATTGAAAGCCTGGCGGTGGATCCTTCGGATCCGAACTGCGTTTATCTGGCGGCGGGCACCTATACCCATGGCCAGGCAGCCATTTTGCGTTCAGGCGACCAAGGCCGCACTTTTCAGCGAACCGATGTGCCCTTTAAAATGGGAGCCAACGAGACCGGCCGTTTCAATGGTGAACGTCTCGCCGTGGATCCTAATCAGGGCAAAATCCTTTTCTTTGGGTCGCGGAAGGATGGTTTATGGAGGAGCGCTGATCGGGGTGCAACCTGGCAGAAAGTGGCAGGCTTTCCGAACAGCCAGTTCGAGCCGGATCCGGCCGAAAGACCCCAGCGCCGTTCCTGGCTCCGCCAGGAACCGGTTGGAATTGTATGCGTACTTTTTGATCCAGCGAGCAGCCACCTCGGCAAGCCCACGCCGATAATTTACGTCGCAGTGTCCACCTCCAAAACCAACCTGTACCACAGTTCCGACGGGGGAATCACGTGGCAAGCTGTAGCAAACCAGCCCGTGGGCTTGCGCCCGAATCATCTGATCCGCTCACCGGACGGATTGCTTTATCTCAGCTACGGCAAGGAACCTGGCCCCAATATCATGACCGATGGCGCGATCTGGAAATTCAACCCCAAAAACGGTGTCTGGGCCGACATCACACCGGTCAGACCGGCAACCACCGATCAAACTTTCGGTTATGGAGACGTCGCCGTGGACACGGAACATCCTTCCACCATCATGGCCACGACGTTTTGCCACTGGAAACCGCACGACGAAATTTTCCGCAGCACCAATGGCGGCGCGACCTGGACGCAACTCTGGAACGATGACACGGAATGGGACCACTCGCGTGCGCCGTACACCAGATCCCGCAATCCCCATTGGATGGGAGTCATTGAAATAAATCCGCTCAACCCGGATCAGGTTCTGTTCACCACCGGTTATGGCATCTGGAGCTGCGTCAATGCGACCGCCGCTGACTCCGGCCAGGCCACGCGCTGGGTCTTCCTCGATCAAGGACTTGAGGAAACGGTGCCACTGACGCTGATCAGCCCACCGGAAGGCGCCCATCTTTTAAGCGGGGTCGGCGATATTGATGGCTTTCAACACGATGACCTCACGGTTTCTCCCGCAGAAACGTTCGCCGGCCCGCACTTTGGCAATACTGAAGATTTGTCGTTTGCCTGGGAAAAACCGCAGGTTGTTGCGCGCACCGGCACCGCCAGCGGACACGACCCCGAAGTGTGCGCCGCCTACTCGCTCGACGATGGCAGAACCTGGACGGCCTTTGCCAACAATCCTGCAGATGATCCCATTGCGGGCAGCATTACAATTTCGGCCGACGGGGCAATCTGCGTGTGGACTCCCCGGCATAATTCCTCGTACTACACCATGAATTACGGGACCAACTGGACCGCCTGTAAAGGACTTACGCCTGGCTTCCAAGTCGTTGCTGACACGGTAAATCCGGGCCGGTTTTACGCTTACGACTCGCGCGCCGGCAAGCTCCTGGTCAGCACCAACGGCGCCGTTGATTTCATGGTTTCTGCAGCAACCCTCCCGGCCGCGGGAGGCTTTGGCGCGGGTTTCGGTGGTGGTGCCGGGGCGGGCGCCTTGCTTTACGCCACCCCCGGCCGCGAAGGCGATCTGTGGATAGCATTTCGCACCAAAGGTCTTTACCATTCCACCAATGGCAACCTGAACTTCACCAAAGTGGAAGGAGTCCAGGAAGCAAGTTCTCTCGGCTTTGGGAAGGAAGCGCCGGGGAAAAATTATCCCTCCCTTTACCTGGCCGGCAAAGTGGGCCAACTCCAGGCCCTCTTCCGTTCCGACGACACCGGACAATCCTGGGTGCGCATCAACGACGACCAACACCAGTTCGGGTGGATCAATCATGTCACGGGCGACCCGCGCATCTATGGCCGGATTTACTTCGGCACCGCCGGGCGCGGCATCATTTACGGCGACCCGGTTCCTTGAGGAGTACCAAATTTGGGTGATTATATACCTGACTCACCACTTGACGCGCAATGCGGAGGCGGGGGGTCGGAACCGTTTACTGGCGCAATCTGAAAAAGTGTGGATTCGCGCCGGCAGTGATTGGGTTTGTGTATGGATTGAACGCTCCGATCACGTCGGCATAGGGCCCCGCGACGCTGGTGGCGGTCTGCAAAGTAAAAGCATTCGGCCATTGGAGCACTACGTTCGTGCCGCTTGGGTAAATATTCAACGGCGGACCGACAGTGGTTAGATTTGAGACGTCGTTGGTCGCGAGCCAGGGCCGGGCATCCGCGGAAGCCGCGCTGGTAAAACAATTCGTAAAGGTCACGTTGGTCGCGTGCCGGATATAATATCCATAAGCCGGCAGATTCCCCCACATGGTGTTTTCCGGATATTGGCCGGCGTATTCCGGAGGCGCCGCAGGAACGGAACCCGACCCGCCAGCAAAGGAAATGTTCACGTTGTCGAAAAGAAGGTTGTTCAATTTGTAGTCCACACCATTCGTGAAACACCCCGAAATGGGGCAACCCCGCGTGTCGGTCATGCCCGAACCGGTGATGTCACGAAAAGTAATGCCGTTGATGCTGCCAGCGGCACCACCGTTGGGTCTCCGGGTCCCCAAAATAATGAAGATGGCGTTCTGGCAGGAAGAAAAATTGATCCGTTGAAACGTGACATCGCTGATTCTACCACCGTCCACGGATTCGACCGCCATCGCCGAGTGCGAGGTGTTTTGCACCGTGCAATCTTGAAAGGTGATGTTCGTAAACGGCCCCGTGCTGGCGGTCCCGAATTTCAAACCGTTGGATTGTGACCGTGTGATGGTGCAATCCTTCACCAGGACATCGTTCACGCCGCGCGAGTTGCCGCTCTTGAGGCAGATGGAATCGTCGCCGGAATCAATGGTACAATTGGCGATGGTAACATGCCAGCAATCCACCACATCACAGCCATCCCGGTTCCCGTTAAGTCCGTCGTCGTTGACGGTCAGGTTGCTGATCGTCAGGTAGTCGGATTGCATGTTGACCACGGACCACATGGCGGCATCCACGACGTTGATGTTCTGGATGTTCACCTGATTGCACAGCGCTGTCCAGATGGAGATGGGCCGGGTCGCCTCGACACCGGAGGTGAAATTATTGCGGCCATTCCCATTGATGGTTCCGCCGCCGGTAATGGTCACGTTGCTACAGCTTTGCGCGTAAACCAAAGCCATGTCGCAGTTGTTCTGTTGGCTGTTGTTGGCGGGCGGAGTGAGAATCGGATAATCGCTGCTCGAACCACTGCCCAGCAAGGTTGCGGTGGGATCAACGTAGAGTGTCATATTGTTCTTTAAAAAAATCGTGCCTGATAGAAAAGTCCCATCGTGCAGCCACACGAATCCGCCTGGCGGGCAGGCATTTATGGCCGCCTGAATCGCCGCGGTGTCCCTGGTGGTTCCATCGCCGGTGGCGCCGTAGTTTTTTACATCCTGCCACAACGAATTGGTCTGAACCGTGTTGAAGCTGAAATTGTTGGTCGCACTGTTGCCATACACATCCACGGCGATAATCGTGGCATCGTAGGAAAGGTTGGTCGCCAGCGGCGTCGTGTTGGTTGCCATCAGTTGCTGCGTCGCGCCGTTGGTGTTGAAGGCGAGAGTTTGTGCCACACCATTCAGCAGCAGCGTGACATTCGCACCCGAGACAGCAGAAGCCGAATCCACTTCAAAGGAGATATTATTGGCCGGGTTGACGAATACGGATCCGTCGGCCGGTTGGACGTTGATGATAGCCGGCGGGGTGAGCGACGATGAGACGATTTGCATCCGGTTGTAATTCTGATCTCCACCGCTGGAGCCGCTGCCCGTGGTTTGATTGGCGAAGAGCGCCACGCTGTCAATGGTCGAGCTGGGCGTGCCTGCGAGCGGCTGGTTGTCGAGAAAGGCGAGCACGGCATTGTTGGTCGCGCTTCGGACTACGAATCGGTAGGTGTCGTTCGGCTCAAGCGTGAACTCGCAGTTCAAGCCGGTGGCATTGAAGTGGCCCCCGGCGGAATTGCCGTAGCCTGCCGCAAAAGGAAGTCCAATGGCCGTAACGCCGTTGCCGTCTTTGACGAGGTAGGAATCCGTGCCGCCGCCGGCGTAATAAAACTCGAAGCGGTAGCCGGTTTCATAAGCAGTTACGCCGCTGGTGGAATTTCCGTTGCGCAGGACGAATCCGGCGTAATTCGTCGCGCCGGAACCGATGCCCTCTGTCATCCACTGGAGTTTGAAAACTACGTCGGTTGTCAGTGAACCGGCAAAACCGCGATAGGCGACGGTGCGGTTGCCACCAGCGGGAGCGGCGCTGTTGGCGTAAATGCCCCAGGAACAATTGGTGTAAGCCGTACCGCCAACATTGGTGGCAGAGGCGATGGCATAGCCGTTGTTGAGATACCAGCCCCGGAAGCCCCCCCCACTAAAAGTATTTGTAGCCAACACCCAAGGGGTAAAACCGAAACCCTGGTTTGCTCCATTGGTCCAGTTGGAAGATTTGAAGTACGCCGCCGCGTCGTCGTAGGCATTGATTTGGGCTGGCGCAGCACATGCGAACGCGAGCATCGCAACGGCAACGGCCACAAAAGGTCTCGCCGTTGTGAAGTTGGGTGGTTTCATATAATAGTAACGCGACACCCCCCAGCAGGCAGCGTGACTCGCTGAATTAAACCGGGCAAGACTACGTGCGACAACCAGATTGGGTTTGCACAATCCAGTTCAACGTCGATTTATTGCGGCAACTGAAAACTAACCAACTCACCTCCGCTGGCGACGGAACCATAACAGGGACAACCCGCTTAAACCCGCCAAGGCCAGCGTTCCCGGTTCGGGCACCGAACCGATGGTGTATTGATCAAGCGTGGTCTCGTTGAATTGGGCTGTACTACTGTAGGTTGCTTGAATCGGCCCTTGAACCACCAGTGAATCATAGGCGGTCTGACCGGCGCCGGTGCCCGTGCTCATAACGTCGAAATCGAAAGTTGATCCGGAAGTAAGCGTCAGATTTGAGAAGTCACTCAACGGGACGGTGAGGGTGATGGCATTCGGGGTGCTGGTCGAAGGCTGACTGGTTATCGGCTCGCCGCTGGCCACATTTTCGATTTGCGTCCAGGCGCCACCACTGTAAACCGAATCGTTAAATCCGTAGCTGGTGAAGGGACTGCTGGCAGATCCGGCGCCACCGGCCCCGAATACTCCGATCCAATCCGTCATTCCGCCGAAAGAAGGGTCAATGGATATGGCGCGGTCCCATGGGTTGCCGAAGTCGGCACTGACGGAGGTGTCCCCACCGGCGGAAGGATTCCCGGAAGTAATGGCCACGACATAATCAAAAGCACCCTGAGTTTCAATGTTGCCGGCCGGATTGAGATTGAGTGTGATGTAGAGATTGTTCGCGTCATTGGCAACGGTTACCGACGAGAGATCTCGGCCTTTGTTGGAACTCCCTTGCCCGTCGCCCAGTACGTCGGTATAAGTCGTGCCGGATCCCCCCGACTGGTGTATCGTTTGACACGTTGCCGAATAAACCGCAAAACCCAGCACGCCCAATCCGACCGCGAATCCTTTATATAGTTTGCTACTTTTCATAAGCTTACAGTTTTTTGAGTTTCAGTGTTTCTCTTCCTGATGGGGGAGAATCACGCTTTACTCTACGTGAGGTTGCCAGACCTGCCTAGCCCCCAAAAACTGGGGGATTTTGGGACCTCGTATGCTCGCGGGGTTCTGGAACTGTTCCTTTCAATCTGGTAGTCGATTTTCCGGCAAAACGGCGATGTACCACCCTGATACCTCCGGTATTCAGAGGATCGAGACTAATGCGCCGGCGTGTGCTGCGCCAGCCAGGCCATGTCCGCGTTCTGGGTATAGGTTCCAATGATCCCAGGATAATGAACGTATCTGACCGGAACGAGGAAAGGGCTGGTCGTCCATTGATGAACCTCCGCATGTCCGTCAGCAAAAGAAATTCCGCAGCCGCCGCCCAGATAACTTGAAGGCACCTCGATCAATGAGCCCGTTCCGTCCGTTGCCCGGGGATCGTCGTAAAAAATCCCATCGTCGATGCCGTCCGGGTGTTCATTGATAAACACCCAGCTCTTGCTCGGACCGGGGAAATGAAATTGGCTCATCCTGGCCGCAACAAAAAAGGGATTAAGACTTGAAAGAGAGGCTGGCGGTTTGGCGCCAATACCGGACCCACCCACGGGGCCACCCACCGCTGCGTCCATGGCAACGCTCCTGGACCGATGGTGAAAAAACGCGCCATAACCCAGCGCCTGCTGCAGGGGGGAGAGAAAGTTATCTCCCGGCGAAGTGTAAATTTTATATTGACCGCCGCAATACGCGGCCAGTTGGTTCGTCATCAGGAACGTTATATTTGTGTTGTTCGGAGAGGCACTCCAATCCATGTGACATTGCGCGGGAATCCACGACGGAGTGCCGTTGACGGCTGCTGACTGATCGGCGTTGAGCGCCAACGTGTCGTTGTGATCGCCGGGATACAGATACCAGGCCTGTGTTAACTGCCTTTTGTTGCTCAGGTCGGCAGTGATCAGCGCCTTCACCTTGGAGTTGGCCAAGGCGGGCAACAACATCGCGGCCAGAATTGCGATAATCGCTATCACCACCAATAACTCAATCAAGGTGAAGCCATTGATGCCGTGTTTGACTTTATTTTGCGTTTGCAGATGCGTGGCGGTTTTCCTGCCTAAAGCCGGAATGATCCTTCCTGAAATATATTGCGAAAAACTTCAAGAGGCAAGATGCAATCACCGGTGGACCGGATGTAACGGGTATGATTGATTCCATGGACCTCATCGGGGTTGCCGTTTTCAGGGGATCGAGAACTAATGCGCCGGCGTATGCTGCGCCAGCCAGGCCATGTCCGCGTTTTGGGTGTAGGTTACTCCGCCAGTTCCGGGATACTTGTAGCCTGGTTGGGCTTTGACCGGAACAAGGAATGCGCTCGTGGTCCATTTATGAACTTCGGCATGGCCGTCGGCAAACGAAATTCCGCAGCCGCCGCCCAGATAGCTCGAAGGCACTTCGATCAATGAGCCCGTTCCGTCCGTTGCCCGGGGATCGTCGTAAAAAATTCCATCGTCAATGCTGTCCGGGTGCTCATTGATAAAAACCCAACTCTTGCTCGGACCCGGACGGACCAATTGGCTCGGTTTCGCCGCGACAAAAAAAGGATTCAGCTGGTTCAGCGAGCCTGAGCTTGGAGGTTTCTGGCCATTGCCACCGACCACGGGACCCACGGGTCCGCCCACCGCTGCATCCATGGCGACACTCCGGTTACGATGGTTGAAAAGCGCACCCATCCTCAACGCGCGCTGCAGGCTGGATAGAAAGACATCCCCCGGCGACGTATAAAGTTTATACTGGCCGGCACAGTAAGGTCCCAGCTCATTGGTCGTCACGAGCGCTACGTTTGTGTTATACGTGCCGGTGCCCCAATCCAGGCGATATTGCGGAACCCACGACTGAACTCCATTGACAGTCGCTGAACCATCGGCATTGAGCACCAAGGTGTCGTTGTGATCCCCGACATACATATACCAGGCCAGTGTCAACTGCCTTTTGTTGCTCATGTCCGAGATGATCTGTGCCCTCAGCTTGGCGGCGGCCAGGGCGGGCAACAACATCGCAGCCAGGATGGCGATGATGGCAATGACCACCAACAACTCAATCAAGGTGAAGCCGGCGCTGCCGAATTTGATTTTGGTTTTTGTTTGCGAACACATGTCAAGCTTCCCGCCCAAACCGAAACGTGCGTTCCGGTCCTGGGCGGTTGGTTGGATAGTCATTCAAAATCAAAAAGGATTGATCAACCGGAAGTAGCTTGCGCCGGGGCCCACCGGATAGTTGGTCGCGTTTTGCGCGTCGGTACTGGGCAAATCCGTCCAGGCACCGGCGGTCAGATTCGTTTTCACCTGCAAATGGACGCCCGGACGGCCCAGCCAGGTGATCGGCACATTGCCGCCGGACTTAGGTCCAACGGCCAGGTTGCCGAATGACTGTTCCTGAACCATGCTGCCGAAGATATCCAGCGGCAAGACAGAGTTCCCGGTGGACCGGATGTAACGGACATGATTTGTGCCACTGGCCTCGTCCTGATTGCCATTGATGGAATATTGATACGAGAGCGCCACCGGGTAGCCTGCCGGAATCGCGACCGTTATCGTATAGATCTCGCTGCCGACCGGATTGTTGGCCATCAGGAAATTACCCAGCGGATTGCCTGCGGGATTGTTGGTCCATGGATCAAACCGGTAGGTTCCCAACGTCGTAGTCACATCCACGCCGTTCAGATAAACACTGTCCGTGTTTGGATTGAACACGTGCAAATCCGAGCCCACCGCATTGGTCATGCTGACACTGAAGGTCACGAAATTGGTGGGGGGCGGAGCCGGCAGCACGGAGTAAGTAGATAGGTCATCAAAATAAACAGTGGGCAAAGTCAAATTGGCGCCATTCACGTTAGGCATGGTGAATTCCCGGTTTTGGTTGCCACCAATAACGGATGGATTGCCCGCGTAGGTATGGGTGGGATTGTTTTCCCAAGCCCCGTTGACATAGCCAAACTTGAATTCCGTAGTAGCGCCGACTCCATTGGTGATGGTTACCGTCGCATAATAGATATTGGTATTGCTGGAGTTGGGATTATTCGTGCACGTATTCAGGCCGGTCAAATCGTAATTGTTGAAAGTTCCGCTCAAGCGAACTTGTTGATTGCTCATCTGCCCGCTCCAGGCTTGAGCGCTCATGTCCACCGAGAAGGTGATCCGGTTGGTTCCAATGGGTGCGTAGGGCTGATCGCTGAAAAAGACCAGCGGGTTGGTTGTATCACTTGTCAGGAAAAAGAAGCGGTTATGGCTGTTTTGTGCGTCTCCGTTTAGATTGTTGGGGCTTTCGTATAAGGCAGATGGCTGGATTCTATATTTGAACTGGGCATTCTGCCCGGGCGAGCCGGCAATGAGGTTGGCGAGAAATCCGACATACACATTGGAGGTCACCAGTCCAAACTGATTGGTTCTCAGGATGGTGGGATCATTGGTCAAGGTGTTGCCGCTGGGGGTGGTGCCCTGGCCGAAACCGAAATTATTGCCGCTGCCCAGGCTGCCATCAACTTCCACCGTTTGTGTTGAAGGATTGAAAGTCCCAAGGGCAATTTGCTGCGACATGTCCACCTGGAACCAGACGTTAGCGACTGTGAATTGGGATGGGGTTACGTTCAGCCCCTGGTCACTGAAAAACTGAACGGGCAAAACCAAACTCTGCTGACCACCGCCCGCAGGAAGCAGTGTTACCCGATTGTCGTTGTAAGTCGCCGTCGTTTCATAGGGGCCACCCGGAATCGAACTTCCGACGGCATAAAATTTATATTGCATTTGGGCGCCGTTGGTATCGTTCGTATCGTCATAGGTTCCCATAAAAAGATTTGTATTGACCAATGATGCGGGATCGTTGGTCAACAGGAAGCCGGGACTATTGGTAAAGGGAGCGGCTCCAAAGTTGTTAAACGTTCCCCGCGCGTAAACCGCGGTCACCCCATTGGTGAATTGTGAGTTTTGAACCTGATAAGTCATGTCACACTGAAAGGTGATAAGTGTGTCTGCGTAAACCGACCAGGCGGTGCCCGACAAAAGCGCGGCACAAAACATGGATGAGAGAACGGCAGTTTTGGTCTTCATAATTTAATCGGTCAAGGTGTTCTGGATTTCGCTAACAATAGGCGCAGACCTAATATCCGTGGACTTTGGAATCCTGCCAAGCCCCCAAAAACTGGGGATTTGCACCGTGTCAATTGGGAGGCGATGTGCTGCCCGCGCCGCCGCAGCGGAAACGCGATTCAAACCCGGCGTAAAATGTCCTGCCGGAATCTGCGGCGCGCGCAGTATCGCCGATACGCACGGTGATCATCGTTTGTGGCTGGAACCCGGGACTGTCCGGCTTGAAGGTCATCGTGCTGCCCGCAGCTGTCCAGGAAAACGTGCCATTCACTGGTGGCACCGTCGAAAACGCGCGCTCAACACTGCCGGTGTCCATCAACTGGCTGAAGTGAATGACAACCGGCGCAGCCGGCGTAATTTCCTTTGCGTCGTGCGCCGGCGATATGCCGGTCACCACGGGATCGAGCGGACGGATTTCGGATTCGGCAACGAAGATATTTGCCGACGTGCCCGGCACGACGATGGGTGAAGTTTGTCCGCCGGCGAGCACGGTTAAATTTTCTTTTTCATCGAGCAAGTTTTTCAGCTTTGTCCCTGCCGGATAAACCGTCGGGCAAGGCGGCAGATTCTGGTTTGTCTCCGCTGTGTTTAACACCACAAACACTTGCTGTGCGCCGAGCCGCCGCGTGTAGGCGAGCAATCCGGGACCGCTGGCACTGCTCCACAAATTGGACTGGAGGCCGGTTTGCAGCGCGGGATAGAGCCGTCGGAAATTGTTCAGCTTGGCGACGAGCTGAAACAATGGATGCGTCATGCTGAAATTATCGCCGCGCGACGGTCCCCACTCGAATTGTCCGGCAAACATGTCTTCCCGGTCGAAAGGATCCTTCTTGCCGTTGAAAGCCTGTTCGGTCCCGTAATACAAACAGGGAATCCCCTGGGCGGTGTAGAGAAAAACCAGCGCCACCTTGAGCCGGTCGGTGCTCGCGCCGGGGATGCTTAAGAACCGCGGCTGGTCGTGATTGTCGAGAAACGTCACGAGTTGGTTCAGGGCCGCCGGATCGTAATTCGCCGCGACCGCACGGTAATGCTCCGCGATTTGCCGCGGGCTGCCCGTCGCCTTGGCGAAGATGGAATCAATTTTGAAATAGAGTGTGTAATCCAGCACCGAATCCAGCTTAAACGGTCCACCACCCATCATTCCGGTATAGGAGCCACACCTGGCATCGGAATGATCCAGCACTTCGCCGAACATGAAAAAGGACGGCCTGCCGTGTGCCGCGGCGAATGCGTGGATGGCCGGACACCATTCCTGCCAGAATCCCATCTCGACGTGCTTGACGGTGTCTATGCGGAAAGCGTCGAAGCCTGCTTGCTCGATCCAAAACTCGTAAATCTTCGTCCATCTGCGCCCGAACGTAGGGTGTTTCGGTTCGAAAATCATCAAGCCCGCTCAACTCGCCCAACTCGAGCTGGGTCGGATCGTGGTAGTCCTGGATGTAACCATTGTTGTGAAACAGATTTGTGAGCTGTGGGTTGGCAGCATTGAGATCAAATGGCGGCGGATATTGTTTGGCGGGATTGCGGAAGCGCAAATGGTATCCATCCGGGCGGATATTTGAAATTCGGGATAGTCCGGATCGGCGCTGTCCACAAGATTGCCACCATGATTCACCACGATGTCGTCAATGACCAGAATGCCGCGCGCGTGCGCCGCCTGAACCAGATGCTGCAAATCCGCCATCGTGCCCCAGTGCGGGTCCACCCTGTAAAAATCCAGCCCCGCGTAGCCGTGAAACTCGCCGCGCGCATTCAGCACCACCGGCGAAATCCAGATCGCCGTCGCGCCGAGAGATTTGATGTAATCCAGTTTTTGCTCGATGCCCTTGAAATCGCCGCCGTGAACCGACGTGCCTCTGTGGCCGCCCGGTTCGTAATTGCCGTCGGCATTGTCGTTTGACGGGTCGCCGTCGTAAAAACGGTCGGTGATGATTTGGTAAATGCTTTGCTGCTGCCAGAGGGTGTTGCCGGCGGATCGCGCGGAGACGGGAAGCAAGAGTGCCAGCAACGCGACTGCGGCATAAAGGTCACAGGTGACCTGTAACAAGCAACACCCCATCCTCCGTGCCCGGATTTTCTTGTCACTGGTCACTCGGCACATGTCACTTCTCAGTTTCCAGCACTACCGTCAGTTGCCGGACGGGATCGCCGGTGGACTGTTCAACCGGCGTGTTCCCGTCGGGCTTTACTTCGACCGCGAAGTAGTGGCTGACGGGGTCATACCGGATGGCGTCGTCCAAGCCGGAAATCACGGTCACTTTTGGCTCCACGGCGGCATAGCCGTGAAGCACGACCGACTTCTCGTTCTGCGCCAACACGATCCCGACAGTCAACTTGCCGGCTTCATCGTGAAGCGACGTAATCCGCTGCTTGCCGGTACCCACAAATACATTCTTGTCACCGAGGAAGGCAATGCCGCTTTGGCCGACAGGCGCGACCACGTAAAACGCGCTGGCACCCTTGCTCAGTGGTGCCGTGAAATCGGCATCATCATTCAGCAATTTGCCGGTGCCGGAGAAATAATTATAAACGTAAGCCGGGCCGCTCAAGCCAAGTTCGGCGGGACTAAAATGAACTTCGTCAGCCGGCGTCTTGGGCCGGTTGAAGGCAAAAACATATTCAGTTTTGATTCCGCCGCGGTCGGTGTACGTGCTGCCCGTCAGCGGCGCCGGTTTTTTCTGCGCGTCGGCGATGTAACTGGAGTCGAGCGGCACGATCGGCGCGTCGGGTTTGACAATCACTCCATCGGCACGGACGGCATGGAAAAGATTAGCCTTGTTTTCCGCTCCGATGGCGTCGCCGATGCCAACCGGCCCGGCGGAAAGCGTGGAGAGCAAGACGTTGTCGGTCTCTCCGCTCATATAGACATCCGCCCACGGCCAAATGCCCATCGAGGCGGCCAAGCGCGAGGTGTAGAGGAAATCGTTCCAATGGTTCGTGTTGAACCGGTCTCCACTGGTGCGAATGGTCGTCAAATTTCCGTAGCGGCTGCCTTGCAAAAAATAGCAAGGATAAGGCATGCAATACTGGATGGTGATGTCCTGTTCCTCACAGGCGCGCGCCATATTGTCGAGAAAGGTCTCGCCCGTTTCCACGTTGCTGCTGAAAGCCGGAGAATAGGTGTAGATGCGGTCCAGCCAGTCCTGCTCGTAGGTAACAATGCCGGAAGACTTCAAGTAATCGGCGATGTGGTCCCACCATTGGGGATCAATGGCTGCAATGCCGGAAATTTTGTATTGTTGATGGTAAGGGCTCGCCGGATCAATCCAGCGATTGTGCGTAACCAGCGGCAGACCGATGGATTTCTGGAAAGCGTCCAGTCCGTTTGGAAAAAGGCTGGTGTCGGCTTTGTATTTCAGCAAGCCACCGTAACAGTTCCACGCACCCGCAGGCAGCTGGTTTGATTTTTTTTCCTTTCCCGGTTGGCCGTCAGGATCAGTGGTGCTCTTGTAATACCACCAGGAATCCAGTTGCAAGTAGCGAATCGGAATCTGCTCCCGGCGGTAACGCGCCACGAGTGAATCCAGTGTGCCGGCGTAGCCAAGGTTGGTGTTATAGTTGTAATAATAAGTTGCGCCGTTGTCGGTCCAGTAACCCAGATATTTCAGCACCGTGTCGGCGTCATTGGCGGGGCGTTTTGCCTGGTGCAAATCACGCAGGGCGCGGCCCCACAAATCCCAGGTCCGGTTGATGCCTTGACCGAACACGACCAGCGTTTGCTGCGTGAAATCCGCCGGCAGATTTCGCAACGCCGGATTAAAGCCGCTCGCCACTTCCGTCCGTCCGTCACCCCTCATGCTGGCCACCAGGAAATGCGACGCCGGAGAAATGACCAAAGCGTTGGCATGATCGTCAAACAGCAGCCACGGTGTGGAGATTTCGGTGGCCGTGAAACGCGGCGGCGCAAATTCATGATGGCCGTAGCTGAAAATATGCAGTTTATCCGGCAACACCTTGAAATCCGGGAACGCGGGCGGCGGCACTTCGGTCGCCGCGCCGCAGGTTTGCGAAAACAGCGCCAGCGGCTTTTCCTTATAAACCCGGATTTGGCCGCTGATCGGCGTCTGTCCGTCCTGCCATTCGAAGGCCAGTTGCTGATAAATGCCAATCGCATCACGACCTTGAATGGCTGCCACGTTTTTGAGGGGCTGGTTTATACTGCCACCCAACTCCCACGCCGGCTGTTTGGCGGTGAGTTGATAGTTGCCGGTTCTTGCGTCCAGCCGCAGAGACATGCCGCTGGCGGAAGTGATAACCGCTCCTTCACAGCAGCTCAACCCCAGCGTCAGCGTTAACCCGGCGGTGAAAAAATGAAGAACGAACGGGAAATACATGGAAGTCGGGAATTTTTTCAGGAAAATCGCCATAAAACTGGTTATCGGCTCAAAGGCGCTGCAGATTTTGTCGAGACAGCTTCATCAACCTTAATTATGCGCGGCGGATTTGATCTGGCCAGCCCCCAAAAACTGTGGTAATTGCGCAATATTGCCGCGCCGCGACTCATGAACTCTTCTGCCGGCCCGCACATTTCAAGTCCGGCTGTCTGAGTAAACTCATGTGCAATTCCCGGAACCTTAGCCGTTCAAAGTGATGACCACAACCTGAAGCTTTTGCCTGGGACGGGTGAGATTCAATTGCGTTACTGACGGCTGCTGGTTCGTTGTTGTAGCCAGACAATATCATCGGGTGAGTTCTTCTTGTTGTCAGGACAAGGATTTACCCGGGAGACTCGCGCTTTGGTGTTTGCGTCGAGCCATTGCTTGATTTCGGCATGGCCATCGGCAAAAGAAAAACCACCGGCCCCGTTATGTGTTGAAGCTGGCACATCAGTCCAAGTGGCAGCGGCGCCCCCCTGCATGGTGACTGAAAAAAAATCATCGTTAATACTGTCTGGGCACTCACCAAGCAACACCCACGTCTTCGAAGGGCCAGGACTGGTGCAGTCACTGGTTTTTAGAAATCTCCGCCAACCCGGGTTGTTTTTTCCATTGATATTCAATGTATCGCCCACGAAACCGTTCATGGAGTAACTGCGCACTCGCGGACCCCATCGGCCGGGAACCCTGTCTGCCGGGCACTTGAAAATTCCAACGTTCTTGGCGACATAGGAGCCAATTTCGCCTGCGGTCAAAAGGGCCGTATTGGTGTTTTGTGAATTGGGAAAATTCGGGGGCCAATCCCAGTTTAAATTGCCGGTGACCCAGGAATTGAGCGTAACCGTGGAGCCGGGATTGTCTGGAAATTTCTGTTTGTGATCACCGGCATACATTTCTATCGCCAACTGCAACTGATTAAGATTGTTCATACAGTAGATTGACTGCGCCTTTTGTTTGGCGATGCTTAACGCTGGAAGGAGCATTGCCGCCAGAATGGCGATGATGGCAATGACCACGAGCAGTTCGATGAGCGTGAAAGCTGACCCCAGGGCTCCGCGGCTTTGCCAGGAAACGCGGGAGAGGTTCTCGGAAAAAACGCCCCAATGAGTCTTTTGATGTGGGTTCACCAATTCTAATTTATATGAGAAGCATCCGAACTGGCCAGCCCCCAAAAACTGTGGCAGTGGGGGCAACTTCCGGCACGAAACTTACGAGCTTTTCCGCTGGCCGAGAAATTTCAAGGCTGCCTGGGTGCGTGACCGGACGTGCAGCTTGGCGTAAATGTGCCGTAGATGCCAGGTCACCGTCTCGATACTGATGGAAAGTTTGTCCGCAATTTCCTTGTTCGCACAACCTTGGGACAGCAGTTCCAGCACCTCCTGTTCGCGTCGGGAAAGATTCTGATCTTCCGCCGGTGCCGGCGCAGGCTCGCGAAAGACACCCAGAACCTTGCGCGCAATCTCGCTCGACATCGGCACGCCGCCGGCGTGGACCTCCCGGATGGCCTGCAAAATCCGTTCTGGCGCCGCCCGTTTGAGGATGTAGCCGCTCGCCCCGGCGCGCAGGGAGTTGAACACTTTTTCGGCGTCGCCATAGACCGTGATCATCACCACCTGCGCCAACGGCAGGAGTTCCTTGATGCGCGCGGTGCACTCGATGCCCGAACGGTCGGGCAGATTGATGTCCATGAGAATAACCTGCGGTGCGGCCTTCGGCAGACTGCGCAGGGCTTCCTCGGCGTTCTTGCAGGCCGCGACGCACAAAAATTCCGCCGACGATTTCAGCAGCCATTCCAAACTGCAGCGAATGCCCTCGTCATCCTCGACTATCGCCACTGTGATCATTTTCTTTTTTACAGAACAGTTTTAGCCGGATAATTGATGTCTGAACAAATATAGGAAATGGCGCTTCGGGTTGTTCTGCCGTCAGCCATTATGTTTGGTCTGCCGCGCGGCAATTGGCAAACTCAAGTTGACAGAAACTCCACCCGCCTGCCGGTTGACAATTTCGCATTGGCCGCCGATCCGGGCCATTCTCTGACGTAAATTGATCAAACCGTCGGCGTCTTCCCTGACAGTCGGAGACAGGCCGCGTCCGTTGTCTTCAATGCTGACGGACAAACGGCTGTTCCCCTCGACGACAAATTTGACGCGCACTTCGCTTGCGCCGGAATGTTTTGCGACGTTGGCCAAAGCTTCCTCAAAAGCCAGAAAAAGATTGTGCCGTTGTTCCGAATTCAACGGTTGATCCGGTTCCGTTTCCTGCAATTCCAATCGGCAGCGGATGGCCGTCGGCTCCAGAAAGCCCTGCGCGTAGCGGCAGAGATAACCGCCGAGTGAATTCACGGAGTCGTTCCTTGGGTTGACCGCCCATACAATTTCGTCCAGCGCCACGACCAGATCGTGGCAGCGGTGGACAATCCGGTCTAAAGCCTCCTGCTTGTGGGTCGGAAACCGCGACGGGTCCTGGAGCAGTCCGCCCAGCAGACCAATTTCGGTCAGGCCCGCGCCGAGGTCGTCGTGCAAATCCTGGGCGATGCGTGCCCGCTCGCGTTCCAATTCGTGTTGGCTTTTCAAATGGCGCAAGCGTTGACGCATCCGCCGGCGCATGGTGGTCGCGACGGCGAAGGACAGCCCCGTTACCGCCAGCAGCCCGGCCCCAACCTTGAACCAGGCCGTCTGGTAAAAAAACGGATTTACGGTTATGGCCAGCAGCGCGTTGTCGCCGCTCCAGACTGAATCGCTGTTGCAAGCCATGACGTGAAAAACATACCGGCCTGGCGGGACGTGGCGATAAATGGCTTTTCTTTCCTGCCCGGCATCGTTCCATCCGCTTTCCAATCCGCCAAGGTGGTACTTGAATTGGACACGTGCTGGTGAACCGAAGCTCAATCCTGTGTACAGAAATTCCAGGTCCCCGCGACCGGGACCGACCTTGATATCTGGCGAGGTGATGCGGCGGTCTGCAGCGGTTTCGGGAGCCGTCAGGACCGCACCAACGTTCTTCGGCCAAACTCGTTTGTCATCGGCCCAAATTTCTTCCAGTGCCACGGTCGGCGGCGAAGGATTGATGTGGACTCCTCCCGGATTGACCATTGCCACACTATTGGCCATGGCGAAAAACAACGTGCCGTCCCTTCCGCGCCAGCAGTTTGGCTGGTAGATGATTGCACTGCCAATCGTCGGCAATCCGTCCAACAGCCCATAAACACTCACCGGCAGTTGGTTTAATTCCCCGGCTTCGAATTGGGCCAGCGCGGCGGCGGCGATGCGGACGATGCCGGCGCGCGTTCCCAACCACAAATTGCCATCGCCGTCGCTCAAAATCTGAACGACGCTGTCCGAGGGCAGTCCGTTCTTCATCGTGTATCGGAAGAATTTACCGTTTACCCAGTGCAGTAATCCGCCTTCCTCGGTTCCAGCCCACAAGCTGCCATCGGGTGCCGCCCACAATGCCCAGATTCGTCCCAGCGAATTCCGATCCGGCGGTGCCAGCGGGATGAATTGTTTGCCGTCCCAGTGCAACAGAAGACCATCCAGCGTTCCCACCCAAATCGTGCCGTCAGCCGCTTCTGCCAGCGCCGTCGGATGTCCGCTGGCACTTTGTGTGGTGTATTCGAACGTGAGATTTCCATTCATGACGCTGATGATGGACCAAACAGTTCCCACCCACACGCGGCCATCCCGACCCGGCAACAGCAGGCGTGGATAGCCTTGTAATTGTGTTTCCGTGGCGATGAGTCGCGACTTCCCGTCCTCTGACATCAGCAGTCCGATGCCCTGTACGCCGATCCACACCCGTCCGCGTGCGTCGGCGACAACGCAACTGTCTTGCGTACGTGCAGGCTCCCCCAGAACGATGTTCGTGCAGACGCCATTTTCGTACCGGCCTACCATGCCGCTGTGCGTGCCTATCCAAACGTTGCCGTGGGCGTCTTCGCACACGGTATTGATCAGGCTGTCGCCCAATCCTTTGTTCTTTCCAATCACCCGGAACAATCGCCGCTGCACTTGCACCAAGCCGCCCCGCTCGTAACCCGTCCAGATGTTTCCATCGTGGTCCTCGTAGGCAAAGCGGATCACGTTGCTGGGCAATCCGTCCCGCGTGGTCAGCCGCTGGAACGCCCCATCCCTTGCCACGTGAATCAATCCCAGATCGCTGGCACCCGCCCACAAACCGCCTTCGCGGTCGCCCTGCACAAAGTGCAACGGAGTCCGTCTGCCCAGTTCGCGGTTCCAGCCTGCAGACTCGGCCAGCCATTGCCGTCCGGCGCAACGCCGTATCCGGCCGTTGGCTTCCACCCAAAGATTGCCGCCGTCGGACGGAACAATTCTCTTCACGTCCAGCACGGCCTCGCCATTGGTCGGTGTCATCACCTCAAAATGGTTCGTTTGCCACACGGACAGACTCTGGTCCGTGCCAACCCAAATCCGTCCCTGCGCATCGGCGGCCAGCACTCTGATGATCTGACCTTCCAGTCCTGCTGTTGGCGCGAGTGTTCTGATGTTTTTGCCATCCCAAATCCCGATTTTATTTTCGCTTTGCAAATACCAAATCCGGCCTTCGACATCGGCGCATTGCTGGCCTTGCGGCGGAACGTCCGGCAGCATCAAAGTCTTCCAGTCCCATTGCCCGGAGGTTTTCTGGCCGGACAGCAGTTTTCCGTCAGTATAGACAAAAATGACCCTGCCCGGCGCTGACCACAACATGTGGTCGGGCTGATTAGTACTCGTGAACACCGAGTGGAAACCGTGTTTGTCCCACGTGGTCATGCCGCCATCCACCATGCTGATCCAAAGCGTGCCTTCCTGGTCCACCATCAACCGGGGTACACCCCATTTCTGGGAAAATTCCGGCGTGTTGGCCGAGTTGTACCTGGCGAAGTGCATACCGTCGAACCGCAGCACGCTGCCAAAAAGAGTACCGACCCAGAGATAACCCTCCGGGGTTTGCGCGACGTCGGTAACGGAGCTTTCCGTCAGACCATCATCCGCGCCCCAGACTTTGACAGCGTAATCCTGGCTGGCAGAATCGTCCTCCTCCGGTGAGGCGAAGGCCGGCAGGGCCAGGCACAGGAACAGCATCAACCAGCGGAAAGAATGTTTCGCGGCGAGGTGCACAGATCAAGTATGAAACAAACGGCGGTTCTATCTCCACGAAAAAATCAAAACCCCCAGTTTTTCGGGGGCTGGTCAGGTTTCCAATTCCGTTTATTATCCTCCCAATCGATCATGCCATAATCCATTATAAAATCAGTGGAATCATTACTATTGTTTCCGATGGCCGTCATTGTTGCGGTGCCTGTATTCGCGGCTCCGCTTCCGGCACGACATTTGAGGTCTAGAGATGAAAATTAAATTCAACCGACGCTTCGTCACCGCCGTTCTGATGTTTGGACTGACCAGCGCGGCCCTGGCACAGCTTCAACTGGCGTCGGCCACACCAACGCCGGGGCAATTCAAGGTCAAGTATTACGGGCAGTTCTCCGAATTACCCGTGGGTTCAGTCCAACCGCGCGGCTGGATTCAGCAATGGCTGGAGCGGCAGGCGCAGGGTCTTACCGGCCATCCGGAGAACATGTCCTATCCGTACGACACCTGCATGTATGCCGGCGCCATACCGCCGCCGCCGTACCGAAACAAATGGTGGAAGGAATGGTGGCCCTATGAACAATCAGGTTACTTCGTGGACGCCACGACGCGGCTAAGCTGGCTCATCAATGACCCGGCCATCCGCCAACGGCGTGATGCGAATCTGAATTATATTCTAACCCACTCCAGCGGAACCAATTTTGGCGGCTCACACTGGTGCTGGCCCAACGCGGTCGTCGGCCGCGCGCTGATGGCGGAGTTTTCCGCGACCGGCGACCCGCGCACGGCGACGGTGATGCAAAACTGGCTGCTGACCAGCGCCGATGCCATCGCTCAAGGCGGCCGGAACGGCGCGAATTTCGAGGAGGCATTTTATCTTTACGGGCTGACCGGCGATCCGCGGCTGCTGGATTTGTGCCGGAAAATTTATGACGGCTACTTGTACGACACGAATTCCTTTTGTACGATGGCCAAAATTCGGGGCCGGGCGCCTTTTCGCGAACACGGTGTCACGGCAGCGGAGGAATTGAAATGCCTGCCGCTGATGTTCTGTTACACCGGTGACCGCACGGCCCTGCGTCTGGCTGAGCGTGCCTATCAGAAAGTTTTGGACCACAACCTCATGGCCGACGGCGGAATTGTCAGCGCGGAACATCTGGAGCCAACCGCGTTTGATTCCGTCCACGAAAGCTGCGATATCACCGACTGGTCATGGAGTTTCGGCTATTTGTTCATGGCAACAGGCGAGGCGCGGTTTGCCGATTTGATTGAGCGCACCACGTTCAATGCGCTGCCCGGCGCGGTAACGAAGGATTTCAGGCAGCTTCAGTATTTTTCCGCTATGAACCAGATGGAAATCGCGGCTACCAACAGCGACGGCTCGCGCCGGCCGACACGTATGACCTACCGCGCGGCGCACGATGTGGAATGTTGTCCGGGCAACATTAACCGGGCGATGCCGAATTACGTCATCCGCATGTGGATGCGCTCGAACGATGGTGGCCTCGCGGCTGTGTATTACGGGCCTGGCGAAGTGACGGCCGAGGTCAACGGTCGGACCGTGACCATCACCGAGGAAACCGATTACCCGTTCCGCGATCACATTTCTTTCCGATTCAAAACGGCCGGGCCAGTCGCGTTCAATTTCCAGTATCGCATCCCGCAATGGTGCGATGCCGCGGTTGTCCAGGTAAACGGCGAAACTTTACATCAGCCGCAGAAGCCAGGGACGTTCATTTCGATGCACCGGGAGTTCCATAACGGCGATGTGGTGGACTTGAAACTGCCCATGCGCGCGCAGATTGAGAACTGGTTCAACGGGCGGAGCGTCTGCGTCACGCGCGGGCCGCTGGTATTCTCCCTGAAGATTGCCGAGGAGCGCCTCGAGCACACCAACGATCCGCCGGACATCAAACCCTTGCTGGGAGGCCACGACATCCAAGGTTTCCCCGAAGTCGAGTTTCTGCCGCGAAGCGACTGGCGTTACGGCTTCAGCCGGTTGCTAAGGAACGACATGGGCAAAATTAATGTCGTGGAAAAGGCGATGCCGGATAACCCGTTTCTGGAGGACCGAACGCCGGTAGAGTTGAACTTGCCGCTTTGTCCGTTACCGGGCTGGTCGCCAGAAACAAATGGCGCTACTTACGGTGAACCCGGCAGCCTGCCATCGGCCTCGGAGCTGCGTGGCGTGGGCCGGCCACACACGATGACGTTGGTGCCTTACGGCTCGACGCATTTGCGGTTGACCACGCTACCGATGATCCAAGCGGCCGATTGAAACGATCCAGCACAGAAACCCGGTTGCAGCAGTTTGTTTCCAGTCATACGCACTCACTACTCTTTATTGACAGTTTCATTGACACCTTATGACCAACGGCGGAACCGTCTTGCAGACATTTCAATTTGGTCGCTTTAACTCCATGGTTTTTATCCGCGACAATAATGTGGTCGGCTTGACACCCAAAAGTTCTGCGGCACCGTCCGCGCCTTTAATTTTCCAATTTGTCTTCTCAAGAACGATCAAAAGATTTTCGCGTTCACGCTTTCGCATTTCTGTCTCGGTCAAAAATTCAGGCTCGGTCACATTGACGCGCGATTTGCTTGAGCGCATCGTGAACGCGACGTCATTTTTAGGCAGATCAAATTCCAATGCTCCGCCGCGTGCCAGAATGACTGCACGCTCAATGATATTTCGCAGTTCACGGATATTGCCGGGCCAATGATAGTTTTCAAGTTGAACAATTCCGGCGCGCGTCAATCGCGGTTTTGGACAATCCAATTCCTTTGCCGACAGTTCGATGAAATGCTTTGCCAGTTGGGGAATATCCTCCTTCCGGTCGCGTAGTGGGGCGACCTGAATCGGAAATACGTTGAGGCGATAATACAGGTCCTCCCGGAACCGGCCCGCCGCGGCTGCCTTTTTCAAGTCGCGATTGGTTGCCGCAATGATGCGCACGTCAGCGCGCCGCGTGCGGTCCTCGCCTACGCGTTCGTAACATTTGTCCTGCAACGCCCGCAGCAATTTGCCCTGCAAATCCAACGGCACTTCTCCAATTTCGTCCAAAAATAATGTCCCGCCTTCGGCCGCCTCGAAGCGCCCGGCGCGATCCTTGATGGCTCCGGTGAACGCGCCCTTCGCATGGCCGAAGAATTCGCTTTCGTACAATTCCTTGGGAATGGAGGCGCAATTGACGCGAATCAACGGCCTGTCCTTCCGGCGGCTGCGACGATGGATTTCGTGCGCGACCAGTTCTTTGCCGGTGCCGGTTTCGCCGAGAATGAGGACGGAAGCTTCAGTCGGCGCGACCATGTCAATCTGGCTGACGATTTGCCGCAGCGCAGCGCTTTGACCGACGAGGTCGCCAAAGGCCTTGGCTTCCACGACCTCTTCCTGAAGATAAACATTCTGTTGTTCGAGTTGCGCCTTCAATCGCTGGATTTCCTCAAAAGCCCGCACATTGGCAATGGTCGCGGCGACATGGTCGGCGAAGATGCGTCCCCACACTTCGGCCCCCGCGGGCACGTTCATGCGGCTGAACACGGCGATGACACCGAGCACCTCGCCCTGGTACATGATCGGCACCCCGTTGAAACCGCGGATTTGCTCGCGCTGGAGCCAGTCAATGTAAGCCAGTTCTCCCGGATCCTTGTCCAAATCTCGCAGCACTATCTGCCGTCCCGTGGCCCCAATTTTGCCGGCCACGCCGACGCCAAGGGGCAATCGCGCATAACGATCGATCATTCGCGAAAATTCCTCTTCCTCCTGCGCACCACCGATCAAGTTGCTGCCGCCGGCAACGGCGTGGAGGCAGCGGGTCTGATCCGGACAGTCCGGTCTTCGTGCGCAGGTGGAGCAGATGTCGCCTTGCTCAATGAGCCAGATCCGGACGCGCGCGACTCCGGGCCGCTTCAGGATGCGGCAGACGAGCCTTCTCAACAATTGATCGAGCGACCGCTCCTGTGCAATTTCCAAGAGCAGGCTGGCGGCAAAATCGGGATCAAACCGGTTGTCGGCCTTGGCTTCCACAGTTCGTTGATAACCGATACGGGACGAAATTTCAACCGGGCATCGAAACGACTTTTCGCACGTTCAAATTTTCGTCCGTTATTTTCCAATGCGCTGATTTGTCTTAAATAATTATAAATAAGCAGCTTATAAATTTAGCATCGGGCTGGCACGAAAGCTGTGTAATGCGCGTCAGAATGAATAAAAAGAACGAAAAGATGAAAACCACCGATAGCACGAACGGAAAGACGCTCAACCATGAGGATACACAGTTCCTCAGGACAGCAACACCCACAGATTCGCCAAACAACCGGCTGGTGATTGAATCCGAAAAGGCCGAGCGGCAACCGAATGTCGTCAACGGGAAGTCATCCGAAAACGGCGCACCCAAAAAAGATAACCGACGTCGCCACCTTTTCGCCGGCATCGCGGTGGTGGCGGTGGGTTTGGCCACTGGAGCTTATTATCTGGAATTTATCGCGCCTTTTGAATCCACCGACGACGCGTTTGTCGAGGCGCATGTCACGCCGGTTGCGCCGCAGGTGGCTGGCCGGGTCGCGCAACTGTTCGTGAAGGACAACCAGGACGTCCAGCAAGGCGACGTGTTGCTGCAAATTGATCCGCGCGATTATCAAGCGAAACTGGATCAGCAAGGCGCCAATCTCGCCGCCGCCCAAAGTCGGCTAAAACAGGCCGGCGCGCAATTCACCGCAGACCAGGCCCGGGTTGCCCAGGAAAAAGCCAACGTGATCGCGGCCGCAGCGCAGGCAAAACAGGCCGAAGCCGATTACAAACGCTATCAGGCCGTCGGTGACCTCGGCGTTTCGGCAAGCCAGTTGGACCTCGCCGACACGCAAGCCCGTTCCGCCTCCGCGGAAGTGGACGCGGCGCGCAACAAGGAACTGGCCGCTGAGGCGCAGGCGAGCCTGGACCAGGCCGGCATTCAAACTGCGACGGCTGAAGTTCAAAGAAGCGAAGCCGCCGTTCGGCAGGCCCAACTGGATTTGTCTTATACGCAAGTCAAAGCGCCGGAAGCGGGCTATGTCACTCATCGCACGGTGGAAGCCGGGGCGTACGTTCAGCCAGGTCAGGCATTGCTGGCCATTGTGCCAGAGCATGTCTGGGTCGTCGCCAATTTCAAGGAAACGCAATTGACTCACATGCATCCCGGCCAGCCGGTCCAGGTGGAAGTGGATGCCTATCCGCAGATCAAATTCACGGGTCACGTGGACAGCATTCAGCACGGTTCGGGAGCGAGTTTCAGTTTGTTGCCGCCGGAAAATGCCTCGGGCAATTACGTCAAGGTCGTGCAACGCGTGCCGGTCAAGATTGTACTCGATAACGTTTCCAACCCCAGCGTTGTGCTCGGCCCGGGGATGTCCGTGGAGCCGGAAGTCAGAGTGAACTGAGTCCAATGGCAACCAGCCTCCCAGCAGAACCCATGAACACCGGCGATTCCCAACCCAAAGTAAACCCGTGGCTGATCGCAGTGACGGTGATGCTGCCGACGTTCATGGAAGTGCTCGACACCACCATCGCCAACGTTTCGCTCACCCACATCGCCGGGAGCCTCTCGGTCTCCGCTGATGAAGCCACGTGGGTGCTGACCAGTTACCTGATTTCCAATGCCATCGTCATTCCCAGCAGCGCGTGGCTGGGACAGCGGTTTGGCCGGAAAAATTTTCTGCTGTTTTGCATAACCGTGTTCACCGTGGCATCGTTTCTCTGCGGGTTGGCCACGAGTCTGCCGATGTTGCTTGCCTTGCGCGTCATCCAGGGCGCGGGCGGCGGGGCGTTCCAACCGATTGCCCAATCCATCCTGCTCGAAAGTTTTCCGAAGGAAAAGCACGGCGTGGCGATGGGCGTTTATGGCATCGGCGTGGTGACGGCGCCGATTCTCGGCCCGGTGCTGGGCGGCTGGATCACGGACAATTATAGCTGGCGCTGGATCTTCTTCATCAAACTCCCGGCGGACTTTTTGGCGATGTGGCTGATTCAGCGTTTCATTTACGACCCGCACTGGATTCGCAACGCCCGTCCCGCACGGCTGGATGTCATTGGCTTCGGCTTCATGTCGCTCTGGCTCGGCTGCCAGGAAGTGCTGCTCGACAAGGGACAGGAAGAGGATTGGTTCGGCTCGCACTTCATCGTTCTCATGGCGGTGCTGGCGGTCGCCGGTCTGGTGGTGTTCGTCCTGCGCGAACTTTCAGCGGAGAAACCGTTTGTGGACTTGCGCGTCTTGAAGAATTACAACTTCAGCCTCGGCTCGGTGCTCATGTTCTTTGCCGGGGTGACGCTGTACAGCCTGACAGCCATCATCCCGCTGTTCCTGCAAACGCTGATGGGCTATACCGCGTTGGCAAAGCGGGCTGGCCATGATTCCCCGCGGTCTCGGCGCGCTGGTCGCGATGCCGCTCGCCGGAAGATTGGTCGGCAAAATTCAGGGACGTTACCTCGTCGCCGCCGGTTTCCTGTCGTTCGGACTCGGGACCTGGGCGCTCGCGCACCTGTCGCTCAACCTCACGCCGTGGATTTTGTTCTGGCCTCTGTTCTTCAGCGGCGTCTCGATCGCGTTCATGTTTGTACCGTTGAACACCCTGGCGCTCGGCGCACTCAAGCCCGAACAAATCGGCAACGCCAGCGGCATTTTCAATCTGATGCGCAACGTGGGCGGCAGCGTCGGCATTTCCATGGTCACCACGCTCGTGGCGCGGATGGCGCAGTCGCACCAAACCACGCTGGTCGCGGACCTGACGCCTTACGACCCCGCCTATCAATCCAGCCTCCAGTCCATGACGACGGCGTTGGCCGCGCGCGGCGACGCCCTGGTCACCGCCCATCAACAGGCCGTGGGTTCGATGTATCACACGCTGCTGACGCAGGCCAATTTGCTCGCATACCTCGACAACTTCCGCTGGTTCACGCTGCTGTGCTTCGCGTGCCTCGTGGGAGCGTTGTTGTTGAAAAACGTAAAAGTTCCTGGCCCGATGGCGGCCCATTGAAAGGAAATCAATTATGAAACCAAACCATCTGTTACTTCTGGCGTTTCTGGCGGTTTTAACCGGAGGATGTGCCGTCGGCCCCGACTATCAACGCCCCGTCGTCAACACGCCCGCGCGCTGGAGCGAACCGCCGGCCGGCGGCGAAACGAATGCGCCGGCCTCGCTGACCGGGTGGTGGAAGAATTTTAAAGACCCCGAACTAAACTCGCTGATTGACCGGGCGGTGCAATCCAACCTCGATTTGCGCATCGCCCAGGCGCGCGTGCGGGAAGCACGCGCCCAATATGGAATCGCCGCCGGGGACCTCTGGCCGTCCGCCGAGGTTTCCGGTTCCTATGCCCGCGCCGGAACCAGCCATCACCAGCCCGTGCTCGGTTCGCTGCCAATTCCGCCGGGTGTCCCTTTTGAAAACGATGTTTATCAGGCAGGCTTTGATGCTTCGTGGGAAATTGATGTGTTCGGCGGCAAACGCCGGGCAACGGAAGCGGCCAGGGACGAGGTCGCCGCTTTTGAATACGGCCGCCGAGCCACACTGATCACGTTGTTGGGAGATGTGGTGCGTGATTACATCGACGTGCGCGGTTATCAACGACAACTGGCGATTACCAAAGAAAACATCAAGGCACAGGCAGAAGCCCTGGCCATCACCCACGACCGGTTCACCAACGGCCTGACCAGCGACCTCGACGTGCAACAGGCCGCCACATTGCTGGCCACCACCAAGGCAGAAGTTCCCTCCCTGGAAACTGCGCTCCAGGCTTCAATTCATCGCCTTGGGGTCCTGCTCGGCCAGCCGCCCGGCATGTTGCTGACCGAACTGTCGAAGTCCGCGCCCATTCCGGGCGCGCCGCCAAAGGTTCCCGTGGGCTTGCCTTCGGAACTGCTGTGGCGCCGGCCCGACGTGCAGCAGGCCGAACGGCAGTTGGCCGCCGCGACCGCCAACATCGGCGTCGCCCGGGCCGATTTGTTCCCGAAATTTTATCTCACCGGACTGGGAGGATTTGAAAGCGTCAGCGCGAGCGACTGGTTCACCGTCGGGAGCCGGTTCTGGTCGGTCGGGCCGACAGTGCAATGGAAGATTTTTGATGCCGGCCGGATTCGCGCCAATATCAAGGTCCAGAATGCGCGGCAGGAACAGGCGCTGGCCGCTTATGAAAAAACTGTGTTGACCGCCTTCGAAGACGTCGAAAACAGCCTGGTCGCCTACGCGAATGAACAGCTTCGCCGCCAGTCGCTGGAAAATGCGGTGGCGTCCAGTCGGCAATCCCTGGAATTGGCCAAAAAGCTTTATTCCAATGGTCTGACGGATTTTGTCAACGTACTGGAAGCCGAACGTTCGCTCTATCAGGCACAGGATGCGCTCGTCCAAAGCGATCGGATGGTTTCCACGGACGTCGTCGCCCTCTACAAATCGCTCGGCGGCGGATGGGAGACTGCGGGGAAACACACGTCGCTTTCAATTGCGGAAACCACGCCATCATCCAATTAAACGGCAAGGCAAATCATGAAAGCGGTTTATCTGGGTAAAAGGGGTGGGCCGGAATCGCTCGTTTTGGGTGACCTCCCGCAGCCGGCTCCCCAGGAAGGCGAGGTACTGATCAAGGTCTTTGCAGCTGCTGTCACCCCTACCGAGTTTCAGTGGTATCCCACCTTCAACACACCCTCGGGTGAACCGCGTCCGTTTCCCATCGTGTTAAGCCACGAATTTTCCGGTGTGGTTGAAGCGCTCGGCTCAGGTGTCGAAAATTTCAAAGTTGGCCACGCTGTTTTTGGGCTCAATGACTGGTTCGCCAACGGCGCACAAGCCGAATACTGCGTTGCACCGGCCACCGCCCTGGCCCTGAAACCACGGCTGCTCGACCCCGCGCAGTCGGCCGTTGTGCCCATCTCGGCGCTGACCGCCTGGCAGGGACTATTGCGTAAAACCAACGTGCAACGCGGGCAACGCGTCTTGATTCACGGCGCCGCCGGAGGCGTGGGAGTCTTCGCCGTGCAACTGGCCCGGTGGCGCGGGGCGCATGTGATTGCGACCGCTTCCGACGCAAACCTGGATTTCGTCCGGATGTTGGGAGCCGAACAGGTGATTGACTACCGAAACACCCGGTTTGAAGACGTGGTCCGCGATATTGATGTCGTATTCGATACCGTAGGCGGCGGGACCCTGGAACGTTCCTGGGGCGTGCTCAATACCGGCGGCAAGCTGGTGACCATCGCGGCGCAAAGTACAGGCGCTGTCGCGCAACGCGTCCGCGATGCGTTCATGCTCGTCCGGGCCGATGGAGTAGAGTTGGGACAGATTGCAAAACTGATTGATGCCGGCGAACTTCGTGTTTTCATCGAACGAACCTTTCCACTAGCCCAAGCCCGCGAAGCTTATCAGCGTGCGCAGCAAGGCAAAATGCGCGGGAAGATTGCATTGAACACAAATTTCAATTCGCGGACTGAGAAGCGGAATGCCAATGACCGGCTTCCATCCATTGGCTGAACGAAAGAAAAACGCCTGAAATCAGACGTCAGTAAGTTACTTAAGTTATTGATTGAAAAACAGTTGGAGCCAATGGCCGGGATTGAACCGGCGACCGACGGTTTACGAAACCGTTGCTCTACCGCTGAGCTACATTGGCTTGCACAACCGGATCAACCGCACACTTGGTTTCAGGATTTCGGCAGCCGCATCCGACTTATCCGTAATGATAATTTTTTTGGCCGCGAAATCAACCTCGTTTCCGCCCAGGCAATTCCCTTGAACCCATTCACGGTCAAACCGGATCGAACGATTTTAACGCCGCGTTCACACCTGTGACCAGCGCATTCACGCGAACCGGCAACGGGAAATCCGACGGCGCCTCCAGCGTACAGCCCAACCGTGATTTGTTCAAAATCAAGTAAAACGCCTCGGCCCATTGCGGGCGCGTGTTCGGATCGAGATTCGGTCGGATGACGCCGCCTTTCGCCGGGCGGTCCTCGATGACTTCCGACGCGTCAATGGGACAGATCTTTTGCACGGCTTCAATAATGGTTTCCGCGAGCGAAGGCTTGCCGTCAGGATTTTGTTCGTAAAGATAAAAACCGTGTGATTCCCAATCCTCATGTAGGCAGAGATACACGTCAAATCGCGGCTGGGGCTCCAGCCACGCAATGTGGGCACGGACTTCCGCAGTCTCCGGATGCCGGTAATCACGGTTTAAATCCTTGCCGGCGGGATTCTCACGTCGGTTCAGCATGAAGCCCATTGGATTCAAACACGGGCAGAACCAAAGTTCCGCGTTCGGCGGCCAATGATTCTCTCGCAGCAACCGCAACGCGGCCAGCGGTCCCGCAGGTTCGTCGCCATGAATGCCCGTGGAAAGGTAAAGGCGGATGGGGGATGGCGGGTTGGGGAATGAAACCGGCGCACGATGCAGGGCGATCAAATTGAACTCGCCTTGCCGGCCGAAGGTTTCAACGGTCCAACCCTGTTGCTGCGCTGCGAATTCAATGTCGCGCAACACGGCACGGACCTCAATCGTCTCGCCGTGGTAGCCACAGTGATTTTTTCCAAGTCGTTCCACGCGGAGAATTTCACGCAAACACGCGAAGACGCAAACAAATTTTATCTTTTTACGGTGTTTGCGAAATCAGATTGTCCTGCTGAAGGCGTGGCGAACTTTCCCAGGCAACCATGGCGCGCTTGCGAATTTGTCCCCAGTGATAATCCCCAATCACGCCCGTCTCGCGAATGACGCGATGGCAGGGGATGAGATACCCCAGCGGATTTTGACCCACGGCGGCGCCCACGGCCCGCGAGGCGGCGGGTTGCCCAATCGCCGCCGCCAAACGGCCATAACTGGTCAGCGAACCCGGCGGAACCTGCAACAACGCCCGCCAGACGCGCACTTGAAACGGCGTGCCGCGTACAAACGCATGCAGCACCGGTCGTGCGGGTGAACCGTTTGGTCGCGCGAAAATCTTTGCGATGAGCCGGGCGGCGGCGGAATCAACCTGTTTCAATTTTGCCTGCGGCCAATGGTTTTGAAGTTCGGCCAGGGCCGCTTTTCATTTTCAACAAACGACAAATGGCAGATGCCACGCGGACTTTCGGCAATGAGACATTCTCCAAACGGACTGTCGACGCAGCCGAAGGAAATCGTCCAGCCCGCGCCGCCGGATTTCCATTCGCCGGGTGACGCGGCTTCCAGATTCACGCACAGATCGTGGAGCCGGCCCGGTCCGGACAGGCCGGATTCCAGCGCTGCATCCAAAATGCTTTCACCTGCGCGCAACAATTCCTTTGCGTGTGCGAACGTGAGGCATTGGAGAAAATCCTTGGGCGTCACCCCCGCCCACGTCGTGAACAGACGGTGAAAATGGAACTGGCTCAAACCCGCGCGTTCAGCCAAAGCAGTCAGCTCCGGCTGCTCGACGTGACACTC
The DNA here is from genome assembly GCA_963708305.1 of uncultured bacterium. Classification (GTDB taxonomy): domain Bacteria; phylum Verrucomicrobiota; class Verrucomicrobiia; order Limisphaerales; family UBA11358; genus UBA11358. The sequence continues at coordinate 377,979 of CAVPSH010000003.1, read as the reverse complement.
GTCCAGAAACCGGATGATTTGAGCAATGCGTTCGTAATCATTCATGCTCCCAAGTTGCCACGAGACAACGATCGCTCCCACCCGATTCTTGCGGCGATTCCTTCCTGCTCTCCATTTGGCGACGTGAGGGACAATTACTTCGTGGTCGCTAATTCGGCTTCCGGTTCGCAACTTTCCTTTTCACAGCCGCAACCGGTTTCGCCCTGATCGCTGAATCCGTGTTTGTCCCAGCTCGGGTCGAGGCCGAGGTCCTTGAGCATCTGCAAATCCTTTTCGACCGGCTGGTTCAGCGTGGTGAGATAGTTGCCGACCATGAGGGCGCTGGCGCCGGCCATGAAAATCATGCTTTGCGCGTCACGCAGATTCACCGTGCGACCGCCGGCAATCATGATTTCCTGCCGCGGCAGGATGAACCGGAAGCAGGCGATGGTCTTCAAAATTTCCATGACCGGCAGCGGGGGATTGTTTTCAAACGGCGTGCCTTTGATGGGATTGAGAATATTGATGGGCACGACGTTCGCGCCGATTTCCTTGAGCGCAAACGCGAGGTCGCAACGGTCTTCGCGCGTCTCGCCCATGCCGATGATGCCGCCGGAACAAATCTTGATGCCGGCTTTTTTCAAATAGCCGATGGTTTCGAGCCGGTCATCGTAGGTATGGGTGGTGCAGGTTCTGGGGAAAAAGCGGCGCGAACTTTCCAGGTTGTGGCCGTAGCATTCCACCCCCGCTTCCTTCAAACGGTCGGCGACCCGCTGGCTCTTGATGATGCCGAGCGAGACATCGGGCCGGGTTTTGCCGCCGGCCTTCAATTCCCGGATGCGGTCACAGACCTCGTCCAGCATCGGGCCTTCGTTCAAACCTTTCCACGCAGCGACCAGGCCGACGGCGGTGACGCCGTTTTTATTCGCTTCTTCAGCGGCCTCCTGAACCGGTTCGGGATCAACAAAACCGTATCGGGGCGAACCGGTCTGGTAAAAGGACGATTGCGCGCAAAAACTGCAATTCTCCGAGCACGCGCCGGCCTTGGCGTTGACGATGGAGCAAAGGTGGATCTTGTTGCCCTTGAAATGTTCGCGAATCCGGTTCGCCCAGGACAGCAAATCAAAAATGTCGGCGGTGTTTTCCAGGCTGGAAGAGCCACAACGCTTCGTCCCGGGTGATGTTCGTCCCGTCGAGCACGTGCCGGCCCAGTCCGGCGATTCGGGAGTGGTTGGTTGCGTCAACCAATTCAACTGTCATGGTTGACAGCGTAGCGCCTGAAGCAACGAACGCAAGCGGGGATTGTTGAAATCACCAAGGCTTTGAGCCCTTACTCGATCAACTTACCGAGGATGTCCTGGCGCGAGACCGCTCCGAATACGCGGCTGTCCATGCTGTTGTTGCGGTTGTCGCCCATGACAAAATATTTGTCGCCGAAACTGATGAATTCGTTCCCATTTCTATCGTAAGCATAGGTTGGTGTGTCGGGCAAAAGATAGGGTTCGCGCAACAACTGGCCATTCGACATAGACCTTGCCGTTCTTGAAACAAACGGATTCACCGGGCGTGGCAATGATACGCTTGACCAACAGTACGTTATCTTCTGGATCCCTGACGGCAACAATATCGTCACGTTGCGGCTCGCCTACCAAATAGCTATACCGATCCAGCCAATAATGTCCCGAATTTATGAGCGTGGGATACATGCTGTCACCAACGACCTGGACCGATTGAATAACAAACCGGCTGATCAGCAGATAACTAAGCCCCGACAATGCTCAAAATCATTGCCAGACTGCCACAATGACGCAAAAACCATGGCCATGAAATTCGCAAACGCCAAACTTTCAAATGAAGCAGCAAAACCTCCGAGAACTTCTTAAAGGCAAGGTACGTCATGTCCACGCTTAACTGTACCAAATTGATACATTTTTGCAAGCACAAAACAGCGGAATTGCCCAAAAATCGCACATAAACCTCCTTAACCCTTAACGATAAAATCTAAAAAGAATCCTGTAATAGATGCCGGTCATCAAGGTGACTCTTCGCAATTAATGAGCCTTTATCGACTCATTAAGATACGTAGCCAGCGAATCAATTTGCATATCTGACAACGGACCGCCGTCAGTACCTGAAAACGCCGGCATCAGCGAGCCGGGTTTGCCATGGGCGACCCAAATGCGCCAGAATTCGAAATTGGTGGGCGTTTTGAGCGCGTGCAAATCCGGCACCATGGTCGCGCGATGTTCACCTTCATGACAAATGGCGCAATCAGCGTCGTAAAGCGCCTGGCCGTATTTGCCTTCACCCTGCCGGACATGGCACGTCGCACATTCTCCCTTAAAGACCAACTGCCGATCCGCCACAGCCAGCTTCCTGTTTGCTTCACGCTCGGCTTCCGACATTTTGGGCATCTGGAAAGGCAGAATGGTGATTTTCATCATCAAAGTCTTGGAGCCTTTATCAGTATAGACCATCAACGTCTTGTACAATGTGCCAGTCGCAACATATAAATTTACCGTGGCTTCGATCTGGCCGTTGGTGCCGGGTACGAGTGTCCAGGGCAACGGCGGCAATTTTGTCGTGGTGCAACCGCAGGACGGACGCACACTCAAAATGGTGACTGGCGCCGGCGTAATGGAATTTGTGACGGTGACGATGTTGGTGTTGCTGGCAACGCGGGCAACCTGGGTAATTTTTCTTCCAAATAATCGCGCCCAAAAACTCGCATTGGTGACCGTCGCGAAGTTGGTGATGCTGGTAATATTGGTTGCCAGGCCAAGATTAACCTGGGTTGCCACGTTGGTGAAATTGAAGACGAAATGCGCCGGGCCGGTATTCGCGATGACATTGGTTTCTTTGGTCGTCGCGTCCCACGCCAGTATCCCGTCAGGCAACGGCCCCGACGCGCCCGACAAGTTCGGGACATAAACCGGCGGGGTGGCCACCGTGGTGTTGGATGACCTGACGTCAGCCGCCAGAAGGCTGGCGCCGGCGAAAATGACGCCCGCAATCCCAAAAAGAAAATGACGACCTAATTTCATAACGACGCCGAATGCTAGAAAGTCCGCATTCTTTTGACGAGCAGGAAATGATTGAACCTCAACACAATCACAACCGGTTTAGCGCGCTCAAGACGGCGCGCACGGACGCCAGCTCAATATTCGTATCCACGCCGGCGCCCCAGCGGGTTCTGCCGTCACCCTGCTTGATTTGAATGTAGGCAATCGCCGCCGCCGCCTCGCCGGAACTCAAGGCGTGCTCGCTGTAAGCCGTGATTTCAAAACGGGGCCCGCCGGCCTTGCTGAAACCATGAACGAGTGCGGCCAACGGACCATTGCCCTGGCCGGCCAGTTCCACCATCTTCCCGTCATGCAACAATTTCGCGCGGCATTTGACGATGCCGTTTTTGCTCTCCGTTTCAAATTTCTTAAGCTGCCAGGGTGTCGTGCGCTCGATGTATTCACTTCCAGAACATCTGTTTTAATTCGGCGGCGCTCACTTCGCGGCCCAGCTTGTCCACTTCATCATTCGCGATCGGACCGAACTCGCGCTGCATGTCCTTGGGCAATTCGATGCCGAACTGGCTTTCCAGCAAATAGGCCACACCGCCCTTGCCGGACTGGCTGTTGACACGGATGACCTCGCGGTATTCACGGCCGATGTCCGCCGGGTCAATCGTGAGATACGGCACATCCCAGTGCGTGCGTCCGTCCTCTTTCCATTCATTCAGCCCCTTGCGAATGGCGTCCTGGTGCGAACCGCTGAACGCGGTGAAAACCAGTTCGCCCGCGTAAGGCTGGCGCGGCGGAACCGTCATGCCCGTGCAACGTTCGTAGACCTCGATAATCGAATTGAGGTCCGGAAAATCCAGCTTCGGATCAATCCCGTGCTGGTAAAGATTCAAGGCCACGGTGACGATGTCCAAATTCCCCGTTCGCTCGCCATTGCCGAAGAGCGTGCCTTCGACGCGGTCCGCTCCGGCGAGCAAGCCCAATTCGGTCGCCGCCACGCCGGTGCAACGGTCGTTGTGCGTGTGCAGACTGATGATGAGCGAATCGCGATTTTTGATGTTGCGGCAAATCCATTCGATTTGGTCGGCATAAACGTTCGGCATCGCCACTTCCACCGTGTCCGGCAAATTCAAAATCATCTTCCGTTTCGGCGTCGGTTGCCAGATCTCCATGACGGCTTCGGAAATTTCCTTCGCAAATTCCACTTCCGTGGCGCTGAAACTTTCCGGCGAATACTGGAGCATCGACTTCCGTGCCCTTGAGCCGGGGCAAACGGTCCTTGATCCATTGCGCGCCGCGCACGGCCACTTCGATGATTTCCTGCTTCGATTTGCCGAAGACGACGCGGCGTTGCGCCGGCGAGGTGGAATTGTAAAGGTGAATGATGGCCTTCTTCGCGCCGATGAGCGATTCCACGGTGCGCTCGATCAAATCCTCGCGCGCCTGCACGAGCACCTGGAGCCACACGTCGTCCGGCGCGCGGTTTTCCTCGATGAGCCGGCGGTTGAACGCGAACTCCGTGTTCGACGCGGACGGAAAGCCGACTTCGATTTCCTTGAAGCCGATTTTCACGAGCGTCTGGAAGAGTTCGAGCTTCTGGCTGACGTTCATCGGCACGGCGAGCGCCTGGTTGCCGTCGCGCAAATCCACGCTGCACCAGCTGCGGCGCACGGGTGAGGACGCGGTTGGGCCACTGCCGGTCGGGCAAGCTGACCGGCGGGAACGGACGGTATTTCTTTCGACGGATTTTTGTGCATGTTCGTCTTTAGTTGTGGCGGCGGCGCTTCCGTTTGGCAAAACAAAAACCCCACCGCCGGTTTGGCAGTGGGGTTCGATAAAATTGATGAACGAATCAGAACCCAACCGCCGCGCGGCACAACAGCAGCAGCGCGTTCAGCAGCAGGTTCAGATTCAAATTGCGATTCACTGCAAGAATCATAGCCATTTGGGTTCAGCAGGTCAAATCCTTTTTCTTCCGGTCAGAATGCTGCTTTTCTCCGTCCCATAACACGTTCACACGCAAGGTGGAATCTAAAAGCGTGGCGAGCAGTTGAATTGCTTTTGTCATTTCGGCGACGTTTTCAAATTCGCACTTGCTTCTTCTCCGCCGTCGCCGGGAGACTGGCGTGTCTATGGCTTGGAAACGCAAAATCTCCGGCGGCGCTCTGGCGACGATTGGTTACCTGCTCTCGCCGCTCTCCTGGTGGAATGACGCATTCGTGAACATTCCCCTCGCGCTGGCCTTCGCCTGGCTGGTGAGTCTGTTTTACAAGCCGGCGTTCGCGGCGAGTTTAATCATCGGCTACTGGCTGACGAACGTGCTCGGCCTTGTGCTCCTGCACAAGGGCACACGGCAGATTTTTTCGGAAAAACCGCCGCCGGACTTGCGCCGGGAATTGTTGACGGACGTGATTGTCTCGTTGGTTTACACCGTCGTCATCATCGCCCTGGTCAAATCGGAAATCCTCAAGCCGTTTGCCGGCTATTTCAAAAACGACTGACTTTAATTCTCGATAAACGCCGCGTGGACGGCTTTCATCGCCGCTTCGCCCTTGGCCAGATCAATCACCACGGAAATTTTGATTTCGCTGGTGGAAATCATGTCAATGTTCACACCTTCGTTGGCCAGTGTCTCAAACAGCTTTGCGGCCACGCCCGTATGGCTTTGCATGCCCACGCCGACGATGGAGAGTTTGCCGATCTTTTCCGTAGCAATCACGTCGCGGAAACCGAGCTCTTTTTTCAGGCCGTCAATCACCTTTTGCGCTTTCAGCAAGTCCGGCTTGTCCACGGTGAATGAGAGGTCGGTGGCCGGCACGCCGCTGCCATGACTGATGTTTTGGACGATCATGTCCACGTTAACGGTTGCGTCGCCGAGCGCCTTGAAGATGCGCGCCGCCACGCCGGGTTTGTCAGGCACGCCGACGAGCGTGACCTTCGCCTGATTCTTGTCGAGTGAAACGCCGCGCACGACGACGTCTTCCATGCTTTTGGTTTCTTCTTTCACAATGGTTCCGGGGTTGTCATTCAAACTGGAACGGACTTCAAATACGACGTCCAAATTTTTTCGCGAATTCCACCGAGCGGACTGCATCACCTTGGCGCCGAGACTGGCCAGTTCGAGCATTTCGTCATAGGAAATTTCCTCCAGTTTCTTCGCATCTTTTACGATGCGCGGGTCGGCGGTGTAAACGCCGTCCACGTCCGTGTAGATCTGGCAAAGATCGGCCTTGAGCGCGGCCGCCAGCGCAATCGCGGTCAAGTCCGAACCGCCGCGGCCCAGCGTGGTGATCTGGCCCTTCCGGGGTTTCACCCTGAAAACCGGCGACAATGACGACGTTGCCTTGTTTCAAAAGGTCACGGACTTTCTTCGGGGTGATGTTGTGAATCTTCGCCTTGGTATGGACGCCGTCGGTCACGATGCCCGCCTGCGCCCCGGTGAGTGAAACGGCGGGAACGTTCAAGCGCGTGCAGCGCAATCGCCGTGAGCGCGATGGTTTGTTGTTCGCCGGTCGCCAGCAACATGTCCATCTCGCGTTCGCTCGGCAACGGCGCAATGTCCTTGGCCAATTTGATCAGGCCATCCGTCACGCCGCTCATGGCCGAAACCACCACGACAATCTGATCGCCTTGCGCGCGATATTTGGCCACGCGCGCCGCGACGTTTTTGATGCGGTCGGTGTTGCCGACCGAGGTGCCGCCGTATTTTTGGACGATCAAAGCCATGGCAGTTTTTGGAACGGAAAGGATGCCAGAAACGCGCCGGCAATCAAGCCGCGTGACGCTGCACCAGGTACTCGCGAAATTTCCCGTAATCCGCGTCCATCCGGTCGAAATCCTCCGGCAGGTTGATGGCGGCGGCCATCGCCGGCGGAACGTCGGGAGGCCAGCCGACAACTTTTTCGACTTCTTCCGGGAATTTCGCCGGATTTGCGGTTTCGATAATCACGGCCGGCGCGTCGCCAAGCGGTTCGACGGCGAGCCAGTCGAGAAAGCCCTGCCACGCCACTGCGCCGTGCGGCTCAAGCAGCAATTGATATTTCGTCCAGAAATCCCGGATCGCCGCCCGCGTGCGCTCGTCGGAAACCGAAGTGGAGAATACGTCACGGCGCATCGCGGCAAGGTCGGGCTGCTTGTGGATTTTGCCGGTCTCGTCCATCTGCCCGCCGTAAATCGCCACGAGCCGGGCGAGGTTGCTCGGGTGGCCGACGTTCATCGCATTGGAGAGCGAGTTGCGCGAGGGCACGACTTTGTCGTAATGGCCGCTCGCAAGAAATGTGGGAAAGGCGTCGTTGTCATTCACCGGCACAATCAACTTTTTCACCGGCAAACCCATCTCCCGCGCGACGACGGCACCCATGGCATCGCCAAAATTGCCGCTGGGAATGGAAAAGACCGTGGGTTCGCCGGGTTTTGCCAGCCGGGAAGCGGCGTAAAAATAATAAACGCTCTGCGGCAGGAGCCGGCCAATGTTGATGGAATTGGCGGAAGACAACGGAATGTGCTTCAAATCGGGATCGGCAAAGGCGCGTTTCACCATCGCCTGGCAATCGTCAAATTTCCCGTCAATCGCAACGGTGCGGATGTTGTCGCGCAGCGTGGTCATCAACTTGCGCTGGCTCTCGCTGACTTCGGCGATGGGAAACAACACGATCACCCGCACTCCCGGTACTCCGTGAAAGGCGTGCGCCACCGCTGAGCCGGTATCGCCGCTGGTGGCGGTGAGGATGGTCACCTGCCGGCCGTCGTCGCGCAGAAAGTGCCCGAACATCCGCGCCATCATTTGTGCGGCGAAATCCTTGAACGATGCCGTCGGGCCCTGGTCCAGCCGCATCAGGAATACGCGGTCGTGAATTTTTTCCAGCGGAATCGGGAAATGGTACGCGTCGCGGCACAGGATGGCCAAATCACGGTTGGAAATGATCCCCTCGGTAAATTTTGACAGAACGCCAAAGGCGATTTCGTGATAGGGCAATTGGGCAAACGCCGCGATTTCGTCCGGCGCCAGTTGCGGAAATTTCTCGGGCAAATAAAGCCCGCGGTCCGGGGCCAGTCCGGCATGAAATGCCCCGCGCAAATTGACGGCGGGCGCCTGGCCGTTGGTGCTGCGGAAAAGAATCATGTTCTGAGGTCGCGCGCAGAGCGCGGAATTATTCGAAACTCTCCACCCGAATCATCACCGGCTTGCTTTTGACCACCGACAATTTGCCGATTCTGGCCAACGCCTTTGTCACCGCGCCGTTGGTCGCATAGTGCAGCATGAAAATCAGCGGCACGCTTTTGCCTTCGTGGCCTTCGGGTTGAATCACCGACGAAATGCCGATTTTCGACTGGCCGAAAATGGCCGCGATTTTTGCCAGCACGCCCGGCCGATCCACGACATCCAGACGTACAAAATATTGCGAAACGACGTCTTCAATCGGCACGACGGCGCCGGCGCATTCGTGCGGCACAAACGGCGGCACGCGGTGTTTGGTGCCGAATTTCAGGTCGAGCGCCGCGTCCGCCAGATCGCTCAAGACCGCGCTGGCCGTGGCGTCTTTGCCCGCGCCGCGCCCGTAAAACAGCGTGTCGCCGACAATGTCACCGCGGACAAAGACGGCGTTGAAAACATGATTTACGCCCGCCAAAACATGCGAGTTCGGTATCAGGGTGGGATACACCGAAACCTGCACTCTGCATTTGCGATTTTCGATTGACGATTTACACGCCGGTTTTTCATTTGAGGCGTCAATCGTAAATCGTATATCGTCAATCTGTTTGATGATTCCGAGCAGTTTGATGGTGTAACCAAGTTCACTGGCAAATTTGATGTCCATCGCTGAAATGTGGCGGATGCCTTCGACGTGAATTTCTTTTGGATTCACCCAGAAACCGTGCGCCAGCGAGGCGAGAATGCCGATCTTGTGCTGGGCGTCCCAGCCGTCAATGTCGAGGTCCGGCGGCGTTTCGGCGTAACCCTGCTTTTGCGCGTCCGCCAGCACCGTGGCGAAATCCGCGCCTTCCAGCTTCATCCGGGTGAGGATGTAATTGCAGGTGCCGTTGACGATGCCGTAAAGCGCGTTGATGCGGTTGCCGACAAAACCTTCGCGCAACGATTTGATGATGGGAATGCCACCGCAAACACTGGCCTCGTAATAAAGATTGGTGCCGTATTTTTTGGCCGCGGCAAAAAGCTCCTCGCCGTGCGCGGACAGCAACGCCTTGTTTGCCGTGATGACCGGCTTGCCGAGTTTCAGCGCAGTACAAAATAATTTCGCGAGCGAGGGTCGTGCCGCCGACGAGTTCTGAAACGATGTGAATGCCCGGATCATTGACGACTTCCTTGCCAGTCCGTCGTCATCAGCGAACGCGGAATGGGATACGGTCGCGGCTCGTCGAACGCTTTGACCGCGATTTTGCGGACGGCGACCTTGACCCCGATGCGCGAAGCCATGAGCCCGCCGTTGAGCTGAAGCGCGTGAAACACGCCGCTGCCCACCGTGCCGCCGCCAATCATTCCCAGGTTTACCTGCTGCATAGGAGCGCATAGCTTGCCGTGAAATGAATCGGGGAACAATTCATTTTTGAAGACTGAGCAACCCGAAACGGCTGGCTCGAAGCAGGAACGTAACGACCTCAAATTTCGTAATCACTGATTTCTTTGAGAACTCCGGAGTCGTTGTCCAGCGGACGGCCGTAAAACAACCGGACATCGGCCTTCTGCGGCAACAGTTCCCGGGCGCGTACCAGTGCCCGTTTGGTGGCAATCGTCGGATTGATCTCAGCCGGAAAGATGTTCTCCTCGCCGATTTGTTTCAGCAGACCGCTGTTGCGCAGAACGCGGGTAACATCAGGACTGCTGCCGCTGATCAGCAGATAACGGCCCGTCTTGCGCAGGTAATCGTGAAGTGATTCCAACGCCATGACGGTGGAGGCATCGAGATGCCGCGCATTTTTCATGCGGAGAATGAAAACGCGGATGTTTTCGTCCTCGGCCTGGCGGCGAATTTGGTCCTGGAACAGATCCGCGGCGCCGAAAAACAGCTCGCCTTCGACATGAATAATGGAAATTTGGGGATTGGGACGTTGTTTCCGATCACGCAGTTCGGCCAGTTGCCCGCTTTCATTGAAGGTATATTCCGCCAGCGTCGGCGTGCTGGTTTTTTGCAGAAATAACGCCAGCGCCACACCAATGCCCACGTAAATGGCGGTGTCGAGCCTGAGAAAAAGTGCGGCTCCCAGTGTCGAGAAAAAAACGACGGCGTCCGAGCGGGTGGACCGGGTCGAGACCCGGATTTGCGAGCGGTTAATCAGTTTATAGCCGACCCGCATGAGATGGGCAGCCAGCGCGGGCACGGGGATATAGTTGAAGAGCGGAGTCAGGAACAGCAGGATGAGCAGCACGGTAACGCTGCTCAGCATGGACGAAAGCTGCGAAGCGGCGCCGCTCTGATAATTGACCGCCGAACGGGTGAAGGAGGAGGAGCCGGGTGTCAGCCCGAACAGTGCAGCGGCGATATTGCCTGCGCCCATGCCCAGTAGTTCCTGGTTGGGATCCAGATGCTGGCCGCTGCGGGCAGCCAGCGTCTTGGTGATGGCCGTGGCTTCGAGCATCCCGATGATGGCGATGGCGAGAGCGCTGCCGGCCAACTGGCGAACGATGGGCAGTTGATCCTGCAAGGTGGGAAGATGTTTGAGCGTCGGCAACGCCGCAGCCAGGGCACCCTCGTCCTTGACCAGATGAAAAGGCACTTCATGATAAAAATGGGCGAAAACGCGCGCGGCCATCGCCAGAAAAGCCAGCCCCAATAATGGCTCCGGCCAGGCCGGGCGCGCAGCGTTTGATGCCTTCAAAAATCAGGAGCGTCAGTGCGACAATACCGACGGACCACCATGAAAAATTACCCACGCCGATGGCCACCCCCACTTCTTCAAGTGTGCTCAGGAAATCGTCGCCCGCCGGGCTGGAAAATCCCATCCCGTTGTGCAGTTGGCTGAAGATCAACAGCACACCGATGGCCGTCGTGTAGCCCACCACCACCGAACGCGAGATGAATTTCGTGACTTCGCCGAAATTGAACAGCCCGGCGACGAACTGGACGACGCCGATCATAAACGCCAGGTAGGCGGCCAACTGCAGCGGGTGCAGGCCGAGATCGGTGTTGGCCGCCAGCGTCGCCGCCGTGATGAGGCAAACGGACGTGGTCGGCCCGAAGACGTGATGGTGCGAGGAAAAAAACAACGCGCTGAAAAATCCTCCGACCACCACGGAAAGAATCACCGGCATCGGCGGCAGGCCGAGAATCAGCGCGAAACCAATCGCCTGAGGGATGGAAACCAGCGTCAAAGTCGCGCCGGCAATCGCGTCATGACGGAACTTGTCCCAGGAATAATGTCGCAGTTCCGATACAAACGGGAGGCGAACCTTGGGCGGAGACCAACTGCCAGCCGCCCACACCGATTCCCGCCTTGGAAAAGAGGTTCATCGGAGACAGCCTGAAGGACACAGGCAAAATCCATTCGCCTTCTCCGCGGCAAAGCAGATTTGAAACCGTTGCTTAAGCACGTCATCAGATTAAATCGTGCTTCCGTGAAAGCAACGGGAACTTGTAGCTCTGTCTTCGTTTGCCTCCGGAGCGCGGGCTTCAGCCCGCTTCGGCGCACCAATGGCAACAGACCGTGAAGCGGCATAAATGCCGCGCTCCTTAAATCAGCACATTACTGGACTTGTCGTCGGAATCCAACTCTACCAACTCACCGGCACCGTCATTTTTTTGCCGAAACGATTGTGGTAATGCAACTGGCGGTGTTTCTGGCCGTATTCGTGGACGAGCTTCGTCAGCTTCACGTCGTAACAGCAGTACTCCGCGATTTCCGCGAGCTTGCCGTCCTTGAACCAGCGGATGGCCTGCATGCCCTCCGCCGTTTTTTCCACGCCAAACGTCGCCGTCGCAATCGAATCGAGCGAAAGGCGGTGCTGCAGTTCGTTTTGCAACTCCACCATCATGTCCAGTGTCGGCAACTGGCGCAGGTCGAACGTCGTGTAACCGTGCAATACCTCGTAATCAAAACGCAAAACATTGAAACCCACCACGAGGTCAGCGCGTTGCAAATCTGCGATGAGGTCGTTCACCTGCTTCTCGCCATAAATCTTGTAATCGCCGCGCCCCGTGCTGAACGTCACGCCAATGCTCATGCCCATTTTGGAGATGTGGTTCCAGCCACCGACTTCCTCGGCGGATTTCTGCGTTTCCAGATCAAAATAAACAATGTTCTTCGGCACAGCTTTCAAATTTACGATTTACGATTTACGATTTACGAGCTTTTTCACAACTCGTCCAGGTCGCGTAATTCGTAAATCGAACACCCTAAACCTGGAAAATTTGGTCTTTGAACTTTGCACCTTGGACTTATATTCCCCACATGGCACTGACACCTTCAACCATGCTGCCGCTCGGCACGGCCGCACCCGATTTCAAATTGCCGGATACCAACGGGAAAATTGTTTCGCTGGCGGATTTCAAAGGCAAGTCCGCGCTGCTGGTTCTGTTCATCTGCAACCATTGCCCCTATGTGAAGCACATCCGCACCAGCCTGGCGCAACTCGCCCGCGATTACCTGCCTCGCGGCGTTGCCATTGTCGGCATCAACTCCAATGACGTGGAGAATTATCCCGAAGACAGCCCCGCAAAGATGAAGGAAGAAGTGAAATCCGCGGGTTATACTTTTCCGTATCTTTACGACGAATTGCAAGCCGTCGCCCAAGCCTACCGGGCCGCCTGCACGCCGGACATTTATCTCTTCGACAAAGACTGCAAGCTCGTCTATCGCGGCCAATTTGACGACAGCCGTCCTGGTAACGGCCTTCCCGTAACCGGAAAGGATTTGCGCGCCGCGCTGGACGCCGTGCTGGCCGGCAAGCCCGTTTCGCCGAACCAAAAAGCCAGCATCGGCTGCAACATCAAGTGGAAATCCGGTAACGAACCGGAGTATTTTTGAGGAATTTACGATTTACGATTTGCGATTGATCACCCAACTCGCGGTTGGGAGCAGCGCGTCAGTCGCCCATCGCAAATCGTAAATCAGATGACCACTTCTGCGTTGCCCCTTGCCGAGGGTGGCGGTGTCGCCATTCCCCGCCCGGTCAGCGGCGGAAAAAAAATTCAAAGGATTCCGGCGGCGACGGGTTCAAAGTTTTCAAAAGCAACCTCCATGGCCGACGCCGATGATGATTTGGTGTTGCAAAGTCAAAATGGCAGCAAGTCGGCCTTTGAGGAGCTTGTGCGAAAACATCAACAAATGGTTCATGCTCTGACATTTCGGATGACTGGCTCGCCCGCCGACGCCGAAGATTTGGCGCAGCAGACGTTCCTGCGCGCCTACGAGCAGATCGGCTCGTTCAACGGACGGGCGAAGTTTTCCACGTGGCTTTACAGCATCGCTGTTCACACGTGCTTGAACTGGCGGCGGAATGAGGCACGCCGTTCTCAGGCTTATGTCAATTGCGCGAACGAATTTTCAGTGCAACGAATCGCCGCCGAACCTGCGCCGGCCGAAGCTGAAATGGCACAACGCGCACAGGCGGCGCTGCTGAAATTGCCGGCCAAGCAACGCGCGGCAGTTGTGCTCACAATTTACGACGGTTTGACTCACGCGGAAGCGGCAAAAGTGCTGCGTTGCTCGGAAACGACTGTTTCGTGGCGCGTTTTTTCCGCGAAGAAAAAATTGAAACGCTGGCTCGCAGGCGGCGACCGGAACCATGAATGACTCTGAACTTGAATCGCGATTGAAAGCCATCCCGCTGCCGACGCGGTCGGACGAGTATTGGGAACAGTTCCCGCCGCGCGTGCGCTCGCAATTGCCCTGGGTTTTGGTGGCGCGGCCGCGAACGTCCTTCGCCTGCCGGTTGACCTGGAGCAGCGCCGCCGCTTTAGCCTGTTTGATTTTTGCGCTGGCGCTCTGGCCGACGGTTGAGGTCATGGTAAAGGACGCACGCATGTTCCGGCGTGAATTGGTGCAACTGCCCGGTCATCTCCGCGTGCTCATGGCGGACGAGCATGGCCTGCGCTATTTGATTGCTGATAAGTAATCCGGCGGAAAGCCGGAGCTTTGACGGCAAAGTCGATGGCTTGGCGGGGTGGCGTGACGATGGAAAGAATTTATTTATGATGTCAGAAGCGGCACAGGTAAACGGCGGGAGAAAAACTTCCGCGCCGGAAATTCTGGAGCAACTGGTTCGGCAGGCCGAACGCGCCGGGGCCAGCGACATCCACCTGCAAATGCGCAGCAAGACCGCCGAGGTCGGCTTCCGGCTCGACGGCGTCATTGTTCCCGGACGCGAACTGACCAACGACGTGGCCGAACGCGTGTTTGGCCGGATCAAGTTTCTGGCGCGGCTGAAGACGTATCAGGAATCGTTGCCGCAGGATGGCCGGATTGCGCATGACGAACTCGGCATCCAGAACGACATCCGGGTTGCCACCTATCCGACCGTCACCGGCGAAAAAATCGTTCTCCGTCTGTTCAATTCCTCGTCGGCCCAGTCGCTCCGCGAATTGTCCCTGCCCGCCGCCGCCGGAACCGAACTCGAACATTTTCTCCGCCAATCTGCCGGCCTGCTGTTGCTCACCGGTCCGGCAGGCAGCGGCAAGACGACAACCATTTACGCCTGCCTCCGCCACCTTACTGAACTCGGCGGACGCCACATCATCACCGTCGAGGATCCGGTGGAGCAAATCATCCCCGGTGCGATGCAGACCGAGGTCAATGAAGCTATTGGCCTCGATTTCGCCCGTGCTGCGCGGCATCTGCTGCGACAGGACCCGCAGGCGCTCATCATCGGCGAGATTCGCGATGAAGCCACGGCGCAACTCGCCGTCCGCGCCGGGCTGACCGGCCATCTCGTGATTTCCACGCTGCACGCCGGTTCGTGCCGCGGCGTTTTTGAGCGTTTGCTCGTGATGTGTGCCGACCATTCCGCCGTGGCGAGCGCAGTGGAATTGGTCTTGAACCAGCGGCTCATCCGCAAACTCTGCGCCGCTTGCCGCGGCGCGGGTTGCGAAACCTGTTTACAAACCGGCTATCAGGGCCGGGTACCGCTGGTCGAGTGGCTGCGCGTGAACGAAAAAATGCGCGAACAAATCCGCCGGCGCGAACTGTCCTCGCTCATCCCGGCGCAAACCCTGGAAGCCTCGGCACGCGCGTTGGTGGAACAGGGTGTGACGAACGAAGCGGAGTTCAAACGGATTTTCGGCTTATGAAATACGACGAATTCGCCTTTTTCAACCAACAGCTTGCCGCGATGTTGCGCGACGGCATCCCACTCGAAGGCGCCTTGCGGCGGCTTTGCGAGGAAATGCGGCGCGGCGCTTTACGCGATGAATTGCAGGCGCTCGAAGCCGACCTCGCCAAAGGCGTGCCGCTGGCCGAGGCGTTGAAAAACCGACGGCTTCCCGAACTCTACAAATGCATGGTGCACGTCGGCGTCAAAAGCGGCGACCTGCCCGGCGCGTTGACGATGCTGGCGGATTATTTTCAACGTCAGAGCAGCCTGTGGGCGAGATTGAAAGGTTTGATGGTTTATCCTCTCATTGTTCTGTCGATCGCATTTCTACTTTCTTGTTTTCTATCCTTCATCCTCGGCGCTTTTATCTGGAATAATCTTCAATCACTCGTCGGCCGCCCGGCCATTCCAGCGGTTTCGGCTGGTTTGTGGATGTCACCGGTATTCATCGGACTGGCGCTGGTTGCGACTCTGGTTGGCATCGTCATTTCGCCGGCGCGCCGGCTGTTGCGCTGGCGGTTGCCCGCCTTCCGGGAAGCAAGCTTGGCCCAGGTTGCCTCTGCCATGTGGCTGATGCTGAAGAACGGCGTGCCGCTCGACGATGCGCTGGCACTCGTGGAAGAACTCGAAAAAGGAACTGGCGCGGAGAAGGAAATTGGGCAATGGCGGCAGCGCCTGGCTTCCGGCCACGGAAAATTTTCTGAAATGGCAACCGTGGGTAAAACGTTTCCAGCCCTCTTTACCTGGACAGTCGCGCAATCCGGCGAGGATTTAACTGCCGGTTTTCGGCGCGCCGCCGAACTATTCCATTCCCGTTCCCTTTATCGTTCTGAACTGCTGCTTTACTCGGCGCTGCCGTGTTCCATTCTGGCCCTGGCAGTAATGATTATGTCCCAAATTCAGCCCGTGTTCGCCGCGCTAGTCGCTTTTCTCAATGCGCTGGGCGGTTCCGGAGAATGACGGAGTGACAATGAATGTTGAAACAATTTTTCAGCCGCTGCCGGGTCTGGCTTTCAACTCCGCCATCTTTGCTTCCGGCGGCGACCTGCCGGCCAGACTGGCAGTGGGGGCGATGGCCTTTCTTTTTTGGGCGGGCAGCCTGGCGGGCATAATTTTCCTGATTCACCTTTCCCTCACCGTGCCCATGCGCCGCATGGAGCGCGCACGATTGTTTCTAGATTTGCTTGAAAGCGCACTCAATCGTGGCCAGACGGCTGAACAAATGATCCTCTCCCTTGCACAAAGCCGCGACCGAACCGTTGGCGTGCGATTTCATTTGCTGGCGGCGCACATCGAAAGCGGACTGCGTTTTATTGCGGCATTGGAAAAAGTCCCGCGCTTTGTGCCGCCGCAAATTTCCGCCATGCTCCGCGCCGGTGAAAAACTTGGCGACCTGCGGCGCGTGTTGCCCGCCTGTCGCGAAATCCTGCAGGATCGTCCGGCCGCCGTTCGCAGCGCCGTGCATTATATGATTTTGGTCATACTCTTTTTCTCACCGGTCTTTGTTGGTGTGGCGACGATAACGATGACTTTTGTCGTACCGCGGTTCAAGGGCGTCGCTGAGGGATCAAACATCCGGCTGTGGCCATTGACACAGTTCGTCTTTGCCCACACGGCCTGGCTGATTGATTTTGAAGTCATCCTCTTTCTATTTCTGGCTGTTGCGACGTTGCTTTACGTCGGCGGCCCGCAGCTTGCCCGGCGGTTTCAATTTCCGGGATGGCCCTTTGTGGACTGGGTTGCATGGACAATTCCGTGGAAACATAAACGATTGCAACGGACGTTTTCGGCCATGCTGGCCGTGCTGCTCGATGGCGGCGTGCCGGAAACTGAAGCGGTCCGCTTGGCGGGCGATTGTACCGCCAATGAAATCGGACGACGACGCGCTGCACGCATTATTATCGCGATTGAACAAGGAGTAAAACTCGATGAGGCCGTCCGAGCGTTCGACGAAAGCGGCGAATTTCATTGGCGGTTGACTAACGCGACGCACACGCGCGGCGGATTCTTGGAGGCTTTACGCGGCTGGCATGAAGCACTCGACGCGAAAGCCTTTCAGCAGGAGGAAGCCACCGCTCATGTCATTACCAGCAGTCTGGTGATTTTGAATGGGCTGGCCGTCGGATTGATTACAACGGCCATGTTCGGGATTTTGGTGGCGATTTTGAAAGCGAATGTTGTC
The DNA here is from genome assembly GCA_963708305.1 of uncultured bacterium. GTDB lineage: Bacteria > Verrucomicrobiota > Verrucomicrobiia > Limisphaerales > UBA11358 > UBA11358. The sequence continues at coordinate 360,539 of CAVPSH010000003.1, read as the reverse complement.
AACATTATGAGAACTGAAAAGTTAGAATTATCCAACGCTGGATATCATTGCCGGCGCGGGTTCTTAATGGTGGATTTGGCTGTCGGTATGGCGATTCTCACGGTGGCGATCATGCCCCTGGCCTATTCATTTGTGCACGAACGAAAATCACTCCGCGCCGAATACTTCGCGCGCCGTCGCCGTGGAAATTGTGGATGGCGAAATGGAGATCCTGGCCGCGGGCGAATGGCGGGACTTTCCGGATGGGCAACAGATTTATACAGTTCATGCTCAGGCCGCCACCACCCTGCCGCCCGGCCGTTTTCAGTTGACCAGGACCGGAAAACATTTGCGCCTCGAATGGAAATCGGACGAACCGCGCGGCATCGGGGTGGTTGTCCGCGAAATCACCGTCAAATGAAACTCTCATCTCCCATCTCTGGTGCGCGTGCTCGAGCCGGTTATCTGTTGCTGGAGTGCCTGGTTTACATTGTTGTATTCGCTGTCATCACCGGGTTGGGTCTGGCGACATTCTATCTGTGCTGGGATAACTCGAAGGCGTTGCGCCTTACCACGGACGACGTTGCCACCGCCTTGCGTGCCGGTGAGCGCTGGCGTGCAGACATCCGCGGTACGACTGGAAAAATCACCGTTGAGACCAACGCAGCCGGCGAGCTTCTGCGCATTCCTTGTGGGACAAACGAGATCGTTTACCGTTTCACCGCCGGTAAAATCCGCCGCCAATTGGCGTCATCGGGTTTTGCCGAGTCAATACTGACCGCCGTCGAGGCCTCGCAAATGGTCATGGACACGCGTGGGACCGTCACTGCGTGGCGCTGGGAACTGGAATTGAAACCACACCGCAAGGTAACGCATTTGCCGCTGCAATTTACATTTGAGGCGGCGGCAAAAACCGCACCATGAAAACTACCTTTGCAGATTTTTCCAAACACCGCCGGCAGAACGGCTCCACCGTCCTGGTTTTAATCACGTTGCTGGTGATCATGGTGATGTTGGCCATCGCCAACAGCAAAGCCCTTTTCCATCTACATCGGGAAATCAAATTATTGGAGAGCCGGCAGGTTGCCCGCCTGAACGCCTCGCAAACCAACGCCACTTCTGTAGCAGAATCGCGGGTAAAACTGGAATTAAAGTGAACGCCGATATCGAAGCCAGAATCCAGATGCTCAAAAGCTCGCTGGAATGTTTTGTATGCGGACTGGTGGGATTATTACCGCTGATTGGATTTCCTTTTGCAGTTGCCGCCCTGGTGATTTCTGGAAATGTCCGCGTCCGACAGAAGAAATACTGGAATGCGGCCAAGCCTTACTGGTTTTGGGGAGTTGTATGTGGCTCTCTGGGGATTGTGCTATGGGGCGCGGCCTGGATTTTGATCCTCTTCACCCTGCTGAATCCCGCTGCTTCCAACCGCTGAATGCGCACCGGATTTTTTAGACACGGATTACTCGGATTTTCACAGATAAAAACATGGAAAACAATTCCGTGTGAATCCGTGAAATCTGTGTCTTACTGTTTTGGCAGTTTTTCTTCCACTATTTCGCACAGGACGTGCATGAGCAGCTTATGGCCTTCCTGAATCCTTGCTGTTTTATCACCCGGCACCAGTAAATCCAGCGTGGCCACGCCTTTGGTGAAACCGCCGTCACGGCCCAGAAAACAGATGCTTTCGACGCCCTTGCGTTTGGCCTCTTCCAGCGCCCGCAACACGTTTTTGGATTTACCGCTGGTCGTAAGTGCGATGAGCACGTCGCCTTTTTCGGCCAAACCCCGAACCTGTCGAGCGAACATTTCGTCAACGCTGTAATCGTTGCAGACGGCGGTCAGGAACCCGCCGTCGGCGGTGAGTGAAATGGCCGGATACGGCCGGCGATCTTCCACAAAGCGGCAGAGGAATTCCGAGGCCAGATGCGTCGCGTCTGACGCGCTGCCACCATTGCCGCAGGTGAGCACCTTGTGGCCGGAGGTCAGACAACGCGAAACCATCTGCGCGGCACGATTCAGCGGCTCTTCTAAATCCGCAAGCCCACGGCAGGTTTTTATGGAGTCTTCAATCGCCCGTTGCAAAAGAGTCATGTGGCAAAGTTAATGGTTGGCCGTTGAAAGAAAAGGCGAAATGAATATGGCTTGGATAACAAAGAGACTTCGTTAACTTCGTTTCCTTCTGTTGGGGCGCGTCTGGAAAATGTAGGAGCCGACGTGAGGAAGCTCATTCTTTCCTCGACGGTACCCGATTTTCGAGAGGTTTGAGCCCCGTCACCTTGGCTCCTACTGGAAAAGTTGAATTTTCGGGCACACTCTTGGATTTGATCCAGCTTGTTCTTTTGCAATAAAAAGTTATCTTTGGTTCATGCCGATTTACGAATTTCATTGCGAGAAATGCGAGCACGACAGCGAAATCCTCGTCCGTTCCAGCGATTGGAAAGGCAGTGCCTGTCCCCATTGCGGCTCCACCAAATTGACCAAAAAGCTTTCAGTCTTCGCTTCCGCTGGGGGTGAAGGTCCTGCCACGCCTTCGTTGGGCGGCGGACAGGGCGGCGGCTGTTGCGGCGGACATTGTCACGGACATTAAAAAAGCTGTGGTAGCACCCGCCTCCGGCGGGTTTAATTTGGCGTCCCGCCAAATTGCGAATGGCGAGTGATATGAAACGACAAGGGTTGGAAATAAAGTGCAGTCGGGTCCCTATCCTGTGAATTTCGGGCGTGACGCCCGAAACCACCCGCGGGACACGGGTGCTACCGTAAACTTTCGGTCGAGCAAACTTCACGCACGCCAATTTGAGCTAAGTTTTCCACCGCCCAATCGGGTTGATGCTTTCTCAACTCGTCCAGTTTCGCGCCGCCGGTGGCGACAGCCAGCGTTTTCGCGCCAATGAATCGTCCGCAACGGATGTCGTGCGGCGTGTCACCGACCACAACGATTTCCTCGCCGCGCAATTGCCGGCCCAGCAGGCGACCGCCGCGTTCGAGGGCGGCGGCGGCAATTTGATTGCGATCCTCGCTGTCGTCGGCAAAGCCACCGGTCTCAAAAACCTCCCAAAGATGGTAGCGGCGTAACTTGATTTCCGCGCCCAGGCGGATGTTGCCGGTGAGCAAACCCAGCATCGGCGGATTCGTCAGGGTTCGCAGACCGTTGATGAACTCCAATACTCCGCGGCAGGTCCCGCCATTGCTTTGGGCGACGGTTTGGTCGAGCCAGAAAACATAACGCTCGAAGAACCGCTGGAAATTTTCCGGCGTCGCCGCAATCCGGTGGAGGCCGAAGAATTCGCGCACGAGATTCACATCCGTCCTTCCGGCAAAACTGATTTTTTCCACGCCGTCGAGGGCGTTGAATTCGGTCGCGAAGGTCCGGGCAAACGCTTTAATGCCCGCGCCGCCGGTGTGAACGAGCGTGCCGTCAATGTCGAATAATACAAGCCGCACCATGCAAAGAAGCTAACCGTTGCCGCGCCGACAGGCAACGCAACGGTGTCAGTGGTGAATAAGTTTTACTGGACAGATGTCCGACATTTGTTTTATCGAACTGATTAATCCAGGGGTATTGGATGAAGAACCATGCCACGAACCCGGGCATTCACGCTCATCGAACTGCTGATGGTAATGGGGATTATTGCCATCCTGGCCGCGCTGTTGTTGTCCGTCATCGGCCACGCCAAAGCCTCGGCGCAGGCGGTCACCTGCCGGAATAATCTCAGGCAATGGGGAACGGCGACTCAATTTTACGCGGCAGATCACGGTGATCGTTTGCCGCCCGAAGGTTGGGCCAATCCTCCGCTGGTACCCACCCAGTCGGTACATACCAACAGTTGGTACGTCTTGCTCCCTCAGACGATTGGATTGCCGTCGTATTATGAAATGCCCTGGCGTTCCAACTCCCACGCCAATCTGGGTCATTCGATCTGGATTTGTCCCAATAATCCTCGACGCAGCAACGGGACGGAGCTTTTTCATTATTGCCTCAACGAATATGTCAACGGCACAGGCTCGAATAATTATCCGATACGACTGGTCTCAATTTCGCGACCGGATGCTGTCATCTGGTTGTTCGACAGCAAAAATCAACCTGCGCTGGGTGGCTGGACTTTCGTTCACCGTGATTTGCATCAACACGGTGCGCAGTTTGTTTTCCTCGACGGTCATGTGGCCTCGTTCAAGAATACGGCGTACTGGGATTCCAAAAAAAATAAATGTATTACCAACAATCCGAAACTGGTCTGGATCCCCTGAAAGCCGTTAAAAACCGGTTTTCCGCAGGAGACGAGGTGACGAGTCTCAATTTATTTCGATTCTGAAACCGAAGTTAGAGACTCCTCACATCGTCTCCTACTTTATTAACAGGCTGCGAAACAAGCTTCACGGCACGCGAGAGACCCGGAAAAATCGAGACGCATCGGAGGTATTGGTTTGAAGAGTGCAATCAGTCCCGGTTGCCACCAGATGCATGGCCAGCGGCGTCCATGAAATCAGATCCGACGAAACTTCGATGTTATACGACCGGTTGCTTTGCGATTCCCACGTCAAGGAAACGATTTGATTCGTCAACCTTAAGGAAAGCAGCCGGAATGGCACATTGAATGGATTGGCAAATACCATGAACACCGGGAGATGGTCGGAGGCTATCTTGTCGTCGTTGCTATACAGGTTGGAGGGCAGCGGGTTCAGCAAATCCGTGCGGAACATCTGGCTGCTGACGACGTTCGAGAACAGCGCCGCGCACGGCAGGATGTAATCGTAACGCACGGTGGGCCCGTTGTTGGTGTCCTGGATGGACCAGGTCACTTCGGTGTCGGTGAACGAATTGACTGCTGTCGTCATCTGCAACCCGGTCGGCGTGCCAATCAGACGCTGGACCGACTGTGGGTTGCTCGCCGGCGGCCGGAGAATGTCTTCGTTCATGTCGCCGCTTAAGACACAGGGTTCATCGCCGTTGGCCGGTCGATAAACAGTGGCGAAAAAGTTGGAAACGGCGCCCGCCTCCGCCGCGCGTTTTGACACCGAATCGGCGTCCTGGCTCGATTTTAAATGGACGACAAAAACGTGTAATGGCCGGGGAAAGCCCGGGAGAGCAATCTGCGCCTCGAACAAATCCCGGGTGAAACCGGGGGCGGGACTGGTATTGGTGTAACCAAACGGTGCGAGGTCAGCGCCGTGCAACCAACTGCGCGACGCAACGATTGGATACCGGCTGAGGATGACGCTCCGGATAAATCCGTCGTCCATGGAATTGGTAGCCAGATAATAGCCCGGTCGGAACGCTGTGACGAAATCCGCCATCTGCGCCGTGCAGTTGTTAGTAACTGGAATTTCGTTGAAAGTGATAATGTCCGGGTCGAGGTATTGCATCTGGCGGCCGATGGCCTGTACGTGCCACATGTTCGTGCTCCAATTGGTCAGACCATTGCCATGCACGTTGTAAGTCAGATACGAAAAAGCCGGCGGAGCGGTGCACCAAACACTCAAGGCCGCCGTATCGCTGATGGTTGAACCGGCGGTGTTGGTGACGGAAACAGTATAAAAACCGGACTGGGCAAAAGCCACTCCGGCCAGGGTGAGATTGGAACTGATCGCCTCGGGCAGATTGGTGCCGTTCAACTGCCACTGATAGGCCAGCGGTGGTGTGCCGGTGGCCATCACACGGAAAACAACCTCGGCACCATTCGTGACGGTTTGATGCTGCGGCCCGGAGACGATGGTCGGCGGCTCAGCAGCCGGCCCGTTGCCAATGACATCGGCAAAGGTGGTGCCGATTTTTAGATTATCCACGCTCAACACACCTTCTCCGGTGTTTTCGCGAAAGGCGTAGCCGGCCACAATAAAAGTTGAAACCCCTTCACTGGTCGAAACATTGGTATCCGTTTCCGCCGTCGGATTGATCCAAAGCGTGCTGACCGAATTACTGTTCACCAGGCGGGCCACCACGATGTAATCCGTGTTGAGGCGCAAATCCATGGGACTGGTAATATTGATGACCGAGCCGCTGGTGGACGAAATTCCCAGCCGGAATCTGCCAGGCGCCGCCCCGCCCGTCAGCGCCCAGACGCGCGCCCGAAAACCATTACCTGAATCTTTGAAATGAGCGAAGTAGGTTCCGCTACTGCTCGGCAGCGTGGTGAATTTCACCTTGAAACTGGCATAAAATATATTGGTTGTGCCGGGAGCAGGATAGGGCTGGCCGGCCAGAAATGCATGGACATCCTCGGTATTGGCCTCACTCAATAACACGCGGCCCGACACAACCATGACTTCGCCGGTAACCGAGCCGCTGTGGTGCGCCCATAAATTGGCACTCTCCGTCACCAACGGGCCGTCGGGATAATCGAAGGAATCGCTGAACAATACCACCGCTTTCGCCGTGATGGCGAAAACCATGAATACGGCCAGTCCCGAGGCAGCTTTCTTCACGATGATTGCGGGACATGTTCCCACATCGCAACCAAATGTAAACGGTCAGCGCATGGTTATAAATTCCGGTTGGGAATATTTTTGACGGACTAATGCTTCCGTCCGTTCACGCAACTCGGCATCTGGTGAAAAATTATCCCAGAACACGCCAAAGTCCCCGCGCGCAACTTCGCCCATGGCCCGCTCCCAATCGGTCCGGACCAAAGAAATCGGCGGTGGTTGGACTGAACCCTGAATCAATAACCCCAATTTGTTGCGTCGTTGGGCCGCACCCGCAATTTTTTTGCCGCGCCGGAGCAAATCGAATTTTACATGCCCGACGAAGCATTCGCCGAGCGCGGATTTTTTACAGGCAGGTGCAAGTTCAGAGCTGACCGTCAATTTCGCAAATGCCAACCGGATCCATTCGTGAACCCGCCGATAACTTTCCTCGGCCTTGAGCGAATGCCAATCATGATCCGGTGGAAAGGCGAGGCTATAGGTCCAGTCGGCGTCGTGCGGCACGATACCCCCGCCGGTGGGCCGGCGGATGAGCGGACGCAACAATGTCGCGCGTTCGACCTCGGCAAATTTCTGAAAATAACCGAACGTCGCCGCCGGTTCATTCCAGCCGTAAAACCGCAGCACCGGCCGACCCAAGCACGCCACAACCTCCAGCAACGCCTCGTCGAGCGCCATATTTAACGCCGGATCGCACTTACCAGAATTGAGTAACAGCCAGGAATTCATTTTAACCGCGGATTAACACGGATGGTCGAACATAAGATCCCCTCTCCAGGCCTTCGGCCACCCTCTCCCCGCCAAGCGGGGAGAGGGACGGGGCGAGGGGTGTCTATCAAACCCGTGTTCATCCGTGGTTTGATTTCACGTTAACTCCAATTCGCGGACAAAGCATGAATACCTCGCAATGAACGCAATCGGGCTTCCTCGCGAAGCAACGGCGGCGGCCATGCCAGATGAGCCAGTGACTGAACAACGTCCACTGCTTTTTCGGCACGAGCGCCATCAATTCACGCTCGATTTTCTCCGGCGTCTTCTGCTTCGTCAATCCGAGCCGATGCGACAATCGCGCAACATGCGTGTCCACCACCACACCGACATTGATGCCAAAGGCGTTGCCCAGAACAACGTTGGCGGTTTTACGCCCGACGCCGCCGAGCTGAATCAATTCCTCCATCGTTTGTGGGACCTGTCCGCCATGCTTTTCGACGATGGCCTGGCAGGCCGCTTTGATGTTGCGCGCCTTGTTGCGGAAGAAGCCGGTCGTTCTGATGGCCTGCTCCAACTCCGCGAGCGGTGCGTTGGCGTAGTCCGCCGCCGGGCGATATTTTTTGAACAACACCGGCGTAACGATATTGACGCGCTTATCCGTGCATTGCGCGGAAAGAATCGTAGCGATGAGCAATTCCAGCGGGCTCCTGTGATCCAACTCGCAGTGCGCTTCAGGATAGGCCCGATCCAGCGCGGCGATGATTTTCTTCAGGCGCTTGGCTTTGGCTGCAGTCGTTTCACGTGGCATTTACGCCAAAATTTAACCGTGAAGACATAAAGGCGCGAAGAAAAACTTTGTTCTGACCCCCCGTTTTCCTGTAGGAGACGAGGTGACGAGTCTCAATACTCTCCGACTTTAAAACCGAAATTAGAGACTCCTTACGTCGTCTCCTGCTATATTAAAGGGCTGCTATACCCGCAGGTAAACGTAAATGGCAAAGATGACGGCGGCGATGCCGGCGGCCGCCGCGAGGGTCCAGAGCAGATTGCGTTGCCGTGCGGCCATGGCAAAGGTGGAAACGATGATGCCCGCCTGCGCGGCGAGCATACCAAAGAAAAACTCCTGGCTACGCCGGTGGTGTCGCTCCGCCGAGAGGTTTGCCTTGCGGACCTGCAGTTCCAACAGGTAGCCGACGTTCTGGTTCAAGGCGGCTTCGGCATCGTAACGCATGCCGGAATAGCGCATTTTGGTGGCGGTCAAATCCCGGGCAGCGGATTTATCTCTGGCGGGCAGTGACTTTTCAAGCTGCGAGATGGCCTGATTGGCCGGGGCGAGCGCGGCATCAAAATCCCGCGCCTGATCGCGGGCGGCTTGCAGCGCGGCGGCGAGAGCTTTGTCGTCCACCCCCTTCAAGTCCCCGGCGATTTCGGTTTCGGGCTTCTCCGTTTCAACGGCGGCAAGAGCAGTTTGCAGGTTTGTGTCGAGCGCGGGAGCGGCCACGGATGGAATTTTATCCAGTGCCGGATTTTCGAGCGGGTGGACGTCGGCGGTGGCCTGGAGGAGTTCAAACGAATTGCGCATCAGGGCGGCGCGCAGTTTCTTGGCCTGGAAATAACCCCATTGGTCACCCGCCTTGGATTGAAGTTGCGCGCCAAAGGCGCGGTCGTATTGGGCACGGGTCATCTCGCTGGAGGCGAGTCCGGCCAGCAAAGTGGCGATGACGGTCATGACGATGGGCGTGGCCGCGAGAATTTTACCCCACGTGGTTTGAGGAATATCCTTCTTCAACTCTTCCGGTATCGTGACTTTCATGGGCGTAAGTTTAACCGATGAATTATGGTTTGGGCGGAGCCGCCGGATTGGTCGGAGCCACCAGTGTTACCGGCGCCGCCGGCACCGCCCCCGTCGCCGCAGCAGCTTTGGCTTTATTAGCCGCGGCCTGGTCGAGCCTGTCTTTGGCGATTTGTTCCCGAACCGCCAGCGGCGGCGTACCGTGTTTGCCATCAGTCCAATTGTAAAGCCGGCCTTGGCTGTCATTGAGAAATGCCCAAATAAACCAGACGACAAACGCGACGAGCAGCAGTTTGGGCCAGACGGAGGGTTTTTCGGCATACTTATCCGCCGCACTAAACGTGGAACCCGGCGGCAAAGCCGCCACGCCGGTCAGGGCGCTGCCGAACGGCACATTCATTTTCGCTTTGGCATTCACCGCCCAGCCGTTGGCGTCGAGAATCGGACCGAGGTTGCGCTTGCGCAATTTCAACCAGGCGATAGCCATGGACGGGGCGGAAATGACCAGCATGATTCCGACGATGACCAGCGGCACCTGCCACGATTCAAACCCTTTAAGAAAACCCAGAAGACCGGCGAATGCTGCCGCCAAAGTGCCCAAAGCCAAACTCAGCAAGGCAATGACACTGGGATCAAAAGCGGGTTTGGCCGGAGTTGCTGGAGCCGCCGGCGCCGCCGGGCTGGCCGGGACAAGGGGTGCATTGGCAACGCTTGTCAATTGCGCATTGGCATCGGCGTCCGCGGCTGCGGCCTGTTTTGCAGCGCGTTCCTCAATCAAGCGCACCAGTTTCTTGTAAGGTGACCAGAACGCCTGCCGGATGCTGATCGGGTTGTCCACGATCTTCGTGATGGTGGCATCCCAGTCGCGACCCTGGCGGTCATAGAAAATTCCATTGCGACCAACGATGAGATTGTCGGAATCGCCGCCGGTGAATCGCGGCGACGATGGACAATTTTTCTCCGCTGCCTTTGCGCACGCAATCGCAATAGGCGAGATAGGTGCCGGCCATGCCCGCCATGGCGGCGTGTTTGCCCGCGTCATCCACCGACAGGCAAAGATCGCAACTGCGCTGGTCGAGATAAAGTGTGCCTGCCTGGAAAATGGCTTTGTCCTTCCGTCCATAAAAATCGCTGAAGTTGACGAAGTTGCGGCAGAGCCGGGCGAGATCCCGGTGATAATGTATCAACCGGTGCAGGCCGATGATGGCCTGGGCATGACCTTCCTCCGCCTTGTCCTTGCCGATGAGCGCCGTCAACGTGTCCTTGGCTTTGGTGGCAATAATTTCCCGCGTGCGCTTCAATCCGATTTTTTCGACCGAACCGCCGGTCTTGCCCGCGTTCCAGGCATCGAAAGCGGCGAGTTTGCCGAGCAGCGCGTTCCAATCCGCCTCGGTCAGGACCGTCCGGGCACCGAGCAGCGGCACGATGGCATGGGTTTGCAACGCGGCAATGGCGCTGGCCCACGCCGGATTAATGCCTTGAGTCAAAGGCAGCGGAGTGGTGGCTCCGACTTGAGCCAGCGGCAGGCTGGCGATGTCGGCGTGTGTGTTGGTCAGGTCTTTGGCGCTCAGCGCGGCGAATTCCTTCTCGTCGCGGTTCAGCGCGTTGATGGAGCGTGGATCGAAGGCAGCCACCCGTCCGCGTGCAAAATAGTCGTCCACCTTAGCCTTGACGGCCTTGACGGCGCCGGAAGCGGCTTCGGTGTTCACGCCCAGTGGCAACACGGCGGCGTCACCTTCGGCCTTTTTCCACCAATCAGAATAGGCCGCGGCGTCGGCGAAAAACCGGTCCACCTTGGCCTGGTTGATGCCGGGCTTGCCGCTGGCATCGGTGTCCGCGCCGAGACAGTTGATGATGTCGGCAATGACGGCTTTGGTCGCGTCGTCGCCGGCAGAATCCGCCGGTATAATGCCGTCGCCGTTAAATGGTTTGGCGGCAAACGTCTGAGCGGCGGCGGCGGCTTCGTCAATGGTGATTTCGGCACTGTCCGTCTTGCCCAACACCTGCCTGGCAAAACTGGCAATCAGTTTGCCCTCCGGATTGGCGTCGTTGATCGCCGCCGGTTGCAGCGTCGGGCTGCCTTTAAGCAAGTCATCCGGGTTTTTAAGCAAGCTGCTGGCCCATTTGACTGCGGCAATCAACTCCGGCGCGCGGATCCGACCGTCCTTGTCCGTGTCAATCAGCGTGAGCGTGGTTTTATCAAACTCGACGCCCGTGGTGGGACAGGCCAGGGCAACCCAAAGCTTCTGGTCGAGCTGGTCGAGGTTGAGGAGGTCCGCTCCCGAGTTGAGAACGACCTGGTTGAAGCCGCCGGCGCGGAAGAACCGCCAGCGGTGAGAAGACGATGCCGCATTTCGCATAAACCACCTCAATGATATTGTTGATTCAAACGCAAACGCCACGTGATCCGCGGGTTTTACCACGGCACAATAAACCCGGAACTCGTACCATCGAGTTGCCGCCCTTCAAGGAGAAAGGATTGCAGCCGGTATTTCCCGCTGCAAGTCCTGAATACTCCCAAAAACAGGTTTCTTTTCCTGTCCGGACGGTTAACCGCCAAATCGGCGCTTACTTACCCAACAGGTTGCCAACGCCGTTCACCGCGTTGGACACCGTCTGATTCGACATGAGGTTTTGGATCTGCGTTTTGAGATCGTCCACCGTTTTCTGTTGTTCCGGCGTCAGATTGAAACCGCTCAACTGTTTCAAGGTATCCAAGGCGTCCTGGTATTTCTTTTCGCCCACGAGATTCTTCGCCTGATCAATCAGGTTCTGAGCCTGGGTCGCAACCGTTGCCGTCTGGGTTGAAGCTGTCGCAACCGCCTGCGTCACCGCTTGGGTTGCCGGAGCAATCGCTTGCGATACCGCCTGGGTTGTTTCCGTGACTGCCGTGGCCGTAGTCGTTATGACCGTATTCGTTTCGACTTTAGTCGCGGCGGGGGCTGGCGCATTCGTGGTTACACTTTCAGCAGCTGTTGGGGCCTCCGTCGTTGAAGGCGTTGAGGTCTCTTTATTTCCACATCCACTGAGTGAGACAATAATCAGACACGACACAAAACCAGCACCAATCATTTTAGTTTTCATATTCAGTCCTCTCTATTTTTTAACGCCACCCGGTCCATCAACTACCCCCGGCGCATTTTATCATTTGAAACGTTGAAAATCGCTTTTAAACGACTAAAGCGTCCTAATTATAAGAAGATACAAACGAAAGTAAACACAAAAGAAAAAGAATACCCCTTCGGCGCTTGCCACTTCCTGGGGAAACGAAGTTGGCCCCGGAGATTAAACCAGCTCCGGTTGTTTGATTTCTTTCGGCGGCGTGGACAGCGGCGTGCCATCCTCGGCTTCGGGATACTCGAAGACTTTGCCCTCGTAATTGCGGATGAGCACCCGGCCGGCATTGCGGCAAAGGACGTATTCAGGATTAATGGGCACCTTGCCGCCACCGCCGGGCGCGTCAATGACGTATTGCGGCACGGCATAGCCGGTCGTGTGTCCGCGCAGTTGTTCCATGATTTCCAGACCCTTGGCGACGCTCGCCCGCAGATGCGCCGAACCGGAAATCAAATCGCACTGGTACAGGTAATATGGCTTCACGCGGCACATGAGCAGTTTCTGAACGAGCGCCTTCATCACCGTCGCGTCGTCGTTGACACGCTTGAGCAGCACGGACTGGTTGCCGAGCGGAATGCCGGCGTCGGCCAGGCGCCCGACCGCAGTCGCGGACTTCCGTTGTCAACTCGCGCGGATGGTTGGAGTGAATGCTCAGGAAGAGCGGATGGAATTTCTTTAACATCGCGCAGAGTTCCGGCGTGATGCGCTGCGGCAGGAATGTCGGAATCCGCGAGCCGATTCGCAAAAATTCCACATGCGGAATGGCGCGCAGCCGGCCCAAAAGACTTTCGAGTTTTTCATCGCTCAACAACAGCGGGTCGCCGCCACTCAGCAACACGTCACGGACTTCCTTGTGCTGCGCGATATATTCGATCTGCTTGTCGAATTCGGGATGAAAATCATAGCCGTTCGCGTTGCTGACGAGCCGCGAGCGCGTGCAATAACGGCAATACGAGGCGCACCGGTCGGTGACCAGAAACAGCACGCGGTCGGGATACCGGTGCACCAGACCGGGCACGGGCGAGTGCGAATCCTCGCCGCACGGGTCGCTCATTTCCCAGGGCGCAGTGTGTGTTTCCTCGACACGCGGAATGACCTGCCGCCGGATGGGACAGTGCTCATCCACCGGATCGATCAGGTTGAAAAAATACGGCGTGATGGCCAGCGCAAGCTTGTGGTTTGCGAGTTTCGCGCCGGCGAACTCCTCCGGCGTGAGCGTGGGCATCAGGCGCTGCAATTGTTCCGGCGTCGTGATGCGGTGTTTGAGCTGCCAGCGCCAGTCGTTCCACTCGGCATCCGAAACGTCGCGCCAGAAGCCGCGCCCGGCGGAGCGAAACTCCTTCAAACTTTGGAGTCGGTGGTCTGACGGCGGTTCCTCGCCGTTGGCCGTTAAATGGTCATCCTTCATTTTCCTGGTAGCGAACTATAGATTTGAATTGCGCCCTGTCAAGTTGACCATTTTCCCGCCACCCCGTTCAACGAGACCAGGCTTACGGTCGCCAGATGTCCGGTTTGATGGATGATTCGATGGGGCGTCTTTGGGCATCGAGCGCATCCAATTTTTTCAACGTATCAGCGGCGCCGGCTTTTTGCGGCACGGCCGATGGATGCCTGCCGAAAGGGGGCGTGGACACCGTTTCCTGGCTTTGGCCCAGGTAATCAGCCAGGGCGGCGCGATAACCCGCGGTCAAGGCCGCCAGGGGCCGGGCCATGCGGAGTTGTGCCAGTTCAAGATCGCGCAATTTGGTCTGGAGAATCGCCGCCTGCCGCGCGGAATCAAAGTTGCGAATCACGGCCTGGAGCGAAACTTCCGCATGCGCGGGCAGGGCATTCGAGGCCGTGCGAAAGTCCACCGGCACGTTGAGAATCTGGTCGAGCTTTTCGCAACTGACCGCCGGCGTCCACGTTGGGCCGGGATCGTGCGCCGCAAAGTCTATCACCTGCAACGCCCACCATTTTTCCACGTCCAGTGGCTGCGCAAAATCGGCGCGAAAGGCGTTTTGAAAAGCGGTCTGCCAGTTGAAATAATTGGGCGCTGCCTGCAACATCACGCGCAAATGGGCCGGGCCGTGTCTCAATTTCAGCAGTTCATTTACAAACAACTGCGCGCTGGCGCGATACACACCGCCATCGGCGCCGGAGACTTGCGCCTCCGTCGGCCAGCTTAATTGCTCAAACGTCAACCCGGGATGATCCCGCAATACGTCCCGCGCATCGGCCAGCGGGTCAATGCCGCGTTCGGTCGCGATCATCTGGCTTTCCACCAGGCCGTTCGCGGCCCTGCCGGGCGAGGACAAGACAACTTCGACCGCGCCCGTCGCCAGCAACTGTTGTGACAAGCCATCGGTCAGCCAGGCGGGGATTTCCGCCGGGCGCGCACCGGCGTCGCGGTTGGCGAATTCAAGCAACACCACACTGATCAAGGCGCGCACAAAACGGATGCGGGGCAGGACATCCGGCAGGGCGACGTGGTAATCCCAGCCATTAATGAAATGTTCCGAAAGGACGGTGACATTTTCGTCCAGCGACCGGGCCGGGTGCAGTTCGAGGAAAATCTTCCCGCGCCACGGCGCTGCCGCATCAACGCCGAGCTCGCGCCACAAGGCTTGTTTGATTCGTTCGGCGGACACGGCCAGCACAGCTGGTTCAAGCCGGACGCAATCGGCGTTGGTCACCGCCGCGGCCAGTGGCGATACCAGGGGGCCGGGCCCCGCATCGGTGACAACAAATTGGCCGGAAACACTGCGCGTTAAATTGACATCCGGCAACGAAAGTTGGGCGGGCGCGTTCCCGCAGAAAACGCCGAACAAAGCGACGGTGCAACCAAGGTCGCGCAGGCAACACTTACGGAACATGATCAAGCTTTGGCCGACGTCGGCTTTGCGGGTTTGCTTTCGGCCCCGGCAGCGGGTTTGGCGTCACCACCGGCCGGTTTGGCCGGCGTGGAATCTTTTTTCGCCGCCTGTTTATAGCCCTCGCTGCGGTAGTCGGTAATATAAAAACCACTGCCTTTGAACAAAAGCCCCGCGCCCGCGCTGATCTTGCGTTTTACCCGGCCACGGCCCCATTTTTTTCGCGGACAGAGGTTCTCCGGACAAACCTTCAACGGCTGGGCGGAAATGGATTGAAGCGTCTCAAACTCACACCCGCATTTTCGGCAGAGGTATTCGTACGTCGGCATGAACAATCAAAAAGCGACCCGTTTCGGGGTGCCTCACGGTGACGACCGGTTGGTCGTGGCCGGCGCGTTGGTCATCGCCGGAACCACCTGCACCGAGCCATCAGAACTGACTTCGACGTTCAAGTCGTAGTGCGCCGGCCCGACCATCCGGTTGGTCACGGATCCGCGCGCCATGAGCACCTGGGCTCCCTTGCGTTGCTGGTTGGGATCGGTCCCGGCGCGCATCCATTGCAACCGGCGCGCCATGAGCAAGTCGTCCCGCAATTTCCTCACCTGGGTGCGGACCTGGGACAAATCATTAAACTTGCGTTCCAGATCGACCCTTTCGGCCACCTGACGTTTCAATTCGTTTTCGAGAAACACATTGTTCGTTTCGGATTCGACCAGTTTCATCTGGGTCTCGGCAATCTGCGTGGACAAGTTGACAATGGTATTGGTCATGTTCACGACTTGCTGATCCAGCGCCTGATTCTGCGCCTCCAAATCGGCGATCTGGTCCTGGGCAGTTTTGAGCGCGGCGGTGGTGTTCGAGAGCGAAGCGGAAGCCGCGACATACTGGTTGCTGAGCACCGTCAGCGTTTGTTGGGCGGCCACGAAATCGTTGGTCAGTATCAAATTGACCTGACGCAATCCGTCGAGATTGATGTCGGCGGTGGCCAACTGGTTGGAAAAATCGAGGATCGTATCCGAGTCCTTTTTCTGCTCGGTATCCGCGCGTTTCTTTTCCGCCACCAAAGCGACAACCATTCCCACACAAACCACCACGAGAATGACTATGCCCAACTGCGTTTTCATACTGCTCCCCAAAATGAGGCGACCCGACCCGTTTGGCAAGCACACTTCAACATGCCGTTACTTTCCATCTGGCGCCACCGGCGCGTTGGTGGCGGCCTCGGACTGGATTTCCTGCTCCACGGCATTCAATTCCGGGTCGAGAATTTCCACGCCCGCCCCCTTTCTCAAAGTGGACATGTAGGGTGGCGCAAGCTTGGCCGCCTTTTGCTGGATGAGCGCCCGCTTCAGATCATCGGCAACCGTGGCGTAATCCAGCTTTTTGGCTGGCATTTTCTCCAGCGATTTGATGAGGTGGTAACCACTGGCGGTCGCCACCACATCGCTGATTTGATTGCTGTTCAACGAAAATGCGGCCGCTTCGAATTCCGGCAGCGTCTGGCCGCGGGCAACGGTGTAGACACCGCCTTTATCCTTGGAACCGGGATCTTCGGAATATTGTTCCACCAGGTTGCTAAAATTCTCGCCGGCCCGGGCGTGCTTCAAAATATCTTCGATCTCTTTTTTCTTGGCTGCCTTGTCCGTGTCCGATAATTCCGCGCCCGTGAGCGGATCATGCGTGCTCAAAAAAATCTGCGCGATCCGAACCGTTTCCGGCTGTTCAAATTCCGCCGGATGATCGTCGTAAAACTTCCTGGCCTCGGCATCCGTCACGGTGATTTTCAATTCACGCTCCAGCGCCGCTTGCGCGGTGCCTTCCTGTATCAGGCGCGCGTTTAACTGGCCCGTTGACATGCCCAGGGCTGTGAACTGACGATTCAGCGCCTCCTGTGAACCGGCCCTGTCCAAAAGTGTTTTCATTTGCAAATCAGCCATCTTTTTTCCGGCGGCCCGGTCGGCATCCGTGGCTTTTTGTAACAACAACTGGACCTGAATGAGCCGGTCCAGCATTTGACCCTCAATCAGTTTCATTTGTG
This sequence comes from uncultured bacterium, assembly GCA_963708305.1. GTDB lineage: Bacteria > Verrucomicrobiota > Verrucomicrobiia > Limisphaerales > UBA11358 > UBA11358. The sequence continues at coordinate 343,627 of CAVPSH010000003.1, read as the reverse complement.
CCGCGGGAATGGCCTGGTTGCGCATGGCCGCACCGGACTTGATGCCGGTCATCACTTCGTCCAAATCACTCTGCTTGATTTCAAAACCTTTGCCCCGGGCAAGCACCGGGTTGCCAAACAACGCCGTCATGGTGGCATTCAGGTTGACATTGGTGCCGGTATCGGCCGACGCCGCGCTGGCGGATGCGTTGGCCGTGGCGGCGCGCGCAGAGGGGAACACCAGCAGGAACGCACCCAGCGCAATCAAAAAAATTATTTTGGCTTTAATTTTCATATTTTGTTTGTTCTTCCTGACCACGGTCACAATTTTATCACTTTCACGTTGCTGATGTCAGCGTCTTTTTGGAGTTCTTCCAGCACCGCCGGCGGTGGGGCGCTGTCGAGATTCAATACCGTCAGTGCCAGCCCGCCCGCAGTGTCGCGGGTCAGGCTCATGTTGGCAATGTTCACTTTATGTTTCCCTAACAACGTGCCGAGATAACCGACCATGCCCGGCCGGTCCTTGTTGTTGAGCAATAACAAGGTACCGCTGGTCGGAATTTCCACCGGCGTGCTGTACAGTCGTACGATGCGCGGATTGTTCGGAGAACCGAAAAACGTGCCGCCCGCCGAAATCAGCTTCTGTCCGTTGTTGAAAACCTGCACGTGCAGCCATTCATTGAACGTGACCGGCTCGTCGGATTTCTTTTCCTCGACGGTAATGCCGATGCTGGCGGCCGCCGCACGGACATTGACGTTGTTCACGTCCTTGATCGCGCTACTGGCCAGAAACCCCTGCAAAACCGCGCGGGTGACCGGGTCCGTGTTCGGCAATTCCCGTGCGTGGCCACCGTAGGTGATGTAGATGCGATCCGCACTGGCGGGCGAAAGTTGCGCCAACAATTTGCCAAGCGCCGCGCCGAGCGGCAGATAAGGCTTCACCTGCTCATAGGTTTTGGCGTCAAGATACGGCAGGTTCACCGCATTGCGGACTTCACCGGTCAGCAGATAGGCGGTGACCACTTCGGCGACTTCAATGCCGCATTTTTCCTGCGCCTCCTGCGTGCTCGCGCCCAGGTGCGGCGTCAAAATCACATTGGGCTGTTTGCGGTACGGGTGATCGGCGGGCAGCGGTTCCACGGCAAAAACATCCAACGCCGCACCGGCAACCTTGCCCGATTCGAGCGCGGCAATCAGGTCGTTCTCGGAAATAATTTCGCCGCGGGCACAATTTACCAGACGGACACCGGGTTTCATCTTACTGAACGCCGCGGCGTTTAACATGTGTTTGGTTTCCGGCGTGACCGGCATGTGCACGGTGATAAAATCCGCCACGCGATAAACATCATCGACACTGTCGGCGAATTCCGCGCCGACGGCCTTGGCACGGTCCTCCGTAAGATAAGGATCGTAGGCAATAACCCGCATCCCGAACGCCTTGGCACGTTTGGCGACTTCCGAACCGATGCGGCCCATGCCGAGGATGCCAAGCGTTTTGCCCAGCAATTCCATGCCTTGAAACAGTTTGCGGTCCCATTTGCCCGCTGCCATGGAGGTGTGCGCCTGCGGCACCTTGCGCGCGAGCGCCAGTAACATGGCAAAGCTGAGTTCGGCCGTGGTCACGGTATTGCCGCCGGGCGTGTTCATCACCACCGTGCCATGCTGTGTGGCGGCGGCGATGTCCACATTATCCACCCCGACGCCCGCGCGGCCCACGACGCGTAATTTCGGGGCGGCTTCGATCACCTTGCGCGTGACCTTGGTTTCGGAACGCACCAGCAGCGCGACGGCGTCCGCCACCACCGGCAGCAATTCCGGCTCGGGCAGCCGTTTGGGCAAAACAACCACTTCAAATTCAGGCCGCTGCTGGAGCAGTTCGATGCCTTTGGGAGAGATCGGGTCGCAAACGACAATTTTCATTTCAAAAAGGACTTTCAGTCTAGGTCATGCCCGGGGCAAGGTCAAACAAGGAATCCGGCGAAATTCCGTCGCCCTCAAACCAAACTGGTGTTATTCTTTAAGCGACCTTATGAGGAAGTTGTCCATCAGTCTCGCAAAGGAAGGCTGCTTGTTCAGCGTACTTTTTTTCTTGCTGAGTACGCTTATCCCGGGTTCCACAAAAGCTGCCGGCGTGACGATTATTACGCATGGATATAACGGCGACGTCACCGGCTGGATAACGGGCATGGCCGACGAAATACCGACTTACTTCCACAATCGCTATCCGGGGTTGAGCACCAATATAACAATTTACACGATTATCCTCACCACGGACGGCACCAATTATTATTATCAATGGGAACGCGACACCAACAGCCCGCCGTTGACCACCGACACCGGTGAGATGGTGGTGAAACTTGATTGGAGTCAAATGGCCGGAGGCACCGCACCTTATAACATCAGCACTACCAATGTCGCCCGGATCGCAAGCTATGTGCTGTCGCAAACAAACACCATTTCGGACCTGAATGGCCATGCGTTGGTGGAATTTCCCATTCATTTGATTGGCCATAGTCGCGGTGGCTCATTGATATCTGAAATCAGTCGCCTGCTGGGAACCAACGGCATCTGGGTGGATCAGCTTACCACCTTGGATCCGCATCCGCTTAATAACGATGGTTTTAATGATAGAATTATAGGCTCCGTTGTGGATGCATCCGCCAGCAACACCTACGCGAACGTTTTGTTTGCCGATAATTATTGGGAAGATTTGGGGAGCACCGGCTTTCCTACTGGTGAGCTTGATCCCAATGGCGAACCGGTGGCGGGCGCCTATCGGCGACAACTGACGCAATTAAGCGGCGGTTACCCGCCTGTCTTTCTTTCTTCCGATCCCTACGAATATCATTCCAATGTGCATCTCTGGTATCACGGCACCATTAATACCAACACGCCATGCAGCGATACGGAAGCATCCATGACCGGAACCGAGCGAATGAACTGGTATGTCCCTTATGAGGCCCAAGGAGTCGTTGCCGGATTTTATTACAGCCTCATCGGTGGCGGCGACCGGACCAGCCTGGACCGTCCGCTGGGTCTTCCCAGCGATCCGGCCATTCGCGATGGTTACAATCAATCGTGGGATTTCGGAGGCGGCACAAACGCAAATCGCACTCCGTTGCCGGTGAACAACGGAACGTGGCCGAACATCATCAAATTCGACGTCTCGGGCACCAATACAATCACGGCAGGCAATTTGATCGCCACCACCTTGTATTACCAATATGCCGGGAGTTCCAACGTGACGCTCTCGATTTATTTCGACCAGGATCTCAACCCATACAATACCAACAGCACGCTCATCCTTCAAGACCAGGTGGCAAGTACGGGCGCGGGTTCGGTGTATTATTATTCAAATCTTGGTTTGACCACCACTAATGTGCCGCCGGGCATCTACGCCATTTACGGGAAAATTTCCGACGGTGTGCATACGCGTTATCTTTATGCACCGCAATTGGTTGAAATTGTTTCCAGCCGACAACCCCCGGTTCTGGACATCTCAGCATTAAACGCCGCACAATTTTGTATTGGCGTTAATGGCGTTTCCGGCCAGACCTTTGCGCTTCAATCCTCACCCGATCTGCTCAACTGGCAGTCCCTGACCACCAACACCCTCACTTCAAGCCGTTGGACCTACACGAACAGCCTGCCGGCCAATCAGCAGTTCTATCGCGCGATGCTTAATCCCTGACGCCGGCACAATTTAACGCTGCCGCCGGAGCGCCGGCCTCCAGCCCGGCTGGCAGGGACATTGTGTCTGGAAACACGCCGGATCGGAGACCGGCGTTCCGCTGACACCGCAATGGCACAGCGGCAGTGTCAAGTTGCGCCCCCCCAGCACCATCCGCCTGCAAAATTCACTGTTCGTCCGCCCCAAATCCGTTATGTTGCAGCGCGAAAATGAGCAAGTTGCTGCTGATTGATGATGAAGAGGACGTGCGGTATTCGTTCCAGCGGATTTTTGTTCCGCCGGAAATCGAGTTGGCCACCGCTGCTAGTGGCGAGGACGGGTTGAAAATTATTCCCAAATTCAAGCCCGATCTCGTACTCATGGACGTGCGCATGGGCGGTATGAACGGATTGGAAACCCTTCGCCGCATCCGCGCGAGCAATCCCAAACTCCTCGTCATCCTGATGACCGCCTACGGCACGACGCAGACCGCCATCGAAGCGATGAAGCTGGGCGCTTACGATTATCTGCTCAAGCCGTTCGATGTGCCGAAGCTCAAGGAAATTGTCGCCAACGCCCTCAAAGCCGCGCGCGACATGCGGCAGGTCGTTTCCTACGAGCCGTTGCTGGAATCCGAGGACTACGAACTCGGCATTGTCGGCCGCAGCGAGGCGATGCAACAGGTGTTCAAGCTCATTGGCCAGGTTGCCGCCACCGACGCCACCGCGCTCATCACCGGCGAGAGCGGCACCGGCAAGGAACTCGTTGCCCGCGCCATTTATCATCACAGCCACCGCAGCCAGCAGCCATTCCTCGCGGTCAACTGCGCCGCCATCCCCGAGCAATTGCTCGAAAGCGAGCTCTTCGGTCATGAACGCGGCGCCTTCACCGGCGCGACCTTGCAACGCATCGGCAAGTTTGAACAATGCAACAAGGGCACGATTTTCCTCGACGAAATCGGTGACATGACGCCGGCCACGCAGACGAAAATCCTGCGCGTACTGCAATCCGGCACCTTCGAGCGCGTCGGCGGCAACCAGCCGATTCAGGTGGACGTGCGTGTCATCGCCGCCACCAACAAGGCGCTGGAACAGGCCGTGGCCGCCAAACAATTCCGCGAGGATTTGTTTTACCGGCTCAATGTGGTGCGCATCCACATTCCGCCGTTGCGCGACCGGCGTGACGACATCCCATTGCTGGTAAATTATTTCCTGAAAAAAATCGCCCGGGAACAACAGCGCCCGCCGAAATCCATCGCCACCAACGTCATCCGGACGCTTGAAAAATATCATTGGCCGGGCAACGTGCGTGAACTGGAGAACGTCATCCGCCGCGCGTACGTCATGGCGAAAGGCGACGCGATTTTGCAAAGCGACCTGCCACCGGAGATTTCCGGTCAGAATTCAAGCGGCGCGTCTCTACCTCCGGTGCTGGGGACAGCCAGCGACGAGGTCGTGAACGATGCTGCGGCGATGGCGCGGCGACTGTTTCAATGGGCCAAGCGCGATCCGAAGTTGAAAGTCATTCCCACCGTGGAACGCGAACTGGTCATCCAGGCGCTCAAGGAAACGAACAACAACCAGGTCCACGCTGCGAAGTTGCTCGGCATCACCCGCGCGACGCTGCGCAAGCGCATCGAAAAATTCGGCATTCAGCGCGAGTTGAATGTGAAATAATCTCAGCCGATTTCGAGTCCACATTGTCACCGAGGGGTGACCCATCAGGGCGGCGGTCAAGCGTCAAGATGCGTCCAAAAGCAAATTCCAATCCGTTTTAATTTTGTGGACCGACTCGCAGCGACTATAAGAAAGGCATGAACGAGCCGCCCTGGTTTCCGAATCTTCTGTCCCGCATCTTCTTGGCGGCATTTTCCAGGAATCAATGGGTCATTCCCGAAAAACCATCCCGCGCCATAAACCGTTTTCTCACGTGGTATGAACGCTCGGTTCTGAAAATCAGCACTTCCGGCATCGTCATCGACCGGCCGATATTCCTTGCCTCAATGCCGCGATCCGGCTCTTCCATGTTGCAAGACCTGCTTTGCACACATCCGGACCTCGCCTACATCACCCACACCATGCATATTTTCCGCACCTGTTTTTGCGGGGCGGAGATGCTGAGACGTCGCTTCAAGCTCAACTTTCGGGAGGAGCGGTTCCTGGGCGACAGTGTCGAGGTTGAAGCCACCAGCCCGTCCGACCCCGTCGCCATCTGGGCGGACTGGTTTCGCGAGGATCCCTACGAAGTGACCTGCACGCATCGCGCGTGGGCCGATTTCTCTCCGGATGAAATCCGTCATGTGCATGAATCGGTAAGACGCGTTCTCTGGTGCTTTGGCGGGGAAGGCAAACGCTTCTTCTGCAAGAATCCGGCGTTCATTCCTCACCTGCCGGTGCTCGTGGAACTTTTCCCGGACGTTCGCATCATTCATCTTGTTCGCGATCCACGCATGAATGCCAATTCCATGCTGAAATTACACAGGCTTTGTGCGCAGCAACTTGACCGGCTTCGAGCCAATGGCCTGAAAACCGGTGGCGGAAGGCCCTTTGTTCCGTATCCCCGACTGCCCGGACTGAAGGTGCTGTTGGATCAATTCGGACCGGATGACATCCGCACCACCGCGGGCTTGTGCGAGGAAAGCGCCCGCCTGATGGACGCCATCAAAGGCACGCTTCCCTATCTGCTCGAGGTCCGGTATGAAGACATTCTTGAAAACCCGCGGAATGAAATCGACCGCATTCTGGCTTTTTGCGAGTTGCCCCCGTTCGAGAATTCCAACAGCCGGTTCATCGAAAAATTTGCCCGCATTGGAAAAGTCCATCACCGCAATCCAGCTTATGTCCAGATGGACCTTGTCGAGGCCGCCTGTCCATTTGCGATGCAACGTTATCACTACGAGTCATCCCGTCTGAAGCCGGAACAACCTCCCGGAGCGCGACAACCATGATTGCCACATGAGCCAAGCGTAACGAGTCAGAACAATTTAATTAATTCTGTAGCCGCGAACGTCAGTTCGCGCCATATCATCATTCGCCATTATTCGATTTGCGCCGACTGACGTCGGCGGCTACCTATTTTTTGAAGAGCACTGGCCGCGTCATCTATCATCCCGGACTTGCAGCGAATTGGCGACGCGGCGGAAGTGGTAGCCGAGGATGGCGAGTTCGATGGCTTGCGGGAACTGGCGCGGATGCCGGATGAGCGTGCCCCAGAACAGCCGCCAATAGCCCACACGCCCCCGGTGCCACACGCCCAGCACCCAAAAGGATTTCAGAAACGCCACCAAGTCCGCCCCGGACAAGCGCAGGCGCGGCCCCTTCGAACGATGGCTCTTGAGAAACGTCCGGATGCGCTGGTAATAGTTGCGCGGCTCGTAGAGTTTCTTCACCAGTTCGCGGTAGCCGGATTGCAGGAAGTCGCGGTTTAATTTGGGTTCGAAGTTCAACGCGGCGTCGGTGTTGTTGCCGGTACTTTCGGTTTCCAGCCGTCCTTCGCGTTTCAACCGTTGCCACAATCGCGTTTGCGGCAGCGCGTTCAGCAACCCCACCATCGCCGTCGCCACGCCGGAACGCTGGATGAAGTCAAACTGCCGCTTGAAGATGTCGCTTTTGTCGCTGTCGAACCCGACAATGAATCCGGCCATGACCTCCAAGCCGGCGCGTTGGAGCGTTTGCACCGAAGCCACGAGGTCGCGGTTCCGGTTTTGGAGCTTGTGGCATTCCTCCAGCGCCTCGACGGAAGGCGTCTCGATGCCGACAAAAACCTTTTTGAAACCGGCCTCCACCATCAGCGCGCACAATTCCGGATCATCGGCCAGGTTCATGGACGCTTCGGTGAGAAATCCGATGCGGGGCCGCGTGCGCCGCCGCCATTCGATTAGTGCGTGCAACAGCTCCTTGGTCCGCTGTTTGTTGCCGATGAAATTGTCGTCCACGATAAAAACCATGTCCTTCCAGCCGCGCCGGCACAACGCGTCCAATTCGGCAATCAACTGGGCCGGTGTTTTCGTGCGGGGCACGCGCCCGTTCATCACGATGATGTCGCAAAATTCACAATCGAACGGGCAGCCGCGCGAGAATTGCACGGACATGGTCACGTAATGCCGGAAATTGATGAGGTCCCAGCGCGGCGCCGGCGTCCGGGTGATGTCCGGCCGGTGGGTGGCGCGATAAATGGGCTGCAGCCGGCCGTTCTTCATGTCGGCCACGACCTGCGGCATCACTTCCTCGGCTTCGCCGAGAACGAAGTGCTGAATTTCGGGGAACGTTTCGTGGCCGGTGGTAAACAGCGGCCCGCCGGCAATGACAGTTTTCCTCAAGGCCGCGCACCGCGCGATAATTTCGCGGACGGATTCCTTTTGCACGATCATCGCGCCCAGCAGCACGTAATCCGCCCAGCGCAGGTCCTCGTCCTTGAGCCGTCTGACGTTGAGGTCCACCAGCTTGAGTTCCCATTCCGGCGGCAGCATCGCCGCCACCGTCAGCAATCCCAGCGGCGCCATGGCGGCCTTTCGAGAAACGAACCGCAAGGCATGCTTGAAACTCCAGAACGTATCGGGCGTCTTCGGGCTGATGAGAAGTATTTTCATCAAAAAATGGCTGATACCATTGTGAGAATAAGTCCGGCAGAAAGATTGCGCGAGCTAAATTATTTTTATTTTTCTCATCCAGGCGCCCCCCTGACACTGTCCTGACTCCCCCTCCCCGCCCAAGCGGGGAGAGGGGCGGGGTGAGGGGATTTGAGCCGAGAAACAATGGACCTCCTCACCCCCAGCCGTCTCCTCCCTTCCCGGAGGAGAGGGAGAAAATACGAACAGTATCAAGTCACACCCTTTCTCAAGCCAACTCGATGCCGACGGGACAATGATCCGAATCTTCTATTTGCGGCTGAATGAACGCGCGCTTGAGGCGTGGACGCAGTGATTTTGAAATCAGAAAATAATCAATGCGCCAGCCGACATTGCGCGAGCGCGCGCCGCCCATCTGGCTCCACCAGGTGTAATGTCCCTTGCCTTTCTCAAATTCGCGAAAAGTGTCGAGGAAGCCGGCCTTCACAAAGGCCTCGAACCCGGCGCGTTCCTCCGGTGTAAAGCCGTGGTTGTGGATGTTGGCCTTCGGATTGGCCAGATCAATTTCCGTGTGCGCCACGTTGAGGTCGCCACAGAAAACCACCGGCTTTTTCTTCTCCAATTTCTTCAAATAATTCAAAAAGTCACGGTCCCACTTTTGGCGATACGTCAACCGTGACAAATCCCGTTTGGCGTTGGGCACATAAACGTTTACCAGAAAAAAATCCGCGAACTCAGCGGCCAGCACGCGCCCTTCCCTGTCGTGCTCGGCAATCTCAATATGCGGAATGACCTTCAGCGGGCGGGTTTTGGCAAAAATCGCCGTCCCGGAATAGCCTTTCTTTTCCGCACTGTTCCAATAAGTCGTATAAGTCGCCGGCCAAAGTTGTTCGACATCATCCGGACGACATTTGGTTTCCTGCAAGCAAAGCACATCGGGCTTCTCGGCATCGAGATAATCGAGGAAGTTTTTCTTCAACACGGCGCGCAGGCCATTGACGTTCCAGGAAATCAGTTTCACGCCGACATTTTAAACCACAGATGAACACAGATGAAACACAGATTTTCTGTTCCACTTAATCTTAATCCTGTTCTTAATAATCACCGGGAAGATTAAGATAATGATTAAGAGCAAGATTAAGAGACCGGACGCGTTGACGCTGACGCCAGCGACGGCTAACTTGTCGCAGGACGAATGATTGCAAGAACGACCCAAACCCAGTCCGCCCAGCCGAACTTCCGCGTCGGCGACGAACGGCTGGTCAAACTCACGCCGAGCGCGGCGCAAAAAGTCACGGCGTTGCTGACCAGGCAAGGCCGGCCCAATGGCGTGTTGCGCGTGGCCGTAGTCGGCGGCGGTTGCTCCGGTCTGCAATACAAAATGGATTTGCAGGACAACCCGGCCAATCGCGACATCCTCGTCGAGAGCGGCGGCGTGCGCGTGGTGGTGGACCCCAAGAGCGCACTTTATGTCACCGGCAGCGAACTGGATTACCTCGACGCACTGGATGGCGGATTCAAGGTAAAAAACCCGAACGCCGCGACGAGCTGTTCGTGCGGCGAGAGTTTCAGCGCGTGAAAATAAATTTCGGAGGGACGAGCTCTGCGAGTCCAAAAAGTTAAAAATCAGGGGCTTATAGAACTCGCCCCTCCGAATTAATGACTGACTATTTCACTTTGCTGGGAGAGCCGCGCCGTCCGTGGCTTGATCCCGATTCGCTAAAGCAAAAATTTCTGGCGCGGGCGGCAAACATCCATCCCGACCGCGTTCACAACGCCGACGAATTTAAAAAAAACGCGGCCAATCGGCATTATGCAGAGTTAAACACAGCCTATCATTGTCTCGCCGAGCCCAAATCACGGTTGCTGCATTTGCTGGAACTGGAATGGGGTGTGAAGCCCAAAGGCATCCAGCAGATCCCGCCCGAGCTGGTTGATCTTTTTACCGAGGTGGCGGCGGCCTGCCGGAACGCTGATGATTTTCTGGCTAAAAAAAGCAAGGCGACATCGCCGCTGTTGCAAGTCCGACTGTTTGAGCAGGCACAGGAATGGGTCGAGCCGCTGCGCACCCTGCAAACCACGCTTGCCGGGTTGCGGGGCAATTTGATCGAAGAATTGAAATCGCTGGATGCCTCGTGGGTGTCCCCAACCGGCGAACGAACGGTCTTGTTGAACCGGCTCGAGGAGCTTTATCGTTTGTTCGGCTATTTTAACCGCTGGAGCGGCCAGGTTCAGGAACGAATCGTCCAATTGTCATTATGAGCCGGCAAAATATTGTAGCGGCGCTCTGTGAGCGTCGGATTACCTTGAGATGTCCGGGAAATGTGCGGCGGCCACAGACCGCCGCTGCCATAAGAATCGCGATGCGATTGGCCATCAGCGCGTGGCTGGCGGCAAGCACGACAGTTCTTGCCCAGGAAACCTGGCCGGACGCATTGAGCCGGATGCCGTTGGGGACCAATGCGACGGAATTGAACCGGTCGAACTGCGTATCGCTGATGTTGAATGCGTTTCAATCAAACGCCGTCGTCAAGGCGCTCATTTTCTTGCCGGGCGCAACGGACGAATTGTATTTTTTCCGCCGCGCGCACGCGAAACTGACCAACGCCAATCCATCGCTGCTGGACGTGGTCATAGCGTTGACCAATCAAACCTATATCCAAGCCACGTTCCAGCCGCCTCTGCTGTTGCTGCGCACAACCGAGGATCCAGCGAATGTCATCGCGGTTGTAAAAAACAAATCCACCGCGACAAAATTGCAGATGAAATCCATTGCTGACCGGGTCGTTTTCATTGACGCCGGCTGGGATGACGTCCGGGCGGGTTTGAACAAAAAATTGAGCGTTGGGTTGCGGCCATTTTCAGACACACCGGATTCCTGGCATTTTTACCGCCACAATTTCGCGGCCTGCGGCGTGACCGAATGGGGAATGCTGGAGGCCATTGCTTTGACCGACAAAACCAGCTTTACCGTACACTGGTGGACAGTGGATTTTCAAATTGACCGGCGCAGCGGCGCCGTGCCGGGAATCGAAAACCTCCGCGCACCCTAGGGCGGTTTAAATAAAAGTGTCGCGGTAAAACAGTCGTCCTCTGAGTCCTGGCACCAGCTCACCCCGACCCTCTCCGCCACGAAGTGGGGGAGAGGGAGAAGACATTGCGTTGTTCGCGCTTCAGACCAGTTCGGAACCGCGTTGTGGCTACAGAATTTCTGAAATCACTCTAAGCTTCCGGCTGAAAAACCAAAGCACTCAACGGTGGAAGGCGGAACTCCGCCGAGCAAGGCAGGTTGTGGCACGAAATGTTTGCCGCCGTGACGCCACCGAGATTTCCCTGATTGCCTCCGCCATAAACGGCGGCATCGCTGTTCAACCTTTCACGCCATTGGCCGGCGCGCGGCAGCCCGACGCGGTATTTTTCCCGCAACACCGGTGTCAGATTCAGAATTACGGCCAGCGGGTGGGAGCCGTCGGCGGCCTGGCGGACGAAAGACAGAACGCTGTTGTCACGATCCGCGCAATCAATCCAATAAAAACCGCCGTGGTCGTAATCGGATTGCCAGAGGCCAGGGGCCGCCGCGTATAACCGGTTCAAGTCTTCAACGAATTTTTGCAGGCCGCGATGATACGGACCGGCGTCGAGCAGCCACCAATCGAGCTGGCCGTTTTCATTCCACTCGGCGCGTTGGCCAAATTCACCGCCCATGAACAGGAGTTTCTTGCCGGGAAACAACCATTGATAAGCGAGCAGCGCGCGGAGGTTCGCGAATTTCTGCCAGTCGTCGCCCGGCATCCGGCCAATCAACGAACCTTTGCCGTGAACAACCTCGTCGTGCGAGAGCGGCAGGATGAAGTTCTCGTGATGATGATAGAGCATCGCGAAGGTGAGGTCGTTCTGATGATATTTGCGGTGAACCGGTTCGTGGCTGAAATAACCGAGCGTGTCGTGCATCCAGCCCATGTTCCATTTGAACGAGAAACCGAGACCGCCGAGATACGGCGGCCGGGTGACCAGCGGCCAGGCGGTGGATTCTTCGGCGATGGTCATCACGCCGGGAAATTCCGTGTGCGTGAGATGGTTGAATTTTTTCAGGAACTCGATCGCCTCGAGATTTTCGCGCCCGCCGAATTGATTCGGAATCCACTCGCCCTCCTTGCGCGAATAATCGAGGTAAAGCATCGAAGCCACGGCATCCACGCGCAAGCCGTCCATGTGGAAGCGGTCGCACCAGAACAGCGCGTTGGCGACGAGAAAATTGCTCACCTCATGGCGGCCGTAATTGAAAATCAGCGTGCCCCAATCCTGGTGCGCGCCTTTGCGCGGGTCCTCGTGTTCGTAAAGCGCGGTGCCGTCGAAACGCGCCAGCGCCCAATCGTCGCGCGGAAAATGCGCCGGCACCCAGTCAATGATGACGCCGATGCCCGCTTCGTGCAGCGCGTTGACGAGAAATTGGAAATCGTCCGGCGTGCCGTAACGGCTGGTCGGCGCGTAAAAACCGGTCACCTGATAACCCCACGACGGATAAAAGGCATGTTCCGCCGCCGGCATAAATTCGACATGCGTGAATCCCATGCGTTTGACGTACTCCACCAGGGGCGCGGCGAGCTCGCGATAGCTGAACGATTCGCCCACGGATTTCTTCCGCCAGGAACCGAGATGCACCTCGTAAATGCTCATCGGCGAGCGGAGCGGCACTTGTTCCCGGCGGCGTTTCAGCCAGGCGTCATCCGTCCACTTGAATTTGTGGTTGTTCCAGACGATGGCGGCGTTTTTCGGCGGCACTTCAAAGAAAAAACCGTACGGATCGGTCTTCAACTTGATGTTTCCGCGGGCATCGCGAATCTCAAATTTGTAATGCGCGCCTTCGCCGACGCCGGGAACGAAAATTTCCCAGACGCCGGACGCGCCGAGCAGCCGCATCGGGTGAAAGCGGCCATCCCAATGGTTGAAATCGCCGACGACGCTGATGCGTTGCGCATTCGGCGCCCAGACGGCAAAACTGGTGCCGTGGACGCCGTCAATGACGCGCAATTGCGCGCCGAGTTTCTCGTAAATTCGCCGCTCGTCACCCTTGCCAAAGAGAAACAAATCCGACTCGCTGAGCGTCGGCAGAAACGAAAATGCGTCGCGCGTCCGGCGCTGCTGGCCTTGATGCGTGGTGACGACCAAATCGTAGGCATAAACCTTGTTCACCGGCCGGGCCACGCCTTCGAAAATGTCCGTGTTGGGAAGCCGCTTCAGCTCGAACTTCGGCTTGTCCTTTTCATGCGTGGGATGGATTTCAACCCTGGCGGCATCGGGCAAAAAAGCGCGAACGACAAGACCCGAACCATCGCCGAGCGGGTGCATGCCGAGCAGCGTGTGCGGCGACTGATGGGTCAACTCAACCAGGCTGTGCAATTCGTCCGACGTGAGAATCATGCCAACCCAAGCTAACAGAAGATGACGACAAAAGGAAATGTTCTTCCGGGAGAGTGTTACCCGAGGGCAATAATTCGTTCGATTTGTTGCGCGTGCGCCTCGAGCGAGCCGTCGGTCCAGACGACGAAATCGGCGCGGGCGATTTTCTGCTCCATCGGCCATTGGGCGGCAATGCGCTGCTCGATTTGCTCCGGTGTCCAGCCGCGTTCCAAAAGTCTTTTGCGCTGGTGTGCCGCCGAACAGGCGACACAGACGGTTTTGTCAAAACGCGATTCGGTTTTCGTTTCAAACAGCAATGGAATCACGGCCACGGCCAGGGGGCGATCCTCCCGGCGCCAGGTTTCGATTTGCGCCAGCCAGCGCTCTTGAATGCGCGGGTGCAAAATGGCTTCAAGTTTTTTGCGGGCGGCGGGGTCGGCAAAAACAATTTGCGCCAGTTGATCACGGCGCAATTGGCCACCCGGGGGGACCACGTCCCGGCCAAAAACCGTCTGGATTTCCGCCCAGGCCGGCTGGCCCGGTTCAACCAGTTGGTGTGCCAGTTCGTCGGCATCCACGACCTGTGCGCCGCGTTCGCGGAGAAACCGGGCGGCCATGGATTTGCCCATGCCAATGCCCCCGGTTAATCCTAAAAGTTTCATCACCGTAATGATAAACGCAGGTTTAGTTGCGCGACACGAAAGTCACGCCACCCCTGATAACAGAGATCGGAGAGGCAACGAAGCCGTTATTGGGCCACCCGCGATCCAGCCATTACCCGGTAGAATGCCGGGCCAGCGGTGGCGGTTGTATCCGTGTAGGAAAGCGGACCGCCGATGGCTCCGCCAGCGGGATAATTTGTCACAATCGCCGGCCAACTGGTCGAAGCGCTCAAAACCCCGGACTTGAGCACCGAGTAGGTTGCGCCGGCAGTCGAGTTCCAGGTGAGCACAAACATTCCTGCGGGATGGGCCGCAATGCCAGAAATGACGATATTGGTCGATGTTCCACCAACGCTCAGGCCTGCATTGGCATCCTGGATAAATTGGCCGGGGAACTGGTTTTGCAGGACGGTCAGCGTTGATTGTCCACTCAGGAGGGCAGGTTGGACATTGGCAAAATAAATTTTCATGCCGGGGTCGATCTGGATAAAGCTCGTGATGTTTGCGGGGGTGGCGCCAAGCCCGGTCAAATTCAATGTGTTGACATACATGGCATTGTTGCCGCTGGTACCGAAAAAGTGGAACGTCGGCAATTGCGATGGGTTCTGGGCGTCCAATGACAGTGTGCCGATGGCCACATTGTTCACGGTCCCGGGCGCACCCGATCCCGAGTCCTGTCCTGCCCACGCATGGTCAATCAACTGATTTCCGGACGCGGTATCGACGATGGTGCTGGCCGCCAGGTTTCCACTGGTTGGGGCAACGAATAAATTAAATCCATTGGCACAATTGAGGACATTGGCCCCGCCGCTGTCGGATAACGAATTGGTCACGCTAAAGTCCAACGTATTCCCGGCAAAGAGTATGGAGTTGTTGAGCAGTTGCAATGTGCCGACGGCAAAATCAATGTCCTGGCCGGAGATGATAAAGGCGTTTTGCAGCAAGCCGGTCGCGGCGCTCACAAAGAAGCCCTGGGGCGCGTCTTCAACCCCCCCGTTTTCCTGGTAGTAAGTGCTATTGATGGTCTCACCGCCACCCACACCGATGGATCCGTTGTTGACAAAAGCGGCATAGGAAACCGCCGTATCATCTCCGAAATGAGCATCGTTAGGGACAGAAAGAGAGCCATTATTCGTAAAATAGAGCAAGGACGGGGCGAGGGAGCCGTTCCAATTCTGAATATGGTTGAAAAGGGCAAGGTTCCCTTGCAGAGTCAAACTCGAACCCTTGAACAAAAACGAGTTTGCCACGTTCATGGAATCGCTGATCACCGTGTTGGTTTCCAAAATCAAATCCTGAACCTTGACCGGAACCGTCGTAAGCAGCCCGGTGGCATCCACCAGCAGCACATGAAAATGAATTTCAGTGGTATTATTAGTTGCCGCGGCCGGAACGAACACAGTCTGGAAATTGGTCCAATCGGCGCTCCAGAGCGAAACTGTCCCATTCAACGCGGGAAGCGACCCGTTGGTGGCAAGATCGAGCACATTCACATTACCGTTCGAAGAGTTGAGGTTAAAACTCACATTTTGGCAGGAAATGACGGCGCCGGAGCTGCCAATGATGTTGTTGGCCTGAATGACAACCTGAGGCCCGGAATTGGAAATCACCGTCCGGGTGAGATCCAAATTGTTGGCATTGATGATAATCCGCCCGGGCAAATTGGTCACACTGGCCCATGAGGGATTATAGCCCAAATCATCCACGAACGCCTGATAAGCGGCAACATCAGCGGTAACAACGATATTGCTGAAACTCGGATCGAACAAAAAGTTGTTGGGTGGAGGCGTAACGTTGCCCGAAACGCCATTGGTAAACGAACTGTCCACGCGCTCCACAAGATAATTGGCCGGGCGAAAGACTGGACCGGTGCAAGGAGTCCGCGGATTGGCGCCGGGAACCTGGCCGCTGTTATTTTTAAGCGTCCCACGATTGGTCAGAGACCCCAAAGTATCCTGAACATACAAATCGGTAGCGTTGGTAGAATGCAGCCAGACACTGACCGTCTGAAACAGGTTTGAGGCGCTGCCGGTGGGTGTAAAACGAATGAGTGCATTGGTGCTCGGGTTATTGGTAACAATATTGGGATCGCTGACCGTAACAAACACGGCTTGCCGGAAGATGCGATTGGTCACCAGCGCGACCCCATTGGTTGAGATATTCGTTATCGAATTGGGATCCGGGACATTGGTCCAGGCGTAAAAACTGGGAGTAAAACCACTGAAAGGCCCCGGGTTGGAACCTAAATAGGTAGCGGCATTGGTGACATTGCAAGGGTCAACGACAGCGACATTTGGCCCGGCAGCAGCGGCCGCATTCGTTCCATCCCAAATGTCCGGAGTGAACACGTTCGTCGCGCTTTCTCCCCAATATTCGTCATAGATGGCTGTGTCCGAGGTAAAATTCGTCTGACCGAAATTATTGGCGCTGCCGGCTCCTTGGATGGGCGGGATATTCAGTGTGCTGCGGTTCAGGGCGACGGTCGAACCGACCAATTTGATCTGGCCGAAGGGAGTAGCAATCAATTGGCCTCGATTGATGATATTCGTGGCCTGGATCAGCAAAAAACTGCCTCCGCTGGTTATTTCCTGCATGTTGATAACAGTGCCATCACTCGCTTGAATGGTCGCCCCGTTGTCATTGTAGAAAATGGAGGATAGATTGGGGCGTGATCCGGTGGTTGAAGGCCCTAAATCAAATTCCCAGCCGGGCGTGCCGAACATCAGGCCCTTGTTGGTGTAAGTCAGCGTGTTGGCCGTCTCATAAGGAGCGCTGGTGGAAATAAACCACGTGCCGGAGTTGAAAAAGTTTATGGCATCGACCTGAGGTGGAACTCCATTGATGGTACCGGTATTGATATAGTTCAAATCCGTGGCCATTCCCGCCACCGGACCCAAGCACAAGCCGACCAATAAGAACAGGAATCCTGACCGAACCTGGCCCTCGAATTTGGAAAAAGTCAATTTCATCTGGGTTTCGCTGGTTAATTGATCGTCAACGAATAAATGGTCTGCACGACATGCGGCGGCGTGCTGGAATCCGTCATCTGAACCACAATATTGTCAAAGGTTCCGCTCCGGGTCGGGGTCCCCGACAACACACCATTGGGTGACAGAGGATTCAGCCCCGGCGGGAGTCCCGCCGAAAAGCTCGCCAAGGTCCAAGTGACAGTTCCGCTTGTGCCATTTGCCGTAAACGCCACATTATAAGCTACCCCATTGGTGCCAGTTGGCAAGACTGGCGGCGGCGGAGATATCTGAGTCACCGCCTCATTGGCCAGGTTTGCCAGGCTGGTGCCATTAGGGTAAACCACTGGCGCGTTGGTTGTGCCATCGAACGATCCCCATACAAAACCCCGACCGGCACCACTCGGTCCGATTATCGAAGCGGGAGATTCGTTCTCAAAAACCGGCCCAACCTTGTTAAAGGTAAAAAGGGTTGGAGGATTGATCGTACCAGGACCGGAGAGACTGGTCTGTATGTTCGCCTGATTAAAACTGATATTCCGGGTATCAGGCACCTCGGTAGGAAGCGCATCCGGACCATTTAATTGATCTACTGCGGCAATCAGGAAATCAGGTGCGGTCACTATCCGCTGGAACTTCTGAGTTATGTACTGGCCATTGGTAAAGACCACCATGGTGTATTGGTTCGTAATGGGCGTGATGAATTGTCCGCTTTGGTAATCATAGGGATCGCTCACATCTGATACGCGAATGAATTGCATGTTGCCAATGCCCTGATAGTCGGCGGGTCCATTGGTCGCCAAGGTACAGGGCAGCACCACAAAGGCGTAATTCGTGAAGTAGGAAATCAGGTTTTCGACAAAACTTTGACCATTCACATTGGTCGTCCCTACGACCAGATTCGTTACGATGTTCACATTGGTCTGCAGGGTCTGAATAATGTTGGGTCCACAGGTCCCGTTCGTAATGATGAAGTAGTCTCCCGAGGGCACATTGGTTTGGAACGTTTGAAAGGTGACGTTGGTCACAAACGGGGAACCGGCCGGCGAACCGACCATCGGGCCCACGGTGATGGTTTGGAGGGCAAAGGTGGCATTGGTGTAAGTCTTGTTGGTGACCACATTGCCGAAGGAGTTTTGGAAAAACTGCACAATGTTGGTCGCCAGATTGGTCACCACCACCAGCGATGCCGGTGCGCCCGCCGGACTGCCGATATAATTGGTGAAAAAGGCGATGACATTCGGCGAAACCACGTTGCTGAAATAAGTGACCGGGTTGTTCCCAACGATCAATCCCGGGAATAATGCCTGGAGCGTGGCCGGATTATTGGTCAATGAGGCAGAAGCCAACACGTTGAAATTGGAAGTGAAAAGCAACTGAGGTTGACCGAAGCTCAACAATGTGCTCCCGGCCGCCGCCGATTCGAGATAACCCGGACTGGGGGTGTCATAATTGTTGGTGCTATATAAGAAGCGCAGTCCACCCACATCGTCCCGCGTCAATCCGGTATAAAAAAAGCCGGTGAGCAGGGGAAACTCTCCGTTGGCTGAAGCAACCGGGGGAACATTATTCACGGTATCCGCAGGAATTTCCAACGCATCCACGTCCGGCGGCGAGGCAGCAACAGCGCCGCAGTTTTCATCAATCCAATAGGAATAAAGCTCGCCGTTGACGTAAGCCGAATACTGAAGCTGATTGAGCGCGCTCGGAACAATGTCAAAATTTCTTTGAATCACATTATATTCGATAAGGAAACCAGGCCCGGGCGGGTTGCAGGATTCCCCGATCACACCGGTGTACCGATTGCGCAAAGCCCAAATGTAACGAACCGAATCAGCCAGCCCCAACTGTTCCACAAGCAAGGACAGCGTCACCGATTTTAAATCGAGCAGTCCCAAAGCACTCGCCGTGTAATTTTCACCCCGTGAGTTGAAAGGGAATTCCGCCAAATTCGCGCTATAATTGTCAACGCTGTTGGTCGGAAACAGGGTAATGCCGGGAGCACCATTGGTGTCACCCAGAATGCCGTTGGTCGGACTGTACAAATAGAGGGGATTGTTCGCCTGGCCGTTCATCACGCCATTGAGAAGATCAAAGGCCTGTTGCACGGCAAACTCGCCATTTGAACCAAAGTAATCGCCAAAACTCACATCAAACGCGTAATACATTCCAGGCGTATTGCGGCGGTAGCCCTCGCCGAGATTTTTAGGCCCTGTGACAAGGGAATCAATGAAACCGGGAGGCGCCGCGCCGGTTGTCAGCGGATTGTATCCGATTAAAGTAATCTGCCAGGTCGCATCCGGCGTTCCGGTGATTGGACCCAACAATGAAAATGCCCCCGCGGTCTGAAGACCAAGGGCCAGACAGCCAATCCACAAAATTGTTTTTTTCAATTGCCTCATACAGATTTACTGGCGCAGGAGCAGCACGCGGTAATAGCCCACGGAACTCTTGCCGACAAAAATTGAATCACCGCTGCCCGCCGCAAATCGCGGCGAGCTCAGATTGGTCCAGACACCGCCAATCGATGCAGTAGATTGCACCTGATAAGTGAATCCCGGCTGGGGGTTCCAACTCAGGAACAAGCCTTGCGGCGTGTTGCTCAAAGTTGTTCGCAACCACGTGCCGGGGTCCAACGGATTACCGCCGCTCAGGAACACCTGCATCAAACTCAACCCGCCGGGGGCCAGCGGCGCATTCACGTTGGTTGGCCAGTTGACAAAGTTGTAACCGTAATATTGCTCCATCCATTCAAACGGAATGCCGTAATAGTTGGCACCGCTCCAGGTCGTGCCGCTGGTCGAGGGTGACAACGGTGACTGGCGGCCATCCGTCGTAGCATAAGCCACCCGGAATGAATGCGTGCTGCTGGCGGCCAACCCGTTGGCCGACGTCATCGTCCACACATTGTTGGTGGTCACCACTGTCGGCGTTGACGCGCCGTCCACGTAAACTTCGTAATTGGAAAGGGAAAGGCCGGTCACGGGCGGCCAGGAAACCTGCAATTGCGGTTGGTAAATATTGTTGCTCACCACAAACGGCGCATAGACAAACGGCGCCGGCAGCGGGGCCAGTGGTTGTTGGGTGTTGATATAACGTTGCGCGTACAGATCGAATCCATACGGCAAACCGCTGAAGCTGGTCCAAATCGCCAGAAATTGGCCGACCCCATCCGACGCGACGACCGGCTGAATTTGCGAATTTGCCGTCGTGGTGTTTACCCGAAATTCACCGCCCACGACCGAACCATTGCCGCGTACAAATTGTCCATAAACCCCTTGCTGCGAACCGTCCTGCGCCAGGCTCGTCCACACCATCAGATAATCGGTTCCCAAGGCACTGATGCGCGGTCCGTATTGATCACCGTAAAGATGCGAATTAACGCGCAGGACAGTGCCGCCCACGCCGGCGCCGGAAAAAGAACGGGAATAAATATCCAGACCGTTGCCAATGGGGTTGGTCATGTCGCGCGCGTCCCAAGTCACAACAAAACCGCCATCCGAGCCCGCGGCCACGGCCGGATCGGCGCAAGGATTGGAATCCGAATTGACCAATTGATTCGTTCCTTGTGCCACCCCATTGCCGTCGTAAAGCTGCGCGTAAATGTCCACGCTGGGAACAGGCGCCGTGTTGATGACGTTGAATGAACCTGAACCGGGATTAGGCGCGGACGTTCGCTGCTGTTCGGACACCCAGGCAACGACGGACCCGCCGTTGGCCAGCGCCGCCACCGCCGGCGAACGTTGGTTGTAAGACGTGAACTGATTGATCAAAAATTCGCCGGTGACCGGCGCGCCGGACGGCGAAAAAATCCGGCCATAGACATCCTGCATGCTGCCGGAGGCGGCTTCATTAAAACTGGCCCAAACCACGAGAACATTGCCATTGGTCAGGGTGGCGATGGCGGGGTTCACTTGAAAATAATTCGTGGAGGCATTGACCATCACGTCACCCGTCACCCACGTATTACTGGAAGAGAGAAACCGGGCGTAAATGTGCTGGAATCCATTTTGCCCACCCTGCCACACAAAAGCCGCGCCGCCGCCTTTCAACAACGTCACCCGCGGATTTTCCTGATCACCCGTGGCTTGTACGTTGACGCGGAAGGAGCTGCCTGAGCCGGAGAGGGCGCCGTTGAGCTGCATCGCACTCACCCCCCAGCCATCGCCATCAGTGATGTTGTCCTGCCAGACGGTAAAACCGCCACTGGTCGTCACGGCCACATCGGGATGAACCTGATCACCGGGCAGGGCGCCAACGATGGTGTATTCAGTTCCATTGGTGGCATAATAGTTCGTCTGGCCCCAAACGACGGCCGGAAGCGCGAGTATCCACCCCCAGCAAAGGCAAACGCCGGCCTGGCGGCTGAAAAATCCCGATTGGATGGCCGTACTCATAGCATGAATCTATTGCGTGCCAGCACTATTTGTCTGTCAGTTGGGATACGACTGTTCTTATAGTGTTTGACACTACAAAAGGCAGTCTGCCCGCTGAACAACAATGGCATAATCAATTTTTCCCATTCTAAACACGTGCGGTGTTTTTGTCCAAAAATTACTTCGGCAAAACCAGTGCGGCGTGGTCCGGACCCGGCCACCGGAAACAAATTTTCAAGCCTGCTTCGCAACTTCATTTTTTCCTAAATCAAAACCGCCTGACATTCATGCGCCTCTTCCCCCAGCGCCGCCAGCAGCGTCTTGAATCCCCAGCGCCGATACAGTTCACGCAAGCGGCCGGCCTCCGCCGGCTTTTCCGCCAGTGTCACCGGCGAAAATGTGCAGGGCAAATCGTCACGCAACCGCACCAACTCCCGGTTGCGCCGCACCGCGTCCTCGGCGGCACGCAAGTTCGCGCGAAGCTTTTCCGATTTCACTTCACCCAACCGTTCATACAAGACACCCACCGACCCAAACTGGTTCAGCAACTCGGCGGCGGTTTTGGGGCCAATCCCGGACACGCCGGGGATGTTGTCCACACTGTCACCCATCAGGCTCAACCAGTCCACCACTTGCGACGGTTTCACGCCCGCTTTCATGCGAACCTGTTCATCGGTCCAAATGGTTTCGGTCTTGTCGTTCGGGTTCAACAACCCGATTTGCCGGGACACCAATTGCATGAAATCCTTGTCGGAGCTGGCAATGACCACCGCCATGCCCGCCGCCGCCGCCCGCCGCGCCAGGCAGGCAATGTAATCGTCCGCCTCCACGCCTTCACGGCAAAACGAGGCAATCCCCGCCGACTTCAAATAACTGACGATTTCATCAAGTTGCGGTCTTAAATCTTCCGGCATCTCCGGACGTTGGGCCTTGTATTCCGGCAGCGCCGCCATGCGTTCAGCGCTCAGGCCCCCGTCCCAAACCACGATTAAATGCGTGGGTTCAACGGTGGCGCGCATCTTCGCCAGCATTTTGACAAAACCGTAAATGGCATTGGTTGGCTGACCCGTCGGCGAACGCAAATCGCGAATCGCGTGAAAGGCGCGATAGGCGTAAGCGTGTCCGTCAATAATCAGCAACCGATCCATAAATCATCTGGCTTTCAAGGTTTACCCCTTGTTTCCAAAGGCATTCTCCAAACGGGTGGCGTCGATCTTGAGCCGAATCAAGATTATTGCTGGGGCAGTATTATTTTTTTGTCGGTTTCGGTCATCTGCCCGGCTCCCTGCGGCTGCAGCGGAATGCTGCTTTGCGCAAACGGCAGTTCATCATCTGAATGAACGCGATTGCCGGCAGGATCCACAATTGTGGAGGTAACAAAAATCATCAGGTTCCTTTTCACGGCAGACTTGGTTTGACTTTGAAAAAGACGGCCGAGGATCGGTAAATCGCCTATCACCGGAACCTTGTCCTTTTCGGTCTGGGTCGTGGAAGTGATCAATCCGCCCAGAACCACTGTCTGGCCGTCCCAGACATTTACCGTGGTCAGGACCTGCCGCACGGTAAACTGCGGCAAAATGACGGGCAATTGCACCACATTAAGCCCGCCGGTAACATTGGCAATGTTTGGCACGATGCCATACCCGTTAAATTCAGTCAGCGACGGAATCAGGGTCAGGTTGATGGTGTATCCATCCGCCAAAACATACGGCACCACATCCAACAAAGGCCCGGTTTCCAGCAGTTGGGTATTCGGTGTAATCGCGGAGACGTTGGGTTGAGAAACAACCGTCTGCGCGCAGGCTGTTTCAGCAATGCTGACGGCAAGAAAAATTCCCAACACCTGTTGGAGAATTTTATTTTTTGAGTTCGCTTTCATTTGTTGCTTAAGAAGTATCGTTAAGGTGTGCCGGTGCCGACGGCAGTGTTGGCTGAACCTTGCTGGAAGCTAAAGCCTGTGATGACCGATATGATTTGGGTCGCCCGCATCTCGGTCTGGCGGCCGCTGGTGGTGGTCACTTCCGGCTCGGCCAATTCTTCCGTGCCCAGACGCTGCTCCAAAGCATGGAGCACAACCTGGAAGTTGGGATTGGTCAAAATACCCGTGATGCTGGCGAGGGCGGGAAGCTGTGAATTGTTGAGGCCGCTGGTCAGGCTTTGCACCGTGGTCGGGATCGTAGTGCCATTAAAAGCGTTGCCGGGAAATGTTCCCCCGGGATTGGCCGGTGAAACCGGCACCGTGACCGACCCCGCGTTGCCGGCCGTTCCCTGGACGGAATTCCCAATATTGAATTGACCCAAATACCAGTCAAAACCCAGGCCGACGTTGTCGTCCTGTTCCACTTCAACGAATCGGGCCTTGATATGAACCTCGGGGGCCACCTGGTTTAACGCCTGAATGGCGCTTTCAATGGTGTCCAGGTCCTGCATGGTCGCACGGACAAACAGAAGCCCCAGACGGTCATTGAAGAAAATGCTTTTCGGCGGGAACAAATTCACCCCCAGGGTCGAAAAGAAATTCCGGGCGGTCAGGCTGACGTCCACCATGTTGTTGGTGACCGTTACAAATCTCAATCCACCATTGCCACTTTGGCCTCCGCCGCCGCCACCGCCGCCGCCACCACCGCCGCCACCGCCGCCGGAAGTACTTCCCGAACCCAGTGAAGGATTAACCACCGCCAGCAGTCCGACGGTTGTACTGTTATTGCCACCTCCACTGCTGCCGCCCCCGCCGCTACTGCCACCCCCGCCTCCGCCACTGCCACCGCTGCTACCGCTTCCGCTGCTGTTGTTGTTGACAAAAACCAGCGATCCAACACTTTCCAAGCCCTGCACAAAAGTGTTGGGATCGATTCTAAATGTCCGCGAGTATAGCTGGGGCGAACGCGGTCCCTTGGCCGAGAAAACAACGGCATAATCATTGATCGAATACTCAATGGGATGGTCCGCAACCTGGACAATCGCATCCAGCGCCTCCGCCATTCGCACGTCGTTGAGCGCCGGGTTGATCCGGATGATGACGGAATTGATATCCACGGCTTCCCCTCCCGTTGTTGGTGCCGTGTTTATTGGCAAACCGGTCGCGGGATCAATCTGTGGCTGGTCGCCGCCACCAGCCCCACCGGGCCCGCCGGGTCCGCCAAACGGAGAACCCCCGCCGGTGGCCGGCGTGGTGGTTGTTACCGATGCAGAATTATCCGTGTTGGGATTGATCAGAAAGTTGATGCCCACCTTGTCCGGGTCGCGCAATTTGGCATCTTCACTCAGTTTCCGAACAACTTCGCTCAAGGGCAGACCGTCGTAAAGCACCTGGTCGAGCCGGATACGGTTCAGTTTGCTCTCAATCGCTTCGCGTCCGGGGCCGGTGTGAATGAGATTGGTGGTGGCATAGGGATTGGGCACGGGCATCGGCACATTGTTTCGGAGGGGGGATTCCCAAGCCTTGCTCACTTGCACGATGCGGGTTTCATTATCGGTCGTGTGCATCCGTTCCTGACGGGCATAAAGACCCTGTCTGACCACGCTCAAATAATAAAAAGCGCCCTGGTTCAGCGGATCCAGCTTCAGCGCCTGCTGCAACTTGGCTTCAGCTTCTTCAAATTTGCCCATTTCATAAAGCAGCTTGCCGTCCCGCACGAGGGTATCCGCTTGCGTCTTGTCGTTGGCAATCACCGGAGTCTCCTGGAGAGTTGCGTCGTCGGGCACTTTCCCACGCATGGAGGCAATCAGGCGGTCATTTTGCTTCTTGAAAGCAAGGGCAGCGGGATTTTTGGGGTCCACTTTCAAAACACGGTTGAGCTGGATGTCGGCTTCCCGCAAATTCCCCTGGCGCTGGGCTTCGCGAGCCAGCTCAAGTCGCACCGACACAAGCCCTGAAATGGTTTGCGCTGATTCGGCGTCAATGCCGGAACCGATTAGCTGTACCAGATGGTAGGCATCTTCGTAAAGCTGTGCCGCCACCGCCAGGTCGCCGTGCGCCGCCGCATCCCTGGCTTGTACCAGCTGCTGCCGCAGCACCACCGTGTTGGCCTGGCGCAAGACCGCCTCGCTGACGGCCATATCGGCGGGACTGGTGGTTTGGGCCGGCGCCATCAAGGTACCGGCCAGTATCAGAAGGAAACTGAGTGGGACAGAAACTGCTTTTGTCATGGCTGGATTCAGGTTTGCCGGTATCAGTGCTGCCCGATGCTGGCGTCATTGCGGACCAATATCATTTGGAATTGTAAATTAACGTTGTCTTTTTCTGGTTTGATTTGGCGGATAATACCACCTCGTTCTGGTTGATGGCAACGATAATGTAATCGTCACCTGCAAATTTTAGATCGTCGCCGACGCGTTGCTCCTGCCAATTTTTCCCCTCGGGACCATATTTCAAATCTGCCATGTAACCATCCACGCGACGGAACGTTTTGTCCGGGGACAATGTCGCCCGCTCGCCGGAATCCGTTAATCGCAGCATCAATTGGGTCGGATTCCCGGACGGCCCGTTGGCCGAGATAATGGTGAAAGCCTCATTCTTATCGCCGACGGAAGCGTAGTGCTGCCGCTTGGTCCGCTGCCAGGCTGCGACCGCCGCTTGCCGTTCAACGCCGATGACGTACCGCGCACCGAATTGGTTGGTCTCCACCGACTCCAGTGTCAGGATAAAATAGAGTGGCGTGATTTTGGCAATCGTGGCGGCCTGCGGACCGACTTCATTGCCGCTTTCAATCTTGATGGGCGGGCCGTTCACCGCCTTTTGCCATTCAACGGGATTGAATAACCGGTTGGTCGTCTCAAAGTTGAGATTATAGGGCAATTGCAGGCGCTCAATGGCATTGCTCTGTTCCGTCAAATCCAAGGGGGGAAGCGGTCGGACGGCATGGTGAATGATTCCGGTGCGGGTTACTTCCAGCTCATTGCGGTCGTGTAAAATCAGAAATGGCAAAAATACCATGGCCCCGACCAGGCCGAGCAACACGACTCCCAGCAGAATCTTTTCGTAATGTTTTTTCAGGAAATCCATGCGCTTACTTCCCCGGCACCAGTTTGACGATCTCAACATCCAAGGTGATGCTCAAAAGCTGTTCGTCGAGCACCGTCTGCAATCCCCCCCTGCCGGTGGCAGGCGGGCCGCCGGGCGCGAACGGCCGCGCAAAAGGCGATGGCCGTCCATACGGCGATCCCGCCTGATCCGGCATGCCCATGGGCGGCGCGCCGGGAGATGAGGACGCGGTCGCCACTCCCGACGCCGGCTGTACGTTGATGTCTTTGACGATGAACCCATGGGGCGACGACGCGAAACTGGACAAGACGTTGGCCAAATCCTGGCTGAAACAGCGAAAAGTCACTTCGTAAGGCATGAACACGGCAAGATTATTTGTCACGGCCGGTTCATTAAAATAGTCCGCTTGCGGGCCGCCGGCGTCATCCGGCGAAACCGGCACGCGGCGAACGCCGTCCAGAGAATTGATTTTGGCTGCAAAAAGAATTTCGCAGAGCGCCCTTACTTCGCCGAGCTGTTGAGCCAGCGAACCCAGGCTGCCCGGCGCGAATTTCACCATCGTTCGTTCCGCTTCAAACGAGAAACCGTATTGCGGCGGCAACGTGACGCTGGCACGGTCAGCCTCGACTTGCAGTTGATTGATGGTATGGTCGCGCGCCGCAGCGAATTCAGCGTCAGCCACCACTCCGTTCGTCGGGTTCGGGATGGGAGCAATGGGCTGAAAATACTGTTCCACCTGCTGAATCCACCCGAGGAGTTGCTGTTCCTGGGCGCGGGCAATCTCGATATTATTGATCGTGTCGTTGCCGGGCGACGGGTTTTGACGGAGTAAATTCTGCATCGTGATGTACGTCTGATTCAACGCGTCCAGTGCCGCGTTGTTGCGCCGCCAGTTTTGGAAATCATAGACCCCCGCGGCCGCCAGCAATCCCACGGCGATGACGGCGCCGATGAAAAAAAACAAATTTCGCTTAATCCAGGACATGCTACAAATTCAACGGGTTTTTCAGCACCGCCGTAATCCCAAACGTAAACGTCCCCGAAGCGTCCTCGGGATTGATTTGGCCGGCGAGTTGGGTGGCCTTGGGATCAAAAAACGGGCTGGCCTGTAATTCATTCTCCAACGTGTAGGCAATGTCACTGTTCGCCGCCGGGTCGACCGAGGACAAGCTGACGGCACGACAAACCAGGGTAATGGCACCCATTTGATTGGTTTGAACCGATGTGGTATTCGCCGCGCCGGGCACGGCTGAGGGACCATTATTGAAAACCGGTGGCGACCCTCCCGCTGACGGCGGCCTCCCGGGTATGTTGGCCGATCCGGCGAGCGCCATGCTGTCCAACTCTTCGATCCAGATGCCGGCCTGGACCCCCTGCCTTTCCGCAGACAACTTTTTCCGAACGCCGTTCTCAGCACGAATGAGGACTTGTCTCAGGTCGGCCAGCACATTGCCCCAATAATACCGATCATTCATCCACATTGCGACTTGATCGGCCTCCTGCCTGGTGGCGCTTACTTCACCGTAAATTTTGTTGAACTGGTCGGCCTTTTCCTGCATTCGCTGGACTTCCGGCTTGAGCCGGTCCAGTTCGTCCTCCTTCGACTTGGCCAGCTTTTCAAAGAGGAACCCCACCGCAAACGCGACCGCCACCAGGCTGAACACCGTCGCCGTGAAATACGGTTTCTTTTCGTTGAAGGTACGCCAGCGCAGCGTGCTTTCCGGCATCAGATTCATTTCCACCGGGCAATTCGCCAGATTGCGCAGGCCCAGCCCGACGACTTCGCCCAGGGAATGCGCCACGCGGGCCAGTTCCTCCAAATTCACCGAAGGATCAATCTGTACGTTGCGGAACGGGTTGAAGTACTCCACCGGCGCGTTCAGTTTTTCGGCGAAAAATTGCGCCGTGTACGGCATGATGGAAGCGCCCCCGGCCAGGAAGAGCCGCAGCGGCGCCGCCCCGCCCATCTGGCCGCGATAAAATTGGATCGTCTGGTTGACCTGAATGTGCAGTTTCGTCATGAATTGCCGGGCAATCTTGGAAATGGCCGCCTGATTCGGATTCTCCGGCTCTTCGTACGCGCCGCCGAGACTGACGAAGCCCTCGGCTATTTTGATTTGTTCGGCAACCTCAAACTTCAACTTCGCTTCGTTCGCAAAATCCTGGGTGATGGAGTTTGCGCCCAGGCTGATGCTGCGGGAAAAAACCTTGCCCTTTTCAAAAAAAAGCAGGTTGCTCGTCTTGGCGCCGATGTCCAGCAACATCGTGCAATCGTCCAAATCCCCGTAGTTGTAGCGAAACGCGTTGCAAAGCGCCGCCGGGGACACGTCGCATAATTGCAGCCGCAACTTCGCCTCCTCGGCGATGCGAAACAATCCTTCCACAATCTCGGACTTGATCGCGACCAGCAGCACTTCGAGTTCACCCGTTGAACTGGAACCGAGAATCTGATAGTCCCAGACAACTTCCGCCAGCGGGAAGGGCACATTTTGTTGCGCCTCGTATTGGATGATCTGGGTCACCTTGCCCGCGTCCACCGGCGGGAGTTTGACAAATTTGGAAAACACCTGAAAGCCCGGCGCACAGACGTTGATGCTCCGTGCCGGCGTGCCCGTTTCCGCCAGTGTCTCCCGCAGCACCTTCAGCAAGACGGTCTCCCGCGTGGCTTCCGCCGCCCCCTCCGGTCCCAGCGATTTCAGCTTGAAATCCTTCAAGCGCAAAACGCCGGCTTCGTTGATTTCAAAGGTCGCCAGTTTGAGGCTGCCCGCCCCAAAATCAACCGCCAAAAATGACTTCGCGTTCAGCATTGCTGTGTTTGCGCCGTGCGCTGCCGACAAAAGACGCCTGAATTCTTACTGTTTATAAATGCAGCCCGTGTTGCTTACTGTAAATTTTCTGGACGGTCAATTACAAAACTTGGAAAAATCGTTGTGGTAAATCTCGCAGTTCCTGTAATAAAATTATTGCGTCCCGGTGCCAGCTTTGGCTTTATCCTCATCGTGTCTGGACGAACGCCGGCCAGTGATCGAGCATGAAGCGATGCCGCATGTGCATTTTTTACTCGGGCCACGTGCAAGGCGTTGGTTTTCGTTATACCACGAAAACCGTTGCCGCCGGATTTGAAGTGACCGGCACGGTGCGCAATCTGCCGGACGGCCGCGTGGAATTGATTGCGGAAGGCACGCACGCGGAACTGGAAGCCTTTTGCACAGCCATCCGTGACGCGGGGCTTTCGGGACTTATCCGTGACGAAAGCGTCACGTGGAGTGACGCGCAAAATGATTTACATGGATTCGAAATTGCAGGATAAACTCAAATGAAATTTGCTGTCATCGCTGACATTCACGGCAATCTGGAGGCGTTCCGCACCGTACTGGCGGACGCCGAACAACAAAAGCCCACGCATTACGTCTGCCTCGGCGACGTGGTCGGTTACAACGCGAACCCCAAGGAATGCCTCGAAATCGTCCGCAGCATGGACATTCCCTGCGTCAAGGGTAATCACGATGAATACTGCTCCACCGACGACCATCTGGAGGGTTTCAACCCCAATGCCGCCGAAGCCGTCCGCTGGACGCGTGCCCAGCTTTCGGCCGAAGAACGCCAATGGCTCCGCGACCTGAAATACACCAAACTGGTCCACAATTTTACCATCGTCCACGCCACGCTCGACGCGCCCCAACGCTGGGGGTATGTCTTTGACAAGCTCGCCGCCGCCGCCAGTTTCCCCTACCAGAACACCCAGCTTTGTTTCTTTGGCCACACCCACGTGCCCGTCGCCTTCATGCGCGACACCGTTGTGCGCGGCGGTACTTATTCCAAATTCAAAATCGATCCGTCCAAAAAATATTTCATCAACGTCGGCGCCGTGGGCCAGCCCCGCGATAATAATCCCAAGGCCGCCTATGTCATTTACGACGTCGGACGCGGGTACGATTGAACTGCGCCGGCTCGAATACGACATTGCCGCCGCCCAGAAAAAAATCCGCGCCGCCGGCCTGCCCGAACGCCTCGCCGAACGCCTCGAAGTCGGAAGGTAATCGCAGGGTGACGCGTGATAAGTGACACGTGACATGATCGGGGGCGTGCGAGCAACAATCTTGTCACCTGCCACCGGTCACTGTGAAAATCCTCATCCTTAAACCCAGTTCGCTGGGCGACGTCGTCCAGGCGCTGCCCGTCCTGCGCCTGCTCAAGCGTCATCGGCCCGCCAGTGAAATTTATTGGTGGATTGATTCCAACCTCGCGCCCTTGCTCGAAGACGATCCCGATCTGACCGGCACCGTTGGTTTCGAGCGCCGGCGCTGGGCGGCGCCCCGGCACTGGCCGGAAATGTTCCGCAGCGTCCGCTGGTTGCGCGAACAAAATTTCGATTGGGTGATTGACCTCCAATGCCTGGCGCGCAGCGGCGCGTTTGCCTGGCTTGCCAACGGGAAGTTCCTCATCGGCCTGGACGAAGTCCGCGAAGGCGCGCGCGGTTTTTACGACCTCGCCGTCCGCCGCGCGTCATTCCACACGCATGCGGTGGATTGGTATCTGGCCGTGCTGCCGCACCTCGGCATACCCGTTCATGACCATTTTCAGTGGCTGCCCGAACGCCCGGAAATTGCCCGCACGGTCAGATCGAAATGGCAAACCGGCGAGGCGCGCTGGATGGCGATTCAGCCCGGCGCGCGCTGGCCCAACAAACGCTGGCCGGTCGAATATTTTGCCGAACTGGTCCGGCTTTTGGCTCAAAAATTTCCCGATGTGCGCTTTGCTGTTTTGGGCGGCAAGGAAGACGAATCGCTCGGTGGAATTATTTCACGCGTTGAACCGGAACGTTGTTTTAATTTGTGCGGCCGGACTTCCTTGTTGGAAATGGTTGAATGGCTGCGGCTCTGTGACTTGATGATTACCAATGATACCGGCCCGATGCATGTGGCCGCCGCCCTGGGCAAACCGCTGGTGGCCCTCTTCGGCCCCACCGAACCGCGCCGCACCGGTCCGTATCACCAGCTCAATAGGGTGCTGCGAATTGATTTGCCTTGCTCGCCGTGCCTCAAATCGCACTGCCATTACGAAAAACCGAACGAATGCCTGAATGCACTCTCACCGGCAATGGTTCTTCAGCGCGTTCAACAACAATTCCGGTTGTAGCGGCGGTCTATGACCGCCGCGCTTATCTTAAAGTGAATGCGGCGCTCATAGAGCGCCGCTACAATCCAAAGTGACGCAAATTTCGCGCGCTTGCCATTTCATCACCGGCGGCGTTAGGCTCGCCGTGGTGAGCACTTCAACCCAAGCGACACCACCGGGAACCACTTCGCCCGGCAATCAGGCGCCTCACCGGTCCGTGTTTGTCACCACTCATTGGTCGGTGGTGCTGACGGCGGCGCGCAGCGATACCACCCGCGCGCGCGCCGCGCTCGAAAATCTTTGCCAGACCTACTGGCATCCGCTCTATGCCTATGTGCGGCGACGCGGTTATTCGCCCGAAGACGCCCAGGATCTCACCCAGGAATTTTTCGCGCGGTTGCTGGCGCATAACGCCGTCGCCACGGTCGCGCCGGAGAAAGGCCGGTTCCGTTCCTTCCTCCTGGCCAGTATGAATCACTTCCTCGCCGACGAATGGGACAAGGCCCGCGCCCAAAAACGCGGCGGCGGAAAAGTGATTCCGCTCGACCTGCAAAGCGCCGAGACGCGGCTGGGCGAAATCCCGGTGGAACATTTCACGCCGGAAAAGGCTTTTGAACATCGCTGGGCCATCACGCTGCTCGAACAGGTTTATCAACGTCTCGGAGAGGAATACCGCACGCAGGACAAGGCCGCGTTGTTCGATACGCTGCGCCTCACGCTGGCCGGAAAGAGCGAGGCCGCGCCTTACGCGGAACTGGGCCGGCAATTGAACCTGAATGAAGGGGCGGTGAAAGTGGCCGTGCACCGGCTGCGCCAGCGTTACCGCGCGCTGCTGCGCGAGACCATCGCCGACACGGTGTCGAGCCCCGACGAAGTCGAGGACGAACTGCGTTATCTGTTCCGGACGCTGGCCGGCAGCTAGCGTCCCGGGCTTACGTGGTCTTTTCATGGTTTCTCCGGGTTATTCGCTGTAACCTTCGGCCGATTCTTCCTTTGTATGGGGTGAAAGCAGAATTATGGCCAACGAAAAAAAATGTCCGCATTGTGGAAAACCGGTGCCGCCCACGGCGCTCGGCGACCTTTGCCCCGAATGCATGCTGAAGGCCGGTCTGGCCACCCAAACGGAGGGACCGGACGGAACTGGCCCGCATGGAACCAAAGTCGTCCATCCACCGCCTTCGCCTGCCGAAATCGCAGCTTTGTTCCCGCAACTGGAAATCATCGAATGCCTCGGTCGTGGCGGCATGGGCGTCGTGTACAAGGCGCGCCAGCCGCGCTTGAACCGCTTTGTTGCGCTGAAAATCCTGGCGCGTGAAAAGGAGCAGGATGCGCAGTTCGCGGAGCGCTTCACGCGCGAAGCCCAGGCGCTGGCGCGGTTGAACCATCCGAACATCGTCACCGTCCACGATTTCGGCGAAGCGGGCGGGCATTGCTATCTGGTGATGGAATTTGTGGACGGCTTGAATCTGCGACAATTGTTGCAAGCCCGGAAGATGCCGTCGGACCAGGCGCTGACGATTGTGCCAAAAATCTGCGAGGCGCTGCAATACGCGCATGAGCAAGGCATCGTCCACCGCGACATCAAGCCGGAGAACATCCTGCTGGACAAATCAGGGCCGGGTGAAGATTGCGGACTTCGGCATCGCGAAGATGCTGGGCGATGAAACCGGACAACAAACACTCACGGGCGCCAAGGACACGGTGGGCACGCCGCATTACATGGCGCCGGAGCAGATCGAGAAACCGCTGACCGTGGATCATCGCGCGGACATTTATTCGCTCGGCGTCGTTTTTTACGAAATGCTCACGGGCGAACTGCCGCTGGGAAAATTCCAGCCGCCGTCGAAGAAAGTCCAGATTGACGTGCGCCTGGACGAAGTCGTCCTGCACGCGTTGGAAAAGGAACCGGAGCGGCGTTACCAGCAGGCCAGTGAAATCAAAACACAGATTGAGACCATCACACAAACTACAACGGTTGCCGGCACCACACCGAATGTTGCGGCTTTCAGTCAAGCGGTGTTGGCACAGGATTACCAATTGAATATCGGCCATTGCCTGAGCCGCGGATGGAACCTGGTGATGCACAATTTTTGGCCGGTTGTCGGCGTCGTCGCGCTGATCGGATTGCTGCAACATGCGGCCAATTCCTCATTGATTGGAATCGTGGTCGGCGGCCCGCTTTCGGGCGGGTTGTGGCTTTACCTCCTGAAAAAAATCCGCGGCGAACCGGCGAACGTTGGAACAGCGTTCAGCGGCTTCTCCGTGGCTTTCGTTCCGCTTTTTCTTGGCGGGCTGGTGACGTTGTTGCTGGTTCTGGCCGGCGTTCTTTGTTTCCTGTTGCCGGGAATTTACTTCGCGGTCGCGTGGGCCTTCACGCTCATGCTGATCGCCGACAAAGGATTGGATTTCTGGCCAGCGATGGAATTGAGCCGCAGGGTCATCTCGAAACACTGGTGGAAATTCTTGTTGTTATTCATCGTGCTCGGATTGATTGAGCTGGCCGGATTTTTGGCATGTATCATCGGGATTTTGGTTGCGGCTCCCATTGCCATGGCGGCGCTGGCTTACGCCTACGAAGACATTTTCGGCCCAGCCAGGGAGGCGACGGGCCATGAGCCGGCCCGTGCACCGGCCACACCACTGCGATCGGGCGGCGGGTGGGGAACTGCCGTCGGCGTCGCGGTGGGCGTGGCGGCGGCGGTGATGTTCATCGCGTTTCTTGGATTGCTGGCGGCGGTCGCGATTCCAAATTTCATCCGGGCGCGGCAGCACGCCCTCGCGTTGCATGAGCAACAGGTTGCCGCCAAATCCGATTACATCGGCCAAGCCTGGTTCCCTCAAGGGGATTCGATTGAAATCACTTCGGTGGAGCGTTCTGCCAGGCAAATGGTAGTCAAAGGCCGTTACAATCTCGTGAGCCACGACAATGCGGAGTTGGCACTTTACGTCACAACGACAAATAAAAATATTCCCGGAGGCAACGGTGAAGAGCGACCGATTTCCAAAGGGCAAGGCGATTTTACTTTGGTCCATTTACCTCCCATTTCCGGTTGGCCGCACGTTTCAATGTACGCCAACGGCGGTTCGTTCGCTGCGCTTTATTTTGGCACCAAGGCTGAAGCGCTGCAAGAAAGCAAACTCCCAAAAGGATATAGTCTGGCAACCACCGATGTTTCGCAACTTGCCCAGCAAGGCTGGCAATTGTGGCAGGCGCAGAAAATGGGTGAGGCCGCAACAAAGTTCCAGCAAGCCGTTCAATTCGCACCAGACAACGCCAACGCCTGGAACGGCCTGGGCTGGGCGAAGTTTAATTCCGGCAAGGTCGACGAAGCCGAAAAGGCTTTTCAGAAAGCAGTTTCGCTGGATCCGAATCAGCCCGGTGCTTTGAACGGCTTGGGTCAGATTTATTTGTCGCAAAGAAAATATGACCAGGCCGAGACCTATCTGCTAAAAGCGGCACCGCAGGCACCGGCGGCCCGGTACGGATTGACGCGGCTTTATTTGTTGGAAGGAAAGTTCGACCAAGCCGAAAAGTGGGCGCAAGACCTTGTTGATTCAGGCCAGGCGGACGAGCTTGTGAGCCAGATGCTCCAGGCAGCGCAGTCGAAACATTTGAGTGAAGGCTTGCGGTTCAGGATCGAACCGCCGTTGCCGGAACGCGGCAGGTCCGTTTTCGGCCCGGTGATCGAGCAGGCGCTCACGGTGTTTGCGGCGATTGATTTGGACGCCAGCCGAGTGAAAACGCTGCCGGATTTTTTAACCAAGAAGACCAGCAATAATGAATACGAGGCTGCAATCTTCGCCTGGATGGAGCGTGCGGGAGTGGATTTTACGTATCTGGGAGACGAGGGGTTTTATGGCCTGACAATGGACATGATAACATTGAATCGTGATAATTGGGAAAACTACAGCCCGGACTCGTTGGCAAAATCATTGCGCGGTATCAGCGAAGATTTGCGGGTAAAATTTGGGGATTCCAGACCGTTGAATAATCCAATCAATTACACCTATGGTTTCAAAACTCGCGCCGGCAAATTGGGTCTTTTGCAAATCACCGGCTTCACGGATAACCCGCGCGGCGTGAAGATTCGTTACAAACTGGTGCAAACTGCTGTACCCGAGACGGCCATTGATCCTGCCACCGGCCTGCCAATGTCCACCGGCGAAACCGGGACCATTGATCCCAACACCGGATTGCCCGTTGCCGCCCCAAACCCCGCCGGCAATGAGATTGACCCCACAACGGGCCTTCCCATCACACCCAATCACACTGAAATCGATCCGACCACCGGGCTCCCGATGACGTCTCCAGCTGCAAGTGATTCGACTAACGCCGGCATTGCCACCCAGGGCAGCCAGCCATTGAGTTATCAATGGTACTTCCGGGACACAAATCCACCGGCGACCAGCAATCTCCCGCACTTCGGTCCAGTGGTAGAGCGGGTCATCGAGTCATCGCCCCGGCCTCCGTATGACGAATACAGCTACCTTGATTTGGATACCGACCGATTACTCTCACTCGGCCAGGCGAAGCCGCCAGTGGATCCATTCAATGTGGAACAACTTTATGACTGGCGCCAGAAATCGGGGGCGGATGTCGCAGCCCAGATCCTGAATGATTCGGATTTTCCGCAGAACTATCCGGCAAAGCTGAAGTCTGATTTTCACGGGCTGGTGGGATTGAATACCGTATTGTTGCCGGCGGATAAAAGCGCGTGGGACAGCATGTCGCCGCAGGCCGTGGTCGCGGTGGTGGCGCCGGTCAAAGTGGATACGACCCGTTGGACGATGGCCACCACGCTGACGAACGGTCTTCCGGCGACACATTTGTTCAGGACCAGTGAAGGCGGCATGGGCATCCTGCAAATCACCGGTTTCAACGAGGACCCGCCCGGTGTGAAGATCCGCTACAAGCTGGTGCAGACGACAAACAATAAGGCGCAACCATCATCGCCCGCACTTGAATCTGCAGACTTACGTGCAGCCAGGGCCCGGCTGGCAGAGTTGGCAGTGGATTATTCGCCTCAGAATCCTTTGTACCTGGAGCAAGAAGCCAGGATTCAAGCTTTGGAAAAAGAGGGAAAAGAACATCCGGACGAGCCGGCGGATTTGCGTGAAGCCAAGGCCCGGCTGGCAGAGTTGCGAGTCTCTTACAGTGAACAAAACCCGACGGTCCAAGAGGCTTTGGCGCGCGTCAAGGAGCTTGAGCGGATGGCGACAGAAGAACCAAACGCACCCGCTGACTTGCGTGAAGCAAAAGCACAGCTGGCTGAACTGCGCGTGGACTACGCCGAACAAAACCCGCGCATTCAGGAGGCGCTTGCCAGAATCAAGGCGCTGGAGCAACGCAATATTGTTGCAGCGGAAGCCAACACGACTCTGATCAGGCAATTATCTGTCACCGAAACGCGGGCCGTTTCCGAAGCGCAAGCCTGGCTGGCGCTCATTGACAACGGCCATTATTCCGAAGGTTGGAAAGAAGCTTCGGCCATCTTCCAAGGCGCCGTCACCGAAACCGCCTGGGAAAATTCGATGAACACGTTCCGCAAACCGTTGGGCAGTCTGGTGTCGCGCCAATTGAAATCCGCGCAGGCAGCGACGGAATTGCCCGGTGCGCCCGATGGACAATATGTTGTCATGCAATTCCAGACTTCATTCGCCAACAAGAAATCCGCCACGGAGACCGTGACGTTTATGCTGGAAAAAGATGGCCATTGGAAGGCGGCCGGGTATTACATCAAATGATTCGATCAACCCAAACATCAACCAACGAACGAATATGAAAGGTCCACTACTGGTCGTTTTTATCACCATCATCATCCTGCTGGCCATCTGGGACGGCGTCTGGAAACTGATCGCCCTGTGGAAGAGCGCGCGCCACGACCAGTTGGCGTGGTTCATCTGCCTGGCCATCTTCAATACCGTCGGTATTTTACCCATTCTCTATATCCTGTTCTTCCAGAAAAAAGGAACGGAGCCGCCGGTGGTCCGAGATTCAGCGGGATGATGTAATTAAAAAATTGACAAAATAGCACCGTTTTGATATAAAACGTCACGACGGCTCCAAAAACATCAATAAAAATGTAGCAACCGAGTCTGCTATAAAAACAAAGGTTTGATCATGAAGGTAACAATAAAAACCATTGCTGGTTTAACGGGTCTCGCGGCACTTTTAGTCGGGAATTCGGTATTCGCGACAAACTTGATTCTCAATCCCGGGTTTGAAACCGGGGATACGACCGGTTGGTCGGTGCTGGGTGCCAGCGACGGATCTGCTTACGTTAACGTGCAGCCGGGCAACGGCCCGTCAGCACCAGGGATATACGACGCGTATATGTACAATGTGATCCCGGCCGCCAATCTTGCGCTCCAGCAAAGTACAGTGCTGGGCGATGCGATCCCCGGGTTGGTGAACTATTCATTCGATCTGAAAGTTGACAGTTCACTTGTCGGTGGCGTTGTCTTCATTCATCTCTGGGACATTAACGCAACCGGTGGGGTGATCGATTCGGGACCGGGCCTGCTGGGTCCTTACTTCAATACCGGTTGGCAGACCTATACCGGTTCGTGGACCGCGCCGGCCAACGTGAATCATTTTGAAATCGAGTTCGATTGCACGACCGGCGCAGCTATTGGCAGTACCGAAGCCATCGAAGTTGACAATGTGTCGCTGAGTCAGGTTCCCGAGCCGGCCACCCTTTCTTTGGCCGCGATGGGACTGCTGGGGGTCTGGGCATTTCGTCGCAGCCGGAAAGCCTGAGGCACTTTGGGAACCACTGGATGAATTCGAGCAAAGAGCCTGTGAGAGCAGGCTCTTTGTTTTTTTCCGGCCGCCAGCGGGATGCAATTGAAGTAACCGCCGTTTGACTATGTCTATTAAAACAACCGCAATGTATTTAATGGTTCGTGCCGCGCGCGGTGGGCGAGCGGCAGCAGGAGTCCTGGTATTTATTATCGGTACGGGCGTGGTCAACGCTCAAGTTCAGCTCAGTGTTCACCCCGGAGTGCAGTTGAGCTGGCTCACGAACACGAAAGACACCTACCACTTGCAATGGTCGTCCAATCCCGTTGGTTTGTGGGCGGATCTCGTCGCGATGACGGGCAATGGCGCCACAAACACAGTTTTTGATCCGTTCCCCGGCGGGACGCGGCTCTACCAGGTTTTGGACATCATTCCGGGTACCCCCGCAGTGCCCGGCAACCTCGTTGCGAACGGAGGATTTGAAAGCGGAAGCGGGGCCACTGCCGGCAATTGGTCCGTGGACACGGCTGCAGGCGGTCCGGTGTACGGGGCTCGCACGAACGATAACCCCCACGGCAGCGGCTCGTTTGACTTCCAGGTTTATCTGGCCAGCACCGGCGCCGGTCCGGTGGTTCAGTTTAATCAGGTGGTCCCGGTGACGGGAGGAACGATCTACCCGTTCACTTTCTATGCCGACCGGTTGACGGGAAGCGTCGGAGATAGTGACCAGTGGCGAATTCTTTGGAATGCCGGGGGAGACACCGGCTACCAGACTTTCAATCCCGGAAACAACGCCTACGGCTTCATCAGCAACTCCGTTACCGCTCCGGCTGCCGCGACGTCGGCGACGATCTACTTCCATTTTGCGGGCGCGGCGAGTCCGGGAGTGACGTCCACGATTGATATGGATGATGTCACACTCGGGAGCGGAGTTTCAAGCCCCGGCAGCCCACCCGTAACCAATATCCTTGCGGCGACCAGTCTGCCGATGGCCCAAATCAGTTGGCCGAGCACGTCTGGCATTGAGTATCAACCCGAATCAACCACCATCCTTGGAGCAGGGTCTTGGAGCACCAACTTTCCCATGATCGTGGGCGATGGCACTACCAAGTCGTTCCTGATCCCGATGACCAACAGCGCAATGTTCTTACGCCTGTTGATTCCGCCGGTCGTTGTCCTGCCCCCGTCAAATCTGCAACAGGTTCCGTCGGGAACCACCAATGCCATCGGCCTGACGTGGAACGCCAGCACGTCGCCGGGTGTGACCGGCTACGAAGTCCTCTATAGCGATACCAACGGTACGACGACCAATTCCATCAACCTCGGTCTGGTGACCAGTACCGTCATCTCCGGATTGACCTCTGGTGATACGTATCTCGTATGGATTATTACGCTCAGTTCCAATGGCCAGAGCAGTCCGTCCGCCGCCATCCAGGCTCAGGTTTCCAGCAACAGTGGTGGGGTGGTGTGGTCAGACGAGTTCAACGGCACCGCACTTGATTCCAGCACGTGGACTTATGATGTTGGCAATCAGGGTTGGGGCAATGGCCAATTGGAATATGACACCGCCCAACACGAGAATACTTACACTACGAATGGGAGTCTGGTGCTTGAGGCTGACCGCACGAATTATTGGGGAAACTCTTTCACGTCCGCCCGCATCCTCACCCAGGGACGATTCGCATTCAAATACGGTGATCTCGAAGCCCGCATCAAGATGCCGAATACGGCCAATGGCTTATGGCCGGCGTTTTGGATGATGGGCAATAATGCCGGGGCCATCACCTGGCCAAGCTGTGGAGAAGTCGATGTTGCCGAGCTGGGCTCCGCCGCCGGTATCGCCGCGGGGACTCAGCAGAAACTGATCGACTCGGCCGTGCATTACTCGAACGCCGCCGGGACCTATAGCAACTATGTCACCTGGGTGACCGCGCCGGTTGACCTGAGCCTCGATTATCACCTTTACAAGATGTCCTGGACGCCGACCGCCATCACGTTTTATCTCGACGGTGTCGCTATCGGATCGCTGGACATCACGGCGGATTATCTCAGCGAGTTTCACCAGCCGATGTTCCCGATACTCAACATTGCCATCGGCGGCTATAATCCCTCGTACACGGGGGTTTACAGTCCGGGCGCCGTCACCGCGACGTTTCCGGCACGGATGTATGTGGATTATATCCGGGTTACGGACAATGGATACACGCAGCTTTATTTCGGCGATAATTATGCGGAAAACGGGAACTTTGGGGTTTTGACCGAAACCACGCCAGTCAACGACTCCCTGACCTACGGAACCGGCCTGGAACCGAACTTTGCCTACGGAACCAATGCCGCACTGTACATCTGGAACAACATGACCCCGAGCGCCAATCCGCCGACACCTTCCGAAGGAACCAACTGCTGGTCGTTCGATATTGCCGGGGGTAATTGGTTTGGCATGGGCGTCTTTCTGCCGAATTTCCGCAATATGAAGAACTATTCCGACGGGTATCTTCACTTTGACATTCGCACCACCGCGGGGGACGCCACGCCCATGCAAGTGGGAATCCAAAGTTGCGTAGCCGGCCAACTGGCCGGTGATGCCGCCAACTTCACACTGCCGTTGGGATCCGACCAGACCTCGGAGTTCGGGTTTGCTCACGACGGCCAATGGCATTCGATGAAAATTCCCCTGAACCGGTTTGCCAACGTCGATTTCCGCACCGTCAATCAATTGTTCCAGATTGCGAGTGTCGGCAACACGGCTTCCGGACTGAACCTGTCCATTGACAACGTCTGGTGGGAACCCAGCGCCACCCGGGTGACCCCTCAGAATGGCAATTTCGGTGTCTTCACCGAGACGGCATCACACATGAACGCGGGATCATTCTCTCTGGGCACCCAGGGGAACTTTTTCGTCTGGGCGAACACGATGGTGCCCGCCACGCAACACCCGTATGAGGGCACCAACGATATCAGCCTTGCCTCGGCCGGGCTCGGTTGGACGGGAATGGCCTTCACGCCGAACGTAAAATACAATCTGACCGCCTTCAGCTACCCCGGTTGCCAATTGGAGTTTGCCATGAAGACCACCTCCAACACCCCGTTCCTGATCGGCATGAAGAGCGGAAACCTTGATGGGGTTGGGCAGAAGTGGATCAACTTCCCGGGACCGGGCAGCGACCCGTACGGATTTGTTCGCGACGGCAACTGGCACGTGGTGGACATACCCATGTCCGACTTCAGCCCGGAAGTGGATCTCTCCGCGGTCAGCCAGTTCTTCGAGATTTTGGGCCAGTCGGCGGCCATTTCCAATATCGAGTTGGACGATGTCCACTTCACGAACGGCGGAGTGGCTTCACCACCCGACCAGTAAAATGGCGTCGCCCCGCGCGGGACGATGACCGCCCGCATTCCGCCCATTCTTAATATCCTGTTCGTCCCAGAAGGCGGCGGGCAGCCAGCACCACCCAAATCGCAAGGCTGCCAGACTCCCGCTTGCGCATTTGCCGCGTTAGGCTAGGCTTCGCCATCGGTGAGCACTTCAACCCCAGCCACGCCGTCAGAAACAACTCCGCCCGAAAATGTTGCGTCCCGGCAACCGGCGTTTGTCACCACCCACTGGTCGGTCGTGCTGACGGCTGGCCGCAGCGACACCACCCGTGCCGGGGCCGCGCTCGAGAAACTCTGCCAGACCTACTGGTATCCGCTGTACGCCTACGTTCGGCGACGCGGACATTCACCGGAGGATGCCCAGGATTCGACCCAGGCTTTTTTTGCGCGCCTGCTGGAACGCAACTGGGTCGGGCAGGCGGACCAGCAGAAGGGGCGTTTTCGCTCCTTCCTG
Organism: uncultured bacterium; assembly: GCA_963708305.1. Taxonomy (GTDB): domain Bacteria; phylum Verrucomicrobiota; class Verrucomicrobiia; order Limisphaerales; family UBA11358; genus UBA11358. The sequence goes on along the minus strand of CAVPSH010000003.1, from coordinate 301,334 downwards.
TTGTCGGCCCTGAACCATTTTCTGGCCGACGAATGGGACAAGGCCCGGGCGCAAAAACGCGGCGGCGGCCTCGCACTCATCCCCTTGCAGTTTGACGTGGCGGAAACCCGGTACACCCATGAACCCGCCGACAACGTCACGCCGGAACACAGTTACGAACGGCGTTGGGCTTTGACCCTGCTCGACACGGTCCTGCATCGGTTGCAGTCGGAATACGAACAGGAAGGGCGGGGCGAACTTTTTGCGGTGTTGCATCCTTGTCTTGTCGGCGAACGGAGCTCCCAGCCTTATGCGGAACTCGCCCCGAAACTGGGCGTCAGCGAAGGCACGGTGAAGTCCGCCGTCCATCGTCTGCGCCAGCGTTACCGCCAGTTGTTGCGCGACGAAATCGCCCAGACGGTAGCCGAGCCCGGCGAAGTGGACGAGGAATTGCGGCATTTGTTTGCCGTGCTGGGAAGCTGACCCCGCTTTTCTGCGCAACCTTTTGCCGCCTTTTCCTAAGTAACACTTGGAAGAACCGATTATTAACAGTATTGAATACATCAGACATTTAATCTGAAACAAGCTTATGAAGCAAACATTCGTTTCCCTGTTCGTCGGCCTTTTGGCCATGGTGTTGCTCTCCGGATGTCTGGATTTACGTCTCGGCGGCGGCTCCAAGAGTGACACGAGCAACACCGATCAGCACCCCATCGTTGGCCAACAAATGGTTGCCCCTACTCTGGGCCAGCAATTGATTGATTTGCAGAAGGCCAGGGAAGCGGGCGCCATTTCGGACCAGGAATATCAGGACCAAAGGGCCAAACTCCTGGGAACCAAATAAATTTAGCGGCGGTATCAGCCCGCCCGGACCAATATGGAAACGCTAAGAATCTGTCCGAATTGCCGGAAACCGCTGCCGCCGGATGTGCCGTTGGGGCTGTGTCCGGAGTGCCTTATCAAAGCTGGCTTTCCCACTGAGACCGGACCGGGGGGAGCGGGCGAAGCCGCCGGAGCGCGGTTCGTGCCGCCGCCGGTCGAGGAAATTGCCCAGCTTTTTCCCCAGCTCGAGATTCTAAGCCTCATCGGCAAAGGCGGCATGGGGGCGGTGTACAAGGCGCGGCAGCCCATGTTGGACCGTTTTATTGCGTTGAAGGTGTTGCCGCCCGCCGTCGCCGGCGACCCGGGTTTCGCCGAGCGTTTCAACCGCGAAGCGCGCGCGCTGGCCCGTTTGAATCATCAGAATATCGTCGCTGTCTACGACTTCGGCCGCGTTGGCAGCCGCCGAGGTGACAAGGCGGAGGTCCCGCAATCGGCTGCCGCCCCGCCTCACGTCGGCGGCTACGAGAGCGCATCGGAAGGGCTTTATTACCTCCTGATGGAATTTGTGGATGGCACCAACCTGCGCCAGGTCGAACAGGCCGGGAAATTGTCGTCGGAACAGGCGCTGACCATCGTGCCGAAAATCTGCGAAGCGCTGCAGTACGCCCACGACCAGGGCGTCGTTCATCGCGATATCAAACCGGAAAACATCCTGCTCGACAAAACCGGTCGCGTGAAGATCGCCGACTTTGGCATCGCCAAAATGATCGGCCGGGGAGAGACGGATGTTTCGCTGACCGGCGCGAGGGACGTGGTGGGCACGCCGCATTACATGGCGCCCGAACAGATCGAGAAACCGCAGGCGGTGGACCACCGCGCCGACATTTATTCGCTGGGCGTCGTCTTCTACGAAATGCTGACGGGCGAATTACCCCTGGGCAAATTCGCGGCGCCCTCCACGAAAGTTCACGTGGATGTGCGCCTGGACGAGGTGGTATTGCATACCCTGGAAAAGGAGCCCTCGCGCCGTTACCAGCACGCCAGCCAAGTGAAGTCGGATGTGGAAACGATTACAGGCACCGCGGGACTCGGGGGCAGGGCCGGAGGCGGGCCAGACCAACAGCGACAAGGCCATGCTGCCGGCACTTTTGCTGGCCTTCCCCTTCGGCCTGTTCGGTGCGCATCGGTTCTATGCTGGAAAGATCGGAACGGCGTTTGCGCAACTGGGGGCCTTCGTTGGTTGTATCCTCATGATCATTGCCTGCGCCACCACGGGCGCCGACTGGCAGCCCACCCTGGGAATCCTGCTGGGCTTCACCTTGTTTGGATGCTTCATCTGGGCCGTCACCGACTGGATTTTGATCCTCTGCAAAGCCTTCACCGATGGCCAGGGAAGGAGAATGAGTCATTGGCTCCACCCGCAAAACGGCAATTTGAAGACCGGTATCAGCCCGATGACCGGTCCACCGTCAAGCCCGCCGCCGGGTGAAGCCGTTCCTCTGACCGTCAACAGCCCTCAACCGCCGCCGATGGCGCCGAAAGCCACATCCGCTGCCAGCACGGGTATGATTGTGGCGCCGGCCGTGGGTCTCATGGTTGCAGCCCTGTGGAAATTGCTTTCCGCTCTGACCGCCTTGGTGTTCCTCTCCGGCCACACACAGTGGCTGGAACCCATGTTGGGCCGATTTGACCTCGGTCCGTTTTTCGGCATGGCCGGCGTCGGCCTGGTGTTTTTCAAGGTTATTCCAGCTTTATTGATTCTGTTCGGCGCGTTTCAAATGATGCGACTTCGAAGTTACGCCTGGGCTATGGCCGCCGCCATTTTGTCCATCGTGGCCTGCAGCCTGATTGGCCTGCCCATCGGAATCTGGGCGTTGATTGTGCTGGCCCGTCCGGATGTCCGGGAAACGTTTGCCCGGGCAATCGTTTCGCCCTCGTCCCGGGGCGGGCCATGGCCGTGGTTGGTGGCCGCCGTGGTCAGCCTGGTCTTGATCGTTGCTTGCCTCATCGCGGTTGTTTCGTTGGTGCGCGAGGCGGTGGAACGAAAACCGGTCATCGGCGGAATGCCCGCTGGAATTGTGCAGGAGGACAAAACCAATGGGCTGTCCACCCCGGAAACAATCGCGTCGGCACCGATGCTTCCGCCGGTTCGGATTAAGGCCGGTTCGTCCAAACCGTTCACGGATTCCGACGGAAATATCTGGCTGGCCGATCAGGGCTTTGCGGACGGTGAAACCGCCGAGCGCCCCAATCTGGCCATTGCCAACACCGTGGACCCGCAACTTTATCGCACCGAACGATACGGCATGACCTCGTTCTCGTATCCTGTTCCCAACGGCCAATACGTGGTAAAACTGCATTTCGCCGAAACCTTCGACGCCATCACCGGACCGGGCAAACGGGTGTTTACGTTCATTGTTGAAGGCCACGAATTCAAGGATTTCGATATCTGGGCCGAAGCCGGCGGCGCTCAACGCGCCTGTATCCAAACCGTCAACGTGGAAGTCAGCGACGGCAGGCTGAACATTTACTTCATCCACCGGCAAGAAAATCCCGAGATCAATGGAATTGAAATTCTGCCGGTGGCGCCGGCCGCGGCGGCAGCCGCAACACCGCCAGCCACCGAAACTAATTCCGGGGGGACGGTGAACATCTCGTCGCAAAACGGGCGGGTGATTATCGCAACCTCCAACGGCACATTGTCCGCCGACAAAGTCCAACTTGACACCGTCAATCATCAATTGACCGCGACCGCCTCAAAAATTGACTTAAAGACATCCCCGGTCCCTTCGGTTCCACCCGCGCCGCCGTCGGCAACGACGAGCGCAGAAATCCCAGCCCCGGCAAAGTCGGCCGGAACTTTGAGCCAACCCAACGCGCACCGTGGAAAAACCATTGGCGATCTTTCAACATCTGATCCGTTTCAACAAGATTTCAACCGGACACTGCCACTTTCCGCCCAGGGCCGCCTCCGGCTCGACAACGTCAATGGCCGGATCGAAATCGCCGGGTGGAACCGAAACGAGCTGGTCATCAAGGCGCTCAAACACGGCAAAACCCAGGAGAGCGTCGAAGCTGTCAGAATCAATGTGGATTCGTCCCCGGACGAAATCGTCATTCACACGGAATTGCCGCCCGGGGAGAGCGGCTTTTCCTGGAGCCGGCTCTGGTCCGGGGACTGGAACAGGAACGATGCCACGGTGGATTATGCCATCCAGGTCCCGCAACACGCGCGCCTCAAACAAATTTCCAGCGTCAACGGTAACATTGTCATTGAGGGGGTGTCTGGCGATGTTGAGGCGTCCACCGTCAATGGCCGGGTTCAAGTCCAAGGCGCGGCCAGTAGCCTGAAAGTGTCCACGGTCAACGGCCAGGTTGAAACGGAACTGGCTTCGCTCGGCGGCAGCCAATCCGTGTCATTCAATACGGTCAACGGGGCCATCGAAGCCACTCTGCCAGCGAACGCCGACGCGGAAGTCACCGCCGACACCGTCAACGGTGGCATGAGCAGCGAATTCCCGGAGTTGGTTGTGAAAAAGGATTTCCCATTGTCCAAACACCTGAAAGGCAGACTCGGCAACGGCGACGCAACCGTCAAGGCCACCACGGTCAACGGCAGCATCCGCTTTCACCGGGACAATGCTGCCCGATGATTCATCACGCTTGACTCGGACTCACCAGGCCATGATTTTTCGCCTGTGAAAACCGCCGCCACTTTGCTTTTTATCACCTTCGCATTGGTCGGCATGGCTCGCGCAGAGAATGCCATGAACGCAACCAATCATACCGAACTCTTCAACGGCAAGGATTTTTCAGGCTGGACGTTTTGCATGAGAGACAATGCCGACCCGATGCAAACCTGGAGCGTGACCAACGGCGTCATCCATTGCACCGGCACACCAAGCGGTTACCTCCGCACGGCCCGGGCTTACAGCAATTACGTTCTCATTGTGGTATGGCGATTCATAAAAATCGCGCCCAAAGCCGACAACACCGGCGTTCTTGTTCATATCCAATCGCCCGACAAAGTCTGGCCCGAATGTGTTCAGGTCCAGGGAAAGCACGAGCATCAGGGCGATTTGTTTTTGATGGCCGGCGCGGAATCCAGGGAACATCAGGGCACGGACGCCAACACACCGTTGCCCAAACACGGACCGGCGGCGGAAAAACCTGTCGGTGAATGGAACACTTGCCAGGTCATCTGTCCCGGCAACGACGTGAAAGCTTACATCAACGGCAGGTTCATGAATGAGACGACCCAATGCACCATTTCCTCCGGCTTCATCGGCATCCAAAGTGAAGGCGGCGACATCGAAATCCGCAGGATTTACCTGGAACCGGTGAAATGAATTCCTGTAGGGCGGACTGTGACCGCGCTATTTCAGCGCCGCTCGCGGATCCCTGTAAAAATCTCACCCGTCTTGTCGCGCCGGGCGCAACTGCACCAGCGTCGCGCCCCAGCCGCCGAACTGCGGATAATCGAGCGTGAACGAAATGACTTCCGGATGCTTTTTCAAAATAGCATGAACCGTGCGCCGCAGATTACCGATGCCCTTGCCATGAATGATGCGTACCTGAAGGATGCCGCGTGCCTGGCACGCCGCCAGATAATCCGGAACCAGGTCCTTCACCTCACCAGGCTTGAACGTGTGCAAATCGAGCACGCCGTCAATCGGCAGTTCAATCGGTTCGTCAGCCATTTTTCCGCAACTGTTCTTTCACCCACGCCCTTGCCTCGCGCGGGGATTTCAATTCGTCCGCCAGTTGTTTCTCGCGGATTTCGTCCAGCAACGCGCCCATCGCCGGGCCGGGTTCATGCCCAGCTTGATCAAATCCTTGCCCGTGAGCAGCGGCGGGCGGATGGCCGGTTTCTTCTTCAATTCCTCCGCCTGCGCCAGCAGAAATTCGTAATGATCCAGATTGCCGTGCGAGCCGAGGCAATCGAGCCGGTGTAATTCCAGCTCCAACGGAAACGTCTTGCGCAACAACAACCGCCGCAACGTCGCCTTGCGCATCTGTTTCACGTCCTTGAACTGCATGTGCTGCCGCACGCATGCCACGATTTCCTCAATTTGTTTTTTGGGAAACCGCAACCGCTGCAAAATCCGTTCCGCCAGCGCCGCGCCGACTTTCTCGTGGCCGTAAAAATGAATCGCCCCGGTTGCGGGATCGCGTTCGGCCGTCGCCGGCTTCGCGATGTCATGCAAAATCACCGCCCACGGCAACGAGGGAGACACGCCCGGCGGCATTTTCTCGAGCATTAACCGGATGTGCTCGAAGACGGTGCCTTCGGGATGATAATCCGGCGATTGCTGGCAGAGGAGGGTGGCAATCAGTTCGGGCAAAACGCCGGGAAGCAACCGGCTGTCGCGCAACAGGACCAATCCGCGCGCAGCTGGTGCCGGGAGCGCCGGCGTGTTGCCGGCGAGTTCTTCCGTTACCGGCATCGCAAAACGCCGGCAAGATGCCGGCGCTCCCGGTATGGGCGGCGCAAACAACTTGATGAGTTCATCGCGAACCCGTTCGGCGCTGATGAGTTCGATTTTGGGCGCGAACTGCTTGACGGCGGCGAATGTTTGCGGTTCGATTTCAAATCCCAGTTGCGCAGCAAACCGCACCGCGCGCAACAGGCGCAAATGGTCCTCGGCAAATCGCTCTTCCGGCGAACCAATGGTGCGGATGATTTTTGCGCGCAAATCCTTTTCGCCGCCGACCCAGTCGTGAAGCGTTTCCGCGATGGGATCGTAAAAAAGCCCGTTGACGGTGAAATCACGTCGCTGCGCATCGGCCTCGGCGTTGCCAAAGACAATCTTTTCCGGCCGCCGGCCATCCTGGTAATCCGCCTCGGCGCGAAAGGTGGCAACCTGGAAATGCTGTTTGCCTTCGAGAACGACCATCACGCCGAATTTGCGTCCGACGGCGAGGGTGCGCTTGAACAGTTTTTCGATCTGTTCCGGGCGCGCGTCCGTGGCGATATCGTAATCCTGCGGTTCGCGTCCAAGCAATACATCGCGCACGCAACCACCGACCCAGAACGCGGCGAAGCCGGCAGTTTGCAGGCGGCGGACGATTTCAATGGCAGTCTCGCGCGAAGGAAAATTCACGGGTTCATTCTCACGCAAAGGCGCAAAGGCGCAAATTTAATTTGGAATCTTTAACGAAGCCTTCACCTTTGAGAGCCACAAACATTGAATCCAATCCTCTCCGATTGGACCAACGCGATCAACTTGCCAGCCACCAAAACGCAGTTCGTTGTGCATCGACCAAGCCTTCTCATAATTCGTTGAATGAATCAGAACAGGACAAATCGGTGAATGTTTTGCCAGAAATTCAGCAACTTCCAAACCCGTACCCGGATCTACGGCGCCAATTGTTTGAGGGTTCAGATCGTGGTCGAGCGAAATCAAACAGGCTTGATTCAAAACTGAAGGCAATTCGGCAATCATGGTTGGAGCGTCATTCCAAATTCGGTCGGAGAAAGCTTTGCCAAGAGATGCCACAGCATTTTGAAAGCCCTTAATCCTGTCTTCGTTGTCTTCCAAAATCAGAATCAAATTGCGGGACATATATTTTCTCTGCGCCTTTGCGCCTTTGCGTTGAGAACTATCCATCGCCCCAAATGGCTTTGACATGCGCGACGCCGGCCTTGACCTTTTCCACCGGCAACCCGGGCATGAGTTCAAACACCTTGATGTGCTCCGGTTTCACGAACGGCTTGAGCGCCGCATAATCAATCATGCCGGTGCCGGGCGCAGCGTGGTCACACGCCGGAAATTGCACATCATGAATGTGAAAACCGACGAGGCGGGCGGCGAGCGATTCCAAATGCGACACATGCCGGATCAGGCCGAGGTTTTCCTTGATTTGCGCGTGGCCCACGTCGTGCCAGTAGGCTACGTTCGGACTGGCAAACTCGCGAAAGAACGACGTGAAATCACTCTCCAGCGGAATTTCCTCCAGGGCCTGGCGGTTTTCGCAGCCGAGCTTCAGGCCGCGCTTTTCGGCTTCGGGTAAAAGTTTGCGCAACGTTTCATACATGTGCGCGACGAACTTCCCCTTCACCGCTTCCTGTCTGGCCATGGCCTCGGCGCGGAGTTTTTCAAATTGAGGCGTCGGCTTTCCATCACGTTCGAGCAGGTCGCATAACCGGCCGGTGTAATCCTTCAATTCCATGCTGCCGAGATGCAGCACCACGGCCGGCGCCTTGACGCGCCGCGCAAATTCAAACGTCTGGAGCGTGTACCGGATGGCCAGTTCGCGTTCGTAATCCTTTTCCGCGGAGAATTCGTACAGGTTCGGCGCGGCATGGGTCACGCCCATCGGCAGCGGACAAAAATTGTGCAGACTGGAAATTTTGATTTCGCCCGCGCCCACCGCGGCGAGGATGCCCGGCATGAGGCTGATGGAAACGCCGTGGCTGAGTTCGGCGTATTCAAAACCCAGCTCGCGGATTTCGCGCAGCATGGCGCGGCCGTCGGTGTGACGGTGGGAATTCCAGCAGGTGGAAAACGAATACATAAAAAGTGCCGGGCGCATCCTAATGGGACACGCCCGGCTTGGGAAATCGCAAATTTCTGATTACAAATCCGCGTAACGCGCAGTCAACATCGCGGAAAAGCGCGCGGCTTTTTCCTTGCGGCGGCGCTTTTCACTCGGCTTTTCGAAATGCCGGTGATTGCGCACGACCTTCAAAGTGCCTTCGCGGTCCACTTTTTTCTTCAGCCGGCGCAACGCCCGATCCACTGACTCGCCTTTTTTTAATTTAATTTCGGTCAACGCAACTCACTTCCTTTCTGTGCAGGATGCAAAATGGGCACGCAATCTAGTTTTTCCGCGCCAGCCAGTCAATGGATAAATTGGATCAATCTGGACGGCTTTGTAGCGCAGATTGGCAGTCTGTGTACCCCGAAAGCATTCGGGGTTGGTCGCAGGTTGGCGACCTGCGTCAGAATCGAACAGCCGCCGACTGCCAGTCGGCGATACGGTAGATTACCAATCTGCGCTACGTTTTGGATGTGAATCGGCGCATCGTTGCAATTATGGCCGACGAAGTTATTCTGACCGCATGAACAAAAGGGAAAAGGCCGTCAAATCCGCCGTCGATTTGGAGCTGCAAAGGCGCATCCGGGAGCTGATCGCCTTCAAAGGCGGCGGCCACAATGAAAACGAAGTCGCGGACATCCTCGAAAACGCGCTGAAACTGCTGGCCGACGTGAAGGACACCGGCGACGTGCGTGTCATCCAGACGGCGTTGCGGGAACTGCGCTATTCGTTCCGGCTGTTCGCGCCGTATGCACACATCCGCAAGGTTACGATCTTTGGTTCGGCGCGGACCAAGCCCGGCAAATTGGAATATCAGCAGGCCGTCGAGTTCGGGCGGAAAATTGTGAAGGCCGGGTTCATGGTCATCACCGGCGCCGGCCCCGGCATCATGCAGGCCGGACACGAAGGCGCCGGGCCGGAAAACAGTTTTGGCATGAACATCCGCCTGCCGTGGGAACAATCCGCCAATCCCGTCATCGCCGAAGACAAGAAACTCATCACGTTCAAATACTTTTTCACGCGCAAATTGATTTTCATCCGGCACTCGGACGCCATCGTGCTGTTTCCGGGCGGGTTCGGCACGCTCGACGAGGGATACGAAGTGCTCACGCTCATGCAGACCGGCAAGAGCCAGCTCATGCCACTCGTGCTCATGGACCGGCCCGGCGGCACTTACTGGAAGACCTGGGACCGGACCGTCCGCGATCATTTGTTGCGCGACAAACTGATTTCGCCCGAAGACCTGAACCTTTACCAAATCACCGGCAACGTGGATGACGCCGTAAAAATCATTACAGGTTTTTATCGTAATTTTCAGTCGAGCCGGTTCGTGAAGGATTTGCTTGTCATCCGGCTCAAGTCCGTGCCCTCGGCTGGTACCCTCGCCGCCTTGAACCGCGATTTCGCCGACATCCTCCAAGGCGCGCCGATCAAACCCATCAAACCGACGCCCGAAGAAATTGAAGACAAGGACAACCTGGATTTGGCGCGTATCGCCTTCGGCTTCAACCGCCGCGATTACGGACGCTTGCGGCAGTTGATTGACGTGTTGAACGGGGTGTGAAAATGAGTCTTGATACGTATGCAGTCCAGTGTTGAACCGGGCGTTCGGATTGTTAAAGCCTTTTAAAATTTTATCCACTTGAAACGGCACGTCCCATTTGCTTTGACCACGTTGCGATTGCTGCTCGGTCCGGTCGCGCTGGGCTGCGCGCTGGCCGGCGTGGCGCGGTTTGTTTTTCTGCCCATTCTCATTGTTGGCACTCTCTCGGACATCTTTGATGGCATCCTTGCGCGCCGGTTTGGCGTGGCCACCCCGGCGTTGCGCCGTTACGACAGCATCACGGACGTCATTTATTACCTGTTCATCCTTGGCACGTTGTGGCGGCTGTGCCATGCGGTTGTCGTCCAGAATCTCTGGGCGGTGGCGATCATGCTGTTCACCGAGGCGGCCGCCGTCTTCGTATGTGCAGCGAAATTCGGGAAATACCCGGCCACGCATTCCTGGCTCGCAAAATTTTACGGCCTTTGCATGCTTGGCTGCCTCATTGCGCTGCTGGCGTTTAACGCAGGCAGTTGGGCAATCATCCTGCTCGCCATCGTCGCGTTGGTAACGAACTCCGAGATTATCGCCATGCATCTTATGGCCGACAAACCACCGGTGGACGTGCGTTCGATTTTCAGTCTGTGGAGATAGCCGGTTGTTCCATTTCAAGCGCTCGACAGCCCGCCTTCCGATTGTTAGCGTTCGGCCATGAACTTTCTGGTCACCGGCGGCGCGGGTTTCATCGGCTCGCACGTTTGCGAACGGCTGCTGCACGATGGCCACGCCGTCTGGGCATTGGATGACCTGAATTCGTTTTACAGCCCGGCCATCAAGGAAAAAAACCTCAAGGAAATCTCGGCGCTCGGCAAGCCGTTCACCTTCCTTTCCAAAAATCTGTCCGATATCCGGGCCTTGGAGAATCTGTTCAGCGAGGTCCGGTTTGATCAAATCATCCATCTTGCGGCCCGCGCCGGCGTCCGGCCCAGCCTGGATGAGCCGGAATTTTTCCAGCAGGTTAATGTCGAGGGCACGGTCAATGTGCTGGAAGCGGCGCGGCGGCACGGTGTGAAAAAGGCGTTGCTGGCCTCTTCCTCCTCGGTCTATGGCGTGAATACCAAGGTGCCGTTCGCAGAAAGCGACCCGGTGTTCTCGGTCATTTCGCCTTACGCCGCCAGCAAGCTGGCCTGTGAAGCCCTCGGCCACGTATACCATTACGTTTATGGCATGGACGTGGTGATGCTGCGGTTCTTCACCGTTTATGGACCGCGCCAGCGGCCGGATCTGGCGATTCACAAATTCGCCAAGCTTATCCACGCGGGCAAACCGATTCCGGTTTTTGGCGACGGTTCCACGGAGCGCGATTATACCTACATTAGCGACATCGTGGACGGCGTCATTGCCTGCACGCAGAAGAAATTCACCTATGAGATTTTCAACCTCGGCGGATCGCAGACGGTGAAACTGAGCCGCCTCATTGAACTCCTTGAGGCCGCGCTCGGCAAAAAGGCCATTATTGACCGCCAGCCCGCGCAGCCCGGCGACGTGCCCCGCACGTATGCGGACATTTCCAAGGCCCGGGCGTTGCTGGATTATAATCCGCGCGTTAAAATCGAGGAAGGCATACCGCAATTTGTGGATTGGTTTCGCCAAAATCAGTGATAGACTGTCTCTGTCATGAGTTTACCAACGTCGTTGAATCGGCCAAACCTGAACGAGGCGCTGGACGCCTGGAAACAACTGCTCGCCGCGCGCGGTTTTGGCACGGAGATGCGCTGGATTTTTGAGGAAAATCTGTGCTTCGAAAAATCGCGCGCCGCGCAGGGCGGTTTTCACCTCGGCTTTCAGACGAAATTCGCGCCGCCGCCCGAGGACGGGCTGGACATCGCGTTCGACCATTTTCGCGAAACCGACAAACGCATGGTTTTTTACCGGCTGGGCGGCAATCTGGGAAAATCCATTTGCGTCCTGTTGTGCGACTCATGGTTTGAAAATAAGAACGAGGCCGACGGCTTTCTGCGCCGCGACGAATGGCGCCTGTCATTTCATCCCGGCCAGTCGGACGAAATTGAGGAAATCACCGACCTGGGCCGCTGGTTGCGCCGCGTCAAACATGGCCGCGCCTTTCATGACCTCGATTTTTCCATGACGCTGACGGCCATTGACGAAATCAAAACCCACGGCCGCATGCTCATGCCCTACGAGCGCTTCGCCTCAACGATGGTCAACCGCCTGCGCCGGTTCCTGGGCCAGCCGGCTTAACGCATTTTTGGCGGACGTAAATTCGACAGCGGCGCGTTGGTGTCGCCCTGGTTTTCCTTCTTGAACGCGGAACGGAACAGCCAGTGCCGTTTCAATCCCTGAACAAAATCATCGGCGTCACCCACCGTTTTTGAAACGACACCCAGCATGTTCGTGTTGGCCTGGACCTGCGCGTTAAGATTGCTGGTGATGTCGGCCAGATGGTCCAGCGTCAGGGACAGCAGCAGCAGATTGGTATCCACGTTGGCCAGCACGGATTGCGTCTGTTGCGCGCCGTTGGTGCCGAGCATCCAGGCGCCCAGCCCGCCAGGTTCGCGCAGTTGCGCACTGAGCACCGCAAAATTCGTCAACAACGGCCGCGCTGCAACAACGGTGACGTTGAGATTCGACGTGGCGTTCGCGGTGTTATCCAGGACGGCGGCAATTTTATTCGTCAGCGCCAGAACGTTCGGCAACGCCTGCTGCACCTGCAGGATCATGGCCTGCAACTGATCGGACACCGGCGGTGATTCCACGGCATGGATCCAGGCAGTGTCATCGCCGGGGTGGAAGATTTTGTAGTGATGAAACCGCCCGTCCCATGCGGCCAGGATGGAATGCGCGTCCTTCGCCTGGTTATTGTAAGCATAAAGGGAATTGGACGGGAGATTCATCCCGGCCAGCACCTGCAGATTCGAAGCCGTCAAAGTATCGAAGGCGTGAAAAATGATATTGGAATTGGCGTCGAAGACATCCTGTGACAACTGCCAATGGCCGGGATCGTCTGTAACCAGTTGCTTTAATTCATCCACGGTCTTCACGTAGACCGGCTGCGTAACAACTATTTCATACCCGTTCGTTCCGCGCGTCATTTCCAGCTGCCGTTTGCCCAGGAAATCCGCCGCGTTCACTTTCAAATAGGAACCGCCGGTCCAGATATATCGGAAATAATTCGCGACAACTTCAAATTCGATGCGGACGTTGTGTCGGTTGCCGGGCGGCATTGGATGGATGTCGGTAATCTGCCCGACCGGAAAGCCCATCATATAAACCGGATCCCCCACATTTAAACCCGCCGAACTTTGGACGTAGGTGAAAAATGGTGCCTTGACCTTGAACCAGCCTTTGCGCTCGGCCGTGTGGTAGATGTAATAGCCGAAACCGAACAATAACAGCGCCGTCGCCATAAACACAAACCAGCCCACCGCGCGTTCCATGCGGCTCAGGCGCGTGCGCAGTTGCGGGGTCAGATCTTGCAGTGCCATGGGTTGATCTCTTCAGATGGTTGTTTCCAGCGGGACGGCCAGCAATTCTTTTACCACCGGGTCATTTGCAGATTCTACATCGTTCCAACCGCCAAGGGGAAAGATTTTTTTGTCGCGCAACAGCGCGAATTTTCGATCCGCATTCCGCCACGGTCGCAAGTCATCCGTCGTCGCCACCACGGTCAGCGGCCGGCCGCCACACCAATCGTGTCCGCGTGATAATTGGTCAAGAAACCGCAGCCACCAATGGAGGTGCCGCGTGCCCAGACCGGCCAGCGGATTGTCCAGCAACAATATTTTCGGCTTGAGAATCAAGGCGCGTGCCAGGGCCGCACGCTGGCGCCAGTTGTCGCTGACATTCGTCGGCGTCAGGTCAGCCAAGGGCGTCAATTCCAACAGGTCCAGCAATGTCGCCACCGCCGGCGCTGCCGCCCAGGGTGCCAAATCGTGATGGTATTGCAGCGGCAACGCCACATTTTCGCCGAGGGTCAGATGATTGAACAACTGTCCGCCACTGAACACCAACCCCACATGCAATCGTTCCGCCAGTTTCGCTTCACCAAACGTCCGCGTATCCATCCCGAACAATTTGCATTCACCCTTCACCGGCGCCATCAGCCCGGCCGCCAGCATCAGGAAATCACTCTTGCCCGAATATTGCTGCCCGGCAAGGGTCCAGAATTCCCCCGGCGCCACCGACCAGTTCACGTCTTCCAGCACGATGAAGCAGATGTCGCGCATGGCGCCGATGCTGACCCCGCGCATCTCAATCACTGCCATGTTTTTCGGTTCGTTCATGTTTGTAGCGCAGGCGTCCCGCCTGCGGGTTTACAGGGCGTCTCGCCTTGTGTCCCTGCGCGCAGCGGGACGCTGCTGGAACTCGCAGCCGCGACGGCTGCGCTACCGTTGCCGTTTTCGCTCATGTGACGAGGTAAAGCAGAATGAACAAGGCATCAATCAGGACACACACGATGACGCCCTGAGTGACCGCGCGCACCGCCACGCGCGAAACGTCCCCCAGCCGCAGCGGTTGCGCCAGACCATGATAACACGTCACAATGGCGATGAAAAATCCGAACGCCATGGTCTTCAATGCCAGCAAAACAAAATCCAGCCAGTTGAGCGCCTCGGCGATTTGCTTGAAATAATCGCCCGGCGTCAGTGGCACGTCCTGCAAAAACGCGAAGAGATATCCGCTCGCCAGTGCGACGATGATCAAATACACCGTCAGCGCAAAGACGCCCACGGACATGCCGATGACGCGCGGCACAATCAGGTAGTGTACCGGGTCAATGCCCAGCGCCTCCAAGGCTTCGACCTCACCCAACGCCCGCGCCGTACCGAGTTCGATCACGTGCGCCGTGCCTACCCGCGCCAGCACGAGCATCGCCGCCAGCAATGGTCCCAATTCGCGCACCACCACGATGACCATCGTCGAGCCGAGATACGCAGTCGCCCCGACCCGCGCCAGGGCCGAAACGGTCTGGCCGATGACCAGAAATCCCAGCGCCAGCGCCACGAACAGGAACATGGGCAGCAGCGCCACGCCCGCCCGGGCAATTTCCTGCCGGATGCGCGGACGGATCACGTTCCGCGCCGTCCGGGATTTCCGCAAAACAACGCCCAGCGTGATGAGCGCAAACGCCGCCAGTCCCTGCAACGTGAGTAAAAACAGGAACAATTTCCGGCCCAGAAAATCCGCGTAGGATTTCGGCAGCGGCGCGCGGCGGAACAATTGCGTGTCCGTCAATGCCAACGCCTTTGCCAGATTTTCACGCATGCGCCCAGCGTAGGATTGTGTTGGTTTTGAGACAAGGCGTGAAATTCACGCGCTTCCGGTGTGGCTTGGGTGTCAAATCTCAGGACTGTTCGCTCCAAATCGAGTCGTTCAGTTTAATTTTTAGGTCTTCGCCTCTTTGGCCCAAGGTGGCCCAAGCCATGCTGGCTAAGCGGCCATGACGAAAATCGCTTACAGCGAGAGCGAAAGCGGTAATGTCGTACGCACCGCTGTCGTTCCTGCCAACCGTTCCGAAGAGCCGAGATTCGGCCCGCTCGACCGCACAGTCATTGTGGTTATTCTGCTCTGTTTCCTCCTGTGCGTCGCGGGGTTGATCTACCCGCTGACCCATTGAGCGGCGGCCGGCTTCAAAACGGTCCGATGGCCTGAAACGGCTGCGCCCACAGCCTCACGAAAAAACTATCCTTTGGCCGGGGCCTCGTTGCAAAATTCCCGCGATGACGCTCCGCGAAGCCAAAGCCCGCTACACCCAGCTCGCCGACGAAATCCGCCGGCACGACCACGCCTATTACGTCGAAGGCCGGCAGCTCATCACCGACCGCGAATACGACCAGCTTTTCAAGGAACTGCAGGATTTGGAGAAACAATTTCCCGACCTGGTCACACCCGAATCGCCCACGCAGCGCGTCGGCGGCGCGCCCAGCGAAAAATTTGCCCGGGTCAAACATCTGGTGCCGATGCTTTCGCTCGACAAGGTGGAGGCCGCCGAACACCCGACCAGCGCCGAGGAACCCGACCGTGACCAGCGCAATCGCGCCCAGGACGAAAACACGCTGGCCGAACTTCGAGCGTTTGACGCCACCACGCGCAAACATCTCGGACGTGACAGGATTCAATACGTCATGGAACCGAAGGTGGACGGCGTGTCCATCAGCGTTCATTACCGCCACGGCAAACTTGCGCTCGGCGTCACGCGCGGCGACGGCACAGAAGGCGACGATATCACGATGAATCTCAAAACCGTCCGCGCGATACCGCTGGAGTTGAATCTGAAAAATCCGCCCGCACTGCTCGAAGTGCGTGGCGAAGCTTATATGGCGATCAAGGAATTCGAGGCCATCAATAAAAAACTCGAAGCCGAAGGCGAAAAACCTTTCCCCAACGCCCGGAACGCCACCGCCGGCACGCTCAAACAACTCGACCCGAAACTGGTCGCGCAACGCCCGATCCGCGCCGTGTTTTACGCGACCGGTGCAGCGGACGGTATCGAGTTCAAGAAACATTCCGAAATGCTCGAAGCCCTCGCCAGGTTCGGTTTGCCAACACAAAAGCTTTGGTGGATCTGCAATGGCATTGAGGAGGTCTTGAAAATTTATCGCGAAAAGGTCGTCGCGCATTACGACGAGGTCAAAGACTTGCGCCGGCAATTGCCCTACGAAATTGACGGCATCGTGCTCAAGGTCAACACGCTGGCGCGACTGGCCGCGCATTCCGGGCCGCAGCCCGCGCGCCCGGCTAGGCCATCGTCCACAAACCTGTGCCGTGGATTACGCCCGCCGAAACCGTGCTCAAGGCCATCACGGTTCAGGTCGGCCGCACCGGCGTGCTCACGCCCGTGGCCGAACTGGAACCGGTCTTTGTGCAAGGCTCGACGATTTCGCGCGCCACGCTCCACAACGAAGACGAAATCCGGCGCAAAGACATACGCATCGGCGACACCGTGGTCATTCGCAAGGCCGGCATGGTCATCCCCGAAGTGACCGAGGTGGTGAAAACCAAACGTCCGCCCGGCGCGAAGGAATTTGATCTCTTTAATTACGTTGAAGGTAAATGCCCAGTCTGTGGCGGCCATATTGCCCGGGAAAAGGTCGCGGCGGGTGACAAGGAGGAAGTCGCCTGGCGCTGTCAGAATGTGGCCGGCTGTCCGGCGCAACAAACCCGGCGCGTCGAATATTTCGCCCAACGCAAGGCGCTCGACATCGAATCGCTCGGCGGCATCGTCGCCGAAAAACTCGTCGAACGCGGCCTCGTCAAGGAACCGCTCGACCTGTTCGACCTGAAACTGGAGCAGCTGGCCAAACTGAATCTCGGCACGGACGACGAGCCGCGCGTGTTCGGCGAGAAAAATGCGACGAAGGTTTTGGAAGCGCTTCAGCGCGCCAAGACCGCGCCGCTCTCCCGCTGGATTCACGCGCTGGCGATTGCCGATGTGGGCGAAGCCACCGCCAAACAACTTGCCGCCACGCATGAGTCGCTGGAGGCACTGGACGAGTTCTGAAATCTTGCGTGACATCCGCGACCTTGGAGCAAAGGAAGCCGAACGCGCGGAAATCAGCCCGCGCTCGCGCAAAAATCCGCCGAAGAACGACGCCGAAAAAGCCGCGAGCGAGAAACGTGATGCCGAACTCAAAGCGGAGATTGCCGAAATCGAATCGCGATTGGATGCGGGCGGATTGAAAGCCCGAATTGCCAGAAGTCGGCCCGGTGGCGGCGGCGAGCGTGTTGAATTATTTCGCGTCACCCACCGGAAAAAAAGTTCTCGCCCGCATCCGCGAATCGAAAATCAAGCCGGAAAACGAAGTTTCAGCCGTGGCAAACCCGGAGTTTTCGCCGGCAAAACTTTTGTCCTCACCGGCACGCTGCCGACGATGGCGCGCGAGGAAGCCAAGGCAAAGATCGAATCCCTCGGCGGCAAGGTGACCGGCAGCGTCAGCAAGAAGACGGATTTTGTCCTGGCCGGCGAGGAAGCCGGTTCCAAATTGGACAAGGCACAGGAGTTGGGTATCAAGATTTTGAATGAGGCGGAGTTTTTGAAAATGTGCGGCAGTTAATGGGAAGGAGCGCGGGCGGCTCGCCCGCGTGTTCCGTCGCACCGCAGATACTCGCGGGCGGGCCGCCCGCGCTCCATCACAAAATGCAGACGAAACGTAACATCCAGGAGTTTATTCGCGATAAGCGTGCCTGGACAGAACTTTTGTCCACGGATGCCGAAAAGCTGGGGTTTCGTGGCTGGTATTCGCGGGGATATCTGCCGCACTTTGACGCGCCGGGGATCCGGCAAATGATTACCTACCGGCTGCGCGATGCGATGCCCGCGAGCCGCCGGCATGAATGGGAGGCTTTGCTGGCCCTCGAGAACGAACGCGAAAAGCGGATTAGAATTGAGGCGTACCTCGATTCAGGCGGCGGCGAGTGTTGGTTACGGCGGCCGGAAATTGCGGCGTTGGTTCAAGAGAATCTCTTGCACTTTGATGGATCGCGTTATCGTCTGTTGGCCTGGGTGGTGATGCCCAATCACGTTCACGCGCTGATTGAAATTTCCCAAACTCCGCTGGCAGAAATTTTGCACGGCTGGAAATCCTACACCGGCAAAGCCGCCAACCGCCTGCTCAAACGTTCGGGCGAATTTTGGCAAGCCGAGTATTTCGACCGCTTCATCCGTGACAAAGAACATTTCCGCAAGGCAGTGCATTACATCGAAAACAACCCTGTGAAAGCCGGATTGGTGAAAACGGCGGGGGGATGGGTTTTTAGTAGCGCCTGCCATCGGAGCGCGGGCGACCCAACCACAAGTTGAAACACGCGGGCGGGCCGCCCGTGCTCCGTTCATGATAATTCCACCATTGACATTGGCGTGTAACTTTCCAGACTCCGGCTCCGTCAATTACCGCAATATGAAAACCAAATACCTGAAAACGTCCGCGAAATCCGCGGTTCTTGTTACCGTCCTGGCCTGCGGCGTCAGTCTGCGCGCCGCCACGCCATCCCTGCCGCAACCGCTGAGCGACAGCGTCACCGGCCCAAACCCATTCCAAACCGTGGCGATGAGCAATTTCTCGGAAGCGAAGGCGCTGACCCGCGCTTATCTCATTCTGGCCACCGGCGATCATGATTATCAGGGCCATCGCGTGAAAGCCATGCACCAGATTGAGGCCGCCGGCAAGCTGCTGGGCATGGATCTGGCCGGCGGCGCCAAAGACCGGCAAAAGCAGGTTCTCTCGGACGACAAACTGCGCGACGCCCGGGGACTGCTCGAAATTGTGCTCAATGCGGCCGAAGTCAAAGCGCAACCGCGCATCAGCAAACACATCAGCGAAGCCATCAGTCAAATCAACGTCGCCCTGAGCGTTCGTTAAGAAAGACCACCGTCGGCTCCTCAGCCGGATTCTTTTTAAAGTTGGCGCGACCCGTTTGCGCCAACTTTTTTATCTCGCCATCACTCCGTCCAGTATCGGTGAATTCCGCACCACAATATTTTTGACGGCGACGAATTTGGCCGCCGGCACACTATGGACATACTGGGCCTTGAAATTGTCGATTTCCAGACCATCCACATCCATGCAAAACATCGGCGGGCGCATATCCAGCCTCTCGAAACCCACGGTGAGGTTCGCCAGTTCCAGGTCGCGGACGTGCCGGGCAAAAAGCCCATAGGCGGGCAGCGGGCCGAATTGGGCGGGTTCGGGATAGCCGGTGCCGAGCTCGGGCTGCGGGTGCTCCGCCTGCGTCTTCGTCCCGCCGCCCTTGAATTCGAGCCGGATGTTCTCCAGCCGGACGCCTTCGATGGGATGGCCGGGAATCCCGGTGATCAGGATGCCGCTTCTTGGGTCCACTCCGGTGGCAATCACGTTGGAAATGAAAATGTTCCGCATCCGGCTGGGAACGGTCACGTCCGGCCCGCGGTTGCGCTCACCGGTGGTGAGGTAAATCGGGCACGCAATGACATCCATCATCGTGATGTTGTTGATGGTGATGTTCTCCATGAGGCCGCCGTCCACTTCCTCCAGCGCCAGTCCGTGGCAACTACGAAAGGTGCAGTTGGCGATAGTCACATTGCGGAAGCCGCCGTTGGCTTCCGTGCCGAATTTGATCCGGCCGGTTCCGCCCTTGGTCGGTATCATCGTGCCGTCGAGCAGTGTGCCTTCCTGAAAGCCGGAGACCTGGCAATTCACAATCGTCAGATTTTCCGTGATGACATTCCGGCCCAGCGCAAAGGTGCTTTTGGGACACAAACCGTCGTCGCGCGGCGAATTGATGCGGCAATTGGAAACCATCGAGTTGCGGCAACAATCAATGTCAATGCCGTCGCGGTCGGTGTCCATCGTCACGTTGTCCACCGTCAAATTGTCGCAACCCGTGACCAGAATGGCGAAGTGGCCGCCGTGAAAAATGGTGATGTCGCGGAGCAGCACGTTGCGGCACAGCTTGAGCGCGATGGCCTTGTTGCCGAGCCGGGAAGGCGGGAGATTGGTTTCCAGGATGGGCGTGCGATTGGTCGGACTCCAACGGGAAAAACCGCACATCTCATCCAGCAGCTTGTCGTCGCGCACCAACCCGCCGCCGTTGATCATGCCCGGGCCGGTGATGGAGAGATTGGTGAGGTTCTCGCCCCAGATGAGGCTGTTGTGAAAATACGTGTGTCCGCCGTCCTGATACGCCTGGCCCGGCCAGGGTTCCGTCGGATCATAGGCATTCATCGACTGCGGCGCGCCGAGGATCACCGAGCCGGCGTCCAGATACAAATGGATGTTGTTCGTCAGGTGGATGCTGCCGCACAAATACGTCCCCGCTGGCACGAAAACCGTTCCACCGCCGGCGGCCGACGCCGCTTGAATCGCCTGGTTAATCGCCGGGCTGTCCAGGTTGGTTCCATCGCCCATAGCGCCAAAACTGCGAATGTTGAAAACCATTGGGTCATTGGGTGACGCAGCGGACGACAGTAGAACACAAAAGGAGCCGAAGACGGCGAAAGCGCGTGTTTTCATTTCGCGATTCTGGCTAAATTGCCGGGAGCTTGCAACCACCGGAAATATTTGGCGCGGGCCGGTCAAGGTGACACGACGCGGTAGAAGCGCACGCGGTAATTGGTGGCCGAGTGATCGGCAAAAGGGAACGGCGAACTCGTGGCGGTGAAATTGGTCAGGTCCGTCCATGCAATGGGAGCGGCAAGATTGGTCGTGGTTTGAATGCGGTAACTGAAATTCGTCTGCAAGGTCAGGGAGAAGGCAAAGCCATTGGTACGCGACTGGTATGGCCCGGTGAACTGAGCAAACGGAGCGGGCAGATTGGTGGCGAGAACGGCAAGGTCGAATTCACTGGTATTGCCGGATGAGTCGGTGGCGGTGGCGGTGATGTATTGCCCGGCGTAATTCCCGGTGTTGTTCGTGTAGGCGAACACGGCGTTGCCGGAGCCGTCGGTTGTCACGCCGATGGTCCCGAGATAAAACTGACCTTCGCCGTAGCCGCCAATGTTGTTGTCCGGCTGAAAATTCCGGTAGAAATCAATCAGGAAACTGCCGTTGGCAGAGTTGTTCAAAGTTCCCCAAACGACGGTGCCGCTCCCGTAGCCGAAGGCGTTGGTGATGACGGGGAAATTTTGCAGATTATTCGGTCCGGCGAGAAAACCGACGTGGTTGGTCGTCACATAAGGGTAGTAATAACTGCCGAACAGATGAATGCCCATGTAATTGTCGAAAATGGAATTGCCGCGGATGGAATTGTTGGTGGTGCTCGTGTCGTATAAAGCCACGCCGAGAAAACTGGCGCCGGCGATCACGTTGCCGGCCCCGGGAGCCACGCCGCCAATGAAGTTGCCCGTTGCGCCATTTTGCAGTTCAACATTGATGGAGCCGGCGATGCCATTGGTGCCGGTGGCATCGGTGCCGATAAAATTGCCCTCGACCAAATTTCCGCTGGTGCCCGGATCGCTGATAAAGACATCGTAGGAAGAGTTGCCGGAAACGTAGTTGCCTGCGCCGGCGGCCGTCCCGCCGAGCATGTTGTTCGCGGCGCCGCCGGCAAAAAGCACGCCGTAATAATTGGGCACCGGTGTCAATCCATCCGCGCCGAGGCCGATGTAGTTTCCTTCGATCACATTTCCGCTGGTGACGGGGTTCGCGATGAACAGGCCATAGTCGTAATAGGAACCGTTGGTGTTGCCGGAAATGACATTACGCGCGCCAGCCACGGTGCCGCCGATGATGTTTCCGGTGCCGCCGAAAAGCCCGATGCCGCTCAACTGGTTGCCCAGCGCGGTTTCGCCGTTCGCGTTCACGCCGATGTAATTTCCGCAAATGACGTTATTCACCGTATTGGAAATCCAGATGCCGTATCCGGCGTTGCCGGAAATAATGTTTCGTCCCGCCGGATTTGCGCTACCGATGGTGTTGCCGCCGGCGGCATTGCCGACGAACACACCACTGCTTTCATTGGGAACCGCGTCGGACCCGCTGGCGTCGGTGCCGATGAAATTACCGAGCACAACGTTGCCGGTCGTGTTGGAGTCGGTGATGAAAATGCCGTATTGTGAGTTGCCGGAAAGGACGTTGCGCGCGAGGGCGTTCGTGCCACCGATGGTGTTTCGACTCGCGCCGGCGGCGATGAGAATTCCCTGATAAGCGTTCGGGGCGGCGTTGGTGCCGGTGTAATCAAGCCCGAACCAACAGCCGGAAACGGTGTTGTTGGTCGCGTCGGCGTATTCCAGCGTCAGACCATTCCAATCGAAGCCCGTGAAGGAAATGTTTTTGATTTGATTGTCCGCCGAGTAAATCAGGAAGGTGTCCGACGTGAAGGTTTCGGGCAGGATTTGCGAACCATCCAGGAAAATGAGCGGCTTGCCCGCAAAGCCCGGCTGCGTCGAGCCGTCAATGACCGTGCCATCCGTCACCAGTGGCGGCAACATGCCGGTGAGATGGATGTTGAAAACGCCGTTGCTGTAGCCGGGGTCGTTGGTCAAAATGTTGAATTTAATAATGGAGCCGGGATGATCGGCGGCGTAATAAATCGCCGCGCGCAAACTGCCGGGGCCGACATCGGCGGTGGTGGTGACGACGTTGGTGAGCGGCACAGCGGGTGGACCATAAAGATACGCCAGCGCCGCCCGGTCGCCGGGGCTTAAACAGAAATTGCCTAGACGGAACTGGTAGCGCGGAAAGTAAGGCGGCCGGGGCTGTTGCGTGGCGAGCACACCGAAATTGGTCGAATCGAAATCCCAGCCCAGGTGCATCACGGACTCGAAATCGTAATTCCCATTCGTGACGGTGGTGGGGTCAATTGTGAACCAATAAATATTGGTCGGTTCGTTGGCAATGTTGTTCGTCAGGACGGTGATAAAATTGGTTGCGTCGGGCCGGATGTTTTCGTGAGTGAAACCGAACGAATGGCCCATCTCGTGGCAGACCTGCGCGCGGCTCAAGCTGGCGACAGAGACAACTTGCGGGTTGGTGGAGCTGGAGACGTTGTCAAAGCCGTTGGTATTGTAGGTAAAAAGAATCCAGTGCGTTTCATTGGTGTGCGGAACGAACTGGACATGCGCGGCCAGTTGCCACTCGCGCAGCCCGTCGAGATACGTCACCTGCTGAGTGGTGGTCAACGAGTTCGTAAATTCATACGGCACGATGCCGCCGGGCCAGGGGACAGTTGCGGGCGAAGTGCCGGCGTAAAAATTTCCGGCGAAAACCCTGGAGACCGCCAGCAGCCAAAACCCCGAAGCCATCCCAAACGAAATCAGGACGCGCCTTTGGGAAAAAGCACCACTCCGGGAAACGCCTTCCGATTGCTTCACGACCCCTTACATATAAACGGCGCGAATATTTTTTTCAAGCTCAAGTTATGCACGGCATCGGCGAAGGTGCGCCCGTTAATTCGGCGACCCGGATCCGTTGGTAACCGGAGCTGCCTGATCCTGCGCTAATTGGAACCACCAATGGTCATCGTGGTCGTTTCGCCGGAATGAACGGTTACCTTCTGCAAAGGCTTCGAAGTCCAGAATTGGCGACCCATTTGATCAGTACCAGGCACGACAAGCATTACCTCGTGGTTGCCATCCGGAACTCTGGCGAAAACAAACGGCCGTTGCTGTCGGTCTTGACTTGAAACGCGGTAAAATCGCTGGTGAGGCCATCCCGGCTCCGCTCGTCGTATTGAAACTGGAGTTCTGCACCCGCCACCGGTTGTCCGTCTTGAAGATAGGTTCCTTCGAGCCGGCCCCAAGGTCGCATGCGGATGACCGGATCCGCCGCCAGTTCCGCTGGTGTTGCTTCTCCGTACCCCTGTGGGCCAACAGCAACGACTCGCTTGATGCGCCGGGTCGGGAGGAAGCGGGAAACGGCCCTGGTCATCCGTCGGCAGCAGAGTGCCGCCGGATTGAACATTATCGCGCGAAAGACCCCCCGGAATCAGATACAAATCGACTCCCGGGCGAGACGAGGCCGATGTCCACGGCACTGGCAAGCCCTCCATCCGGAAGGAGAACCGTTATTTCTGTGGCAGCAGCAGGATTGAGCGTGACCTCAAAGCGAACGTCACGTTCGGTGGCCGCCACCGGCCGCGTAACGAAAGGGGCATAGCCATCGGCGTCAAACTTGAAAGCAAACTTGGGATCAGGAGTCCCGCCCACCACAGGTTCTTCGTATGTGTGCCGAAACTTGCCTCCGTCGAAACTCAACCAGAACCGATCAATCGTGCTCCACTGGACATTGGTTGTGTTGTCGATCGGATTCGAAACCGGCCAGCCCGTCACGATTCGAAACCGTGGAATCGGCAGACCGGTCGTTGCATCACGGACAGTCCCGGAAATCGTGAGCGCCGGTTGAAGCGTAATCACGTGTTCGGTTCCGTCCGGCCGCATCCTGACGCTCACCGCTCCGCATGTACCCGGCGGCCGCAACATCAAAGGCCAGTTCCTGGTCCGGAGCATCGTCCCATTCCAGGCGACCCTTCGCATCGGTCTGGCCGGTTGAATTCAACCTGGACGGGAGGATGGCGATGTAGCGTCAGCCTTTCCATGTATAAAAGTATTGAGCCAGACCGTGGCCTTCGGCACGGGATTTCCATTCGCATCCACGACCTGTAATTCAAGAAGTTTTCCGGGACGGAGCGTAATCTGAATCGGTGGGGAGTTATTGGTCAGGTCCACTTGCAGCGTCGTCGGCGCGTAACCTTTGGCTTGGGCGGTGACCACGTTTTGGCCCGGCGCACATCCGGCAACCACGAAGGCACCATCCGCCCGGTTCGTGGTTTCGCGCGACCCGCTTTCGCCCTTATGACCCACCAGGATATTGGCATCCGATACAGGTTGCCCCTGGGAATCCATCAACAGTACCGCGAACAGTCACGGCGCTGCCCAGAGTGAACACAACGTGCCGGCAAGCAGTTGCTCCTTTCGCTTTGGAATCCCGATCCGCATAAATATATGCGCTGCCCACATAATCCGGATGACGGGCGCCGCCGATAGATACGTCCGCAACGCCTCTTTTCCAATACGATCAATCTGCCAGCGACCTTGCGCGTCGGTAGTGGCCGGGATCCAAAACGGCCAGCCGAAATCATCGCTTTGCGGGCGCGTTTGCGTGGCGGGATCCGCCTGGTTGCCGAAACTCACCTGCGCCCCGGCAACCGGATTGCCATCGGGATCCACTACCCGTCCGCCGATGGGCACCGCCCGCGCTAATCGCAATGTATATTCGCCGGGAATCGTTTCGCCACGATCCAGCACGCCAGTCCAGAAGGGTGTCGGCAAAGCCGTCTCTTTGGCTGACGAGTGACAACTCGGTCGTGCCGTCCGGCACGGGAACTTCACAAACACCAAAGCGGTCGGCCTGAAGCGATTTCTTATGTTCGACCTTGCTGTGCCCCCAAAGCCAGTAATCCAGATCTACATCCGGCACCGGTTTCCCAACGTCGGCAGCCACAATATTGAGCAACAGCGTCTTGCCCGGCGCATTCGTCTCGCCGGTCGGAAAAGCTGGTGCAGCCGCTGGAAGTTGGCTGTTGTTAGATGGAATGGTGGCGGTACCGGCCACGGCTGCGTCGGAATTGCCCTGATGCGCTGATTCCGGGGCCCGCGTCGAATTGTTCGGCAGAAACAACCACACCAAAACAGCGACACCGACAGCGCCTGCCGCAATTTTCAGCAGCAGCGAATTCGCCATTTTGGCAAACGCCAAAGCCAGTCCACCTCCGGCGGTCGCGCCGGCCAATGCCAGGTTGGCAACCTGGGCCGCCAATCCCGCTGGAGCCGCTTTGACGACCCGGCCTGCCATGAGCGTGCCCAGCAGGACCAGGCCCGGTGTCACACCGCGATGGGCCAGAACCTCGCGCAATTTCTCCAGCGCGCGGCTGACACGCTTTTGCGCCGCGTCGTCGCTGATCCCCAGCGTTGCGCCGATGGAACGGAAATCGCGCCGCTCAAAAAACCGCAGCAGGATTGCCTGGCGATCTGGCGCGTCGAGCGAGTCGATGGTTTCATCCAGCACCGGGGCCAATTGCTGCCATAAATCATCCGGGGAATCGTTGAGAGCATTCATATAGGCGGCTTCCTGTTCGCGAACCTGCCGGCGTCGTTCACTCCGGACCATCCCGGCAGCCACGAAACCGGTGTGGCGGTGAAGCCATCCACCCAGCAGTTCTACACTGCGGAGTGAGTGCGCTTTGCGCGCCAGATCGGTGAAAACGGTCTGCGTGACATCCCGGGCGAGATCGATATCCCCACCGACGCGACGGACGGCCGAGGAATAGACGAGGTCAAAATACCGTTCGACCAGTTCGCGGAAGGCCGCTTCGTCGCCGTGGTCGGCGTAATCGCGGAGCAGCTTGAGGCTGTCGGTCAGATTCATCTCATCCATAAGAAGCCGCACCCGGCCCAAATCCGACAGCCGGCCGGAACGACAGTCAAGCACAACCTGCCAGGTCGGTTCAGTGGGTGCCATTGAGAATGGCATTTAAAAATTGGTGACTGGGATGAGCAAATTCGCCACACTCAACTCATGCAGAGCGCCTCGATCAGGAAGTGGCTTCTGGCGTTGACCTTGCTGGCCGTCATCCTGTGGACCATCGTTTATTTCTACGATCAAAGCGCGCAAAGAGCGGAAAAGATCACGCGCATCATTCTGGAACCGCAGGAATCTTTCCCCTACCACAAACCGGAAATTTCAACCGCCAGGACAAACAAGCTCTCCGCCGCGGATGCCGCCGCCGCTCAAATAAATTTGCGCCAAAAGGTCGAGGAATGGCTGGCGCTGCATCGTCGCTCCGCCGCCAGTTTGCTCGCCGCGTTTCACGTGCTGGACGACACCAATTATTTGAAGGAGGCGGCGGCCAATTTCCCCAACGACCCGCGGGTCGAGCTGACGGTTCTGACGCGCAACGCGTTTCCTGACGACCGCCGCAAATGGCTCGATTTGTATAAGGCGTCGTCGCCCAGCAACTCACTCGCCAATTACCTGTCCGCCCAGACCTATTTCCAGAACGGCCAGCCCGAAGCGGCGGTCAAGGATCTGGTGGCCGCCACCGGCAAACCCGATTTTGAAAATTACAACCTGGAATCGCAGCTGGACACGCAGGAATTGGGATTGTTTTGCGGAGAGTCAGCGTTGAAATCCGTTGAAACCGCGCTGGCCGGTTCGGCCAAAGACAGCGCCCTGGCAACCCTCAAACAGCTGGCCTCGCAAATGACGGACCTGCAAAAACAGGAACTGAATGTCGGTGACAATAATTCCGCCGAAAATCTGGCACAATTGGGAATGATATTGGGAGACCAGCTCAACAGCGGGGCCAGCGGGAATTACCTGATCAATCAACTGGCCGGCCTGGCGGTTGAATCCATGATGCTGGACCAACTAAACTCCAATACCGGTTACGATTTCCTGGACGGAGAAACGCCAGGCCAGCGGTTGCAGGAAATCAAACAACAGGAGGCCATGTTGGGCCAGCTTGACAAAAACTTTGAAGCCATTAAGCCCGGCCTGACGGACGCGGAAAAAATCAGTTACCAGGAACGGGTTAAAATTTACGGTGAAATCGCGGCCATGCGGTGGTTGGTTCAACAGCACGGCAACCCGTAAAATGCCCCGTAACGTTACGACAGCCGCCGCCGAAATTCCGTGCAGGTTTTGGCCACATCGGGTTCGTTGAGAATGGCCGACACGACGCAAACGCGCCGCGCCCCGGCCGCCAGCACGTCGCCAAGATTTTCCAGAGTGATGCCGCCGATGGCAAACCACGGAATCGCCACATTTACCGCCGCCCAACGGACATAGTCCAGCGTCACCGGCCTGGCCGTCGGTTTTGTGCCGGTTGCATAAACCGGTCCGATGGCGAGGTAATCGGCATCGGCGGCCAGGGCGCGTTTTGCCTGTTCCGGCGAATGCGTCGAGAGACCGATTTTTAATTTTGAATTTCTAATTTTGAATTCCGACACCTGAAGGTGTCCGGCGTCAAAAAAGTCTTCCTGCCCCAAATGGCAAAGTTCCGCGCCAGTTTCGCGGGCAATCTCCGGATGATCGTTGATCACCAGACCGACGTTGGCGCGGTTCGTTATCGGCAGAATCGCCTCGGCCAGGCGGCGGATTTCACCGGGCGAAGATTTCTTCGCGCGGAGCTGAATCAAGTCGGCTCCGCCGTCGCAGAGTTGTTGCGCGACAACTTCCGGCGCGCGGCCTTGCAACCAGGCCGCGTCCACGAACGCATAAAGCCGGCAATCGGTGAGCGGTTTCATCGGTCAACCACGAAATACCCGAAATGCACGAAAGGAGCACCAATTTAATCCTCCTCCTCGTCCTCGTCCTCGACATCCTGATTTCGATTACGAGAACGAGGACGACGACGAGAACGATTTGGTAGCGACGCAAACCGTGCCAGATGTTTCGCAGTAAAAATCAGCGTGTCCGTTCAAATGCGGTTCGCCAGAACCATTCGCTGCGCGAGACGAGCCGGACGAGGACATTTTGCAACGAAGGCGCAAGCATCATCCGCTGCAGCCATTTGGCCCAGGCCAGCCGTCGCGCAAACGCGTCGTCGCATTGTCTCGCCAGCGTTTGCCGGGTTTGCGTCCACGAAATTTCCCCGCGACTCCACGCGGCCAGCGGTTCAATGGCCAGGCCGGCCGACTCGAACGCCATGGACATGCCGTTGCCGGTCACGGGCGGAATCATGGTAATGGCGTCGCCAATGCAACATTCAGCGCGGGCGGCAGCGCGTTGCGGTCGCAACGAAATTCCGGCCACCGCGCAGAACGAATTTTCCTCAAATGCCGCCGCCGCCAACCGGCGGTTCAACGGCGAACCGGCTTGACCGCGCAGCCAGTCACGCCAGTTTTGCGGCACGTGGTTTTCGTCCGCCCGCCGCCGGAACAATCCGCAAACATTCACCGCGCCGCCCTCCACCCGGCACAAGCCGACGTAGCCCCGTGGCGAAACGTGCATTTCCAGATCGGCGATCAGCGCCACATTGCGGGCGTGGACTTTCAGCCCGAACCAGCGCCAGCCGTTTTCAGTTGGCTGAACGTGCCGTCCGGTCGCGCGCACAATGCCCTCGGGTTGGAGTTCAGGCTTTAGCCTGTCTGCGCCCGCTGAAGCGTGAACTCCAGCAGATGGCCAGCGTTGTCCTTCCCGCAATTCGCCACCGAGTTTTTTAAATTCAACGGCGAGCGCGTGGTCCAGCTTGAAGCGGGAAAGGCAAATCGCACGGGCCGGCAAGGGTCGCGGCGGCGCGGATTGCGCGGTTGAAAAAAAAGCCGCCGTGCTGGCGTTCACCGCCCCGGCGCGTTCGAACAACCCGCGCAGGTCAAGCCGGGCGAGTGTTTCCTGGCCGTGACCGCTGATGAATTCGCCGCAAACCCGATGACGCGGGTAATGCCCGGCTTCCCAAACCGTCACCGGCACGCCGCGCCGCCGCAGGCCAATACCCAGCGTCAGCCCGGCCAGGCCGCCGCCGATGATCGTGATGGGTTTTACCGCCATGCTTTCAATCCCTTCGCCGCGCCACGAACAAATGACTGAAGAGTCCGGTGTGGCGCTCGGTCAATTGCCAGCCGCCGTCTGTCGGCCATAACGCCGAAAGTTCGGCACCGGAAAATCCCGCCCGCATACTTACTACCGCGTCATGTTGCGTCACGGAATTACAGCCAATCGCCCAAAGCAGCCGGGCGCAAAACAAAGGCCAGGGCCCGCGACGCGGCTCAAGGGCGATGAACAGGCGCGTGCGGGCGGCAATCGCGCGGAACAATCCAGCCAGACGCACGTCGTCAAAATGGTGTAAAACCAGATTGGCGGTGACGATTTCCGCCGGGGCCGGTGTTTGCGACCAGTCAAAAACGTCCGCGACGAGTGCCTCCGCGCGCCAGTTGAGCGAGGCAAATGACGCCAGCGTTTGCGGTGTCACATTATTTTGAAGGTCGATCAGCGTCACGTTCACCTTTGGCCAGCGCGCCGAGGTTTTTTGCGCCACGCCCAACAGGAAATTTCCGTCGCCCGCGCCAAGTTCGGTGATGTGTTTCGGCGCATGGCCATTCCAGCCGGTTTGCAACGCACGAACCATGATGGCGCGATTTCCCATCCAGGCATTGATGCGCCGCAAATCGCGGCGGGACCATAACGCGCGCGGATCGTCCGGCGGCAATTCATCGAGCAATTCAGGCTGGACGAGACGTTTCATTTCGAGGACGGGCAGGAGGACGAGAACGATTATCCGACTTCCAGCAGCGCGCCGTGGCAACTGAAACCCGCGCCAAAGGACGACATCCACCACAGTCCGTCCGGCACCGCGTCATGCAAGGCGCGCTGGAGCACAAAGAGCACGGTCGGGCTGCTGATATTGCCGTATTCCCGGAGCACCGCAGCGCTGTGGCGGACGTCAGCCTCGGCCAACTTTAACTTTTCGCGCAGCGCGTGCAACACGTCACGCCCGCCGGTGTGTAAAATCCAGCCGGCGACGCGGTCGCGTTTTACGCCGGCGGCCGCCAATGATTGGGCTAAAAGTTTCGCGGCCTCACCGCCGGCAATTTGCGGGACTTGCAGCGACAACATGTTCCGCAACATGCCGCCTTTGTGGCCGAACCGCAGCGTGTCGCGCTTTTCCGGCGCGAGACAGGACGAACCGAATGTCCATTCGACCCGCCGCCGCCCGGGCCTTGGTTTCTGCGTCAACACCGCCGCGCCGGCGCCGTCGCCAAACAGACAGGCGCTGATGAGTACGCCCGGGTCGTCGTCGAGAAAAAATGCCGCGCTGCAAACTTCAACACAGACGGACAGCACTTTTTGGGCGCGTTTGGCGGCGAGCAGCGCCTCGGCGGTGCGGAGATTGGGCAACGCCGCGCCGCAACCCTGCCCGACCAAATCCAGCGTGAACACGTCCGCGCGCAGACCGAGCCGCTCGCTGACATAGCTCGTCAGACCCGGACACAAATAACCAGTGCAGGTGCTGATGAGCACGGCGTCGATTTCCGACGGCGCGCAACCGGCGTCCTGCAGGGCACGGTCCGCGGCTTCCGCCGCCAGCGCGGGCGCGTGTTTCGTGAAACGCGCCTGCAGCGTGTCGGGCGTAAGCTGGAACACTTCCGGCAGCGAGTCGAGGGCCAGGTGGCGCGTGGCGATGCCATTGTCGCCACAGAGCACTTTTTTGAGAATGGCGTGTGAGCGTGACGTGAGCCGCGCGTAGGGTTCAGTGTGCTGGACAGCATCCCAGCATTCACGTTGCGCATACCGCTGCGCCGGCGCGGCGGTGCCGAGTCCGATGATGAACATGTGGGAGGTTAACGCGCATTCCGGTCGCGCGCCACTTCAATGATGAGATGCTGGAAAGCGGAGCTTGTTCCAAAACAAAAAGACGGCGGTGGAATATTTTCCACCGCCACGAATGATCCAGGAATCTCTTATTTCAACCCCACGAGATAGCCGAAGCGCGCCTTGAATTGTTCGGTGGTCATGTTGACGACGGCGGCGAGTTTGCCGACTTGTTTGGCACTCTCGAAGTCCTCGCGTTCCAACCGGATCATGTAGGCGCACGCGCATTCAAAGGCCTCGCCATCCACGTTCACCTTCCGGTTCTGCATCCGGCCCGTCTTCGGGTCGAGCATCTTGTCGAACGGCAGCGGATTCATCGCACCGTTCACGAAGCTGATGATGGCGCCGTATTTATTGGCTTCGGGCGACAGCAAAAACTTCACCGCGGCGTAACCGAGGTCACGGGTATATTCGGCATCGAACGGAATCGGGTCGGCACAACGCAACTCGTAGCCGAGGTCCTTGTCAATGAAGGTCGTTTTAATGCCGATCTTTTCCAGGCGTTGATTTAAAAGCTCCTTCATCAGCCGGCCAAATTCAATTTCGCCGAGCCGCAAATGGCCATGGTCGTCACGCAAAACTTTGCCGAAACGCTCCAACTGCCCCTCCGGCAACGCCTTGATTAATCCCTGCTCGCCCATCTCCTCAATGAGTCCTTCGGCGAGAATAACAATGCCATTTTCCGAACCGTCGGCGCGGCGTTTGATGATGGAACCGATGATGATGTCGCACACCTCGTCCACCGTCACCTGCCGTTTGTGAAATTCCTCCGGGATGATGACCAGCGAGGCGGCGGCCGCCTTGCCGATGCCGAGCGCCAGATGCCCCGCCGCGCGGCCCATGCTGATGATGATGTACCAACGCGAGGTGGTGCGGGCGTCTTCGGCGAGGTTGCGCACAATTTGGACGCCGTAATGTCGCGCGGTTTCAAAACCGAACGTCGGCGTCGAGCCGGGCAGCGGCAAATCATTGTCAATGGTCTTCGGCACATGCGCCACGTGAATTTTCCCATTGCTGCGCTTGGCCACCTGGCTGGCGGAAAACGCCGTGTCATCGCCGCCAATCGTCACCAGCGTCGTGATGCCGAGCTGCTCGAACACCTTGAACACGTTCTGCATGCTGGTTTCGGATTTGGTCGGGTTCGTCCGCGAGGTGCCGAGAATCGAACCGCCCCGCAGATGGATGCCGCTCACGTCCCGAATCGCCAGCGGCTTGCAGTGCTGCGCCTCGCCGGCCGCGAGCCATTTGAAGCCGTCATAAAAACCGATGACTTCGTAACCCTGGTTGATGCCTTCAATGGTGGCTGCCGCGATGACGCCGTTGATGCCCGGCGCCGGTCCGCCACCGACCAAAATTCCCAATCTGCCTCTGCTCATGTGGATAGTATAGATGTCAATTGTTGATAAAACGGAAACCGCGACAGGGTGCCCCGGGGCGGCAAAGAATTCAATTCCATTCTTGCCATAATCCAACCACAATTTGCGGGGATGAACCGCGCCATTTTTCTCGACCGCGATGGAACGCTCATTGCGGAAAAAAATTATCTCAGCCGGCCGGAAGACGTGAAGGTTTTCCCGGCCACGCCCGTCGGCTTGAAACGGCTGGGTGATGCGGGCTTCAAGCTGTTCATCGTCTCGAACCAGTCCGGTATCGGGCGCGGCTACTTCACGCTTGCCGACGTGGAGAACGTGAACCAGCATCTTTGTCGTGAACTGGCAGTCAGCGGGGTCTGCTTCGGGAAAATTTACATCGCGCCGGAAAAACCCGACGAACCAAGCCACGGCCGCAAGCCGTCGCCGCAGTTTTTGTTCGACGCGCGCGACGAATTTGGCCTGGACCTTGCGGACAGTTTCATGATCGGCGACAAGTTAAGCGATTTGGAATGCGGCTGGAATGCGGGCGTAAAAAAGAGCATCCTTGTCCGGACCGGTTATGGCGCGGAGCTGGAACGGGAATCGCCAGAGCAAATTTCACGCGCCGTGGTGGTGGACGATTTGGCCGGCGCGGCAGAGTGGATTTTGAATTGTAGCGGCGGTCTATGACCATCGCCAAATTATCCGGCGCTCATAGAGCGCCGCTACGGATTTTATGTGCGGCATCATTGGATACGTCGGTAAGAAAGCGGCTTCGCCCATCCTGCTCGAAGGATTGCGGCGGCTGGAATATCGCGGTTACGATAGCGCGGGCATCGCCGTGACCCGCGATGGCAAACTGCTCTTGCGCAAGAAAAAGGGCCGGATTGATGCGGGCCTGGCACGCCTGTTGAAATCGGAACCGGCCGAGGGAAACCTCGGCATCGCCCATACGCGCTGGGCCACGCATGGACCGCCGTCTGACGGGAATTCCCATCCGCATCTCGATCAGTCCGGAAAAATCGCCGTCGTCCACAACGGCGTCATTGAAAACTACGACGCCCTCAAGCAACGATTGCTCAAGGCGGGACACAAGTTCCACTCCGACACCGACACCGAGGTACTCGCGCATTTGATCGGCGATTATTACGAAAAGCGCAGGAGCCGAGGTGACGAGGCTCAAATTAAAATCGGAAATCGGAAATCGGAAATCGGAAATGCATTGACCCAGGCCGTCTGTGACGCCTTGCGCGAAGTCATCGGCACCTACGGCCTGGCGGTCGTCTGCGCCGACCAACCCGATACCATCGTGGGCGCGCGGCGCGGTTCGCCGCTCATCATTGGCATCGGCAAGGGCGAAAATTTCCTGGCCAGTGACGCCAACGCCTTTGTCGGTGGCGCGCACACCCAAAAGGTGGTTTACCTCAACGACTACGACGTGGCCACGGTCACACCCGAGCGCTTCGACGTTTTGAACCTGGGCACGGACACCGCCAATGTTCAAATCAGCAATCTCGAATTCAGCCAGGAAGACGCCGCGCGCGGAAAATATGAGCACTTCATGCTCAAGGAAATTTTCGAGCAGCCGCGCACCGTGGAAAATGCCCTGCGCGGACGCGTGGACAAGGAAGGCGCGACGGCCAAATTCGGCGGCCTGAATCTTTCGGCTGCCGAATTGCGTTCCATTGATCGCATCGTCATTGCCGCCAGCGGCACGAGCTGGCACGCGGCGCTCGTGGGCGAGTATTTGATCGAGGAACTGGCGCAAATCCCGGTGGAGGTCGAGTTCGCGCATGAATTTTGTTACCGCAACGCGCCGCTCGAAAAAAACACCGTGCTGCTGGTCATCTCGCAATCCGGCGAAACGGCGGACACGCTCGCCGCGTTGCGCGAAGCCAAACGCCGCGGCCATCGCGCGCTCGCCATCGTCAACGTCGTCGGCA
This sequence comes from uncultured bacterium, assembly GCA_963708305.1. Taxonomy (GTDB): domain Bacteria; phylum Verrucomicrobiota; class Verrucomicrobiia; order Limisphaerales; family UBA11358; genus UBA11358. Next base: position 266,350 of record CAVPSH010000003.1, on the reverse strand, counting down.
GCACCATCGCGCGGGAATCCGACGGCGGCATTTACATGCACGCCGGCCCGGAAATCGGCGTCGCCTCCACCAAGGCGTTTGTCTCCACGCTCACCATCCTGGCCTTGCTGGCCGTGCATCTGGGGCGGTTGCGGAACCTTTCGGCCCATCGCGCGCGGGAAATTCTGCACGCGCTGGAAGCCGCCCCCAAACAAATCGAGGCGATTCTCGCGCAAAACCACGCGCTGAAGAAACTCGCGAAGAAATACGCCAGGGCCGACGACTTCTTTTTCCTCAGCCGCGGCTACACGTTCCCGATTGCGCTCGAAGGCGCGCTCAAGCTGAAGGAAATTTCCTACCTGCACGCCGAGGGTTATTCGGCCGCGGAGATGAAACACGGCCCGATTGCGTTGATTGATCCCAAAACGCCGACGGTTTTTCTCGTGCCGCAGGATTCGATGTACGACAAAACGATGGCGAACCTGGCGATGATTCGCGCCCGTAAAGGTCCCATCATCGCGCTGGCCACCGAAGGCGACAAACAAATCGGGAAGGTGGCCGACGACGTGATTTACCTGCCGCCGGCGCTGGAACAAATTTATCCGATCCTGGCCACCGTGCCGCTGCAACTGTTCGCCTATCACATCGCTGTTGCGCGCGGTTGCGACGTGGACAAGCCGCGCAATCTGGCCAAGAGCGTGACGGTGGAGTAAGTTACTTCAACAACAGTAATGCTCCGTTCTCTCCGTCACCTCATGTTCAGGTTCTTTTTACAGAAGCAAGGGAGGGACGGCATGTTGCCGTCCCTGACATTTGGGTCGGCGACACGCCAACCCTCCCGACTCTGCGCTCTCTGCGTTCTTTGCGGTTAATTAAAGGTTGTCATCTTCGATCGTACCCAGGTGTCTTTTTATCCAACGAATCAGCAGCAGACCCGCGATTGACCCGATGATCATGAACAGGAGTGTGCCCAGGGCGATATGACAAAGGAAAGTCGCCGTCGCGCCGTTGTCGTAACTTTTTGAAACGTCAAAAACAGCCTTGCGTTGCAGAACGTCAATGCCCGTCATCGAGTTGATGCTGGCGATCTCCGCGTCGCGCGCATCGGTGCTGCCGAAGTAGGCCACCCCGGGTGCGAACCATGCGAAAGCAATAAAAGCGGCCAGGCTTGCCAGCAGCATCAATCCCCAAATCGCCGTAAGCAGATTGAATGAAATAAATACCATAAATGCGCCCGATGACACCCGGCGGTTCAAAGCTGAACCCAGCCGACGGGCGAATGGCACGAAACTGAGCAAACTGTTCAAGCTCATACTGACTCAAGGCAGCGGATTCCGTGCCGTTTCTCATGGTTCGATGTTGACAGTTCAATGTCGAATGTTGAATGTTTTCTCCTCTGCAATCGTTCTCGTTCTCGTCCTCGACTTCAATGTTCAGTGTTAACCGCGTGGCGAAGCTTTATGCGGTTTACGCGATTTTCTATTGCCAAACCCCGCTTGCCGCTAATGAACGCGTAATTGACGCTATTACTACGCGGGATCATTGACCGACGCGATGCTCGGTCTGGTTGAAAAGACCGGCAGCAACGCCGAAACCAGTCGCGGGTCCGTGAGCAAAACCCGCAAAGCCTTTCAGTCCCCGCGTCAGTAGATACAGTCCTTCCCCCTCCGCGACTTGGGGGGAGACGGAGAAACACTCCCCCTTTGGCTTGGGATTCGTGTTAATTCGTGCAATCCGTGTCAAACTTCTGCATTCTTTGTGCTCTTTGCGGTTAAACGAGCAGTTGGGAGGGTGGCTCAGAACGAACATTCGCGGGTGACCGCTACCGCCAGGCGGCGCAGATATTCCCGACGGGAAACTTCCACCGCCCCGAGCAACTGAGTGGCCCGCGTAACCATCTGGATGTCGAAGAGCCCAAAGCCGCGCTCACGCAGGTGTTGGATCAGATGATACAGCGCCACCTTGGACGCGTTGTCGGCGCGATGGAACATGGATTCACCGGCGAACAATCCGCCAACGGCTACACCGTAAATTCCTCCCGCCAGTTCGTCTTCCTGCCAGCACTCGACACTATGGGCATGACCCTGCCGATGCAGCCGGCCGTAGGCCTCAATGAATTCGGCCGTAATCCAGACTCCGAATCGTCCCGGACCCGCGACCGCACAGTTTTTGATGACCTCGGCAAATGCTTGATTCCGGGTGACCGTGAACGTACCCCGGCGGATGACCCGGTCCAGGCTCCGGGGAACATGGAACTGGTCGAGCTCAAGAATTCCCCGCGGGTCAGGCGACCACCAGGTGAACGGTTTGGCTGTCCAGGGAAAAATCCCCTGACGATATGCCGCCAGCAACCGTTCGACACTGAGATCACCTCCCACCGCCACCAGGCCATCGGCATTTGCCAGATTTGGATCGGGAAACACGTTCGCCTGGCCGAGCATTACCGGCATAAGAAGTTACTTCAACAACGCTTCCGCGTGTTTGCGGGCGGCGTCACTCTGCCCGCCGAGCATTCGCGACAGCTCCGCGATGCGCTCCTTTTTGCCCAGCAGATGAATTTCTGAAATCGTCCGGCCATCTTTGATTTGCTTGGTCACGACGTAATGCGCGTCCGCGGGCGCAGCCACCTGCGGCAGATGCGTGATGCACAAGACCTGACGGTTCGCCGCAATCTGTTTCATCTTTTCACCGACGGCATTGGCCGTTTCACCGCCCACGTTGGCATCCACCTCGTCGAAAACGAGCACGGAAATCTCGTCCTCGGCGGCCAGAACGGTCTTGAGCGCGAGCATCACGCGCGCCATTTCGCCCGACGACGCAATCGCCCGCAACGGTTTGGCCGGCTCGCCGGGATTCGGCGCGAATTGAAATTCGATTTCGTCAAAACCGGACGGGCCGGGAGATGGCAGTTGGGAGTTGGGAGATGGCTTTCCGATCTGCCAACTCCCATCTGCCAACTTCTGTTCAACCTCAAACTTGCTTTGCTTGAATCCCAAATCTTCGAGCTGCCGGCCCACGGCTTTGGCCAGAGGCGGGATCACCTTGCGGCGGGCGTCGGAAAGCTTTTTGCCCTCCCGTGAAATGTCCGCATCGAGTTTCTGCAATTCGGCGTTGAGGCGGGCCAGTTCCGCATCGCGGCCTTCGAGCGACTGCAATTTCTGCTTTGCCTCCCCGCCGAACGCGATGACTTCCGCCAATGTCGCGCCGTATTTGCGCTTGAGCGAGTGAATCAGGTCCAGGCGCTCTTCGAGTTCGGCGAGCCGCGCGGGGTCCACGTCCACTTTTTCGGCATAACGCGACAGCGCGGCCTGCAATTCGCGCAGCGTGCCGACCCCCTGCGCGTGCAGTTCGGCCAGAGGCGCAGCGCCGGGATCAACCCGTTGCAATTCCTGCAACGCGCGACCGACGGCGCCAGCCTGCGTGAGCACGGAATTTTCGCTCTCGCTCAACGAGTCACAGGCGGCCTGGCTTAACTGCAGCAGTTTCGCCGCGTTGCTCGCGCGGTTGAATTCCTGTTCCACCCGTTCGTCTTCGCCCGGCTGCAATCGCGCGGCGGTAATTTCCCGGACCTGGAAGCGCAGCAGGTCCAGTTGTTGCGCGTAAGTTTTTTCGTCCACGATGAGCGCGGACTTTTCGGCGGCCAATGCGGCGCGGCGCCGGACGAGTTCACCGAAAGCTTCGCGTTCCTTTTCCAAACGGCCAAAGGCATCCAGAATCAAAAGTTGCTTCGCGGGATGCAACAGGGATTGATGATCGTGCGGGCCATGGATGTCCACGAGCCATTCGCCAATCACCGCCAGCGTGTTTAAGGTGGTCGGCGAACCGTTGACGAACTGGCGGTTCGCGCCGTTCGTGGAAAAAGTCCGCTTGAGGACCAGTTGACCGTCCTCGCATGGTTCCAGTCCGTTTTCTTCAAGAAAAGGTTGGAGTTCACGCTTGAGCGTGGCGCCGGAACAAGCTGAAGCTTGAACTCCAACATCAAACATTGCCTCCACGGAGCAGCTTTCCTCGCCGGAACGGATGAGGGTGCGGTCGGCGCGCTCGCCGAGGACGAGATCGAGCGCGCCAATGATGATGGATTTGCCCGCACCGGTTTCGCCGGTGATGACATTGCAACCGGGCTGGAGCTCCAGCGTGAGGTCGGTCACCAGAGCGAGGTTTTTGATGCGCAACGTCGTCAGCATCTGCCAAATGTTAACCACAGATGGACACAGATGAACACGGATTTTTAAGATTAACGCGGTAATGTCCGGCGGCAAATGGACAAATGGCGGGAAGTCGCATCATTTGAATATTTCGGTGGCGTAGTCGTCCCGACGGCGGGTTCCGACAGCGTCTCGCTGTCGGGAGGAAGTCCCGGCGGGGCGCCAGGGTGGACCCGCAGGCGAGGACGCCTGCGCTACAACCATCTGCGAAATCTGGCCAAGTGTGCGGCAATGGAATAGGCTCGTGTTTTCGGATGGCATGACATGAACAAACGCGCGCTCATCAAAAAGATCGTTGCCCGGCTGGCGGATGAACTGGAGGTTTATTTCCGGGCGGCCCAGGCCTCGCGCGCGGAAGCCACGCACGAACAGAGCAAGGCCGAAAATAAATACGACACCCGCGGACTCGAAGCCTCTTATCTGGCCCGGGGCCAGTCCCGGCAGGCGGCGGAAATTCAGGCCGCCATTGCCGCTTTCGAAAAGCTGAACGCGCGCAAGTTTGGACCGGGTGAACCCATTGACGTCGGGGCCTTTGTGGAACTGGAATTTAATGCGGAAAAAACGGCTTACTTCATCGGTCCCCGGGCGGGCGGCACGGAGGTGCTGCATGACAAGCAAGAAGTTCTGGTGATAACGCCGCAATCTCCGTTGGGGGAACAGCTCCTGGGCCGGAAACAGGGTGATGTCCTGAAATTAAAACTCGCCGGCGCGCAAAACCAGTACCAGGTGACAGCAGTTGCCTGATCCAAGCCATGAAACCCAGCCAAAAGCGTGACGGTGGAGTGAAGAAGAAAATCTTCAATTGTCTTTGCGACGATGGAATCATTGTTCGCGCATTTCGTATCGAGGATTACGACGCGGTCATCGCTTTGTGGCGGCGGACGGAGGGTGTGGGGCTGAACGAATCCGACACGCGTTCAGCCATAGCGGCGTATTTGCGACGCAACCCGCGTTTCAGCTTTGTGGCGGAGAAGGATGGCCGCATCGTTGGCGCCGTGCTCTGCGGTCATGACGGCCGGCGCGGTTATCTACATCATCTGGCGGTGGCCAGACAGCATCGTCAGCTAGGCATCGGCCGGCAGCTGGTCAATGCCTGTCTGGCGAAACTCCGCAAGGCCGGCATTCAGAAAGGCAACATCTTCATCTTCGCCAATAACGCGGCCGGCATGAAGTTTTGGGCGCGCACCGGCTGGAAACTGCGAACGGAATTGCGGGTGATGCAAATCCGACTCGACGATGGCCGTCACCCGAAACGGGACTGCCCGTGTTGAATCCCGGCAACGTGGACAAATCGCCGAGGACGCCAGCCACGTTCTACAAAGATACCGCGCCTACGGTGCTCCGAAATGCCGCAACAGCGCGTGATAAACATCCGTTGACTCGAGTTCCTGCGCGCCCATGAGCTCCGGCCGTTCGGTAATGAACACCGGCCAGTCCTTTTTATCCGCCGGCCGCCGGCCGTGCGAACCTTTTACCAGCGCTGCGTCGAGGGGAATCACGTCCATCAACATCCGGAAACCGAGTTTTTTTTGCAGCAACCGCCACGCGACTTTCAATTTCGCCAGCGGAGTTTTTGGGTCGAGAAACAGTTCCACCGGGTCGAAGCCGGGTTTGCGGTGAATGTCCACCGTCCGCGCAAAATCCGGCGCGCGTGCATCATCCAGCCAGTAATAATAGGTGAACCACGCATTTTCCGGCGCGATGGCGATAAGATCACCGGCCCGAGGATGGTCAATGCTGGACATGGTCTTCTCCTTCGCGCCGAGGACGGACAAGTCTGTCTCTACCCTGCTTCTCCAGCGCTTCGCGCACCTTCGATTCGAGAGAACGGTCGTTTAGATAAATGTGCGCGACCTGATGGTCGGCCACGGCGAAAACCCGGCTCGCGCCCACGTCAGGAATTTCCAGACCCAGTTCGTCCTTTACCGCCAGCCAGCCGTGCTGCCGGAAAATCCGGTTGAGATGGACCGGCGTATCCACGTTTGTGATGCCGTATTCGGAAAGTAAAATCACCGGCACGCCGCGCTGACTGAAAAATTTGATGAGGTCGCCAACGATATCATCAATCGCGTGCAAGTCGCGGTGAATTTTTGGATTGGTAGGGCGCGATGTCCCCATCGCGCCGGCGGAAGTTCCGCCTCCCAACCCGGCGGGCTGCGGATGAGACTCGCACCTCCCTTCGGAAAACGGCCCATGCCGTTGCAGATTGTAATCCAGGTGCGGCAGGTAAATCAGGTTCAACGTCGGCGAATATTTGTTTTCAATCCATTTGGCGGATTCAGCAATCCAGCGCGACGCGCAATCGGCGGCGCCTTGCGGCGTCTTGATTCCGGCCGCCGGCCCCCAGAAACCGAAGAACGGAAATTCGCCCAGGTCGCGCTTGATTTCCGTGCGAATGGAATACGGCCAGGAATAAATATCGAAAATCTTCCGGCCATCGGCGAGATACAGTGGGCGCGGCGTGAGGGAATAATCGGCGGTGGAATACATGTTGAACCACCAAAAGCAATTTGCGATTGATGATTTACGATTTACGATTTCAGATTGTTTGTCGGAGCTCATCCCAGATTTTTGGTTGCTGCACCAGGTAGTTGGATTGTTTCCAGAATTGGACTTCAGCCAGCTCACGATTGTACCAGCCGTTGCCGACGATGCCGTGCTGCGACGGCGATGTGCCGGTGAGATAATTGGATTGCGCGGTGCAGGTGACCGCCGGAAAGGCCGGCACGATTCGGGCGAGCGCACTGCGTTGGCGGAATTCCGCGATGCGCGGCGTGTGTTCACCGATGAGCGATTCGGTCAGCCCGACGACATTGATGACGGCGAGCCGGTTCACCGTGATCCAGGAGCGCCGGCGTCCCGCCGGCGATGTTTCCGATTCCCGATCCAGCATCGCCGCGGGACGCCAGCGCTCGCGCAGTTCGTGAATGGCTTCGACCACTCTGGGCAGGTTCATTTCATGGACTTCCACGCCCCGGCCGATTTCCTTTAAAAGTGTGATGGTCAATTCGCCGCCCAGATGTTCGCGGAATTCGTTCAAGCCGGCGAGCACCTGTAAATTGCCATCGGAGGCAACGTTCAGCAATTCGTTGGCAAAGAGCTCAAAACCGAGCTGTTCGAGCAACGCCAGGACGCGTTCGGCAGATCGGGCGTCGAGCAAACCGGTCTGGCGCGAATAAATCACATCAAGCGCTATGCCGATGGCGACAGCTTCGCCGTGCCGGATTTGGAAATCGGAAAGTTGCTCCAGCTTGTGCGCCGACCAATGGCCGAAATCGAGCGGTCGCGCCGAACCCAGCTCAAACGGGTCGCCGCTGTTGGCAATGTGGTCCAGGTGCAGTTCGGCGCAGCGGTAAATCAGCCGTTTCATGGCCGTCGGTTCGAACGCCACGAGTTTTTCCGCGTCACGTTCGATTTCCTCGAAGAATTTCGCATCGCGGATGCAGGCGACTTTCACGGCCTCGACGTAGCCGGCGCGTTTGTCGCGCGGTTCCAATGTGGCCAGCAGATTGAAATCGTTGATGACGGCATGCGGCGGCGCGAACGTGCCGATGAAATTTTTTTTGCCGAAGGCGTTGATGCCATTCTTCACACCGATCCGGAATCGGCCTGGCTCAGGGTTGTCGTGGGAATGCGCACGTGGCGGACGCCGCGATGCGCGGTGGCGGCGGCGAATCCGGCGACGTCCAGCAAGGCGCCGCCGCCCACGGCAATCAAATACGAATGCCGGTCAATGTGATGCCGGTCAATGTGCGAATGGATTTCGGCGACGTGAATGGGGGAATTTTTGGCGCGTTCACCGCCTTCGATGATGAGCGGTTGGCAGACCAGCTTCAAGCTGTCGGCATGGATGGAAAAATATTCTTCAATCCGGCGAGTAAGATCGGGTTGGGCTTGCGCGAGCGATTCGTCGAGAACGACCAGCGCCTTGGGCGGCGTTCCGCCAGTGCGGGAAAGACCGGCATCACCCAGCGCGTTTTTCAACACGAGATTGGCTGGAGCGAAGACATCTTCGGTAAAGAAGACGCGCAGTTGCCAGCCGGCCTGGATGGAGCGCTGAATGACAGACATGACCGCCAATCTGGAACCTGGGACAATGGTTTTCGAGTTTTATTTGAAGCAAATTGGCTGCCGGAAAGAGTGTCCCACGCCACGCAAAACTATTTCCCGCCCTTTTTATCTTCGGGGATGCGCATGGCGTAGAACGAGCGATAGACGAAGGTCAGCGCGACCAGGAAGAAGACGATGCCGATGCCCGTTTTCAAGGCCTGGCTTTGTCATCGTCACGGCAATTTCCGCCGCGAGCAAACCGAAGAGCGTGGTGAACTTGATGATGGGATTCATCGCCACCGAGCTGGTGTCCTTGAAGGGATCGCCCACGGTGTCGCCGACCACGGTCGCCGCGTGCAATTCGGTGCCTTTCTGTTTCAAGTCCACTTCGACGATTTTCTTGGCGTTATCCCAGGCGCCGCCGGCGTTGGCCATGAAGATGGCCTGGAACAGACCGAAGAACGCGATGCCCACCAGATAGCCGATGAAGAAATAGGGATTGAAAAATGAGAGCGCCAGCGCCATGCAGAACACCACAATGAAAATGTTGATCATGCCTTTCTGGGCGTAGATGGTGCAGATTTCCACGACCCGTTTGCTGTCGGCGATGGAGGCCTCCGCCTTGTTCAGGTTGAGGTGTTCCTTGATGTAAACCACCGCGCGATAAGCGCCGGTGACGACGGCCTGCGCGCTGGCGCCGGTGAACCAGTAAATCACCGCCCCGCCCATGAGCAGGCCCAGAATGATTTGCGGCTGCACCAGGCTCAAGTGGGCGATGACGCCGCCGTAAACCTTTTCGAGCAGCATGATGATACCGAAGATCATCGTGGTGGCGCCGACGACGGCGGTGCCGATGAGCACCGGTTTGGCCGTGGCTTTGAAGGTGTTGCCCGCCCCGTCGCCCTTTTCGAGCTCGAGCTTGGAGTTGTCAAAGTCGGGTTTGAATCCGAAATCCCTTTCGATGTCCGCGCGGACGTTCGGCACGGCCTCAATGCGGCTCAATTCATAGATGGACTGGGCGTTGTCGGTGACCGGGCCGAAGCTGTCCACGGCAATAATGACCGGGGCCATGGCCAAAAAGCCGAAGGCCACCAGGCCGAAGGCGAAGATGGGCGCGGCAAAGGTGAACTGCGCGGGCATGAGCGCCAGCAGGGCCGGGTTTTGCGAAAACGCGTAGGCGCCAAACATCAACGCAATAATCACCAGCCCCATCCAGAACGCGCAGAAATTGCCGGTGACGAAGCCCGACAGGATGTTCAGCGACGCGCCGCCCTGGCCCGAGCAGGTGACGATTTCCTTCACGTGCCGCGACTTGGTGCTGACGAAGATTTTCGTGAACTCCATGATCAGCGGCCCGGCCAGGGTGCCGCAGGAAATGATGCCCGCCAGGACCCACCACAGGTTGGGATCGGCCACGCCCGCTGCGTCCGAGACGCCTTTGAGCAGGAACCAACTGGCCACAAAGGCGACCCCGATCGAAACGATGGAGGTCAGCCACACCAGATTGGTCAGCGGCTGTTCCCAGTTGAACTCCTTGACATGGCCGTAAAGCGAGGTGCTGACGGCCTTATTGACATAAAATGAACCGAGCGACGCCAGGACCATCAGGCTTTGAATCACAAATATCCAGACGATGAGCTGGCCGCAAATACCCTGGGTTGCCATCGCGCCCCCTAAAGCCAGGGCGAGGAACGAGACCAGCGCCACACCGGTCACGCCGTAGGTCTCAAAACCGTCCGCCGTCGGACCCGACCGAGTCACCCGCGTTGTCACCGGTGCAGTCGGCGATGACGCCGGGATTCTTCGGGTCATCTTCCGGCAGGTTGAAAACGATCTTCATCAGGTCCGAGCCGATGTCGGCAATCTTGGTGAAGATGCCCCCGCCGATGCGCAGTGCCGCCGCGCCGAGCGATTCGCCGATGGCGAAGCCAATGAAACAGGGGCCGGCGAGATCACGCGGCATGAACAGCAGGATGCCGATCATGCAGACCAGTTCCACGCAGACCAGCAGCAGGCCGATGCTCATGCCCGAACGCAACGGGATCAGGAGCGTCTGGAGTGAGTTGCCCCGCAACGAGGCGAACGCGGCGCGGCTGTTGGCGTAGGTGTTGATGCGGATGCCGAACCACGCCACGCCGTAACTGCCCAATATCCCCAGCACCGAACTGGCCAGAATCACCAGCACCGCGCCGATGGACTTGGCCTGCAGGAAATAGAAGTAATAAACGATGCACGCGGCAATCAACGCCCAGAGCAGCACAAGGAATTTCCCCTGCTGCCACAGGTAGGTTTTGCACGTCTCCCAAATCATGTTGGAGACGCTGCTCATGGCCTTATGCACCGGCAGCGCGCGGCACCGCCCGTATTCATAGAAGCCGAACAGCGCGCCCACCGCGCAGATGGCCAGTCCCAGATACAGCAGGGCGTGGCCGCCCATGCCGACGCCTGGAAACGTCACTTGCGTCAGGTCGGGCAGGTTGATGTCGGCATCGCCGGCAAACGCGTTGGTCGCGCCCAACAAAGCGGCCAGTATCGCGATGCGGAAACGTGATTGGTAACTTCCCATAAAGCCGGCGGCAGCTTGCCGCAGCGAATCATTGCTGGCCAGCATTTTTTGCCAAAAATACGGCAAAAGGTGTTTATCCAAGGCCGCGTGTTTCGGGTGGCCATGGAATCGCGCTTGCCGCTGGGCGACGCATTTCCCATGCTCAACGCCATGTCTGAACGGCCGGTTTCCACCCTGAACAAACCCGACGCGGCGTTGGAGTTGACGCTGCGCCCGTCGCTCTTTTCCGAATTCACCGGCCAGCCCAAGGTGAAGGAGCGGCTGGAAATCGCCGTAGCCGCCGCGAAGAAACGCAAGGAAGCGCTGGACCACATCCTGCTGAACGGCCCGCCCGGCCTTGGCAAAACCACGCTCGCCAACATCCTGGCCAAGGCGATGGGCGCGAATCTCAAAAGCACGAGCGGCCCGACGATTGAAAAGGCCGGCGACCTGGCCGGCCTGCTGACGAATCTCGAAGAAGGCGACGTGCTGTTCATTGATGAAATCCATCGCCTGCAAAAAACCATCGAGGAATACCTGTATCCGGCGATGGAGGATTTCAAACTGGACATCATCATCGATACAGGGCCCGAACGCGCGCAGCGTGCGGCTGAACCTGCCGCGATTCACGCTCATCGGCGCGACCACGCGCAGCGGCCTGCTCACCGCGCCGTTGCTCACGCGTTTTGCCGTGCGCGAACGGCTGGATTATTACGTGGCCGAAGATCTGGAGAAAATCATTGTCCGTTCGGCACGCTTGTTGAAGGTGGAAATCGAACCGGCGGGCGCGCATGAAATCGCCCGGCGCAGCCGCGGCACGCCGCGCATCGCGAACAACCTGCTCCGCCGCGTGCGCGATTACGCGGAGGTCCGTCACGACGGCCGCATCACCGCCGAAGTCGCCGACAAGGCGCTGGCGATGCTGGAAATTGACCAGAGCGGCCTCGACGAAATGGACAAGCGCATCCTCGAAGCCATCATCTTGAAATTCGGCGGCGGGCCGGTCGGTGTCAATTCGCTCGCCGTCGCCGTGGGCGAGGAACCGGACACGATCGAGGAAGTTTACGAGCCGTATCTCATCATGGAAGGCTACCTGAACCGCACGCCGCAAGGCCGCGTGGCCACGGAGTCGAGTTACAAAAAGCTGGGATTGAAACCCGCCGGCGGCAATCAACAGCGGTTGATCTGATCCACGACTCCCCGTCAAGGATTGCTTAACCGGAAGAACAGGTCCCCTGACGGCGGACTGACGACGATAAATTTGTTCGTGCCGTCGTTGGTGATCGTTTCGGGCGGCGTCACCCAGTTAGTGGATGCCAAATTGCTGTTCTGCTGCAATTTCCAGCCGGCCGAAGGATAAGGCCAGGAAATCAGCGCACTGTTCGTGGAGGTGAGTGAAATCTTGAGTGAGACGGGCGATGCGTCCTGCAAAAGTCGCGCGACGCCGAACAGGCCGCCCGCATCTCCGGCCACCACTGCGCGGCCGGACGCATCCAGCGCCAGCGCGTAAGCATATTCATTGGTGCCACTGCCAAAATTGACGAATCGGACGCTGTTGTCGCCGTAGGTCGAGTCGGTCGAGCCGTCGGAATTGTAACGTTGGACAAACCATTCGTAGTTTCCGCTCTGGCTCGCGCCGGATACGAGAATCTTGCCGTTGGGTTGCAGCGTTAGCGCCAGGGCGACATCACTGTAAGCGCCGACTTCGGTGAGGACGGTTCCGTTGTTCCCGAAGGTCGTGTCGGGCGCGCCGTTGGTGTTGAACCGCGCGAGAGCTAAAAAGGCAGTTCACATTGGCCCAGGAGGTCACCGGGCCGGCCAAATTGCCGAGGCCGGCGCCGCCAGCCAGCACGATTTTTCCATCCGGTTGAATGGCCATTGCGTAAGCGCCGTCCAACGTCCCGCCGCCAACGTTGTTGGTTGTTCGGCCCAGCGAGCCAAACGTCAAATCAAGCGCGCCATTGGCGTTGTAGCGCGCCGCAGCAAAGTCCGCCGTTGCGACTGTCGCTGCGAGTCCGGCGGCGACAATTTTACCGTCCGGCTGAATTCCCGCACCATAAGCCTCGCATCCGGTTTCGATGGTCGTGAGGACTTCGCCTCCACTGCCGAACGAGGTGTCCAGTGTGCCGTTGGTATTGAACCGGGCGACCGCAAACTGCGCCGGCCCAGACGCATTGGCAAAGCCAGACACGACAATTTTTCCGTCCGATTGAATCTTGACTGCCTGGGCCGTGCCACTACTCGTGCCAAACACCGCCTTGGCTATTCCATTGCTACCGAAAGAAGTGTCCAGCGAACCATTGGTATTGTAACGCGCCAGTTCAAATCCGCTGTATCCGCCCGCCGCGACTATTTTCCCGTCCGTTTGCATGGCCACGGCACTGGCGTCGTCCATGGCGGAGCTGGTGATCTTGCCGTTCACGCCAAATGACAGGTCGAGAGAACCATCGGCGTTCAACCGTGCCAGCGCAAGACCGGAGCCCAAGGAGCCGTTGGTCACCCCCCCCACCACAATCCTGCCATCCGGTTGGATCGTGACCGCATAGGCCACGCAAGCACCACCAAAGCTGATTAAGGTTTTGCCGCTGCCGGCGAAGCTCGCGTCCAAGCCGGGGGCAGCCTGGCCTGGTTTGAATTGGATTTGAAAGCCATTAAGATCGCCTTCTGCACTACCGTTTCCAGACCAGGTAATCGCCAGGTTCCCCGAACTATCCGACAAGGCAGACTTGAACTCGAGATAATCCACACCGGCGATCAATGTATTGCTGGAGCCGTTCCACGTACTGCTTTGCATGTTGCTATTGACCGTAAAATAAGTTGTGCGGCCCGCCCCGCTAACGTCTGCGGCGTTATACAGAACCAGGTCATACATCGAGTTTGGCGTCAAACCCGAGAGCGTGACGGTTTGGGTGACACCACCACTATAGAGATAATCCTCCATCAGGGCGTCCAAGGGGGAACTGGCAAAAGGAGTTGAACCGCCATAACTATTGGCATCGTATCCACCGCCGGATGTGAAGGTCATCGTCACCGGCGAGTTGCTTCCATTGGCATAGATTAAAGGAATTCCAGTGCCGCTGCTGACGTCTAGCCCATTCCATTGGTCGCCCGCTGTCCCGAGAACTGCCGCACCCGACATGGTTGGCCCGATAATGGGACCGCCAGCGCTTTGAGGAGCGCTGTTCGTATTAAAATCAACATCAATCAATTGGGCCTGAACCGTGCCGGCGAGCTGAAGGCTGAATGCCGCGGCTAACAGCAAGAATAGGCGAGTGAATGAGTTGGCCCACCATTGCGCGGCTTCAGGGCGGCAAAGGGTTGTGGGCAGCACAAAGAGCGCGGTTCCCGGCAGGAGGAATATAGTTTTTGCTTTCATCGAATTGAGAAATGGCAATTAGGAATAAGGGATGGCCACGGCAGCAGCCGGCGTGGCAGCAGCGGTTAAGCGTTGAAGGCAGAGGCTAAGGAACAATGCCAATGCCGCCGACACTTTCTGAGCACAGTTCTTCACACAGAGCTCCTTACCTGGGCTGGGTTAAATCGGCTGAAGCCCGCCCCAAAGCCCAAGTTGATGCCGGGTCGAAACGTCAACCGTTGCTAAAGGCCTACTTATCCTCAAAATCAATGAAATTGTCAAGATGAAAGCGACCTCAAACAACCACTGCGCTGCCTGCAATGGTGTCTTAGCGTGAACGCCTCTCAGGGATTGCTCAGCCGGAAGAACAGATTTCCTGTCGGCGACGTGAGGATCAGAGAATTTGTGCCGTTGGAGGTTGTCCAGCTACTGTTAAGTGACCAGCCGTTGGTGTTGGCCAGGCTGCCGTTCTGGTGCAATGTCCAGCCCGACACATTCTGCCAAAAGACCGTTACCGTGTTGCCTGAATGGCTGATGTAAAGCGTCGGCGCGCCCGGTGTTTGCACAACGGAAATCAGCGCCCAGAAACCGCCGGTGAGCGAATAATTGCCGCCGGTCATCGGCCCGCCGGCATCGTGCTGGCCGATGGTGCCGCTGACGGAATAAGTTCCGCCGGTGCTGGTGCCGCCGCCGCCGGCGACTTTGTACCAGTCAATGGAGTATTGCTGCGCCAGTGCCGGAAGGCAGAAGCCGGACGCCAGAAGGCAGACCAGAATGAGTTTTTTCATAGGCGCCTCAATTCTTGTCGCTAAGTGATTTTACCACTTGTGCCAGATTATCCAACCGCTTTTCCAAGGCGTCGTTTTGCCGTTTCAGCTCCGTTATCTCCGTTTCCTTCTGTTCAAGCTTCTGATTTAATCCCTGGATTGCCGCCAATTCCACGCCATGCAGGTCGGCGTCGTTCAGCGATTTATCGTCGTTGTTCAGCGGAAACTGCGCGTGAAAATCCTGGGCCATGGCGCCGATATGCCGTTGCGCATAACCCTTGTAGCTCCATTCGACAATCGGCAATTGTGACACCCGGTCGAGCACGGACGCTGCATCCACGCTTTCAAAGCGGTCCTTCAAATTGCGGTCGCTGGGGAAGCTCCAACTGCCGCTGCCCGGCGCCCAGGCCACCGTCTGGTTGGCTGCGCCGCTGCCGCTGGTAAACCGCACGCCGCCCTGGCAACGGAAGCTGACCTGATCGTTTGTCGTCGCGGCGAAATTCGTGCTCTGGGAATCGGCCCAGACGAAATCGCCTTGATAAAGGGCCTGGGCGTGATAGCCGGCGGCAAAACTGTAAGTGCCGGCGGCATAATTGCCATCGCCACCCGGAATCGTGCTAAAAAAGGCGCCATTGGTGTTGTCACCGCCGCCACCGATGGTCGCATAGAGCGCGTTGGTTTGAATGACATTATTCACTCCGCCAGCAATGGTGCTGGCGGCAATGATACTCCCTAAGGTTGAACTCTGAATCTGATTTAGATAACCGCCGCCGATGACTGAAGCCTGATTGTTGGTCTGGATGACATTGATGCCGCCGCCGCCGATGGTGGCGTCGATGGAGTAGGCCTGAATGCTGTT
This sequence comes from uncultured bacterium, assembly GCA_963708305.1. GTDB lineage: Bacteria > Verrucomicrobiota > Verrucomicrobiia > Limisphaerales > UBA11358 > UBA11358. Next base: position 250,590 of record CAVPSH010000003.1, on the reverse strand, counting down.
ATCCACTCCTCCACCAATGGTCGAAGCGTTGGCATAAACCTGATTGCCGGCCCGCAGGGAGCCATCGTACCCGCCGCCGCCGATGAACGCGCTGATGCCAGACACAAAGTTGTTTTGACCACCCCCGATCGTCGCGTAGGACGCGCCGGATTGAATGGTATTGCCCAGTCCTCCGCCAATGGTCGAAGCGTTGGCGTAAGCCTGATTGCCCGCAAACGTGGAGCCGTCAAAACCGCCACCACCGACAAACACACCTATTCCGGCGGCACTATTTTTATAGCCGCCACCGATCACGCAATAAGGTGAGCCGGCTTGAATGTTATTAAAATCCCCCGCGCCGATGAAAGACACTCCTCCAGCGTTGGTATTGAAAAATCCGCCCGCGATGACTGCCCAAGGCGCGTTGACAAGGTTGAATTGACCACCGCCGATAACCGAAGTGCTTGCGTTGGTTTCAATAGCATTGCCCCAACCTCCAGTAATCGCGGAGCGATAGGCACCCGGTTGAATTGAATTAGCATTGCCACCCGCGATGGTGGATTCATAGGCGTTGGTCTGAATTTCATTGTTAACGCCGCCGCCAATGGTGCCGTAATCGCTGGCCACCAGGTTTTCAACATTTCCCCCGAAATAGAGGTCTGCGCCGCCGCCCGCAATCGTGACGCCATGCGTGCCGGCCAACGCGAAATTGGCCTCGGAACCCTGGATGACATTGATCGCGCCGGAGACATATGAGGTGTTGGTGGTCGGTTCCAGCCGGAGCGCACGCAATCCATTCACGTGCAATTCCAGCGGTTGATTGTCCGTCGTGCCCAGAAAATTTACGCCCGCGGTGGTGCCAAAATTCCCGCCCGTATGCCAGACGTCGGTCAGGCTGCTGCCACTGCCGATGAAACTGCCCACGAAATCGCCGCCGATGAAACTGGAGCCAAAAAACTGGCCCGAGAAAGTGCCGTCAAAACTGTCGGCGCCGTTGTTGAAGTTCACCGTGTTGCCATAGGTGCCGCCGACATTTGCCGTTGGAATGGTTCCGCTGATGCCTGCGGCGTTCGCGCCTTCGGCATAAATTGCATACGGACTCGGCGTCAATTGCTGGCGCGGCGACAGTGTAGTGAAGCTGCCGGCTCCGTTGGTTTCCACGCCAACCTCCAACCAGTAGGCCGTGCCGTTGAAAACACTGGAGCCGAAATCCAAGGTTACGGTGAACAAGCCGTTGGTGACAAAAACACCATTGGTCGTCACCGGTCCGGCCGCCGCACTGCCGCCGCTACTGACATTGAACAGTGAGAACACCAGATTGTAGGTTCCGTTGGCCGGGTTGCCGTTATTCTGGAGCCGGCCCTGGTAGGTGAAGGCCGTACCTTGGGCATAGGCAGAGAAACAGATGGCCGACAGCAGATAGCAGATGGCGACGAGTTTGATTTTGGTTTTCATGGATTGGGAGGCTGGTTGAGGTTGACGGGACGCTGGCTGCCCGGTGTGAATTCGCGTATCGGGAAACGGATGGGCGACGGTAATTGATGGATGGCAACCCGGAAAGTATCCTCGCGGAAGATGAATGGTTTTATGCCTCCGCGATTAACAAACGACCCCGGATGTCGTTTCGGGTTCACACCTTTCGGACCTAATTCACCCTAATCCTAATCATTTCTGAAAGTGATTTGCAAGTGGAAAGTTGCTTGAGGGAAGGAAAGGCTTTTGCCTTTCAATCCGCAGTGAATTCGTGTTTCATCTGGGGCCGTTTGAAGATTCCAAATCGTAAATTCGAAGATGCCCAAGCGCACTGACATTCATTCCGTCCTCATCATTGGCGCCGGACCGATTATCATCGGCCAGGCGTGCGAGTTCGATTATTCCGGCACCCAGGCCTGCAAGGCGCTCAAGGAAGAGGGCTACCGCGTCGTGCTCGTGAATTCCAACCCGGCCACCATCATGACCGACCCGGAGTTCGCCGACCGTACTTACATCGAGCCGATTACGCCCGAATGCGTCGAGAAAATCATCATCCGCGAGAAGGACGAGATGAAGAACCTCAAGGCGAAGGGCAAACTCGTTTTGTTGCCCACGCTGGGTGGCCAGACCGCGCTCAATACGGCCATGGATTTGCATCGCTCCGGCGTTCTGGAGAAATACGGCATCGAAATGATTGGCGCCAAGGCCGACGCTATCCACAAAGGCGAAGACCGGCAGGCGTTCAAGGACTTGATGATTGCCATCGGCCTCGACGTGCCCATCAGCGGCACGGCGCATAACATGGAGGAAGCCCGCGCCGTGGCGGAAAAGATTGGCCGGTTCCCCGTCATCATCCGCCCCGCCTTCACGCTCGGTGGCACCGGCGGCGGCATCGCTTACAATCTTGAGGAATTCGAAATCCTGGCCAAACGCGGCATCGAACTCTCGCCCGTCAACGAGATCCTCGTCGAGGAATCGCTGCTCGGCTGGAAGGAATACGAAATGGAGGTCATGCGCGACAAGGCCGACAACTGCGTCATCATCTGTTCCATCGAAAACTTCGACCCGATGGGCGTCCACACCGGCGACAGCATCACCGTTGCGCCCATCCAGACGCTCACGGACAAGGAATTTCAAATCATGCGCGACCAAAGCTTCGCCGTGATTCGCGCCGTGGGCGTCGAGACCGGCGGCTCGAACATCCAGTTCGCCGTCAACCCGGACAACGGCCGCATGGTCATCATCGAGATGAACCCGCGCGTCAGCCGCAGCTCGGCGCTGGCGTCCAAGGCCACCGGCTTTCCCATCGCGAAAATTGCCGCCAAACTCGCTGTCGGCTACCTGCTCGACGAACTCAGAAACGACATCACGCGCGAGACCCCGGCCAGCTTCGAGCCAAGCATTGATTACGTCGTCACCAAGATTCCGCGGTTCGCCTTCGAGAAATTCCCGCAAGCCGACCCGACGCTGACCACGCAGATGAAGAGCGTGGGCGAAGCGATGGCCATTGGCCGGACGTTCAAGGAATCGTTGCAGAAATGCCTGCGCTCGCTGGAGATTGGCCGCAGCGGCCTGGGCGGCGACGGCAAACCCTGGCGCGTCGGCACGGAAGTCTATGGCGACCGCGACATTTTGCCGAAGGATGTCATCAGCCGCAAACTGACCATGCCCAACGCCGAACGGATTTTCTTCATCCGTCATGCCCTCCGCGCCGGCTTCACCATCGACGAGATTTTTAATCTGACCAAAATTGACCGCTGGTTCCTGGTGCAGATCAAAGAGATTGTGGATTTTGAGGAAGAACTGGCGAAGGCGAAGAACTGAAATTTAGGCCGTGCCGAAATACGATGTTGTTGTTCCTGGCGGAATGCCGATGCTAACTTAGTTCCAAGGTCCGAAAGAAATCTAGAAGAGCAACTTCGAGCAACAAATGACACCTTTGCAAACTGTCACCGTCACCGGTTCTACGAAGTTGGACAAACATTCTAACCAATGGATCTTTCCTGAACCAGTTCCGTATGGATTGATGGCGACACGGTTAAGGAAGAAAAGATTTTGGAATTATTATTCTCGAACAAATTGGGGGTCACGCGAAAGCACGGCCTCAAATGAAGCAGAAACCACCTCGAAATTTTTTGGTGATAATTGGCACAACTGGAAAGCTCGCTGATTTTTGAAGGAGAAACTCAAGTTTGGTGCTGGATATGAGAAGAAGCGAGGCGACATTAAAGAAAAGAAATTAGCCCTAATCCCCGTGCCAGCAATTTCACAGTTCGTGCCACTAAACGACCTCTTGTTATTGACAACTTTCACTACCTGAATCGCGATTTCCAGGCCAAGTCATCCGGGCGGTAAAGCCACTCATTTTCGAAGGTCTGCCGGTTATTCTAATTGCGATCACACGCAGATTTGATGCGATCAAAGTCGAACGCGAGATTAACGGGCGACTCAGCCTGTTTCCATCCTCATGGGGTTCTGAGAGTTACTTCAATTCCAAACAATGGGTTTCCGCTCCTGAATATCACTGTTAAAGACGTGGCTAACAGATTGGCAGCCGAGGCATATCAAATCCACATCTGATGCAAGAATTCTGCACATCTAACCGACTACGGTGTAAAGGAAACGGCGACGTCGAAAATTTTAGTATCCCAGGTTGGGGATGATTTGTTTCGCCGCGTCGCTGAACAAACTGGTAAGGTCATCTTCGACAAACTCGCCAAAGGACCGAGACAACGCAGTGACCGTATTCACAAGAAAATCAAGGATGGAGCAACGTTGATATTTCGAGTGGTACTTCTCGGCCTTGCAAAAATTTCACCGGGACTTAGAGTTGAATGTGAAGGACTCCGAACAGCAATAAGACCTTTTGGCAGATTCAAATTCCGGCGGCCCATGAAGTCACGAGGTTCTGGAAAATCGATGGCGGAAATTGCATCCAGCGACGAGGCCTCGACTCCATCTTGTTGGGAGAGGCGAACAAAACTTCACATAACTGATCCTTTCTTTGCATTCTTTCTGAATGGGGAGTAATTCCTTAACTATTCAAACATCGCGCCCCACGGCGCAGTAACCTTTCCACCGTCACCATGTTTTCCCCGCGGCTGTTTATCGCAAATGCGACCTCAACCATCCCAACGGGTTCAAATTCATTAACTCTGAAGGAGTTGCAGCTAATCCACCGTCGCCCAGACACAACTCCTTCAGAGTTGTTTTCGTTTTGCCTGTTCACCCAGCGTAGCCGCTGCGCGTCAACGCTGGGCTGAATGACTCAACTCCGTTGGAGTTGTTGGGCCACCTTCCGTTCCGGCAGGAAAATGAAAACAGCCCGACGATTCCTCAACCCTTAAGGCAGCATCACGGCACGGTAGAATTTATTTCCGGCAATCGGGTTCTGGTCAATCCACAGGTAGGGACTGGAGTTGAGCAGCACCGTGGCCACGGTGTTCCAGGTGGTCATGTCGGGCGAGGACTGGATTTGATAGGTACGCCCGAGGGAGCCGGTAATCTGCACTCCGGGATAGGTGTTCAACTGCAGGTTCGCCGGGGCCACGGGTTGGCCCTGCGCGTTAAAAGTGATGTTGCGAATCCGGTTGTTGCCGCTATCGGCGACAAAAACCATGCCCTGTGAGAAACAACCCCCGAAGGCAGAATTAAAAAGTGCGATATTGCCCGGGCCGTCGTTGTAACCCGAGGAGTAAAAACTCCCTGCCAAAGTGGTCACGTTGGTTTGGGCATCCATTTTGCGAACGCAACTGCCACAGACCAGATAGAGATTGCCCGCATGGTCGAAAGACATGGAGTTGATCGTACTAAAGGTGGCATTGGTACCGACACCGTCAGTCAGAATAATAGTAATAGCCGTTGCCAGCAACGGTCGTCACGTTCTGTCCTTGATCCACCCGGCGGATCCGTTGATTGCCGGAATCCCAGACGTAAATATTGTCGGCCTGGTCACAAGCCAGGGCCGTGGGATTGGAAAAGGCGGTGAGGAGAGTTCCCTGTCCGTCGAAATATCCGGAGATTCCACTTCCGGCAAATGGCGCAACGGTTCCGGTACCTGGGTTGTAACGGTAGATCCGGTTTCCACCCGAGTAGTAAAGATTGTTTGCCGAATCGAAACAGATGCCGCTGGAAGCAGTCAGGTTGGTCAAACCTCCGTTGACGATGGACACGTAGCCATTGGTGTCAACGGTCAGCAGATAGTTAACGCCACCATAGTAGCTGTTGGCCATGACCACCCAAATCAGGTTGTTATGGTCTATCGCCAGCGCGCTGACCTGACCCCAGGCTCAGTGAAACATTGGTGCCGTAACCCTCCAGATAGGAGCCGCCGCCGACAAAAGTGGAGACCGTCGCGTCGGGGGTGATTTTTCGGATTCGCTGGTTCCCGTTATCCCAGACATACAGGTTGCTGGCAGTGTCGGAAACGATTTGCGTCGGATTGTTAAAAGCCGTGAGCAGGCCTTGCCCGTCAACATAGGCAGGAATGCCATAACCGGCGAACGTCGAAACCATGACGTTGTTCGTGTCGTAGTTTTGAGCCTGGGCCGGCCAGACAAGAAGGATTGCGGCAATGGCGATAGAGATGGCGATCGTTTTTGTTTTCATAAGAAGAAGATTCCTTTCCCGTGCTTAAAGGTGGTTGTAACTGATAATGCCGTGATTGACAATCACTTGTTTGTGACAATTTGGTTTCACTTTGTGACCGGCTGATAATCCTGCCACAGCCATTCCAGGGCTTCAGGCAAGGTTTGTTGTTTCACCCTGCCGTCCACGTGCCCGGCGTTGCGGGCGAAAACGAACTGGTAATGATAGCCCTTGGCCGCCAGCACCTTCGCCATGTTTTCATTGGCGACGACCCAATCGTGCATGTTGTCGCGCATGACATTCGGATTCAAAAGGTCCCGGTCGCCGACTTCCATCCAGATGCGGATGGGTTTGACCGGGCTGTTCGGAATGAGATGTTCATGAAATTCCCACGCGCCGTGCGGAGTCTCGGCGTTGTGCGGCCATTGCTGGTTCACATAGGTGCCGGAATACGTCAGCACGCGGTGATAAAGCTCCGGATGATACCACGCCATGATCAACGCGCACGAGCCGCCGGAACTGCCGCCCATCGTCGCGCGGCCATCGGGGTCTCTTGGTCAATTTCACGTTGCATTGCTTTTCCACGAGCGGCAGCACTTCCTGCTCGACAAACTCCGCATAGCGGCCGGACATGGTGTCGTATTCCAGCCCGCGCTCGCTGCCCTGGGCGTCGCCGCTGCCGTTGCCGATGGAGATGGCAATCATCACCGGCACCTTGTGCTCGGCAATCAAATTGTCCAAAGCCGTGAACAACGGCTGGTCGGGTCCGTCCGCCCCGACGATGAACGGCGCGGCCGTGCCGGGAACATATTGTTTGGGGACATAAACCGCCACGTGACGGGTGTAAGGAGCCGGATGGCTGGTGGTCACCACCAGTTTGGCGGGGTCGGCGGGATCCGGCGTGCCAAAAGTGTCTCGCTCGCGCGCGATGCCGGGATAAATTTTGCTGTCCGCCGAACTCATGGTGAAAGTTGTAAACCGTTCCTTGCGGCACGTTCGTCTGCACCATCATTTCCGGTGCGGGCGATGGTGAGTCGGGCCGATGATGAAATTTCCGTCGGCATCCGCCGGCGGAACGGCGCCGTCGGGCAATTCTGTGGCCGTGACATATCCCGGCGTGTGCGGATCGCGGGTGGGCGGCGTTGGAGCGGGCCGGGCGGTTGGTGGTGGACTGAGCCGGCAAATTCAGACTATCGCACACAACAACGCGCCATGCTCACATGCATCCTTGAGGCCAAGTTCATTTCATTCCCTTCATGGCGCGGTTAGCTACTGATATTTCCAATTCCGCGATTTTCCCTCGGCCATCTGCTTGATTGCGGTCTGCATCCGGCGGGTGCGCGTTTCTTCGCCTGCCTGGCCTCGGTGATCCACTGCGATGTATTCCCGTTTGTGGCTGGGACTGAAATCGCTCAAACACGGCCAGCGCCTTTTTGTTTTTCTTGAGCGCAGGCAGAAAATAATCCGGCACGACCAGCTTCACTTTTTTCTTCGGTTTGGTGCGCGCAGGATTTTTGATGCCAGATTCGTTCAATTGCGCGGCTTTTTTGATGTAACCGGTCAGAATTTTGTCTCCGGGCAATTCGGAGAGGGAAGTGAGGCGGCGTAGTTTTGCCTTCTGGTCTTTGCTCAAAAACAATCTGCCCTTCCAGAAAATAAGCGCGCAATAGCTGTTTGAAGGCCGGCGTCGCCAGTAAAATCCCTTGATGCTCGTAAAAGGGTGAACTCCATTTGATGGTTTCCCCCACCTTCGGGCACGCGGTGTGGACGAGTTTGCGAATGCGGCTCAGGATGGGTTTCGCGAAATCGGCGGACCTGGCGATATAAATGTCTACGCGCGGATCTCTCTTAGTCATGGTCCGAGCATGGAAAAACCCGTTGGACTTTTCAATACGGATTCCGGCGGCAGGCGATGGACTGCCGCTCATCTTGCGGCCGGGGTATTTGCGAAGCACCCCTCGATAGGCTACACTTCTGCTCATGAGCCTCAAGCTGTAGTTCGCCTGGTCCGGAATGATTGTGGCGTTGGTGGCTGCGCCGGCGTTGCGGGCGGACGTGCTGGAAATGCAAAACGGCGACCGTTATTCCGGCAAGGTGATTTCGGTTTCCCCCGACACCGTGGTATTAAACAACGACGTGCTGGGCAAAATCACCGTGCCGCGCAACAAAGTCGTGAGCCTGTCTTTTGGCACCAATGCCATCGCGCCCAAAATGGCGGCCACTCCCGCGCAACCCGTATCCACCAATCTTCCCGCGATTACCGCTCCCGCCCGCTGTGGCGGGCACCAATGTGGATCTGTCCGCCGCGTTCCGGCAGTTGGGCGCGAACACGAATTTTGTCGGGCAGATCCGCCAGCAAATGCTCGCCGGAATCCCGAAGCCACCCGTAAATACGATGAGATGGTCAGCGGGCTGTTGAGCGGGCAACTGAATGTGAACGACCTCCGGCAACAGGCCCAGACGGCGGCCGCGCAGTTGCGAGAGATGAAACGGGAGCTTGGGCCCGGAAGCCGATGAATCGCTGGATGGTTATTTGCAGATTTTGGACAGCTTCATCAAGGAAACCGCCAACGAATCGCCAATGCGCCGCGTCAAAATCTCCTTAGTTTCCGATGGGCGTGCTAACCACGCTGCTGAATTTTTAAGCCGCTTGGGCGACGGTCTTCTTTTCCAGCGCGGCGATGAGGCTCTCCAGAATCCATTTGCCGTCATCGCTGCCGAGCAACGGTTCGCAGGCGCGTTCGGGATGCGGCATCAGGCCGGCCACGTTGCGGCGCTCGTTGCAGACGCCGGCAATGTTCAGCAACGAACCGTTCGGATTCGCGGTGTCGGTCAGGTTTCCATTGGCGTCGCAGTATTGCCACAAAATCTGGTTGTTGGCCTTGAGCTTCGCCAATGTTTCCTCGTCGGCGAAATAACAGCCTTCGCCGTGGGCAATGGGAATTTTCAGCAATTTGTCCGCCGGAATTTTGTTCGTAAACGGCGAATCGGGCGTGACGGTTTTCAGAAAAATGTGTTCGCAATGGAATTGCAGATCGCGGTTACGGACCAGCGCGCCGGGCAACAGGCCGGCTTCGGTGAGAACCTGAAAACCATTGCAAATGCCGAGCACCAACCCGCCGTTGTCGGCGAATTGTTTTACTGCCTGCATCACCGGGCTGAACCGGGCGATGGCGCCGCAGCGCAGATAATCGCCGTAGCTGAAACCGCCGGGCACGATGACAGCGTCGGCGTCGCCCAGCGAGGTTTCCTTGTGCCAGAGGTAACGCGCCGACTGGCCCAGCACGTCGCGCAGGGCGTGAATGGCGTCCTGGTCACAGTTGGAAGCGGGAAATTGGAGAACAACGAAGTTCATGGTTAGCAAATAGTCAGTAGTTAGTGGTCAGCAATGTTGTTCGCATGCTAGTGCTACTGACTACGAACTACTAACTACTGACTTTATGTAACTCATTCAATTTCCAGTTTGTAATCCTCAATGATGGGGTTGCTCAAAAATTTGTGCGCCGCGTCGTTCAACGCCTGTTGCGCGGCGGTCTTGTCCGTGCCGGGCGCGAGCTCGATCTCGATGTATTTGCCCGACGTGGACGGCGGCGACGCCCTGGTAACCCATTTGCTCGAGCGCATTCCGGACGGTCTTGCCCTGCGGATCCACCACGGCCTTCTTTGGAGTAATGACAATTTTCGCTTTCATCTTCGCGCCCCAAAATCCTGGAGCGGACGAGGAATCTTGTGAAAAAGCGCCTCGCCGGGCGAGCAATTTTTGAACAGAAAGTGCAGGAGTCGAGGTAACGGGACTCTGCCCAACGGATTTTGAAGCGAGATTCCTTACGTCGTCTCCTACAATTTTAATGCAAATCACAAGAAGCGTTGAATTTGTCCGGTTCCTGCGCCATTGTTGTCGCCGTGAATACTTCGATTTCACTGGAAGAACCGGCCACCGGCAACATCAGCGCCGAACGCAAATCGCTGGAACCTTGCTCCATCATCATCTTTGGCGCGAGCGGCGACCTCACCGCGCGCAAGCTCATCCCGGCGTTTTATCATCTGTGCAAGGACAAGCAGATGCCGCCTACGTTCCGCGTCATCGGTTTCGCCCGGCGCGACAAGACGGACGAATCGTGGCGGAACGAATTGCGCGAGGAGCTCAACCAGTTCTCGCGCACCCAGCCGGTGGACGACGCGGTGTGGAAGGCTTTCGCCAAAAATCTGTTTTATTGCCGGGGCGACCTCACCGACGCCAACGGCCTACAAGAAAGCTGGAAGATATGCTGACCTCGTTTGGCAGCGGCCCGCTGCGGGAAAACCTGTTGTTTTATCTGGCCACGCAGCCGAGCCAGTTCGGCGAAGTCATCGAGCAAATCCATCGCGCCGGTCTGTTGCACAAGGAAGGCGCCGGCCGGCAGCGCATCGTGGTGGAGAAACCTTTCGGCCACGATCTCGCCTCCGCCCAGACGCTGAACCGTGAATTGACGCGCTACGCCCACGAACAACAGGTCTGCCGCATTGACCATTACCTCGGCAAGGAGACGGTGCAGAACATTTTGATGTTCCGCTTTTCCAATTCCATTTTTGAAAAGCTCTGGAACCGGAACTCCGTGGACCACGTGCAGATCACCGTCAGCGAAAAAATCGGCGTGGGCGATCGCGGCGGCTATTACGAGGAGGCCGGCGCGCTGCGCGACATGGTGCAGAACCACATGCTCCAGGTGCTGTCGCTTGATTGCGATGGAACCGCCCGTGTCGCTCGAAGCCGAATCCGTTCGCGACGAAAAGGTGAAGCTGCTCAAATCCATCCGGGCACTGACGCCCGAGGACGTGGCGCAAACAGGTCGTGCGCGGGCAATATTTTGCCGGCACCATCAACGGCAAACCGGTGCCCGGTTACCGGCAGGAACCGAAGGTGAAGCCGGATTCCAATGTGGAAACCTACGTGGCGCTTGAAGTTCCTCATTGACAACTGGCGCTGGTCCGGTGTGCCGTTTTATCTGCGCACCGGCAAATACCTGCCGATGAGCGCCAGCGAAGTGCGCATTCAATTCCGCCCCACGCCGCACGTGTTGTTCGCCGCGCAATGCGGACAACACCTCGACACCAACGCCATTGCGCTGCGCCTGCAGCCGAACGAAGGCATTTATCTGCGGTTCAACGGCAAGGTGCCGGGCATGAGCCTCGGCGTGCGGCCGGTGCGGATGCACTTCAGCTACGACGCCGAGTTCGGCGCTTACACGCCCGAAGCCTACGAACGGCTGCTGCTGGAAGCCATTGCCGGCGACGCCACGCTGTTTCATCCGCCGCGACGAAGTGGAAACCGCGTGGCAAATCGTGGATTCCATCCGCAAAGGCTGGGACAGCAAACCGTTGACGAACCGGGAATTTTACTCCGCCGGAACCTGGGGCCCGGTGGCCTCGGACGATTTGCTGGCGCAAAGCGGCCATGTCTGGCATGAGCCGCAGTTGGTCAAATGATTTTGATTTGCGAATTACGATTTACGATTGGCAGTGATTCACGCGTCATCTTATGTCCGAATACAAAGCAACGATCAAATGGCAGCGGACCAGCCCGGATTTTCTGAAGGGCAAATATTCGCGGGAACATACCTGGGCCTTTGACGGCGGCGTCACCGTTCCGGCATCGTCTTCGCCATCCGTTGTGCCCGTCGCCCTGGTCGAATCCGGCGGCGTTGATCCCGAAGAGGCGTTTGTCGCGTCGCTTTCGAGTTGTCACATGCTCACCTTTCTCCATTTGGCCTGCAAAGCGGGATTCCAAATCGACAGCTATGAAGACGAAGCTATCGGCAAAGTGACCAAAAACGAGAAAGGCATGCCGTGGGTCAGCTCTGGTCAAACTGAACCCCAAAATTGTCTTATAGCGGCGAGAAATTGCCCACGCCCGAGGACGAAGAACAGTTGCATCATCTGGCGCACGAACAGTGCTACATCGCCAATTCGGTCAAAACGGAAATTTGTTGGGAGGGACGGCGTGTCGCCGTCCCTCCCAGCATGAGAATTGGATGAAAAGATTTGAACTGATTTCCTTTGCCACGGCCGACGAACTGGCCCGCACGTCGCCGGCGCGTGGCTGGATGAAATTGAGAACAGCCCGGCGCGCCGGCAAACCGCATTGCGTCGCGCTGTCTGGCGGGCGCATCACCCACAAGCTTTTTGCTTCGGTCGTTGAGCAGGCCAAGGTGCGAAAAATCGGAGACGGCGGCGCGCCATCCTTCCCGAGCAACGTCCATTTTTTCTGGGCGGACGAGCGTTGTGTCCCACCGGATGACCCGGAAAGTAATTTCAAGCTGGCCAGAGAACTTTTATTTGCACCGCTGAGAATTCCTGAAAATCAGATTCATCGAATTCGCGGCGAAGATTCGCCGATCACTGCCGTGAAAAGTGCCGAAGCGGAACTCCGACGTGTTATTTTGGGCCCACGTTTTTCTCCCTCTCCTCAACGGGGAAAGGGAGTTGAGCCACAGCCGGTCCTGGACCTGGTCTTTCTGGGCATGGGCGAGGACGGCCATGTGGCTTCGTTATTCCCTGACGCCCCGGCAGAAGTCGTGAATCACCCGGGGCCGTTTCTGTTCGTTGAGAATTCGCCCAAGCCGCCGCCCCGGCGCGTTTCGCTCAGTTACGCCGCGATTAGCGGCGGCGAGGCAGGTTTGGGTGCTGATTTCGGGCGCCGGCAAGGCGAAGGCGTTACGCGAATCACTCGATTTTTCAGGAAAAACGCCCTTGGCCAGAGTCATTGAAATAAGGCAAAATACGTTGATTTTCAGGCAAATTGAGGCGACAAAATAATTTGAAATATTTTTTGAACCATTCTATGTTACTCCATGGTCAATTATAGACGAATGAAGATTTCGCTGTTCGTTTAGGGTTGGCATAGAGGTTTTGCTCGTGGCGCGGCTCGAACAGCGACCCCCAAGTTGGCCGTGCCACCCTTCTGAGCGCCTCGGTGAAGGCGTATAAACCTCGTCACCGCGGGGGCCGGACGCAAGTCCGGCCTTTCGCATTTCTGGAATTCCCCATTGATTGTCCGGCGCAAAAACGGATAACTTTTCCGACGACATGAAACATCAGCTCGATTTCGAGAAACCGATTATCGAACTGCAAGGCAAGCTCGACGACCTGCGGGAACACCCGGAAAAGCACTCCCTGGGCGTCAGCTTCGAGGAGGAAATCCAGCTCATCGAAAAAAAGCTGGAAGAAACCCGGCGGCAGATTTTCTCGAACCTCAACGCCTGGCAGCGCGTGCAACTCGCCCGGCACCCCAAACGTCCCTACACGCTGGATTATCTGGGAAAGACGTTCGCCGATTTTCAGGAATTGCATGGCGACCGCCTGTTTGCCGAGGACCGCGCCATGGTGGGCGGCTTTGCCAGGCTCGGCGAACACCGCGTCATGGTCATCGGCACGCAAAAGGGCCGCGACACCAAGGAAAACATTCTGCGCAATTTTGGTTCCGCCCATCCCGAAGGCTACCGCAAAGCGCTCCGCCTGATGCGGCTGGCGAACAAATTCGGCCTGCCCATCATCACGCTGATTGACACGGCCGGCGCCTATCCGGGCATTGGCGCGGAGGAACGCCATATCGCCGAGGCCATCGCCGTGAATCTCCGCGAAATGACGCTGCTCGAAGTGCCCATCATCGCCGCGGTCATCGGCGAAGGCGGTTCCGGCGGCGCGCTGGGCATCGGCGTGGCCGACCGCGTGTTGATTCTGGAAAACGCCTATTATTCGGTCATCAGCCCGGAAGGTTGCGCGGCCATTTTGTGGAAGGACCGCGCCAACGCCGCCAAAGCCGCCGCCGCCCTCAAAATCACCGCCAAGGATTTGCTCGAACTCAAACTCGTGGATGAAATCGTGCCCGAACCGCTCGGCGGCGCGCATACCGATCCGGACGCAACGGCGGAAAACCTGAAAAGACATTTGCTGAAACATCTTGAGACCGTCATGGCCTGCCGGTCGCCGACGCGGTTGAAAAACGCGTTACGAGAAATACCGCGCCCACGGACATTATCTCGAAAAAGTTCAGCCCCCGGCCCAGGAAGCCAAGCCGGCGCCCACTCCGGCCACCAATGTCATGGTTCGCGCGGCTGCCACGGCGTAACCACCGTGCTCTATCCGCTCACTTTCCGGCCAATTTTCAAGGAACGCGTCTGGGGCGGACGCGAAATCGAGCGGCTCTACGGTAAAACACTTCCTCCCGGCGCGCCCATTGGTGAATCGTGGGAAATCAGCGACCGGCCCGGCGACGCCAGCGTCATCACCAACGGTCCGCTTGCGGGAAAGGATTTGCGCTGGCTCATGGAGCATCACGCGAGCTGAACTTCTCGGCGACGCCAAACCGGCAAAGGGGAATCGTTTTCCCCTGCTCTGTAAAATTCTCGATGCGCGGGAAAAACTTTCACTCCAGGTCCATCCGCCCGCCAACAAGGCCGCCGCACCCGGCGGCGAACCGAAAACCGAAATGTGGTTCGTTGCCGACGCTGCACCCGGCGCGGAATTATACGTCGGCCTCAATCGCGGCGTGACGCGTGCAGGATTCGAAAGGAAAATCCGGGATGGCACCGTCGCCGAGTGTTTTCACCGCCTGCCCGTCAAAGCGGGCGACGCCATGTTTTTGCCGAGCGGCCGCGTCCATGCCATTGGCGCGGGACTCGTGATTTTTGAAATCCAACAGAATTCAGACACCACCTATCGCGTGTTCGACTGGAATCGCGTGGGACTGGACGGCAAGCCGCGCACACTCCACGTCGCCGAATCGCTGGCGAGTATTGATTTCAATGATTTCGAGCCGCCACTGGTTCGGGGCCGGTTTGCCGGCGATGAAGTCAAAACGCGTCCGCTGGTGAACGATCCGCTTTTCAACGTCGAAGCGTTGGAAATGAAAACCGGCGCGGAGTTGGGTTTGAAACCGCGTAAGCTTCAAATCGTGGCCGCGGTCCGCGGTCAGCTTGAAATCAAGGGCGGTTCGATTTCTGTAAATCTGGCCGCCGGACAATTTTGCCTGCTGCCCGCGTCTTTGGAGCAAACGAAAATTTCAGCGAAATCAGACGCGGCCCTGTTGCGTGTCGAGGCAAATTGAGTCTTGACCGGTAGCAGCGGACGTCAGTCCGCTCATTTCAAATCATGGGGTCAGAGCCGACTCACGTCGGCTGCTACCACCGCTCAATTCAGCGACAAATCCTCCGGCATTTGGGAGAGGAGTTTGTTGCGCCAACCGCCCTTGCTTTTTAGAATTTTTTGCCAGAGCTGTCCGGGCGGCGTTTCGAAGACCAGATCCAGGGACGCGGGAAAGGTAAGCCACGACTTGAGTTTCATTTCCTTTTCCAACTGGCCCGGCGACCAACCGGCGTAGCCCGCGAACATTTTGACCTTTTTCGCGGTCGAAAAGGACTCGCCAATGTCCACCAGTTCATCAATCGAATGACCGAGCGCCAGATTGGGCAGCACGTCGGCGTTGGGAATGAAATTGTCCGTATGCAAATAACTTAAGGCAGCGGGCTGCACGGGGCCGCCCAGATACAGCGGCGATTCCCGGAGGGTGTCGGGCAAATCGGCCACGATCATCTCGCCGACGGTTTTGCCCAGGGAATGATTGAGCACAAGGCCGAACGCACCCTCGGCGTCATGCTGGCAAATCAACACTACGGACTGGTGGAAAAAGGAAGCGCTCAGATTGCCGCCGTCCAACAGCAACTGGCCTTTCAGAAATTTGCCGTTTCCACTCATGTCCCATCACAATCTGCCTCACGCCTGCGGGATTGGCAAAAAGAAAACCGCCCAAGTCCATGAAACATAAGGAAAAACGCGGACAAATCTGTCCGCGTTTCCTGAGGGTTCCGAAAATCTCCCGGCGGTCAGAGCGCCTTGACCTTTTTCACGATCGCCGCGGCATCAATCCCGAAGTGCGCCAGCAATTCCTCCGGTTTGCCGGAGCGCGGCAGGGCCATCACGGCGAGCTTGTGTACCTTGATACCGTCGGCACTGAGTTCGCCGGCGACCGCGTCACCCAGGCCGCCTTCGGCATAATGATCTTCCACGGTGATGACGATGTTGTCCGTCTTTTTCGCGGCGGCGAGAATCACGTCCTTGCCCAGCGGTTTGATGCTGTAAGCGTCAATGACCGTGATGCCGATGCCTTCGTTCTTGAGGGCGTCGGCGGCCTTCAAGGCTTCAAACAAGGTGACGCCGGCAGCCACGACTGTGGCCTTGCTCCCTTCGCGCAACACCTTCGCGCCGCCGATCGGAAATGGTTCGTCGTTGTTGTAAATCACCGGTGTCTTGGGACGCGACGTGCGCAGGTAGCAGATGCCTTTGGTTTGCGCCATTTGTTCGACCAGCTTTTCCGTGGCCACCGCGTCGCACGGATACAGCACCATACTGCCGGCAATCGCGCGCATCATGGCCAGATCCTCCAGCCCCATTTGCGACGGGCCATCTTCGCCGATGCTCACGCCGACGTGCGAGCCGGCCAGTTTCAGGTTTGCTTGCGAAATGCCCGCGACCCGGATCTGGTCAAACGTGCGGCTGAAAAAGCGTCGCGAAGGTGGAGGCAAACGGCACTTTGCCGCGCGCGCCCATGCCAGTGGCCAGACTGACCATGTTCTGTTCAGCGATAAAGCATTCCGTGAAGCGCGCCGGAAATTTCTTCATGAACTTTTCCGAGTAAGTGGAATTCTTTGTGTCTCCATCCATTGCCATGATCCGGGGATCCACCTCGCCGATGCGCGTGATGCGCGTTGCCGTAGGCTTCGCGCGTCGCGACCGGGTCGCCAATCTTGTAAGCGAGCGGCGGGTAACTGGCGGGCGCGGCGTCATTCGGCGCCGGCAGTTGGTTTGGCGCAGGAACCGGCACGCCGACGCCGGATTTGGCGGTCGGCTGAAGTTCGGCGATGGCCTTCGCAGCTTCTTCCTTGTTCAACGGTTTGCCATGCCAGCCTTCCTTGTCCTGCAAAAAGGAAACTCCCGCGCCTTTGTAGGTTTTGGCGATGATGGCCAGTGGTTGATCGTTCAATCCGACGCCACCGAGTACTTCCGAAATTTCCTCAAGGTCATGGCCGTCAATGTCTTCCACCCGCCAGCCGAACGCTTCAAAACGTTTGCGATACACGCCGATGTCGTGGCCGAAAGCCGTCGCCTGGCTTTGGCCAAGGCGATTGGCGTCCACGATGGCGATGAGGTTGTTGAGTTTGTAAATACCGGCGAGCGACGCCGCTTCCCACACGGAACCTTCGGCTATTTCCCCGTCTCCGAGCAGGACATACGTGTTATAATCCAGTTTGTCGAACCGCGCGGCCAACGCCATGCCCACGCCAACGCTCAAGCCCTGGCCAAGCGAACCGGTGGCAACATCCACAAACGACAGGCGCGGCGTCGGATGACCTTCGAGATCGCTGCCGAATTTCCGGAGTTTGAGCAGATCTTCGGCGGGGAACAAACCGGTTTCCGCCCAGGCGGCGTAGAGCAGCGGCGCGGCGTGGCCTTTGGAAAGAATAAAGCGATCGTTGTTGTAGTAGTGGGGATTCTTCGCGTCGTAACGCATGTGGCCGAAAAACAAGGCCGCCACGACATCCGCCGCCGAGCAGCAGGAGGTCGGGTGGCCGCTGCCGGCCGCAGTCGTCGCGGTGATCGAGTGAATCCGCAACTGATTCGCGATGCCCTTCAACAATTCAATATCAGTATCAATCATGGAACCCTTAGTTTACGCAACAGGCGGCGAAAGCCAAGAGTGAAATGAGCCAATGTCGCTTGAATCACCCTGGCGAAAATGTAAGCCTTTGCGTATGTGCATCAACCCATGCGCCGTGGCTGCCGCTTTTCGCCGCCACCGGCTGTGCCTCTTGCTGCTCCTGGCGGTTCTTCCCGGAATCGCCGGTTCCGGCCGCGCCGTGGACTTTTCCACGCCGGCGCGCGAGATGAAGGCACAACTGGCGCAGAAAATCCTGCCTTATTGGTTCGACACCGCACAGGACACCCATCGCGGCGGCTATCTGCTCGCTGATGACGCCGTAAAGGGCCGCGGCACGCCGGCTGAAAAACAGATTGTCACGCAGAGCCGCATGCTCTGGGCGTTTTCGCTCGCGCAAATGGAAGGTTACAGCGACACCAACCGGAATTATTTGTCGGCGGCAACGCAAGGGTATCATTTTCTGCTCGACCATTTTCTCGACCGGCAGAATGGCGGCTATTATTGGACGACCGATCTCGCCGGCAGGCCGGTGAACGACTGTAAATTGCTCTACGGCCAGGCGTTCACGATTTATGCCCTGGTCGAATACTACCGCGCCAGCGGCGACCGGAGGGCGCTGGCCCACGCGCTGGACCTTTATCACGCGGTTCAGCAGCACCTGTATGACACTAAAAACGGCGGCTGGTTTGAGCACGCCGACCGGACTTGGAAACCGCTTTCACCCGGCGACCCGCGCAATGAGGTCGAAGTGATTGGCTATAAAAGCGCCAACTCGCATCTGCACTGGATGGAGGCGCTGACGGAATTGTACGAAGCGACCCATGACCCCGACGTTAAAAAATCGCTGGCCGAAGCCCTGCATATTAATGCAACGTATTTTTACCCGGACGACCCGGCCAGGTGCGCCTTTCACCGCCAGTTCGATTGGCAGCCGGTGACGGTGGCCAGCAGCGCGGGGCTTTCCTATGGGCATAACGTCGAGTTTGCCTGGCTGATGATTCGCGCCGAAAACGTGCTGGGCCGGAAACCGTCGTGGCAACATTTTTACGCGCTCCTCAATCATGCGCTGAAAAACGGTTACGACCACCAACGCGGCGGGCTTTATTATCACGGCTTTGACGACCGGCCGGCGACCGATACGGAAAAAATCTGGTGGGTGCAGGCCGAAATGTTGTCCGCGTTGACGGATGCCTTGAAGCACAAGGATGACCCACGCTACGCAATCGCGTTGGGCCAGGAATTACAGTTCATCAAGACTTATCAGGTTAATCCAGTCACTGGTATCTGGCTTTACACGGTGGCCGCCGACGGCAAGCCCGTGGACACGACGCTGGCGAACAGTTGGAAGGCAAACTATCACGACGTGCGGGCCATGATGAAATTCGTTGACGCGTTCGCCGGAAATTGACGTTAATTCATTTTTTGACGAAGGGAAACAATATGAACCTTGCCAAATCAGCTGTAAAAATTTTCCTGGCTGCGAGCGTTGGCTTGCCGATGGCGTGGTGCAGTCTGGCCGCCCCGCCGGTGGCGCCGGTGGAGAACGTGACCAACACGTATTTTGGAACGGCGGTCGTTGACCCTTACCGTTACATGGAGAACCTGTCCAATCCCAACGTGACGGCCTGGATGAAACTCCAGAACGATTACACGCGTTCCCTGTTGGAACGCATTCCGGGACGAGCGGCGCTGCTGGCCCGGATTCATGAGCTCAACAATGCTGTTGCCGCCCGGGTGGAGGATGTTCGTCGCCTGCCGGATGGACGTTATTTTTATCTCAAACGGCTGCCGCAGGACAACGTGTTCAAGCTTTACGTGCGTGAGGGTTTGACCGGCAGGGAAACCTTGCTGTTTGACCCGGAACAATTCGCGAAGGCCGCCGGCAAGCCGTTTGCCATCAATTATTACGAACCGTCGCGGGATGGAAACTACGTCGCCTGCGGCCTTTCCGCCGCCGGCTCGGAGGACGCCGTGATTCACGTGTTGGCAACGGCGACCGGCAAGGAAGTCGGCCAGCCCGATTGACCGAGCGCAATTCGGCGGAATCAGTTGGTGCCCGGACGGGAAATCATTTTACTACAATCGCCTGCAAAAAATGGAACCGGACATGCCCGAAACGGAGCGGTACGAGAAGAGCCGCGTGTATTTGCATGTTATCGGCGCCGATGCCGATAAAGAACCACCCGTCTTTGGCTATGAAGTTTCGCCGCTGGTGAAAGTGGACCCGGCCGACGACCCGTTTGTCAGTGCCGTGCCGGGCTCCGACTACGCCCTGGGTACGATTGAGCACGGCACCCGGCAGGAGATTACGGTTGTACGCCGCCCCGCTGGCGTCGGTCGGCAAGCCCAACCCGCCGTGGCAGAAGATTTGCGATGTGGACGACGACGTCACGGATTCCGCCGTGAAAGGGAAGGAAATTTTTCTGCTGACGCACAAGGACGCGCCGCGATTCAAAATCATTTCGACTTCCCTGGTCAAACCCGACCTGGCGTCGGCCCGGACCGTCGTGCCCACCGGCGACGCCGTGATTACTGGACTGGCATCGGCCAAGGATGCGTTGTACGTGCAACTGCGTGATGGCGGCATTGGACGCCTCTGGCGGATGCCGTTTGGAGGGAAAATCGAACCCATCCAATTGCCGTTCGACGGCTCGCTATCTCTGGCAGCAGTGGATCCGCGGCTTGATGGCACCTGGCTGGACATGGGCACGTGGACCAAGGCCGACCAGATTTACGCATACGATCCGAAGACGAAAAAAATCACGAACACCGGCTTGCAACCCCTGGGCAAGTTCGATGCGCCGGATAATCTGGAATCGGTTGAGGTCAAAGCAAAAAGTTACGACGGCGAAATGATTCCGTTGTCCATCGTTTACCGGCGCGGCATCAAACTGGACGGCTCGAATCCCACATTGCTTTGGGGTTACGGCGCCTACGGCATTTCGCAGGACCCGGCGTATGGTCCCGCGTTGCTGGCGTGGTACGAAAAGGGCGGCGTGTTTGCCGTGGCCCACGTCCGCGGCGGCGGCGAGTACGGCGAAGACTGGTACAAAGGCGGTTACAAGCTGACCAAGCCGAACACGTGGAAGGATTTCATCGCCTGCGGCGAATATCTGGTTGAGAACAAATACACGTCGCCGGACAAGCTGGCCGGTGAAGGCGGCAGCGCCGGCGGCATTTTGATTGGCCGGGCCGTCACCGAACGGCCCGACCTTTTTGGCGCGGCGCATCATTCAAGTCGGCTGCCTCGACATGCTGCGCATCGAGACGACGCCAAACGGCGTGCCGAACATTCCCGAATTCGGCAGCGTCAAGACCGAGGACGGCTTTAAGGAATTATCGGAAATGAGCGCCTACATCCACGTGCAGGAGGGAACGAAATATCCCGCCGTGATGCTGACGACCGGCATCAACGACCCGCGGGTGGAACCCTGGCAATCGGCGAAAATGGCGGCGCGCCTGCAGGCGGCCACCACCAGCGGCAAACCCGTCCTGTTGCGCGTGGACTACGAAGCCGGCCACGGCATCGGCTCGACAAAAAAACAAAGAGAAGAACAGACGGCCGACATCTGGTCATTTCTCTTCTGGCAATTCGGACTGCCAGGATTTCAACCGCCGGCTGTGAATTAGAATGTTTCCAATAGCCTGTAGCCGACGACGTCAGTCGGCGCAAACCGAATAACGAAGAATCATATGGCGCGAACTGACGTTCGCGGCTACGAGATTAATTGAACGGAATTATCCCCTACGCATAAGTAAAGTCAAGTTTGACAGTATTTGGCCATTTTCACATGCTTTTAGTTTATGTGCGACTCTGACCCCGATATGCCCACAAAACCCAAGCTCCATAAAGCATATTTTAGAGGTTTTGCCGGATGGTTTTGGGATTGGGTTGGAATTAAATCAGCGGGGGATGCAATGACAGAGCACGCCCTCACTGTTGAAAGAAAGGGAAGATTCTTGGCCAGCGCCACCATTATTATCCTCGTTTGCATTGGTGCTGGAACATGGATTCGTGGCTGCTATGACGATTCCGAAATTAGAAGTTCGGAGGATAATGCTAGAAGCAACGACGCTTTGGCTAAAACGTACGAATCCCAGCTAGGCGCAGTAAATAGCCAACTGTTACAAACCAAAGTTGATGCTAATGAATTAAAGACGGAAAATGCCTCTCTTCAACAGGAATTAGCCTCCTACAAAACTGCGCATATAATGGAATTATCAAGTAACTTTGACCATTCAATTTCAAATTTGTTAAGCAGTGGGACCATAAATCAGCCAGATTTAATCCTTATTAGCCCACAAGCATTGCAGTCAGAATCAAATCAAATTCCAGATCTTATTTCGAGTAATATCACAATAAAGCTCTACAAGACAAGGGAAACACTTTTGGCTATTGGAAATCGAGGAAATGCTGTAGCACAAGGCGTCTCAGTGCTCCTTGCGGTTGATATGGAAGGCACAAATGTTGTTGCTGGTCGGAACTGGCATTATTATGGATTTGAATTATTGCACGGGAAAATGGTTTCCATTTGGGAGCTAAAAAGCCCTGATGCGTTACCGAATCATGGACTTGCACCGATGCCGTCATTCATTATATCAACAAACTACCACGGACATAATTTTGAAGGAGAGTTTATGGTTTTTGCTGATAATTTTCCGTTAGAAATGATCCCGGTGAAATTTGTTTTAGAACAATAGCTACAAAGATTACCATGCACCTTAAAGAAGCTAGAGAAAAAGGCAAAATGGCGCAGTTCATTGCGGAACACGAAAAGTCACATCCCGTTGCCAGCAAACATCACTTTCACGGCGTTATCAAAGTTATGGCTTTGAAAACTGCGAAACCAAAGCGGGGAACATCGCGGAAGGGTTCTCACGCTGGTTAAAACGATATTCAAATTCCTTCGCGTATTTATGAAGATGCTTTTTGGAAACGTGAATGTGGGTGGAACGGATGCTGCCTTTCAGGTGCTTCCAAAAATTTTCCATCCCGTTGACGTGCGTGTTTCCGACAACATATTCATGGACGCCGTGATTGACCGTCTTGTGATTGTAGCCAGCCTTTTTCAATCCCTTATAGGAGTGCAATTCGTCAGTATGAACCGTTGATCCAGTTTTGACATTTTGTTCAATGATTGGTTGGAACGTCTTCCGTTTGCAGTCCGGCACAATCTTCGTCATTATCTGTCCCTTGCGTTGCATCATCCCAAAGACAATCGTCTTATTGGCCGCACCGCGACCACGCACGCCGGGGCGATAACCGCCGACATAGGTTTCATCAATCTCAACATCGCCAAACAGTGGAAACTCGCCGTCAACATACTCCATGTGTTTGCGGATTTGGTCTGCCATGCGCCAAGCCGTCTTGTAAGTCACGCCAAGTTGACGTTCCAATTCCTTCGCCGGAACGCCGTGGCGGGAAGTTGTGAAAAGGTAAATCGCATAGAACCAAAGTTGCAACGGTGTGCGGCTGTCCTCAAACGGCGTGCCGACTGTCGGGATGCAGATGATGGCCGCACCATTGGCAGGCGTAAGCGCGTTCAGCCTCAATACGAAACCACTTCGATTTCTTGTTGCACTTCGGGCAGACGTGGCCTTGGCCAAAGCGAATATCAAACAGGTGATTCAGGCAGGCTTCGTCGGTCGAAAACTGCGCCAGAAATTCCCGAATTGTCAGACTGGCCTTCGTCTCTTCTTTAGTTGGCGTTCTTTTCATGCCCCAAATATACGCCCCAACCACTACTTATGTCAAGGGGATAATTCCGTAATTGAATTGCTCTAGATAGAACGCATGCGACGCTCATAGAGCGCCGCTACAATCGAACTTGAGTTTGACTGGACAAACTGGTTCAGACGAATTAGATGGGACTTTATGAACCGTGATATACAACACTTTTGTTGCGTACCTCCTAGTTAGGCGCTTATGCACATCCTTGAACATATAGTGTGCCTTTTCTTCGGTTTGAGTCTGCTTTTCGAAAAGTTTGTCACTTGGATTTTTCTATCCCGACTGCGAAGATTGCACGCCACCACATGGAGCAAGTTGGGTGAACCAGCCACCATGATGACAACATTCAAGCTTTATGGGTATTTGTGGCGGCGGGATTTTAATTTATTGCCTGACGAGAAGATGGCCGTCATTGGTCGGTCGTTGCGGTTTTTCTGGCTCTGTCGGACAGTATCTTTAGCGTTGATGGCCGTGATAGTAATTTTGGAAGCTCCGAAGTTTTTTGCGCAGGTCAATCACCGATGAGTAAAACGTTTAGTTTCACATTTGTAGTGCGACAAAACGGTGGTTAGTAATAGACTTCGTTGGGGGTCTTGAAGCCGAGTCGTAAGTCTGGGACGATTGTTTAACTGTTCAGCAATGCGATCGCATTGCTGCTGGGTGAGGCCGCTCAGGTTCGTTCCTTTGGGCAGATATTGGCGGATGAGGCCATTGGTGTTCTCGTTGGTGCCGCGTTCCCAGGCATGGTGCGGCGTCGCAAAATATACCTCCGTGCCCAGGATGCTTTCCAGTTCCCGGTAGTTATGAAACTCCGTCCCATTGTCCGCCGTGATGGTCTTGACCCGCTGCCGTTCCGCCCACAGCAGTTTGACCGTCCGCGTCCAGCGTCAGTTCCTTGGTGGCGCGGTGAATCGGTCCCATCCTTACCAGCCCGGTTTTGCGTTCCACCACCGTCACCACACACGCCTTGCCCCGGCCATGCACCGTGTCGATCTCCCAATCCCCGATCCGGCCACGGCTCGCCACCACCGCTGGCCTTTGTTCTATGAGTTTTTTGCCGGCCAGTCGCCCACGGCTGTCATATCGGCCATACCGTTTTCGTCGCCGTTTCCGGGCTCCGCGCAGATGCCGCCACAAAGTTCCGCCACACCGTTTGTCCGCCCAAATCCAACGGTAAATGGTCTCGTGGCTCATCACGGCCTGGCCCTCAAGCTGTCGCCGCCCAACAATCTGTTCGGGACTCAACCGCTTGCGAATCAGAGTCTCAATCGGCGCAAACTCCGCCGGCCCATAAAGCCAGTTCCGCCGCGATCGCTGCTGTCGTCCACTGGCCTTCTCCACCGCATGGCTCGGCCGATAGCGGCCATCATGCGCCGACTGATTCCGCTTCACCTCCCGATACAACGTGCTACGATGCCGCCCAAGATGTTTTGCCATCTCTGCCATCCCGCACACCTTGCCGCCGCATGCGCCGCCAATCTCATAACGTTCCTCCGTGCTTAATCGATGATATTTCATCCGCCAATTTTGTCGCACTGGCAACTTGAATCCAAGACGCCTAACAAATCGCTGGAGCCAACGCCGGTGGCCGTTCCAGTTCCGCTTCGCGGTTCACGCTGGTTGGTCCCGCGCGGCTGAGCTTTTGCCGTTAGACGGCTTCGAGCGTTTTATGAAAACATCAGACATCGCACAGACACCGATGGTAAAGAGGTTCGGCATCCGCGGAGCCAAGCTTTACGCCAAGATTTGGTTTTCCATATTATATCTCATGCTTGTCGCTGTTACGGCAGGCTTTTGGATTGTGGGACCGGAGTTTGCAGCGGGATGGCGTCGGATTGTCGTCGGTTGTTTTGTCGGAGCACTCATTGTTTTTGCTGCATCTCTGTTGACTCGGATGCGCTTAAAGTTTCTGGCAGAGATTGAGCAGTTGGAGTCGCAAGTAAAACCGATATGAGCGGATTGACGCCGTCTAACAAATCGCTGCAGGCCACGCGGGATGGTACCTTCAGTTTATCGAGAAGTCGCTGGTTGGCGGATGTCCTCAGCCCCGCGTGCCTGAGACCTGGACGTTAAGCATCGTTCGCGTATATGATAGAGCGATTCATCTTTGGGGTGCACTGGAAGCATGACGGGAAGATGTATTACGACGAGTTGCCAGCCGACTCGAAGGAAGACGCAGCAGAGTATTTTATTGATCATAAGCGCGCCGACGTTTCTTTGGTTCGCGTAGAGCTGGTTGGTCCGAATGAGGGCGGCGTTCGAGAGTTTGTTCTTTCGCCGAACTCACCGTTTAGCCCATTGAAGGCGCGTCGCAGAATGGACATAGATGAGGATGCCAGATGAGCACGATGAAATTTGAGAGACCAGATTGTAGCGGCATAAATCGGCCACGTCCCGCAATGTGGAATTTGGATCGCCAGGCAGATTAAGTAAAATCACACAAATGTCGATAACAACAACCGACAGGCCGCATCAGATTTCCCTGGCCGTTTTAGAGGTGATCGTCCTGGCCCTGTACCTGTTATTCTGTTTCATGGATTTGTCCTTTCTCGACCTTTGGATGTACTGGCTCGCCATGGTATTCTTCTGGTTGGTTGTCCTGTTATTGGTTTCGTCAGTGCGGATGTTCTCGAAACACCGGCGCTTAGCCGTGGTCGGGCTTGGTTTGGTGGCCCTGATTGTCGTTCAAATTCTATTTTCCGGCTTTTTCTCGACGCAGATATGACATGATTTATTTGGACCTGCCTGACCCCGCGTTGAGCCAGGCGACCCGCCTCACTTCCCCTGCCACCAGGTCCGGATGTCATCGGCGGCCTGGTGGGCGAGTGACGGAAAGCTGTGAATCGCGTCGCGCAATTCCGGAGAATAGTGGGCGGCCAGCCACAGGAGGGCGACGACCACGGCAAACCAGACCACCGCATCCATGAAAAACACGAAGGACCAGGCCCACCGCGGCCGGCCCAGACCATAATAGCACGCGCGCCGCGCGAATTTCAGCGGCCCCACGAGAATGCCGTAGGCGATGAGCAACAGCAGCGCCGCCACCCACGCCGGCACGTTCGCCGGCAGCGCCAGCCCGAACACAGCGCCGGTGGCCAGCAGCGAAATAATGGCGCAAATCCACACGACGGTCGCCGCGCCTTGCAACAATGAAAGGAACGGCAGCGCGAAGCCCATCCCGGGATGAACCGGGGCATGCTCCGCCCAATAGCTATGCCAGTTATACCGCCACTGGTCCGCGTGCGCGCGCATTTCCCGCTTGAACTGGCGTTTCCATTCGCGGCGCGCCTTGCGGTCCGGAAAGCCCTTCATCGCCTCGTAATATCCTTCCTTCGCGCGCCGGATGAATTCCTGCGCCGTCGCCGGGAAACCGGACGCCGCCGCCTTTTCCTCTGGTGACCGCGCCTCGGGCACCACGAATCGCCATCACCACATAGACCAGCAAACCGGTGCCCCAAAAAATCGTCAAAAGAACAAAGGCCAGTCGCACGAGGGTCGGATCAATATTCATATAGGCGGCGATCCCGTTGCAGACGCCGGCAGATCATCGCGCCTTCCTGGATCCGATAGAGCCGCCTGGGCGTTCCGCTGCTCCCGGCCGCCTTTTCTTCTCCTGCCGTCTTCTGGTCCGCTCGTGCCGCTCGACGCGCCGGCGCCGCTTGCGCCCGGGTGCCGCGGCTTCACCCAGGTCCGCTTCGATCGGCCCCATTTCCGCAAGGACAGCGGCGACTTCCTTCGTCTCGACCACCGTCTTGTGGCTGGCCAAAAGCGCGCGGAACTTCTCCGCGATCGCCCGCTCGATGTCCGAGAGGATTTCATCCCGGTCCGGGTTGCCGTTGCAGTTGTGCGGTCGCGGTTTCGAGATAGGCGCGCAGGGCATCGTAGCCGCCTTCTTCGAGTTGATACGCGTTGCCGCCCAGATTGATGGTGATGACTTTGTTCATGGCAGTTGTTTCCTTTCTATTTTTGCCCCAATTTTTTCACCGTCCCGTTGATCTCGCCCCAATACTCCAGCGTTTCGCGCAATTGCTCCCGGCCTTTCGCGGTCAGCTCGTAATATTTGCGGGGCGGCCCGGCCTCGGATTCCTTCCATTCGTAATCCAGCAGCCCTTCGCGGCGCATCCTGCTCAGCAACGGATACAGCGTGCCTTCCTGCGTGGCGAATTCGGTCGCGCTGAGCTGCTTCAGGATGTCCGCCACGTACACCTTCTCCGCCGCAATGATCTGCAGCACGAGGAACTCGAGCAGTCCCTTCCGAATCGCCGAAAATTTTTCGTTCACGCTCATCGTTAAATATCCAACAAGCTACCTTTTTATAGAAAGGTAGCTGTTTCGTAAAATGAGTCAAGCGGAAATTTTTGCTGAAAATAGAGCTTTTTCAAAAGCATGTAGCCGACGACGTCAGTCGGCGCAAATCAAA
Source organism: uncultured bacterium (assembly GCA_963708305.1). Classification (GTDB taxonomy): domain Bacteria; phylum Verrucomicrobiota; class Verrucomicrobiia; order Limisphaerales; family UBA11358; genus UBA11358. The sequence goes on along the minus strand of CAVPSH010000003.1, from coordinate 222,708 downwards.
GGAAGAGAATGACATGGCGGGAACTGATCCCGCAAGGCGGGACGGTTACGAGATTAATTAACCGAATTGCTCTTGATGGACAAAATGGAAGCCCGCGTTTTTTACTCATTGAAAAGTAAATTGGCTTGCCGGGTCGAAGCTCGAAGCGGAAGGAGAGAAAACTACTGGTACGCGCGGCGGGGGTCGAACCCACAACCTTCGGCTCCGGAGGCCGACGCTCTATCCAATTGAGCTACGCGCGCAAGGCAACGCCCATATTACCGCCGTGCCCGGCTTTGCTCAAATGGAATCTGCCCGGGTGCCTGGCCCTCGCATTGAACAGAAATAGCTCCCTCGCCCCGCCCAAGCGGGGAGAGGGCTGGGGGCGAGGGGATTTGAGTTCGGAACCATTTCAGCCTCCTCTACCCGGCCTTCTCCTCCTCGCGGGAGGAGAAGGAGGAAACACCAGGTGTGACAAGTTACCCTCGCGGAGGCGGCAACTGCCAACGATGACCGGCTACCGCTCGGGTTCCGGTTCCGGCGGCGGAAAGAACCGCGGGTTTTCCTGTTGCATCTTTTCGAAGCGCGCCTCCTGTTCCGGCGTCAGGACGGCGGAGATTTGCGCCTCGGTGTTCGTGAGAACGGCAACGACCTGCGGGCGATATTCCTGCCGCAAATCCCTCAACTGGATGCGCGTATCGGTCAGAATCCGGTGCACCTCCACCCGCTGCCGCGCGTCGAGGTGGAGCCGCCAGCGCAGGTTGCGTTCGAGGAGCATCTGAAAGTTTTGCGGACGTTGAATGGCCGTGTTCACCCAGTGGCGGATGGCAATGCGCGTGCCGACCACCCCGGCCGCCACGCCCGCCAGAAACACCAATGCCAGCAACAACGACAGTTTAAACGCTTTCATAATCAAAGTCCCGTCGGTGTCAAAAGCCACTGTGAAGAAAGCTGCGCCGCGCCGTCGCTCAGACTCGGCACCCCCGCCGCCGTCAGTCCGTAATCCGCCGCCACGCACAACACAATGACTGCCGAGGCGGCCAGCGCCAGGCGCGGAAACCACAGGTTCAACTGGTCAAAAATAGAAATGCTCTCCGGCGCGGCCACCGGCGGTTCGCGACGAATAGCACGCAGCACGTCTGCGGCAAAATCCTCCGACGGCGCGGGCGCGGTTTCCTGGCGCGCCGACGCGAACAGTTGTTTCAATTTCCGATGGTTCATAATTTTTCTTTCGCAATTTTTTCCAAGGCCTGCCGCAATCTCGATCGGGCCCGCATCGCCCGCACCCGCACCGCCACGCCGGAGGCGCCGATCGCCACGGCGATTTCCTTCACGCTGCGGCCTTCCAATTCCTGCATCGTGATGACGACGCGGTCGGCGGGCGAAAGTTCGCGCATGGCCAGTTCCAGCAGCTCCGCCGCGTTGCGCGCATCCAGTTCGTTTTTTTCGTCACCGCTGCGCAACCAGTCGAGCGCATCCTCACCGAGTTCGGGCAGGCCGATTTCATTCTGCCGGCGTTTTTCTTTTCTCAAGTGGTCCAGCGCCACCCGCGTGGTGATGCTGGAAAGCCAGTGTTCAAAAGGCGCGCGGCCGTCAAATTGCCCCAACGCGCGCCAGGCCTTGACAAAGGCTTCCTGCGCAAGGTCTTCGACTTTGTGGGTGTCGCGTTCATATCGGTGCAAAATGGCGAACACGCGCGACTGATGCCGCCGGACGATTTCGGCGAAATCGTCAGTGGCGCCGTTCCGGATGCGTTCCAGCAATTCGGCATCGTCGCTCACGGTTCAGTCGCCCAACCGGTCACTGGCGCGGGCGATGGCCCGGTCCGTAAAATCGTCGGCGTTCTGCTCGACGTCGCTGATTTGCTGACGTTGTTCATCGGTCAGGATGGGCGCGATTTTGCCGTAAATCTTCATGCGTTCAACCGCCAAATCGGCCTCCACGGCGGCGGCCCTGGCCGCCGCGGCGCGCACAGTGGTTTCGTTGGCGTTACTGGCCCGGATGGCGGCGCGCAGATTTTCCCGCGCGGAGTGCAGTTGGCCGAGCAACGGCTTCAGCGTGTCCTTCTCCGACCGCAGAATGGTTTTGATTTGCGCCTTTTGGTCGTCGGTCAGGTTCAGTCTTTGGGCGATGCGTTGAAAAAATCGTCCATGCGCCGGCGCATTGGCGTCCGCCGCCAGTGAAGGGGTCGTCATCAATCCAACAATGTTCAGCGCGGTGGCCACGGTGAGGGTAATCCATTTGTTCTTTTTCATACTGATTTTAATACGAAAACGGGCCCGCAAATGTTACAGTCAAAAAAAAAAAGGGACGGCTTTTGGCCGTCCCTTTGTCAACGCATGTCCCCACAAATCAGGTCTGCGGCGGTGAGGCCGCGGGTGCGTTGGTGCCGCCTTCGCCCGGAGGCGGGCCGCCCGGCGGGCCTTGCGCGGACCGCCCATTCGTGGCCGCATTTCTTGGAATTTCTGGAATTGGTCAGCGGTAAGAACCGTCTTCAATTTTCGCATCAGTATCCTCGCGAATGGACTTCATTTTCGCCATGCGATCTTCGCGCGACATATCCTGGTTCTGCCAGAGGTCGCGCATTTTTTGACTGTTGATCGTCGAGGATCGCCTTAACCTTCGGTTTCTGGTCCTCCGTCAGGTTGAGTCGTTGCGCAATCATGTCGAAGTTGGGACCCCGGCCCCTCATGCCCGGTCCGCGGTCGCCCGGGGGCGGACTGCCGGCCGGCGGTGCCGAAGGTGGAGTGTTGGTGGCATCATCGGCGCGCAAGGCCGGACTCAACGTCAGCAAACCACCCACGGCCAACGCCGTGATGAGCATCATTTTGTTCAGTTTCATAGGCTTTCTGGTTTTGACTCGGTTTATCGTTTTGCGCTGCACGCATGCGACGCAGCGTTCCAGCCAGTGAGACGGGCCAGGAAAATAAAGGTTACAGCCCGCGTAAAATCTTTGCCGCGGCCTTTACCGTCTGGTCAATGTCCGCCGTTGTGTGCGCGGTGGAAATGAAGCCTGCCTCGAATTGCGACGGCGCGAGATAAACGCCCGCGTCCAACATGCCGTGGAAAAATTTGGTGAACCGCGCGCGGTCGCTTTTCATCGCGTCGGCCAGATGGTGAACCGGTTGGTCGGTGAAGTAGGCGCAGAACATCGAACCGCAGCGGTTGAATTGGACGGGAACCTTCGCGGCTTTCGCGGCGTCCTTCATGCCAGTTTCCAGTTGCGCGCCGAGTTGTTCGAGCCGCGCATAAGCGTTCGTCCAGAGGGACGAGCTACACGAGTCCCTGATTTTTGGTTCGATTTTGGTTTAGAGACTCGCAGAGCTCGTCCCTCCAATAATTCCTCCAGCGCCGCGATGCCCGCCGCCATGGCCAGCGGATTGCCGCTCAACGTGCCGGCCTGATAAACCGGCCCCAGCGGCGCGAGCAAATCCATGATGTCCGCGCGCCCGCCAAACGCGCCGACCGGCAGACCCGCCGCCGATGATTTTGCCGAAGCAGGTCAAATCCGGCGTGATTTTGAACCGCTCCTGCGCGCCGCCGGGCGCGAGCCGAAAACCGGTCATCACTTCGTCGAAAATCAACAACGCGCCGTCTGGCCTGCGTGATTTCGCGCAGAAATTCCAGGTAACCCGGCTTGGGCAGATAAACTCCCGCGTTGCCCGGCACCGGCTCGACGATGATGCCGGCGATTTGATTTTTATTCGCATCGAACGCGGCTTTCACCGCGTCCACGTCGTTGAACGGCAGGACGATGGTATGCTGCGTGAAGGCCGCCGGCACGCCCGCGCTATCGGGATGGCCGAACGTGAGCGCGCCGCTGCCGGCCTTGACCAGCAGCGAATCGGCATGGCCGTGGTAGCAGCCGTCGAACTTGATGATTTTGTCGCGCCGGGTGAAGCCGCGTGCCAGGCGGATGGCGCTCATGCACGCCTCGGTGCCGGAGTTCGTCATGCGCACCTTCTGCACGCTGGGCACGAGCGAACAAATCAGCTTTGCCATCGTGACTTCAGACGGATTGGGAATGCCGAAAGCTGGTGCCGTGGTCGGCGGCGGCCTTGACGGCGGAAATGATTTTCGGATGCGCGTGGCCGAGAATCGCGGGTCCCCAGGTACAGACGTAATCAATGTATTCGTTGCCGTCCACGTCCCGGACGCGTGCGCCTCTGGCCTGGCTGACGAAGAACGGCTGGCCGCCAACGGCGCGGAACGCGCGCACCGGCGAGTTCACGCCGCCAGGAATGAATTTCAACGCCTCGGCAAACAGCGCTTCGGATTTGGCTCGTGAAATCATTACCGGTTTCGGAAGAACGTTTGCTGCAAGGAACCGATTTCCGTCCGAATCAGCATGCCAGTGCTGACATTGTGCCGTTGGAACCAGCCGTCGTTGACTTCCAGGACGTACACAATATTGTCGTGGGCGGCAACCACGGGCATACTGTCGTTCTTCTCCAGATGGTGAATCTCCTCAATCACACCGTCCGGCCCGATGTAAGCGGCCGACAGCGACACGGGACAATTGGTCATCCAAAACCCGTCCGGCTCGCGAATCGGCTGGCGAAACACAAACAACATCGCGCTTTCGTCGGTGACATTGGTGCGGAACATCATGCCGGTCTTCTCCTCGCGCGGGGTGATGGCCAGTTCGGCATCCAGCGTTTCCGCGCCCAGATAAATTTTCAGCGTAGGCAATTTCGGCTGCGCCTGCGTGGGCAATCGGTTCTCCACGCCCGATGGCGAAACCGTGGTACCGGTCTTTTTGCAACCGGCCGCCAGGGCCACCGCCAGAACCAGGAGAAGCCATTTCATCGCTTTCATGCCGGTAAACTGCCGGAGCCCAGGTTTTCAGCGGAACGTCAGCTTTTCAACCAAACTGCAAGCGCCGTTTCTTACGTCATCCAGGGTTTGACTTTGACCATGCCAATTTACTAATGTCTTATTTCGGACGACCAACAACGAAATCTACCCCGAATTTTATGCCTGCAAAAGCCGCCGACAAATCCGCCACCGAAACCGAAAGCTGCCGCGTCACGCGCGCGCGAGCTGGACGCCGCCATCGCCACCATCACCAAAAGCTACGGCGAAGGCAGCATCATGCGCCTGGGTGACGCCCGGGCGCAGATCAAAATTGACGTCATCCCGACCGGCTCGCTGGCCATGGATCTGGCGCTCGGGGTCGGCGGCATCCCGCGCGGACGGGTCGTGGAAATTTTCGGGCCGGAATCCTCCGGCAAAACCACGCTCATGCTCCACGTCATCGCCAACGCCCAAAAAGCCGGCGGGCTGGCGGCGTTCATTGACGCCGAGCACGCGCTCGATCCCGGGCTACGCGAAAAAGCTCGGCGTGAATCTCGACGACCTGCTGGTGTCCCAACCGGACTCCGGCGAGGAGGCGCTGACGATTTGCGAAACCCTCGCCCGTTCGAACGCCCTGGACGTGATCGTGATTGATTCCGTGGCCGCGCTGGTGCCCAAGGCCGAACTCGAAGGCGAGATGGGCATGGCCACCATGGGCATGCAGGCGCGGCTGATGAGCCAGGCGCTGCGCAAGCTCACCGCGATTCTGGCCAAATCCAAAACCACCTGCATTTTCACCAACCAATTGCGCGAAAAAGTCGGCGTCATGTTCGGCAATCCCGAAACGACGCCCGGCGGCAAGGCGCTGAAATTTTACGCCAGCGTGCGCATTGACATCCGCCGCAAGGACACGCTCAAGGACGCCGCCGGCAACGCCATCGGCAATCACGTCCGCGTCAAGATTGTCAAAAACAAGGTCGCGCCGCCGTTCGCCGAGGCCGAGTTCGACATCATTTACAATCACGGCATCAACCAGGAAGGCAGCATCCTGGACGTGGGCGTCGAAGCCAGCGTGGTCGGCAAAAAAGGCGCGTGGCTGCAATTCGAGGGCGAATTGATCGGCCAGGGCAAGGAAGCCGCGCAAAAAGCGCTGGCGGAAAATCCTGCGCTCGCCCAAAAAATCGTGAGCGCCATCCTTGCCCAGCGCGCCGCCGCCTGACGGCAGCCAGGCCGTTTTCTCATGAGCAGCATTCCCGACCTCGGACTTGATCTGGAGAATTTGTTCCAGCCCGCGTGGGCGCAGGGCAAAGCCGAGGCCAACCGCTACGACAAATTCACCGGCGACGAAGGCGCGCAGCCCGAACGCCGTCGCGGCGACCGCCGGGACCGGCCGCGCGGCGAATCGTTCGGCGAACGCCGCGGCCCGCGTCCGCCGCGTTCCGGTCCGCAAGTTCGGCGACCGCAAAAGGGGTTTTGACCGCCGCGACGACCGGCGTGAGCGCGGAACGTCACGAGCCGCCCGCGCCGTTGCCGGAAATCAGCCGTCACCTTTCTGCCGGACGAAAAAGGCGTCGAATCGCTTGCGCGCCAGATCAAGATGACCGGGCGGGCGTATCCGCTGTTCCAGATTGCGCAGCTCGTCCTGCAAAAGCCGGAACGTTACGCGGTCCGGCTGGTCGGTGAAGAAAAAGACCGACGGCGCCGTCGCGCAGCCGCTGTTTGTCTGCGCGCTCGACGACACGCCCTGGTTGAGCGAGGAGGAGGCGATGGCGCACGTTCTGAAAAATCATTTCGCCACGTTTTACCAGGCCGAACGCACGGCCACCGAGCCGCCCAAGGGCACCTACACTTTTGTCGCGCAATGCGGCATGAGCGGCGTGATTCTCGGCCCGCCGAACCATCACGATTACCAGAACCGGCTGCGCAAACTGCACGCCGAGCGGTTCGCCCGGATGCCTTTCGACGTCTTCAAGGCGCGCGTGAAAATCGTGAAAGACGAGGCGGTCGTCAAAAAGTGGGTCGAGGAACAGAGTTTCAAGACCGAATACGTCGTCCTGAACGTGCCCGAACCGCTCAAGCTGCCGAACCTGGAGGAAGTCGAGAAACATTTCCGCGCGACGCACAAGGAAACCATCATCAAACCGGTGGAAACGCACATCGATCGCCGGCGTGCCGAGCCGCAATCTGCGCAGCCGCGAATTGCAGCGGCTCGTGCGCACCGAATGGGAACAACAGAAGACATTTCCCGCTGCAACTGGCCACCGAACTCAGCCGGCAATTCGCCACGCATGGCCTGCAATTCTTCAAGGTCAACAAAACCTTCACCCATGTTTCGGTCGCGCGCCCGCAATTCCTTGACCTCGAAACCACGCCGGTGTCGGAAAACATCAAGCGCATCATCGCCCATATCAATGCGCATCCGAAATGCAGCCGGCGGCAATTGGTCGAGGCCCTCGGCCCCGCCGCCGCAGCCGGCGGTGATTGAAATCAAGCCGGCAACGGAAGCGCCGCCGGCCGCCGGTGCGGAAGGCGGAGCACCCCAAGCTCCCGCCGCGGCTCCTGAACCGACGCCGGAACAAAACAGCATCATCGCCGATTTGCACTGGCTGGTGCATCAGGGCCACGTCATTGAGTTTGCCGACGGACGGCTGGAAACCGCCAAGAAACCCGTGCCCCGGCCGCCCAAGCCGGAGAAGAAACCCGTCGAAGAAAAACCGGTGGCGGAAGGCGAAACCATTTCGGCGACCGAACCGGTATCGCCGGCGGAAGTTGCCACGGCACCGGCGGCGGAGATTCAAGCACCGGCCGAAACTCCGGCTTCCGGCTCGCTGAATCCGTGGTCACGCCGCCTGACGAAACAACCGAGGAGGCGGTTGAATCGCCATCGTGATCATTTTATCGGAGGGTCGAGTTATACGAGACCCTGATTTGTTATCGAGACCCAACTTTCACCGTTACGAATTGGGACTCGTGTAACTCGTCCCTCCGGACAAATTCATTGCTTCCTTTAATTTAACGTACTGCTAACTTTCACTTATGCCTTTCAGTAAATTAGGTCTTGCCCCGACAACCCTCGATGGCGTGCGCGCCGCGGGTTACACCGACCCGACACCCATCCAACTCCGCGCCATCCCGCTCGTAATCGCCGGGCGCGACGTCATCGGCAGCGCCCAGACCGGCACCGGCAAGACCGCCGCGTTCGCGTTGCCCATTCTTTCGAAGCTGGGCCAGCACGCGCCCGGTCCGCGCGCGCTCATCCTCGAACCGACACGCGAACTCGCCGCGCAGGTGGAAACCGCCTTTCACGATTACGCCCGCTTCACCAATTTGAAAATCACCGTCGTTTTCGGCGGCGTCGGTTATGGGCGGCAAAACGATGAGTTGCGGGCGGGCACGGACATCGTCGTCGCCACGCCCGGACGGCTTGCTCGACCATCTCGAACGCGGCACGGTGCGGCTCGACAAGGTTCAATTTCTTGTGCTTGACGAGGCTGACCGGATGCTCGACATGGGCTTTCTGCCGGACGTGCGCCGCATCGTCGAACGCTGCCCGCGCCAGCGGCACACCTCGCTGTTTTCCGCGACCATTCCGCCACAGATCGAAACGCTCATCCAATGGGCGATGAAAAATCCCGAAACCATTGAGATCGGTGCGCGCCGGACGCCGGCCGAAACGGTGAAGCATGTCATTTATCCCGTGGCCGATTCGCAAAAATCCGACCTGTTGCTCGAACTGCTGAAGCGCGTGAATTACAACTCGGTGCTGGTCTTCTGCCGGACGAAATACGGCGCCGACCGGATTGCGGGACTGCTCAAGCGCAACAATCACGCCGTGGCCGTGCTGCACTCCAACCGCACCCAACGCGAACGCGAGCAGGCGCTCAAGGGTTTCCGCGATGGACGATTTGAAGTGCTCGTCGCCACGGACATCGCCGCGCGCGGACTCGACATCGCGGACGTGAGCCACGTCATCAACTACGACGTGCCGCAGCATCCGGAGGATTACATCCATCGCATCGGGCGCACCGGGCGCGCGGAACACAGCGGCGACGCCTTCACCATTATGACCGCCGAGGATGCCAGCCACGTCTTTGCCATCGAACGCTTCATCAGCCAGAAAATCGCGCGCGTGAAACTGGAGAACTTCGATTACAAATACACCATGCTGTTTGAGGAAGGAAAGCCCGGCCAGCCCAAAGGCGGTTTTCCCGGCAAAGCCCGCGGCTCGCGCGTTCACGGTGGCTACCATTTCGGCATGGCCAGACGGAGAAGATAAGTTGCCGCAACGGAACGGAATCGGTGACGGTGGCCGTAATGATGATTGCGCGCCGAATTTTGTAAGCTACTCGAATGTCAGTCCGGGACGAACCTGGTGCCAGTGATTGCCTCGGATCACAACGGGCATTTCAAATACAGTATATGAATAGATTTCGTTCTTGGATGTCATACGTGTCGGGGCCAGTATTATGGATTGTCCTTAGGATAGTGACCAAGTTCGGGAAGAATCCCCGCCTTCGAATTGGTAAACTTTTAATTTTGGGGCCACCATCGTTTGTCGCGTTGTGTAAGCAGTCGATTGAACGACTCCACAGTTTAGACCCGAATTTGCACCGGCATCTTACCGAACACGAAAAAGTGTGCATCTCTTACGACCCAGAACGGTTGAGTGATATGCCGGACTGGAGAATGTTTACTGTTACCGATCGATACGTTGCCTGGCGCGAGGATGGTATTATTTCTCGCTTGGTTTATATCAACTTCAAAATCTCGGTTTTCCCACGTTACTCAATTCAAGATGTGGCTACAGAGCTGGCAAAACAAAAATCGGTCGTGGCGCAGTGGAAACTTTGGCTGGAATCTCATAATTTTCCGGCCGTGTTGGGTAATTGACCGTTGCGTGTTGGGCTCGCTTTGGGTCATACACGCTGAAAGCGCGAAGCGGTTGTCATCAACTCTCCGGCGTTGCCGGCCAAATTGACGAACCTCCAACTTGTTCGCCCGACACCAACGTCACGCCGGCTCATGTTTTGCAGTGAACCGCAGAGCGGCGACTGACAATAGCCCGGCGTTTCAACGCCGGGCTATTGTCGAATGTCCCGTTGGGACAGCCGACAAGGAAAGACAGCATTATTTCAAATACCACCGCAGGATTTGAAAAACGTCCGTTGAATCAATCTCCTTTGCGCCCAACGGGCGATGTGGACAAGCCGCAGAATCTGGCTAAGAGCGTGACGGTGGAATAATTATTTTTGTCCTTCGATTTTTTCGAAACGTTTAAAAAGTTCATCCACTTCAGCGTGCAGCCATGCATCGATACGTTTTAATTCTTTAGCTTGGTCAACCAAACAATAACGAAGCCATTTCTGTCGTTCGATCAAATTAGGGTCAACCGGGTTGTGTTTTAATGCCCACTCTACTGGATCGGAGTCTCGCACGTAACCGCCATTTACGCCCATGGCTTCGATAAGCACTTTCATGACCTCATAGACTTTGATAATTTGGCCTGCCAATTCAGGATCGATTTTCCCAATGTGTGAAGCGTTTGATTCAAATACCACAAAATGTCTTTGGCTGAAGTGAAGCCAATGCGGAAATATTTCTCCTTCTTTTAAGTTTTTGATTTTCCCGCCCTTGCCGGAATCGTAAATGTTTATCAAGGTATTTAACTCAACTTGAATACCACTGAGCACTCGTTGGTTAAATTCCCGTTCGGCATTATTCTCCTTTCGAAGTTCCCAACGGTAAGCGAACCACACTGCAAGTACGGCTGTCAGTCCTCCTAGCAACGCACTTGAAAAAGCTTCTTTTTTAAACCAATTATCTGCCGTCGCTTCTCGCAGCAAACCCTTAGTTTCGTTATCCAACTTCAATAAGGTCACATTCGTCTGAGCAAACGTTGTTTCGGCAGCGAACATGCATGCTGCGACTAATAACAATCCCGAAAGTCTTTTCATCGTTTTATGAAAACACAACTCAGCAACTTAACAATTCTTATCTGCATCTGAGAAAATCTATGTTCATCCGAGGCCAAATTTTGGTGCGTTTCTGGTAAGCCGTGGTTAGCGGTGACTGGCAGAAAGATTAGCTTGATGCCATGTCCAGTGAAGCTGCAGCTTCAAATCCGGCCGCGCCTGCACCAGCCGGTTCTCTGGTTCCCGCAGACATTCCGGGCAGCGCCATTTCGTTGCTGGGCGTGGATTACGTGCACATGAAGACCCGGGACGGCGGCGACCTTTACCTGACGCAAATGGGATTGCCGTTCTGGCAGAATTTGCTGCCGGAGAACTGGTACGCGCAGGAATGGTTTGAGACCAAGCGCAAACGGCTGGAAGGCACCAGCACGGTTTACAAGGTCCCGACCCGCCGGGTGAACGGCGTGACGCTGTCTCTGGTGGTCAAATGGTCCCGCGTCGGCGAGGGCGTGCCGCTCGACACGTTCACCTTCAACAAGTTCATCCACGCCGAGTTCAACAGCCCGTTCGAGGAATTTTCACTGCTCATGGAACTGCGCAAGGGCGAGGCCGGCCCGCCGGGTATCCGCATCCGGACGCAAAAGCCGATGGCGATTTACATGCCGTCCGAACGGTTGCAACTCTGGCAGACGGGCCGGTCCGAGGACAAAATCCGCGCGAAAGTCGTCCGTCATCCGGGCGTGGAAATTGATATTCTCCGGCAATACGTCGTGCTGTACGGCTGGGTCAAGGGCCTGGACGCGGTGGAGTCGGCGGAGTATCTCAAACTGCACGACCAGGAACGCGACGAGTTTCTCGCCCGGGTCACCTGCCTGGCCACGCATGAATTGTGGCAGAAGGGTTACCGGGTCATTGACATGAAACCCGCCCACGTCATTTTGCGGTCGGGACATGACCAATCGCTGTTGCGCGACCGGAACGGCCAATGGGTTTATGCGCTGGTGGATTACGAACTGCTCGAGCGCACGCCGGAGCACGAACAATCGGTGCGCAGCGCCAATCGCCAGATTTATCTCAAGCACATGGCCCGCCGGTTCGAGGTGGACACCGCCAAACCGTTGCCCGCCCATCTTCGGGCCGCGAACATCATGGGCGTGGATTACATTTTCGGCCGGGCCGAGAGCACCGGCGGCCTGTTGTGGGTCGTGGGCAAGGACCCGGATTTGTTCAACTATTTCCTGCCCGAACGCTGGCGGCGCACACCGAAGAAGAAACTTTCCTCGCACAACCAGGTTTTCCGGACTTCCACCAAGGACAATATCAATCTGGTCTGGCGGGTATCGCGCATGGGCGATCCGCCGTGGCTGACCCATCCCGACATGAACCAGAAGGCGGTCCACGAACATGGGTTCAACAGTCCGTTCGAGGAATTTGCCTTTGCGCTCGAATTGAGCCGCCGCGGCGTCAAGACGATTTATCCCCGCGCCATTTACATGACCGGCAGTAATCGTGAATCCGGCCAGCAGGCGGCCGATGAACGGCGCTTTTTGGCGCTGGCCCATCTCCTCACGCCGGAAGGTGAACCCATCCTCCAGAAAGGCCGCAATTACATCACCATTTGGGGCTACTGGAACGGCCCCGATGAACTGCTGGCGGCACAGGACGATGGTCATTACACCGCGATGAACGCGAAGTACGCGTGCGCCAACAAACTGATTTCCGAAGAAGTGATGGAGCAGTTGATGCGGTCGAAAGCGGGCAAACTGGCCCAGGGCGGCCTGGAGGACCTCAATCTCAAACCGGACCACCTGTTGATTTCCTTCGACGCCCGGAAAAAGCTGGTGCTGGATTCCACCGGCAAACCCGAAGTGCGACTTTGCAACTTTGAACTCGTCCGCCGCCGGCCGGGTGGTCAGGTGAATTAACCGGGAAATTTGTGAGGCGTTGGCCACGTTCGAGCCAGCACTGGCACCGGGAAAACCACTTCACGTTTTGATTCCTGCTCCGATTTGGGTCAAGCCGGGAAAGTTCTGTCTTGATTCAAGATACTTTAACGAAGAATTGTAACTTATAGGCAAAACGCGAACGCGTCCGGAGCTTTTCTCAGAAGGCGTTACTCCAACAACAATAATAGCTTAGGTTTTAACAGCGCGGCGCTACCCGGTTTTCATTCAACTTCGCTGGCACAAGCATTGCAATCCCCCGCCGGTGACCGGCCGTAACGCGGTCACAGGCGTAAATTTGTAATGGGAGACAAGATGTTGTTTTTTTGCAAAGGCTGGATGGCAACCAGCCTGAAGTACCGGTGGTCGCTGACGCCCGTGTCCACCCTGGTCACCTTCTGCCTTTCCCAATGCCTCCGCGCACAGGCCGAAGACCAGGTCGGTTTTCGCTTTGAACAATATCAGGAAGACAACGGACGGATTGGCGTTGAAACCGACTCTGTTCTTTTTGAACTGCAACCCAAGAGCTGGCTGACCTTGCAGGGTGAAGGTGTTTATGACGCCATTTCCGGTTTCACGCCCACGGGGTCACCCCCACCCAACACCATCACTTTTGTGGAAAGTCCGCCGCCACCGGGAGCGTCCAGCAGTTCAGTACCGCTTTCACACATGGAGGATAAAAGATATGCCGGTTCGCTGGGCGCCACTTTGAGCTACAAAAATAATCGTTTTACCCCCCAGTTTTCTTACAGCCAGGAAAGCGATTACCTCTCCCGCGGCGCGTCGCTGAACTACTCGGCGGATTTCAATGACAAGAATACCACCCTCAATCTGGGCTGGTCCCATGACTGGGATCAGGTTTTGCCGCACGGATTTCTCTTTGAGGAAAAAGCGAAAAACTCGGAGGAGATTCTGATGGGCATCAACCAGTTATTGAATCCCAAAGCGGTATTGACCGCGAATTTCACCTATGGCCACGCCTCCGGCTATCTCAATGATCAATACCGGGGGGTGCTCTTTGACAATGAACCCCAGGGCGACCCATCAACGCCCGCGCTGGAACCCGAAAACCGGCCGCGGACCAAGGACCGCTACATCGGTTACGTTTCACTCACACAGGCGGTGACGCCGTTCAACGCCAGCGCGGAGATTTCCTATCGCTTCTCCCATGACACCTATGGCGTTGATGCCCATACCGTCCAGGTCGCCTGGTTTCAAAAGCTCGGCAAGCACGTCGTGCTGTCGCCCATGTTCCGGTATTATTACCAGAACGCCGCCGATTTTTACGCGACCCGCTTTCCCGATTACAATACCCGCCCGACTTACTATTCCGCCGATTACCGTCTTTCCCATCTGGAAACGTTTGCTGCGGGCGTGAGTCTGAACTGGAAAATCCGCGACTGGTTTTCGTTCGATGTTGCTTATCAGCGTTATGTGATGAAGGGCCTGGACGGCGTTACTTCGCCAACGGCTTATCCCTCGGCAAACGTATTTACCATTGGAGCCCGCATATGGTTTTAACTACAACCGCAGATTCAACGCACGTCGTTCAAGCCCGTGTCAACCGGTCGGCGCGCAACACGATTGAGACTGGATTGCACAAACTCTCCTTCCAGGCGATGAGCACGGTTTGTCGCGTGCATTTTCAGACGTCCGACGCCGCCCGGGCGCGGGATTTTCAAACCGAGGTGTTGCAATGGGTAGGCTGGTTTGAAGCGCGGTACTCGCGGTTTATTCCGGACAGTCTCATCAGCCGCATCAATACCGCGGCCGGCCGGGAATGGGTGGAAGTGGACGCGGAAACCGACGCCCTTTTCAACCTTTGCCACGAGATGGTTTTCTTCACCGGCGGCGTTTTTGACCTCACCTCATTGCCATTGATCCGGCTTTGGAACTGGAAGGCGCGGCCACCGGTCATTCCCACCGATTCCGCCATTCGGGCGGCGCAGGCATTGGTTGGCTGGCGCAAAATTCACCGCCGGCCCGGAGCCATCTTCCTGCCTGACGAAGGGATGTGCCTCGATTTGGGCGGCATCGGCAAGGAGTACGCGGTTGACCGCGTGCTGACCCTGGCACTGGAACGCGGCATCAAAAATGTCATGGTGGATTTTGGCCAGGACGTGCGTGTGCATGGCGAAGCGCCCGAACGCGGCGCCTGGCACATTGGCCTGCAAGACCCCAAGGACCTGAGCCGCTGTTGGACCGGTGTGGCCGTGAACAACCACGCCGTCGCGACTTCGGGCGACGGTGTCCGCCACTTTTTCCATGAAGGCCGGCGTTACGGGCACATTCTGGATCCGCGCACCGGGTATCCCGTCAACAACGGCGCGCTTTCGGTGACGGTGATCGCGCCGCACTGCACATTTGCCGGCGTCTTGTCCACCGCAGCTTTTATTTTGGGAACCAAAGAAGGGATTGAAATGATGCGCCTTTGTCCGGGCGTTGAAGGTTGCATCACCACTGAAACCACCCGGAACCAAACGAGAGGATTCCATGCGTACACAACATCATAAATCATTCGTCGTCCTGCTGGCACTGGCGGCCGGCCTTTGGACCAACTTCAGTCCGTGCGCCAGCGCCGAAGGCATCAAGGTCGGCGACCCACTGCCCAACCTGGCGGCGGCCAACCTGGAAGGCAAATTGCCGGACACCCTTAAAGGCAAGGTGGTCCTGCTGGATTTCTGGGCCTCCTGGTGCGACCCCTGCAAGGCGTCGTTCCCGGCCATGGTGGAACTACAAAAGGAATACGGCGCGCGAGGATTGGTCATCATCGCGGTGAACGTGGATGAAAACCGGTCGGACATGGAGGATTTCCTCAAGTCACATGCCGCCACCTTTACCGTGGTCCACGACGCCGAGCAGAAGCTGGTGACGGAGGCGGGCATCGCGACCATGCCCAGCTCATTCCTGGCGGATCAAACGGGCAAGGTCCGTTTCGCGCACGCCGGTTTTCACGGCGAGGAAACCAAAAAGGAATACCGGCAGGAAATCGAATCGCTGCTCGGAAAATAGTTTGTCCATGAAGGAAAAATTCATCCGCGCGCTTGCCCTGGTCGTCATGCTGGTGGCCGCCACCGGTTGTCAGCACGTCCGACCATGGCAACGTGGAAGCCTGGCCGACCCCATCATGCGCGCCGATCGCGACCCCCTTGGCACGGGCGAAAGCGAACACATCTATTTTTCGCGCGAGGACGCTTCCGGCGGGCGCGGTGTGGGTGGCGGCGGCTGTGGATGCAACTGAACTTGATTTATGAGGACGTATTTACCAACAATCTTTTTTTCTTTCGGCCTGTGTCTGGCAACTTCATTGACGGTCCATGCCTTCCAGCCAACCAGCCCCTTCGGCGTCACTGCCCGCATGGAGCCAGGTGCAGGCGCGCCGGTGGTGCGGCTTGATTTTACGGTGCCGCCGGGTTTGGTGCTCTACCCGGGCCGCCTGCACTTTGAAACGGGAGAGGGCAAGGCGCTGACGCCATTGACGATTCCCGAACCGGTGATTCACAAAAATGAAGCCACCGGCCAGGAAAAAAAAGTTTATGACCACTCGTTCAGCGCCGAATTGAAACTTGATTCAGCCCTGCCATTGACTCTCCTTGTGAAGTTTCAAGGTTGCAGCAACGCGGCTTGTTACTTTCCGGACAAACGTTTTTTTAGAATCACCTCTGCCGCCGCGGTGGCGCAAATTGACAATCCCACCGCGCCCGCCCCGGCCGCTGGCGGATCGCCGATCATCGCCGCCACCGGTTGGCAAAGCATTGCCGGTTATTTCAAAGTTGCCGCCCGCGAAACCGGGTACGTTTCCAAAGGCAATTTTCTGGATTTTTTACAAAAGGCACGAACCGGCCAGGCCCTGCCGGAAGGCGTGATGGATAAATTCCGCAAACTGGGACTGGCAACCACGTTGTTTTTCATCGTGCTTGGCGGAATCGGACTGAACCTCACGCCCTGTGTGCTGCCATTGATTCCCATCAATCTTGCCATCATCGGCGCAGGGACGCGCGCCAGTTCGCGCGGACGGGGCTTTGCCCTTGGGGCGATGTACGGCGGGGGCATGGCGCTGGTTTATGGACTGCTCGGATTGGTGGTTGTATTGACCGGGGCAAAATTCGGGACGTTAAACTCCTCGTTCTGGTTCAATCTGGGCATTGCGCTGATTTTCGCGGTGATGGCAGCGGCGATGTTTGATTTTGTGAACATTGATTTCTCCCGTTTCCAAAGCGGCGGCGGAACCGCCAGCAGGGGTCAAAAGAGCCAATTCATCCTGGCCTTCAGCATGGGAGTGGTGGCGGCCTTGATGGCCGGCGCGTGCGTGGCGCCCGTAGTGATTTCGGTATTGCTGCTATCGGCGCACTTGTATGGCGCGGGAATGGTTGCCGGATTGCTGCTGCCGTTTCTCCTCGGCCTGGGCATGGCCCTGCCGTGGCCATTTGCCGGTGCGGGCCTGAGTTTGTTGCCAAAGCCGGGCCAATGGATGAAATGGGTCAAATATTCTTTCGGCGTGCTCATCCTGTTGTTTGCAGCCTATTACGGATATCTCGCCGGCAGCCTGTTTCTTAGCCGTCATAGTTTGACAGTATTCGCCAGAAGCCAATCCGCTTCCGGCAGGCCGGTATCCAATCCAAACGAATCCCTGGCCAAGGCATTGCAGAAGGCGCAGGCCCAAGGACGCCCCGTGTTCATAGATTTCCGGGCCAGTTGGTGCAAAAATTGCGAAGCGATGGATGCCGTTGTTTTCCCCGCTTCGGAGGTCAAACAACAGCTCAAAAATTTCGTCGTGGTGAGATACGACGCGGAACAACCCAATGATTCACCGGCCAGGGAGGTTTTGGATTATTTCGGTGTCATGGGTTTGCCGACTTACGTCGTGCTTAATCCGGTTAAATAATTTTCCCCATGTCTTTGCCCATTTCGAGCATTCGAAGGCGATGGGACCGGCTGTTCGGCGCGCGCGTGCTTTCGGTCCTGCTCGCGGCCCTGTTGCAGTTGATGCCGATGTTGCGGGCGGTGGTGTCTTCGCAGTCACAGGTTTTCACTCCGTCGAGTTGGGCTTATGTATTCAAAGTGGCGGGAGGCGTGGTGGCGTTGCTGGGCAGCTATCATGCCGTGTCCGGCGCCACGGCGATTGTCGCGCCTTACACCGTCAATGCCCAGGTGGGCGTACCCTACAGCCGGCAGCTCACTACGAGCGGACAAACCGCGCATTCCTGGAGCGCCAACACCGCGACTAACGGCTCGTTGGTTTTCCCCCTGACTCCCGGTCTGTGGTTGACCAATTCCAACGGAAAGATTGGCGGGACCCCGACGGCGGCCATAACCAGCAATATCACCATCAGTGCATGGGAAAACAGCGGCAACCGGGGGGCTTCCGTCAGCGCCGTTTTTACTTTCACGATCACAAATGGCACCGGACTCAGTATTGCCCCGACGATTACGACGCAGCCGCAAAGCCAGACCAATTATGTCGGTTCCACCGCCAACTTCATGGTGACGGCCTCCGGGACGGCGCCACTCAGTTATCAATGGCGGCTGAACGGCGCGCCGATCACGGGTGCCACGGCCAGCAATTATGCCTTGCCAAACTTGCAGACCAACAATGCCGGAACTTATTCGGTGGTGGTCACAAACTCTGCCGGAACAGCAACGAGTTCGAACGCCAGCTTGACTGTGCTTGTTCCCACAGCGGACGTCGCCGTTTTGTGCAACGGACCCGGAAGCGCGGCGCCCGGCACGGCCTTGAGCTACACGATTACGGTTACCAACTTTGGTCCGTTTGCCGCGAGTAATGTGGTGACGACGGATGCGTTGCCGCCGACCGCCACATTTTCCAGCGCCAGCGGCGGAGGTGTGGCCAACAGCGGTGTGGTAACCTGGCTGGCCATAACTTCCCTGGCCAGCCGCGGAATGACGAACTACACGGTAACCGTCAGCGCACCGGCAAATGGATCGCTCACCAACAGTGCTTCAGCCACTTCAAGTACGCTCGATCCCAATGCGGCCAACAACAACGGCACGGCGGCAAGTTCACAAGTGATCACGACAGTCGCACCGCAAGCGGACGTAGCGACCACCTGCAGCGGACCGGCCAGCGTCGCCATTGGCGCCAGCTTCAATTATTCCGTCACGGTAACAAACCTCGGCCCTTCGACCGCAAGCAATCTAGTCGTGACGGACGTTTTACCGCCCGCAGCGGCATGGGTGAGCGCAACGGGCGCCGGGGTGTACAACAGCGGCATGGTAACATGGCCAACGATCACCGCCTTGGCGAGCGGCGGAACGACCAATTTTACCGTGACGGTGACCGCGCCAGCCAGTGGTTCACTGACCAATATCGTGTCCAGCAGTTCTTCGGTCCTTGATCCGGTTCCCTCAAACAACAACGGCAGTTCCACCGCGGCCAGGGTAGTCACCGACATCGGAGTGCAGGCTGACCTGATGGTCTTCAAGACCGGCCCGCCGGTTGTTCTGGCGGGATCCAATTTGACCTATGTCATCAACGTGACCAATGCCGGGCCATCCACGGCGACCAATGTATCAGTGAGCGATTTTCTGCCCACGAACGTTGTCTATGTCAGTGCCTCCAGTGGGGGCGCGCCTGCCAGCGGCGGGGTAAACTGGCCAATCATATCTTCCCTTCCCAGCGGCGGGGCAACCAACTTTACCGTGACCGTCACGGCGCCGGCTCGCGGTACGTTTACCAACTCGGCGGCGGCGACTTCCATTACTCCCGATCCCAACCCGGCCAACAACAACGGCACTTCAACCAATTCGCAGGCGGCCACCACGGTGGCGACAGCTCAGGGACAATTCGACATTTCCGTTTTTGCTTCAATCACACTTAATCCGCAAACCGGTCTTTTCGAGCAATCCGTCACCGTAACCAACACCGGTGTGATCACGGCCGCGGCCGTGCGAGTTTACGTGGATGGCCTGCGCAGCGGCGTGCAACTTTACAATGCGACCGGCACCAACGACGAGGGACGACCGTATGTGCAATATAATGCGCCGTTGAATCCGGCACAGTCGGTGACTTTCCTGCTCGAGTTTTACGTTCCCGATCGTGGCTCGTTCACGGACACTTTTCAGGCCGTAGCCATCCTGCCGGGAACCACCGGTTCCGCCTCCGGTGGTTTCGCCATCAACCGCACATTTATCGACACACGTATTTCCGGCTCACCACGTCTGGTCATCGAATTCAATACCGTTCCGGGCCAGGTTTACACCGTCATCTACAGCGACGACGGGATGGCCACCTGGCGGGTTGCCACGCCTTCCCTCACGGCCACCGCCACGGTCACGCAATGGTACGACGACGGTCCGCCGGAAACCATCAGCAACCCACTGTCGAGCGGAAGCCGTTTTTACAGGGTAATCGCCGCCCCCTGAATCAGGACATGAATCGCGAACAATCCATTTCCTGCGGCCTGATCGCCTCCGCGCTTCTGGTTCGGACCGTCATGGCGGACGATCAAATTGAAACCAACAGTTTGAATCACATCCGATTTGTTCCCTGGGCCGCCTTTGGCATTAAAGCCCGATTCCAGAATCCCGGCAATTTGTTGTTGAGTCCCTCGGGCCGAACCACCCCCAACGGTAATCCTTACAACTACAATGACGGCTACGTGCTGACCGATGTCAGCGGCAATGCCGGTGGCCGGACCTGGTATTGGGGTTATGACAGTTCGAGCCAGATTTCCGGCAATACGATCCTGATGCATCGGTCGGCAGCCTCGGGAAACATCCCGTCCGCTGACAGCACTGATTTGTCTAATCCGGGTTTGGGCGGTGAATTAATTTACGACCGCGAACTCGGTTCCCGCGGCAAAATGCGCTACGGAATCGAATCGGCCTTGAACTACCTGAACATTTCAGTGCAGGCCAGCGGTTCGGGCGTCGGAGACATTATCCAGACAACGGATGCTTATCCCTTCGCGTCGGGGACAACGCCGCCGTCGGCACCTTATCAAGGTGCCTTCAACGGTCCGGGATTTCTCATTGGCGCTTCGCCCGGCAGTTCGTCTTCAACCGTCCTGGCCGGCGCCGCGACCATCACGACCGCTCAAACGCTGAAGGCCGACATTTGGGGAATAAAATTGGGGCCTTATCTGGATTTTCCAGTGGACGAGCGGGTTGAATTGTCATTATCCGGCGGCTTGTCCCTGGCGCTGTTGAACACCTCAGCTTCGTGGACGGAAACCGTGAATATGACCGGCAGTGAACCTTTGAGCGCGTCCGGGAGCGGCCATGATGTGGGTCTACTTTGGGGAGGTTATGTTGGAGCAAACCTGTCCTGGCAGTTGTCGAAACATTGGGATGTAGAAGCCGGCGGTCAGTACCAATATTTGGGCGTATATCGGCATTCGTTTGGCGGAAGTGATGTCGAACTGAATTTTACCAGGTCGATCTTCGTCACATTTGGCGTCAGCTATAGTTTTTAAGTTGTTTGTTGTTAATAATTTAAATCAGACAGGCAAATAGCGCCATCCGGGCGTGACCTTTTTGTAACATGATTGTGACATTTGGCAGATTCCATGCTAAACTTCCGGCATGAGCATTTTACTGTTTGCGTTGCCGTTTGCGGTGGCGCTGATTTTTGCCTTCCTGACTTTCCGCGAGGAAAGCCGCTAAAAAATTCTTCAAAGGGCTTCAGTTCATCGCGTCCGTGGTGACGTGCGTGCGGGTCGGGTGAGATTGACACAGGTTTGCGTTGCGATACGCTCCGGATTGTGAACTGCCCCAATTCACCATCGACCGTGGAATCATTATCATCATGAGAAAAATTCTTTTCATTTGTCTGACCACCGTTTTGTTTTCGTCCGGAGCCTTTGCTCAACCCAGTCACATCAGCGTGCAAGGCAACCATTTTGTGACCGCCGACGGCAAGACCATCGTTTTCCGCGGCCTGGATTCGAGCGACCCCGACAAGCTGCAGCGCAACGGCCAGTGGAACAAACATTATTTCGAAATGGCCAAGTCATGGGGCGCGAACATTGTGAGGATTCCCGTACACCCGGCGGCCTGGCGTATTCACGGGAAAAAGGACTATCTCAAACTGCTCGACCAGGGTGTCGCCTGGGCAAACGGTGAGGGACTGTACGTCATCATCGACTGGCACAGCATCGGTAATTTATATGGCGGGAAATTTTTCCCCGCCTCCTCCGAGCTTTATCCGCCCACAGCGTACAACACCACCAAAGCGGAGACGCTCGATTTCTGGACCACCATGGCCAAACATTATCGCGGCAACAATACCGTCGCCTTTTTCGAATTGTTCAATGAGCCGACGACGAACCCCAATCTTGGAACCTGTATCTGGCCGGAATGGAAAGGTTTGCTGGAACAAATCATCAAAACCATCCGCGCGAATGGCGGCACCGCCGTCCCGCTCGTCGCCGGTTTTAATTTCGGCTACGACCTGACACCGGTGGCCAGGGACCCGATTGACGCCGAAGGCATCGGTTATGTTGCGCATCCGTATCCGATGAAAGCCAAACAACCGTGGAATACCAACTGGACACATGATTGGGGTTTTGTGTCCGACAAATATCCGATGATTCTCACCGAAATCGGCTTCCTTCCGCCAGGCGAACCGGACGGTTACAATCCGATCATCGGCGATGAAATCTACGGCGACGCCATTACATCCTATTGCGCCGAGCACGGAATTTCCTACACGGTCTGGTGTTTTGACCCGCACTGGGGTCCCTGCCTGATCAAGGACTGGAATTTTACGCCAACCCGGGCGGGCGCTTATTTCAAGAAATCGCTGCAAACGCCAACGAAGAGCTTGGACAATTCACCGGTTCCGATCCCTTAAAATTCCCGCTGCCTTCGCTGCTTGCATTGGTGTGGCGAGTTATGGCTTAATCAAGGCCCGTGAATATCGTTGGCATTGTTCCGGCCCGGTTCGCCTCGACACGGTTCCCCGGTAAATCGCTCGCCCTCATCGCGGGCAAGCCGCTCATCCAGCACGTCGTGGAACGTTGCCAGACAGCAAAGTCGCTCGACGAAGTCATCGTCGCCACGGACGATTCCCGCATCGCTGACGTCGCCAAGAAGTTCTGTCGCGTGGAAATGACGCGCCCCGACCATCCCAGCGGCACGGACCGTATTGCCGAGGTGGCGACGCGCTGCCAATGTAACGCCGTCGTCAACATTCAGGGCGACGAGCCGTTGATTGACCCGGCGGTCATTGATGCCGTGGCGGGTGCGCTGGTGCAAAATGAAATGTCCACCGCGGTCACGTCCATTAAAAATCCTGCCGAATACGACAATCCCAACGTCGTAAAAGTCGTTGTCAATGCCGCGGGTCGCGCGTTATATTTTTCAAGGCGCACAATTCCGTATCTGCGCGAGGCCGCCAGCCCCGAAGGCGTTCGGGGACAATTGGCGGCGTTTCCTTTTTTGAAGCATCTCGGCATTTACGGTTACCGGCGCGAAACGCTGTTGCGGCTGGTGAGGTTCCCGGTGTCGCCGCTCGAAAACGCGGAGAAGCTGGAGCAATTGCGCGCGCTGGAAAACAGCATCCCGATCGCGGTCGTAAAGGTCGAATACGACAGCGTGGGCGTGGACACACCGGAAGACGTGGTGAAAGTGGAAAAATTTTTGAGCCACAGATGAAACACAGATAAACACGGATGAACCCCAAATGACCTATGAAACGAAATCTTCTTTTGGTAATTACACCGGCGACATGCGTCATTTTAAACCAAGGCTGCGAAGACTCATCAAAAAATGACACATTGAGTCAAAAAGTTGACATCCTATCGAAGAATGTGCTGGCGACTCGTTAAAATTCTAGTTCCTTTGCGAGCTTTGTTGATTTCGATCCACGAAAAAATCCGCGAAGAGGATCATGGAAGAGACGGGGAGCTTTCTGTTCCATACATGGAAGAATGCTTGGAATTTGTTTGTGAAGAAAAAAGTGTCATTTTACGAGAGCGAGAATTGGCTATGACGTTTTAATCCGTGTTTCATCTGTGTTAATCTGTGGCTAGAAAAGGTTTGAAATGAAATTCATATTTGTCACCGGCGGTGTGGTGAGTTCGTTGGGCAAGGGCCTGACGGCGGCCTCGCTCGGCACGTTGCTCGAAAATCGCGGCCTCAAGGTCGTGCTGCAAAAATTTGACCCCTATCTCAACGTGGATCCCGGCACGATGAACCCGTATCAGCACGGCGAAGTCTATGTGCTTGACGACGGCGCGGAGACCGATCTCGATCTCGGCCATTATGAACGGTTCACCAATTGCAAGCTCACCCGGATGAACAACCTGACGAGCGGCCAGGTTTATCAGACGGTCCTGAACAACGAACGTGAAGGAAAATATCTCGGCAAAACGGTCCAGGTGATTCCGCATGTCACCGACGAAATCAAAAATCGCATTCACCTGCTGGCCGAACAAAGCAAGGCGGACGTTATCATCACGGAAATCGGCGGCACGACCGGCGACATCGAGGGATTGCCGTTTCTGGAGGCCATCCGCGAATTCGCACTCGAAGTCGGTTTCCATAACGCGGCCTTCATGCACGTCACCTACGTGCCCTTCATCAAGGCCGCCGGTGAATTGAAGACCAAACCCACGCAGCAATCTGTCGCCAAGTTGCGCGAAATCGGTATTACGCCGCATCTGTTGGTCTGCCGCTGCGAAAAGCCGCTGGACAAGGAGCTGCGCCAGAAAATTTCCATGTTCTGCAACGTGCCCGTCGAGGCGGTCATCGAGGAAAAAGACGTGGACCATTCCATTTACGAGGTGCCGCTGATGCTCCAGCGCGAGCGCGCCGATGACCTCGTCTGCCGTCAATTGCATCTCGATGCGCCACCCGCCAACATGACGCATTGGCAGGAGATCATCCGCAAACTCATTGCGCCGCAACATCGGGTGCGCGTAGGCGTCGTCGGCAAATACATCGGCCTCCAGGACGCCTACAAATCGGTGTATGA
Organism: uncultured bacterium; assembly: GCA_963708305.1. Lineage (GTDB taxonomy): Bacteria > Verrucomicrobiota > Verrucomicrobiia > Limisphaerales > UBA11358 > UBA11358. The sequence continues at coordinate 198,139 of CAVPSH010000003.1, read as the reverse complement.
GGCCATCATTCACGGTGGCGTCGGCAATGATTGCGGCGTGGAAATCGTCCAGGTGGACTCCGAGGAAATTGAAAAAAACGGCGCGGAAAAAATGTTGAAGGGGCTGGGCGGCATCCTCGTGCCGGGCGGATTCGGCGAACGCGGCATTGAAGGCAAAATTCTCGCCGCGCAATACGCGCGTGAAAACAAAATTCCCTACCTCGGCCTTTGCCTGGGCATGCAAATCGCCACGATTGAATTCGCGCGGAACGTTTTGAAACTGGCCAAGGCGCATTCGACCGAGTTCGAGCCGAACACGCCGCATCCGGTCATCGCCATGCTCGACGAGCAGAAGCGCGTGACGAAAAAAGGCGGCACGATGCGGTTGGGCGCACAGCCGTGCCAGTTGGCGCTCGGCACCAAAGCCGCGCAACTTTACGGCTCATTTGTCGTCAATGAACGCCACCGCCACCGTTACGAGTTCAACAACGCCTATCGCGACAAATTTGAGAAGGCGGGCTTCGTTTTCAGCGGCCTGTCACCGGACGGCAAGCTCGTGGAGGTCATCGAACTGGCGAATCATCCCTTCTTCATCGCCAGCCAGTTTCACCCGGAATTTTTGAGCAAGCCGCACCAGCCGCATCCGCTGTTCAAAGGCTTCATCGCCGCTGCCCACGCACACATCCACCAGAAACCGCTGTGAAAATTATGAAAACGGAATACGTGCCACCGACTGAAATTGGAAGACAACGCCACGCTTGGTTTAAGGCGCAAGTCAAGCCTGGTATGACAGTCGAAGAAGGCGTCAGATTGAACGACGAAGCTCTGCGGTTGTTTCCGGTTACCGAAGAAGAACGCCGACTAAAAACGGAAAGCCTAGTGGCGATGCCGGAGTTCGTGCTTTGATTGATTTATGAAACGCAAATTCATTATTATTTGCGTCGTATTTTTTACTTTTGTGTTTGTCGTTGTCAGTCTCCTGTATTGGCGAAGCAAACTGGCGGTGGAGGTTGAGGCAAAATTGCAGGAAATTCGCGCCGTTGGTTTACCGACGAATGGGAAAGAGTTGAATGCTTTTTATCCCACCGTTCCTGACAACGAAAATGCCGCGTTGCTGATGACTCAAGCCTTCGCGCTCATACGAGGTTTTCCCGACAAACGTTACATCCACTGATAAAACGCACTACGACATCACTTTCACCGTCGAACGATAATTTGTGAGATTCCCGTCGTGATTTATCCCGAAGCCATCCAATTTCTCTACGATTTGCGTTTGTTCGGCGCGAAGTTCGGGCTGGAAAACACGTTCCAGCTAGCCGCGCTGGCGGGCAAGCCACAGGACCGGCTTCGCTTCATCCATGTCGCCGGCACCAACGGCAAAGGCTCGACCTGCGCCATGCTCGAAAGCATTTATCGCTCGGCCGGCCTGCGCGTCGGGCTGTTCACCTCGCCGCATCTGGTTTCGTTCCGCGAACGAATTCAAGTCAACCGCCGGTTGATTGGCGAAGACGACGTCGTCCGGCTGCGTCGAAGAAATGCGGCCGTGGCTGAAGCATTTTCCCGATGGCCATCATCCGACGTTTTTTGAAGTTGTCACGGTGATGGCACTGAAATTTTTCGCCGAACAGAAACTGCGATCTGGTGATCTGGGAAACCGGCCTGGGCGGACGGCTGGACGCGACGAACATCGTCACCCCGCTGGCCAGTGTCATCACCAACATCCAGTTCGATCACCAGCAATGGCTTGGCGATACGCTTGCCAAAATCGCCACCGAAAAGGCCGGCATCATCAAGCCGGGCGTGCCGGTCATCACCGCCACGGATGAACCGGACGCCTTGGCCGTGATTGAAAAGATGGCGCGGGAGAAAAATGCGCCACTGATCAAAATCAATTCCCGGGAGGGACGGCGTGCCGCCGTCCCAAACCAAGATCAGTTGGGGTCGCCGACACGGCAACCCTCCCGCGTTGATGAATTATCTTTGCTTGGGGACCATCAAAAACTCAACGCGGCACTCGCACTGGCCACGGTCGATTTGTTGCAGAACCAAATTCGGGTTGTCGAAAAAGAAATCTGCGCCGGATTGGCGAACGTCATTTGGCCGGGGCGATTGCAATTGGTCACGCGTGAATCCGGCCGGAAAATTCTGCTCGACGGCGCGCACAACCCCGCCGGAGCTAAAGCGCTGTCTGCGGCAGTGTCAAGTTGGAGTTCAGGCTTTAGCCTGGATGGTGGCACGCTAAAGCGTGAACTCCAACACGCCGAGACGGTGCTCGGCGCTCCAACCACGCTCATTCTCGGTGTGTTGCAGGACAAGGACTGGCAACACATCTGTGAAACGCTCGCGCCGCTGGCAGCGCGGATCTTCACTGTGCCGGTTTCCAGCGAACGTTCGGCCAATCCGGCTGAATTGGCGGAAGCCTGCCGCAAACTGAATCCCTCGGCTGAAATTGCCGCCTGCCATTCCCTGGCTGACGCGCTGGACAAATCGGCGGCCGACCGGTTCGTGATCATCACCGGATCGCTTTACCTCGTCGGCGAGGCGCTGGAATTACTGGGCCTTTCCCCGGCAGGCAACGCGGAACGCGGCTTGAACGAATGGACGCGCACGCCCCCAGTCCTGCTTCCCGGATAAGTTTTCACAAAGTTAATACGAAGTGACCCTTATATTTACTCACCTTCTATTGACCTGTCGAAGACAAGTTAGTTAGAGTTGAGTTTTATGGCTTACGCAGATGCTTCGATGCCGCAACGCCGTTTTGGAGAGACGGCCCGCCCGGATGCGTGGTGGATACAGCCGGCGGCAGTTTTCCTCGGCTTCGCCGCATTTATTGTCTATTCCACCTGGGCGGCGTTTCATCCGTTGTACCACGGAAATTGCGCTTACTGGTTCAGTGGAAATGGCGCCGACTATTTGTCGCCCTTTTTCTCGCCGGAAATTTTTTATCCGGCACAGTGTCCCGGGCTGGCCAGCCATGCCTGGTTGGGAGTTCAGCCGGGATGGTGGCCGGCGTGGCTGATTTTCTCGCCGGCATTTCTGGTACTGTGGGCGCCGGCGGGTTTCCGCTTCACTTGTTATTATTATCGTGGCGCCTATTACAAGGCGTTCTGGGCCGATCCGCCGAACTGTGCCGTCGGCGAGCCGCGCCAGGTTTATCTCGGCGAACGCTCGTTTCCCCTCATCATGCAAAACGTTCACCGCTACTTTATGTATCTGGCGGTAATTTTCATTTTTATTCTCGGATATGATGCGTGGAAAGCGATGTGGTTTACGGAAAACGGGGTGCAACATTTCGGCATCGGCGTCGGAACCATCGTGCTCACGTTGAATGTCATCCTGCTGGCCAGTTACACTTTTGGCTGCCATTCGCTGCGGCATTTGATCGGAGGGTTCCTGGACGAGCCGTCAAAAAAACCTGTGTGCGCGAATGGCTTTGCGTGCGTCAGTTGCCTCAATCGCCGTCACCTGATGTGGGCGTGGATCAGCCTGTTCTGGGTCGGCTTCACGGACGTTTACGTCCGGCTTTGTGCGATGGGCATCTGGCATGACTGGAGAATTTTTAATACTAATTTCTAAATCCGAATGACTAATGAATTCCCAATGACGAAGCACGAATGCCGAATGGAAGTCCGGCGCCTGTTTTGCTATTTGTCATTCGCGCTTCGTCATTCTTTAGTCATTAGGGTTTCGTCAACAGAAATTTTTTAGTTTCAGCATGGCCACCAATTACGAAACATTTGAATACGACGTGCTTGTCATCGGCGCGGGCGGCGCGGGGTTGCGCGCGGCCATCGAAGCCTCGGCGGCGGGCGTGAAGGTCGGGCTGGTCTGCAAATCGCTGCTCGGCAAGGCGCATACCGTCATGGCCGAAGGCGGCATGGCGGCGGCGATGGGCAACGTGGACGATCGCGACAACTGGCGCGTGCATTTCGCCGACACGATGCGCGGCGGCCAATACGTCAATAACTGGCGCATGGCCGAACTCCACGCCAAGGAAGCGCCGGCGCGCGTCCATGAACTCGAAGCCTGGGGCGCGGTTTTTGACCGCACGACGGACGGCAAAATTCTCCAGCGCAATTTCGGCGGCCACCGCTATCCGCGGCTCGCCCACGTTGGCGACCGCACCGGACTGGAACTGATTCGCACGCTCCAGGACCACGGCATCCATCAGGGCATCACCGTCCACATGGAGCACACGATTGTCACGTTGCTCAAGGACGGCGACCGCGTCGCCGGCGCGTTCGGCTACGACCGCGAGCGCGGGCGGTTCAAGATTTTCAAGGCCAGGGCCATCGTGATAGCCACCGGCGGCATCGGCCGCGCCTACAAAATCACCAGTAATTCCTGGGAATACACCGGCGACGGCCAGTCGCTGGCGTATCACGCCGGCGCGGAATTGATGGACATGGAGTTCGTGCAATTTCATCCGACCGGCATGATCTGGCCGCCGAGCGTGATGGGCTTGCTCGTGACCGAAGCCGTGCGCGGCGAAGGCGGCGTGTTGCGGAACAAGGAAGGCAAGCGGTTCATGTTCGACGACATTCCGGACAATTACAAATCGCAGACCGCCACCGACCCGGAGGAAGGCTGGCGCTACACGCAGGGCGACAAAAACGCCAAGCGCCCGCCCGAATTGCTCACGCGCGACCACGTGGCCCGCTGCATCAATCGCGAAGTGAAGGCCGGCCGCGGCAGCCCGCACGGCGGCGTGTTCCTCGACATCGCGTGGATCAAGGAAAAGATCCCGAACGCCGCCGAGCACATCAAACGCAAGCTGCCGAGCATGTACCATCAGTTCAAGCAGCTCGCCGACCTGGATATCACCAGGGAGCCGATGGAAATCGGCCCGACGACGCATTACATCATGGGCGGCATCCGCGTGAATGGCGACACCCAGATGTCCAATGTTCCCGGACTGTTCGCCGCGGGCGAGGCTGCCGCCGGCTTGCACGGCGCCAACCGGCTGGGCGGGAATTCACTTTCCGATTTGATCGTGTTCGGCAAACGCGCCGGTGAGTTCGCCGCGAAATTTGCGAAGGAACACGGCGCCGGCCAGATCAACGACGTACAGGTCGAGGACGTCGCACGCCAGGCGCTGGAGCCGTTCGAACGCGGCACGAAGGCCGGTGGCAGCGCCGAAGGACCGTATCAGGTTCAGCACGATTTGCAGGACATGATGCAAAGCCTCGTCGGCATCGTGCGGCGCGAGGAGGAAATGGCCCGGGCGCTCGACGGCATTCAAAAACTTTCAGCAGCGCGCCGGGCAGGTCGCCGTCTTCGGCCATCGCGAATATAATCCCGGCTGGCACACGGCGGTTGACTTGAAGAATCTGCTCACCGTGTCGGAAGCCATCACCCGTTCAGCCATCGAGCGCAAAGAAAGCCGTGGCGGGCATTTCCGGGAGGATTTTCCGAACAAGGATGCCGCTGCCGGCAAGGTAAACGTGGTCGTGAAGAAAAATGCCGATAACACGATGAACGTCCGGCGCGAAACGATTCCCGACCTGCCGGCGGAGCTGAAACAGGTCATCGAGGAGATGAAATGAGTCGTTAAATGAGTAACCGATTAAACAAGTAATTGGTACGGCGATGCAGACCCATTTAAACAGTCACTTATTTAACCCATTTAACCAATCACCGGTTTAACGGCTTCAGCAAAATGAAAACAGTAATATTCAGCATCTGGCGCACCGATGAAAACGGTGGCGGCAAGTTCGTGGATTACACCACGGAGATGGACGAGGGCATGGTCGTGCTCGACGTCGTGCACAAGATTCAAGCGACGCAGGCCAACGACCTCGCCTGCCGCTGGAATTGCAAGGCGGGCAAATGCGGCTCGTGCTCGGCGGAAATCAACGGCATTCCCAAGCTCATGTGCATGACGCGCATGAACACTCTGCTAACCGACAAGCCCATTACCATTGAGCCGATGCGGGCCTTCCCCAGCATCCGGGACCTGGCGACGGACGTTTCCTGGAATTTCCGCGTCAAACAGAAGATCAAGAAGTTCAAGCCGCGCCCGCCCGATGCGCCGGACGGCACCTGGCGGATGCAGCAGGAAGACGTGGACCGCGTGCAGGAATTCCGCAAGTGCATCGAATGTTTCCTCTGCCAGGACGTCTGCCACGTTTTGCGCGACCACCACAAGCACGACGAATTCATCGGCCCGCGTTTTCTGGTCTATACCGCCGCGTTGGAGATGCACCCGCTCGACACGGAGGACCGGCTGCCGGAATTAAGGCAGGCGCACGGCGTCGGCTTTTGCAACATCACCAAGTGTTGTACGAAGGTCTGCCCGGAAAGCATCACCATCACCGACAACGCCATCATCCCGCTCAAGGAACGCGTGGTGGATGACTTCTACGATCCGCTCGGCTGGTTGTGGAAAAAGCTTCGGCCTAAAAAACGATTATAACCCAATATCGCGGATCCAATCGTTTGGCGATTTTTTCCGCATTGGCGCAGGGTAAAGGGCAGCTGGCCTCAGCCTTCCACGCCTTCGGCTTCCATCGTCGCCACCAGGTCTTTTTCAGCCAGCACCCAATCTTCGAGCGTCAGCGGATGTTCCGGCAATTTGTCGCGATACAGGCGATAGGCATGTTCGCGCACCATGCCCCGGGTCACACCGGGCGTGAACGGTTTGGGTTGGTCGAACGCTTTGGCAGCCTTGATTTTTGTTTTCATGATTTAACATAGGCCTCCTTGCCTGCTCCGCAAGTGGACAAACAGAGAAATCGCCAGCGACAATTTTCAGACACTCATCGCTTTGCCCGGTCCGCCAGCGGGGACTTTAACGGATAACTTTCGTGTTTGTGGACGCGGCACAACGGCTGCTTCCCCCAAACGCCGTGTCCGCATGACGTTTATGAAGACACTGTTTTTTTGTCTGGTATCGGGTCTTGGCTTAATGGCCGCTTCGCGGGTGCATTCACAAGCCTTCTCCTTCACCACTCTGGCGGGATCCGCCAGTATTGGCGCCGCGGATGGCACGGGCGCCACCGCGCGGTTTTCCGGTCCTTCGGGTGTTGCCGCGGACCGTCAGGGCAATATTTACGTGACGGACTCAGGCAACAATACGATCCGGAAAATCACACCAGGTGGCACGGTGACCACCATTGCTGGCCAAATTAGGGTCAAAGGCAGCGCCGACGGCCCGGGCACCAACGCATCTTTCAATCTTCCCACCGGCATCGCGGTGGACACCAACGGGAACCTCTATGTCGCGGACGAATTCAACGACACCATCCGGAAAATCGCGCCGGTGGGAACGAATTGGGTCGTGAGCACTTTGGCAGGCCAGGTCGGGGTGGCCAATCTGGCCGATGGGCTGGGCACCAACGCGCTATTCAGCACTCCGGCAGCCATCGCGGTGGATGTGGCCGGCAATGTTTATGTGGCGGATACCGCCAACGACGTGATTCGCCAGGTCAACTCCTTCGGATTCGTCAGCACGATTGCCGGTCAGCCTCATCATCCTGGCAGCGCCAATGGCACGAACAACGGCGCCCAGTTCTACATGCCTTTTGGCATTACCGTGGATGCCGCCACCAATCTTTATGTGACCGACGGCATCAATGAAACCGTCCGGAAAATTGTCCCGGTAGATGTCGGCTGGGCGGTCAGCACAATTGCCGGACAGGTTTTGGTCTCCGGCAGCGCCGACGGCGTCGGCACCAACGCCCAGTTCAGCGGTCCGGCCGGAATTGCCATCAGCGGTGGCAGTACGCTGTATGTGGCCGACGACAACAACAACACGATTCGAAAGCTGACATTGACAGGAACCAACTGGACGGTGAGCACGCTCGTGGGATTGGTGGGTGTTTACGGTGACGCCGATGGCGCGAACAACAACGCGCGATTCCATTCACCGATCGGAGCGACGGTGGATGGCGCTGGGAATATTTATGTGGCGGACGCAAACAATAACGAGATTCGAAAGATCTCCCCGGGCGGCGTGGTGAGCACGTTTGCCGGCGTCAGCACCGGCAGCGCCGATGGCCCAGGCACCAATGCGCTGTTCTGGTCCACGGCCGCCGTCGCGTTGGATGGTCAGGGCAATGTTTATGTGGCGGACTATTACAACTGCACCATCCGGAAGATCGCGACCAACGGTGTGGTGAGCACCATTGCCGGACTGGCCGGCATCTTTGGCAGCGCCGACGGGACGAACAGCACCGCGCGATTTTATTATCCTTCGGACATCGCTCTGGACAGCGGTGGCAGTCTCTATGTTGCCGATGCCTATAACAGCACGATACGCAAAATCACGCCGGTCGGGACCAACTGGGTGACCAGCACCATTGCCGGGCAGGCCGAGGTTTATGGCGAAGCGGATGGCGTGGGCAGCAATGCGTTTTTCTATGTGCCCGCTGGAATTGCCGTGGATGCGAACACCAATATTTTTGTATCGGACAATTATGGCATGGTCATCCGCAAGGTCACACCTGTTGGCACAGACTGGATGGTGACAACCATCGCGGGGTTGCCTTTCACAGAGGGTTCCTCCAATGGCGTCGGTACCAACGCGATGTTTTATTTCCCCCGCGGCCTGGCCGTGGATAACGCCTCCAACGTCTATGTGGCCGACAGCGAGAACAACGGCATCCGCAAATTGTCGCCGATCGGAACGAACTGGCTGGTGAGCACGCTGGCGGGCGTAGCCAGCATCCGCGCCAATGACGACGGCACGGGCACGAACGCCCACTTTTTCTTTCCGGATGATGTGACTTTCGACACAACCGGCCATCTCTATGTGATGGACACGTACAATCAAACCATCCGGAAGATGACCTTGATGGGCACCAACTGGGCAGTGACCACGGTAGCCGGACAGATCGGTGTGACAGGCAGTACCGACGGCATCGGCACGAACGCGTTGTTTAACTATGCCCAAAGCCTCGCGTTCGACTTTACCGGTAATCTCTATGTAGCCGACACGCACAACAGCACGATTCGGTTCGGGCGCGCCATCATTCCTTCCCTGCAAATCGCGCCTGCCGCCAACAATCAAGTCGTCCTTTCCTGGCCGACCTGGGCATACAGTTTCCTGTTGGAAACCAGCGGCATCGTGTCTCCGGGTGCGGTTTGGACACCGCTGACAAACGGGGTGGTGACGTTGGGCAATAATCTTGTGCTGACCAACGAAGTCGGCGGTTCCAATGCTTTTTTCCGGTTGTACGAACAATAAAACTCGTCGAGTGGTGGAATGGTGCGCGATACAGGGTTCGAACCTGTGACCCCTACAGTGTCAATGTAGTGCTCTACCACTGAGCTAACCGCGCACTTGCGGAGTTAAGAGCCTGACAATCCCGCCACGCATTGGCAAGCGTGAATTCACAGGACAGCCCGCCATCGGATTTCGGCTTGCAGTTCATGACGGCCAGGGAGTAGGTTTAAGTCTGATGAAAAGATTTCGCACCGCCGTTTCCAATTTCATCACCGGTTTGTTTTCGACCCGCGCCACGGCACCGAAAGGTCCCGTTGTTCCCGGTAAGTTTCTAGGAATATAAAGCCAAAGCCGAGCAGGGAAATGCCGAGGCTCAATTCAATCTGGGCTACTGCTACGATGATGGCCGGGGCGTGGCAAAGAACGCCAGGGAGGCGGTGAAATGGTATCGCAAAGCCGCCGAGCAGAATTACGCCCCCGCTCAATTCAATCTGGGCTACTGCTACGCCAATGGCCAGGGCGTGGGAAAAGATAAAACGGAGGCGGTGAAGTGGTTTCGCAAGGCCGCCGAACAGAATTACGCCCCCGCCCAATCCAATCTGGGCTACTGCTATGACAATGGCCGGGGCGTGGAGCAGGATGCGGAGGAGGCGACGAACTGGTATCGCAAGGCCGCCGAACAGGGCCATCCCGAGGCTCAATCCAATCTGGGCTACTGCTACGCCAATGGCCAGGGCGTGGAAAAAGATATCGCGGAGGCCTATGCGTGGTTCAGCATTGCGGCCAAGGCCGACCCGGACGCGGCCGAAAGCCGCGATCTGTTGCGGAAGGGATTGACGCCCCAACAGTTCACCGACGCTCAAAAACGGACGAAACAATTGCGCCTGCAAATCGCGGCCAGGCCCAAGCCTTCCAAAGCCTGAGCGCAGGGGGGGGGTGCAACTTCGCACCACCGCCATGATGATGCGGCAAGAGCGGAGCGGCGATCACCGTATCGGCGTGAACCTGGCGAATGCCACCACCGGGCCGAAACGGTGTTCGGCACTCCGGCGGTGGTGCGAAGTTGTGCCCGAGCGCCCAGGGGACCGGCAATTTCAACTTTGAAGTCACCGCGGTGAATTGTTACGCTGCGGCCATGTCACGCAAGACGTCACCGAATTCCGCGAATTCCGCGCACGGCTTTGGCGACATCATCGGCGTCGCGTTGCTCGGCGCGGCGCTGTTGCTGCTGGTGGCACAATGGTCGTTTGACCATCGGGACATTGGATTTCTGGTCAATTTGCCGGAAAAAAAGACCACGGAGCATAACTGGATTGGTCCGTTCGGCGCCTATCTGGCTTGGGCTTCGTTTATCCCTTTTGGTTTGGTGGCGTATCTTTTGCCCGGGTTGCTCGCCCTGTTTGGCCTGGCTTACCTGCTGAATTTTCCCAGCCACTTGCGGGATCGCTTGCGTTGGTCGTTGATCTGGTCGGCCGTGTTGGTCGCTATCGCTGACCGGGTTGCTTTACATCATGGACAACGCCGGATGGTTTGGCAGGGTCCGCGAAGCCATCGGCTCGCTCAGCGCCGGCGGCTGGCTCGGCTTTTTGACTTTCGGCCAGACGCCGCGCTATGAATATGGCTTTTCCCTGCTGGGCACGGCGGGGGCAACGATTGTTTACGCGGCCCTCTGCCTCATCAGTCTGCTGTTCCTGACCAATTTCCGCCTCGGCGAATGGATTCGCGGTTTTCTGGAAAAAGTGCCCGCCGGCGAACGAACCGAGCCGGAACCGGAATCCGCCGAGAACGGCGCGCTGGAACGCCGGGCGCGCGAACTGGAAAAACAGGCCAAAAAATTGCAGGAAGAAGTCGCGCGCACCGGGCTGGGCGCGGACATGCAGCCGGTGCCCGAACCCACCGTCCGCGATTTGAGCGTGCCGCAGGCCAAACCCGCGTCCATCACCTCCGCGCGCATCCGCAAAACCACTCTGCCCGGCGGTGTGGTCAGAGAACCCGCGGGCGGAGACGAACCCCCGGCACCGCTGTCAGCACCAAAATCAGCGCCCGACAGCAGAAGGGGAAGTAACTCCTTCGCGCGAGGTTCCCGTTGCCACAACGGAGGACGTTATTGGCCGAAAATCGGAAACAGAAAAATCCGGCGAGGCCAAAATCGAGGAGCCGGAGAAGGTTGAGCTGGAAAAGTCCGCCGAACCGACGGTTCACATTGCCGACAATTCAGGCGCGGCAAAACCCAAAACGAAACCGAAACGGCCCAAGCCGCATTACCGTTGCCTCGACGCCCATCATCGGCAATTACCAGTTGCCGCCGCTGGATTTTCTTCAGCATCCGGACATGACCGTCAAGCCTACCGAATCGAAGGAGGAGTTGATGGCCAACGCGCGCCTCATGCAACAGACGCTCGCGCAGTTTGAGATCGAAGTTTCGCTCGGCGACATCACCAAGGGCCCGACCATCACCCGCTACGAATTGCATCCGGCGCCGGGCGTGAAACTGGAGAAAATCACCGCGCTTTCCAACAACATCGCCGCCGCGCTCAAGGCCGAACGCATCCACATCCTCGCGCCGGTACCCGGCAAAAGCTCGGTGGGCGTCGAGGTGCCCAATCCGGTCAAAACCAAGGTCATCGTTCGCGATTTGTTCGAGTCCGATGAATGGCGCAACTCCAAGGCGAAGATTCCCATTGCGCTGGGCAAGGACGTCTATGGCCACCCGATTATTGCCGATCTCGTTGAAATGCCGCACGTGCTCATCGCCGGGAGCACCGGCTCCGGCAAATCCGTTTGCATCAACTGCATCATCACGTCGCTGCTCTACAAATTTTCGCCCGACCAGCTCCGGTTCGTGATGATTGATCCCAAGGTCGTCGAGTTGCAGCAATACAACGCCCTGCCGCACCTCGTCGTGCCGGTGGTGACCGACCCAAAAAAAGTCATCCTCGCTTTGCGCTGGGTCGTCAACGAAATGGAAAAGCGCTACCAGATTTTTGCGCGGGTCGGCGTGCGCAACATCGCCACGTTCAATTCGCGCCCCAAGAACAAGCCGCTGCCGCAGCAGGAATTGGAACTGCCGCTCAAGGCCAAAAAGGAAAAGGTCGAGCCGGGCGCGGAAGGTTTCGCCGTCGAGGTGGACGAGGAAATCGTCGTGCCGCGCGACGACGACATCGTCATTCCCGAAAAGCTGAGTTACATCGTCGTCATCATTGACGAGCTGGCGGACCTGATGCTCGTGGCGCCCGCCGACGTGGAAATGGCCATCGCGCGCATCACGCAAATGGCGCGGGCGGCGGGTATTCATTGCATCGTCGCCACGCAACGGCCGAGCGTGGACGTCATCACCGGCGTCATCAAGGCGAACATCACCGCGCGCATTGCGTTCCAGTGCGCCTCGCGCGTGGATTCGCGCACGATTCTCGATGCGATGGGCGCGGACAAATTGCTCGGCAAAGGCGACATGCTTTATCTGCCGCCCGGTTCGGCGAAGCTGATTCGCGCCCAGGGCGCGCTCATCACCGACCAGGAAATCAACAGCATCGTCGAGTTCATTGCCAAACAGGGCAAACCGAACTACGACTTGGAGATCCACAAGCAACTTTCCCAGCCCGCCGCCAGTTTCGGGAACGAAACCGGCATTGATGAGGACGAGGAACTCATCCAGCAATGCATTGAGGTGATTCGCAGCGAACAAAAGGCGAGCGTGTCGCTGATGCAACGCCGGCTGCGTCTGGGCTACACCCGCGCCGCGCGCATCATGGACGAACTGGAGAACCGCGGCATCGTCGGCCCCAGCAAAGGCGCCGAGCCGCGTGACATCCTGATTGATCTGGACGGCACCGGCATGGATGGCGCGGGGCAACAAGCGGTGTGATTGGAGCGCGGACAGCTTGTCCGCGAGTTCCCGCAAGCGACACCGAACATTTAACATTCAACGCTGAACATCGAATTCTCGCCGGTATTCGCCGGCCTCGTTCACATGAAACACTTTTTCGTGACGTTGCCGCGCAACCTCATCGGTTGCTTCAGGGGCTGGAGGCTCGTCTGGCATTTCGTCGCCATCCTGCTCACAGTCGCCTTGTCATGTCGGGTTTTGACTGGCGTTACTTTCTCGCCACCCGTAATGCGGAACTTCGTTCCTGGATGTTTCCTGCTGTTATCATCGGCGGACTGCTGCCCATCTACCTGCCGCTGGCTTTACTTGTAGCCGGATACATTGCTCGGAATGCCAGGACCATTTTGACCGGTTGGGCCATTGCTCAGGCTGAACTCCTCGGCGCATTGGTTGTTGTCGCCTACAAAGCATTTACCGGCCGTGCTCATCCAACGCACAACGCCGGCGCTGACATCAGTCAGGTCTTCCATTTCGGCTGGCTGCGCGGCGGAGTTTTCTGGGGCTGGCCGTCGTCGCACACCACCATCGCCTTTGCCATGGCCATGACAGTGTTTACATTGTGTCCAAAACAGCGGTGGCTGGGAGTTGCTGCAATTCTTTACGCATTCTATATCGGCGTTGGCGTCTCCATGACCATCCATTGGTTCTCGGATTTCGTGGCCGGTGCCATCGTCGGGTCGGTCATCGGAACCGTAGTGGGGAAAAGCTTCGGTTCAGGCTCGGCACAACTACCAGCGGTTTGAGCCACAGATTTTCACAGATGAAACGCAGATAAAAAATATCTGTGCCAATCTGTATTCATCTGTGACTAGTTTTTCCAGACCCAATCACCCCGGTTGTAATCGATGGCGCCATACTGATCCATGGGCGATGTCTGGCCGCCGTCATCGGTTTCATTCCAGCCGATGGAGTAAAGAAGAAACTTTCCGTTATCGGTCCGTTGAAAATGCAATGGCTGGCCGCCGATGATGTCGTGCGGCAGTTTTTCGATGAACTGCGGCATCAACGCATCGAGTGTTTCGGGATATTCGCCGTGCGCGAGGTGGTAACGCTCCAGCGCACAGGCGACGGCGGCTTCGTTGGCGGACGTTTGATCATATGCAAACTTCTGCAGCGCTTTGACGTAATTGGGCATAGCCGATCAATGAACCATAAAATTCCGAGGAGAAACGTGGGTGATGTTGTCCTGAAGTTCGCGCCACGGCGTCATCGATTGTGCGCGGCGACAACGTTTGCGTTTGCCGCATCAAACCCATCGGAAAATTTTCGGACCAGTTTCGCATGAACGACCATGTTCTGATAGAGCCAGCCTTGTGGCGCGTATTTCAGCAGCAGGAGCGTCGATTTTTTTGAGTCACCGGACCATTCGATAAACAGTTTGACCAGGTCCGCGCGGGAAGCGGTTTCCAAGCGTCCGCAAGGTGAACATCGGTTCATCAACAAAAGTCTCGGCCAGGTACGGCGCCAGGTCGATTTCGCTGAGTTGCTGTTCGAGTGCGCTGAGCTGTGGCTCGCGACCACGCGTGCATGCGCAATCCGTCGGAGATGGTGCTGGCGTAAAGTCCCGTGACCGCCACATTGATCATCGCGGCGACGAGCGTTATCGGTTTACCCGTCGGCGCGCCCTCGAAAATGCGGTCAGAAGTCGTGCATCAGCGTCAGTTCCTGCAAGGCTTTGTCCGGTTCACCGAGCAACAAAAAGCAGCGCGTCCGCTGGGCCAGCGTCTGCACCACAATTCGTCACCTTTTGAGTCGAAATTCGGTAGCGAGGACCGTCATCGAGCCGCCCGTAATCGCAATCAATTCGAGCGTAAGGACGACTGAGGGCGGCCAATTCGGAATCAGATCAAAGTCCAAGGCGAAAACTGGTCGCGCTTTCCACGCGACCAGATGAAATCTTGCGCAGTCTCTTGGTCGGATTGACGATCAGATTTGTAGCTGCGCCGTCTTCGAGGCTGTTACATGCTACTGCCTTGCGCGCTGGCAAGGCAGTTTATTCAGTTTCGGATCTGGTGCCATCGGCCTCACGGATTATCACCAGTCGGCCATTGCTGTTGGTAATCGGCGCCTTGAAAATATTCTGGTCCTCGGGCACCGGCGGCGGGATCGAGTTCCTGCCATCAAACACCGCGCCTTGCGCTTCGAGTTTGCGCCGGCAATTTTCCCACGCCCGTTTCCCGCGCCAGTCTTCCTCGGTGTAAAAAATGGCAATCAAGGTGGCGAGGACAGCCAGGGTGACTAAAACCCGGCGCAGAATCCGCCAGCCACGTTTGTTTCCAGGTGTTTTATTCATAATTCTGGAGGGCACTGCTTCGTCAGTGCCCCAATATCCGGGCAGCAACGGAGTGCTGCCCTCCAAAGTCACGTCGTCAAAGCTTCAAATCGTCGTTCGCTGCTCGGCCGCGGCGAGAACGGTTTCGGCGGCACGGCAACGTGCGGTTCGCCCGGACCCATCAGCTCAGCCAGCAATTTTTCCTGTTGCCGCCATGTCAGAATCATTTCCGGCGACGGCGGAGTTGATTTCCCGGCCACGAGTTCCGCGTCGTGGGCAGAAAAATTTACGGCGAGAATGATCACCCAGACCGCTGCCAGACCGGTCCAAATCTGGCGGCAAGGCCAGATGAGTTCCAGAAACGAAAGTCGAACGACATTCGCGAGCGTAGCTGAAAATGTCCATTCACGGACAGGTTGTTCCCGCCGATTGACTTCGGCGGCTACCTGAATGGCTTTCGTCCAACGGCTTTGCGTCTCCGGCGCCGGTTCGACGCGCGCAAAGTTTGTTTCCCAATCGGCCAGCGGCTTTGCCAGCGAGACCATTTCGTCGTGGTATTTCCGGCAATCCGCGCAATTCGCCAGATGTACCCTGAGTTCGTTCATTTCCGGCTCCGACAACGCTCTGCCAGCCAGGAGACAAATGCTCCGGCGATGACGCCTGCAGCGGTTCAGAAACCATTTCATACCTGTGTATCCCCTTTCAAATCCGGAAGGTTCATTTTCATTTTGCGCAATTTTTCCAGGGCGTGATGCAACCGGGATTTCACTGTTCCCAGGGAACAACCCAGAACCGTCGCCATGTCCGGCAGCGAGGCGTCTTCAAAGAAACGCAGCAGAATGACGCGGGCATGTTTTTTCGGCAGTAACTCAATACACTGACGTAATTGCGCGAAGGTTTCATTTCGAGTCACGACCTCCACCGGTGAAGGCCCCGGCGCTGCGAGGTTCTCCTGCCTTTTGCTGAAATTCCGCGCTTCAAACAATGATAACCAAGCCAGAGGGATGGGGCGCGACCGTGCCCGGCGCACAGATTTTTGGTAGCGATGCAGCAGGATGGCGTAGAGCCAGGTCGAGAGCCGACAGGATCCGTTATAACGCGGAAAACTTTTCCACGCCTCGACCAGAGTTTCGGAAACGATGTCTTCCGCCAGACTCAAATCGCCAGTCAGCGCAGCGGCCTGGCGCAGAAGGCGCGCTTGCAATGGTTCGATTAAAAGGCAAAAACTGTGGGCGTCTCCTGCGCGTGTACGAGCGAGAAGTTCTGATGCAACCGGCGGCGTAAAGCGGTCGTCAGTGATGACCATCTCTTTATCAATCCCCGCCGCCGCCGAAAAGGTTCAAAAAATCTCAGGCGGAACTGAATCGACGTGGCGCAAACAGAAGGGAACAACCAACATCGAACATCCAACACCCAATGGTTTACAGCGCTGACGTTAATTGGATGTTCGAAGTTCGATGTTGAATGTTCAATGTTTCTGGTAATTTCTACTTCGCCGGATACTGCCAGACCCAATCGCCTTGTTTGTCGTCGAACAAAGTTCGTCCTGGCACGCCGCCGTCATCTGTTTCGTTCCAGCCCACGGAGTAGAGCACGAATTGCCCATCGGCGTTGCGGTGATATTTGTAAGGCTCGCCGGAAATCACGTCATTGGGCAATTGGGAAATAAACTGCGGCACCAGCACCTCCAGAGTTTCGGGAAATTGTCCGTTGGCCAATCGATAGCGTTCGAGCGCGCAGGCGATGGCGGCTTCATCCGTCGCCGTCTGGCCGGCGGCAGCTCTCATGGGTATGTTATGCAACGACGGCAACATGATTACGGCCAGGAGTTGATGACGAGTGCAAATGGTGGTGAAGGGATTGCGGCCGGCAAACGCCTGCTCCAAGGCATTGGTGTTGGACTCAATCTGCTTCGGGAAAACCTGTCTTTTTTCCACGTCAAAGGCTCCATTCAACTGCAATTGGAAGAGCCGGCAATAATTCAACTGCTCAAGATAATACCAGCCGTGCGGAACAATCCGGCCAAACAGATTGGCCGCCCCCGAACCGGATTGGGACGGATCCATCGTCAGAATGTTCAAATCGTATTTTCCCCGGGCCAGCAGATCGGCAGTAAGAATTCCCGCCGCGCGTTCTCCGGCGAGGGACTGTTCCATGGGGGCAAAGAAATCATATTGCTGGAGACTTGCCTGCAGTTCCTGAAGCTGGGCGTCGGACCACGCATGTTCGGCCAATCCTTCCCAGATTGGTTGAATCGTGATTTGCAAGCAAGCCAGGCGAACCAGATAGGAAATCAAAAATGGTTCGTTCTTCATCGAATCGGTCAGATAAAGCATCAGCTTAACATCGGCGAAGGCATCGTCGTTCCGGCCAGCGGCCAGTTCGGCGCAGGTTCTGAGCTGTAAACGTTGGACAACCCTTTTGATATTGCCGAGGTGCGGCAGCAGGATTCCCCACGGATTATCCATATCGTAGACGACGGGGTAACGTGAGAATGGCCGGTCGCTGGCGGCACGAAGCTGATCCAGCTCGGTTTCGCTGGTTCGTAACCCTGCCAAGACCGCCGGCGCCGCGGCCGCGCGCGAGGTCAGATCCAGTTTGCCGGATGCTGCTTCCCAAATTGAATTCGTCTGGCCGGACGGGATGGCCGCAAAGGCCGTTTTCCAGGCAACGAGATCCAGGAAATAACGCTTGCCGCCTTGATGAGAATTACCCTCGGGCGCAGGCGGGTTTGTCTCCGAGCCAAGCATGGTGCTCGCCAACGAATAATTGTCTGCCCATTTATTGAGGAAATTGGTTCTCTGCGTGAACCACGATTCAACAACCGGAATGGCGGCGAAGTTTTGGTTATCATCGGTAACGGGTTTGGGAATAAAGGCCCTCAAATCCAGCTGCGCGCCGCCGGCTTCGAGCAGCTGACGATATTGGCTCCACGCGTGCCAGCCCCGCCAATCTTCTTCGGCATAAAACAGGACGACTAGGGTCGCCAGCCAGGCCAGCCCAATCAACATTCTGCGCATGACGCGCGCGCTGAACAGCCAATCGAAAAATCGTTGGACCGCCGGCAACAAGCTTGCCAAAAAAGTGACGGCAATGGCCGCGACCAGGACCACCAGCCACTCCCCGAGGTGCCGTCTCGATTCTTCCGTTCCGTCTGGGAGGTTGAGCTTCCAGTCCTTGACTAATAGCGCAAAGACCACCAATGACAGAGGCAACAGAACCAGTGTTATCCGCAATAACCGGCGCCGGGCCGCACGGGCGCCGGGCCACACGGTTTTGGATTTTTCGTTTGTATTCATGTTGAATCAAGCCATCAGGGTTTCGTAAGGCCGTTCGCTTCGCGGTTGCGCCGGAAACAATTTTGTCGGCCGGGCATCTCGTGATTCGGAGGGTTGAATCATCTCCAGAAGTTCGCGGCGATTTTCACGCAGGCAGGCCAGGATGATTTGCGCCGGCGGAATTTTCCCACTGGGGATGGCTGACGCCAGAGTTGTTGCATAGCCGATGTTCAGGTTCAAAAGCACAATCATCAGCCAGGCTGCGCCCATCCCGGCCAGATGCCAGCGCAGTGACAAAAAGAACTCACGCCAGTTGTAGCGGCGGTCTGTGACCGCCGGTGAATGAGTGCGACGGTCATAGACCGACGCTACAGCCGTTTCTCGAATCGCATCGAGTTTTGGTTCGGCGGCCTGGTGCCATTGGAACAAAATTTCACGCGGCGTCTTCATTGTTTCTCCTCCAGCAATTTCCGCAGTGATTTTTTAGCGTAGTGCAACCGCGATTTCACTGTGCCGATCTGTGTTTCGGTGATGTGCGCGATTTCTTCGATTGAAAAGTCCTCGACGAAGTGCAGCAGCAGCGCTGAGCGTTGCGCCAACGGCAATTGATTCAGCAGATTCATAAATTCGGTTTCCTGCTCGCGACGGATAAGCAAGTCGTCCGGGCCATCTTCAAATTCATCCGGCACTTCGGCGATTTCCTCGCGCAAAATCTCCTCGCGCCCCAGTTTTCGCCAGCGTTGGATGCATTTCTGGTGCGCGATGCTGAAGAGCCAGCTTCCGAATTTCCCGTCGTCCCGCAGACTGTGGATGTGCCGGACGGCGGCAATGAACGTCTCCTGCACCAGGTCGAGGCTGGCCTGCTCGTCATTGACCAGTTCAAAAACATAGACATACAGGGGCAATTGGTAGCGCCGAAAGAGAGTGTTCCAAGCCGCCGGTTCTCCGGCCCTGGCCTGCAACACGGGCAGTTGTTCGCGTTCAGCCACTACCAGCATTTACACAAGGCCGAATGCGAAACGCGAGCAAAGGTTCAAAGGATTCCGGCACATTAGCCAGCCTGCTGACAGGGTCAATTTTTAATACAAAACTGCCTAAAGTTGGCCTTTTTCATGCTATTTAGATTGCAAAATAGCTTAAAAATGCTGCAAACTATGACCATGTCCGAAGTAGGTGAACAACTTCAAGCCACGCGTGAGGCCTTGAAACTTACGATCCAGCAAATCGCGGATGTGACCAAAATCCGCACCGACCACATCCGTGCCTTGGAGGAAGGACATTACGAGGTATTTTCCGCGCCGGTTTACATCCGCGGGTTTGTCCGCATTTATGCCGCGCAACTCAAACTCAATACCGCCCAAATCATGTCCGTGCTCGACGCCGAACTGAAGCGGTCGGAAAAATTCAAGGAACCGCCGCCCTTGATGGAAGAATCGAATACCGTGCTCGACCATGCCATGTTCTGGCTTTCCAAACTGAACTGGCGGGTCGGAGTGGTAGCCGGCGGGGCGTTGGTCCTGTTGTTGGTCGTTCTATTTGCCGGCTCGGCCTGGCGGCATCATTCGCGCAGCAATCCGCTGGCCGGCATGAAGCCGGCGATGTATCAATCAGCCAATGCGGGCGAAACCCTGCCGCTGACTTCGAATCGTTAAGATCATTTCGCCGGGACGAGCTTTGCGGGTCCCAAACTTCTTTGCCGGGAAGCCCGGAGTTCGTCACATCGGCCACCGTTGCTTCTTTCACGTATCGCTCATGTAAAGCCTCCGGTTGCGCCACAGATAAAGCAAGCCGGAACTCATGGTCAGCACGACCGTCACCCACAACGCAATTTCCGCAAACACCGGGACCCAGCCCTGGAGCAGGTTTTGCAGCCAGGACGGCCATTCGTGGCAGGCATCCACAATCAGCAGCGCAATGATGGCCACAATTTGCGACACGGTCTTGTGTTTGCCGTAGCCTTCCGCCGCCAGCACCACGTGCTTCGACGCCGCCAGCAGCCGCAACCCGGTGATGGCCAGTTCGCGCGCGACGA
This sequence comes from uncultured bacterium, assembly GCA_963708305.1. Classification (GTDB taxonomy): domain Bacteria; phylum Verrucomicrobiota; class Verrucomicrobiia; order Limisphaerales; family UBA11358; genus UBA11358. The sequence continues at coordinate 177,526 of CAVPSH010000003.1, read as the reverse complement.
TGATGATGACCATCCACGCCTCGACCCTCACCGGTGGGTGGGGAGTTTGATGCGTGCTTTCCACAAACGCGATGAACGCCGAGCAGGTCATGATTTTATCCGCCAGCGGATCCATCAGAATGCCGAAATTGGTGATGAGTTTGCGGGTGCGGGCGATGCAGCCATCAAGATAATCCGTGACGCCCGCCAGACAGAAGAAAAACAGCGCCAGCGTGTAATGGAACGGAATCGGCGCGAACAGCACCCAGATAAAAACCACCGTCAAGGCGAACCGTCCGACCGTCAACTTGTTTGGCAAATTCATTAAAATTAAACCCCCTCATCCTCATGCTCGTGCTCATCCTCGAAAAATTCGATTACGAGGACGGAGATCGACGACGAGGACGAAAAATTTACGCGCCGAATTTGTCGAACATCCGCGCGTTGGCCTGCATCAGCCGGATCAAATACTTCGCCTCAAACACACCGAGCGAGCCGAGGTTGGCGCCGGTCTCGGTAAAACGCTCCAGCTTGTCCGAACCGCTGAACGCCGAGTGCAGCAATACCGGCTGCGGGTGCCACGAATGACCCTTGATCGCCACCGGCGTCGAGTGATCACCGGTGATGGCCAGCACGTCCGGCTTTTTCTTCAGCAAAATCGGCAGCGCAGCGTCGAAATCTTCAATCGCCTTTTTCTTCGCGCTGAAGTTGCCGTCCTCGCCCGCCTTGTCCGTGTATTTGTAATGGATGAAGAAGAAATCAAAGTGGTCGTGTTCCTTGAGGTAACGCTCGAACTGCTCGGCGATGGTCGCCGGGCCTTCGATTTTTTTCATGCCGACGAGTTGCGCCAGGCCTTTGTACATCGGATAAACCGCCAGCGCGGCAGCCTTCAACTTGTAGCGGTCCTCGAACAACGGAATATGCGGCTGATGCGCAATACCGCGCATGAGAAAGCCGTTCGCCGGCCTTTCATTGGCCAACAGCGGCAGCGCGGCCTTGTAAAAATCGGCGATGAGCGCGGCCATTTTCTTCTGGCCGGCGTTGTTCACGTCGCGCGGATGGACCGTCGGGATGGCAAAACCTTCGCGATTCGGGTCGGCGTCCGTGAGCGGGCCTTCCAATCCGCCGCCGCGAAAGACAACCACAAAACGATGTTCCTTGCCGGCCTTGATGATGACCTCCGTATCGCCGAGCTTTTTAATTTTCGCAGCGAGCAGTGCACAAAGCTTTTCGCACGTCTCCGTCGGGATACGGCCGGCGCGGCGGTCGGTGACGATGCCTTTCTTGTCGAGCGTGCAGAAATTGGCGCGCGCGGCCACGTCGCCATGCCTGCAATTCCATGCCCAGCCCCAGTGCCTCAATCACGCCGCGGCCCACTTGAAATTCCAGCGGGTCGTAGCCGAACAACCCGAGATGCCCCGGCCCGCTGCCGGGCGTGATGCCGGGCGCGGCAGGAATCATGCGGCCCTGCGCGGAATCTTTGCATAGCTTGTCAAGGTTCGGCGTGGCGGCGGCTTCGAGCGGCGTCAGGTAAAGTTGCTCTTTGGTGGCCAGATCGCCAAGGCCATCGAGCACGACCAGTGCGAGTTTGGCTTTGGTTTTCAGTGTCAGTTCGGAATACAGCGCGTCCAAATTCATGCGCCTGATTTTGCGGCCAGGCGCGCCCCAGCGCAATGCGATTCCGGGATGCCATGTAAAGTTGCGCTTTTCAGTCCTGTTATTTGTGTTAATTTTTGGCGGTTCAGATGAGTCCAGCGCCGGAACAAACCACGCGGCGGAAAAATCTCGATTTTCTCCGTTGGCTGCCCGTTGCCGCGGCGGTGGCGCTGATGGTCATGGTCGCGTTCATTTCCGCCCGGACGATGTCCGAATTGAAGAACGCGATTTATTGGCGCCAACACACTTTCCAGGAGATTCTGGCCGCCCACGCGTATGAGGAAAATGTCATGAACATCCAGAACAGCATGCGGGATTTCGTGACCCTGGGCGACCCGGCGGCGCTGGCCTCATGCCAGCGCAGCATCAAACTGGAACCGCAATTGTTCGACCAACTCGACCGCCTGACGCGGGACAACCCCGCGCAACAACAAAGATTAAAGGCCCTTTCCGTGGCGATGAAGGATGTCTTCGACTATGACGGGCGGTTGATTATCATCTACAAACAGCGCGGGGCCGAGGCGGTGTTGCGGACGGAACAGACCGGCGAAGGCCGGATCATCACCGGCGGCGCGCTCGACATTCTGAAAACGTTCTCCGCCGAGGAACAAAAATTATTGGACACGCGCGATGCTGCCGAACAGGCGGATTATCATAACGCCGAATACCTGCTCATCGTGGGCAGCGTGCTCGCCGCGGCCCTGCTGGTGCTGGCCAACTTCATGGTCGGCCGCGAAATGGCCCGACGCCAGCGCGTGGAAATCGAACGCGAAAAACTCATCGGCGAACTCCAGCAGACCCTGGCCCAGATAAAAACCCTGTCCGGTCTCATCCCGATTTGCGCCTGGTGCAAAAGCGTCCGCAACGACCAGGGCTATTGGCAAACCGTCGAGCAGTACGTCCATTCGCACTCCGACGCCAGCTTCTCGCACAGCATCTGCCCCAGTTGCCGGGAAAAATTCAAGGACGAAATCGCCAAAGCCGGCCTGTCGAATGAAAAATCACCGGCGCAAAATTGAACTCCGCCAACGGCACTGACCGATTATCCAAGTGACCCCGCTTCCACTGCACGAATTTCACCACCATCTCGGCGCACGATTTGCCGGGCTGAATGGTGCGGAAATCGCGAACGATTACGGCGACTGGCTGGCCGAACACGCCGCCTTGCGCCAGAGCGCAGGCGTTTTGGATTTGAGCTTTCGCAGCCGGATTTGCCTGACCGGCGCCGACCGCGTCCGGTTTCTGCATGGCCAAGTGACGAACGACGTGAAAAGACTGCGCGTCGGCGAAGGCTGTTATGCCGCCCTCGTCACCGCCAAGGGTAAAATGGAAAGCGACCTGAATATTCTCTGTCTGGCGGACGAATTGCTCCTGGATTTCGAACCGGGTTTGACAGAAAAAGTTTCGCAGCGCCTGGAAAAATTCATCGTTGCCGACGACGTGCAAATGATGGATGTCGCGCCGCATTACGGTTTGTTGAGCGTGCAAGGACCGAAGGCGGAGGATGTGATTGGCGCTCTGGGATTGTTTGGAGTCCCGCCTTCAGGCGGTCCGGCAGGAACACCGACAGACCGCGTAAACGCGGAACTCCCAACCCAGCCGCTCGTGTCCTTGAAAGTTTCCGACGCTACGCTGGGGGAAATTTATTTGATGAACCACGCGCGCCTGTCTTCATTCCCTCTCCCCGCCAAGCGGGGAGAGGGTCAGGGCGAGGGGTCAAATGCCAGCTCCTCGCCCCGGCCCTCTCCTCCATTTCATGGAGGAGAGGGAGAAAATATCTCCAGCGGCTTCGATCTTTTTATCCCCAATTCCTCCCTCGGCGCAGTGGCGGACAAGCTCATTGCGGCGGCCAAACAAATTGGCGGGCGGGCTTGCGGCTGGCAGGCGTTCGAAACCGCGCGCATCGAGGAGGGCATTCCACGTTTTGGCGTGGACATGGACGAGAACAACCTGCCGCTCGAATGCGGCATCGAAAACCGCGCCGTGAGTTACAACAAGGGTTGCTACATCGGCCAGGAAGTCATCAACCGCATCCACAGCTTCGGCCACGTCAACCGGGAACTGCGCGGCCTGCGGCTGGCCGATGATCTGAAAGCGCTGCCGCAGCAAAAGCCGACAAACTTTTCCACGACGGCAAGGAAGTCGGCTACGTCACCAGCGCCGTGAAATCGCCGGCGTTCGGAAACATCGCGCTCGGCTACGTCCGCCGCGAAGCCAACCAAACCGGAACCGAACTAACGCTGCGAACAGCGGCAGACGGAAGTCCGGTAAAAATTGTGGGATTGCCGTTTGCGAAATGATTTCTCAAATTTCTGGGAATATGCGCAAGCAAGTTCAAGAAGCATGGGAACTTGTAAAATCTCGCAGATCGAACAAAACAGGGTTGCCATCGCGCAGCGAACTCGTTGCAGTTTTGACAGAATTATTTCCAGAATTCAAAAGGTGCTAGTTCAATATGTCTGAAATTTTCTCGCTCGCTTTTCCGTTTCCCGGTTTAATCTCCGCAGATGAAACGAGAAGGCTTACGCCGCGGCGGGCGTGGACATTGATTTGGGCAACAAAGTCAAGGCCACGTTGCCACAGTTGCTCGCGTCCACGCACCGCCGCGAGGTGCTCGGCAAGGTCGGCGGTTTTGGCGGCTTGTTCGCGCTGGACCTGAAAAAATATCGCGAGCCGGTGCTGGTCTCGTCCGTGGACGGTGTCGGCACCAAGCTCAAAATCGCCTTCGCGATGGACCGGCACGACACCATCGGCGCCGACCTTGTGAACCATTGCGTCAACGACATCGCCGTGCTGGGCGCGGAACCGCTGTTTTTCCTCGATTACCTCGGCACCGGCAAGCTCGAGCCGCACGTTTTCACGGAAATCATCAAGGGTTTCGCCCGCGCCTGCGCGGAAAATCATTGTGCGCTTATCGGCGGCGAAACGGCCCAGATGCCGGGCTTTTACCAGAAAGGCGAATACGACGTGAGCGGCACGATTGTCGGCGTCGTGGAGAAATCCAAAATGCTCGATGGCCAGAAAACCGTGAAGCGCGGCGACGCGGTCATCGGCATCGCCTCGAGCGGCCTGCATACCAACGGTTATTCGCTCGCCCGGAAAATCTTCTTCGAGCAATTGAAGCTCAAACCCACCAGCCGCGTGCCGGGATTGAAGGGCACGATTGGCGATGAATTATTAAAAGTCCACATCAGCTACGGCCCGCTGGTGCAAAAACTCATCGCGAAGTTTAATGTAGGACAGGCGTCGCGCCTGTCTCCATCTAAAAAAACTTCACAAGTTAGAGACAGGCAGGATGCCTGTCCTACGGTCAAAGCCTTCGCCCACATCACGGGCGGCGGGTTCGTGGACAACATCCCGCGCGTGCTGCCAAAAAATCTGGACGTCGTCATCCGCAAAGGTTCATGGGACATGCTGCCGATTTTCAAAATTATCGAGGCCAAAAGCGGCGTACCGGATGCCGAGCTTTATCAGGTTTTCAACATGGGCATCGGGATGGTTTCAATCGTGTCGGCAGACGAAGTGGACGTGATTTTAAAATTTATCCGCGGGCAAAAGCATAAAGCGTGGTTGCTTGGCGAAGTCGTTAAAGGCAAAGGCGAGACACGGGTGATTTAAGGCGGGACTTCCTTCGGATCTTCACGGTTGGCCACTTCCGTTTTTCACCGTAGCCGGAGTCCCGCGTTCGATCACCAGTTGCATGTATTTTTTGCTCCGGGCGAAAGCGACCGGGTCTGACATTTCGAGATGTTCGTGCATGTACTTGTGCAAATCCGCCAACAAATCCTGGAACAGGAAATGGACCGCCGGATGTTTGCGCTCAAGACGGTCGGAGAGAAAACCGGCGAGCGGCACGGCGAGTCGTTGCCCCCACATGCTGACGTAGGCAATGGTCGGCAATACGTTGGCCGTGATGTCCTGCGCCGACACGATGCGCCAGCCTTGCCGGTCGAGTTCACCCGTAAAATCAGACCACGCATGGCCAGAAGGGCGCGGGGTGGGGCCGATGCGAAAATAGTCGCAAAGAATCCAACGGCCGGACGGACGCAAAATGTTATCAATGATGCCGGGCGCGGAGCGCAGGTTCATGTACTGGAACGATTCCGACGTGATGACCGTCTGAAAATGTCCGCGGTATGTGTCCAACGGGATATTTTCCAGCCGGCCTTCGATGAGCGGCACGGACGGGAACGCCGTCCGGATCCGGTGGATTTGTGCGCGATTGGGCGTAAGCGCCGTGGGCGAGAAGCCGCGCTGCAACAATAGTTGCACCAACCCGCCCATGCCGCACCCCGCATCCAGCACCGGACCGCTTACGTCCCCCACCAAATCAACCAATCGTTCGCCATAGCGGGTCTGGGCCTGTTGAATTGCGTCCAAGCTCATTTTTTCCGGCGACAGGGAAGTATCTTCGTGGTAACCGTAGTTCAGAAACCCACCGGGCAGAATCTGGCTGTAGAGTTTCAGTTGGGCATCGTCCGCCGCCTTGTAGCTGCCATTCGGGCGGCGGAAACTTTGGAGAAAAGGCCCCCAGTTGCGGGGCATCAACGCACGCCGGGCAACGCTTTTGACTGCGGCACTGGCCGTGATTTTTTTCAAATGAATCTTTCGAAATTGCCGGACAACCGCCTTCGACCAGCTTTATTGCCCGGGTTTGAACAGCCGGGCCAATTTACCCCGCAACGAGCGTCAGCGTCTACATAAACCGCCGCGCGGCAAGACATTTCGCGCGTCGGCTATAAAAGAGATGGTGGAACTCAATTGCCAATCTTCAGTAGCTCATCCGGTCCAACTTCACCTTGCCGCGGAAAATCCAGTAGATGCAAACGGTGTAGGCGATCACCAGCGGCACGCCGATGCACGCGATGACGAGCATGATCCCAAGCGTTTTCGGCGACGATGATGCGTTGTAAATCGTCAGGCTGTTGCCCGGATCGGGCAGGCTGTAAACGAGGTACGGATACATGTTCAGACCGAACAGCATCATCAACGTGATCATCGCCGCGCACGACGACAGGAACGCACGCCAGTCGCGTCGATGGTGAAATTCGCGCGGGATATTGGCGATAGCCAGCATGTTCGCCAGCGCGACGGTAAACAGCCATGGATTATTATGGACGCGCTCAGCCATGTGCGGCACATAAAGCAGCGTGGCCATCGTGAGCGTGACGGCACAAATCACAAAGAAGATAATGCAGCGCATCGCCCAGACGCGCAGCTTGTCGTGGAGCGCGCCTTCGGTTTTCATTACGCCGTAAATCGCGCCATGCATCATGAACAACGCCACGGTGGTGATGCCGACCAGCAGCGGATATGGCGTCAATAAACCGAGGAATGTCCCTGCGAATTCGCCGTCGGGGCCGACCGGCACGCCCCAGGCGATGTTGCCCAGGGCCACACCCATGAGCAGGCCCGACACCAGGCTGCCGGCGGAAAATCCGATGTCCCACATCTGCCGCCACCAGCGCATTGGCTGTTTGCTGCGGAATTCAATGGCCACCGCGCGGAAAATCAGCGACACCAGCAGCAAGACGAACGCGAGATAAAACCCGGAAAAGATGGTCGCATAAACGTTCGGGAACGCGGCGAACAACGCGCCGCCGCCGGTGACGAGCCAGACTTCGTTGCCGTCCCAGACCGGGCCGATGGCATTGATCAACGTGCGACGCTCGGTATCGTCCTTCGTGCACAGGTGCAGCGCGCCGATGCCGAGGTCGAAGCCGTCGAGCATCGCGTAGCCGGTAAAGAGCACGCCGACGAGAATGAACCAGACCGTGTTCAAATCGAGATTCATGTCTTTTCGTGGTGGAGTAATTCAGTCGGCAACGCCAGTTTGCCGGACGGTGTCAGGTCGGCATCATCCGGGCCGTGCTGGATTTTGTCGTTGAGCAGATAAATGAACACCGCGAACAGCAGGAAATAAATGAACGTGAACAGAATCAACGACGTGAGCACGACGTTGGCCTTCACCACCGCCGACAATCCCGCCGGAGTCCGCATTTCATGCCAGACAATCCATGGCTGGCGGCCCACCTCAGCGGCGAACCAGCCGAGTTGATTGGCCAGTTGCGGGCCAAGCACGGAGAAGACGAGGATCCACAACAACCAGCGCCGTTCGTGCAGCGAACCGTGGCGGAAATACAGAAAACCCAGGGCCGCTACGGCGATCATCGCAAAGCCGATACCGACCATCCCGTGGAAAAACAGGAACGACGCTTCGACCGGCGGCCGATCTTCCGGCGGAACGGCGTCCAGGCCGGTCACGGTCGCATGCGTGCTGTTGAACGCGAGGAAACTCAGCATACCCGGCAACTGGAGGCCGACAACCTTTCCGTTTTTTTCGTCCACATAACCGACGATGGTCAGCGGCGCGTTGGAGCTCGTTTCATAAAGCCCCTCGAACGCCGCGAGCTTGGCCGGTTGATTCTTCGCCACGCCCTGGGCACTGGTATGGCCGCTGACGAGTTGCAGCAACGACGCAATCAAAGCCACCGTCAAGCCGACGCGTAACGACGCGCGGGCAAAATCGAGGTGCCGTTTTTTCAGCAGATACCAGGCGCTGACGCTTACGACGAGAAACGCGCCCGCCTGCCACGCGCCGCACAGCACGTGAAAAAGCCGGTCCACCATGGACGGATTAAACACCAGTTGCCAGAAATCCGTGATTTCAGCGCGCGCCACGCCGTTATGCGTTACGATTTGATAACCCGCCGGTGTCTGCATCCAGGAATTGGCGACGACAATCCACACCGCGCTGAAATGCGCGCCCAGACAGACCATGCACGTGGAAAAGAAATGGATTTTGCGGCTAACCTTGTCCCAACCGAACAATAGCACCGCGAGGAAACCGGATTCGAGGAAGAAGGCGAAAATGCCTTCCGCCGCCAGCGCGCTGCCGAACACATCACCGACGAACCGCGAATAGGTCGCCCAGTTGGTGCCAAACTCGAATTCCATTACGATGCCCGTCGCCACGCCGATGGCGAAGGTCAGCGCAAACACCCGCGTCCAGAACCGGGCCATCTGGTGATAAACCGGATTTTTGGTTTTGAGCCACAATCCTTCCATGCAGACCAGCAGGACGCCGAGGCCGATGCTCAACGGCGGATAAATGATAATGAAACGCGATCGTGGCCCCGAACTGGATGCGCGCCAGAGTTAGAACATCCATACGTCCCGGAGGTTGCGCTGAACAGAACTGGCTGTCAACCGGGCAAGAAAAAGTATTATCAGGACTTGTAAAATGTTTAAGCCGGCGTTCGGACGGTGTTTCTATAGTTTGCTGTCCCGGCTTCGCATTGCCTCAGCGGGGCGGTCCGCATAAGCTGCGGGCAACCTTTTCATGAAACTTTTGGTCATTGGCTCGGGTGGACGCGAACACGCGCTGGTCTGGAAACTCGCACAATCGCCGCACGTTGCCCAACTGTGGTGCGCGCCGGGCAATGCCGGCATCGCGCAGGAACGGCTTGTGAAAAATGCTGCGCTGGTTGAGTGCGTAAATATCAGCGCGGAGGATTTGCCCAAATTGCTCGCGTTCGCACAGGAAAAGAAAATCGAACTCACCGTTGTCGGCCCGGACAATCCGCTGGCGCTCGGCATCGTGGATTTGTTTCAGAACAACGGCCAGCGGATTTGGGGGCCAAACCAAAAAGCGGCGCAGTTTGAATCCTCAAAAGTTTTCTCCCAAAATTTCATGGAGAAATACGGCATCCCGACTGCGCAAGCGGGAACTTTTGACAAAGCCGCTGAGGCTATGCGTTTCGCAGAATCGCTCAAGGGGCGCTGTGCGATTAAGGCGGACGGTTTGGCTTTAGGTAAAGGCGTTATCTCTCACGCAATCTGTCAACCGAGGCGGCGATTGCGATTGAAGATATCATGCTAAGCACATCTATTTGGTGCGGCCGGCAAGCGTGTGGTGATTCAGGAGCTTCTCGAAGGCATGGAAATTTCGCTGCACGCGCTCTGCGACGGCAAAACCGCGAAGCTGTTTCCCACGTCACAAGACCACAAACGCGCGCTCGACGGCGATCAAGGTCTCAACACCGGGGGCATGGGAACCTACTGCCCAACACCGTTCCTGAGCGAAATGGAATTGGTGGAAACCGGCCGTAAGATTCTGGAACCGTTCATGCGCGGTTGCGCCGCCGAAGAGATTGATTTCCGCGGCATTTTGTATCCCGGCATCATGCTCACGAAGACCGGCCCGAAAGTCCTGGAATTCAACGCGCGTTTCGGCGACCCGGAAACGCAGGTCTATCTAACGCGATTGCAAAATGATCTGGTGGAATTACTCGACGCCAGCGAGAACGGCACCTTGAACAAAATCGAAATGAAATGGAAACCGGAAGCGAGTGTTTGCGTCGTGATGGCCAGCGGCGGTTATCCGGGCGGTTACGCGAAGGGCAAGCCAATCCTCGGCCTGGCCGAGGCGGCGCAATTGCCGAACACGAAGGTTTTCCATGCCGGCACGGCCTTAAAAGACGGACAAATTGTTACCAACGGCGGCCGTGTTTTGGGTGTGACTGCCTGGGCGAAGAGTTTAAAAATGGCTCAGACGGCGGCTTACGCGGCGGTTGAGAAAATCTGTTTTGAGGGCGTGCAGTTCCGCCGCGACATTGCGGCGAAGGCGTTTTGACTGCTGAACATACCGGACCAGCGCCTTTCAATCAAAATGCTACCGGGAAGGCGGACATAACTGCTCTGCTTTCAGAGTCTGTTCCACGTATTTTCGGTAAATCGCGAACTGGTCATCGGTAAGTACATTCTTAAACAAATCGATTTTTTGATCCGCTAACTTTTTCTCGTCTTCGACAGTCATATCCATGGCAATGGTGCCGGGTTGTTCTGAATGCTGCTGAAACATCTTTTGATAACAGTCAGCTAAAGCGGGAAGAACCTTTTCTTGTTGTTGCCGGTCAAGGCCAAGAAATGTCCCTAATGTGGAAATCTCTCCTTCCGCATTGTTCCTGGACATCTCCCGGATCGTGTTCTGCAATGTCTCTTTGGTCAGTTGTTCAAGCAACACTTGTTGATCGGATGTCAGCAGGGCCATCAAATCAGGGTCAGGTGTTTTTGCCTGTAAAAAACCATCTTTGCTATTTTTTTGTGTGAGCAGATTCCGCACGGCTTCCACTTGATCGGGATTCAGATGCAAGTGTTGTTTCAACATCAGTAGTCTGCCTTCCACCTCAAATTCCAAATTGGCCTGTTGGGCAATTTGAATTCCTCGTTGCCTCAGTTCCATTTCGGGGCTGTTGGTTGAAATCGATGCCGAAGAAGCGGTAGAGTCGGGCGTCAAGCGGTTCTGCAATCGGGTTATCTCCGCGCGTAATTTCAGAAGCTCACTCTCATTTTGATTCCATTGTAATTGCTGATTCTCTGTTTCCAAGGACGTCAGCCGGTTCGTCGCGTCGTCGCGTTCCTGCTGCAATTCCCGGATTTGTCCGGCCAACGTCGCTTGGTGTTGCTGGAGTGTTTGCACTTGATTGCGCAATTGCGCGGCTTGGCGCGCCTCAAAGATTCCAGTTCCCACGGCGGCGGCGAGCGCGGCGGTGATGACGGTTTTTTGCAGTGTGGTCATGGCAATAACTTTGGTTGTGGCAATAAAGGCTGAAGTTGAAACGGCCGTTCCAGCGAGCGCGGCGGTGGAAATGGCGGCTGCCAGGCCAATCGGCGCGGATTGGACGGCGTTGGCGGAAATCAAAACGGCCAGTCCGCCGGCGCCAATCTTCACATTTTGCTTTGAGAAGAATTCGCGCAGCCGTTCCACGGCGCGGCTGACGCGTTTTTGTGCGGCATCGTCACTGATGCCAAAAATGTCGGCCATTTCCTGCGCCGATTTCTTTTCAAAATAACGGAGCAACACGGCATCGCGGTCGGTTTCATTCAATTCACCGAGTGCGGCATCCAGATGCGGGGCGACAGCTTCCCAAGTGACTTCGGGTCCGGTGGCAGGCAATTCGTTCATGGCAGCAGCCTCCTGTTCACGGGCGCGCCGGCGCACATCGGTGCGGACCGTTTGCGCGGCAATGTTTTGGGCGGTGCGATGCAGCCAGCCCGACAGTACGGGGCGATCCGTCAGTTGGGCGGCATTTTTTGCGAGCGCAACGAACACGCGCTGCGTGACATCCTCGGCCAGATGCGAATCGCAGACCATTCGCACGGCGGCGGAATGGACGAGATCAAGGTGCCGCTGGACGAGCTCGGCAAACGCGGATTCACTGTGGCCTTCGGCGTAGGCCTGGAGCAATTGTGCGTCGGATGGCGCGTTCATTCATTCAATAGTAGCCGACCCGGGCAAAATCGGACAGAGGATGTGAACATCCCGCGCAAAGGATTTGAGGAATGTGCCGGGTGACGCAGGCCAGCGTGCGCTGGAAAAAATCGTTTTCATGGCGCACATTTTCGTCGCGACACGGCGGCAAAGGCCTTAAGCTGGGCTTAAAGCTCGTGGCTGTGCGCGTACAAACTGCTTCTGACCCCTCCTGGGAATTGCCGGTCCCGGAATATTTTAATTTCGCCAACGATGTCATTGACCGTTGGGCGCGAATCCAGCCCGGAGCGCCGGGGCTTTGGCACGTGGACGCTACGACCGGCACGGAGCAGAAATTCACTTTCCGGCAGCTTTCGGCCTTGAGCGCCCGGGCGGCGAATTTCCTGCGTTCCGCCGGCGTGCGCCGCGGTGACCGCGTGCTGGTCATGCTGCCGCGGGTGCCGCAATGGTGGATTGCCATGCTGGGGCTGATCCGCCTGGGCGCCGTGCCGGTGCCGGCCACGCTCCTGCTGACGGCGCGCGATGTGGCGTACCGGTTGCAGGCGGCGCGCGTCCACGCTGTGATTACCAGCGTGGCGGGTATCGCCAAGGTGGACGGTTTCGACGGAGTACGGTTCGTGGTGGGGCAGGCGCCATCGGGCTGGATTGATTTTGACGCCGGTCTGCGGGCGGCCAGCGTGGATTTTCGCAATGAAGCGACGCGAAGCGATGATCCCGGCATCATTTATTTTACCAGCGCCACCACCGGCGACCCGAAAATGGTCCTGCACACGCAGGCCAGTTACGGCCTCGGCCACCGGCTCACGGGCAAATTATGGCTCGACTGCCGGCCAGGCGACGTGCATTGGAACATCTCCGATCTTGGCTGGGGCAAGGCCGCATGGTCGAGTTTTTACGGGCCATGGCAGATGGGGGCTTGCGTCTTTGCGCTCGATGTCCACGGCAAATTCGATCCCGTCCAGACGCTGGATGGGCTGGCGCGTTTTCCCATCACGACCTGGTGCGCGCCGCCGACAGCGTTGCGATTGATCGTGCGGCAGAATCTTTCGCGCTGGAATTTCCCGGACCTGCGCCACTGTGTCACCGCCGGTGAACCACTGAATCCCGAAGTGCTGAAGCTCTGGAAAGACGCCACCGGCCTGACGTTGCATGAGGCTTATGGCCAGACGGAAACCGTCGTGCTGGCCGGCAATTTCCCTTGCCTCGGCCACGCTGTGCGGTCGGGTTCGATGGGGCGGGCCACGCCGGGTTTTGACGTGGGTTTGCTGGACGAAGAGTTACAGCCCGTCGCCGACCGGGCAGGAAGGCGAAATTGCCGTGCGCGTGAAGCCCCACCGTCCCCTCGGCCTGTTCCGGGAATACTGGCTGAACCCGAAGGAAATGGCGGCGCATTTCCACGGCGACTGGTATCTGACCGGCGACCGCGCCGTGCGCGACGCCGACGGTTATTTCTATTTTGTGGGCCGCAAGGATGACGTGATCAAAAGCTCCGGCTACCGCATCGGGCCGTTCGAGGTGGAAAGCGCGTTGCTGGAACATGCCGCCGTGCAGGACGTGGCGGTGGTGGGAAAACCGGACGAATTGCGCGGCCAGATTGTCAAGGCGTTCGTCGTGCTGCGTCCCGAAGCCGCGGCGAGCGACGACCTGAAGCACGCGTTACAGCAACACTGCAAATCCGCCGCCGCGTCCTACAAATACCCGCGCGAAATCGAATTTGTATCGGCGCTTCCCAAGACCACCAGCGACAAAACCAAGCACTTTGAACTGCGGCAACGGGGTTAGCCCAGCCCCGGACCCACCGCCGCGACATTGCCCCGAAGGCATGACGATGATTTATGGGCGGCTGTGAAGTCTGGGTGCTGACACGGGCTTCGCCCAAACATTGCCGTTGAATCCAACGACAATTAAAAACTCACCGTTGTCGGCCAAGCCCATGAAAAGATTGTTGCTTTTGGATTTGTTGAAGGTATTCGTCCAGGTGGTTCCCCCGTCAGTAGATTTTTCGACAACATCGTCACCCGCAACATAGATGGTGCCATTAATTGTCATAGCCGCTCGGAGCGATGCCGTAAGGGTGGTGTCACGAAGCGTCCAGACATCGCCGTCCGGACTCGTGTAAATGGTGGGATTTTTATCCAATCCAAGTCCGCAGGCCAGAAATTCAGTGCCTGTCCAGGTGCAAGCTGTGAAGGGAACCGATGGCGCGTTCGCTGGCGTCGTCCAAGTGATGGCATCGTTGCTAATACGGATGCCATCATTTCCGACGGCGACATAGCGCGTACCGGAGTAACTGAAACCGTAAAAGTTTATCTGGCTTCCCGAATTGCGCCTGGTCCATTCGATGCCGTCCGGGCTGGATAATATTGTTCCCTTGTCCCCGCCTGCAAGATATTGATGTCCATCCCAAAATAATCCCAGCAGGTTTTCCTTGGTTGGAGAACGGCGATTTGTCCATCTGATCCCGTCCGGGCTGGTCATGATGAAACCTGCCTCACGAACGACGACGTATTGATTGTTGGCGCAGGCAATCGCGCGAAAATCGGGATCGCCGGTGAAGGATTGGATATTCCAAATGCCGGTGGCATTGTTGCGGGTGGCAATGCGACCATCAATGCCGACGGCGACGGTTTCCGTTGCAGTGCTCGCGACGGCATAGAATGAACCGATGGTTTGGTGATTGTTCCAGTTCTGCCATTTTGGCGAGATTGTCGCATTTTCTGCCGAATGGTTTACCTGGTTTTGCAGCCGCGTTACTTCATCGCGCAAACGTAAAAGCTCGGTCTCACTCTGGTCGGATTGCAATTGCAAGTTTTCCGCTTCCACCGCCGCTAATTCGTTTGTCGCCTCGTCCCGCTCGCGCTGCAATTGCCGGATTTGCCCGGCCAACGGAGCCTGCTGTTCTTGCAGTTGACCGATTTGCTTTTGTAAATGAACAGCGTAAAGGCCAATTCCGACCATGGTAGCAGCCAATCCTGCGATAAGAATTTTGTGAATCATGGTCAATCCTATGGTTGTGATGGCTAAAGCGGCGCCAGTTGCAATGGTTGCGCTCAACCCGACTGGCGCGGATTGGACAGCATTGGCGGAAATCAAAACGGCCAGTCCGCCGGCGCCAATCTTCACATTTTGCCTTGAGAAGAATTCGCGCAGCCGTTCCACGGCGCGGCTGACGCGTTTTTGTGCGGCGTCATCGGACGTGCCCATGGCCTCGCCGACTTCGCGCAGGCTCTTGTTTTCAAAAAAACGCAGCAGAACCGCGCTGCGATCACTTTCGTCGAGCGCCGCCATCGCGTCGTCCAGCAGCGGCTCGATTTGTGCCCAGTCGTTGGCGGTCGCATTCATGTTGTTCATCTCCACGGCGATTTGTTCGCGCAACTGCCGGCGCGATTCCTTGCGGATGACGTCAATCGCCGTCCGGCGCGTGACCGCATAAAGCCAGGCAGTCAAAACCGGCGAGCCGCCGGCGGCCACGCGCAATTTGCCGGCGTTGCGCGCGAGGTCGGCAAAGACGGATTGCGCAATTTCCTCGGCCAGTTGTGGCGAGCGGACCTGACGCAACGCGGCGGAATAAACGAGATCCAGGTGGCGGCGGACGATTTCGCCAAAGGCGTCCTGCGAATTTTCGCGCGCGAATTGCCGCAGCAAATCCAAATCGCTTGTCATGCTTTTAAAAGTATATCGCCGCCCCCGGCGCAAATCCGACAAAAAACGGCTATGTGAAGAGCCGGGAGCGCCGGCATCTTGCCGGCGAGTCCTTGTGTCGAATTTGCCGGCAGGGATGCCGGCGCTCCCAAATCAAATCGGTTGCCGCTTTACTTCCCGCCGGTTGTGAACCATTTTGGGCGGTCATGATACGACGTTTTTTAGGGCTGTTTACGCTGACGTTTGCGACTTTGCTGGCGGCCAGCGGTTGGTCGCGCGCGGAAACGACCAACTCTACTCCAGATTTCAAACAGGTTTATGAATTGCTCCGGGCAAATCTTCCGGGCGTGACGGGCGTCGGGTTGAACTCCGCCGCCGTCACAGGTTTGCTGTCCCAATTGCATGGCCGGGCGACCCTGGTCGGAGGACGGGAGGAAACGCCCATTTCACCCAGCGGATCGGTGTTGATCACATCGGCGGTCCTCGAAAGCAACGTGGCTTATCTGCACGTGGGGCGGGTGGGAGATGATCTGGCGAATCAATTGGACACGGCGTATCACAGCCTGACGGCCACCAACAAAGTCGTCGGAATGGCGCTCGATTTGCGTTTTGCCGACGGCAACGATTACGCGGCGGCCGTGGCCACGGCGGATTTGTTCGTGACGAAAAAGATGCCGCTGCTGAAATGGAGCGAGGGCGTTGAATCATCGCAACCCGCCCGGGAACCGATCCCCGGTCCGTTAATGGTGCTGGTCAACGGCGAAACCACCGGCGCCGCCGAGGCCTTGGCCGCAGCCTTGCGCGAGGCGGACGCGGGATTGATCATCGGAAACCCCACGGCGGGTTTGGCCATGACGACCATGGATTTCCCCTTGAAAAACGGCGAATACCTGCGCATTGCGACCAACCCGGTCAAACTGGGTGATGGCACGGTGATTTCACACGTGTCGCCCGACATCGCGGTGACGATAAGTCCGGACGACGAACGCGCGTACTTGAAAAATCCCTATGTGGCACTGGCACAGAACGACACTTCCCCCACGGTTGCCACCAACGATTTTCTGCCGTTTGTGGATCACACCAGCGAAGCGGATCTGGTGCGGGAGAAATTGAAGGGTGGCGATGACAACGGGGCCGCCCTGCCGGTGCCGGCGCCCGCCAAATCGGCGCACAAAGTGGCACCTTTGATCCAAGACCCGGTTCTGGCCCGTGCCGTGGATTTAATCAAGGGGCTTGCCATTGTGCATGAATCCCGGCTGTGATTTCGGCGTTGACGATTCACCCTTCACCACTCACTTTGAGCTGCCGCGCTGAATGAAAACCGTCCTTTTTGTCTGCACCGGAAACGTCTGCCGCAGCCCGATGGCCGAAGGGCTTTTTCGCCGGGCCACGAACGGGCGCGGGGAATTCCGCACGCTGTCGGCCGGGTTGGGTGCGATGAACGACCAGCCGCCCACCCCGCATTCGGTCCAGGCCATGCGCGAACGGGGCGCGGATATTTCAGCGCACCGCAGCCGGGCACTGACGGCGGAACTGGTCCGGGAGGCGGATTATATTTTCGGCATGACCCACAGTCACGTGGACACGATTGTGCTATTGTATCCGCAGGCGGCGGACAAAACCTTTCTGCTGTGCGAATTTGACGAAACGCTCGAAGATTTTGAAAAGGACATCAGCGACCCGATCGGCGGTTCTTACGAAGTCTATGAGCATTGCCGCAATCAAATCGAGCAGGGGGTCGCCTCTCTGTTGAAATTTATGGAACAGCATAAAATTCTGTCGGTCCTGCACGCCCCGAAACCCGTGGTGACCGTGAATTTTGCCCTGGGCGCGGATCACGGTGGCTATGAATTAAAGGAAGCATTGAAACAGCATCTGCAGCAACGCGGCCTGAGCATCGCGGATTTCGGTGCAAAAGCAAAGGAACCCGGCGATGATTATCCTGATTTTGCCCAGCCGGTCGCGGAAGCCGTGGCGGCGGGCCAGGCGGAACTCGGCCTGCTCGTGTGCACGAGCGGCGTCGGCATGAGCATCGCGGCGAACAAAGTCCCCGGTGTCCGCGCCGCGCTGGTGGACAACGAGCAGGCCGCCGCCCTGGCGCGGCAGCACAATGGCGCGAATGTCCTTTGCCTGGCTGGCAAATCCACTTCGGTCGAAGCTGCTAAAAGGATTCTCAACGCGTTTCTGAACGCAAAATTTGAAGGCGGCCGTCACGAACGGCGCGTTCTCAAAATGGAATCGAAGTCCGTTCCGCCACAATTGCGGCTGCGCGCCGTGGATTCCATCGTGGCCGAAGCCATCGAACACGAGCGCCTGCGTCAGCAGGAAAACATCGAATTGATCGCCAGCGAAAATTTTGTCAGCCCGGCGGTTTTGGAAGCGCAAGGTTCGGTGCTCACGAACAAATATGCCGAGGGCCTGCCGAAGAAACGCTGGTACGGCGGCTGCGAAAACATTGACACGATTGAACAGCTCGCCATTGACCGCGCGAAAAAACTGTTTGGCGCGGAACACGTCAACGTCCAGCCGCATTCCGGCAGCCAGGCGAACATGGCCGTCTATTTCGCCGTGCTCAAGCCCGGCGACAAGATGCTTACGATGGATTTAAGCCACGGCGGGCATTTGACCCACGGCAACAAGGCCAATTTCTCCGGCAAATTTTTCGAAATCGTCCATTACGGTGTCCGCAAGGACGACGAGCGGATTGACTACGACCAGCTCGCCGCCATGGCGCGCGAACATAAGCCGCAGCATGATCACCGTCGGCGCCAGCGCGTATCCACGAATCATTGATTTTGCGCGGATGGGTGAAATTGCCCGCGAAGTCGGCGCGTACCTGCTGGCGGACATTGCGCATATTGCCGGGCTGGTCGCCACCGGACTGCATCCCAGCCCGATGGCACACGCGGATTTTGTCACCACCACCACCCACAAGACCTTGCGCGGGCCGCGCGGCGGTTTGATTTTATGCCGTGAAAAATTTGCCAAGGAAATTGATTCCACCGTTTTCCCTGGCATTCAGGGCGGGCCGCTGGAACATGTCATCGCCGGCAAGGCAGTTTGTTTTCACGAAGCCTTGCAACCGTCATTCAAGATGTATCAGGAGCAAATTGTTAAGAACGCCAAAACACTGGCCGAGGGCATGAAACACAACGGCTACCGGCTGGTCAGCGGCGGCACGGACAACCACCTGATGCTGGTGGACGTGGGGGTGAAAAACCTGACCGGCAAGGAGTGCCAGATTGTGCTCGACGAAGCCGGCATCACCGTCAACAAGAACACCATTCCGTTCGAGACCCGTTCGCCGTTTCAGGCCAGCGGCATCCGGCTGGGTACGCCGGCGGTGACCACGCGCGGCATGAAAGAGCCGGAAATGGCGGCCATCGCGGACATGATTTCAGAAGTGCTGATGGACACCAAAAATACCGAGGCGGCGCACAAGGTCCGGCAGCGCGTCCGCGAGTTGACGGGAAAATTTCGCCTGCCGTATTGACCGCTCAGTGCTGCCCGTGCTTGCTGATGACCCATCGCAATGCGTTGTCCTCGCCGAACATCAACCAACGATCTTTATAAATAATCCAATCCTGATCCGACAATACCGGAAACAAAGCTGTAGCCTGCTGATCGAGTTCTGTGAGTGCGGTTTTTTCCCCGGCAAGTTGATTCAGTCGGTCTTGCACGGTTTGGCCATTGCCGCCATAAGGGCCGGTGGGATTCATTGCTTGAAGGGCGTTCCGTTCGATGAATATTCCCACCAACTGGCTGATTTCCGCCTCACCGGGAGATTGATTGGCATAGCGTTGCCCCAGATTTGCAGCCAACTGTAGTGCCGCCTGCGCGGAAGCCGCATCGCCAGCCTGACGATAGGCATTCGCCAAATCAACGGTGTCCAGTCCCAATTGTTTGAATTGGGCAAGTTGCGGCAGCATCAATTGCATCGCAGCCATCTGTTTGGCCTCCGCCAATGAATAACCCGACGCAAGATAGGCTTCCACGTCATCCTGAATGCGGCTGACCGTGTAATCGTCCATCGGTTTGTCGGAAGCGGCGGCCAGCTCCTGCACGCCTTGATCCATCTGGCCAGAGCTGAAGTAATTAAGCGCCGAAAGATAATTCGCCAGCGCATTGCCAGGAGCGGCCTTCTCAAACGTATTCAACCACTGACGCTGTTTCTCGGGAGACAAGTCCTTGTCGAAAACCGCCTCAAATGCGACCTGCGGGTCGTTCGGATATTCCTGCATCGCCTCCTTCAGCAACGCCGGGTCGCCGCTGGTACGAAATGCAGCAAGCAGGTTTGCAGCACTGCGTCCATTTGCCTTGAGATAAGACTCGACCTGCTCACGGGTCAGTTTGGGCGGCTTGTCTTTCAGTCGGCCCCAAAGATTTGTGGATTGCAAATCTGCCGTTGGCAATGCGGCTGCCGCGGTGGCCATCTGCATTTGCGGCGCGGGCAGGCGGAGCATGAGCTTCGCCACCGCCTCGCGCCGGGAGAGACTGAGGTTGTCTGATTGGAGTTGCGTGATTTGCTGGTGCAACGATTCGTTTTCAACACGCAATTTGTCCTGCGCCTGGTGTTGAATCACAAAGGCCGTAATCGCGCCAGATATCACCAGTGCGCCGATGCTGAATTTGAATTGAGTTGCGGTCATAATTTTCAAAAGCGTGAAGGTTCCAGTTCCCGCGGCCGCAAAAGATGTCGTCGCGAGCGTTGCCGCCAAATTTGCCGGTGCCAGTTGGACGGCGTTCGCAGAAATCACGGACGCCAGCGCCGCCGTCGTGGCAATACCGCGCTCGGCGAATATGGCGTGAAGTTTTTCCAGCGCGCGCTCCACTCGCATCCGCGCAGCGTTTTCACTGAGGCCGAGCCTGGCGCCCACTTCGGCAAACTGCCGGTTTTCAAAATACCGCAACAGAATCGCCTCGCGGTCGGTTTCCTTGAGTTCGTGCATAACGTTGTCCAGCGCCGGACGGATTTTCTCCCAGTCGGCTTCCGGCGCGGTTTCCGAAATGAGTTCGCGCATAAATTTGTCCTCGCGCTGGCGGCGGCGATCCTCCGTCCGCGCGATTTTCGCGGCGGCAAAATGGGTGCTGGTATAAAGCCAGCCGGTCAACGATTCGCGCCGGGCCAGCGAATCGGCCTTCCGCGCCAGGTCGGCAAAGACCGTTTGGGCCACATCCTGCGCCAGATGCGCGTCACCATTGACCTGCCGCAAGGCCGCTGAATAGACGAGATTGACGTGCCGCCTTACCAGTTCGGCAAAGGCGTCCTCGGAACGGGTTCGGGCGTAACGGCCAAGCAACTCTGAGTCCGGTGTCATGTTCAATTAATAGCACCCGCCGGGGAGGAAATCGCACAGGAAAAAACGGATTTGACACGGCGGCCAAATTGCGCCAGACTGGGCTTGAGTTGACTGTAAAGTTTCCCTTGCCGTATTGAAGGCTGAATGGCCTTGAACGCCTGATTAACAAATCCATTTTGAACTTTTCCGGTCGCGGGCCGTCCAATGCGTGACTGCTTTTCATGACGCGCCAAGGACCGTCGGCAATCGAAACCATGGCCAATTCACCAATTTGATTTATGCCAAGAGTCTCAACCAGAAAGACCAAAGTGAAAACGGAGGAAACTTCCGCCGTGGAATCGCCGGATTTGAACGGTGGCCCGGCGCCGGAAACCGCTGTCATCGAACCGCCGCCTGCGCCTGAACCGGAATTGCAGCCGCCCTCCACGCCGGTCGAGCCCACTGCCGAGGAGCCGAGAGCGGAGGAACGCCGCGGACCGCAACGCGACAAAATCGCCGCGTCGCTCAACATCGCCAAATTGCAGGCGATGCAGATGAGCGAGTTGAACCACATGGCCAAGGAGCTCGGCGTGGAAAATTTCGGCACGATGCGCAAGCACGAGGTCATTTTCCACATCCTCCAGAAAAACGCCGAGCGCGCGGGCGTGTTGTTTTCCGAGGGCGTGCTGGAAATCCTGCCGGAGGGTTTCGGCTTTCTCCGCTCACAGAGCTTTAATTACCTGCCGTGCCCGGAGGATATTTACGTGTCGCCGTCGCAGATCCGGCGGTTCGATTTGCAGACGGGCAACCTCATCGCCGGCCAGATCCGGCCGCCCAAGGAAAAGGAAAAATTTTTCGCGTTGCTCAAGGTCGAGGCCGTGGACGGGGAAGACCCGGACAAGGCCAAGGAAAAAACGCATTTCGACAATCTCACGCCGCTGTTTCCGAACAAGCGGTTCCTGCTCGAAACCGCTGCCGGACGAGGTTAACACCCGGGTGCTGGACCTGGTCTGCCCGATTGGCAAAGGCACGCGCGGCCTGATCGTCGCGCCGCCGCGCACGGGCAAAACCGTGCTCATGCAGAAAATTGCCAACGCGATTTTGAAAAACAATCCGGAGACCTACCTGTTCATTCTGCTCATTGACGAGCGGCCCGAGGAAGTCACCGACATGGAGCGCACCTGCAAAGGCGCGGAAGTCATCAGCTCCACGTTCGACGAGCCGCCGGAACGGCACGTGCAGGTGGCCGAAATGGTCATCGAAAAAGCGCGCCGCATGATCGAGCACAAGCGTGACGTGGTGATTCTGCTCGACTCCATCACCCGCCTCGCCCGCGCCTACAACACGATTCAGCCGCACTCCGGGCAAGATTCTGTCCGGCGGTGTGGATGCCAACGCGCTGCACAAGCCCAAGCGTTTTTTTGGCGCGGCGCGCAACATTGAGGAGGGCGGCTCGCTCACCATCATGGCCACCGCGCTGGTGGACACCGGCAGCCGCATGGACGAAGTGATTTTCGAAGAGTTCAAAGGCACCGGCAACATGGAAGTGCATCTGGACCGTGCCCTGGTGGATCGCCGTATTTTCCCATCGATCAACATCGAACGTTCCGGCACGCGCAAGGAGGAATTGCTTTATCACCCGGACGAACTCAACCGCATCGTCCTGCTGCGCCGTGCGCTGACCGGGGTGCCGCCGGTGGAGGCGATGGAATTGCTGTTGGGCAAACTCAAGAAAACCAAGAGCAACATCGAATTTCTCCTGAGCATGGCCGTGAGTTGATGACGGAGGGCCGGCGGCGATGGATTGATCAGGTTAAAGAAACGGCTCGACCTGGCGGTTGAGCTCTCAAATCCATATTGCCAGCTAATCAATTTATGTCAGTGAATTAGGCATTGTTCATTGACTGCCAGCCGGCAATCCCACGTCAGTGTTGCCCCAAAAAAACCTCACCGTCTGTTTCTCCGGCTTGGCAGGCTATTCAATTCTATTGATATTTAAAGGACAATATTCGCTTTTCCATCAAAATATACTAATATAACCTAATTATTATGTAGCATATGTATTAACATATCTTAATTTTGTCAGGACAAAAAAAGTAAAGTGTTTGGCAAGGATCGGCGAGCGGTTACCGGTTATTGGTTTAGGGTAATCACAATGAAAAAAAGCAGCCGGTGGCTGAATGTAAAATGGGACGCCCTGATAGCCAGGACTCAAGGGCTGGCTGGCTGCTTTCTGAATGGTTTGTCCCGGTTCCAACCCGTACCGGCTCCCGCCCGAGGCGGTGTCCCCCGGAGGAGAAGGCCATGAAAATTTTTGTTGCCGGTTTAAGCTACAAGACGGCGCCGGTGGAAGTGCGTGAGCGCCTGGCGGTGCAACGCTCGCGCCTGTCCTGCTGCGGCTGCCGGTTGAAGCTGCGCGGCAATCTCTCCGAAGTCGTACTGCTCTCCACCTGCAATCGCGTGGAAATTTACGGCGTTTCTCCGGAACTGAACGGCAACGTGCAAAGGCTCTTCCAGGAATTGACCGGCAGCCACTTTGATTTTTCACCTTATCTCTATGTCAAGGAAGGCAGAGAGGCGTTAAGCCATCTATTTGCGGTGACGAGCGGATTGGATTCGATGGTGCTGGGTGAAACGGAAATCACCGGCCAGGTCAAGCACGGCTATCTTGCGGCGCAGGAGATGAAACTGACCGGGAAGATTCTGAACCGGGTCTTTCAAACGGCGCTGCAAGCGGCCAAGGAAATCCGGACCAAAACCGCCATCGGTCGCGGCGCCACCTCGGTAGGCAGCGTGGCGGTGGAACTCGCCGAAAGGATTTTTGATCGCGATTTGAGCGAGAAGGTGGTGATGATTATCGGCGCGGGCAAAATGGGCGAAGCCTGCGTCCGCCACCTGGCCAAGCGCGGCGCCAGGACGGTGCTGGTGTCCAATCGTTCCTTCGAACGCGCGCAGAACCTCGCCGCCGAATTCGGCGGCCGCGCCATTCGTTTTGAGGAATGCCGGCAGGCGCTGACCGATGCGGACATCGTGGTCAGTTCGACCGGTTCGCCGCACACCATTTTGCATCGCGACGACGTCGCCTCCGTTCTTGCCGCGCGGCGCAACCGCCCGCTGTTCCTCGTGGACATTGCCGTGCCGCGGGACATTGACCCGGCGGTGCAGCAATTGAACAACGTGTTTCTGTACGACATTGACGATCTCGAAGCCATCGTGCGCGAGAACGCGAAATGCCGCGAACAGGAACTGTCGCGTTGCCAGGCGATCATTGCCGAACGGACGGCGGGGGCGATGGCCAAAATCGCGCCAACCGCAGAAAACATTAATGGAGCCGGCCAGCGGTCTTTCTGCCCCATCAAGGCCGTTTTGACTCCGGCGGTCTTCCAATCCCAAACCCAATTTGCATGACAACGATCTCCAAAATGGAACCAAAAATATGAACAGCAAACTCTTCATTAAAACTTGTCTGATGACGGCGGTGTTGACGGCCATGACCGTTGCGACCACGGAAGCCCAGGCGATTCAAGCCCAGCTTGTCGCCCGCCCGCTGACGCCCGGCGAAATCGCAACGTATGGGCTTCCCGCCAGCATGGAGGTTTCCGGCGGCTTGACGACCGTGGGTGTGGGCCAGCCGGTATATCTCGAAATTGACGTGGCCACCAATGTTTCCGTGCCGATCGTCACGAACATCACTTGGACGCTGACTCAAAAACCCGTCGGTTCGGCGGTGACGAATCTGCAAGCCAGCCCGTTGACGACGAATGTGCCGGTTTATGAGGTGTCTGACCGCCTGGTTTATCAGGCGGCCGGCCGCATGTTGTTGCGTCCGGACGTGGCGGGGTTCACCACCAACGATCAATACAAAGTGACGGCCACCCTTTACACCGCCAACGCGGGAACCACCAACGTAACCATCACCATTACCGCGGGCACCTATATGGGCGTTGGCCTGCTGCCGGGCACTTCCGGCTGCGCCCTGTGCCACAGTGGCGGCCAGATCGCGCCGAACAAAGTCGTGCCGTGGGAGCTGACGGGGCACGCCACCCAGTTTGCGCGGGGCATTGACGGCATTCTGGCGGGCAGCCACTACAGCGCCAATTGCATCAAGTGTCATACGGTTGGTTACGACACCAACGCGCTGGCGGTCAACGGCGGGTTTGACGATGTGGCCACGTCGCTGGGATGGCATTTCCCAACGGTTATGACCAATGGCAATTGGGCGAGCCTGGAGACCAATTATCCGGCGCTCGCCAACGTCGCCAACATCCAATGTGAGAATTGCCACGGGCCGGGCAGCCAGCACATGGACACGTTCGGCAAAACCAATGTGATCGCCATCAGCTACGGTTCGGGTGTCTGCGCCCAATGCCATGATTCCCTGTTCAACGAACCCAATGTTGCGCAATGGCAAAATTCCCTTCACGCCGTCACGACCCGCGATCCGGTCGGCATAGCCAGTTGCGTGGGCTGTCATAGTGGCGTAGGCTTCACCGCCCGAATGCAGGGAACGACCACGTCCGACACGAGTTACCATCCGATTGATTGTCAAACCTGCCATGATCCGCATGGCGAAACGTCACCCACCAACAATCTGCACCTGATTCGGGCCATGACGAGCGTAGCGCTCATGGATGGCACCGTCGTCACCAATGGTGGAGAGGGGCTGCTGTGCATGCAATGCCACCATGCCCGTCAGAAGGCGGCGACTTACGCCACCACTTATCATTCTAATTTTGGGCCGCACCTCGGGCCACAGGCCGACATGTTGGAAGGCGTCAATGGTTTCAACTACGGTCAAACTATTCCCAGTTCGGCCCACGCCAACGCGGTTTCCGATAGCTGTGTGACCTGCCACATGCAGACGCTCGCGACCAACAACCCCTCGTTCCTCGTCGCCGGTGGTCATACGTTCAACGTGAGCGCCAACGGAGTGGATTTGGTCGCCGCCTGTCAGCAATGCCACGGAGCAACCGTCACCTCATTCGACTTCCCGTTGCAGGATTACAACGGCGACGGCGTGATTAACGGCGTCCAGACCGAGGTACAAACCCTCCTGAACAAACTGGCCGCGTTGTTACCGCCCGGTGTGAACACGACCAATATGGCGACCTGGACGACGCCACAGTTGGAAGCGGCTTATAATTGGGAGTTCGTGAGCAATGACGGCAGCCTGGGCATCCACAATACGGCGTACGCGGTGGGATTGCTCAAGGCGTCCATCGCCAATCTGACCGGCGATGCCAACAACGACGGCTTGCCTGATTCCTGGCAAACCAATTACTTTGGCTCACTCAGCAATCCGAACGCCGCTCCCAATGCCATCAACAACACCAACAACGTTCCCAACTGGATGATGTATGCCTTGGGACTTAATCCGACACAAAACGGAATTACGGTTCCGGGCGGCGTGGTCTGGATGGATGGCAAGACCCTGGTCAACTCGGGAGTCACCAATAGCATCGCCATCTACACCGCGGCGGAGATTGCCTTTAACACGACCCAGGGGAATACGTATCAGATTCAGGGCATTTCGTCCCTCAGCGGCGGCTGGCAAAACATTGGCAACCCCATTTCGGGCACGGGCAACTCGGTCAGTTACGTCACTCCAACGCGGAACAACGTGCAAATGTTCTTCCGGGTCATCACCAACCCGAACCCGTAACCGCAAAGAGAGAAGCATCATACTACTGCCCCTCCCCGCCAACCGGGGAGGGGTTTTTTGTTGGGGAATTGCTTTTTCCGGGAGCACCGGCATCCTGCCGGCGTATCGTGTAGCCAGCCATCGGGAAACTCGCCGGCAGGATGCCGGCACTCCCAGCCTGGCCTGATCTATTGCGTGCCCGCCATCAACCTGCGGCAAACATCATTTTGCACTCTTCAGTTGCTTCAGCGCGGTGATTTGCGTCTGCAATTCTCCGCCGATCTGCTGGAGCTTCTGGCTCTGCTCCGCCTGCACTTGCTGCAAATGTTTCATGGCCGCCTGCTGGGCGGCCGGGGATTGGCTTTCCGCCTGACTCAATTGCGCCTGCGCCTGAGCAACCTGACTCTGCAGTTCCTGCGCCGCCGCCGCGAATTCTTTCAGCGCGGCCTGCCGCAGAATTTCCGTTCCTTCGTCAACGGACATTGAAGCGTAATTGGGCAGCACACGCTTGACGTCTTTGATGGCCGCCGGGGCGACCGGCACCGGTTGTTCCACAAACGTTCGTGCCGGCGAATTCGCACCGGACGATGGCACGGCGGATGGCTGGTTGTCCTGCTGGTTCCCTTCACTACTTGCCCGGGAACTCACACTTTCCGCCGTGCGGTTGGAGGCCAGGTGAAACCAAAAGGCGGTCGCCGCCACGCCCAACAGAAAGGACACCAGCGCAAGAATGACAATTCGAACCTGGGCCTGTTCCCTTTTTTGCGGTTTGTTCATGGAACCCGTTTCATCGGTCAATGCCGGTCTCATCGTTGTCTCTTTTGTACTTGTGGGCCTTATCAGAGTGTTACAACCTGCCAGAGCTCGATGAGCGAGGCGAGGGAAATTCGTTCGGATAAACGCTCACCACATGTTTTTTGGCAAATATAGGGCAAATCGGGGTGAGCAAACAGCAATATCGGAATAGCTTCAAACCCACCTTGATGTGAGTCTGCAATAGCGCAAATGAAGGCTCGAATTCAATTTGTAACCTGCTCAGCATCAGCAGACTGGCCAGCCTGTGGTCGCCCGATTATTAACGGGCAGCCAACGGCGGTTGCCAGCACCTTCAAACGTGGATTGCCCAGGCAACCGCATTTGCTGCCTATGAACTCTGCCAGTGCATCAGGTGTCGAGCGGGCGTTCGTTTCGATTCTGGCGCTGGCGGGTTTTCTTTTGACCAGCTTGTCGGGCTGGACGCAAGGCGTCCAACATCTAAGTATCATACAACCGGGTGGCATGCCCGGAATGCCGGTGATGACGGGCATTCGACAAGCCACCAATGGCGTTGCGTTGACCTGGGACGGCCCATCGGGTTATTACCATGTGTACCACAAATTCCTGTTGCAGAGCGGAAGCTGGCAGCCGGTAGGCAATTTCAACCTGGGCCGGACCACCACCGTCACGAACCTCTACAGCAATGACTTTTTCCGTGTTTCCGGTCCGGTGTCGAGTTACGCTGGCGCGCAGGTCTGCGCAGAATGTCATGCCGGTGTTCATTCGACGTATATCCTCACCGCCCACGCCCAAGCCTTCGCGAGTCTCCAACGGATTCATCAGGACACCAATTCGAGCTGTCTGGCCTGCCACACCGTCGGTTATGAATTGCCAACGGGCTTCACGAATGCCCTCAAAACGCCGCAACTCGAAGGCGTGCAATGCGAGAGTTGCCATGGACCGGCCGCCAATCACGCCGCCAATCCCGGCGATCCGACGGTGGTGCCGCGCGTGGAACTCGCCGCGCAGGTTTGCGGCGGTTGCCACAGTGCCCGGCTCACTCCCGCATCGGTCGTTACCCGGCACCCGCTGGGGTTTGGTTTCGAGGATTGGAGCGCATCACCGCATGGCGCCGTGGTGCCCGACGTGCTTCAATCCATGGCATCCTCTGCAAGCAGCATCAGCAGTTGCGGCCGGTGCCATTCCGGTTCCGCCCGGGAAGCCTTCCTGGAAGGCGAAAATCCCAGCACAACGCTAACCAATGATTTCAATGTCGCCATCACCTGCGCCGTTTGTCACGACGCGCATCAGGCTTATGCCTGGACGAACGATTTGAATGGGATCATCACCTTTACCAACCAACTGACCGGGAACGTTGCCTTCATTACCAACAATGAACTGGGAGCGATTTACACCAACCAGCTTCGCAACCCCTACGCTTCGACCAATGATTTCGTCCTGACGACCTCGGACGTATTTTCGAACAAGTACAATCCTACTATCAATGTCTGTGCCCAATGTCACAACGACCGCGGCTCGTCCTGGACGGATACCAGCCGTTCGCCGCATCATTCGCCCCAGTACAACATGCTGCTGGGCACCGTCGGCGCGATGGCGGACGGGTCTTCCCCGAACTTCCCCTCCACGCACTCGCGGCTGGAAATGCAATGCACCGAATGCCACATGCAGACCGACCCGAACAATCCGAGCGGCCACACTTTCCAGGTCGCCACGTATCAACTCTGTTTCAATTGCCACTCCGACCCGACCGGCCTGGTCCAGTTCGCAACGGTGACTATTTCGAATCAAATCCAGCAAACCAAGGGCCTGCTGGATATGTGGGCCACCAACGATGCGCCGGCGGAATTGCGAACGAATTACGGAACCTTCGCCTGGGAATATTCGACGCCGGGTGATTTGTCTCCGGGTGGCGTCGGCCCGACGAATGCGGCGCAACAGGCCCTGATTTCCACCAACATCATGCAGGCGCGGTTCGATTTGTATCTGGTTTTGTACGACGGCAGTTACGGTGTCCACAATGGGCCTTATGACATCGAACTTTTACAAACCGCGCAAAGCTTTGTGGAGGGCCAATTGTACCAATGAAGTCGCCGGTGAAAAACATGCTGAAGCACATCTCAGGACAGGTTGGAACACCGACGGCCAAGTGGAAAAGATGGCTGGCGCTGGCGGGCGTCGTGGTGGTTCCGCTTCTGGTGGCGATTTCGTGCAGCACCGTCAACCGCACCGTGGTCCAGCTCCCCAATTACCCGGGCGCCACCTACATCGGTTCGGAACAATGCGACACGTGCCATGACAACCTCTACAAGGATTTTGCCACGGCCGATCACGCGCGGCTGATGGCCCAGGGAACCAACGCGTTGGACGCCGGGTGTGAATCCTGCCACGGCCCGTGCAGCACCCACGCGGAATCGGGCGGAGACACAAAGCCTCCCTACATTTTCACCTCCGGCCGCGCCGAAACGGGCAGTTACGGCGTGCACCTCGCGGTCGAACCGGCGCGCTCGGAGGAAACCGTCTGTTACACCTGCCACGCCGACGTGCGCGGGCAGTTCAATCTTCCCAATCACCATCCGGTGCCCGAAGGCAGGATGACTTGTTCCGACTGCCATGACCCGCACAAAGGCTCCATTCTCGCCGGCGGCGGCACTTCGTTGCTTTCCGAAAATGAGATGTGCCTGCGTTGTCATCCTGCGCAACAGGGGCCGTTTGTATTCGAACATGAAGCGGTGCGCGAAGGTTGCACCACCTGTCATAACCCGCACGGCTCGGTCAACCCCAAGCTGCTGGTCAACCGCAACTCGAACCTCTGTCTGAAATGTCATTTTGTCCAGCAACAAGGCGCCCAACTCCTCATTGGGGGCTCGGACCATACGTTGCGCCTGCAGCAAGGCACCTGCTGGACCGCCGGTTGCCATGAAGCCGTGCACGGTTCCCGCGTGAACCCGCAACTGCAATTTTAATTTCGATTTGCATTGAAGATGAAACCCTTTCAACGCAACCCAGCGCGACGTTCGGATGGCACCGAAGCGCGGCCGGCCGGTCCGCCCGCGGTTGGAACGCCGGCCTCCGGTTCGGCCCGCTGGGGTTCGTTCTGGTTGATGGGAGTTTTGCTGCTGGCTTTCGGCGGGCGGGCGCTGGCCGACGACACCAACAGCCCGGCGTTGTCGCCGCAGGATTATTTCGAAGGCAATCCGGGCGCCTACAGCGACTGGATCACTCTTGGCGGCGGCGGCCTCCTGACCAGAGGTAATCCGGCACAGGCGGAAGAAAGCTTGCATTGGGGCAGCGGCGCGTTTGGCGGCATCGAAGACCTGCACGTGCAGGGCAGCCCGTTCACCAACACCCTGTTGACTTTGGACGGCCACTCGATTTTCGACAATCACGACTATTCGTTGGGCCTCGGGTTGACCCATCCCGACCTGTGGTTCCTCCGGTTCAAAGCGGAGAATTTCCGCACCTGGTACAATGACGCCGGTGGTTTTTATCCGCCGACCGGAACGGAATATTCGAGTCCGTCTGGCGCGCTGGCACTGGACCGCGGCGAATACTCTTTTGAAGGCGGCCTGAC
This sequence comes from uncultured bacterium, assembly GCA_963708305.1. Lineage (GTDB taxonomy): Bacteria > Verrucomicrobiota > Verrucomicrobiia > Limisphaerales > UBA11358 > UBA11358. Next base: position 146,708 of record CAVPSH010000003.1, on the reverse strand, counting down.
GCTGGAGAAACTTCCGGCAATCACCTTTAAGTACTCGCATCGTTACCGTGACGGCGACAAAAGCTCGACTATCTGGGGACCGGAGCATCCCGACCTGTTCGTTAATCCGACACTGGTGCAGGGATTGGCGCCCAGTTTTTACAACCTGGACGAGAAGATCGACACCTTTGAACTCGACGCGAAACAACACATCAAGGCGACCGACCTGGTGCTGGGTCTGCGTTATGAAACGGCGGATTTGAACAACTCACTCTATACCACGCGCTTCCTGACCGACCCGTTTCCCCCCTCCGCTCCCTACGTCACTGACCAGCAAAAAACCACGTACGACCTGTTCAACGTGCACGCCTCCAGCGAGACCTGGCTCAAGCCCAACCTGATGTTTTCAACCGGGTTCATGTTCGCCAACCTCGACAACAATTTCTCGGGCAACCGGATTTATGGCGATGCTTTCAACGCGAGTTACCTGCCCAGTCCCTCCAGCGGCTATGGCTATACCAACCTCATCGGCGATTCGCACCTGAAAGAGTACGTGCTGGACCTGAACCTGATGTCCATTCCCATCAAAACCGTCACCCTCGTGCCGGCCATACGCGTGCAAAAGGAAACCTGGGACGCGAATTCAAGCGGGGGCAGCACGTTGAGCACTTTTCCACCCGACACGTTTGACGGCCAAAGCTCACGGGATGTGATTGACGTGACCGAAAGCCTGGATGCGCGCTATACCGGGTTTACCAACTGGGTCGTTTCCGGCCGGGGCGAATGGGAAGAAGGACAGGGTAACCTGACGCAATCCGGCGGTCTCAGCCAGGTGGATGGCATTGGCACGGATCCGGTGCTGACCTCGGGCGAGACGGATGACAGCCGGTTCTTCCAGAAATATTCCCTGGGAGTGCGCTGGTATCCGCTCCGCCGCCTCACCCTCGACCTGGGCGGTTATTACAAGGGCCACCGGTACGACTACAGCAACCCGACCAACAGCGCGGCCAATGATTTTTCCATGCAGAGTTTTGAGACCTATGACCTCAACACGCGGGTGACGTGGCGCGCTCTCCAAAACGTCACCCTGGTCGGCCGTTATGAATACCAGTATTCCACCGTCAACACCCAGCCGGACCCGGCGTCGGGATTGGGCGCAGTTGAATCTTCACGACTGCTCAGCCATATCGTGGCGGGAGACGTCAGCTGGACACCCTGGTCGCGGTTGAGCCTGCAAGCGGGCGTTGATTCCGTCTGGAGCAAGACCAAATCGCCGGTCACGGATTACACCCAGGCTATCCTGAACTCGGAGAACAATTACTGGACGGTGAATTTTTCCTCGGATTTCGTCGTGGACGACAAGACCGATTTGGACGTGGCCTATTTTTATTACCAGGCGGATGATTTCCAGAATGCCTCCACCGCCGGGCTCTCAACAGGCGCCGCGGCATACGAGCACGGTGTCACCGCCATCCTGACCCGCCGGATTACGCAGAACCTGAAGGCGAGCCTGAAATACGGTTACTACAATTACGAAGACGCGGCCACCGGCGGCTTCAACAACTTCGAAGCCCACCTGATTTTCGCCAGCCTGCAATACCGGTTTTAAGCAGACCAGGATGGTTCGGCCGGCAAAACATTGGCGCCCGGGACCTTTTTCACCTGCCGGTCAAGCTGTACCAGATGCAAAACTGCCGCCCTCGCCCGGCCAACAACCAGGCTGACGATGCGGTCAGAAGAAAATTCTCCAACAGCTTGCGGCAAATAAATTCTTCGCCCGTGCCGCAGCCGCAATCAAACTTCACTGCGCAGAAGGGGATGTCCTGCGCCGCGTGCAGCAGCAGGGCGCGATGCAGTACCAACAGGGTGAACGGCACGAGCATCACCGTCAGCGTGAAAGCCGTCCCGCGCACCGCGACGCCAGCCAGCAACAACAACCCGCAAAAAACTTCAAACCACGGCAACGACACGGCAATGAAATTCAAAAGCGAGGCGTTCTGCGTCAGGTCGTACTGGTGCATGAGTTTCAAAAACTCGACGGGGTGCAACGCCTTGGCCAGGCCCAGGAAAAGAAAAGCCACGCCCAGCAGCCATCTGGCCAGCACGGTGAAAAGGTTCACGAGGGCGCGTTTCGCCGATGGCTGGCGGTTGTTCATTGAATTACGGTCTGTGAGTTTCCGCTGTTTCGCGCACCGGTTTCCAGCGGCAGATGGTTGTTGGTCCATTCCGTAATTCCGCCCGTGTAAATGAAGAGTTTTTGGTTTGGAGTCCCCACGTCTCTCAGCAGGAGAGCCGCCGTCTTGCTGTCGTCACAGTCGCCGCCATTGCAGTAAACCACGATTTGTTCCGCCGCCCGGCAAACCGGCAGCACAGCAGGAAAAAAATTTTCCGGATGATAAGGGTCGAATTCATAAGCGCCGGGAATATGGCCGCCGAGGTAATGCTCCTCATCGCGGGCGTCAACGAAGACAATCGCACCCGCCTTCAAATGCGAGTTATGAAAAAGTTCCACCGCCCGGAGCCTGTCCACCATCTGCAATGCTGGCGGCGGGTTTGGTGACGCCGGTGGTGGGGGAGAAGAAAGTGCCGTGGCATTGGTGCCGGGAGCGGTTTCCGGCAGGGTGACGCCGGCACTTGCCCGCATCATATCATTCGTCTCCGTTGGAAAATAATCCCGGGCCAGCGACAAACCCCGCGGAGAAATTCGGTTGGCGGCAAGCGCAAAAGCAGCACCCACGACCGCTACGAGCACGGCTTCCAGCAAAATGCTTCCGGCCGCGCTTCGGCGGTTCGTCGCCTTGATCTGAAAAAGTTGGTCTTTCATTCAGTACCGGCTACCCGCGTAAACCCTGTCGCCGTACAAGAAGTCACTTTTCCGTGTCCGGCGCAAGAGATTGCTCGGCCTGCAAATTAATCAGAAATGGAATGATAACTGAAATTGATTTAATATCGATTTATAATAATTTTTTATTGTGGGTCTCGAATCAATTTCTGTGTAGTAAAGGGCAATCGAAGGGTGGCGCGGTTTGCGTTCGTCTTTAGATTTATGGGCGTAACGAAGCGGTGCATGGCAACGACAGCTGGCAGGTGGATCAAACTCTGAACAGGAAATGGCAGGTCAATCCAGGTTAATGTTTGATTTGACAAGCGCCGGGCGACTTTTTAGTAAAGAAACCATGAAAATGAAAATTAGACCTACTCGAAGAATAACTGTTATGGCCTGCCTGTTTGGGGGCGTGCTGTGCTGGTCTGCCATCGCCGGCGATGTCACCTCGACCTGGAACATGAATTGCGCCGCCTGCCACGGCAAGGATGGCAAGGGTCAAACCATGATGGGGCGCAAGCTGGTGATCAAGGATTTGACCGACGCCAAAGTTCAGGCGTCTTTCACCGACGATCAAGCCACCAAGGCCATCAAGGAAGGTGTCACGGACAACGGCCAGACCAAAATGAAGGCGTTCGCCGACAAACTCAGCGACGACGACGTCAAGGCTTTGGTTGCGCACGTCCGGTCTTTCAAACCGGCGCCCTAGAGCGCCTTTTCAGCTCCGTTCGACAGAAGAAGGAAGCAGACCGGGATGCCAAAGCAGGCTGGTTCCGGTCTGAATGTGAAGTGTCGGCGCGCCTCAGATAGGTTGCTATGGAAGAAAAAGGAAAATACTACATCGAGCGGGCAAAAGGGCTTGTTTAAGAACTGGCTCAGCCTGGCGGGCGTGGTGATCATGGCGGGCAGTGTTTTTTCCTGCCTCTTCCTGTTTGCCACCGAACTGTTTCTTCCCCGCAGCAATCCCTACATGGGGATTCTGATCTACATCCTGGCCCCTGTCTTTTTCTTCCTCGGTCTCGCGCTGGTCATCGTGGGTTGGTGGATGCAACGCCGGCAGAAACCGGGCGCCCTGGCATGGAAACTGGATTTTACCCGCCCGCGCGACCGGAAATTGCTGGGCGTATTCATCGCCGGCGCGCTGGTGTTTCTCCTGTGCTCTGCCATCGGCAGTTATCAAACTTACGAGTATACCGACTCGGTCATTTTCTGCGGCACGGCCTGTCACGTGCCCATGAAGCCGGAATACACCACCTACCTGCAGTCGCCCCACGCGCGCGTGGCCTGCGTCGAATGCCACGTCGGGCCCGGCGCCAACTGGTATGTGAGAAGCAAACTCAACGGCGTTCACCAGCTTTTCGACGTGACGTTGAACCGGATCCCCCGTCCCATTGAGACGCCCCTGGGCAATATGCGCCCGGCGCGGGAGACCTGCGAACAATGCCACTGGCCCCAAAGATTCATCGGCGACATAGACCGGACTGATTATCACTATCTGTCCGACGCCACGAACACGCCGTTTGCCGTGCGCCTGGAAATAAAGGTCGGTGGCGGGAAACCCGACGGTTCCATGAGCGGCATTCACTGGCACGTCAGCAAGAACTTCAAGGTTGAATACATCGCCACCGACGCGCAACGCCAGGTCATTCCGTGGGTGCGGGTGACTGACGTCGCCAACGGAACGTCCACGGTGTTTCGTGACAAAAGTTTTCATGGCGACCCGGCCAAATATCCGGTTCGCCCCATGGATTGTCTGGATTGCCACACCCGGCCCTCGCACCGTTTCCTCTCGCCCGATGAAGCGGTGGACTCGGCCCTCACCGCCGGCTTGCTGAATCCGTCTGTTCCCTGGGTGAAATCCAATGTGGTGGCAGCCCTCATTCAACCCTACCAGACCACGGATGAAGCGCTGCAAAAAATCGCCGCCAGCCTGCACGCGAGTTATCCCGACCTAGCCGGGGCTGGTAAAATCGTTGCCGAAGCCCAGCGGATTTATCAGGAGAACTTCTTCCCGGAAATGAAGACCGACTGGCGCGTTCATCCGGACAATATCGGCCACAAAATCTCCGCCGGCTGTTTCCGCTGTCACGATGGCAATCACACGACGGACGACGGCAAACAGGCGATTTCCGCCAGTTGCAATTTGTGCCACATCATCCTGGCCCAGGGCAGCGGCCCGCAACTCCAGCAACTCAATGCGGCGGGTGATGACTTCTACCATATTGACTCGGTTTATACGGATCCCTCCTGCGCCATGTGCCACACGGGCGGCAGTATCTCTTCGCAATAAATTGGTTTGCCGGTGTGACCAAACATCCGCTTGCCGTTGATGCTTACAATTAGTAGGATTTAAGAATGAATTCTATGCCTTTCCCTGCCAACCGCCCGGCCTTCCTGAACTGGCTGGGGTTGATGCTGTTGGCCGTCGCGCTCGCCGGTTGCGGCCGTGATAACGTCAAAGTCTATCGCCTCTCCAATGACGATTCTTCCTCTGCTGCTCCGCCGCCAAACACCACGGCAACCACCCCACCAACGTCCGATCAAAATGAAAACAACGCGGCACAACCGCAGTTGCATTGGACACTGCCGGCGGGTTGGACCGAAGTCGCGCCCGGCGAAATGAGCATCGCTTCCTTCAAGGCCCAGGGCCAGAACAGCGCGGAGGCCGACGTGACCGTCGTGCCGTTGCCCGGCATGGCCGGCGGCGACACCGCCAATGTCAATCGCTGGCGCGGACAGGTGGGTTTGTCGGCGGCGACGGCGGATGAATTGCAAAAAGTGGGCGAAATGGTCCAGGTCGGTAACCAGCCGGCAACGCTGTACGACATCGCCGGCAGCGGCAATAGCAAACGCATTCTGGGCGTGATTCAACAGCGCAGCGGCACGACGTGGTTTTTCAAAATGACCGGCGACGGCGGACTCGTGGAGCAACAGAAACCGCAGTTCACCGCCTTTCTCAAATCACTGACATTCACGGCAGCGGCACAATCGGAAGGATTGCCGCCCGGACACCCGGCCATCGGTGGAACGGACCAAAACGCGCCGATGATGTCGGCAGGATCAGCCGGCGCCGGTAAACCGGCCTGGACCGTGCCGGCCGGCTGGCAGGAAGTACCGGCGGCGCAATTTCTTCTGGCCGAGTATTCCATCGCCGGCGCGAACGGCGCCAAGGCGGAGGTGAATGTGGCTGAGTTGAACGGCAACGGTGGTGGGGTGCTGCCTAATGTGAACCGCTGGCGCGGACAAATCGGTTTGGATCCGGTGGACGAAACCGGCCTGGCCAAAGTGACAACGACCCTGGATGTGGCCGGCGGCCAGGCGACGTTGGTGGACATGACCGGCAGCGACATGTCCGGCCAGTCCAACCGACTCGTCGCCGCCATTGTGCCCATGGGCGATCAAACGTGGTTCTATAAATTGATGGGCGACGCGCAAGTGGTGGCCGGCCGAAAAGGACGCCTTTACCAAATTCGTGCAGACGGCAAGATATTCCAATGCTCCTTGAGCGCCTCATCAAATTTTTCACGTCGTTGCGGCTGACCTTCGTCCTCCTGGTATTGTCGCTGGTGCTCGTCTTCGCCGGCACGCTCGGCGAGGTGCATCTGGGATTGTACAAGGCGCAGACTGAATTTTTCCGCAGTTATTTTCATCTAGTGGACGCCCCAAGGCTGGCCGCACATCCCGTTTCTTCCAGGAATCCCCATATTTCCCGGCGGTTATGTCCTCGGCATAGCGCTGCTCCTCAATCTCATCGCGGCGCACACCAGCCGGTTCAAACTGACGCGCAAAAAAATCGGGCTGTGGATCATTCACGCCGGGCTGATTTTGCTGATCCTCGGCCAGCTCGCCACCGACAAGTTGGCCGTGGAAAGTCAGATGCACCTGCGCCAGGGCCAGATGAAAAATTATTCCGAGTCCGACCGCATGGATGAACTGGCCATCAGCGACATCACGGACAAAAAGCTCGAAACCGTCGTGGCCATTCCTGAACGGTTGCTGGCCAAAAAGGGCGACCTCCGCAACGACCAATTGCCGTTCGTCGTGCGCGTGAAGGAATTTTACGCCAATTCGCTGCTGTCCACCAACGCCGCGCCCGGCTTCGTGCGGGTGAACGCCGGTTCCGGTCCGGGTTCCGCCTTGTGGTGGCAGCCAGTGCCTCGCGAAACGGCCATGGACCGCCGTGACGTGCCGTCGGCGCTCGTGGAAATTGTGACGCCGCAGGATTCCCTCGGCACCTGGCTCGTGTCGGAATGGCTCGAACAGCCGCAAACCTTCACCGCCAACGGACGCACCTACCAGTTTCAATTGCGGCCGGAGCGTTTTTATCTGCCGTTCAGCCTGCGCCTGGTGCAGTTCCATCACGACGTTTATGAAGGCACGGACATTCCCAAGAATTTTTCGAGCCAGTTGCTGTTGAACCGCCCGGACACCGGCGAGCGCCGTAATGTGCTGATTTATATGAACAATCCGCTGCGTTACGACGGCCGGACGTTTTATCAGGCGAGCTTTGACCAGGACAACCAGGGCACCATTCTCCAGGTCGTGAAAAATCCCGGCTGGCTCACGCCGTATCTGGCCTGTATTTTGATTGCCACGGGAATGATCGTGCAATTCCTGTCGCACTTGGTTCCCTTTTTGAGAAGAAGGAGGACGTCATGAAAAAAATTGTTCCCTGGATTTTGGCCGCAGCATTTGCCGCATGGGTCTTGTCCGCGTTGCATCAGCCGCCGGAAACCGGTTTTCACACGCGCGATTTTGGCCGGCTGCCGGTGTTGCTGAACGGGCGCGTCCAGCCGCTGGATTCCGTGGCGCGCAACACGCTGTTGCAAATCCGCGAACGGCAAAGCGTCGGCGACCTGAGTGCCACGGCCTGGCTGATGGAAACCATGATGAAGCCCGACGCGGCGGACAAGCTGGATGTCTTTCGCATTGATAATCTGGAGTTGCTCAACCTGCTCCAGTTGCCGGAGTCGCAAAAGTATTATTCCTTCACTCAAATCCAACCGCATCTGGACGACGTTTCCCGGCAGGCGCAGCGCATCAACAATGCCGATGACGCCAATCGCACCGCGTTCGAACGGCAGTTGTTGAAACTCGACAACGCGCTGGAGATTTATCAGCGGCTGAAACTGAGTCTCTGTCCGCCAGGCACAACGGATTTCGCCGGGCAACTGGCAATGTTCGAACAGGCCATCCCCGCCGGCGTGGCCGCGGCCCAGGCGCGCGAGGCGGGCAAAAAGTACGACCAGGCGGCGTTCAACCGGCTGTTGGATTTTCTTTCCAGCTATAACGATTTGTCGAAGTTCGCATACCCGCTCATGGTGCCGCCGGCCTCGGACGCCAAATCGCGCGCCGACTGGCAAAACATTGGCCAGAGCCTGATGAGCGTCGTTCACGGCAACGACCTCAGCCCGGCGGTGACGGATTACGCGGCGATGGCCACCGCCTATAACCAGGACCAGCCCGCCGCCTTCAACCAGGCGCTCGACGATTATCGCCACTGGCTCGGCCAATGGTTTGTGCCGGAAACCCGTCAGGGCGTGCAGGAATTTTTCTTCAATGAATTCGCGCCGTTCTACAAGGCCATCGTAATTTACGTGACGGCGTTTCTGCTGGCAATCGGCGCGCTGTTGACGTTCGCGCTGGCGCCCAAATGGTCCGAAGTCCTGCGGCGCTCGGCGTTCTGGCTGGTGGTGCTCGGCGGCGTCATTCACACGTTCGGACTCGTCTTTCGCATGTGGCTGGAGGGCCGGCCACCGGTGACGAACCTGTATTCATCAGCCATCTTTATCGGCTGGGGTTGCGTTGTCTTGGGAATCATTTTGGAACGCGTTTTTGCCGTCGGCTTGGGCAGCGCAGTGGCGTCGTTTGCCGGATTCGTCACACTGGTCATCGCGCATAACCTTTCGATGGACGGTGACACGATGGAAATGTTGCGCGCGGTGCTGGACACGAACTTCTGGCTGGCGACCCACGTCGTGGTCGTCACGCTCGGTTACGCCTCGACGTTCATGGCGGGCCTGCTCGGCGTCACGTACGTGTTGCTCGGGCTGTTCACGCCGCTGTTGAAATATAAATCGGGCAATTTGGAGTTGGGCAAGGTGCTGGCGAAAATGGCTTATGGCATCGTCTGTTTCGCCGCGTTGTTCAGTTTCACCGGCACGGTGCTCGGCGGCATCTGGGCCGACCAGTCGTGGGGCCGGTTTTGGGGTTGGGACCCGAAGGAAAACGGCGCGCTGCTCATCGTGTTGTGGAATGCGGCCATCTTGCACGCGCGCTGGGGCGGCATGATTCGCGAACGGGGACTGATGAACATGGTCATCTTCGGCAACATCGTGACGAGCTGGTCGTGGTTCGGCGTGAACATGCTGGGCATCGGCCTGCACAGCTACGGCTTCATGGCCGCCGCCTTCTGGTGGCTGCTCGCCTTCGTCCTGAGCCAGATTGCGTTGATCCTGCTCGGAATGTTGCCAACGGGGATGTGGAGAAGCTTCCGGACTCCGTCAGGGCCGGCGGGCGCCTGATTCCACGGCCACAGGAAACAGCGGCAAAATGCGCTTAGCCGCCAAAATCTGGCGTGACAACTCCGTAAATTAGGACATCGTGCGGATAACCATTATGAATCTCAAAATTCTTTCCGATTCCGCGTCCGGTTTTGAGCGTATTCAGCGTTGGCCGGCAAATGTTTTAAGACCTCTGCCCTTGACGCTATGTTTGATTATCTTGCTCGTCGGCGGCGCCACTTCATGTACGAAACAGCCAAACGTTCAATCGGGTGGTCCTGCCGTTGGTCAGGCAACGTCACCTGCACCCGCGTATGCCGTTCAAGATTTAGTGCAGTACGCCAGGCCCTTGTGCGGCACTGCTGCCGACGGAGACCTCTATCCCGGTGTCTCAGCGCCTTTCGGAATGATTCAGTGGAGTCCGGACACGGGGTCGGGCCGGCATTGCGGCGGTTACGCGTATGAGGATTCAAGTATCTGCGGGTTTAGTCTGGATCACCTCAGCGGCGCGGGATGCAACTACGGCGGAAATTTTGCCTTCATGCCAGTCTTGAGCGCGCTGACCGCTTCGCCCGGCGCCAGCCACACGGCTTTTCTCGCGACGTTTTCCCATGATGCGGAGACGGCTAAACCCGGTTATTACGCCGTAACGCTGGGCGATGGCATCAAGGTGGAACTGACGGCGACCGAGCGAAGCGGCTTTGGCCGGTTCACCTACCCGGCCGGCAACACCGCTACCATGGTGATTAACGCGGCCAGTGCGGTGAATGGTGTCAGACAGTCGGCGGTTCAAATCCAACCCGCCCGACATGAAATCACCGGCTGGGCAGTCGGTGGTCATTTCTGCGGTGGCCCGGACGAGGGCAGGACTTATTTTTGCGCAATGTTTAACCAGCCCTTTACCGGTTATAGCACGTGGGGCGATGCCACCCTGGACAACGACAGCACGAATGCCCAGGGCCGGGCCGCCGGCGCATTCGTAAGCTTCAATCCAGCGGAAGACCGGACCGTGCTGGTCAAGGTGGGGATTTCCTATGTCAGCGTCGCCAACGCACGTGCCAACCTGGAGGCGGAAAGTCCGTTGTCCGCGTTTTCATCGAAGGATTTCGACCAAGCCGTGACCACGGCTGGTCAAAGTTGGAATTTGTATCTGAACCGGATTCAAGTCAGCGGCGGCACACCGGCAGAGATGGAAACGTTTTATTCCATGCTCTACCGCGTCCTGCTCGGTCCCACCATTTGTTCGGACGCGAACGGCGGCTACATGGGCTACGACGGCCAGGTGCATCAGACGGCAGATCATCGCGTGCAATACGCCAATTTTTCGGGTTGGGACATTTACCGCAGTGAGAGCCAGTTGCTGGCCATGCTGGACCCGCAACGCGCCAGTGACATGGCGCAATCACTGTTGCTGGATTATCAGCAGGGCGGCGCCTTTCCCCGTTGGGGCGTGCCGAATGAAGATAGCGGCGTTATGATGGGCGACCCGGCCGCGCCGATTATCGCCGACTTTTACGCTTTCGGGGCGACGAACTTCGATGCTCAAGCGACCTTGGCCGGTCTGGTCCGGGCGGCGACCGATCCTTCGGTCCGCGCCCCGCGCACCGGCACCTACGAACGCGACGCGCTGGCCGATTATCTCAAGCTCGGTTACGTGCCGGAATATCAACGCGGCGGTTACGGCAACGTTTCCATGACCGAGGAATATGCTTCCGCCGATTTCGCGTTGTCGCAATTGGCCCAAGCGCTGGGCGATGACGCCGACAGCGCCACGCTGTTGCGCCACGCGCAGAACTGGACCAATCACTTCAATCCGGCGACCGGCTACCTGCAAATGCGCCGACGGGACGGTTCCTGGGCACCCGGGTTCCGGCCCGACGTTGAAGGGTATGACGGCAATCAGGCTTATGTGGAAGGGACCGCCGCTCAATACCTCTGGATGGTGCCGTTCAACCTCAAGACACTTTTTGATCTGATGGGCGGCCCGCAAGCCGCCGGCGCGCGCCTGGACCAATTTTTCACCGGATTGAACGCCGGTGTGGATTCCATTTATGCGTACCTGGGCAACGAACCCTGCCTCGAAACGCCCTGGGAGTACTGTTTTCTGGGGCAACCGTACAAAACGCAAAACGTCGTGCGCCAGGCGTTGACACAGCTCTTTTCGTCCGCCCCGCGCGGCTATCCCGGCAACGATGACCTCGGTGAAATGTCGTCGTGGTACGTCTTCGCCGCACTCGGTATGTATCCGGAATTACCCGGCTCCGACGTGCTGGTGCTGGACAGCCCGTTGTTTCCCAAGGCCGTGCTTCACCTGCAAACCGGTGACATCACCATCCTGGGCCAGAGCGCTGCCGACAACGCGCCTTACGTCCAAAGCCTGACCGTGAACGGCCAGACCTGGAACAAGCCGTGGTTGCGTTTTCCGGACATTGCGCGCGGTGGCACGCTCACTTATACGCTAGACACCAAGCCGAACACCAACTGGGGCAGCGATCCTACCAATGCACCTCCGTCGTTTACAGGTGAATCCAAGCCTTAACCGGCAGGGCGCGTAGCCACCGTTGTCAAACGGCGGAATCTGCTGTAGTGGCGCGCCTGCGACCGCCGCCCTTCTCCGGCTCCCGATGGTGCAGGACTCTGTCGAGCAGCCAACTATCAGGCAGTGAAAAATTGTAGCAGCCGACGTAAGGAGGCCCTGATTCTCAAAGCAGCCGGAGATTCGTAAAGAAATTTGAGGCTCGTCATCTCGGCTGCTACGAGCCCGAATTTCCCGATTAATCGGGTGGATATGCCCAAGTTTGCATCATCAAAACTTCTGGACAGGCCAGAAAGCATAAAATACACCTCAAATCGTGAGGAAATTGAAATCAGGCTGTTTCACTTTAAGAGCAGGTCAGGCCTACTCCACGCATGAAACGCTCTCACGTTTGTTTTGTAGCGGTCGCGTTGGTAGCTCTTGCCGGTTGCAAGAGTTCATCTAGTTCGTCGGCTTCGGGGCCGATGATTTCTGATACATGGTCAGAGTCGTTGATGAGTCGCGAGATTCATTTGTCTCCGAAGCATCCGACTGATTCGGACGCAAAGATTCGTCTTGTCTCAGTTGCCAGCGATTCTACGACGACGGTGCGGCTGGATTCTGGTGAGCAGTTGTCAGCCAAGCCCGGGGAGCATTTTGCGTGCGAGCAGTTCGGCTCGCATGGATTGCAACTTGTGTCTGCTTCACCTGAGACCGGAGCGGCAGAGTTGCGGCGCACACTTCCAGGGAAGGTTGGCGAGCTGCCGAGATGTTCCATCGGCGAACCAGGACACTCACTCTCGCAATAACGTCTCCAAATCCCCGTATGTCAGGCGGGGACTTGATTCAGACTGCGGGGTTGGTTTAACCGGAGGTTAAGTCAAGGCCGGTTCATTTTACGGCCGATTCCGCCGTTTTTCCTCCAGGACATCAATTCTGCCCTGATTTTACGCGGTTTCCTTTGCGCTTGACGGTTTCCTGGAAAAAATCTAAACTTTTAGTTCAAGAGCGGTAAAGTTTGCTGGTTCAGCCAGCGTGCGAAAGTCGGAAGATACATATCTCCGACTTTTTTGTTCCCCGTGTGGGAAAGCCGTGTTGAGTGCGTATGAATGCTGATTTTCTGGCGGTTTTGGAATTTTGGGAGCGCGAAAAGGGCATCAACCGTGATGTCCTGGTCGGCGCTGTCCAGGATGCCTTGCTGTCGGCCGCCAAGAAGGCAGTCGGGGCGGCGCGCGAATTGCGCGTCGTGATTGACCAGAAAAACGGCGACATCAAGGCCTTTGCCAAACTCATCGTCTCCGACCGCGTCATTTCACAGCATGACCAGATTTCCGTGTTCGACGCCCGGCGCATAAAGCCCGATGCGCAAATTGGCGACGAAATTGAAAAAGAGGTGACCCCGACCGGATTTGGCCGCATCGCCTCGCAGTACGCTAAACAGGCACTCATGCAAAAAATCCGCCAGGCGGAAAAAGCGTTGATTTTTACCGAATTCAAGGACCGCGTCGGTGACATCATCAGCGGCACGGTGCGGCGATTTGAGCGGTCGGACGTGATTTTGGACCTGGGCAAATACGAGGCTTTATTGCCCAACCGCGAACGCGTGCCCACCGAGGAATATCAGGTTGGCGAGCGCATTCGTGCCTACGTGAAGGCCGTCGAGCAGGGTCCGCACGGGCCGGAAATCATTCTGTCCCGCGCCGATCCAAGGTTTGTTATCAAACTGTTCACGCTGGAAGTCTCGGAAATCAACGACGGCACGATTGAAATCAAAGGTATTGCGCGCGAGCCGGGTTTCCGCACCAAGATGGCGGTTTATTCGCGCGACAGCAAAGTGGACCCCGTGGGCGCCTGCGTCGGCATGCGCGGCCAGCGCGTGAAGAACATCGTTCGCGAACTCAACAACGAGAAAGTGGACGTCATTCCGTGGTCGCCGGACGTGCGCACGTTCATCACCAATGCGCTGGCGCCGGCCAAACTCAAGAGCTTTGAGATTGATGAATCCGGGAAGCGCGTGAAAATTTTGGTGAGCGAAGACCAACTTTCCCTGGCCATTGGCAAGCGTGGACAGAACGCGCGGTTGACGGCCAAGCTCACCGGCTGGGAAGTGGATATTGACGCGGAAGTTGTTGTCACAAAAGGTTTTGAAGAGAAGGTCGCCGAGGCAGTCGAACTGCTGGCGGCGATTCCTGGAATTGCACGCGAACAGGCCGATGCCCTCGTCCACGCCGGCATCACCCGGCTCGAAGATTTGTTGCAGGCGGATGAAGCCGATCTAAGCAGCGTCCCCCAAATCGGCGAGCATGCGGCGGAGATTTTGAAGGCCGCGCACGCCGAGGCGGAGCGCCGCACGTTAAAAGTCGGCGAAACGCCAGTAAACCCCGACACCGGTGTCGGAGTGAACAGTTAAGATTTATGACGCGGACCGAAACAGTATTTGTTCCCGTGCTTTGAGCCATGAGGGCGATTTGCACATTTCGGTCGGCGAGAATGAAAATTTATGCCCGTTCGGATTTACGACATCTCGAAAAAGCTCGGTCTGGAGAACAAGGTGATTCTCGCCAAGGCCAAGTCACTGGGCATTGCCGCCGCCAAGGTCCCGTCCAGCTCGCTTGACAAGATCAGCGCCGAGTTCCTGGAAGAGGAGCTGTTCAAGGAACATCCCGAAGTTGCCGCCAAATTCGCCGCGCCACCGGTTGTCGAAAAACCCAGGCCCGCTCCGGTCGAGGAAAAAATTGTCATCATCAAGGCGCCGCCGCCGGAACCAAAACCGGAAGCCAAAGCCGAACCGGTGAAAGCTGCCGCGGCTTCGCCCGTGGTTGAAGCGCCACTACCACCTCCGCCGCCACCCAAGCCAACGGGACCGAAACTCGGCGAAAAAGTCGGGTTCATTCAACTGCCACAAAGGCCGGCCTCCAAAGTCCCGGTTCACGGCAAACCGGCGCCCAAGCCGGCCGGCACGGGAACAACCCACTTTACCCGATCGGGCAGACCGGGTGGCGCACCCGCAGCCCCGAAACCCGCCCCCCGGGCACCCGGCCCGCCCACCGCACCGGCGCCCAAATTTGTCGCGCCGGAAACCGGTGAAATCATTGTCATCAAGCCGCCGATTGTCGTGCGTGAACTGGCCGTTCAGCTTAAACAGAAGCCCTTCAAGATTATCGCCGATTTGATGGAACTCGGTGTCTTCGCCAACGTTAACCAGGCCATTGACGAAAAAATCGCGCAGCAACTTTGTGCCAAATACGGTTTCCGTTTTGAGGTGGAAAAGCGCGAGCGGGGCGGTGGGGCAGTCCACGCCCCCGTCAAGAAGGTTGAACTCGATGTCGAGGACAAGCCGGAAGAGCTCAAGCCGCGCGCACCGGTCGTGACCATCATGGGCCACGTTGACCACGGCAAAACCACGTTGCTGGACGTCATCCGCAAGGCCAACGTCGCGGCGGGCGAGGCGGGGGGCATCACCCAGCACATCGGTGCCTACACGATTTCCGTGCCGCATCCGGAGCGCAAAAGCGAGCTGGCGCAAATCACCTTCCTCGACACGCCCGGCCACGCGGCGTTCAGTTCCATGCGCGCCCGCGGCGCCAACGTCACCGACCTCGTCGTGCTCGTCGTGGCCGCCAACGACGGCGTCATGCCGCAAACCATTGAAGCCCTCAATCACGCGAAGGCGGCCAAAGTCCCCATTCTGGTGGCGGTCAACAAAATTGATCATCCCAACGCAAATCCCCTGAAAGTCCGCCAGCAATTGCAGGACAAGGGGCTGGTGCCGGATGATTGGGGCGGCGACACGATCTTTGTGGACGCTTCCGCACTTACAAAGCAGGGCATAGACAAGCTGTTGGAAATGGTTTTGCTCCAGGCTGAATTGCTCGAGCTGAAGGCGAATCCCAACCGCCGCGCCAAGGGCAACATCATTGAGTCCGGCGTCGAGCCGGGCGGCCCCACCGCGACAGTGCTCGTGCGCAAAGGCACGCTGCGGGTCGGCGACATTATTTTGTGCGGCGAGTTTTATGGCCGGGTGCGTGCGCTGATCAGTGAAGAGGGCAGCCGCCTCAAGGAGGCGGGGCCATCGGTGGCAGTGAAGGTTCTTGGCTTGAACGGCGTGCCGGATGCGGGGCTGGAATTCAGCGTGGTCGAAGACGAAAAGGCGGCGCGTGAACTGGCCGAGCAACGTTTCCTGCAAGCCCGGGCCGAAGGCCAGGAGGACAAAAAAGTCACGCTCGAAAATCTTTTCGCCACGCTCGCCGCGGAACAAAGCAAGGTGCTCAAGGTCGTTGTCAAGGCCGATGCCCAGGGCTCGGTCGAGGCGATTGTGGAAGCGCTCAATAAAATCGAGGCGGAAAAAGTTTCGCTCGAAGTCATTCACAGCGACGTCGGCACCATCACCGAAAATGACGTCGCCCTCGCCTCCGCGTCGAACGCCGTGATTCTCGGATTCCACACGCGCCTGGACAGCACCGCCGCCGAAAAGGCCAAGCACGAAAACGTGCAGATCAAACTTTACGCGATTATTTACGAGTTGATTGATGAAGTTAAGGAAGCCATGGCCGGCCTGCTGGAACCGGTCGTCAAGGAGAACATCATCGGCTCGGCGGAAGTGCGGCAGATTTTTGAATTGTCCAAAGGCGCGCCGGTGGCCGGCTGCATGGTCACCAACGGACGCATCGTCAAGGGCAAGGTTCGGGTGCGCCGGCGCAAGGACGTGATCTACGAAGGCATTGCGCAATCGTTGCGCCGGTTTCAGGACGAAGTCGGCGAGGTGCGCGCGGGCATGGAATGCGGCATCCGCATTGAAGGATACAGCGATTTCCAGGTTGGCGATGCGATTGAGAGTTATTCCATTGAGAAAATAGCAGCCAAGCTATGAACAACGCGGTGCTGGATTATTGGATTATTGGATTGCTGCGTAACAGAGATTCTCGTTGCGACAGCACGCTAACGACATCAATCCATCAATCCATCAATCCCCCAATCCATTTCTGATCCATGTCTTCCCTCCGACTCCAGCGCGTGCGCGAATTGTTGAAGCGCGAAATCGGCGAAGCCATCCGCCGGGAATTTCACGTGAGCGAATGCGGTTTGATCTCCGTCAATGATGTGGACGTGGCCGGTGACCTCAAGTCCGCCACCGTGTTCATCAGCATCCTCGGCAATCCGGACCAGCAGAAGCGCGGTTTTCAGATGCTCAACGACCATCGCGTCCGCATCCAGGGGTTGGTCGCCCGCGACATTGTTTTGAAATACACGCCGAAGCTGAAATTTGCCTTCGACGATTCCATCGTGCGCGGCAACCGCGTGCTGCAAATCATCGAGGAACTGGAAAAGACCACGCCGGGTGATGACAAAGATTAAATGTGAAAAGTTATCCCAGAATCATTGACCGCATTCTTGACGCCGTCCGCGAAAGCAAAAACTTCTGTGTGGTCGGGCACATCCGGCCTGATGGCGATTGTGTGGGTTCACAACTTGGCCTGGCCCTGGCCTTGCAAAATGAAGGCAAAAAAGTGTTCTGCTGGAATGAGGACGCGGTTCCCGACAAATACCGTTTCCTCAACCGCGACGGTTTGTTCCAAAAGCCGAAACGCGGAATGAAGTTTGACTGCGTTGTGGCAACGGATTGCGCCAGTTATGAGCGCCTGGGCAAGGTTGTTCCGTGTATCAGCCAACGGAAAATCCTTGTCAACATTGACCATCACGAAAGCAACACGCGCTACGGCGACATTAATTGGGTTTCGGGCCGCGAACCGTCCTGTGGCGAATTGATTTTCCGGCTGCTCAAAGTCGCGCGCTGGCCCATCACCAGGCCGATCGCCGATTGTCTGTTCACGGCGATTTCGACCGATACCGGTTCGTTTCAATATGCCACGACCCGGCCGGGCACCTTTCACGCCGGCGCGGAACTCGTCACGCGCGGCGCCAACCTCGCGAAAATCTGCGACGAGGTTTATCAATCCTATCCGTTGTCGCGCGTCCGTTTGCTGAAACATCTTTACGCTCACTTCCGGCTGGAACATCAAAACCAAATCGCCTATCTCTGGCTCAGGAAAGCGGACTTCGCCCGCGCCGGCTCCGAAAGCGACGAAACAGAAGGCTTGATTGATCACATCCGGGATATTGAACCGGTGATCATCGCGTGCGTCTTTGAGGAAATTGAACCGGAATTGACGCGCATCAGCTTGCGGTCGAAGAGTGACAAGGTAAACGTGAGTGAAATTGCCGCGCAATTCGGCGGCGGCGGGCACCAAGCCGCGGCCGGAGCGCGCATCCCGGGCAAACCGCTTTCGGTGCAACGCCAGGTGATTGCCGCGGTCAAACGCGCATTGAATTCGGTCAAGTGACTGCTCATGCAAGAATTCTCCCCGCTCGACGGCGCCATCCTCATTGACAAGCCCGCCGGCCCCACGTCGCACGACGTGGTGGATGCGATTCGCCGCAAGTTTGGCATCAAAAAAGTCGGTCACTGTGGCACGCTCGACCCGAATGCGACCGGCCTGCTCATTATCGTGCTCGGCCGCGGCACCAAGCTTTCTGAAAAGCTGATGGGCGACGACAAGGTCTATGAGGGCACCGTTAAGTTCGGGGAGGTGACGGACAGTTATGACGCTGACGGCGAAATCACTGAAACCAAACCCGTTCCGCCGCTGAACCTCGACCCGTTGAACGCCGCCGCCGCCACCTTTGTCGGCGACCTGATGCAAATCCCGCCGATGGTCTCGGCCATAAAAAAGGACGGCGTGCCGCTTTATAAACTGGCGCGCAAGGGCATTGAAGTTGTCCGTGAACCGCGATTGATTCACGTTTATAATTTCTGTTTTACCGATTACCACGAACCACTGGGCCAGTTTAAAATTGCCTGTACCAAAGGCACTTATGTTCGCAGTATCGCGCACGAGCTGGGCCAAAAAATCGGTTGTGGCGCGCATTTGGCTACGCTCCGCCGCACCGCGTCCGGCAAATTTAACGCGGCCGAATCCACGCCACTAGCCGAGGTTTTGAAATTGACGCCGGGGGAATTGGAGAAAAAGGTGATCCCGTTTTTGAAACTGGCCGCACCGAAGCAGGATTAAAATTACGATTAAGAGCAAACGTTTGCTATTTTCACTTCATAATTGTCGTCGCAGTCTTAATCTCCGTCGTCACCGATGAACATTATTCACGCCGCGAATGAGTTGAAGCCCGCCGGCCGCAAGGTGTGCCTGGCCATCGGTTTTTTTGACGGCGTCCATCTGGGACACCAGCAAATCATCCGGCAAACCATTGCCGACGCGCACCAGCACGATGCGCTCGCGCTCGTCCTCACCTTCGACCGGCACCCGAACGCCGTCGTTGCTCCCGACCATGTGCCGCCGCTGATTTATTCGCTGCCGCAAAAATTGGGGGCGATTGAGTCGCTCGGAGTGGATACCCTGTTGTTGATTCATTTTGACGAAAAATTCAGCCGGCAAACCGGCGAAGAATTTGTCCGTAGCCTCGCGCACGAGGTTGGACAAATCCAAAGTCTTTGCGTCGGAGCGGATTTTGTTTTCGGCCACCATCGCAGTGGGAACGTGTCGTTGCTCAAAAAACTTGGCGGCGAAATGGGCTTCACCGTCCACGGGCTTGCCGCCGTTTCATTGGATGGCCAGATCGTAAGCAGCACGCGCATTCGCGAACTCATCCGCACGGGCGACCTTGATGCCGCCGGCCAGATGCTCGGGCGCCCCTATGCCATTTCGGGCAGGGTGATAACAGGAAACCGCCTGGGGCAACAACTGGGTTTTCCGACGGCAAATCTCGACACGACCGGCCTGGTGCTGCCGCCGAACGGCGTTTACGCCGGTATCGCAAATTTTAAGAGAAACACCCATCGTGCTGCTATCAACATCGGTTTTCGCCCAACGGTCACTTCCAGCCCGCAACATGCTTATGTTGAAGCACATTTACTGAATTTTAATGGCGACCTTTATGGTGCGGAATTAGAGCTCGAAATCGGGGAAATGCTGCGTAAAGAGAAGAAATTTTCATCCACAATCGAATTACGCGAGCAAATTGCCCGCGATATCGCTGCGGTAGCCGCGAAAACTTTATTTTCGTAACATGTTTATTTTTAGTATATTAGAACTGAATTTAGTGCGAAGATTTAGCCGATTCCAGGCACTCTATTGGTTTTTTATACCCCGATACGATTCTGCTTGAATTTCCCAGGAAAGGAGTTAAAGTGGCGGCGCGTCGGTCTTCTGGTGTTCGAGAGGTCTCCCGAAGTTCATTGGGCGAGTGAGAGTTGTGCAAAGACGACGCGAACTCGTGGGGTGGAAACTGCGTAAATTTTCCTGAACCAAAACGGGTTAATGCAGGTCTGATAACTTATGCTGAATAGAAAGACAACGCCGCCAAACGGGGCGGGGAGCAATCGCCGCCGCGACGTCAAACGAGGTGCCGGGGCCAAATCGCCTTCGGAACGCCGTCGTTTCGTCATTTCCGGCAACGCGCGTCGGGAGATTTCCCGCTCGCCGGAGGCCAATGGAAAAAACCGGACGCATACGGCTACTTCCATTGCGGAAGCGGAAAAACGCCTGCAAAACGGCGATGCCGCCGCTCCGGCTTCCACCCAGTCCACCGTGGATTTAACGGAAACGGTGAAGACGCTGCTGCACCTCGCGCAGGAGCATGGCTATATCACCTACGACGACATCAATGATGTGTTGCCGGACAATCTCAGCCCGGAAGATCTTGATGCGTTGCTCAGCAAATTGCGCAGCCTGGACGTGGAAATCGTCATGGACCAGGCGGAGGCTGAACGCGCCAAGCAGCCCGAGCCCTCCCAGCCGCAGGAAGAGGACGAGGACGCGCGCCTGGAGATTCTCGACGATCCGGTTCGCATGTACATGAACCAGATGGGCAAGGTGCCATTGCTCACGCGGGAACAGGAAGTGGAAATCTGCAAGCGCATCGAGGAAGCCGAGATCGAAATGAAGCGCATTGTTTACAGCCTCGGTTTCACCGCCAAGGAGCACATTGCCATCGCCGAAAAACTTTTGTCCGAACCGCCGAAGGAACGTTTTGATCGCGTGATTGTGGACAAGAAAATCGCCAACCGCGAGGGCCACCTGCGGGATTTGCGCCGGCTCATCAAAAAGGTCCGCACCTTTGACCAAAAGGTGGATGCGAAATATTTTGCCTGGCAAAAGGCCCTGCAGAAGGGTCGCAAGGAAAGACTGCAACGCGAGTTGAAGAAAATGGGCATCCGGTTGCAGGATACCTTCCAAAAATTCTTCTACAAACAGAAGGTGATTGAAGAAATGATTGTGGTGGCGGGCAACGTCCATGAAAAATTCCAGACGAGCCTGCGACATCTCCAGGAGCTTGAAGGGTTGCGGACGACCGCCGAACGCCGCACGGCGATGGAGGCCGAACGCGCCAAAATCCAGACGCTCGAACAATTCGTGCGGATGCCGCGCGAAGAGTTCCTCAAGGCCTTCGGCGAATTGAAAGCCGCAGCGGATCGCGGCCTCAAGGCCAAAACCCACATGGCCGAGGCCAATTTGCGCCTCGTCGTTTCCGTCGCCAAAAAATATACCAACCGCGGCCAGTCCTTCCTCGATTTGATTCAGGAAGGTAACATCGGTTTGATGAAAGGCGTCGAGAAATTCGAATATCGCCGCGGCTACAAATTTTCCACCTACGCCATCTGGTGGATCCGTCAGGCCATCACGCGCAGCATCGCCGACCAGGCCCGCACCATTCGCATCCCGGTGCACATGATTGAAATCATGAACAAGCTCTGGCGCGCGCAAAAACAGCTCACGCAGGAACTCGGCCGCGAACCCACACCCGAAGAGCTGGCCGACGAAATGCACATGCCGGTGTCGCGCATCCACGCTCTGCTCAAGATGGCGCAACAGCCGGTGTCGCTCCACGCCCCGGTCGGTGACGACGGCGACGTGAGCGTCGGCGATTTCATCGAGGACAAGACGGCTGAAAATCCCTCGGAAGTGACCAGCTACAGTCTGCTCCGCGAAAAACTGAGCGACGTGCTGACGACGCTGACCGAGCGCGAGCGCAAGATTCTCGAAATGCGTTTCGGCCTGCTCGACGGCTACGAACGCACGCTCGAGGAAATCGGCAAGATGTACAACGTCACCCGCGAACGCATTCGCCAGATTGAAGCCAAGGCGCTGCGCAAATTGCGGCACCCGACGCGCGTGCGCCACTTGCAGGGCTTCCTCGACTCATCGGAACCGGAGATGAGCACGGCGGCATGAGGGTCACCTACTACGGTCACGCTTGTTTCTCGACCGTTGCCGGTGGTAAAATCCTGCTGTTTGATCCGTTCATCTCCGGCAATCCGCTGGCTAAGGCCGTTGACGTACAAAAAGTTCCGGCGGATTTTATCCTCGTCTCCCACGGGCACGATGATCACGTTGGCGACGTGGTGGGAATAGCCAAGCGCACCAACGCGCTGGTAATTGCCGGCTTTGAGGTGGGCGAATGGTTGCTCCGGCAAGGCGTTCCGCGGGTTCACCATCTGAATCAGGGTGGCGGGTTCAACTTCGATTTCGGCCGGGTTAAATATGTCAACGCCATCCATTCCAGTACCATGCCGGATGGCTCCGGCGGTGGAAATCCGGGCGGTTTTGTCGTCGAGACCGCGGACGGAAATTTTTATTTTTCCGGCGACACCGCCCTGACGATGGACATGAAATTGATTGGCGAATCCACCCAACTGAAGTTCGCCGCGCTGTGCATCGGGGACAATTTCACGATGGGACCGGACGATGCCGTGAAGGCTGCGGAATTCGTCCGCTGCAACGAAATTCTTGGCGTCCATTACGACACCTTTCCGCCGATCAAAATTGACCACGCCGCCGCACAGGCAAAATTCAAGGCTGCGGGTAAAACCTTGCATTTGCTGCGCCCGGGCGGGACACACGATTTCTAATTCACACCTGAATCGGGAGGATGAGCATCGGCCAGCCGTTTTGATAAAGCCGCCGCTGCAATTCAAAGACGACATGGTTGTGCAGCCAGCGCGTCAGGAAACTCTCGTCCTTGAACACCAGTTGCCCGGCGAAAAACTGCGACTGGGGAAAGCGTTTGGCAACCTCCTCGCAGAGTTTGGCCGCCTCATCCGCCACATCCGTGCCGAGGCCAAAATGCGCCTCGGCATAAAAACCCTGCCGGCGCATGTAAGCCACGTAGCGTTCCACCTCCCGACGCGAATGTTCGCGGAGATTTTCCACTTCGCGAACGCCCTTGAAATTTCCGGCGTCGAGCACGCCCACCTGCAAAAAGACGAAATTTTGATAAACCTTCGGAAACATCCGGATCACCGCCAGTAGCGTGTGCAGGCCAAGTCCGTTGAAACCGTTGACCAGAAATACGGCGGTGCGTGCGTTCGGATCGCATTTCACTTCGGGACCTTTGTCGGTGGCGTTGTCCTGGTCAAGGTTGGCGGCCGTGACGAGTTCGTTGAGCCGTTGCAATTGGCGTTGCGTCTGCTTGTAATGGCGTTTGACCCAAAATGCCGCGGCGATTAAGAGGCCGGTGACCAGGATCGTCGCCCAGCCGCCTTCGGAAAATTTGACGACGCACAGCGAAATCAAAATGCCGCCGGTCAACAGCATCCCGAAACCGTTCAGGAACAATTTCCTTTTCCAGGCCGGCTGGCGCGTGCGCTCGAACCACCAGTGGCGCACCATACCGAGTTGCGAAAGCGTAAAGGTGATGAAGACGTTGATGCTGTAAAGCACCACCAGGATGCTCACGGCTGCCCGGGTGAAAAATACCACCGCCAACGCCGCCACACCCATCAACAGCACGCCGTTTTGGGTCACCAGCCGGTCGCTGAGGGATGCAAAGCGCGTGGGCATCCAGCGGTCGGCCGCCATGTTGGCCAGCACGCGCGGGCCGCCCAGAAATCCGGTTTGCGCCGCGATAAACAGCAGGGCGGCCGACGAAGCGAGCGCCGCAATAACGAATCCTTGCGCCAGTATCGGCGGCCATGACGAAACAATTTGTTCGAACAGCACTGCGTTCAGCGTCTTGCCTTTCACCGGTTCGACCTGGAAAAGCAGATACGCCAACATCAAACCGCCGACCACTAGCGCGAGCGACGTGCCCATGTAAACCATCGTGCGTTTGCCCGTTTGCACGCGCGGTTCGCGCAAGGCGGACACGCTGTTGCTGACCGCCTCAATGCCGGTGTAGGTGCCCGCGCCCAGGCTGTAGGATCGTAGAATCACCACGATAAGCCCCCAAAGCCCGATTTGGGTATAATCCGTGTGCACGTCGGACGCCACTCCCTGGATCACACGGGGCAATTCATTGGCGTGCGCGACAATGCCATAAGCGATGCCGATGGCGTAGGAGACGACGAACAAAAAAAACACCGGCACCCACACCAGTACCGATTCCCTGACACCGCGCAAATTGAGCAGCGTGAGCAGGCCGATACCCGCCGCGGCAAACGCTGTTTTGTATCCCAGCCAGCTCTCCGGCAACAGGCTGAACATCGCGTCCGTGCCGCTGGCCACGCTGATGGCAATCGTCAGGATGTAATCCCCGATCAAGGCGCAACCGGAGACGACGCCCGCCGTCGGTGACAACAATTTGCTCGCCACCACATACCCGCCGCCACCGCCGGGAAACGCCTCGATAATTTGCGAATAGCTCGCGCAAATAACCACGATGGTCATCATGGTCGCTGCCGCGACAAACAGACTCAGAAAGGTGTGATTCCCCAGGGCGAGGTATGCTGTCTCCGGGCCGTAACACGACGACGACAAACCGTCCGCGCCCAGACCGACCCACGCAAACAGGGCAATCAGCGACGTTTTGTGAAATAGCCTTGTGTCATAAAAATTTCGCGACCGGCCAATCACCATGTTTTTTACCGCAAGGAACCATTCACCAATAGTCATATTGTAGTCCCGTATTGCCTTTAGCCATTCGGATCAACGATGTGCAGGTCAATGCCGGGCGCGTGGTGCAGGAAAAATTGCAGCACATTCGGGCGCGTGAACTGCCACCAGCGCCGTTGTGTCGTGCCCAGCACCACCAGGTGAACGTCGTTTTCCCGGCAGAATTTCAACAGAACTTCGC
Source organism: uncultured bacterium (assembly GCA_963708305.1). Lineage (GTDB taxonomy): Bacteria > Verrucomicrobiota > Verrucomicrobiia > Limisphaerales > UBA11358 > UBA11358. The sequence goes on along the minus strand of CAVPSH010000003.1, from coordinate 121,804 downwards.
AAACATTTTCGCTTTCCAAAACCCTGACGCTGCCGCCGAGTTCCGTCGCCAGTTGGACGTTCTGCATGAATTGGCGCTGCAAATCCGATGGGATGTGCATCGGGTCCTCCTTTTTGCGGCGCACATAAACGGCGATCCATTCGCGATTCAACCGGCCTGCAATGCGCGACGCCGTCCGCAGGAGTTTGGCCGTCGTACCGGGATTGGTGCTGATGAAAACGGCGATTTTCTCGCTGACGTCGGGCAGCGGTTTGGCGCTCATACGCGAGTGCTGGTCGAGCGCGGCGGCCGTCTCGCGCAGAGCCAGTTCGCGCAGCTCGTTCAGGTTTTCCTCGGTAAAGAAATTCTCCAGCGCGGCGGCGGCGCGGTCGGCGGGATAAATCTTTCCCAGTTTCAACCGTTCGCGCAGTTCCTCGGCGGTCAGGTCAATGTTTACAACCTGATCGGCCTCCAACACAAAGCGGTCGGGCACGCGTTCGCGCACGTCCACACCGGTTGCGCGCAACACCGTATCGTGCAGACTTTCGAGGTGCTGGATGTTCAGAGCCGTGATGACGTTGATGCCCGCGAGCAACAGATCGTGAACTTCGAGATAGCGTTTGGGATGTTGCGAGCCGGCGACGTTCGTGAACGGCAGTTCGTCAATGATACAAACCGTCGGATAGCGTTTGAAAATGGCGTCCCCGTCGAGCACTTCAACCGTCCGGCCGTTGTGCTCGACCTTTTTGCGCGGAATGATTTCGAGGCCCTCCAGCAGCGCCTCGGTTTCCTGGCGCCCGTGCGTTTCGACCCAGCCGATGACCGCATCCACGCCCGCTTTTTTGAGGCGATGCGCTTCCTCCAACATCGCATAGGTTTTGCCGACGCCCGCGGCGTGGCCGAGATAAATCTTTAATTTCCCCAGCCGGCTCTTCTCGATGAGCCGCAGGAAATCCTCCGGCTTCAATCGCTCAACGGGCGGTTCCATGCCCGCCAAGAAACTATTTTTGCGCCAACGGGTCGAGCGTGAAGTTCAGGCAAATAAATTTTCAACCACGGATGGGCACGGATGAACACGGATTGCTTAACGCAGAGACGCAAAGGCGCAGAGGTTTGACACGAATTGCACGAATTTACACGAATGAAAGCCTCGCTGAGGCGACCGAAAATAGCCCACGGCTTCAGTGGGTTAAATCGTCAAAGAAATTTCAAGCCCCGGAGGGGCGGCAGAAGTTCCGACAATAAGTTTCCAACGTTTCGCATCTTTGCGTCTCTACGTCGAAAAACTGTATTGCTATTTTCCTGCCAGTGCGTCCAACGCGAAGTTCAATGTCATCACGTCCACCCGCGGTTCGCCCCAAATACCGAAATCGCGTTCGTCCGTGTTTTGCTGAACGAGCTTGCGCAATTGAGCTTCGGATATCCCGCGCGCCTTGGCCACGCGCGGGATTTGCAGTTCAGCGTTCGCCGGGCTGATGTCCGGATCCAGGCCGCTGCCCGAAGCGGTCACGGCGTCGGCCGGGACCGGCGTGTTCGTCGTGAGACCGTTCTCCCCGCGGTAATTCGCGATGTTTTGCGTGATGTTGGCGACCAGATTGGACGAGGTCGGGCCGAGATTGCTGCCGCTGGAGCTGGTCGCGTCATAACCATTCGCACCCGCCGCCGAAGGGCGCGGATGAAAGTAACCGGCGCCAATGAAATTTTGGGCCAGCAGCGCCGAGCCGCGGATCGCGCCGGATTTGTCCACCAGCAAACTGCCGTTGGCCTGTTGCGGAAACACCAGTTGCGCCACGCCGTAAACGACCAGCGGATACAGGCCGCACAAAATGACGGCGAAGAAAAGCGTCGCCACCAGCGAGCGGCCGAATTCAGCGAAAATGTTTTTCATAATTTCGTTGGGTTGATTTATGCCAGATGCAAACCGGCGATGATCACGTCAATGAGTTTGATACCGATGAAGGGCAGGATGACGCCCCAGAGGCCGTAAATCAGCAGGTTGATGCGCAGGATTTGCGCCGCGCCCAGCGGACGGAACTTCACGCCGCGCAGTGCCAATGGAATCAACGCGATGATGATGAGCGCGTTGAAAATCACCGCGCTCAAAATCGCGCTGTCCGGGCTGTGCAAGTGCATAACGTTGAGCGGGGCAATGACCGGAAACGTCACCATCAACATCGCCGGGATGATGGCGAAGTACTTGGCTACGTCATTGGCAATACTGAACGTTGTCAAGGCGCCGCGCGTGATGAGCAGTTGTTTCCCGATTTCAATGATTTCGAGCAGCTTCGTCGGGTTCGAGTCGAGGTCCACCATGTTGCCGGCTTCCTTGGCGGCCTGGGTGCCGGTGTTCATGGCCACGCCGACGTCGGCCTGGGCGAGCGCGGGGGCGTCATTCGTGCCGTCGCCAATCATCGCAATCATCCGGCCGCCCTGCTGTTCCTGGCGGATGAGCGCCAGTTTGTCCTCCGGTTTGGCCTCGGCGAGAAAATCGTCCACCCCGGCCTCCTGCGCGATGGCGGCGGCGGTCAGCTTGTTGTCGCCGGTAATCATCACCGTGCGGATGCCCATCGCGCGAAAGCGCTTGAAGCGGTCGGACAGTCCTCCCTTCACGATGTCCTTCAAGTGAATCACGCCCAGTACGCGCTCTTTGGTCGCGACCACGAGCGGCGTGCCGCCGGAAAGCGAAATGCCCTCGACAACCTTTTCAACTTCCGCGGGAAACATGCCGCCGGTAAACTGACGGACGGCGTTGGTTGAGCCTTTGCGGATTTGTTTGCCTTCGAGATTCACGCCGCTCATGCGCGTCTGTGCCGTGAACGGAATAAATTGCGCTTGCGGCAATTCGTGAATGGTCCGCGCGCGAATGCCAAATTGTTTCGCCAGCACGACGATGCTGCGGCCTTCGGGTGTCTCGTCGGCGAGCGAGCCGAGTTGGGCGGCGTCGGCCAGCTCCTGTTCCTTTACACCGGGCGCGGGCAGGAAAGCGACGGCCTGACGGTTGCCGAGCGTAATGGTGCCGGTCTTGTCGAGCAACAGTACGTCAACATCACCTGCGGCCTCGACGGCGCGTCCGCTCATCGCCAGCACATTGCGCTGAAGCAAACGGTCCATGCCGGCGATGCCGATGGCGCTCAACAAACCGCCGATGGTCGTCGGAATCAAACACACGAGCAGTGAAATGAGAACGACGTTGGAGAAGACTGTGCCCGAGTAGATGCCGAACGGTTTCAAGGTCACCACCGCGAGCAAAAAAACGACCGTGAGCGCCGCGAGCAAAATCGTGAGTGCGATTTCGTTCGGCGTTTTCTGACGGCTCGCGCCTTCGACGAGTTGAATCATGCGGTCCAGGAAACCTTCGCCGGGATTGGCCGTGATCCGGATCCTGATTTCGTCGGAAAGCACGCGTGTGCCGCCGGTGACGGCGCTGCGGTCGCCCCCGGCCTCGCGGATGACGGGTGCGGATTCGCCGGTGATGGCGGATTCATCCACGGTGGCCGCGCCGGAAATGATTTCGCCATCGGCCGGAATGATTTCCGTGGCGCGCACGACCACGACATCGCCCTTGCGGAGCGAATCGGCATCCACAACTTCAATCCGGTCGGCGGAAATTTTGTTGGCACTGGTCCGCGTGCGGGCGGCGCGAAGGGCTTTGGCCTGCGCCTTGCCGCGGCCTTCGGCGACGGCTTCGGCAAAGTTCGCAAACAACACGGTAAACCATAGCCAGAGGGCAATTTGCGCGACGAACAAGGTCTGGCCCGGCGCGCGGAAAATGTCCACGGTGCTGATGGCCGCGCCGACCATCGTGACGAACATGACGGGGTTTTTCACCATCAGCCGCGGGTTCAATTTGATGAACGCGTCGCCGACGGCGGGCCAGAGAATGTTCGGGTCAAAAACGGAAACGGTTTTGGTTTGCATATTTTTATTTCGTAGCAGCCGACGTCAGTCGGCTCTGATTTTTGTTAGAGCGGACTCACGTCCGCTGCTACGGTTTTTTCAAAATAAAGTTCCTTTCAGCATCAGAAAATGTTCAACAATCGGTCCGAGCGTGAGCGCCGGCAAAAAAGTCAATGCGCCGACGAGCAGCACCGTGCCGACGAGCAGGATGACAAACGTGACGCCGGTCACTGGAAACGTGCCAACGCTGGCCGGAACGATTTTTTTCTTTGCGAGCGAACCGGCGAGCGCCAGCAGCGGGACGATCATGCCGAACCGGCCGAGCAACATGTCAATGCCCAGCGTCGTGTCATACCACGGCGTGTTGGCATTGAGGCCGGCAAAGGCGCTGCCGTTGTTGCCTGCGCCGGAAGTGTAGGCGTAAAGCATTTCACTCAAGCCGTGCGGGCCTTGGTTGGCGCGGCTGGACGTGCCCCAATCGCTTACCGATGCCCAGGCCGTGAAGCCGAGAATGATGAACGCGAGAATGACAAACGCGAGCAGCGTCATTTTCACGTCGTAGGCTTCGATTTTTTTGCCGAGATACTCCGGCGTGCGCCCGACCATCAGTCCGGCGATGAACACGGCGAGAATGACGAAAATCAACATGCCGTAAAGTCCGGCGCCGACACCGCCAAAAATCACTTCGCCCGTCTGAATATTGAACATCGGCACCAGCCCGCCGAGCGGCGTGAAGGAATCGTGCATGGAATTGACCGCGCCACAGGAAGCGTCGGTCGTCACCGTGGCGAATAACGCTGAATCCAGAATGCCAAAGCGAACTTCCTTGCCTTCCATGTTGCCATCAGCCGCGGCAACGCCGAGTTGCTGGTGAATCGGATTGCCCCTGGCCTCGGCCCACCAGCAGACCATCACTCCCGCCAGAAACATTGCGAACATCGCCGACCAGACCGCCCAGCCATGCTTTTGGTTTTTGGTCTCGCGGCCGAGATGATAGGTCATCGCGCTGCCGATGCAGAGCAACGCGAGCATCTGGAAAAAGTTGGAGAGCGGCGTGGGATTTTCATAGGGATGCGAGGCATTGGCATTCGTGTAACCGCCGCCGTTCGTGCCGAGCATCTTGATGGCCATCTGTGAGGCCATCGGCCCCTGCACGATGGTCTGGGTGTCGAGTGTCTGGTTCACCATGACCGGATTGCCCTTGGCGTCAACGACCGGCTTGCCGTTCGCGTCGGTTTTCTGGACGGAAACGGTTTGGGGTTCGATGAGTTTGGCGATGGTGTAAGGCTTGAAATTCTGGATCATGCCTTGCGAGACGAAGAACAGCGCCAGCACGAGGCAAATCGGCAGCAGCAAGTAATAGGTGATGCGCGTCAGGTCCACCCAAAAGTTGCCGATGGTCTGCGCCGTATGTCGCGCTATACCGCGCACCAGCGCTCCGGCAATCGCGATGCCAACCGCGGCGGAAAAAAAGTTTTGGACGGCCAGCGCCACCATCTGCGAGAAATAGGACATCGTGCTTTCGCCGCCGTAACTCTGCCAGTTGGTGTTGGTGGTGAAGCTGACGGCAGTGTTGAACGCCAGATGCTGCGACAGCGCGCCGAGTTTTTGCGGGTTGAGCGGCAGATATTGCTGCAATCGCAAAATCGCGTAGGTAAACAGGCAGCTTACAAGACTGAACAGCAACATTGCGAACGCATATTGCTTCCAGTCGTGTTCCTTCGCCGGGTCAACCTGCAGTACGCGGTAGGTGAACTTTTCCAGCGGGCGCAGCACCGGGTCGAGCCAGGTGCGGCCGTTGGCATCAAGCACGCGGTTGATGTACAAACCGAGCGGCTTGGTGACGAGCACGAGCGCCGCGATGTAAACCGCGAGTTCCAGCCATTGATGAGCGTTCATGGCAGTTGGTTAAAATTTTTCCGGTTTAAGCATGGCGACGATGAGATAAACGCAAAGCGCCACAGCAATGATACCGAGAATGAGGTTTTCCATAAATGTCTCCTAAAGTTTTTCGCAGCCGATTGCGTACAGCAAAAGAGCCATGAAAATCCCAAAGATTAATCCAATAAAGATTGCGTCCAACATATTTTTCAACGCGGCGCTCGCGTGATAAACACGGCACACCGCAATTCATTTTTACGTTGGGTGAACTTGACCACCGCGGACTTCGCGGTTCAGAGGCTCGCCCTTCCAAATGCCTGCGAGATTAGCTGTCGGGCTTGGCCTTGAAAGTGGCCTTGAAACCGGTTGCCCGGATTCGTTCGCCCCATCCTCAATGACGCTGAGGAGTTTGGGTCTCCCGCGCCCGGCTTCAGGAAGGAAGCCGGACTTCGGCTGCAACGGCGAGAAGAAAACATATCCGCCCGCCTTTGTCAAGTTTTGTGTGATTTGTTGAAAAAACCTTTGCCAATCACTGCGCCAAAGCGTCTTATTCATCAGCGTTTTATGGCCCGAATGCGGATTATATTGGCGCTTGTTTTATTGACCGCCACGGCCCTGTTCGCGGCGGACACGGCGTATGTGCCGGCAGCCGTCTCACCACCGGCGCCGCCGCGCGAATTCCGCGGGGCCTGGCTGGCCACGGTCGCGAATCTTGATTGGCCGTCCCAGCCCGGCCTCAGCGTCGCGGCACAAAAAGCCGAACTGACTGCGCTGCTCGACCGTGCCGCGCAGTTGAAGCTGAACGCCGTGATCCTGCAGGTGCGGCCAATGGCCGATGCCGCCTATGCCTCGCCTCTCGAACCGTGGTCGGAATTTCTCACCGGCCGGATGGGCAAGGCGCCGGAACCGTTCTACGACCCGCTGGCTTTCGCGGTAGCGGAAGCGCACCGGCGCGGTTTGGAACTCCACGCGTGGTTTAATCCATTCCGCGTGTCGCTGCCGCCAACGCAGGCCAGGTCCCCGGCAGCGCTCGGCCACCTTTCCCGCACCCACCCCGAACTGGTCCGCCGTTACGGCAATCTGCTCTGGCTGGATCCCGGCGAACCCGCCGCGCGCGAACACGTTTTGAGTGTTATTCGGGACGTGGTCCGGCGATATGACGTCGATGGCATCACCTTCGACGATTATTTTTATCCCTATCCAGAGAAGGATGGGGACGGGCACACGCTGGATTTTCCCGATGATGCCAGTTGGCGAAAATACGGTGTGCCCGGCGGAATGAGCCGTGACGCGTGGCGGCGGGTGAACGTCAACCAATTCATCCAAAACGTCTATCATTCCGTCCATGCGCTGAAACCGTGGGTGAAGTTTGGCATCAGTCCGTTCGGCATCTGGCGTCCGGGATTCCCGAAGCAGATTCAAGGTCTGGACACTTACGCAAAACTTTACGCCGACTCGCGCCTGTGGCTCGCCCAGGGCTGGCTCGATTATCTTTCACCGCAACTCTATTGGCCAATTGATCAGCGGGAACAAAGTTTTCCCGTGCTCCTGCAATGGTGGTCGGAGCAAAATGACAAACACCGCCATCTCTGGCCAGGCTTGAACGCGTCCAATGTCGGCACGAAATGGAAACCGGATGAAATCACGCGGCAAATGCAGATTGTCCACCGGCAACCCGGCGTGAACGGCGAAATTTTTTACCACCTGAGCAACCTGGTCGAAAACCACACGCTGGCCGATGTCGTTCGCGCCCAATACCCGCAGCCGGCACTGGTGCCCGCGTCGCCGTGGCTGGATTCCATTCCGCCGGACAAGCCGAAGCTCAGCGTCAGTGAAAGCCGGGCCGGTCTGCGATTTGAATGGGCAACCTCCGGCACCAAACCAGCGTGGCTGTGGGTCCTGCAATTCCGTAGCAAAGGCGTGTGGACGACGGAAATTCTGCCCGCGAATCAAACGACGCGGACGTTTTTCGATTCCAAGCCGGACCTTATCGCAGTCAGCGCCGTGGACCGGGTCGGGAATGAAGGCGCGCCGGCCGTGCTTCAGAAAACCATGCTGCCGCCTGTTCACCAAAACAACAACGAACCCGGTTTGAATTGGCGAAGAGGTTCAGGCCGATGATCCTGTTTTCGATTTACGATATACGATTCACGCGCCCGTTGTGAACCTGGAGTGGTTTCGTAAATCGAAAATCGTCAATCGTAAATCAAAAATGGTTTTGGAAGGGCTGTAAGCCGAATTCTGTCTGCACTCTTGCGGGCGGAGAGAATCATTTGTCTCAGCAGCCGGTACCCGGAATCCGTTTCGCTTTCGCGAAACCTGGAGCGGGCCGCTCCGGGATTCCCTATTTGGCCTTGCACCCGATGGGGTTTTCCGTGCCGCGTCGCTTGCGCTTCGCGCGGTGCGCTCTTACCGCACCTTTTCACCATCACCCCGACACCGAAATGTCGGGGCTGTCTATTTTCTGTGGCACTGTCCGTCGGAAAACCTCTCGATTTTCCGCCCGCGTGTATCCCCGAAGGCTTTCGGGGTTACGCGGCATCGCGCCCTTTGGTGTTCGGACTTTCCTCCCCCGGCTCACGCCGGAAGCGATTCTCCACCCTTCCAAAACCAATCATACTATAAAGTGACAGGTGACGGATGACAAGTGGCAAGAAACCGTGGCGTATCCTGATTTAAAGTTTGGAGTTCCGCGTTTACGCGGTTCCGGGCCGCCTGAAGGTGGAACTCCGAGCGGATTCAGGATAGTACCGAAGCCGTGGTCTGCGCCGCGGGAAACTCCTGTCACGTGCCACTCGTCACTTGTCACAGATTTACTCCGCCGCTGCCAGCGCCATGTCGCGGGTGTAATACAAAATCCGGCCGCAGTTTGATGCAGGCCGACGATTTCCTGCTGCGATCGGCAGGTGACGAGCACCTGTGGCGGCAATTTCATGTGGCAACCGCCGCAAACGCCGTTATGCACGCCGACGACGACGTTATCGCCTTGCTTCTTGAACAGCCGTTCGTAGCGCGTGCGCGCCGTTTCTTCCACCGCCGCCGCCAGCTCCGCGCGTCCGGTTTGCAATTCGGCCAGTTCCTTCTTTAAATTCGCCTCGCGCTGGTCCAGTTGCGCGACCTGGCTGTCCATCAGCTTCTTGGCCTCGTTGGCCTCCTGGGTTGCGCGGGTGACTTCCTTTTGCGCAGCCTCGCCCTGTTCCATCAAAACAATTTCCTGGTCCTCGATTTTAACGATGTCTGCCTTGCACAGGTCAATTTCGTGGGCGAGCGCGCGATATTCCTCGTTCTTGCGCGTCTGCAACTGCTGGTTGGCGTATTTCTCGATCTGCGTTTTTTTGGCCTCGACGTCGAGTTCGAGGCTTTTGCGTTCGGACTCGATTTGTTTGATGCGATTTTTGGCGGCATCCAGTTGCGTCTGCGCCGTGGCGGCCTTGGTGCGGAGGGTTTCGCGTTCCGGTCCGATGTGGCCCAATTCCTGTTCGACGCGGCGGATTTTCCGGTCACGATCCTGCAAAATCAGAAGTTTCTCAATCGCCTCAAGCATTGAATTGTGAAGAGTAACCGGCGCTTGCTTTCAAGTCAATGCGAGGCTGCAAATATCAGGAATGACAAACGCGTCGTCGTGTTTGACGGCAAATTCATTTTGCAGTTTTGGGTTTCACGGCTAACCTGTCGCCATGCGTTTCATCGGCAACGTCATTGAAAAATTGCAGCGGCATCCCAAGCGGGTGGTTTTTCCCGAAGGCGAGGAACCGCGCATCCTGCAGGCGGCCCGGCAGTTCTATGCCTTGCGGCTGGGCGCCCCCATCGTGCTCGGCGACACGGCCAAAGTGAAGGCCGTCGCGGACAGTCTGAACATTCCGCTCGAAGGCATCCGCGTCATCAACCCGCCGCAGAGCGAGGAACTGGAAAATTTTGCCAACCGCTTTTTCCGGTTGCGCCGGGAAAAGGGCGTGAAGGCCCCGGAAGCGCGCGAGGCCATGCTGCAACCGAATTATTTCGGCACGATGATGCTGGCGATGCACCAGGCGGACGGGGTGATTTCCGGCGCATCGCACATCACCAGCAGCCTGCTGCGGCCGCTTGTTCCAAATCATCAAACCCGCGCCGAACATCACCACGGCGTCGAGTTGCATGGTGATGGAAGTCGAGGACACGCGCATCGGCGAACAAGGCGTGCTGTTCATGGCCGATTGCGGCGTCATTCCCGATCCGACCGTGGACCAACTGGCCGACATCGCGGTTTCCACCGCGCAGCTTGCCCGGCACATGCTCGGCGTCCGTCCGCGCGTGGCGTTGCTGTCGTTTTCCACCAAAGGCAGCGCGGCGCATCCGTCCGTCGGCAAGGTCCAGGCGGCCACGGCCATGGCCCGGCGCAAGGCCGAACAAATGTTTTTGGAGGCGGACTTCGACGGCGAATTGCAGGTGGACGCCGCGCTCGTGCCGGAAATCGCCGAGCGCAAACTGCACGACAGCAAGGTGGCCGGGCGGGCGAACGTGCTGATTTTCCCCGACCTCAATTCGGGCAACATCGCCAGCAAACTGGTCCGGCTGGTCGGCCACGCCAATGCCTACGGCCAGATTTTGCTGGGCTTGAACCGGCCCGCCGCGGACGTTTCGCGCGGCTCGAGCGCGCACGACATTCTCGGCGTGGCCGCCATCGTCGGCGTCCAGGCGATTGATTACCAGAAACTTTATCCGGGCGCGGACGCGCACCTGCCGGGAGAATGATTCAATCCTTAACCTTGCTCCTGATCCCAATCGTTAATCGCAAAATAGACGGGGAACGAGATTGCGATTAAGATTACGATTGAAGTGAATACAGAAACCCCGCGCGTTTTCATCGCGGCCACGCGCCAGAACGACGGCAAAACCACCGTGTCACTCGGCCTGATCGCCGCGTTGCAGGAGCGTTTCCCGCGCATCGGCTACATCAAACCCGTCGGCCAGCGCTTTGTCGAAATCGAGGAGCAAAAAATTGACGAGGACACCGTGCTGATGGACGCGGTGTACCAGATGAACTGCCCGCTCGTGGACATGAGCCCGATTGCCGTCGAACCGGATTTCACGCGCAAATATCTCCAGGCCTCGAACAACGAGGCGCTCGTCAAAAAAATCCAGAAAGCCTTCGACCGCGTCGCCTGGGAAAAGGATTTTGTGCTGTGCGAAGGTTCCGGTCACGCCGGCGTCGGTTCGGTGTTCGATCTGTCCAACGCGCAGGTGGCGAAAATGCTCGGCGCCAAAGTCATCATCGTCACCCAGGGCGGCATCGGCAAACCGATCGACGAAATCGCGCTCAACCAGGCGCTGTTTGAAAAGGAAGGCGTCGAGATCATCGGCGTCATGCTCAACAAGGTGTTGCCGGACAAGGTGGATTACGTCGCGGATTTCGCCCGGCGCGGCCTGAAACGCAAAGGGCTGGAGCTGCTCGGTGTTTTGCCTTATGAACAAATCCTGGGCAACCCGTCCGTGGATTTGATCCGCGAGGAATTGCACGCCGAACTGCTGAACACGCCTGCCACACTGAACAACCTGGTGGACGACGTCATCGTCGGCGCCATGGGCGCGCACAACGCCATGCAGTTTTTCAAGCGCGGGGTGCTGCTCATCACGCCCGGCGACCGCGAGGATATTCTGCTGGCCGCCGGCGCGGCCACCATGCCGCACAGCGAGGACAAAATGGCCGGGATCGTCCTGACCGGCGGCCTGCGTCCCGGCGAAGCCATCCTGAAAGCCCTGCAAACCCTGCCCATTCCCGTGTTGCTGGCCAAAGCGGACAGTTATCAGGTTGCGTCCAAGGTCCACAATCTCACCGTGAAAACACGCCCGAATGATGCCGAAAAAATTTCACTCATCCGCAACCTGGTCGCTCAAAATGTGAACGTGAAAAAAATCATCGACGCCCTTTAGAATTTTTAATTTTGAGTTTTTAATTTTTCGTTGCAGCATCGGAGTCTGTTGAAGACGAATCCCTTTCTAACAAATCTGCCGGTGTACCAGCCGGGCCGGCCGATTGAGGAAGTCGCGCGCGAACTCGGCCTGCCCGCCGAAGGCATCATCAAGGTCGCGTCGAACGAAAATCCGTTCGGCCCGTCGCCGCTGGCGGTTGCCGCCATGCAAAAGGCGCTCGCCGGTGTGAATCTTTATCCCGACGGCAACGCGTTTTATCTCAAACAAAAACTTGCCGCCAAACTTGGCGTCGAACCGGCCAACTTGATTCTGGGCAACGGCTCGAACGAAATCATCGAATTCGCCGGGCACGCACTGCTGGGTGGCGATGGCGCCACGGCCACTCCGGATGTGGTGGTTTCGCAATATTGCTTCGCGGTTTATCCCATTGTCACCGCGTTGTTCGGCGCGAACCTGATCACCGTGCCGGCGAGGAATTACGCCCATGACTTACCGGCCATGCTCCGTGCCCTCACGCCGCGCACGCGCATCGTGTTCGTGGCCAACCCGAACAATCCCACCGGCACGCTGGCGCTGCGCGAGGAGGTCATCAAATTTGTCAACGACGTGCCGGATGACGTGTTGCTGGTAATGGATGAGGCGTACCTTGATTTTCTGGACCACCCGCTGGATTTGGCGCCGCTGGTGCGGCAAGGCACACGGCCAAATCTGATTTTGATGCGGACGTTCTCAAAAATCTACGGTCTGGCCGGATTGCGCATCGGCTACGGCATCGGGAATCCTGAATTCATCGCCGCGCTGGAAAAAATCCGGCAGCCGTTCAACATCAATCTGCTCGCGCAAACCGCCGCGCTCGCCGCGCTGGATGACGTCGAGCACGTCCGCAAAACCCGGGCGAACAATTTCGCCGGACTGGAATTCTTCAAACGCGCGTTCCGCGACTTGAAACTCGAATACGTTCCGTCGTACGCCAATTTTATCCTGGTCCGCGTTGGCGACGGCCAGCGCGTTTTCGGAGCGATGCAAAAGCAGGGCGTGATTGTGCGGCCGATGGGCGGCTATCAATTGCCGGAATGGATCCGCATCTCCATTGGCACTCCGCCGGAAAACGAGCGGTGCCTGGCAGCGTTAAAGAAGGCACTAAAATAAAATGGTGGCACAGGCCTCCGGCCTGTAGTTTCCAGCGTCTCGCTGGAAACTGTTACGCCATGGATGGGCGCATCGTGCTTCTTTGGCCAACAGCAACCCGCCGCGCACAAAAGAATTCGGCCGGACGCCGAATTCAACCCGCGAGACACGGGTGCTACCGGGAAATCACCGGTTACGACGTGGCAAAATCCACGTTCGGCACGTCCCGGACCGACGGCGGCACGCTGAAAAAATCCCCTTCGGATTTGAAACCGAACGTCTTCGCCACCAGGTTGCTGGGAAAGGTTTCGCATTTATTGCGGTAGTCACGGACGTTGCCGTTGTAAAACCGGCGCGCGGCCTGAATCCGGTCTTCCGTGTTGACGAGTTCGGTTTGCAGCTTGAGAAAATTCTGGTCGGCTTTGAGCTGCGGATAATTTTCCACCACCACGAGCAGTTGCTTCAAGGCGTCCACGAGCTGGACTTCGTCGCGGGACTGGTCGGCCACGGGGCCGTTGTTGGCGGCGCAGCGGTTGCGCAATTCGGTCACCCGCTCCAGCGTCTCGCGTTCGTGCGCGGCATAACCCTTGACCGCCGCTACGAGGTTCGGGATGAGGTCGTAGCGGCGCTTCAATTCCACGTCCACGTCGCTCCACGACTCGCGGATGTAATTGCGCAGGGCGACGAGTGCGTTGTATTGCGCCAGCACATAAACGAACGGCAGCAAAATGATTGCGGCGCAAATGATTAAAATGACAATTGAGGTATTCACGCGTTTTGAGTGAACAGGTACTCCGGCAGGCGCGAACGGATTTCCACCAACCGTTGCAAATTGGCTTCGATCTGCTCGACCGCCAGGCGGGTGGTGAAGGCCAGGGCCAGCACATTGTTTTCGATTTCGACACTCAAATCGCGATGGGCCAACAGGTATTCCATCATTTTGGCGTTGCAGACGTCATAGGCGAATTTTTTGTCCGGCGACCGCACCAAAAAAGTTTTGGAAAATTCAGCCGACTCGAACTGGATGTCCTGATAGCCGAATGCCTCGGCGACCTTGGTGAACAGATTTTCGCGCCGGATGGTCAGGTCGGGGAAAACCGCCGGCAAAGTCAAAATGAAAAAGGAAAACCAGTGATGGTGCGTCTGGCGTCCGCCTTTGCCTTCGGTATAGGTTTCGTAGTGAAAATCGAAAGCCAGCAACTGATTTTGCTGAAAGGTTCCGGAAAGGACGTTTTGGGCGTAACGGTTTTCGCCCTGGGCCAGTTGTTTTAGAAAGCCGTAACGTTCAGCGAGTTCGCAGTCTTCCGCCGCGCTGAAATTCAGACCGAGTCGTAGCGCCAACTCGTTCAGTCCCTCCAGCCGCTTACGCGCCTGAAGCAGGCCGTAAATGGTGCTGACCACGATCACCACCAGCACCGCTACAATCACAAATGGCATTACGAACGGCATTTGGATTTGCATGAGGTTGTTCTAACCCAAGGCCGCCAGCCGGGCCATTACAATTTCAATCACTTTCTACACACCGGTGATGGCCTGGCGCGTTGAAATCCGTTTGGGACCAGAAATAATTATTTGAATCCCGCCGAAAAACGAATACTTGTTGGGCGTCGAAATTCAATAATTAGCCAAACGTGAAACCGACCGACCTGCGGGGCATCCTGCAATACATTCCGCAATTCCGCGACCGGACGTTCATCCTGGCCGTGGACGGCGCGATTGTCACCGACGAGAACTTCGCCACGCTGCTGCTGGACGTGGCGGTGCTGCGGTCGCTGAACATCCGCGTGGTGCTCGTGCATGGCGCGTCGGCGCAAATCAAGGCGCTCGCCGAGGAACAAAAAACCGTCCCGTCCGATCTTGACGGCTCCGGCATCACGGACGCCGGCACGCTCCAGCTCGCGCTCACCGCCGCCAACCGGCTGACGCACGAAATCCTCGAAGGCCTTTCCGCCAACGACCTGCGCGCCGCCAGCACGAACGTCATCATCGCCCATCCGATGGGCATCATTCAGGGCGTGGACCATCTGTTCACCGGCAAGGTCGAGCGCGTGGATGCCGCACTGTTGCAGACGTTGCTGGCGCAGGACGTCATTCCCGTCATCCCGCCGCTCGGTTTCGACGGCGACGGCAAGACGTATCGCGTGAATTCCGATGGCGTGGCGGTGGCCGTGGCCGAGGCGCTCAAGGCCATCAAGCTCATTTTCATCACGGCGCAGGACGGCTTGCGCTACAATCACCAGCTCATCCGGCAGATGCTGGTGTCCGAATTGCAAAATCTGCTGCAACAAAACAGCCCCGGATTCGCGCCGGAAATTCTGTCCAAGGCGCAGCACGCCGTTGCGGCCTGCAAGGCCGGGGTCCCGCGCGTTCACATCATCAACGGCAAGGTGGACGAGGGCCTGCTGGCGGAGGTGTTTTCCAACGACGGCATCGGCACGCTCATTTACGCGAACGAATACCAGCAAATCCGGCCGGCGAAGAAAAAGGATGTGCGGGCGATTCAATTGCTGACCAAGGCCGCCGTGGAAGCGGATGAACTGGTCAAGCGCAGCCAGGCGGCCATTGAAAAAAATCTCGGCGATTATTTCATCTTTGAAATTGATAAAAACCCGGTCGCCTGCGTGGCGTTGCACGTTTATCCCGAACAGAAAAAAGGCGAACTGGCGTGCCTTTATGTCAATTCGTCGCATGAAAATCAGGGTATCGGGCGGAAACTGATCCAGTTTGTCGAAAACAAGGCGCGCGAAACGGGGTTGAATGAACTGGTCACGCTCTCGACGCAGGCGTTTACGTACTTTCAATCCAAGGGCGGGTTTGCCGAAGGCACGCCTGACGATTTGCCGCCCGCCCGCCGCGAAAAATACGAGCAGAGCGGAAGAAATTCGAAAATCCTTGTGAAGAAATTGAAATAGGCGGCTGCGCATTTAACGCGGAGGCGCAGAGACGCAAACAATGAAAACCCTTTTTTCAATCCGGAACCTGAATTGTTCTGCGCCTTGGCACCTGGGCGGGAATTTTATTTCTGCCTGCCAGAAAAGCCGTGTCCTTCCAACACAATTCATGCTTGCGGTAAACATCGCCGGGCAAACCGCTTCACTTTTCGCAAAAAACTCTGCGTCTTCGCGTCTCTGCGTTAAAGATTTTGAATTCGTCAAAATATTTCCCTGTTCCACTTCGCGCTTCGGTATCGGGCAGACGGAAGGCTCGAATGGCACGCCGCTGGGCTTGCATCGCATTGTGGAAAAAATCGGCGGCGGCTGGCCGGTGGGAACAGTTTTCAAGGGCCGCCAGCCGATTGGCTATACTTGGCAGGGGATGCCGGACGCCAAAATCACAACGCGTATCTTGTGGTTGGAAGGACTCGAACCCGGCTTCAATCGCGGCGGCAGCGTGGATTCGCACGCCCGCTACATCTACCTGCACGGCACGGCTGACCAGATGAGCATCGGCAAGCCAGCTTCCTGCGGCTGTATCCATCTGGCCGACGCGGATTTGATTCCGCTCTTCGATTTATTGCCCGGCGGCACGCTGGTTTGGATTGTGGAACATTGAGTGCCTGCTGAAAGCAGCAGCCGACGTAAGGAAGCTCTGAATGAATAAGCAGGGAAATTTGCGCCTCGTTACCCCGGCTGCTCCACATCATTGTTGACGCTTGCGATTCTACGGAGACGGTTTAGGTTGCTCCTGTGTTCGTCAGGTTCGGCAAACATTTTGTGATCGTCGCGCTCATTGCGGCCACCGGCGCCCATTGGGCCCTGCTGCAATCGGTGGCGTGGACGACGATGCTGGCGGGTAATTTGCGCACACACTCGCTCTCCGAATCCGTGGTCCGCACGTTCGATGGCAAATATCCCTGTCCGATCTGCAAGGCCATCGCCGTGGCGAAGAAATCCGAAAAGAAAAGCGGGTTCACGGCGCAAACTCAGAAATTTGAATTTCCACCGATCAAAGAAAACTTTGCCCTGATTGCGCCGTCGTGCTTTCGGCTTTTGCCGGTCGCAAATACTTTCGCCAAGTCCCTCACCCAACAGCCGCTGACGCCCCCGCCACGCGGCTGTTTCGCTTGATTCATCCGGGAGGGATGGCGTGTCGCCGTCCCTGAAAAACGGGTTCGGCGGCGCGCCGACCCTGCCTGATTTCCAAAAAATCAACCTTGAGACCTTGCCTACGGCAGTGTCTCGCAACTTTTGAAATTTAAAAATGAAAAATAAAAAAAATAATATGGCAGCAGCAAAAATGGGCAACGGTTTGTTGGCAGCAATGGTGGTACCGGGTGTTGTTCACGCCTGCGCGTGCGGATGCGGTGTGTTTGATGTGGCTACCAGTTCGATGTTTCCCAAAGGCCAGGGCGGGATGGCGTTCCTGCAATACGATTATCAGGATCAGAATCGAAACTGGGACGGCACCTCAGAAGCACCGTCGGCGGATAACAGTGACAAGGAAATTGAAACGCATTTTGTCACGGCTGGCTTGCAATACATGTTCAACGACCAATGGGGCGCACAGGTGGAGGTGCCCTACGACTACCGCCATTTTAAGACGGACATTGGCGGCGGCAACATTGTGGCCCGGAACTGGAGCCAACTCGGCGACATCCGAATCGAGGGAATCTACACCGGATTCTTCGCGGATTTGTCGGCGGGAGTGACATTTGGCCTCAAGCTGCCAACAGGTAGTTACAGTCATTTCGGAGATGTCGTGGATCGCGACACGCAAATCGGCACGGGCAGCACGGACCTTTTGCTTGGCGGTTTTTATCGCACCAACATCACGAAAGACGAAAAATGGGACTGGTTCGCGCAGGGATTGCTGGACGTGCCGACGCTGACGCAAGTGGGGTATCGTCCGGGCACCGAATTCGATATGGCAACGGGAATTGACTACAAAGGTCTTTCCATTGGCCGCGCGCGAATTGCGCCGGTGGCGCAGGCGATCTTTTCCGAACGCACGAGCGATAGCGGTTCAAACGCCAATCCGGATAACTCAGGTTATCAGCGGTTGATGCTTTCGCCCGGAGTTGAAGTCCACATTCATCCGGTGATCATTTACGCGGACGCGGAATTCCCCGTGTTTCAGCATTTTACCGGTGATCAGCTGGCCGCGCCGGTGCTGTTTAAATTGAGTGTGAGCTATATGTTTTAGCCCGGCGTGGCGGTTTTGACATCCGGGTTAATTCGTTTAACCTTGGTCACGATTTCCGCCATGAACCTAACGGAACAAATGACGCAACTGGCCAAACAGGCCAAGGCGGCGTCGCGCGAACTCGCGAAACTGACCCCCCGCGAGAAGAATGAGTGTTTGCTCGCCATGGCCGGGGCGCTCGAGAAAAATTCCGACGCGCTCAAGGAAGCCAATGCGCTGGACATGGACGCCGCGGCAAACCACGGTTTGTCTTCCGTCATGCTGGACCGGCTCAAGCTGGACGACAAACGCATCGCCGCGATGGCCAAAGGTTTGCGCGAGGTTGCAGCGTTGCCGGACCCCGTTGGCCGGATTCTGGACGAGCGCGTCCGGCCCAACGGATTGAAGCTCCAAAAAGTTTCCACGCCGATTGGCGTCGTGGTCATCATTTACGAATCGCGCCCCAACGTGACGGCAGACGCCGCGAGCCTTTGTTTTAAATCCGGCAATGCCACGATTCTGCGTGGTGGACGGGAGGCGATGAATTCAAATCAACTCATCGCCAAAACGATGATTGAAGCCGGCAAAAAATGCGCTCGCGCACTTTCCGGAACATGCGATTCAAGTCGTGCCTGTGACTGATCGTGAGGCGATTCCGGCGTTGCTCTCGCTCACGCAATACATTGACCTCTGCATGCCCCGTGGCGGGGAGGGCCTGATTCGCGCCGTGGCCGAGTGCAGCAAGGTTCCCGTCATCAAGCATTACAAAGGGGTCTGCCACGTTTATGTGGACGCCGAGGCCGATTTAAAAATGGCGGAGGCCATTGCCATGAATGCCAAAGTCCAGCGTCCGGCCGTCTGCAACGCCATGGAGACGCTGCTGGTGGACCGGGCCATTGCGGAAAAATTCCTTCCCGTCATCGGTGAAAAACTGTTTGAAAAACACGTCGAGATTCGCGCCGACGGTTTAAGCCTCGGGATTTTAAATTCAAAATCTAAAACCCAAAATCCAAAATTGAAGGCGGCCGCGGAACAGGATTGGTTCACCGAGTACAATGATTACATCCTCAATGTGCGCGTGGTGGACGGGGTCCAGCAGGCGATTGACCACATTAATTACTACGGCTCGGCGCACTCGGACAGCATCGTCACGACGGAATGAGGCGCACGCGAAACAGTTCCTGAACGAAGTGGATTCGGCCACGGTTTACTGGAACGCTTCGACGCGATTTACCGACGGCGGCGAATTCGGCATGGGCGCGGAAATCGGCATCAGCACCGACAAGATTGGCGCGCGCGGGCCGATGGGCCTGGAGGAATTGACCAGCTACAAGTGGATCGGTATCGGCAGCGGACAGGTCCGAACCTGAGATGGAAAGCCCCGGGCGGACGGGCGCCCAGATATGAATCCTTTCCGGTGAAATCAGGCGGTGTCCCCAATATTGACTACATTCTGGGAGCGTGCATTGGCGCTCATTTTGATGTAGATTAGGATATCTATATGCAAAAATGGTGTTTTCAGTCCCGTGCCGGCGGTCAATTGTGCCTGCTGGCAATTATCCTTTTCACCCTGGTTGCCCGCGCGAACCAAATCGTTTACGACGACGCACTGGAGAACGGCTGGCAGGATTGGGGCTGGGCCACCATCAACTACAACAACACTTCACCGGTTCATTCCGGGTCCAAGTCCGTTAGCGTCACCATTACGGATGGCACTGGTCAAGCGATTTATATTGCGCATGGAGCTTTCGATGCCAGCCTGTACACAAATCTGACGTTCTGGATTAATGGCGGGGCGACAGGCGGGCAACAGTTAAAAGTGCAGGGGCACGCCAACGGAGCCGCGTTAGCCTCCACCAATCTGCCGGCCTTGGCCGCGAGTACCTGGCAGCAATTCATCATTCCCCTGGCCGCCCTTGGCATCACCAATCAACCCAACATGGATGGTTTTTGGATTCAGGACCGGATTGGTTCGGTGCAGCCGATGTTTTACCTGGATGATATTTCACTGGGTACCAATGCACTCACCGCCGGCACCAACGCACCGGTTGCCATTGCGGTTAATGCCCTGGCCAATCGCCACGCGATCAGCCCCATGATTTACGGCACGGCGTTCGCGTCATCGAATCAACTGTCAGATTTGAATTTCACCATGAACCGGTCAGGTGGAAATGAAGAAACCACCGATAACTGGCTGATCAATACCCACGGCAAAGGGGCGGATTGGTACTTTGAGAACTATCCGGATTCCTCCAGCACCGTTCCCGGCGCCACGATGGATGCGTTTGTGGCTGACAGTAAAAATGGCGGCGCGCAGCCTTTGATCACCATTTCCATGATCGGTTGGATGCCCTACCTTGCTGCCGGTCGCAACATTCTTTGGAGTTATTCAGTAGCCAAATACGGACCGCAGACTTCGACCGACCCATATCACTCCGACGCCGGTAATGGAGTGGCTTCGCCGTCGGGAACGCCGATCATCACCAATAATCCCACCGACGCCTATTTCCCGACCAATGCCAATTTTGAACAAGGCCTGGTACAGCATCTGATGAACCAGTGGGGTCCTTCCACTAATGGCGGTGTCCGTTATTACATCATGGATAACGAAGAAACCATCTGGTTTTCAACGCACCAGGACGTACACCCGGTCGGCCCGACGATGCAGGAAATCCGTAATGACTTCATCACCTACGCCAGCATGGTTAAATCCAACGATCCCAATGCGCTGGTTTGCGGGTTCGAGGAATGGGGCTGGAACGGCTATCTCTATAGCGGTTACGACCAGCAGAACCCGGGTTACACGGACCGCGCGGCCAACGGCGGATGGGATTACATGCCGTGGCTGTTGAGTCAGATTTATCAGCATGACCAGAGCACCGGTTATCGGTCGCTCGACTACTTCACCCTTCATTGTTATCCGCAGGAGGGCAGTGTCAGTGGCAGTGATGCCTCCCCGGCAACGGAACTGCTGCGCAATCAATCCACTCGTGTGTTTTGGGATTCCAATTACGTTGATCCCAGTTGGATTAACAAGGTGATTATGCTGATTCCCCGAATGAAAAGCTGGGTGGCGACCAACTACCCCGGCACGAAAATCGGCGTCACCGAATATAACTGGGGCGCGGAACCCAGCATCAATGGCGCCACCGCCCAGGCCGACCTGCTCGGCATTTTCGGCCGTGAAGGTTTGGACCTGGCGACCCGCTGGACCACGCCGGATCCGAGCACCCCGACCTACAAGGCGATGAAGATCTATCGCAATTATGACGGTAATAAATCGGTCTTCGGCGACACCAGCGTCGGGACGACCGCGCCGAATCCAGATGTTCTTTCGGCCTTTGGCGCCGTGCGAACCAGCGATGGCGCCCTGACCCTCATGGTCATCAACAAGGACATCAATAACGCCTCGCCCATTCTGGCGAGCATCAACAACTTTAACGCCGTTGGGACCGCCCAACGCTGGCAATTGACCAGCAACAACGTCATCAGCCATCTTTCCAACGTCTCGCTCGCGAATGGCGTTCTCAATGACACCCTTCCCTCCCAAAGCATCACGCTTTACGTGTTGCCCGCCACGAACAGCTTTAACCTGCAAGTCGCCAATAACAGTCCGGCGGGACAATTGGGCATCTGGCTCAACGGACAGGCTGGACAAACCTACCTCCTCCAATCTTCCGCCGACCTGGTCCATTGGTCAGCCGTCAGCAGCAATCTATTGACCAGCAACTCATTTGAATTTTTCATGTCCACGACCAATGCCGCGCAGATGTTTTATCGAGGTGTCCTGAGCGCTCCGTAAGCGCAACGCCTTGACCAGGCCGGACCGGCGGCTTTCGCCGGTTCTTTTTTGACGCTGAATATTTTGAAGGTTACTGTCTCCGGCGTGGAAACCATTCCCGCCAGTACAAAATCTGCGGCGGCAGTTGCGAATTATGGCCGCGAACAAATCCCCGCGACAACCGTTTCACGAGGCTCGAATGGAACATATTCTCGCCTGCCTGATTTTGGTTTCATCTTGGCAAGATAAACCTGGCACCATTAAATTGGGGGCGGAACCGACTATTATTCGTGAATCCTGTAGCGCCCAATCCATTGCTTGGCGTCGGACTGCACGCTATTGGCGCGCTCTTCGCTGCGACGTGCTACACACCGCAAAAAAAGGTCAATGGCTGGTCGTGGCAGACTTATTGGATCACGCAGGCATCGTTCTGCTGGTTTCTGCTGCCCCTCATCGGCGCGTGGCTGACGATTCCTGATTTGCTGGCCGTGTTACACGAGGCGCCGACCAGCGCGATGCGCAATTCATTCCTGCTGGGCGCGGCCTACGGCATTGGCGGGACGGCCTTTGGCATTTCGATCCGTTACATCGGGTTTTCGCTCACTTACGCCATTGCCGTCGGCCTTTCGAGCGTCCTGGGAACGCTCATTCCGCCGCTGGTCAAAGGCATACTGGCGGATGTTTTGCACAAGGCGGGTGCGGGTTGGGTGATGGCCGGAATTGCGATGGGCGCATTGGGCATCGCCTGCGCAGGCTGGGCGGGATGGCTGAAGGAAAAGGATTTGATGGCGCAAAAAGGCCGGGGCGAATTTTCACTCATGAAAGGCCTGCTGTTGTCGCTGCTGGCCGGTGTCCTGTCGGCCGTCTATGGTTTCGCGCTGGAGGCGGGAGCGCCGATCGCCGATGTCGCGTCGGCCCACGGAGCCGGGGTTTTTCGCGGCAACGTGGTTTATATCTTCTCCAACACCGGCGCGTTTCTTACGACAGCGATTTATTGTCTCTGGCTGCACGCGCGGCACAAAACCATCGGCGAACTGGTCGGACTGCCCGCCGGTTCGGAGAAGAATGCCTTGCCCGTAAACTTTGTGATGGCGGCGGTTACGGGACTGCTCTGGTATGGTCAATTCTTTTTTTACAACCTCGGGCATGTGCGGCTCGGTGAAAAATTTGCGTTCACGAGCTGGGCGATTCACATGATCATGCTCGTGCTGTTCAGCAATCTTATGGGCGTCCTGCTGCACGAATGGCGGCCATGCCGCCGCCGGACGCACACGACCGTCGGTCTGGCACTGGCGGTGTTGGTGGCCGCCGTCCTGCTGCTGACGTACGGCAATCATCTGGGAGACCTCACCTCAAAATAAGAGCGACCGATTATGAAACGTTATGGATCCGTTATTATTCTACGGCCGGAAAAATTTCAGGAATACGTCCGGCTTCATGCCGCCGTCTGGCCGGAGGTTTTGCAGATGATCAAAGCGTGCCATATTCGCAATTACTCGATCTACCTGCGCAAACTGGCCGATGACCGGCACTACCTTTTCAGTTATTTTGAATACACCGGGAATGATTTCACCGCAGACATGACGAAGATGTCCGCCGACCCGGCCACGCAAAAATGGTGGGCCGTCTGCCAGCCCTGCCAGGAACCGCTCGCCGACCGCGCAACCGATGAATGGTGGACGAACATGGAAGAGGTGTTTCACCTGGATTAGGTTCACGTCAAAAACCATTGGATAAAACCATCGGCCATTGGTAAATATAATAAGCAAGAGAAAGAAATGTTTTATGCCCGTCGAAATCACCAGACGCGATTACAGCCTGGTCGGCAAGGATAGCAAGCTCGCGGTGGAAATGGGGCTGGCCTCGGCGGAATGGTACGCGTGCCCTGTCCCGCGCAAACGGCTCAAGGAATTAATGCAGCGCCGGGACGGCCCGGCCATTCGCGACACGCTGATCTGGTTTGCGCTGCTGGGGTTGACGGGATGGCTGGCCTGGCATTTTTGGGGAACGTGGTGGTGCGTGCCTGCCTTCATCGTCTATGGCGTGCTGTATTGTTCGTGCTCGGATTCGCGCTGGCACGAATGTGGCCATCGCACGGCCTTCAAAACGACCTGGATGAACGATGTCGTCTATGAGATGGCGTCGTTTATGGTGTTGCGCGAATCCACACCCTGGCGCTGGAGCCACACCCGGCATCATACCGACACCATCATCGTCGGTCGCGATCCGGAAATCGCCGTGCCGCGGCCACCGGACATTTGGGGAATCATCCTGGGCTTCTTCAGCCTGAAAAGCGGTCCGAAGGAATACAAAAAAATCCTCCGGCACTGCCTTGGCAAACTTACGGCGGAAGAGAAAACTTACATTCCCGGGACGGAATACCGAAGAGTTTTCTGGACGGCGCGTGTCTGGGCTCTGGTCTATGCCACCGTCATCGGCTGGGCCATGGCGACGCACAGCCTTCTGCCGTTGATGCTCATTGGCCTGCCATCGTTTTACGGTGCCTGGCTGCTGGTTATTTTCGGCCTGACGCAACACGCCGGACTCGCCGAGAACGTATTGGATCATCGCCTGAACTGCCGGACGGTTTACCTGAATCCCGTTTTCCGCTTTGTCTATTGGAACATGAATTACCATCTTGAACATCACATGTTCCCCATGGTTCCTTATCACGCCCTGCCGGCCTTGCATCAGGAGCTGCAGGCGGACACGCCGAAACCCTACCGTGGACTCCTCGAAGCCTATCGGGAAATCATCCCGGCCATCTTGCGGCAGGCGAAAGACCCCGCTTACTATGTCAAACGCGAACTGCCGCCGTCGGCCAGGCCCTTTCCGGCCGCCATCCCGACGGCGCAGGCCGTATTATAAATTTCGACCCGACACCCGGACAAACCATGAATGACGGTTGGATCAAAACCTGCAACGTGGATGACGTCGAACCCGAGGACGTGTTGCGTTTCGATCATGGCGAACAGACTTTTGCGATCTACCGGACCAAAGACGACAAATTTTATGCCACCGACGGTTTGTGTACGCATCAGAAAGTGCATCTGTCCGGCGGTTTCGTGATGGACAACCTCATCGAATGCCCCAAGCATAACGGGCGTTTTGATTTCACAACCGGCAAGGCCAAAGGCGCGCCGGTTTGCGTGGATTTAAAAACGCATCCAACCAAAGTTGAAAACGGTGAAGTCTTTATCCGGATCAGCTGAAAACAGGAATTGATGCAAATACTCTATTTCCGTTCCGTCTGGGGCATGAACGACGCAGCCACGCTCGAAGAAAAACTGGAAAAAATCAAGGCTGGCGGCTTCGATGGGGTTGAACTGGACGTTCCGCTCGACCTGGAAACCTGCCAGCGTGCCCGACAGTTGCTCAATGCCTCGGGGCTGGCAGTCGTCGCGCAACAATGGCGGACCAGCGGGCGCACGGTAGCCGAACACCAAGCCGGCTTCGAACAACAATACGAACGCGCCCTTGTGCTGAAACCGCTCTACGTGAACTCGCACACGGGCTGCGACCACTTCACGCTGGAAGAAAATCTTGCCCTCTTCGACCACGCTGCCGCGCTGGCGGGTCGGCATGGCCTGGAAGTCTATCATGAAACACATCGCAGCCGCGCCTTGTTCAGCGCACCGGCGACGATGCGATTTCTTGACGCGCGGCCGAAATTGAAGCTCGTCGCAGATTTTTCGCACTGGTGCTGCGTGCATGAGTCGTTGCTCGCTGACCAGCCGGAAAGTGTCGAGCGAGCGGCAAAAAGTTCTCATGCCATCCATGCCCGGGTTGGTCATGCCGAAGGACCGCAGATTCCCGACCCCCGCGACCCTCGCTGGCAGCCGAATCTGGAAGCACATCTGGCGTGGTGGAAAAAAATTATCGCCCATCGCCGCCACGAGCGCTGCGCGTTTCTGCCGATTTGCCCCGAATTCGGCCCCGCGCCCTACATGACCTTGCTGCCGCACACGCACCGGCCCATTGCCGACCTTTGGGAAATCAACTGCTTCATGCGGGATTGGTTGAAGGAACACCTGTCCTGAAGCTCTCGCACTTGTCAGAGAACAGATTAAGTGAGATTTTGTCGGCCTGTGGTGAGTACTGAAGACCAAGCCAGATTCGTCCGTGCTTCACTTCCCCCCGGCGGGTTGTTCGCCGGCTTGAAATGGAACATTTCGCCGACGCCATTTCCGCTGGGCGATCATCTGGCGAAGGAAATCGAGTCGTTGGGCCGGGTGTTGCTGCAGTTTTACCGCGCCGTCAACCTGCTTTACCGGCGCAGCGTGGAAGGCAGGCAACCGGCCTGGATTGCTGAATTGCTGGATCGCGGCAAACCGCCCGAACTGATTGAACTTCAGCGTTCGCCCGCATTTAAAAACGACGTGCCGCGTGTCATCCGACCCGACATTTTACTGACCGAAAACGGCTTCAGCATTACCGAACTCGATTCCGTGCCCGGCGGCATCGGCCTGACGGCGTGGCTCAATAAAACCTATTGCGGAATGCGGAATGCGGAATGCGGAATGGCCGGCACACAGAACCAATCTGAAATCCGAAATCCGAAATCCGAAATTATCGGCGGTGTGGACGGAATGATCCGCGGGTTCGAATCCATTTTTGGCGGCGCGAAACAAGTTCACATCATTGTTTCGGCGGAAGCCGCAACCTACCGCCCGGAAATGGAATGGCTGGCAGGCCAAATTCAAAGTTCAAAGTTCAAAGTTCAAAGTTCGAAGTTTGAAGACTTCTCTGATGGCGACGGTGTCTATCGTTTCTTCGAGTTGTTTGACCTGGCAAATGTGCCGAATTCGAAAAAGATTTTTGAGCTGGCCGCGGATAAACGCATCCGCCTGACGCCGCCGCCCAAGCCGGTGTTCGAGGAAAAGATGCTGTTTGCGCTGTTGTGGAACCGGAACTTGCGCGATTTCTGGCGTGCGGAACTGGGCGAAGGTTTTTTGTCGCGCCTGCAAAAATTGATTCCCTACACCTGGGCGGTGGATCCGGCACCGTTGCCGCCACACGCCGCCATCCCCGAGTTGAATCTTACCGGCTGGCAGCAACTGAAAACGCTGTCACAGCGCCAGCGGGAACTGATTTTGAAAGTGTCCGGCTTTTCCGAACACGCGTGGGGCGCGCGCGGGGTTTATCTCGGCAGTGATTTGTCCCATGAAGAATGGGCGGCGGCGGTGGACCGGGCCATGGCGGGTTTTTTCACTTCGCCGTTTGTGTTGCAACGCTATGAAAAACCGAAGGTCGTGGACACCTCGTGGTTTGATTTTGAGAAGAATGTCGTCACGCCGATGAAAGGCCGGGTTCGTTTGTGTCCTTACTATTTCGTTGCCGGCGAAGGCGACGCGGCCCGCCCGCAACCGGGCGGCGTGCTGGCAACGATTGTTCCGGCCGATAAAAAAATCGTTCACGGCATGAGCGATGCTGTTCTCGCACCCTGCGCGGCATGACCGGTGCGCGGATTTTATTGACTGACAACGCGCTTCTGGTTCACTGCCCGCAACGCCGCATGTCTTCAAAAATACAGCAGAGTGATGCAAAGGCGCCGACGTCGGATCGCCGGCACGCCGCGCTGCTCAATCTTTTGGGCGATGAGAACGCAAAGGTTTATCAGGCGGTGCGCGAGCAAATTCTGGCTGAAGGCAACGCCGCGAGCGAATGGCTGCGGCCCCATGCCTTGAGCGATGACCCGTTGCTGCGCCGGCGCGTCCGGGAAATCCTCTGGCATGTGGACAAACAGACCGGCGACAACCGTTTCCTCACTTTCTGCCTCAATCACGGCGAGGAGTTCGACCTGGAAACCGCCGCCTGGTTGCTGGCAAAGACGCAATTCCCCGAAATCAACGTGGAAGCGTATCAGGCGTTGCTCGACGGCTACGCAAATGCCCTGCGCGAACGCACCGACCGCCACGGACGCGCGAACGCCCTGCTGGGGAAAATCAACGATTACCTTTTCGGCGAACTCGGTTTCAAGGGCAACGAACAAAATTATTACGAACCGGACAACAGCTACCTGAACCGTGTGCTCGATCGGAGGACCGGCAATCCCATTACGCTTTGCCTGTTTTATATGCTGCTGGCGCGGCGGCTGCGGCTGCCGGTTACCGGCATTGGCCTGCCGGGACATTTCATCTGCCGCCATCAATCCGCGTCCGGGGAGATCTTTATAGACGTCTTTAACCACGGCCGGTTGTTGACCAAGGCTGATTGCGTCCATTACCTCGTGCGCGGCAATTACGATTTGCGCGAGGAATATCTCGCGCCGGTCGGCCCGCGCCGGATTTTTCTGCGGATCTGCAGCAATCTGCACCAGATTTACCTCGAACTGGGCATGAAAGACGACGCCACCCGCCTGCAACGCTATCTCGTGGCCCTCGCGCGTTGACTTGCCAAACCGCTCGAGCCGGGTAAAAATCGTCGGCGGGGTAGTCATCACTGTAGCGCCCCACCAAACCGTCACCATTGACAATCAATTAGACATCACTTGACAATCCTATCTATTTTCTTGTTAGTTTTCTTAATCTAAGTGGAGATAATTGGTCTTCTAAAAGTGCATCTCTATGAAGCCGAAATTTATATTCTCCTTTCCGTCCATGTATCATTTATTCGGTAGAGTAATCTGTTGCGCCGGTGTAGTTCTGTTGTTTACCTCCAGTGCGCAGGCACAGAATCTGTTTGTGGCGAATTCCAGTGGTGACCTCGAGTATTTCCGGCACAGGCGACGGTTACATTTATGAATTCACCCCGGAGGGAGCGCGAAGCACTTCTGCCTCCGGGTTGAACGATCCTAGTGGACTGGCCTTTAACAGCGCGGGCAATCTGTTTGTAGCGAACACCAGCATCACTTCCGGTGAGGGAGGGTATATCACCAAAATCACGCCGAATGGGACACAAAGCACTTTTGCTTCTGGATTGAATCATCCTAGTCGCACTAGCTTTTGACAGCGCGGGTAATCTGTTTACGGTAGATAGTGGCAATATTTATGAATTTGCGCCGGACGGAACCAAGAACATTTTTGTCTCCGGGCTGAGCGCCAACGCACTGGCCTTTGATAGGGCGGGTAATCTGTTTGCAACGGATAACCCCAGCGGTAATATTTATAAATTCACGCCAGACGGAACCGAGAGCATATTCGCTTCCGGGCTAAATAATCTTGACGGGCTTGCCATTGACAGTGCGGGCAATCTGTTTGTACCGAATGGTTTTCCCGGTTTCGGCGTTGCTACTATTACCGAAATCACACCAGGCGGAACGCAAAGCGCCTTTGCTTACGGATTTAATAACTTTAGTGCGCTAGCATTTGACAACGCGGACAATCTGTTTGCGGTAGATTTCTTCAGGCGCAATATTTATGAATTCAAGCCGGACGGAACCGAGAGTACCTTTGCCTCCGGATTATTATATGGACCGTTTGGGTTAGCCTTCCAGCCTATACCTGAAACCTCGGTTTTAGGGTTACTGGCCGTTGGCACCATCGCATTCCTCGTCCACCGCCATGGTCGGAGATAGCTGATACTCGACTACAAAGCGGAGAGCGATGTTCCCAATTCCCTTCAAATGGACTCAATGGGACTGGCAGCGAAGCAGATTGGAAGCTGGGTTTCTGCTCAGAGAAGCTCGCGCGTTGACTTGCCAAACCACCGCCTGACCGCGTAATAAATGATGTTGGCGCCAGCTTAGCTCAGCGGTAGAGCAACGGTTTTGTAAACCGTCGGTCCTCGGTTCAATCCCGAGAGCTGGCTCCAGTCTTCCTCGAGCTTGTCATTGCGCCATTGACCAAATTCGGAAACACTGCCGGCAATTTCATGCCTCGCAAAACATCAAAACGACCAGATGCAACAACGCCGGTGATGATCCTTGGCGTCGGCTCGTTTGCCCACAGCATTGGACGAACGCTGGCCGACGCAGGCGCAAACGTCTCGACCTATCTTACCCGCAATTACGGCCATTTCCCGCCGTCGCTGGTGGGGCCGACTTTTTCGCGGGACGCCTTTTCCAGCCCGGTTCCGCTCCTCAAGAAAAACGGTGTAACGGTTGTCATTCCACAGTCCATTGATTGGGCACTGGCATCGTGGGCGAAGGATTTGTTGAAGTCCGGCGTCGGGATTTTCAGCCCCACGCGCGAGGCGATGCGCATTGAACGCGAACGGGATTTTGCCCGCAAACTGTGCGCGGATTTCAAAATCCCGTTCCCGCAGGCTTACGTGGCGTCGAACCGGCTGGAGGTGGAAAAAATTCTGACGCAGCATCCGCAGCCGTTTGTCATCAAAAACCCGCTCTGCTCGCCCACCAGCCCGATTCACACGATCCTGTGCGAGACCGTCGAAGACACGCGGGCCTGGCTGCGGCACGTCAATTACGCGGAGGGCGTCTTCTTGCAGGAATACCTGGGCCGCGCCGAGGCCGGGCATATCGCCCTGGTCAGCGGCGGCGAGATTTATTCGCTCGTCACGAATCAGGAATATAAATACGCCTTCAACGGCAACCAGGGTATTGTCGCCGGCGCGCCGCTGGGCGGACTCGTCGAGCGCGATGAAAATGACAAATATGGCCTGGCGCGTGAACTGATTTACCCGCTGTTACCATGGTTGCGCGAGGTGAATTATCACGGCCCGATTCAAGTCACGGCGGTCAAAGTAGGACAGGCTTCCAGCCTGTCTCCATCTAAAAATAAAAAGTCAGAGACAGGCGCGACGCCTGTCCTACGGAACAGGTGGCATGTCATCGAATACAACATCCGCATCGGTGTCACTTCCGGCCCGATGATTTTGCGGATGCTAAAAAATTCGTTGGAAACCGTGGTGCAAACGACGCAGAACGGGAAACTTAATCCACAGTTCAAGTCTGGACTGAACTTCGGCTGCTCGCTGACGCTGGCCGGCTACGGCTATCCGTTCACGCAGGTCCGCAGTCCGCACCTGCCGCTGGAAGTAGAAGGCCAATTCGACTGCGACGTATGGTGGAATGAAGTGGCGCGAGGTGCGGATGGCCAGCTTATGTCCACGGGTCATCGTATTGCCGACGTGATTGCACTCGCGCCAACGTTGGAACTTGCCGTGGCAAACGCCTACGCGAATATCCGTAAAATTCGCGTCGTCGGCAGTTACTTTCGTACCGACGTTGGCCAAAGCCTCTGGCCGCCGGGCAAGGTTTGATTTTATGGTGGACGGACATCGGATGTCGGCAGGGCGGGCAGTCCTCTGCCCGCCGTGAATGAGACAGCGACATCTGTTTGCCGAATCGGCGCGCACGGAGTGACGCGCCCTGCCTACGCACCCCCATATCTGTGTCCAGCCGTGGCAAAAGAACAGTTCGTTTTTGCGTGCCATTTGGCATGATTCATGGTTAAACAGCCTTTGATGCTTTATGGATTTCGATTCGACTAACTTTCCGCTACGGCCGGCCTGGACCGAGATTGACCTCGGCCGGCTGCGAACCAATTTACGGCTCATCCGCCGCGACCTGCCGAAGCACGTAAAATTGCTCGCCGTCGTCAAGGACGAGGCCTACGGCCACGGCGCGTTGGACGTGGCGCGCATCGCGCTCGAAGAAGGCGCGTGGGGGTTTGGCCTCAGCACGCTCGAAGAGGCCATGGCGCTCCGTGAAGCCGGCATCGCCGCGCCGCTGCTGTTGCTGGGTGAACGGCAGGAAGCCGAGCTGCCCTGGTGCGTCGAACACGACCTGACCGTTTGCGTCAACGAACCCCATGCCGTCCGCAAACTCGCGCGGATTGCCGCCGCCCACGACAAACAGGTGCCGGTCCATGTAAAAATCCACACCGGTATGAGCCGCTACGGCGTGCGCTGGGACGAAGCGCTACCATTGATCGAACAAATTATCGCCGAAAAATCACTGCTGCTGGAAGGTGTGATGACGCATTTCGCGCAATCCGACGAAACGGAAAAGACGTTCGCCAATCTCCAATTCTCCCGCTAC
Organism: uncultured bacterium; assembly: GCA_963708305.1. Classification (GTDB taxonomy): domain Bacteria; phylum Verrucomicrobiota; class Verrucomicrobiia; order Limisphaerales; family UBA11358; genus UBA11358. The sequence continues at coordinate 90,164 of CAVPSH010000003.1, read as the reverse complement.
CACGAGGTTTTGCGCACACTGGAACAGCGAAAAATTCCAGTGAAGCTGCGCCATACGTGCAACAGCGGCGGCTTTCTGGATTTGCCGCACGCGCACCTCGACATGGTCCGCGTCGGCATCCTGCTGTACGGCGTTTTCCCGTCGTCGGTCTGCCGCCGGATTCCCGGCATCGAACCGGTGATGTCGGTGAAGGCACGCATCGCAGCAATTCAAAAACTTAAGCCAGGCGAGGTGGTCGGTTACGGCATGCGTTATACCGCGTCGGCGGAGCGGCGTATTGCGATTCTGCCTATCGGTTACGGTGACGGTTTTCCGCGCGTGCGCAACCAGGGCGGCGCGCTTGTCCACGGCAAACGCGCCCCGCTCATCGGCGGCATCGCCATGGACGCGCTCATGGTGGACATCACAGACATTCCCGAGGCAAAAATGTGGGATGAAGCCGTCCTCATGGGCCGGCAGGGCAACGAGGAAATCACCGTGCACGACATGGCGAAACTGAAAAACTCGGTGAGCTACGACGTGCTGACAAACTGGCGGCTGAGGCTGCGGCGGAAATCGGTGAACGGCGGATCAAAAATTCACACCGTCCGGCCAGCTGAAACAGCCACTGCTTAATAAATTCGGGGGAAAACGATTTCGTTTTCCCCTGCGCAACCGACGCGCCGTCGGATTCTAGAAGACCAGAGTCATCACCGCATCCGCCGGGCACCGGAGCTTTAAGGCGCGGCCAGCCACCCAAAGCCGGAGATTCTGGTTGTAGTCTTTCAGATTGAAGAGAACCACAATGATCTTCCCATCCGGATTGACAAAGGATGTGGCCAGGAAATCATCGCTGGACGAGGTGCAGGCAATCCGTTTGGCGCCCGGCTTGATAAACCTGGAAAATTGTCCGAAGACGTAATACGGAGGATTAAAGGTCAGCTCGCCGGTCTCCGTGTTGGCCGTGACAATATTTGATTTGGAATGGCTGGGCGATCCCCCGGCGTGCCGCGGGCCGCCTTCTTGATCGAGCAACAGGTTCCAAAAGATAAAGCCATTCGCCCAATTGTTCAGATCCATGATCATGTTCCTGGCCAGGTTCAAGGCCGATTTCCAGGAACCGTCCATGCCGGCTTCCGTGTACAACAGCTTCTTGTCGGGAAAGGCATCGTGAACCAACCGGACATTGTCAAAATGGTTGCCCACATACCAATGATAGGCCGTGCCCCAGATGTACCGGGCGGCCAGGGGGTCTTCGTAGGCGATTTCAGCCCGCTGATACATGATGCCCCGGTTATGATCCCAAATCATGATTTTTATATCGGAAAGGCCGTTCTTTTTCATCGTCGGCCCCAGATAATCGCGCACGAAGTTTTTTTCTTCAGCCGCGGTATAGACGCAGGATTCCCAGACTTGGGTCGCCAAGGCTTCGTTTTGAACGGTCAGGCCCCACATCGGAATCCCCTCGGCTTGATAGGCTTTGAAGTATTTCACAAAATAATCCGCCCAGGTCTGGTAATATTCCGGTTTGAGTTTGCCGCCATAAAGCATGTCATTGTTGTCTTTCATCCAGGCGGGCGGACTCCAAGGCGAGGCAAACAGTTTCAAGTTCCCCCTGGAGGCCAGGAGGGCGCCTTTGATAAACGGGATCCGGTTTTTTTGATCATGCGCGATGGTGAAGTGTTCCAATTCTTTATCCCCCGGCACATCGTCATAGGTGTAGGACTCATCGGAGTAATCGCAACTGTGAATGGTGGTGCGGCACAAGGTATAGCCATTGCCTGCCACCGGGTCAAAGCTGGCCTTGAGGAACTGCGCCTGCGCCGACCTGGGCAGCCTGGCAAAAGTGACGGCCGCCGCGTCGGTAAAAGCCCCGCCAAACCCTTCGATCGTCTGAAAGGTTTTGTTCGGATCAATCATGACGGTCGGAAAATCTTCGTCGGGCTGCTCCAGGTCTTCAAAGGCGATGAAACCGTTATTGGACAATAATTGTAATTGATCGGTGGCGGGCGAGGTCACAAACACTTCAGCCTCTTTGAAAACCCTTGGTTGGCCGTAAGCTTGAACAACCATGAGACCCAGGAAGATTCCTGGGCAAAGCAACGGCAAAAGGGTGTTGCCAGATGCAGTTTTGATTATTTTCATATATTTTGGCGGATGAATTGAAGTATTCCGGGTTGAATTTCCGAATGCTAATTGTGCCTGGATCATAAGCCAGCTTTTTTTATGAGTTAAGCCATCGCTGCCTTCAACCGATTGACGCAAAACTTGAAAGGAGCCCGGCGGGCCTGAGTCACCCGACCGGATCGCCCGGGCCAAGGCACTTTCGGGAATCCAACTGAAACAAGAGAATTTCATGCCCGGCGGAACGTTCACCGGTTTCCACTATTTGCGGACGAGGCGGAACTACTCGTTTAATTTTGGAACAGATTGAAATTTCCTTTGCCGGCGCTTTCCGGTTAAATTCAACTCGAAGGCTATGCCATGAAACTCCTGTTCTCCGAACAAAATTCCGACTACGAGCATTACCAGTTTCCCTATGCCATCTGGGCCGTGCCGGAGGACGGCGAATCGCCGGCGGATATCTTTGACGCGGGCTTCCTGCCGTCGTCGCGTTACCTCGACCGCTTTTATCTCTGCCGCCAGGTGCGCGTGAACCTGGGGAAATTCAAACCGTCGTCCGAAAACCGCCGCATCTTGCGCAAGGGCGCGGGCATGGAGGTAAAACTCGTGCCGCGCGACCAATACGATTACACGCCCGAACGCCGCCAGTTTTTCAAGACCTACGCCGACATCAAATTCGGCAAGGACATCATGACGTTCGAGCGGCTCGACGCGCTGTTCGCCACGCCCATCATCTCGCACCTGCTCGTGTTCACGGACACGAAAACGGGCCAGGAAATCGGCGTGGCCACGCTGTATCTGGAAGGCAAAGCGCTGGCGTTTTATTATTATGCGTTCTACGACCTGAACTATTACGCGCGTAATCTCGGCATGTTCATGATGACCTCGGCGGCGGCGTTGTTCGCCGAGCGCGGCGTAAAACATCTTTACCTGGGCACGTGCTATTCGCAGACCGCGCTGTACAAGACGCAGTTTGCCGGCGCGCAATTTTTCAACGGGTTTCGCTGGTCGGACGACCTGGACGAGCTGAAATTCATCATCAAGCGCGACCAGAAGGAACTGACCCAGCACCTGCTGGAAACCGTGGAATATCGCGGGAAATTTTACGATGGCGACGTCGGCAAAATCAGTGATGCCAGTGCGTTCCGGATCAAAATCAAATGAGAATTTTCGGGAATCCGAGGAGGTTCGGTTACGATTTGGGCAAAGACCCCTTGAGTGAACTCAAACCATTGCGTTTTGACTTCGATTTGCCGGGCCTGCGGGAAGTGGCGACGGCGTGTTCCAACAGTTCTTCCACTTTCGAGACCAGTTCCTCCGGCTGATACGGCTTGGTGAGATAGACATTGACGCCGGCCTCAAATCCCGCCACACGGGTAAAGTAGCTGTCCATGCCGGTAAGCATGATCACGGGAATGGAGGCCGTGGCGGGATTTTCCCGCAGCGTTTTGCAAATATCGAGCCCGTTCAATTGCGGCAGCATCAGATCCAGCACAATCAAGTCCGGTGACACCGAGCGGGTTTTGATCAGGGCGTCCACGCCGTTGGCCGCGGTGCCGATGGCAAAACCGGCGTCTTTGAGGTTCCCGCGAATCGCTTCCAGTTGATCCGGATCATCTTCAACAACCAATATCTTTCTGCGCATAAGGGTGGGTTTGATCCATACAACATCCGGCAACAACACCGCGGTACGAATGAAACATTCCCCATTTTGGAGCAGAAACGATGCCGTGGCAGACCACCCACTTTCTCGATAAATCATTGAAAATGCCCAACCCGGGCCGCCAAACACCGCGGAAAATTACCATCGCGGTGACTTCGACTAATTGAATGCGTAAATCAAAATGCCGTCGGCAAATCCAGGGGTGTCTCTGAAGCAACCGGCGGCTCCAACGCCAGCGGCCGGTCGTGGTCCAGGAAGATTTCACAAACGCGGAAGAAATCGGCGGTCGTGGTTACGCGGCGGATTTCAAACAGGAATTTTTCATCGATGCCTTCGCCGATGAAGTTCATGAACTTCTTCATCCGCTGCACCTGCGCCGATTCTTTCACATCAGGCATGATCTCGCCTTCCCAGAGTTCGCGAATGTAAGCCAGCACGTCGCGGCCGGCGGGCAGTGTGATTTTTTCGCCGCGCAACCCGGCGCGAATTTGATCAAACAGCCATGGATTACGAATCGCGCCGCGTCCAATCATCAATCCGCGGGCGCCGGTTTCCACGAGCAGTTGTTTCGCCTGCGCTGCGCCGTGGACGTTGCCGTTCGCCAGCACGGGGCATTTCAATTCCTGTACTGCCCGCGTAATCAAATCATAGCGCACGCCGGGCCGGTACATCTGCTTTACGGTGCGGGCGTGGATGGTGAGCAAATCAATCGGATGTTTCGCAAACAGCGGCAACAAGGCATCAAATTCAGCCGGCGACTCAAAACCAATGCGGGTTTTGACCGTGAACGGAATTGTTACCGCGTCGCGCAATGCGCCGAGAATGGCGTCAACGCGCTGTGGTTCGCGCAGCAGACCGCCGCCGGCGCATTTACGGTAAACAATGGGCGCGGGGCAGCCGAGGTTCAGGTCGATCGCGGCGACGGGATAATCTTGCAGCTCCTTCGCCGCACGGACGAGCGCAATAACATCATTGCCAATAAGTTGTGCGACGACGGGCCGGCCGGTTGGGTTTTCGGTAATGGACTGGAGAATCCACTTATCGAGGTGGGACTGGCTGTAAACCCGGAAGTATTCCGTCCAATACGCGTCCGGCCCGCCGTAACGCGCGATGACCCGCATGAAGCTGAGCGTGGTCACGTCCTGCATCGGCGCCAGCGCGAGCAATGGTTCTTTGCCGTGGAGCAGTTTTGAAAATGTTGCGGACGGAATCACACGCGAGATTAAACGGGATTAACCGGGAATGGCGAATAATTCTTGCCTTTGCCGACGCTGTCCGCAACTTGGGGGGCAGTCATGAGTGGAAATATTTTCATCGGCACGGACAGCGGCGCGACCACCTCAAAAATCGCCGCTGTTCGGGAAAACGGCGAGGCCGTCACCACCACGATTCTTCAGCGGCCGACCAATGCGCAGAGCGGGCGCGAGGCCGTCATCAGCGGCTGGATTGCAAGCATTGGCGAATTTCTCACGCAGAACAATTTGCAATGGCCTCAAGTTCAGGGTGTCGGTCTCGCCATCCCCGGCCCCTACGAACGTTACGGCGTGCTCGGCAGGTCCGCCAATTTCCCGGCGGGTTTCGCGGGCTGGAACGTCCATCAGGACTACAGCGCGGCGCTGGCCCGGCAGGCCGGGCGACCGATGAAACTGACTGTGAACAACGACGGCCATTGCGGCGGCGTGGCCGAGGCACGGATTGCGCGCGGTGACCGCAAGCTGTCGGTGCTGATGCTGATGCCCGGTTCCGGCCTGGGCAGCGCGTTTGTGGATGAAAACGGCCTGCCGCTCATCGGCCAGACGCTGACCGCCATGGAAACCGCCCACATGGCCGCGCCGCTGCATCTGTTCGGCCTCGGTGGCCCGCCGTTCCCCTGCGGTTGCGGGAGAAATTGGGGCTGCGTTGAAGCCTATACCGCCATTTCCGGCCTGCCGCATCTGCTGGCGGAGAAATTGAAAAAATTTCCCGACCACGAGCTCGCCCGATCCACCGCGCCGGTAAAGGAAAAAGTTTTGTCACTGCGCAGCCGCGCGCAGAAGGGCGACGCGCTGGCAGAGGAGATTTTCGATTTCCAGGCGCGCGCGATGGGTTTCCATATAGCAAACCTCGTGACGTTGCTTGATCCGGGCATTGTCGTCATTGGTGGCGGGCTGATGGACCATGAGGCGACCACGCCGGAATTCCGCGAGCGTTACCTGCACATCGTCCGGGAAACCGCCATGCCGTATCTCTGGCCGGCACAGCGCAACACGCTCAAAATTATCCCGGCGGCGCTGGGTGAATTGTCGCAGGCCACCGGCGCCGCGCTGGTGGCACTTTACCAAAGCCGCAGTTGACTCCAAACCCAACGGGTTTGAATCATCCAGCCCAAGGTTGCGAGGGACGAGCTACCTTGGGGACTCGAGCGACGAATCAACAACTCTGAAGGAGTTGAATCAATGGAAACAACGGTTTGATTCAACCCTTTCAGGGTTGATGAAATTGATGGGACGTTGACCCAGCGTAGCCGATCCTCGCCCGTCCGGCTCGGACCGTCAACGCTGGGCTGGATGATTTGAATCCCGTTGGGATTCTGTTTTTCTCCCGCTCTCGGCCAATAGACTCGAAAGAGCGGAGTCCAGCCAATTCCATCCTTGAACAGCACTTCTGATAGCATCTTCTTTCACTTCAAGGTCGAAAGAGTTTTTGGGATGCATCAGCTTGTTACGCAATTCAAATGTATCGCATAATTCGCCAAACCTCTGATCGTCATATTGTACTGCATGCCGAATTGCGTGCGCTTTTGCAAAAACTTTAATCGTCTCCTTTAAATTTTCACGGGGGCTTAGAAAGGCGGGCTTGGGCAATCCACTTTTTTTATCCAGGCGAAATTCGTTTGTCACTTCTATATCATTTTCAGTCAAGCTGACATGGAAAAAACCAGCCGTCTCCGGTGCGACGGCTTTTAATACGCTAAGCGTGCCCTCCACGAGCGCGCAGACACAACGAATAACGGTTCTTCGCCAAAACTGTTCATGTGATGTGTCATTTCGCAATTGTTCGTCGGCAAACTTAACATCCATACTCAGAATTTGAGTTGTCTGTATCAACTGCTTGTGTAAACGATCGAGTGCGTGGGCCTTTCTTTGCTGTTCTGGATTCATCGAAGCACCAAACCACGTTCGCCGATTTCCATCAAGTCTTAACCTTTCATCCGCTTTTGTTCAGTTGAACTCGCCTCATTCATCGACTATGCTGTGAATCTATGACTTTGACGGAAAAAATTCTCGCCCGGGCGGCCGGCAAGACGCGCGTGCAGGCCGGCGACAACATCTGGGTGAACGCCGACGTGCTCATGACGCACGACGTGTGCGGGCCGGGCACCATCGGCGTGTTCAAACGCGAGTTCGGCAAGGACGCGAAGGTCTGGGACAAAACCCGGATTGTCATCATCCCCGACCACTACATTTTCACCGCCGACTCCAAATCGAACCGCAACGTGGACATCCTGCGCGATTTCGTGAAGGAACAGGACATCGCGTACTTCTATGACGTGATTGATGACCCGAACGGCCACTGGCATTTCGACACGAGCAAGGGCCATCTCAAACGGCAGTACGGCTCGCAATACGCCGGCGTCTGCCACACGGCGTTGCCGCAGAAGGGCCACACCCGACCCGGCGAAATCCTGTTCGGCACGGACTCACACACGTGCATGGCGGGCGCGTTCAACCAGTTCGCCACCGGCATCGGCAACACGGACGCCGGGTTCGTCATGGGCACAGGCAAATTGCTCATCAAAGTGCCCGAAACGATGCATTTCCGGCTCGAAGGCAAATTGCAGCCGGGCGTGATGGCCAAGGACGTGATTCTCCATTGCATCGGCGAAATCGGCTTTGACGGCGCGACGTACCGGGCGATGCAGTTTGACGGTCCCGGCGCGGCGTCGCTCTCGATTGATGACCGCATGACCATTGCGAACATGGCCATTGAAGCGGGCGGCAAGAACGGCATTTTCGAATTCGATTCACGCACGCAAGAATACGTGGACGCGCGCGTAAAATTAAACGGCACGAAATCCACTTACACGCCGGTCGAGCCGGACAAGGACCAGAAATTCGTGTACGAGCTGGTCGTGAACCTCGACAAGCTTGAACCGACGGTGGCGTGCCATCCCGATCCCGGCCAGCGCAAAAAGGCGAAGGAAATGGGCCACATCAAATTGGACCGCGCGTATGTCGGCTCCTGCACCGGCGGCAAAACGAGTGACTTCGTGGAGTTCGCACGCGTATTGCGCGGGCATCACGTGGCCATTGACACGTTCGGCGTGCCAGCGACACCGGAGATTGTACGCGATTTGCAGACGACTTACTGGGGCAAGCAAACCGTTTGGGACATTCTTGTGGATGCGGGCGTGCAGATGACGGAGAACGCTGGTTGCGCCGCGTGCCTCGGCGGGCCGGTGGATACGTTTGGCCGCATCAACAAGCCCGGCATCAAATGCATCAGCGCGACGAACCGGAATTTCCCGGGCCGCATGGGTGACAAGGAATCACAGGTGTTCCTCGCCTCGCCGATGACCGTGGCCGCGAGTGCTATTGCCGGCAAGATTGTGGACCCGCGCGAGTATTTGGGGAATTAAAACATTTCGCTTGTAACTTAAATCGTCCGCCGCATGATTTCATGATGCGAGCACAGTGGTGGACGGTTGGGCTGTGGCTGCTGCTGCTGACCGGCGGATGCGCGACGGATGCGCTTTGGAACAAAACCCAACTGGATGCCTGGAACGAACCCGCCGACAACTCCAGGCTGCAACTGTTCGACGCCAGCCAGCAAAAGGATTTTCTGGTTGTTTATGAAGAATACTCGGAACGACACGATTCAACCCGCACCCGAGCCTATTTTCTGAATCGAAACGAAAAACGCGTCGAGCAGGGGCGCAAGCCGCACTTTGTCAGCGCACAACTTTCACGCAACTTATCGCCGATTCCAGTACGGCAAACATTTCCTCTGTCGAACACAAATTTTCCGCCAACGGTTTACGCCGTTATCTCAACCAACACGCAGTCCTTCACAATTTATTCCAGCGAACAGAGCACGAACCATGATTTGCCGGTGTATAACGACGGCTGGGGACGGATTGACCGGATGGCTTTGACGCCGGTGGCGGTCGTGGCGGATTTGACCATCATTGGTGGATGCCTTGGTTACATGTGGCTGCAAAGCGGCGGGCCTGGTTACTCTCGTTGAAGTGTCAAACCGGATTTTGCAACGGAAGAATTTTTAAGGCTTCGCCGGCTTCGCAGCAATAGATAAATCGTGAAGGTCATGCCGTTGTCTGGAATTGCTGACCCGCGCGAACATCCAGGAAATTAGCCGTGGAGGTTCAGTGTCTTACCGGCTGCTGAACTTTTCCAACTCCGCAATAAAGGCCCTCGGACCGCCGGCGGCATAGCCCCCCTGCCGCCCCAGCTCATTGCCCGCGTAGTTTACCAATACTAATGTCGGATAACCGGTGACATGGTATTGGCTGGCGAGTGCCTGGTTGGCTTGCTTGAGCGCGCCGTCCTGGGGTTTGGTTCGAGGAAAATCCACCAGCACCAATTCCAGTGTGTTCCGGGCGTACGCGGCAAATTGGTCCGTCTCCAGCACTTCATGGTCAAACTTGATGCACCACGGACACCAATCGGAACCGGTAAAGTCGAGCAGCACCATTTTGCCGTCCGCCCTGGCCTGCGCCAGGGCCTGGTTAAAATCGGTGCCCCAGTTTAAATCCGATGCGGGCGCGACGGCCAGCGCTGGCGTCCGGCTTTCGTCGGATGGCAAAGGCGCGGCGGGAGCATGAATCACGACCTGTTGATATTCAACGTTGGCCCGGGCTTGTTTTTGTTCCAGGGCACTGGCAACGGCCGGGTTATAATGAAAATGCTTTTGCAGGTGAGGGTTGAGATTCTTCAACTTGGCATTGGCCATGCCCTTTCCATTGTTATAGGTGAAATAGACATCGGTGGCGGTGACGGTGAGCACGGTGACATTGCTGTAAGTGTCCGAGCCAGTCTGAAGGACCGGGAGTTGTTCGTCAGCCCGGACTGACGCCGCACCCAGCAAACCGATGGCGGTAATCATTGTAAAACGCAGGTTCATGCCGGCTTTTACAGCAAACTGTTTGCCAGATTTCCGGCACTCCAAGCAACCAGCGAACACGGACAGTAAACCAAAATGGACCTTATCCCGCTGGATGAGGTGAGCCGGAAGGAACTTACGGCGACGGCTTGGTCGGTTTAACTGCGGATTTGGATTGAACCGGATTTGACCTGGCCGTCCGGGGGTGGAGCACCGATTCGTCCAGCGGATGTTCGTGCTTCTGCCATTCCTCGGAGACGCGACCGTTCCAGCAGGCCGTGTTCAGCGGATAAATATCAGGATCAAAAATGACGTGGTAGAAGTGCCAGACCACAATCGCCAGGCACGCCAGCACGGCTTCGTAGTAATGAATCGTGAGCGCCACGTCCACAATCCAACGCGGCAGGAACCGGGTCACGTCCAGCTTGAACCAGATCATCAGCCCGGTCACGCCCATGATGATGGTGCCCCACAAGACGGCCCAGTATTCCATTTTCTCCGCATAACCGAACCGCCCGATTTTTGGTTTCTCATCGCTAAAGCCAACGAGAAATCGGGCCATGCAGCGCAGGTCGGCGAGGTCTTTTCTCGTGGGAAACAAATCCCTTACCAGCCGCCGGCCTTCCTTGCTCGTCAAGATGTGGATGAGATGATAAAGCCCTGTCAACAGCAGCACGATGCCGGCAAGGCGATGAATCCAACGGCGCACCGGTTCGCTCGAACCCAGCATTTGCGCCAGACCCGAATCGGGAAATTTCAAGGCGAACCCGGTCACGGCCAGCGTGATGAAACTCAGGGCCAGCACGGCGTGCTGCCAGCGGTGCGACAACCCCATGCGGAGCACGGGCCGCCCGCTGGCGCGCAGATGCGCCGCGACTTTTTTGTGGAACAACAGGGCGTTGTGCACGAACATCGCACCGACCACGACGAAAATCAGCGCCAGATAAATCCGCCGCACCCACCAGTTGATTTTGCCCGCCAGGTCCCGCCGCTCCGGCGCCGCCGACAAGTCCGAGTGAATTTTACCGCTCACGAACATTTTATCCGCGCCTGGATGGCACCGCCCGCAGGTGGCCACCAGATGGTTGGTGTTGATGCTGGAGTCCGGGTCCGAAGACGGCAGGATCAGGTGGTAACCATGGCAACTGGCACAGTTGGCCACAACGGCTGAGCCGTTTTGCGCCGCCAAACCGTGATAACTTTCCAGATAGGTTTTTACCCGGTCATCCGGAAGATTGTACTTTTGATCGAGATAAACCGAGGCGTGGCAGCGGCTGCAAACCCCGGAAATTTCCAACGGCGTTCCGTCCTTTAGCGCTTCGATTTTATGTTCCGAATGGCAATCGGTACAGGTGGGCGCGTCGCGCTGGCCGGTGGCCATGGCCCGGCCGTGAACGCTGCTGGCCACGTCGCGCGCCTCCGGCGCGTGGCAGCGGCCACACGTTTGGGCCTGCTGCACAAAATGGAGCGGGGACGCCGGCGACGTCGGCGGCAGAATATCGTGCGAACCGTGGCAATCCACGCAGGTGGCGGCATCCTCATGGCCCGCCTTGCGCGCCAGACCGTGAACGCTGGCACCATAACTCTCACCCTGTTCCTCATGACAACGCGCACAATTCACTGACGCCACGGGCCGGTTGTTATCGGGATGTCCGGCGGTAATATCCGTATGACAACTGACACAGGAATTCGTTTTGTGGACTGACGCCGCAAATTTGGCTTCATCGACAAACAACGAGATGGTCCGACCAGCGGTATTGGTGGCCGTCAGCGTGTTGTCGGCATGGCAAACCAGGCAGTCGTTATTCGACATCGCCGGCGCCGCCGCGGCTCCGGCGGCGAGAACCAGCCAGAACCCGGTCAAGGCGATCTTTAGCGTTCGTACAACATTGCCCACTCTATAAAAATCCGCGAGCCCGGGCAAAACCGCTCTACGCGGCTTGGCATTTGTTGCGCCTTTTTTGGCGATGACGGAGGTGGATTCTTCACGCCGTCAATGCGTCAGACGCGTGGCCATGGCGTAGATGATCAGCATCAGCAGGATAATGCCGAGGCCGAAGAAGAAATAGCCGAACGAGCGCGCGATGTTCTTCCAGCGCTCCCATTCGTCCCTCACGCGGTGCTCGTCCAGTCTGCCTTCCGCCACCAGCCGGTCGTACCAGCGCTTGCGTTCGTGCAGCATCTCGGTCTTGGAAACGCGGCCGGAGAAGATAACGGTGTCCATCGGGAATTTCTCGATGCGGAAATGCGTGTTGAAGAAATGGATTGAGAAAATGAAGCCCGCCGCCAGCAACGCCTCGTCCGAGTGCAGGATCAGCGCGATGTTGATGATCCAGCCCGGCAGGAACCGCGTGAAAAAGGTCGGGAACCACATGATCAACCCCGACGCGCCGATGATGGCCACGCCCCAGAACACGGCGAAGTAATCGAATTTCTCCCAATACGTCCAGCGGTCGAACTCGGGTTTCGGGCCTTTGCCGAAGAACCACTTGTTGTGCGCCACGAAATCACGCCAGTCCTGCAGCGTGGGCACCATGGAGTCAGGACCGAACAACGTCTTCCAAAGCCGGTTGAGTTGGAATCGACCGCTGGCCGGGTCGCGCAGTGATTTCCGGCCTTTCCACGCCTTGCCCGCCAACGCGACGAGGTGCAGACCGAAGTAAAAGAAGGTGACGATGGCGCCGAGACGGTGCAACGTCCGCGCGGTTTCCGGGCCGCCGATGACGCTGAAGATCGTTTTGGCCCAGTCGGTGTAATAAAATTTGAGCGGCATGCCGGTGATGACCAGCAGGAGAAAACTCGTCACGACCAGGAAATGCAGGAAACGTTCGAACGGCGAGAAACGCGTGAACCATTCGCCGTCCACCTGCGTTTGAATTTTTGCTTCGCGGAATTTCTTCGAGTCGTGCAGGTAGAGATAAATCGCGCGGATCAGCCAGCCCAGGGTGTGCAGGCCAAAGAACGCGAACACGCCGATCAGCAGGCCGGTCATGCCCAGAAACACCGCGTGGAGCAGCGGATAATTTTTCCCGTCCATCGGATTGGCGTGGGGTCTGTATTCAGTGAATCTGGCCGTGGCACCGGGGTGACACTGCTGGCAGGTGGCCAGAATGTTGGTTTTGGACAGATGCGACCTCGGATCGGAGGGCGGCAGCACGTCGTGATAGCCGTGGCAATCGTAACAGGCGGCGACCTGCGGGGCGGCGTTGGGTTTGCCCAACGCCATGGCCTTGCCATGATAAGTATCCCGGTAATCTGCCAGCCGGTCAGCGTGGCATTTGCCACAGCGTTCGTCGCTGATGGCTTTGAAATTGTTGCCCTCCGGATTCACGATTTCGTGCGCCGTGTGGCAATCCGTGCAGACCGGCCCGCGCGGATCGCCTTTGGCCAGCAATTGGCCGTGAATGCTCTGGTTGTAAGTCTCCTCGACACCGTAATGGCATTTACCGCAGGTCCTGGCGACGTTGGCGTGGTTGATGGGCGAATCGCGGTCCACGGCGCGTTTGATGTCATGCACGCCGTGGCAATCGTCGCACGACGGCGCGACAATCAGACCCATCTTGAGCAACGCCTGCCCATGAATGCTGTCCATGTATTGCGCCGCCGCTTCGGGATGGTCAATTTGGTATTCCTTCGTCAGGCCCGCATTGCTGTGGCATTTTGCGCAGGTGAACGGCAGGTTCATCTTGAACACCGGCGACGCCGGATCCTTGACCGGCAGAATGCCATGTGAGCCATGGCAATCCCAGCAATTCGCCGCGCCGGAGGCGCCGAGCATGTGGCTTACCCCGTGAATGCTCGTTGCGTAATCCTTGACTTCCTTGTCGTGACAAGGTGTGCAACTCGGTGGCGGCAATGGGCTGTCATGCACAAGGTCCTTGATACCGGCGTGGCAGTCCACACAGGCGAGGTTGGCATGGACTGATTTCTGAAAGGTGTTGGTTGGAAAAACCAATGATTCGGTTTTGCCGTTGACCACGCGCGTGGTGTTGGGATCGAGATGGCAGGCCAGACAGTCCGCGTTGGCAAATTTCGCCGGCGCGTTGGTCGGCGCTGTTTCCTGGGCTGTCGCAACGCTGACAACCGACCCGAAGCAGGCCAGCAGGCAAATCACTGCCTTTCGGACGATCTGATGCCGGGCCATGCTCAGACGCGGAATGAACGCCGGGCCATCGCCGGTTGCCGGCGTTACGGTTGTTTTATTTGCAGTCATCAGGAATTTTCCAGCCGGGTGTTGGCAACAGCCAACCTTTCACGGTTTCTTTCCGCGCTCCTGCGCCAAATCTCAGCCTTCCGGTGGTGTTACTTCTTAAAAGTCCGCATGTAAGTCACCAGGCCTTTGATGTCATCGTCGGACAGATTTGCGGCCGGCCGCATCACGGACTTGCCGTCTTTGTCCTTGAACCCTTCCTTGATGGCTTTGAACGCGGCATCATCTGTCAACGCGGCCTGAACACTCGCGTCGCTGTAATCCTTGGCACCGAGCCGCTTCCCCATGTTGGTCTGGCCTTTCCCGTCCGCGCCATGGCAGCGGGCGCACGAGGCACTCCAGTTATCCTTCGGATCCGCGCCGGAAGCTGCCAGGGCGGCGGCGAAACCCATGACGCCGGCAAATAGAATTATCTTTTTCATCGTTGTTGTTCTGTTTTTCGTGTTTTGGGGGCGCAGTTATTCACGCCTTTTCCAATCATAGCGTCGTTGAAGAGGCCGGAATTCACTACCCATGTTTTGGCCAACGCACGGCATTTTTTGCGTTGCAGAAGAAAACAACCGGTCGGAACGCTGGCGGAGAAGCAGCCGAAAACGCGCGGCGGAGCGCGGAGAACTGGTTCGCGGGCTTAGGTGGCACGGGTTTGGCGGACGACGGCTGTTCGCGCTTCCGCGCGGCTCGAATTCCTCCAGACCAACGCTGCCGGTTCCAGTTATTTCGGCAGATTCGACCCCGGCAGATAAATCGTAAAGGCGGTGCCTTCGCCAGATCGGGTGTGAACATGCAGCGCGCCGTGGCCTTCCTTGATCAGCCGCTGAACGATGCTGAGGCCCAGCCCGGTTCCCTGGCGCGCGCCCTTGGTGGTAAAGTAAGGTTGAAAAATCTTTGGCAATACCCCCGGCGGAATGCCCGGTCCGTTGTCGCGTACCCACAGTTTGACCACGGGCGGGGTGTTGTCCGCGCCTTCCACGTTGAGCAACCGGTCATTCGGGGTATCCTTGAACTTGGAGAGATCCAGCGGAGTGCGCAGAATCTCGCCGCCAATTTCCACACGATGCTTCTGCGGCACGCATTGAAAGGCGTTCACGGCCAGGTTGAGCAAAATCTGGATGAGGTCAGTGCCGTTGATTTTGACGCCCGAGTCCTCGGCCAATGGCGTGATGCTGAATTCGTTCTCCTGCACGCTGGGGTGCACCCGCATGAGTTGCTCCAGGTCCTTGAGCAATTGATTGACACTGACGCGCGGAGCGTGTTCGTCCGACTGGCGGCGGAGAAAACCGAGGTACCGCCGGGAAATTTCGATGCAATTGCCCACCTGCCGCGCGATGATGCGCAGGCGGTCCTTGATGAATTCCAAATCCTCTATTTCCGTTTGCGAAGTGCGATTGAGCCGCTGGCTGAGCACCTGCACAAAGCCGGAAATGACTGTCAACGGACCGTTGATGTCATGGATGATGCTGGCATAGATGTCGCCGCGCGTCTTGGCGATCTGTTCCTCGATGCGCTGGTTCTGCAATTCCGTCAGCAACTCCTGGACTTTTTCGGCACTGTTGTGGATTTCGCCCTCGAGGACCCGGCGTTGCATGGCCTGCGCGACGGCGCTGCGAATGGTCGCAATATCGAACGGCTTGTTGATGTAATCACACGCGCGCAGCCGCAGCGCCTGCCGGATGGTGTCCGTCGTCTCGAACGCCGTGATCATGATCGCCTCGATTTCCGGGTTCACGAATTTAAGGCGTTCCAGGGCCTCGATGCCCGACATGCCCGCCATGCGGATGTCCAGCACCGCCACGTCCACCGGATGCTTTTGCGCCAGCTCAATCGCCGTCGGCCCGTCCTCGGCCATCAGCAAATCGTAATCGTCCTTGAAAATGACGCGCAACGACTGGCGCGGGCCGTCTTCATCGTCCACAATCAACAACACGCCCCGCCGTTTTGTTGGTACCGGCTCAATGACATCGGCAATGACAGTCTCCGTCTCGGTTGCAGAATCAGCGGTTAAGATCATATATTGAAATTAAGTTGCTCGGTTCAATTCCACTGAAAACATCCAATAACGCCATTTTATCTCAAATGGCCTCACTCACAAGCGCAAAGCGTGCCAGATTTTGACAGGCGCAACCGCAACAAAGCGAGTGCCTGCCGGGCGGTAACGTCCTTGAATTTCTTGCGCTCATAAGCATTTAATCTGTGCTCCACCATGGAACCGAATGCCCCGGCCAGGGCGATGAAAACCGTTCCCACCGGCCTGGCTTTTGTCCCGCCGCCCGGGCCGGCAATGCCGGTGATGCCCAGCGCAAAATCCGCCCCGAATTTTCTCCGCGCCCCTTCGGCCATCTCGCGCGCAACGGCTTCGCTCACCGCGCCACGCGCGGTGAGCGTTTTCGTCCGGACGCCAAGAAATTTCTGCTTGGCCGCGTTGCTATAGGCCACCACGCCGCCCAGGAATACCGTCGAGGCGCCGGGCACGTTCGTGAGCCGGTGCGCCAGGCAACCGCCGGTGCAGGATTCGGCCAGCGCGAGCGTCTGCTTTCGTCTCGCGAGCCGCCGGAGAACATCCGCTTCAAGTCGGAAGTCTGTCCGGGAACCAGCCTTATTTCCGGCAACGGGTTCGGGCATGGCGGGTTGGCTGGCCGCCTTCACGGCAAAAAACGCGGTGGGGCATTCCGGATTTCGGCGGTGAAGGTTCCGGCGATACAACTCTTCGCCTCGTCCGGCAGGCAAAGATAAACCCTTCCCGGCAACTGGTTGTTGGAAACGCTTCCAAAATCCAGCTTCAGCGCAAAACCGTTGGTAAACAACTCCACGATCCGCATGTTGCCATCCCGCCAGAACAGAGACACCCGGGATACGGGAGTGAGTTGATTTGTGCCCGTCCCAAAACTTCCTCCGCTCACCGCCGCCGCGGTGTTTGTGGAAATAAAAATATTCGCGGCCATTTCCGGTTCCCGGTCCGTGCTGGACCGCAACATCAACAGGCCGTTCTGAAAAACCGCCCGCCGGCAAACGAAATCCCGGGCATGAATTTTTCCCGCGGCGGCTTTATTCGGGAGAACCGTCTTCGTCAAATCCAGGGTCCAGAGCGGGCTGACCGCCGTCGGCAGCGTATTGGTTTCCGCCATCACTGTCCGCCCGGGCTGCGACTGGACAATCTTCTCGCGCACGAACAGCGCCGTAATGACGGCGCATGCCAGAATCAGGGCGAAGATCAACAACGCGGGTTTCCTTTGATGCACCACGGGCGAGGCCGCCTTCGATGAGGGCGCCGGCGGGAGGATGACCGGCTTGATAAATTGCGTCGCGGACAGTTGATATTTTGAACCCTCCGCCGGCGCCTTGGGCACGATGACGATCTGGAAACAAGTCGGACATTCCACTTGCGCGCCGCTGGCACTCGAATCCACTGCCATGCGTTGGCCGCAAACCGGGCAGGCAAATTTGAACTCGCTCATGGCTGACCGGCAAAACATTTCACATCCACGCCTCAGCGGCAATGAGGTTTTTTAAGTAATTTTAATCCGTCTTTAGCATTGAATTTTGCCGCCGCATCTCAAAACCTGTGTTTATCCGCGTTCAGCGGCGATTTAACCAAAGTACATGAAAAAAATTTCTCCTGTCTCCCGCAGCGGACGGTTTGCCGGCGGCCCGGCGGCGGACGTTGGCCCAATTCACCGAATCCGTCTCGTTTGACCAGCGGCTCTGGCGGCACGACCTCCTCGGTTCACTCGTCCACGCCGATATGCTCCAAAAAATCGGCGTGCTCTCACGCGCCGAACGCAACGCCATCGTGCATGGCCTCAAAACCATCGCCCGGGAAATCGAACAGGGAAGATTCCGGTGGAAGGCCGGACTCGAAGACGTCCACATGAACATCGAGGCCGAATTGACCCGGCGCGTGCCTGCCGGCGCAAAACTGCATACCGCCCGGTCGCGGAACGAACAGGTGGCTCTCGACGTGCGGCTTTGGTTGCGCGATGAAATTGTCCTGTTGCTCGGGGAAATCGCCGATTTGCAGCGGACCCTGGTTTCACTCGGTGAAAAGAATGCCGACGTGGTTATTCCCGGTTACACGCACCTGCAACGCGCACAGCCGGTCTATCTTGCCCACCACCTGCTCGCCTATGTTGAGATGCTGGAACGCGATTGCGAACGGCTTTGGGACTGCCACTCACGCGTGAACGTCTGTCCGCTCGGCAGCGGGGCGTTGGCCGGTTCCACCCTGCCGCTCGACCGTGAGTTCGTCGCCCGGCTGCTCGGCTTCGTGGACGCCAGCGGCCGGCCACAGCTTACGCAAAATTCCATGGACGCTGTCAGCGACCGGGATTTCGCCGTCGAATTCTGCGCCGCCGCCGCATTGCTGGCCGTTCATTTCTCCCGGCTGGCAGAGGATTTGATTCTCTGGACCAGTACGGAATTCAACTTCATCAAAATCGCCGATGCCTACACTACCGGCTCCTCGCTCATGCCGCAGAAGAAAAATTCCGATATTGCCGAACTGGCGCGCGGCAAATCCGGCCGTGTCATCGGCAACCTCGTTGCCCTGCTCACCCTGCTCAAGGGTCTGCCGATGACTTACAACCGCGATTTGCAGGAGGACAAGGAACGCCTGTTCGACACCGCCGACACGGTGCGCGCCACCACGCGCCTCCTGGCCGCGATGCTGCGCAACACGAAGGTGAATCGCGCCGCCTGCGCCGCCGCCGCAGGTGACCCGGTTTTGCTGGCAACCGATCTTGCGGATTATCTCGTCCAAAAGGGAATGCCGTTCCGACAGGCGCATCACGTTGTCGGCGCAGTCGTGGCGCTGGCGGAAAAACTTGGCAAACCGCTAAACCGGCTCACGCTCGCTGAATTGCAGTCCGTGGACCCGGTGACCGGGACCAAATTTTTTGGCCGGGACGCGTTGGCAGTGTTTGATTTGAAACGCGCGCTGGCGAAACGCAACCTGACCGGCGCACCGGGGACCAGGGAAGTAGCGAAGCAACTGGTGCGCTGGCGGGAACAGCTTTCGTAAAAAGTGAACCAAACCTTTTCAAACTGGATTCGTTGGGTTGACCGAAACCAGCTTGGTGAAATTCTCAAATTCCCCGGTGTCTATGTAATTGCCTTGTCAGATAAAAATCTCGCCTCGACGCCGTTCGAATGGAGCGAGGAGATTATTTACATTGGCATGACTAACTCGAAAGGTGGCTTGAAATCCCGATTGCAACAATTCGAAAACACAATCAAGGGCAAATCTGGGCATGGCGGCGCAGAACGTGTGCGACACAAACACAGGGATTACAATCTGCTAGTTCCAAGATTGTTTGTCTCGGTTAACTACACAGAATGCGATGTGACTTCAAACAAATCTTCAGATCTTCGGTTGATGGGAAAAGTTGCACATCAAGAATATGAATGTTTTGCTGTTTTTGTTGAAAAATTCCCGAACCACCCGTTCCAAGTACCGGAATTTAACAACAAACAGAAATCGCAGAAGAAATGATCGGAGCTTTTGTTCGTGCCGAAGGCACAACCGGAAATTAGCCAGCCACAAGGTGGCTGGTAACGTTCCGCAAAAATTCCTCCCCGTCCCGGCGGGACGGCGGAAACATCCGTGCTCAATCCATTTGCAAATTCCGCCGTGCTTTCAGGACGAATTCATTTGCACATCTTGACCAGACACGTTGTATCCGGCTAATGTCCAATGTCGCGTCGCGATAATATGGCGTATGCCATCAACCCATATAAGCCTGCACTACCACATCGTCTTCAGCACAAAAGATCGGCACCCGTTCGTTGCCGATGCGTGGCGTTCGCGTTTGCACGAATATCTCGGTGGACTGGTCCGCGCAGCGGATGGGATCCCCGAAGCCATCGGCGGCACAGCGGATCATGTTCATTTACTGGCTGGTTTGCGCGCAACACATGCGCTCGCGTCGTTCGTCCAGGACATCAAACAATCTTCGTCGCGCTGGATACACGAAGTCATCGGCATAAAGAATTTCGCGTGGCAACCGGGCTATGGCGCATTTACGGTGAGTGTTTCAAACTGCGAGGCGGTCAAAGAATACATTGCCGATCAAGCGGAACATCACCGGACAAAATCATATCAAGAGGAATATGTGACTTTTCTCCAAAAACACGGTGTGGAATACGATGAAAAATATTTGTGGTGAGCTTATCCGGCGTCCCTTGCGGGACACAATCCGGTTTGGTCTGGCTTTCCAGCCACTTCGTGGCTGGCTAATATCCGGTGTTCCTTTGGAACAATGAGAACGCAAATGTCAAAACTGTTGAAAGAGTTGCTCAAGG
Source organism: uncultured bacterium (assembly GCA_963708305.1). Taxonomy (GTDB): domain Bacteria; phylum Verrucomicrobiota; class Verrucomicrobiia; order Limisphaerales; family UBA11358; genus UBA11358. The sequence goes on along the minus strand of CAVPSH010000003.1, from coordinate 69,795 downwards.
CAACCTCGCGCTCGTTTTACCTGACGTTGCGCGTGCTGCCGGCCCGGGTGCGCCCGCAAATCGGCCTCGCTTACCTGCTCGCGCGCACCACCGATACCATCGCCGACACGGAAATTGTCCCGCCGGCACAACGGCTCGACGCGCTGCAACAATTGCGTCAACGCATCCTGGGTAAATCGGCCGTACCGCTGAATTTCGGCGAACTCGCCAAACAACAAGCCTTGCCCGCCGAGCGTCTCCTGCTGGAAAAGGTCGAAACCAGCCTGGCCTTATTGCAAAAACTTTCGCCGGCCGACCTGCAGCGGGTCCGTGGCGTGCTCGACATCATCATCAGCGGCCAGCAGTTGGATTTGGAGCGGTTCGCCGGGGCCTCCGCCGAAAACATCATCGCGCTCAAATCCGCCATTGAACTCGATGACTACACGTATCGGGTCGCCGGCTGCGTGGGTGAGTTCTGGACCCAGGTATGCCGCGCGCATCTGTTCCCGCGCGCGGAACTGGAAGACGCGCAATTGTTTGGCGACAGCATCCGTTTCGGCAAAGGATTGCAACTCGTCAATATTTTACGCGATTTGCCGGCGGATTTGCGCAAGGGCCGCTGTTACCTGCCGTCCTTGGAAGTGGACCAGGCCGGATTAATGCCGTCGGTCTTGATGTCACCCGTGAACGAATCCCGGTTCCGCCCGCTTTACCATCGTTACCTCGATTTGGCGGAAACGCATCTGCAGGCAGGCTGGAATTACACCCGTTCACTGCCACGCGGGCAAGTGCGGGTGCGGCTGGCGTGCGCGTGGCCGATTTTGATAGCAGCCAAAACGATTGGGCGATTGCGCGCCGCCAACGTGCTGGAACTGCGGCAAGGCGTCAAAATTTCCCGGAGCGCAGTCCGGGGAATTTTGCTGCGTTCGGCGCTGCTTTATCCGCTGCAAACCGCATGGCAAAAACAGTTTGTCGCCAGCCCGAAAGCTGTTGCGTCCGGCCCCAAATTAGGGTAAGGAAAAGTCATGCGAATTTCCACGTTGTGCCTTGTGGTTTGCGCGGTGACCCTTTGTGCCACTCCCCCGACCGTCCGCGCAGACGACAACCCCGCGCAAGCCGCCGCCCGTGCGGCGTTGGAGGAACAGATGCGCGCATTAGACATGCAATCGGCGTCCACGAATGCGCCGGTGCCCGCCCCCGCGACGCCGGTCAAACCGGTCCAGCCCGCCGTCAAGGCGCCGGCTCAACCCGCTGTGGCAAATCCGCCGGCGATGGAAACCCATCAAGCCGCCGCGCCGGCGGCAACGATGCAAACAACGAACCCAACGAATGAACCGCAGGCCCAGCCGCCACCGGTTGCAGTCACTCCCTCCGGGGCAACCGCGCCGCCGACCAATCCGCCGGCGGCAACCGCGCCGGCGATGACTCCGACGCCCCGCGTTGTGCCGGCTCAAACAACCGCGCCAGCGCCGGCACCGGCTGCGCCAAAAGCTTCGAGTTCGGGGAACAGTTTATTCGGCCCGGTACCGCCAGCTTCGGGCGGTGCCATGTCGGAAGGAACCACGCCGTCATCAACCACGTCCGCTTCGCCAACGGCGGTTCAAATCCCGGCACCCGCCCCGGTCCAACCCCTGCCCATGGAACCGTCGCACAACAACAACAGCGCGGCCATACCCGGAAGGGAACTGGGCTTGCAACCGATTGTGGCCCCGCCGTTGCCGGTTTCTGCGGACCAGCAGGCGCAACTCCAGGCTTTGCTGGAGAAATACGAGACCGGCGGCATCACGCCGGTGCAATACCAGACCGAGCGCGCCAAAATTCTGAACCCACCTCGTTAAGAACTGCCCGCTTTTCCGCCCGCCGGTTCTTATCGGCGGGCTTTTTCTTTGCCAGCAACAGGCGCCAACTTTAGACTTTGACCACACATGCACGACTTTCGTTACATCGGCAAAAAATTGTTCTGCGAAGGCGTCGCCGTGGAGGCGCTCGCGCGCCGATTCGGCACGCCACTGTATGTTTATTCGCAGCATACGCTGACCGACCATTTCCAAAAGCTCGACCGCGCCATGTCGCCGGTGGAGCATCTGGTTTGTTTTTCGGTCAAATCCAATTCCAACCTGTCCCTGTTGCGCGCGCTCGCCGGACTCGGCGGCGGTTTTGACATCGTGAGCGGCGGTGAATTGCAACGCGTCCTCGCGGCCGGCGGCGATCCGCGCCGGTGCATCTTTGCCGGCGTGGGGAAAACGGAGGCGGAGATTGAATTTGCGCTGCGGCGGAACGTGTATTCGTTCAACGCGGAAAGCGAGGCGGAATTGCAGCGCATCCAGCGCGTGGCCGCGCGGCTCAAGCGAATCGCGCCCGTCGCCGTGCGCGTGAACCCGAACGTCGCGGCGCACACGCACGCCAAAATCACCACCGGTACCTACGAGAACAAATTCGGCATCGCGTTCGAGCAAATCGAAGGCGTCTATGCCCGGGCAGCCCGGTTGAAAAACCTGCGCCTGCGCGGACTGCAGATGCACATCGGGTCGCAACTGACCAGCGTTGCGCCCTTCGAACAGGCCGTGCGCAAGATCCTGCCGCTCGTGCGACGGCTGGTGGAAACCCATGAATTGGAATTCCTGAGCATCGGCGGCGGGCTCGGAATTGTTTATGAACCCGCGCTGGCGAGCGGTTCGCCCGGATGGTGGAAAACCGCCGCGGCGAAGCACATTTTGACGCCGGCAAGCTATGCCGCGCGTCTGCTGCCGCTCTTACAGCCGCTGGGCTTGAAAATTCTGCTGGAGCCGGGCCGCTTCATTTCCGGCAACGCGGGCATCCTGGTGATGCGTGTCGAATACGTGAAACGCACGGGCCGGAAGAATTTTGTGATCGTGGATGCCGCCATGAACGATTTCATCCGCCCGGCGTTCTACGATGCCCACCATGAAATCGTGCCGGTCACGCGCCGGACCGGGGCGAGCATCAAATCGGACGTCGTCGGCCCGGTCTGCGAATCCGGCGATTATTTTTGCAAGGACCGCCCGCTGCCGAGGGTTGGGGAGGGCGATTATCTGGCGTTGTTGAGTGCTGGCGCTTACGGGTTTGTGATGGCGTCAAATTACAACACGCGCCCCCTGGCCGCCGAGGTTCTGGTGAATGGACACCGGGCCGCGGTTGCCCGCGAACGCCAGCCAGCCAAAGAAATTTGGTCCGGCGAGAAAGTTGTGGCATGGTTAAGGTAGCACCGTGAACACCGAATTTTCCATCGCTGCACACTGGCCGGAGGGCTTTGACGAAAGCGGACTCCGCTCATGGGCCGAAAATCTGCGCACCCAGTTGCTGGCACCCCAGGTTTCACTCGGCCTGGTTTTCATGTCGCCGAAATTCTTTCCGCACGCGCGGCAGACGCTGGAAATTTTGCGCGTCCACGCCCGGATTCCCCTGCTGGCAGGTTGTTCGAGCACCGGATTGATCGCCGGTGCAAACGAAATCGAAGGCGCGACGGGATTTGTCCTGGCGCTCTATTCCCTGCCGGGAGCGGAATTGAAGGGGTTTCGTTTTACGCAGAAACAGGTGGAAGAGGCCAATGGCCGGACCTACTGGCATTTGGAAACCGGCCTCGAGCCGAAGTGCACGAACGGCTGGCTCGCGTTCATTGACCCGTTTCATCTCGATGCGGAAAGCTGGCTCCGTTCGTGGAACGAAGCTTACGCGCCGCTGCCGGCGCTCGGCGGCCTGGCCAGCGGTGTTTTCTCCGATCAAACCACGCAGGTTTATTTGAACGGCGACATGTTTGAGGACGGCGGCGTGGCCATTTCCGTCGGCGGCGACGTGAAATTGGCGAGCGTCATTTCACAGGGTTGTACGCCCATTGGCGAGACCTGGACGCTCACGCGCGTCGAACATAATTTAATCCGCCAAATCGCCAATCGCCCCGCTTATTCGGTGCTGGCGGAGACGTTCCAGAAACTTCCGCCCGCCGAACAGCAAAAGGCCCGCGGCAACCTGTTCATCGGCCTGGTCGTCAACGAATACCTTGAGGATTTTCACCGGGGCGATTTCCTCGTGCGCAATCTCATCGGCGGCGACCCGAACTCCGGCGTGCTGTCCGTCGGCGCGATGCCGCGGGCGGGGCAAACCATGCAATTCCAGCGGCGCGACGCGGCGGCGGCGAACGAGGACATGAACGAGTTGCTGTCCCGCACCAGAAGACAGCTGGCCGGGACGACGATTTACGGCGGCTGCCTCTGCTCCTGCAACGGCCGCGGCCGGAACCTGTTTGGCCGGCCCAACCATGATGCCGAAATGGTGCAGCAACGGCTCGGCCCGCTGGGCCTGACCGGATTTTTCTGCAATGGCGAAATCGGCCCGGTCGGCGAAAAAAACTTCCTCCACGGCTACACCGCCTCACTGGCGTTGTTTGTGAAAAAGTAACCCCGAACACTTTCGGGGTTGCATTTGCCTGCCGACACTCCATGCTCGCGGGAAAATGGTTTCACCGGAAGAACAACCCGCGGAATCGCATGCCGCCGCACCACCGCAAAGGCCGGGTGGCGGACGGCGACGGGGCCGACGCGGCGGGCGCGGGCGCAGCCGCGGGCGCGGGCCACGCCCGGCCGCTCAAATTGCGCCCGGCGATCAGCCCGCGGGCGCGCCGGCCGAAGAAACCACGGCGCCGCCCCCGCCCAGGCTTTCCAATGTTGTCCCGGCTGGAAAAGATGCTTCCGCCATCAGCCGGGCGGTTGACGAAGTACGGCAAATCGTCGAATCGCTCGAACAGGCATTGGAGCAAATGGAGGAAGTGCAGGAACTGGTCGAGCTGGCGGACCGCCAGAAATCCGCCGACGAGCGTGAAATTGAATCATTGCGCCGGGCCCTCCGAAGAATGCAGTCGCCGCGTGACCACAAGAACACGCCGCACGAACACGGCGGCGGCTAGAATCCCTCAAATACCCGCGTCAGGCGATGGTTCACGTAGAGAATGTTGCGATAACCAAACAATGGTTTGCGCCGCTTCTCAATCCGCACGGGCCATTGCTCGACGTCGCCGACCATAAAGTCAAAAACTTCATGGATTGGCTCGTTTAACAGGCGTACGGCACGGCGGACGGGTTTATTGTCCACGCGGATGAGCAGGGTGCCGCAAAGTTGGTTGAAATTAAATTCGACGTGGTGCTTTTCCAGGTCGCCGACCTCAAAAGAGAACTTCATAGATATACGTCTCGTGACACCGCCTTCTGCGCAAATTTCATGCCGTTCCGAAAAAAATTCCAAATGAAACATATGAGGTGAATCTGATTTGATATGAATCTGTGGATTAATCGAAAATCCGGACTGAATCGGCCGGTTCCGGTCGGGAAAACTGTCCCAAAACAGTTCAGCGGCAATCCCGTTCTGGCATTAACGGAGAAGCTGACGCAACTCCTCCGGCCGATTTGTTGGCGGCTGACACGCGTTGCCGGTGCAAAGATAGGCCACTGCGCCGCTCTGCACGGGGAGGGTTTGCGCGAATTCCCCGACCGCGCCCGAATTTCCCAGGACAATTTTGTTCGGCTGATAGACCGTGTGCGCAGCATGCAACAATTCCTGAAATTGTGTGGCGTTCGCATCGGCAACGATAACAATGCGATGAGGTTCTTCGAGCCAGAAATCCACCGCATGCAGCAGGAACGGCATGGCTTGCGGGAAATTTTGCAATCGGTGTGCGAACAATCGCAGCGTGGCTTCAGCGGGATTCCGTAAATCTTCACGGCCGGTAATGGCGGCGAGTTTCAGCAGCGCCAGTGTAGCCATGGAATTGCCGGATGGTTCCGCACCGTCGTAATCGTCCTTCACGCGCAAAATCAAATCCTTCGCGGCAGTGGCGCTTTGCCAAAAACCACCGTTTTCCGCGTCGTAAAATTTCATGATCATCGCTTCAGCGAGGGCAATGGCAAAATCCAGATGTTTGGGCACGAGCGTCACCTCATAGAGTTCGATGACGCCGGCGAGCAGAAAGGCATAACCTTCAAGCAACTGCACGTCGTCGCGCGCGCCATCGCGCCAGCGGTGAAACAGTGTTCCATGAATTGCCGATTGCCGATTGCCGATTGCCGATTGCGGCGGAGGTTCCCAAAGTTTCGCGCGGATAAATTCGAGATTTTTCTCCGCAGCCATGACATATTTCTCTTCGCCAAGAACCACGCCGGCACGCGCCATCGCGCCGAGCATCAGCCCGTTCCAGGACGCGAGAATTTTATCGTCGAGATGCGGGCGGACGCGCCGGCAGCGGGCGGCGAACATTTTTTGTTTGGCGGATGCAAGCCGGGTTCCATTATCGGGAAGGGACAGCGTGTCGCTGTCCCCGGCCTTTTTTGAAAGCGAAGTTTGGGACGGCGCTACGCCGTCCCTCCCCATCGGGTTGACGATACTCAAAACGTTTTGCCCGGGCAACGGGTGCGGATGGCTGTGGTCGGTGAAATTTCCATTTTCGGTGATGCCGAAGCAGCGGACGACCACGGAGAATTCCTCAGCGGTCAGCAGTTTTGCGAGTTCATCTTTCGTCCAACAATAAAATTTTCCTTCGTGACCTTCACTGTCGGCATCTTCGGCGGAATAAAAGCCACCCTCGGGATGCGTCATGTCGCGCAGAACATAATCCAAAATATCGCGGACCACGCCGGCGAAAGGGGCTTCCTTCGGAGGGACGAACCCGGCGAGTCCCGAATTTCCCCTGGAGTCAGGAACTCGTGTCACTCGTCCCTCTGAAATCAGGTGTGCGTCGAGGTAAAGCTGCGCGAGCTGCGCATTATCGTAGAGCATTTTCTCGAAGTGCGGCACGAGCCATTGGGCATCCACCGCATAACGGGCGAATCCGCCGCCGAGTTGATCATGAATGCCGCCGGCGGCCATGCGTTCGCACGTATGCAGAACCATCTGGACAGCCTCTTCGTCGTGAAAACGTTTCGCGCAGCGAAGCAAAAGCAACGGAACGCTCGGCTGCGGAAATTTCGGCGCGCCGCCGAAGCCGCCGTGGCGGGCATCGTAAGCCGCCTTGAAAACCGACGCCGCATGGCGCAACACGTCTGCCGTCAGCTGCAGATTCGACGGGGTGGAGCCGCCGGTCGCCGCCGCCAGCCGGGCATGAATTTCGGCGGCGGAGTCTGCCAGTTCACCGCGGTGTTCCTGCCAAAGCCGGGCGATTTGCTGGAGCAACTGCCGAAAACCCGGCTGGCCCTGACGGCCATCCGGCGGGAAATAGGTGCCGCCGAAAAACGGCTTCAAATCCGGCGTCAAAAAAACACTCATCGGCCAGCCGCCACCGCCGGTCGTGGCCTGGACGAACGTCATGTAAATCTTGTCCACGTCGGGGCGTTCCTCGCGGTCCACCTTGATGCTGACGAAATGTTCGTTGAGAAATCCGGCAACGGTTTCATCCTCGAACGATTCGCGTTCCATGACGTGGCACCAATGGCAGGTGGCGTAGCCGATGCTGAGAAAGATCGGCTTGTCTTCGGCGCGGGCCCTGGCGAACGCTTCCTCGCCCCACGCGAACCAGTCCACCGGGTTGCGGGCGTGCTGGAGGAGGTAAGGCGATTTCTCGCGGGCCAGCCGGTTGGGACGTTCGACAGCCATCAGGCGAAAGATACGGCGCGCCGGCAACGGCGGCAAAATGAAAGCGCGGTCAATTTTGCGTCGTCAGTAACGCGTGGTTGCGTTAGGTTGGCGGCATGTTATCGGCCAAACCCTGGCGGGTGGAAGTGGTCATCTGGTTTTGCGCGGCGCAACTGGTCAGCCTTTGCGTGGGGCTGACCATCATCGGCGTGCTGCAAAAAGCCGGGTTCGCCGCGTTTCAACCGCCGGCCGGCGCCGGCGCGGTGTTGCTCGGCACGTTGGCTTTTCAAGGCGTGACGTGGGGGTTGATTTTTATTTTCTTGCGGTTGCATCACGTGAACTGGCGCGACGCTTTTGGTCTGCACCGGACGGCCTGGAGCCGCGCCTGGTTCCCGGCCGTTCCAGTCGTGGTGATGTTTTTGCCGCCGGTGATGTTACTCCTGAATTCCGCATTCGTTTACCTGCTCACAAAGATCGGCTGGCAACCTGGAGCGGAGACCGCCGTAACCGTTTTGATGAATGCGAAGGCGTGGTGGCTGCGTATTTATTTGGGTGTGTTCACTGTAGCCATCGCGCCGGTGGCTGAGGAATTCATTTTCCGTGGTATGTTGTATCCGTTCATCAAACAATCCGGCTGGCCGCGGGTGGCGTGGTTCGGCGTCAGTTTCCTGTTCGCCCTGATTCACTGGGATGCGGCGGCGTTTGTGCCGTTGTTCCTGCTGGCACTGGTGCTGACGTGGCTTTACGAAAAGACCGACAACTTGCTCGTGCCCATCACAGCGCATGCGTTGTTCAACGCGACGAGTCTCGTCCTGCTCTGTTTCTTTCAAAATGAAATCGGCTCCGGTTCGTCATGAATGAATTTGAACTCATCGCCAGATTGACGAAGGCGCTGCCCGCCAATCCAACGGTCGTGACCGGCGCGGGGGACGATTGCGCGGTGCTGGATTTCGGCCTGCCGGACAAATTGTTTTTGTTCAAAACCGACGCCGTGGTGGAAGGCGTTCATTTTGAGAAAGACACGCCACCCGAAAAAATCGGGCGCAAGGCGCTCGCGCGGTGCCTCAGCGACTTCGCGGCCATGGCCGGAACGCCGGCCGCGGCGGTGGTGACCCTCGGCTTGCCGGAACATTTCGAACCGGAGACGGTCGCCAAAATTTATGACGGCTTGAACGCTCTCGCCCAGCAGCATGGCGTGGCCGTAGTTGGAGGTGAAACGACGGCCAACCCGGAGCGCATTTTTATTTCCGTCGCCTTGCTGGGGACCGTCCGCCGGGGGAGGCAAATCCTCCGTTCGACCGCCAGGGCCGGCGATGCGATTTTTGTGACCGGCGAACTCGGCGGTTCAGCCGCCGGCCGGCATCTTGATTTTGAACCGCGCCTGGCGGAGGCGCGCTGGCTGGCGGAACATTTTGCGATTCACGCCATGATTGATTTGAGCGACGGCCTGGCCGGCGATTTGCGCCATCTTTTGAAGGCCAGCGGTGTCGGCGCGGAACTTTTGAAATCCGCCATTCCCATCAGCCGGGCGGCGAAGGAAATCGCCCGCAAAAATCCCTTCGGGAACACGCCGCTGGCGGCCGCCTTGTCCGAGGGCGAGGATTTCGAATTATTGTTCACGGTGGCCGCCGGCGGCGCGGTGAAATTGATCGACGCCTGGAAAAAACATTTTCCGAAACTGAAATTAAGTTGCATCGGGAAAACGGTGGCCGGCGAAGGCATCACCCTCCGCGACAAGTCCGGCGCGCAAAAACTGAACGCTCATGGCTACGTTCATTTCGCATAGCCCGGCGGAAACCCAATCACTCGGCGAATCGTGGGGGCGCGCGGCGGAGCGCGGACTGGTGATCGGGCTGTCCGGCGACCTGGGGGCGGGCAAAACGGAACTGGTGAAGGGCATCGCGCGCGGGCTGGGCGCCACTGCGCGGGTGCATTCACCGACGTTTACCTTGGTGAATGAATACGATGGCGGACGATGGCGGCTGTTTCATTTGGACCTCTACCGGCTCGAGACCCCGGAACAAATTATCACGGCGGGGCTGGAGGAGTTTTTTCAACCGGACGGCGTGACGGTCATTGAATGGGCGGAGAGAATTTACGATTTGCGATTTGCGATTTGCGATTTGAAAAAGGTGCAAATCGAAATTTTGAACGAGGCGGAACGGAGAATTGTTTATGACGGTTTTGGCGCTTGAATTTTCGTCGGCCCAACGCAGTGTGGCGGTGCTTGACTTGAAGGAAGGCGGTGCTTCGCCATGGCCCGAAAAAGACGGGGCCATGACCCGGCCACGCCCTCCCGCCCGAATCGCGGAGGCCGTCGAAGCCGGCGCGGGCGGAACCAACGCGTTCAGCCTGATTGAAAAGGCCCTGGCCGGGGCAGGTCGGGCACGCGAACAAATCGAGGTCATCGTTGTCGGAGTCGGGCCCGGCTCCTATTCCGGCATCCGCGTGGCCATCTCGATGGCGCAAGGCTGGCAACTGGCCTTCGCCGGGCCGGGGCCGGATGCCGTCGTCGGGGGCGTGGCTACTGCCCGGCGAAGGCTGGCGCGCGGGGTAAAATTGCTGGGCGTCAGCAGCGCCGAATGCCTGGCGGCGCAGGCGCAAACAGAGGAAATTTTCGGCCGGGTCAACGTCGTGATTGATGCGCAGCGAAACGAATTATATCTGGCCTCGTATGAAATTTCGCCGCGCGGTTGGAAGGAAACCAGGCCGTTGCGGATTGTGTCCCTGGCCGAAATGCGAACCCAGGCCGAGGCGGGCGAAATCTGGGTTGGCCCGGAGGCAACCCGGTGGTGGCCAGAGGGAAAAAACCTCTTCCCGTCGGCAATGACACTGGGGCAATTGTCCATGGGGCGAACTGATTTCGTGAACGGCGACAAATTGGCGCCGATTTACCTGCGGGAAACAAACTTCGTCAAGGCATCGCCGCCCCACCGATCCGGGTCGTGAGATTATTTTCCCCCGCACGTCCACTTTCAGGACCGGGACAACGAAGACCGAAGCGATGGCTCGCGAGGCCGCTCAGATTTCTATTGCCTGTTCTCCGCCAATGCCTGTTCCCGTTCCAACAAGGTGGGATGCGAATAGTAAAATCCGCTATACAGTGGATGCGGCGTGAGGTTGCTCAGGTTCTTCTCGTTCAGCTTGCGCAGGGCGCCGACCAGGGACTGCGCCTCGTTCATCACGCGTGCGGCGAAGGCGTCGGCCTGGTATTCGTAGCGCCGCGACCACCAATGGAGCAGCGGGGAAAACCAGAACGTGACCGTGCCCGCCAGCAGGCCAAAGAGCAGCAATGCCGGCGCAATGGCCGAAGGCTGAAGGCTGAAGGCTGAAGGCTGAAAACCAAAGGCGCGGTAAAACCATTCCTGCCGGGCCAGAATGGAAATGAAATAAAAACCGGCCAGGGAGCTGATGGCCGAAAAGGCCAGCATTTTCGGGATGTGCTTTTTCCGGTAGTGGCCGATTTCGTGCGCGAGTACCGCCTCCAGTTCCGGCTCGGACAATTGCTGGACCAGCGTGTCGAACAGCACGATTTTCCGGAACCGGCCGAACCCGGTGAAGAATGCGTTCGAGTGGCGCGAACGTTTGCTGCCGTCCATCAACTGGATGCTTCGGGCGTGGAACCGGGTCCGCCGGGCCAGCGCCAGCAGCCGCTCGCGCAGACCGCCTTCGGGCAGCGGCGTGAACTTGTTGAACAACGGCAGAATCAGAACCGGCGCCAGCACCAGCATCAGGAATTGAAACGCGAGCAACGCAGCCCACGCCCAAAGCCACCACCAGGCTCCCGTCCATTCGACAATTTTCAAGATAAGCACCAGCAGCGGATAGCCGAGTGCGACGGCCAGCAGCAGGCCTTTTAACCGGTCCAGCCACCAGATTTTCAGCGTTGTGGTGTTGAAGCCGAATTTCTGTTCCAATCGGAACTGGGCATGCCAATCAAATGGCAGTCCGGGCAATGACATCGCCAGACCGACGGCAAAGAGAAACGCCGCCATCGCCCACGCCGACTGGCCCGGCCAGTGTGAAAAAAGTTGAAACGCCCACGGCAAGACGCCGCTAAACAAAAAAACGATCAAAACGGCAACATTGTAACCATCTTCCATCTCGGTGAATTTGCTCCTGGCCAGCGTGTATTCAATGGACTTTTGGTAGGTCGGCCCATCGATGACTCCACGAAAAGCCGGGGGAATTTCGCCGGCGTGGGCCAGCACGTGACGACGATTCAGCGCGGCCAGCCAGAGTTCCGCCGCCAGCCGGGCGAGAATCAGCCCTGACGTCAGCCAAAGAATAATGTTCACAAATCCATTCCGGCAGACTGAATCCCGAAGGGATTCCATCAGTCAGCCCAAGGTTGACCTCGCTCCGCGAGGTTACCTTGGGTCAACCGTTCAACCATTCACAACCCTGACAGGGTTGTACCGTCCTTCACCAGGATTGATTCAACCCCGCTGGGGTTGATGTAATTTTGATCCGCCACCCGGCGTAGCCGCAATTTCATCGCGTCAACGCCGGGCTGATGGATGAAATCCCTTTGGGATTTTCCCCATGCACGGCTTGGACCAAACAATTTCACCACTTCAACGCCTGCAACCGGCGGGCGACTTCCTCGGCGTTGGCGCGGCTGTTGAAGGCGCTGATGCGAAAATAGCCTTCGCCCTTCGAACCAAAACCGCTGCCGGGGGTAATGACCACGTTGGCCTCGTTTAAAATTTTATCGAATGCCTGCCAACTGGTGACGCCTTTGGGCGTTCGCACCCAGATATAAGGCGCGTTCAAGCCGCCGAAAACCTTCGACCCGGCCCTTTTCGCACCCTCGCGCAAGACCTTCGCGTTGCCGAGATAATGCTCAATGAGAGCGCGCACCTGGGCCTTGCCGTCCGGTGAGTACAGCGCCTCCGCGCCGCGTTGCACGATGTAACTCACGCCGTTGAATTTTGTCGTCGTGCGCCGCAGCCACAATGGATGGAGTGGTTGCATCTCTCCGGTTTTCGTGGCCGCCCGCAAGGACTTCGGCACAACGGTGAACGCGCAACGCACGCCGGTGAACCCGCCGTTCTTGGAGCAACTGCGGAATTCGATGGCGCAGTCGCGCGCGCCGGGGATTTCGTAAATCGAATGCGGCAGCGCCGGGTCGCTGATGTACGCCTCGTACGCCGCGTCGAACAGGATGACGGCCTTGTGTTCGAGTGCGTACTTCACCCACGCCTCAAGCTGCGGACGATTGGCGGCCGCGCCGGTCGGGTTGTTCGGCGAGCAGAGATAAATCACGTCCACATGCCGCTTGGGCGGTTCGGGAATGAAACCGTTGCTGGGCCGGCAGGGCAGATAAACGAGCTTCGCGTAAGCGCCCGCTTCGTTGGCCTCGCCGGTGTGGCCGGCCATCACGTTCGTGTCCACATAGACCGGATAGACCGGGTCGCTGATGGCGATTTTATTTTTGTCTCCGAAGATGTCGAGGATGTTGCCGGTGTCGCATTTGGTGCCGTCACTGACGAAGATTTCGTCGTCGGCCACGTCACAGCCGCGGTCGCGGAAATCGTTTTGCGCGATGGCACGCCGCAGCCAGTCGTAGCCCTGTTCCGGGCCGTAGCCTTTGAACGTCTCACGCACGGCCATTTCGTCCACCGCCTTGTGCAGGGCGGCGATGACGGCGGGCGGCAGCGGCTCGGTCACGTCGCCGATGCCGCAGCGAATGAGGCGCTGGGCGGCTTCGGGATTCGCGTCGCAAAAAAGCTTCACCCGCCGGCCGATTTCCGGAAACAGATAACCGGCTTTCAGCTTGAGATAATTGTCGTTTAACCGGGCCATGGACGTCGCTTTGTTGGAAAACCCAGAACCGGGAATCTACGGCAACGAACCAGTCGAAGCAAGCTGATGATAAATCAAGTCGTGTACACTTTACAGCGTTTGTGGGGCGAACATCCGCCAGAGCCCCGAAGCGGTGTGGCCAAAACGATTAAAGGCGCCTCCACCGTAACCTTGCCCATCAAATAAAACGCCAGATCTGCCGTCGATAAGAACAGTATCGAGCGGCATCCAAACGCGATGGCTTCGCATTAAAATCTTGACTTGCCATATTTATTTTATTAGCATTTTTTGACCTCATGGAGGCGCTGGGCTTCCAAAATCGAGCAAACCTTCAACCACAATGCATATGAAAGTAAAATTCCAAACTTTAATCCGGGCTGCGAGTTATTCATTCGGCGCAGTCTATACGGGTGTGGTCCTGCTGAGTACTACCAATGTACAGGCGCAGAATCTATTCATGTCTGACTACGACACCCACAATATTTATCAGTTCACACCAGGTGGGGTGCAGAGCACCTTTGCTACTGGCCTGGACGTCCCTTTTGGGCTGGCCTTTGACAGTGCAGGCAATTTGTTTGTGGCCGACGGCAATGGGCCGGGTTTCACGGGGTATATTTATGAATACACGCCGGGCGGAGCGCGGAGTACTTTTGCGTCCGGGTTGAGAACTCCTGAAGGTCTGGCCTTTGACGGGGCTGGTAATCTGTTAGTGGCGGATGGATACACCGGTATCATCTATAAATACACATCGGGCGGAGCTCGAAGCACCTTTGCCACCGTGCCGAATGGTGACAATGGACTGTCCTTTAGCAGCGACAGTGCTGGTAATTTATTTGTAGCCGATACAGGTTCCGAAGACATCTATGAATTCACGCCGGGTGGAGTACAAAGCACCTTTGCCTCAGGGTTGAATACACCAGAGGCTCTGGCTTTTGACGCGGCGGGTAATCTGTTTGAGGCGGACTACGGAAGCGGCAACATTTATGAATTCACGCCGGGCGGAGTGCAAACTACTTTTGCCTCGGGACTGGTGGCGCCTCACGGACTGGCCTTCGACGGTGCGGGCAATCTATTTGTGACGGACTTCGGCAGTGGCAACATTTATGAATACACACCCGGCGGAGCACGAAGCACCTTTGCTTCGGGGTTGGCCAATCCTATTGCCTTGGCCTTCCAAGGTGAGACGTTGCCCGTGCCTGAACCCTCGGTTTTGGGATTGCTGGTCGTAAGCATGTTGGGGACAGGCCTCTGCCGTGGGCATCGATGCAAACCCGTTGGACCCGTCAGGAAGCTGGTCATTTAGAGACCCTCCCTGCGCTGGAATAGGCGAGCGGTTACGAGGCTCTACGCTGACTTTGAGCCGGGACCTCCGCGCTGCAGAAAATCAAGCGCCGGCTGAATCACCTCCAGCATGTCCAAGCTTTGCCCATAAATCCCGCTGGATATGGCGATGGGGAGTCGTATAATTCGCAGTTCGCGGAAATCACTTGAAACATGAATAAAACCATTGTCAAAATTTCCAGGTCAAACGCGTTACGCAAGATGTTTAGAGCACTGCGTTTTCATCGGCTCTACAATCGCTGGCTGGGACGTTTCCCGCGGACCCGGGCGTTGGGGGATAACGTCGTTTACCGGTGCCGACGAACCGAAAGTGTTTCGCTCGCTCTGGAAATGTTGGAAGGCGGAAACGCTTACGATGCGAGCTTGCTCCCGGAAAATTATACCACCTTCGCAGACCTGGGTTGCAACGTCGGCTTTTTCGCCTGTTTATTGGCACACCATGCCCGGGGACGCCGCATCAGCGGGATTATGGTGGATGCAAATCCGGCCGTGATCGATGAAGCGCGCTGGCACGTCCAAAAAAACCATTGGTCAGATGTGTACGTGCTGCAAGGGTTGGTCGGCGACGTCAAGGAACCCGGCGGTGCGGACTTTTATGTGAACGAAGCCGATACCTGTTCCATGGCACAACTGGGCGACGCGCAGGCCGGCGACATAAAGGGATTTAAGAAGATCACGGTCCCGGTGCTTTCCTTTGGCCGCGAGTGGTCTCAAAAAATGGGCAATCAACGCTGTCACGTGCTGAAAATGGATATTGAGGGCAGTGAACTGGAATTCCTTCAGGCGGAGGTGGAATTCCTTGGATTGGTTGATTCGATTTTTGTTGAATGGCATACTCACCGGGTGTCGTTCAAGGAATTGGATTCATTCCTCAAATCCCACGGGTTTGGTCTGGTAAAAATCATCGAAGACTTCGGAACCCTGGGTACCGCCTTTTATCGGCGAAACGGCACTGCCGGCTGACGAATGATAAAACCATGCGACGTTATGGCCCGTCAACGCCCCGGAACCGGGAAGTGACGAAGCATTTCAATTAATCCCGTAGCCGTCCCACAATGCGGGATCAGCTCGCGCCATATAATTGCCACTTTGTTTGATTTGCGCCGACTGACGTCGGCGGCTACACCTTTTCTAAAAACGCTCTACTGCTCGCGGACCCGGAAGAATTTCGGGCTGGTGGCCGGGCCGGTCTGGTTGGTGTCCGTAAAGGTGTACACGCCGTTGCTCAAGCCCAGCGCGGGGTTGGCCAGGACGGACCAGCCCGCCAGCGGCAATCCAAGATTCGTCGTCCAGAGCACCGAATACTGGTAGTTGGTCGGCGCCACCCATTGGAACCGCACGGCGTTCCCGATGATCGCGGTGTTAATGATGGTCAGCGTCTGCGGGATGGGCGTCGAATAGGGATATTCAATGAGCCGGTAGAATTTCGACGGCTGCCATCCGCCCGTCAGCGAGCCGTCATCCAGATACTGGAAGAGGCCATACGCCGCGTTGGTGGGCGACATGATGCCTGACCACGTCACCACCACGCTGGGGATGGTGTGCCACGCAATCGCCGGCGCAAGGTTCGTCGCCCATTCCACCTGGAACTGGTAATTCGTCGGCTCGGTCCACCGCAACAGGATGTTGTTGGTCCCGTTGACGTTCGTGACCGTGATGCTGCCGATGGATGGCGGGTTGGTGGACGCGTAGGCAAAGTTCACCTGAAAGACGAACAACACGTTGCTGGTGCCCAGGCTTTGCACGCCGAGATAATAATTCGCGCCGGGCACGAGCGGCGGCACGGAACTGCCCGTGAGCACGAAGGTGCCGGTGGTGTTCGTGGAAATCATCAGCACATCACCGGCGCCGGTGTTGCCGGTGGGTTGGGCGGTCTGATTGAACCACACGTCCACCGGGCCGCTGGCGGAAATCAGCACATTGGTCGCCGCAAGGGCGTTAGCCGGCACGGTCACCGTCAACGGCGTGATGGTCCCGGACACGACGATATTGGTGTTGGGCACCGAGTTCGTAATCGGCCCGGCCAGCAGATCGGCGACAATCCGGTAAAACTTTTGGGGCGACCGCCCACCGGTGAGCGAGCCGTCGTCCAACCAGGAGTAGTGCCCGTTGGGCGGCACATAAACGAGATTCACGACCGGGTTCACCACCGTGTTCCATGGCAGCGCCGGCGCGAGATTGGTCTTGTACTGGATGGTGTACTGATAATTGGTCGGGCCGCTCCACTGGAGCAGGAAGCCGTTGGTCCCGTTGCTGTTCGTCTGCGTGATGGTGGGACCCGTGATGGGATTGAAGAACACGAAATGGAAATCCACCTCCAGCCCGAAGTTCACGATGACGGCATTGGTGTTTTGGACACCCAGATAATAAGTCGAGCCGGGCACGAGCGGCGGCGCGCTGGTTGCGCTTAAGATGGAAACCCCATTGGTCGCGTTGCTAATCAGAAGCGAATCCGCCGGACTCAAGCCAATGGGCGGAGCGTATTGATTAAACCAAACATTCAGGTTCGTGGTGGCAAAGAGCAGCAGATTGGTGGCGTAATCCGCGTTCGTCGGCACCGTCACCGTATAATAGGCAAAACTGTTTGGCGGAACAGAATTCGTCGTCGGCACGCCGTTGGTCAGGGAGGTGTAAATGTGGAAATTCACTTCGAACACGTTGGTGGCGTCGGGGCCGTTGGTGTTTTGAATGGCGATATTGTAGGTCGCGCCGGGCACCAGCGGCGGCGTGCTGTTCGCGCTGAGGACGAAAACGCCATTGGTCGCGTTGCTGATCAGGAGAGAATCCGGCGGCGACAAGCACACCGGCGGCTTGGTCTGATTGAACCACACGTTTACCGGCGTGGTGGAAAAGACCAGCAGATTCGTGACATAATCCACGTTCGGCGGCACCGTGAACGAATAATAGTTGACGCCGTCTCCGGAAATGGCCCCCGCGACGACGTTCGTTATCGGTACGCCAGGATTTCCCGGCTGGATCTGGAAGTAATGGAAATTCACCTCGAATACGGCGGTCACGGGGACCGCGTTCGGATTATACAAGCCGATGTAATAAACGCCGCCGGGCACAATGTTCGTGGGCACACTGAAGGTGCTCAACGTGGCGGAGCCGCCGGTGGAAGCCGCCAGCAACTCGGTATCCGGCGGGTTGATGCCGATGGGATTGGTGACCGAATTGAACCAAACGTTCAACGGACCGGTGGCAAAGAGCAGGATGTTCGTCGCCGTATCCGCGTTCGTCGGCACGTTCACCGGATAATAGGCCCAACTGCCGGCGGGAATCACATTGGTCTGCGGCCCGGACGGAATTCCATTGGGACTCATGCCGGTGGTCACGTAATTAAATCGCAACTGCCAACTCAGGAGCAGCGGCTCGGGATTGGTGGCTCCGGCGCGGTCATCCTGGACTTCGAGCGTCCAGGTGCCCAGCGCATCCAGTCCGTCAAACGTGTCCAGCGATTGCTCGGGGAGATAATAAATGCCGTTGGTCAATGGTACGTATTCTACAACACCCATTATGGGAGGTTCTGAGGAGCCCGGACCGGCATTTACAACATTATTCCATTGACCAGCAACTCCCAACCCACTGAATACGGTGGAATACATGTAATTGTAATATTCACCCGGGATGTTGCTTGGTTCAAGCGGTCTCCAATTTGTGTAAGTAACCGGCTCTCCATTCACCCAGACGTAGTCGGAAGCCGTTGACGGATTACCTTGAACCGGATCGTACAGGCCAACCCACAAGTCGTGAAATGAACCTTGAAATTGAGGCACCAAAAAGGTGTTCGAAATCCAGTTGTTTTCCGCGGCATCATTGATGGTAGCCAGATGCGCACCCATTTCTTCGGCCCAGGCTTCAGAGCCGATCCATGTATTTGTGCCTAAAAGGTAATAAACATGGCCGTTGGCAGGATTCACAATGGGCCCAGCTACCAACACCACATTGGTGGGTATGGCAGTCGGTGCGGAGTTGGTCTTTCCGAGCGGCGGCGTGGCAAACTTGATGGGCGTGGTGGTCAGGTTCGTGTTCTCGGTGAACACCAGATAGCTGTAATTGGTGATGACCGCCGTCACACTCGCGGCGTCCAGCAACATGCCCGGTTCGATGCCCTGAATTTGCAAAGGCGTGGTGGTTTGGGTGGCCTTAAACGAAACCGTATACGTCTGCCAATTAGTGTTATTGCCAAAGATGTTCGTCGTGACACCGTTAAGGCTGAGTTGGGCCTCGGCCAACGACAAGGCTTGAGATTGAGGAGGAGCGGCGGCGAATTCGTTGGTGTCAAATTTGCCATTACCACCCTGGACATTACCATTGATGCCATCGTTGTAGATGGCTTGCACTTCCGAAGCCGAAAGCGCCCGCGAATAAAGCGAGATTTCGTCAATGTCACCAACGAACGGGATATTGAATCCATCATGCGTGCCGACGTTTCCAATACCGATGGTTGGTTCATCTGCAGGAATCAAAGCGGCAAGCGGCTTGATCATCGTGTTGATTTGGGCGGCCAGCAAACCATTGGTATAAATACTCATCGTGCCAGTATTGCCATCCAGTGTTGCCGCCACGTGGTACCACTGGTTGAAGGCGATCGGCGACGTCAGAACAGAAGCCGGGGTGTTTGCCTGATTTTCGACAGTAAACTGAAGTTCATTGCCCGTCAGTTGTAGGAAATATGGGTCAAAGCCGGGACGAATATCACCACGCCAGAAAATCATTGTTCCCCCGGAGGGATATATCCAGCCTTCGATGGACAACGAGTTGGTCAAATAGAAGAGTGGTAGGTCCCCGATGGAACTACGGGACGTGCCCGTGGCGAGAGCAAATGCCGAACCCACTTCGCCATTTGTAAACGTCACATTCTCGAGCGTGCCGTTATCCCTATAAATACTGTCCACAGCAACGGTATTGCTTTCCCCGCGCCACCAACCGACTGCATTCGGGCCGCGATAGGCAAACTTCAACGTGTAGGTCGCACCCGGCACCGTGGTGAGGTTGGCGGACAGCGTGCCATTGGCCAGCGCCAGATAATTGCTTGTGCCCAAAGACGCATTGGCCGGGTCATTCTGAACGCTGACTTGATTGGCCGTCACGGTCCAGCCACCTACGGTCTGGCCGAAGCCGTAGTCTCCCGCGGCCCCTTCAAAGCTGCTTGCCAATGCATTATTGGTGGTAACACCGGCGACCCCGCCGGCCCCGTTGGGATCGGTGCCGCCTCGATTTTCCATGAGCAAGACACGGGTGCCGTCGGGACTGATCAAGTGAAACACCAAATCCGAAATCCGCGGATGCTGCACCGAAATGGCCACGTCCAGCGCGGAGATGGTCTGGAAGTCCGGCACGTTAATGGCATCGGTCGTCACGGCGTCATCCAGAATCGGTTTGGGCGTGTCCGTGGAACTATAAATCGTCTGCGCCGGTGTAAAAGGAATGCCGATGGTGGCGAAGAGAGTAATCTCCTGGGTTGGCGAATTGGGGTTGGGATTATACAGGCCGAAGAAGTAGCGGCCTGAAACCAACGGCGGGCCCAGCGAAACGACACCATTCGGATTGAGCACCGCCATGCCATCGAAATTGCCCAGGGTCGGTTCGGTGCCGAATTTGACAAACAACTCGACCGGCGGATTGGCCGTGCGGGTGATATTTGTGCCAAAAATCGTCAAATTGGTGGCGCCGGGCGGCACGTCGATGAAACCAAAAACCCAACTGCCGCCCGGAACGAAATTCGTAATGACGCCTACCGTGGGATTCTGATAGCGCTGAATGTTCACGGTGTAACTGTTCACCGCGCCGGTCTGCGTCAACGAATCGTCCACTTCAGTCAACTGCCACAAGCCGATGGCCTGCCGGCCCATGTAGTTAATCAAACTGCCGGGCCCATCCGACGGGCGCGAGCCGAAAAGGCCGCCGCCGGCGCTGTCGTCGTACAGCAGGCCATAGGTGTTGGGCGGACTGCCAAAGGAATCGTGATTGTTCAGCACGTCGGCGTGACTGCCATTGAGTGTCAGCGTGCCGATCAGGTCGCCGAAATTCTCATGAGTTATATTGTTGCTGACCGTCACCCCGCCGACCTGCATCGGATAGAGCGCCAGGCCAAAAACGAATCCTTTGCCGGGCACTTTCGGGCTGCCATCGGGAATACTCACCGGCACCGGCACACCGTTCACGGTCTGACCGTTTGCGTTCGGCGAACTGAACGGCGTGCGGCTGAAAATGGAGATGAAACCGTATTCGGCCGCTTCCTGGTCCTCCGATTTCACGCCGATGTAATACACGTCCGGCGTTCTCGACTGGGAATTCGTATCCACGACAAACTCCGTGGTCCCGCGCATCAACGACGCCCCGGCAAAATTGGGGCCGACCGGCGCCCCAATCTGCGTGCCCAGGACGCAGTTCGAAATCACATTGGGATCCAGATTCGTCAATCCCGGATCCGTGGTCACATACAGGTCAATGTCCGCGTCCCGCGTGGCATTATCCACCGACGAGCCAAACACGCCCATACGCGGAACGGAAAGGGTGTCCGGGTCAGGCGCATTGGGATTGAACGTAATAAATGCCGCGTTGGAAAGACCAGCGGTGTTGGTCACCACATAGAAATGCCATTGATTGGTCATGCCGACAGTCACCTGCCAGTTGTTCGGCCCGAAACCTTCCGGAGCGGTGGTCGAAAACACCACCGTATTGGTGCCCAGCAGCGGCGTGTTCGCCCCCACAAACTGGTTCAGCAAAGGCGCGTTGACGTTGGTGCCGGTTAAAACGCTGACAAGCTGGTCGGTGGGCGGATAAACGGGGATCGTCGGCGGACCAGCCGTCACCGTCATCGCGTTGGTGACCGAGCCGTTGCCGCAGGAAATCACCAGCGCGTAATCCTGCACCACGTTGTTGGTCTGGGCGGTGACGGCGTTGACGTTGACACGATAGCCCAGGACGGTGACGGAAAAATTCGTGCCCGCGTTCAGCGGCAGATAGACGTTCTGCACATTGTCGATGGTGTCAATCACCGGCGTATCATTGGTGTGGTGCACGTTGTTGACGGTGCTGGGCCCGATATCGTTGCCGTAATAGACAATCGGGTTCGTCGGGTTGTTGAGATTGGTGACGATCAGCGCCAGGTTGTTCACGAGCTTGATGGCGGCGGCGGGATCGCCCGGCGGGTCGGTCCAGGCCAGCGTCACGCGCAACGGCTGGGCGTTGGTAGTGGCGACCATCCAGGTCTGGCTGTCGCCGGTGGCCAGCGCATTGGTCGGACTCTGGTCCTGAATGAAAGTGGAACAAGCCATGTTGAGCTGATTGGTGGTGCCCGGCGGCAGGGAACCCGGCAGATTCACCAGGCCCCAACCTTCATAGTTGAGCGTGTTTTGGACCTGGTACGTGTACAAGCCGGTCGCCTGGGCGCCATTGATGAGCATCGCCTTGAGCATCGCCGGGCTGGGATTTGTGCCAAAGGCAACCGCGTAAAATTCCTGCATCAACGCGAGCGTGCCCGATACCGCCGGCGTGGCCATGCTCGTGCCGGATTCATAACGATAATAAGGCCCCGGCCCGGTGCTGGCGGAATTGAGGGTGCCGATGGACTGGTCCAGGTTGCTCAACACTTCAAAATAATTTCCCGTGCCGTTGGTCGTAACGATGTCGGTCAGCAAATCGAAGATGACCTGATTGGGGGTGTCGTTGCTGATGGCAAAATTGAAAGCGCCCGTGAAACCCTGTCCCGAAGCGAGAATTTGCGGGATAGTCGGAGCCTCAGGAGGAACCGCGGGGGGAATCAGGACGGGATCATTGGTGCTCATGAATTGATAGCCCGGAGCGGTAAACAAACCGATCAGCGTCGGCAGGATGGCAAAACTGAACGGCGAATTCGCGTTCGGAAAGGTTTCAATAATCAACTGCACCGCGTTCGTAGGTACCGTGGGAAATGGCCGGACCACCTTTGAACCCGGCTTGACGGAGAAGCCGGTGAAGAGCTGGAGCTGGTTGTTGGTCGGATCTTGATAGAAATACGTTCCAATGTCCCACTGTTCGGAACGGGTGGAGATGACGAACGTGCCCGGCGCACACACATCCGGCTTGTATCGGCCAAAAGTGCCTTCGATGCCGATGCCCACGTTCCCGCGGCTGGAAAACCCGGCGACGCGATAATCAGTGGCGGTTTCCGCCTGCCACGGCTGGCCCGACGAACCGTCGGCGTTGGTGACGGTGGCCGTGATATTGCGCTGCTCCTGAACGGCGCCGACGGTGATGACGTTCTTGGCCGTGGCGGGAGATTCAATCGAGTCGGCGATGCCGCCGCCGAGGTCTTCACTGTCACTGCCGTCGCCGGCATTGCCCGCGGCAAACACAAACAGCACCGGTTGCGAGCCGGTGACAAACGGCAGGGCGTCGCGCGTGGCCGCATCGTAGCTGGCCGCCGCCAAATCGTAGGCGCTGTCGCCTTCATAGACCCAACTGTTGTTGGAAATGAGCGCGTTGGTCAGCGCCGGCGCCTGCTGGAAATATTGGTCGGAGATAATATTCGTGTCCGCACCGCCAAAAATACCGCCGACCGAATACAGGATCGCGGCCGGCGCCATGCCACGAAATTGCTCCGGACTGCCGCTGGGAACACCGCTGACACCGCCGAGTATGTTGGTTAACAGCGAACCCGGCGCGTTGGTTACCGTGATGGATTCCGCGCCGTCGCCGGCAATGATGCCGGCCACGTGCGTGCCGTGGCCATTGGTGTCCACCAGACTTTGCGGCGCGTCGCCAATAACGCCGGCCGAACGGTTATAGAAGCCACCGGCGGTCAAATCCGGATGTTGCGCATCAATGCCGGTGTCGTTCACCTCCACAATGATATTCGAGCCGGTCAAGTTGAAATAATTTGTCGGGGTCAGGCTGTCGCCCGCCACGCCCACCTTCGCGCGCGACAAATCATTCGCCAGGGAACGCGGATGGAACGGTTCCACGATTTGGACTCCGGACAGGGTGGCCAGCTTCGTCCAGTTCTGAGGTGGAATCACGTTGACGACCGGACCGAAGGGCGAACGGCCGGCGGGAAACACCTGTCCGCCGCTCTTTTCAATTTGTTGAATCGTCGCGGAGGCATCATCAGCAAACAGTCCCAGCTTCAGCAACGCGCTCTGCGGCAGCCGGAGTTGCCCAACTGCGGGATACAGCAGCGACGATTGGATTTTATAGTACGGTTCGTAGGGAATCACTGCCTGTGTCAGCGGATTGGCGCCCAGCAGACCGGCCACGCTCGCGGAGGCGCGCACCAGATAGGCGTCATTCGGAATGTAGGAGACAATCGTCGCGCCCGCCTGCGCCAGCATGGCCCGGAAGGCATTGTCAATCGGCCCGCGCGCCTGGACGATGTAAGCGCCGGGGTCGCCCTGCGGTTGCAGGTTCTTGGGGAAAACAAAATTGAGCGGCAGGCTCGTGTCAATCAACGCGTTCGCCAGCAAAATCGCGTGGCTGTCGTTCAGCAACTGGCCGATGGGCCTGGCCGTGTTGCTCAAGCGGCCGGCAAACCGGTTCGTGTTCCAATCCGCCTGGCTGATTTGCACCACGTTGGTGTTGACAACCCCCGGACTGGAAACCGTGGGCGCGGTGGCCATGGGGTGCGGTGCGGCCGCAACCGGGGCGGTGATCTTCTTCTGCGTCAGCGCGTGGTTGCCGGAGTGCCAAAGCAGCCAGGCCCCTGCTGCACACAGCAGGCACAACAAACACCCAAGCCAGAGTCGTGTACGCATAAACTACCTCATCGTCAGTTAGTATTCCACACAGTTTCCTTCAAAGCGAAAAAGAACATGAAGGTAGGGCTTGCTCTCCGAGCAAGCCGCAACGGCGCGCTGGGGACAGCGCGCCCTACCTGCAAATGTCTTTGTTTTATCCGTGTGCATCTGTGTTCATCCGTGGTTCAAATTTTTGCCGCAAAAAGGCGCAAAAAGCGCAAAGCGCGGATTATATTTCTGCGCCTTTTGTGCCTCTTTGCGGCTATGGTGTGCATTTGTTTCTTCATTCTACATTCTGCCTTCTTCATTCCGCACAAAAGCGGTGGAGGGCCACCGCACTCCAAGACGACAAGCGTTTTCCGATCTCCCATCTTCCATCTTCATAAAATCCGTGTCCATCTGTGGTTCAACCCGGTCTTTTCAGCCTTCAATTTTAGTTGGCCGGCAAAACATTAAACCTTTCAATCACCACCTTGTTGTTCGTCACCGACGGCACCGTAATCCAATAGGAGGGGCCAGGACCTTCGAGGTTGGCCAGAATGACATTGTTAGTCCGTGTGCCGTTAAAGCGAACCACGGCGCGAGTGGCGGCCTCCGCCACCACCTGATAATTTGTGGCCATGCCGAAAAACGGCCCGCTGCCGGTATAGACGCTGTTGGGCGCGGGCTTCAACGTCTGGCCATAGCTGTAAATGACGTAACGCGGCGAGGCGCTGGCGCGCAACAGCGACATCGCCTGTTGTGGCAGCCATTCGTACATCTCGTCGCTGATGCCATTTGTTTGTTGAATCGGATCGTTCCAATTCAAGAATGGCGATTGGATGGTCAGTTGCGGGACGGCCAGGATATCGCTGGCGTGCTCGAACGAGCCGGCCAATCCGTCCACATTGACAAAATTGGTGCGGGTTTGATTGATGCCCGCCACGATCTGACCCAGTGCCGAACCGGCTCCTCCCGGCCCGGCGGGATTGATGGGAAACTCGTTAAAATTTGCCAACGAACCGTTGTGCTGCGCGGGCGCGCCTGTCCTGGTGTTGATCACCGCATCGGGAGCATTGTTGGAAAGTACGATCACCCCGCCAAACAAGGCCGACCAGGCAGCAAGCCCGGCCTGGAGATTCTTTGGATCACTGGCGCCAACGTTGACCGATAGCTGGCCGAGCGTGGCGTTGTCGTTGGGAGCCGTCGTGAACAGGTCGAAAAACAGCCGGTCCTGCACCGGCGCGGAATTGATGGCGTCATAATCCTGGCCATTGACCAACTGCGTGTCGCCCGTCCATTGCGCCCAAACATTGGTCCCGACATAATTGGTAACACCCCCGTTCACTTGAATCCCGTAAAGAGCATTCAGCGACTTGAGATAAACCGTCTGCCACGGCGTGCCGCGGTGGACCCGGCCCAGCCAGCCGACACTTGGAAATTTATACGTCGGAAAGTCCCAGTCATCCGACTGCCGCACCAGCGGGTCTTTGAAGGCAAGATTGCAAGGGTTCAGGTCCTCAGTGGTCAGCACCGGGTTGCCACCCCAGGGCCGGTAACTCTGATTGAGAATGCCTAGATTTCCGTTGGGACTATTATTCGTCAGGCCATCCACGTTCGCGTCGTAAACAATGGCGCTTTCTCCATTCAGGCCCCAGGTCAAATCGCTCGCCAGATAGTGGACCAATGGGTCGTTCGCCTGCCAGGACACATGTTGGACCACCGTGGCCGTGGGCGTGTAGGGCGCCTGGATGGCATTGCTCATCTGCGCCGCGGCAATGGCCTGCACTTGTTCCAGGGTGAGAGGCAGAGGCAGATTGGGAGTGTAACCCATGAAACCGGCGAACCCGGCGATTTCGTTGGCCTGCAAAGTGGGATCGGACTGGTCCCAAGCGCCGCTGCCGGGCAGGGCCTTGTAATTCCCGATCGAGACGCCCACCTGGCTGAGCAGACCAATCGGCCGCCCGTTCTGATAATTCGTGTTCCACAACTGGCTGCCGCCGGCCTGGCCTGAAACGACCGGCACGTCATAGTTGGTGATGATCTCGCCGGTCAAATCGCGCGTGGTGTTCGGTCCGCTCAGTTGCACGTAATCGATGATATGATTCGCCGTCGTGTCCAACATGAACACTTGCAGCTCGTTCGTGGTCGTCAAAATCCAATGCGGCTGCGGATAAAGTGGATCGGGATTATTGGGGAAGGTCACGTTTTGTTCATAAGGCAAGGTCAGATTGGTCGTTAAATAGGGGCCCGTGTGGCCCGGTTCTTCCACATTGCCTCCGACATTAAAGCGATACATCGAATTGGTGATGATGGTGACGTTCGTATTGAGCGGAATCTGGAATGAAAGCAGAGACCCAAAGGGATCGACCGCAAGATTATAACCGGGCCAGATGTTTCCAGGGGGAATTTGGATTGAACCAAAAATCGGGAAGGCCGGAAGGTCAATGGAAAGGTTTTCGTCGTTGGTCAGGGCCGCATGCCTTATGTTACCTCGCGCATAAATGACCAGGCCGTCGTCGTTGGGATGGTATCCGTTGGTGTACGAGTTCCAGCATTCCACGCCGAACTGGTTGGTGAGGCTGAGGTTAAACATCTGATTAAAATGGTAGGTGTCGGGATTGTCCACGTAAGTGTCATTGGTGCTGTCACGCGTGACCTGTAACTTGCGGGTCAACTGAAAGGCGCTTTCCATGTTGAATTTGTTGAAGTTCGGGAACCCTTTCTTCGCCCCGATGATCCACGGCACGCCATAGACGTTCACGTTCGCGTAAATGGCAGGGACAGGGACATTATTGCTGGGGCCGAAGCCGCGAAGATTGGGATCATGGAGATTGGGATCCAACAAATCGGCTATGCTCACCGGCAGGGCCAGTTGGAAATCGTTGGGTCCACTGACACCCCCGATATCTCCAAAACTGTTGGTGACTGGTTCGTAACCGACGACATAAATATTGGTGTAAACAGGTTGAGCAGGAGGTTCTGCGACAACCTCGAAGATCGGGCGGAACACAGATGGGAAATTAGCACTCAGGACACCGGCTCTGTTGGTGGTCGCGTCGTAGGTATTGGCGGCGAGCTGGAGGACGCGCTGGACGGCAGGCGTATAGACAAACTGGTTGTTAACCAACACCGGAATATGCGAAATGCCAAAAGGCACGGGCATATTCGTGGGGTTCAGTGTGGGGTTGACCGCCGTGCTGATGTTGGTGAAACTGCCGTACGTCGCCAGGTAGTTCGAGGGGCTTTCCACGAGCCATTCCTGAGAGTAAGCGCGCAGCATCCGGTCGGCGGCGTTGGTAAAAAAGTTCAACGGCGTCCAGGACATGAAATTTGTCGCGGAGGGAGCATTCGTAACCACACCTACACCTGCGACTACATGGCCATACGGATCGAGATTGTCGTAGTTCAGATTCATCTTGCCGGATTCCGGCGCGGATTCCACGCCCATCTGCGAGACCAGCCGGTAATACGTATAGCGATTGTAAAAGTTGGTGGGGTCGCTGTTGTTCGTGTTGAAACCGGTGAAGGGCGCGCCGGCGGCCAGCAGGCGATTGGTGAAGGCAACCGAAGTTTCATTCGGGTTGAACAACTCCTGCAGGTCAAAGAAATGATTGGTGTTGTCCGCACCCGACCACGGCAGGACCACACTCTGGCCACCGACATTGATGCCGGCGGGGGTCGTCATCAACGGTCCATCGCTGTAATAATCAATGTTGGCTTGAAATGGCCGAAAGAAAGCGGCCGTCGTAAACAATCCGGGGTTAAGTGGTGTACCTCCTCCGACCCGAGCCAGGTTATTGTAACAGAATGGGGAGATGAGATTGTAATTGTAGCGGTAACTCAGCAGGGAAATCGCATCGTCAAAAGCAATGCCCCGATTAACGCCCAACGGTTCGATGTATTGATAATAGCCAAACGCCTGCGGGACGGCGGGATCGTAAGGCAGCCACTGGTTGTTATTCAAATCCGCCAGAAACGCGGCGAGATTAATTTCCCACGAACCGACACCCTGATTCCGCATGAAGCAGTCGCTTCCCGGAGTCATAGCCGCATTTCTCCTGATCCCTATCGCATCGTTGTAAATGGCGTTCAAATCGAGCGCATTGCCAATGGGCAGGGCGATGAAGGCGTAGCGCGCCACAAACGGGTTGTTAGGCCCGTACGGCTGGTCCGGATGCTGCAACACGCCAATCCATTCCGGGTCGCCGACCTCCAGGTTGGTCTCGCTCCCTCCTGCATCCACTACCGGGCCGTTTGTTTCAAAATAGCCATTGCGGTTCAGGTCCAGGTAGAACCGGTTTTCCATCGTCTGAGTCACCAGATTGCTCATATAGACCGGCGTGCGCGGGAGGTAATACAAGTTGGCGAGGTTTTGGAGAAACTCACCCTGGTTGAGCGCGCCGCCTCCGCTGGCTTTGGTCAAATAGTCATAATTGACGTTGGTGGGACTGTAACCGGCCAGTTCGGGATCAAATCCCGCCGGATTGATATAATTGGTCGAGACCAGCAGGCCGAAGTTATAGGGATTGGTGTTGGCGAGCATGTTGGCCACGACTTGTCCCTCGGCGGCGGCCAGCGCGTCGTCGGCGGCCAGTTGCGCGGAGGTCGTGTCGGTGGTTGTGGTTACCGCGTTGCGTTCGCGCCGGCTGATGGCCAGGAACGTGAGGGCCATGAACGTCACCACCGCCAGCAAAATCAACGTGATGATGAGGGCGACGCCGCAGACCGGGTGAGTGTCGAGCGTCGAGCGTCGAGCGTCGAGAGCGGAGCGCGTTTTTGGCCCTCGGCCCTCGTCCCTCGTCCCTCGACAGTTATGTCACATTTCAGTTTCATTGGTACGCCGCCGGGTCAACGTTGCGGATCGCGACGCGCTGCCGGAACAGATGCACCTGGCCGACATGGTTGGACAAATAATTCAATTGCGCTGCGCCGTTGAGCCCTTCGGCACGCTGGAGCGTGGTGTCTTCCAGCACACCCAGGTTCACCTCCACCGTCGCCGGCACGGTGTTGCTGAACATGTAACAGCCGTACACTTTCAAGGAATACGGCAGCAGGAAGTTGAAGGGATCGGTGGGCACGAAGACGAAGGTGTTCTGGTTTGTGATGTGTTGGGCGCTGTAAAAGTCCACACCATTGGTAATCCTGAAGCCGTCCGGGTCATAAGCGCGCACCCGCAAGTCCACCACGCCGTCCATCACATGAGTCCAGTTGAACGTATTGGTGAAGGGGTTGGGCGAGCGGTTCAGACCGACCGCGGGGTTGATGGCGGCGTAAAAATTGTTGAATAACAGCAACGGATTGCCCTTCATCGTGTTCGTAATCATAACAAAGCGATAAAGTGAGTTGGTGGGGTACGACTACGGATCCACCACGTAACCCGTTCCCACCCAACTGGGCCTGCCGTTCACATTTTGGCGGCTCAACATGTAGAAAGTTTCCAAAACATTGGACCGCTGCACACTGGTGCCCGGCAGATATTGTATAAACGGCTGATTGGTCTGATTAAAGGGATTGGAATCGATATAGAAATTCACCGGAGATGCCGGCATAAAATAATCGGCTGTCGTGAAACCTTTAAGAGCCGGCGTATTGGTTCCGTAAGACGGCGTCGTTTTCGCCAAATCGTCCGCAATCAGGCCCATCGCCAGGCGGCCGGATTCGAGGATGTCGGTCTGGGTAAGGCTGGCGCGAAAGGCTTTTTGGGTGCTGTTGAAGACCGTCATCAGCGACAGCACGATGAGCGACAGCAACGCCAGGGTCACCAGCATCTCGACCAGAGTGAAACCGAATCGAGGGTCGAGGGCCGAGGGTCTGAGAGCAACCCGGACAACGCGGCTTGCACGCCGTCCGGCTCCAAACGACTATCGTGCGCCACCCGCAGTCTGCGGACTCTGGACTCTGCTTTGGACTGATTTCTCATGGCGCGCTGGTAAACGTTTGCGGTTGGAAAAAATACAACGCATTGCGGACCGCATTAAGGTGAACGAGCTGTCCGGCGACCGTGGTACGGAATGTCTGGCGGCCATGGCCCGTGGTGCCGTTGGGCAGTAACGGCCAAAGAAAAGTGAGCCGCAGTTCCCGCAAATTGGCGGCCAGTTGCTGGTTATAGGAATTCTCCGCCCACGGAGATGCAGGCGGTTCAACCCCTGCCACGGTTGCGGCGGTCGCCCGCCAGGAAACGCCTTGGTCAAGGACCTCATCGCCCGCATGGTAAGCCAAGGTGTTCTGCCAGACTGGCGGAATATAAACCGCCACCGGCACGTTTTGACAGACGATCTTGTAGCTGAAGGAAGCGCTGAGAATAATGTCATTGTTCTGCGGCGGTTTTTCCACGGCCGGCCCGCTCAGCGAACGAACGTAGGCCACAACGTAATTGCTGTAACCGCCATAAATCGGGCTGGAAACCGGAGCGCTGTCATTAAAAATCAGGCTGGAAGCCGGAGTGCCATCTTTAAGTGTGTATTCCGGCATGGTCAGGAGCCCAATAATGTTCGCACCGTTGGTGATCGCCATCGAGGGCAGCGTGGCATTGTAGGCAAAGGCGTTCGCGTAGGTGTAACCGTTCACTCCCCGAATACCGATCGTGCCGTTCGGATTGTAAAACGTCCACGTATTGGTGATGGCCATGACGTAATTGGTCAGGTCATCCAGCCCGCTCGTGCCATTGCGAATGTTTTCGATGAACACGGTGGCGTCCTGGTCAATCAGGGTTTCCTCGCGATTGTCCTTCTGGACGTTGAGGCCGGCGGGCAGCACGCCGATGATGGCCACCAGCGCAATGCCGATGATGGCCAGGCAAATGGCAATCTCGACCATGGTAAAACCGCCGATGACACGGTCGAGGGCGGGTGACGACGTGACAAGAGGTTTTCTCTCGCGAACCGGGCTTCCATGGGCTCTACCTCTCGACTCTCATCTTTCGACTGGATTGCGGGAATTTTCATCGCACTCTCGGTTCTTCCAGCCTCGCGCGGCCGGTCAGCGGGTCAATGTTAATGAGGTTGTAGGCGTTCGTGCTGTTGCCGGGCGGAACTTCGTAAACCTGCGGGGCACCGGCCGGCGTGCTGGTCACCAGGAACATCTTGGTGTTCGCGTCCACCGCGGGCAACACACTGCCGCGCGCGAGCGGTATGTATTCATGCCGGGTGGCCAGGGTCTGCCCGTCAAACGTCAGTTGGCCCAGATAGTTGAAGGCAATGTAAGGCATCGGGAGATCGGGACTGGCTTCCGTTGGGATGGGGACCGGCATGTTGGTGAACGCGTAGATGGTGTTTTGATCCGGATGGGGATAATCCCGATTCCACTGGTAAAAAAGCGGTGGCGCCGGGGGAGAAAACGAAGAAGAGATGGCTGTGCCGGACGGCGTGCCGGGCACGCCGAATTTATTGGTCGGGATGAAGGTGCCGTCGGGCAGCGTCTGCCACGGCGCCAGGTAGTGCCATTGGTGCCGTCCCGGCTGGTCACCCACCCCGCCGTAGGACATAAACGTATAACCGGTCAGTTGATTACCGCACAGATTGGCGACCGCATTGGACTGGGCGGACGTCAGGCTGTTCCACCAGGCATTGGGAAATGTCCCATAATAGCCATACCAAAAATTCGCCGGCACGAAAACCATATAGACCGTCGTGTGCTGGCTGATGGCCAGTTGGCGGGCGCGCGCGACGTCGTTGAGCATCTGCTGGTCGGCGGCGGTCATCGCGTCGGCGTGGCCGAAATTTTTGAGCGCCGGCACGGCCAGCGCCGCCAGAATGGCCATGATGCTCAGCACCACCAGCATCTCGACCAGCGTGAAGCCATTTACGATTTCCGATTTACGATTTCCGATTTGTAAAATACAACGGCAGCCTTTCCGTTTTTCAACCGGCAATCGGCAATCGGCAATCGGCAATCGGCAATTCTTCATATTACTGCCAGCTTAAAATGTTGTCTTTGTTGACGCCCTGGTTTGCCGTCACGGTGGGATCCACCTTCCCATCCGGCCCGGCCGACCAGACCATCACGTTGCCGTGGAACCGGAAATTGTCATTGGCGCCATCGGAATCAATCAAACCGTTTAACCCTGGATTTGAATTTCCACTGGGACCGGACACTTTCGACAGGCAGTAAAAAGGATCCTTGCACTGGTTGTCGTCATTCAAGTTTATGGTGATGACGTAGGGATTCTTCCACGGATCGCGATAAACCAAATCCGGTCCCACGCCCGGCAAATTCGTATCGCTGACCATCGTGGCATTCAGGAAAATGGTTTGCTGCGGGTTTTTCTGGTGGTTCTGGTTCACCGCCGTCACGGTCGTATTGGTGATGTCCATCAAAATGGCGATGACCTCGTTGTTGCTGGGGAAATAATTTCCCGGAAGCGTCGCAGGCCACGTGGTGGTCTGGTTGACTTGAAACCAACCGCCGTAGGTTAACTGGCCGTTGATGGCCGCCGACTGGGCCGCGGCCGAAATCGGAAACCGGCTGTAGGCCGAATCATAACTTTGAATGGCGTTCTGGAGGTTGCTGATGTCCAACCGCGCCTGTTTTTTCTGCGCTTGAACCCGGGCGGCTGACAGGGCCGGCAACAGCATCGCCGCCAGAATGGCGATGATGGCAATGACCGTCAGCAATTCCACAATGGTGAAGGCCAGCTCATTTACGATTTGCGATTGACGATTGACGATTGACCCGGCAACCGTCAGCGTGCGCGACGCGCTGTTTTTCCAGTCACTTGCGTGCCGGGCCGAAGTTTGACGAAGGCCGGTCACTTGCACGCCGCGTCGAAGCGGAGCGAAGTCGGGCCACTCGTCACGTTTTTTCAATATAGTTTTCATAGGTTGGAAATTGGATTCTTTGCCGTTCGGGGAGCAAACCGCCGCGTGATGGTCCCGTCATCGGAGCGCCGGCCTCCGGCCCGGCGCCAAACGCCCGCAGGAAATCACGCTTGAACACTTTTTCGGACAAACCAAAGGCCGAACTCCAACGCGCCGGATCGGAGACCGGCGCTCCGCAGGTGATGCGCGGACGCCACGCGCGGTCGTGCCATTGAACCGGAATCGGAAGGGAGCGGAGCGCGGGCGGCCCGCCCGCGAGTTCCAGGCCATGCTTCGCGCGGACGAGCCGTCCGCGCTCCTGCGGCGGCGGGGTCAACCGGATGTTGTCGGCGTTGCGCATAAAAAACTCAGGGCACCGAGTTGTTGTTGATCTGCACCGATTTGGTCCAGTTGCAGATGAGGTTGGTTTTCCCGGCAATGTCGAGCTGGATCCACAAGTCATACGAGCCGGGATTGTTGGTTCCAGGATAGGCGTAACGCCAGGGGTTCACACCGGCATTGGCCGTGCCCAGTGGATTGTAGCTTGAATCCGGCCCGCCGGAGGGAGTGACCAGAAGGTTGGCCGAAGTGGCACCCATCATCACCGCCTGAAATTGATTGGTATTGAGGTCCGGAAGAAAATTTTGAGCCGGCACCGCGGATTCGTCAGCGCCGGGCTTCCGGCAGTTGATGAAACCATTCACGCCGAACAGCGTACCCGCAGCGACGACGCTGATGCGCGCGCTGCCGTCGAGCGTCTGGAAGTTCCCATTGGTGATAAATGTTCCCGCCAGCTCATAGTAAAGCTGGTTGGTCAGGGCGCTCTGTAGATTATAGACGGTATTGGTGTTATCCGGCGGATAAAAACCGTAGGCGGATTTGTACTGTTCCAGCGCGGTCTGCAACTGCGACATCTGGGCCTGGGCATTGTGAATAAACGCCTGCCGCCGCACCGCGCTGCCCACCGGCAGAATGAGCGCGGCAATCACGGCAATCACGGCAATCACGGTCAGCAGTTCAATCAGGGTAAAAGCCAACGGGTGACGGGTGACGGGTGACGGGTGACGGGCATACCCCGAACCCGCCACGTTTGTCTCGTCACGCGTCACTCGCCACTTGTCACAGTTGTTCGTTTTCATCGTTCACGCACTTCGTGTTCCATTCGTTCGCTGAGCCACTGCTTGATCATGCTCTGGTAATTCAAGTAACGCGACCGGGCCAGGCGCTTGATGCGCGCCAGCATCCGCGGGTCCATGCGCAACGTGATGGTCACGGACTCGGCGGATTCGGCGCTGCCGGCCACCGCCGCCTCCATCAGGCGCAGGTCCGGCCGGTTCTCCGCCCAAAAGTCCGCCTCGGCTTCTTCGGTGTCGAAGAGCGGAACTTCTTCCCATCTGGCAAACGTTCTCATAAACGTGATCCGTGAAACGTGATGCGTGATGCGTGATTCGATTTAAACCTTTTCACGTTTCACGTTTCATTTTTCACCCGCGGTCAGCGTCTGGTCCATCTTCCGCTGGTAAAAGAACCGTTCCTCCGGTTCGAACTGGCGCGCCAACAACACCCGAACCTGCCGCCCGTTCGTCCGGTACACGCTGAAAATTCCTGTGCCGCCCGCCGACATGCCCAGGTTGAAAAAGCGGGCCTGCACGCCAAACCGCGACGAGTCCGGCAACAGCCGGATGGCAAACGGGTCCTCAAAGGACTCTTCAACTTCCAACGGAGTCAAAGAACTATCCGTTGCAAACGGCGGATTATTCCAATCAAACTCCATAACGAGCTAATTGTAAATAACACGCCCATGCAATGTCTTTACATTGTATTTACGCATGGATGCTGTTCTTTGTCAACGGTTTTTTTCGAACCGGAGCGAAACGGCTTTGGACCAGACAAATATCAGTCACCGCCGCCGCTGCCGGACAGGTTACTGATCATTGCAATCAACGGCAGGAACATGGCGATGACGATGCTGCCCACAATGACCGCCAGAAAGATAATCATGATTGGCTCCAGCAGGGAAGTCATGGCCGACACGGCGTTGTCCACTTCTTCATCGTAGTTGTCGGCGATGCGCAGCAACATTTCCGGCAGGGCGCCGGTCTGTTCACCGACGTCCACCATGCTCACGACCATGGGCGGAAAGACGCCCGAACCCTCCAACGGCGCGGTGATGGTTTCACCTTCCTTGACCGCTCTCATGAACCGCGCTGACGGCGTTGGCGATGACGACGTTGCCGGCGGTTTCCTTGACAATGGTCAGCGCCTGCAAAATGGGAACACCGCTGCTGACGAGCGTGCCGAGGGTGCGGGTGAAGCGGGCAATGGCCACCTTGCTGATGACCGGGCCAAGGACCGGAACCTTCAGTTTGAATTTGTCCCAGACCAGCCGGCCGATCCGGGTCCGGATGATCAGCATAAATATCACCACGCATACCGCGACACAGATGGACGTCACGAAAAAGTGATCCTTGACGGCGGAACTGACCGCCAGCACAAAGAGGGTGAATTTCGGCATCTTGACATTCATGCCTTCAAAGACACCCTGAAACCTGGGGATCACAAACGTCAGCAGCAGGATCATGATGCCCGTCGCCACGATGAGCACGGCGATCGGATAAAACATCGCCGCCTTGACCTTGCCCTTGATCTTCTGCGCCTTTTCGGAGAATTCCGCCAGGCGCTTCAACACCACTTCCAGCACGCCACCCAGTTCGCCGGCCTTGACCATGTTGACAAAGAGGCGGTTGAAAACCTTGGGATGCTGCGCGAGCGCCTCGGAAAACGTGCTGCCGCCTTCGATCGCGAGCGCCAGCTCGCTCAGAATGCCCCGGAGGGTGGCGTTGCGTTCCTGTTTTTCGAGCACGCGCAATCCGCGCAGGAGCGGCAAACCCGCGTCCACCAGCGTGGCCAACTGGCGCGTGAAGGTCGTCAACACCTTCGGCTTCACCCGGCCGCTCAGTCCGGGAATCTTGATCTGGATATCGAGCGCACCCTTCTTGCGCCCCCCCCCGGCCCGGGGCGCCGACTTCGTCTTTTTGCGCGTGATTTTTTCCTGTGGTTTTTCGGCCTCGACAATTTTGGTCGGGAAGAAACCCATTTCCTTGACGCGGCCAATGGCCTCGTTCTGGCTGGCGACTTCGATCGTGCCTTTGGTTTCCTTGCCGTGCGCATCCAGCGCCACATAACTATATTTCGGCATAAACTAAAATAGTCCAAGGTCCAAAGTCCACGGCCTCCCGTCAAATGCCCTCGAACATCGCGGACTCGACTGGGGACTGCGGACTGTCAACGGTGGACTCATGTATATTTGACGATTTCCTCAATAGTGGTATCACCTTCGAAAATGCTGCGCAAGCCGTCTTCGCGCAAGGTCACCATCCCCAGCTCGACGGCTTTCTGGCGCACCACCACCGTCGGCGCGCGTTCATTGATCAAGGTCCGAACCGCCTCGCTGATGATGAGCAATTCGAAGATGCCCTTCCGGCCCTTGTAACCGGTGTCGTTGCAGGTGGAACAGCCGCGGCCATAATGAAAAACCTTGTCGCCCAGATCGTGCGGCGAGAGATTCAACAAGCCCAACTGGTCCTCCGTCGGTTCGAACGGCGTCCGGCAATTTTGGCAGATGGTCCGGACCAGCCGCTGGGCCAGCACCGCCATCAAGGTCGAGGAAATCAGAAAGGGCTCGACCCCCATGTCCAGCAGGCGCGTCACCGCGCCCGGCGCGTCATTGGTGTGCAGCGTGCTCAAGACCAGGTGACCGGTCAGCGACGCCTGGATGGAAATCTGCGCCGTTTCCAGGTCGCGCATTTCCCCCACCATGATAATGTCCGGGTCCTGGCGCAGGAACGACCGCAGCGCCTTGCCGAACGTCATGCCCGCCGCGTCGTTGATGGGCACCTGCATGATGCCATCGATGTCATACTCCACCGGGTCTTCGGCGGTGAGCAGTTTGGAATCAAGGGTGTTGATGCGCCGCAGACAGGAATAGAGCGTCGTGGTTTTGCCGGAACCGGTCGGGCCGGTGACAATCATGATCCCGTTGGGACGCTGGATCGCCTCGGTGACATAATCATGCACGTATTTGGGGAACCCGAGCGTTTCAATGTCCAGATTGACCGCCGCGCGGTCGAGCACGCGCAACACGACCGATTCGCCGAACTGGGTCGGCAGCGTAGAGACGCGCAAATCAATCTGCCGGTTGGCCATCGAGAAATTGATGCGTCCGTCCTGCGGCAGCCGCTTTTCGGAAATGTTCAGGCCGGACATGACCTTGATGCGCGAAATCACCGGCAAGGCGAGGTGTTTCGGCGGGGGCGACATTTCGTAGAGGGCGCCGTCCACGCGGTAACGGATGCGGAATTCGGTTTCAAACGGCTCGAAATGAATGTCACTGGCGCGGTCCTGGATGGCCTGGAACAGGACCAGGTTCACAAATTTCACGATGGGCGCCTGGTTGGCCAGATCTTCGGCCAGCTTCGCGTCGTCAACGGCTTCGCTCGCTTCGCGGGCGATTTCGGTGTCGTCGCCCAGTTCCTTGAGAATGGCGGAAACGTCCCCCGCATCCTGCTGGCCGTAATGCTGGTCAATCGCCTTTTCGATGTCAGCGGGGTCGGCCACCACCACCTGCACGTCCTTTTTGACCGCGAAATGGATTTCGTCCGGCCGCCCCGGATCCAGGGGATCGGCCAGCGCAATCTGCACTGTGCCGTCGTGGGCGGCGACCGGCAGGCACTGATACATGCGCGCGACATTGGCTGGAATTGTCTGCAACAACTCGGGCGTAAACTGGACGTCGCGCAGGGAGATGACCCTGGTGCCGAGATAATTCGCCATTACCTGCAGAATGTCGTCGAGCTGCATGATCCCGAAATCCTGGAGCAGATGAATGACCGGCGTGCCGCTGCGTTTGAATTCAGCGGCGACCTCTTCGTACTGCAGGTCGTCAATCAACCCCAGTTCTTTGACGAGTGACAGCAACGGATTGGAAACTTCTTCGGCCATTTTATAAAAATATCATTTTCCCCCCGATTTGGACGGGGCGGGTTCGCTCAGGGACTGGGCCAGCTCCAGTTCCTGCAATTTTTGCTGGATCGTCGTCGGGTCCTGCGCCTTGGTGATGACTTCCTCGCGCGCAATCATGCCCTGCTGATACTTGTCCATCAGGAACGAGTCGAGCGTCACCATGCCGTATTTCGCGCCGGTCTGGATGTCCGAATTGATGCGGAACGTCTTGTTGTCGCGGATGAGGGCGGCGATGGACGGCGTGTTGACCATGACTTCAAAGACCGCCACGCGGCCCGGCTTGTCAATCCGCGGAATCAGCAACTGCGAAATCACCGCCTGCATGACGGTGGAAAGCTGAATGCGCACCATTTCCTGCTGGCTGGTTGGAAACGCGTTGGTGATGCGGTCAATCGTCTTGGCCGCGCCCGTCGTGTGCAGCGTGCCAAAGACCAGATGCCCCGTTTCCGCCGCCGTGATGGCCGCTTCCATGGTTTCCAGGTCGCGCATTTCACCCACGAGAATCACGTCGGGGTCCTGGCGCAACGCGCGGCGCAGCCCCTCGGCAAAATTCGGCACGTCCACCCCGATTTCGCGCTGCGTGACCAGCGATTTTTTATGGTGATGGTAATACTCGATCGGGTCTTCGATGGTGATGATATGCACCTCGTCGCGCTGCTCGTTAATGACGTTGAGCATGGAGGCCAGGGTGGTGGTTTTGCCGGAACCGGTCGGCCCGGTCACCAGCACCAGGCCGCGCGGCTTGTACAACAGTTCCGTGGTGCTGGGCGGAACGCCGATTTGCTCCAGGGTCAGCAGCTTGTTGGGAATCTGCCGGAGCACCAGGCCGAAGTTGCCCTTCTCCTTGAAGACGCTGACGCGGAACCGCGCCACGTCGCCAAACGCGAAACCGAAGTCCGCGCCGCCGTGTTCGCGGGTGCTCTGAATGTGTTCCTCGGACGTGATGCTGCGCATCAATTCCTCGGCATCCTCCGGTTTGAGCGCCGGGCCTTCCACGCGGTGCAGAATGCCGTGCACCCGGATGGTCGGCGGCGTGCCCACGCGGATGTGCAGGTCGGACGCGCCTTCCGACACCACCAACTGCAACAAATCGGACATGGAGTATGACATAAGTCAGGAAGTGCCAACATCGAACATCGAACATCGAACAGCCAACGCCCAATTCATTGGATGTTCGATGTCGGATGTTGGTTGTTGGATGTTTTTCATTTTATGATTCATCGCCGATGGTCGCCCGGATGACTTCCTCGGGCGTCGTCAGACCGGCGAGCACCTTGCGAATGCCGTCTTCGCGCAAGGTGCGCATGCCCATTTCGCGGGCGCGGGCGCGTAAAACGGACGAGGCCGCCTTGTCGTAAATCAATTTGCGCGCCTCATCATCAATGGTGAAAATTTCGAAAATGCCCATGCGCCCGCGGAAGCCCGTGTTCGAACAGTCGCTGCAGCCGCGGCCCTTTTGGATCGTTGCCCCCTGCAGATTGTCGGCGGTCAGGTTTAACGCGCGCAGCTCCTGGTCGGTCGCCTGATACGGTTGCACGCAGCGGCGACAGACCTTGCGCACGAGGCGTTGCGCCATGAGACAGCGCGTGGACGAGGCGACCAAAAACGGTTTCACGCCGATGTCCACCAGGCGGGTGACCGCGCTCGGCGCGTCATTGGTGTGCAGGGTGGAGAAAACCAGATGGCCGGTCAGGGACGCGTTGATGGCAATCGACGCGGTCTCCAGGTCGCGAATTTCACCAATCATCACCACGTTCGGCGCCTGGCGCAGAATCGAACGCAACGCGGCGGCAAACGTGAGGCCAACGGGTTCATTGACCTGCACCTGGTTGATGCCGGACAGAATATATTCCACCGGGTCCTCGACCGTGATGATTTTGCGGTCGGGCCGGTTGATGAAGTGCAGGCAGGAATACAGGGTGGTGGTTTTGCCGGAACCGGTCGGCCCGGTCACCAGCAGGATGCCGTCAGGCAGGCCGATCAGGCGCTCGAACGTCTGCTGGTCGTCCGTGAAAAATCCAAGTTCGGCCAGGCCGAGCCGCAAGCCTTCCTTGTCGAGGATACGCATGACGATGCTTTCGCCATGGTACGTCGGCAGGCACGATACGCGCAGGTCAATGAGCTTGTTCCCCACCTTGCTCTGGATGCGCCCGTCCTGCGGAATGCGATGCTCGGAAATGGACATGTTCGACTGGATCTTCAACCGGGTGATGATGGACGCCTGCAACCGTTTGGGCGGGGCCTTCATCTCGTGCAGCACACCGTCAATGCGGTAGCGCAGCCGGAAACGTTTGCTCAAGGGTTCCAGATGTATGTCCGAGGCGCGCATCTTGAAAGCGTCCACGATCATCTGGTTGACCAGCCGGATGAGCGGCGCGTCCGCGTCCACGATCGCGTTGTCGTCATCCAGTCCGCCCTGCGGCACTTCGACCTCGCTTTCGGTGAGTTCCTGAATCGCCTTGTCCACCACCGTCTGGCCCGTGCCGCCGTAATACTTGTTCAGCGCGGCTTCGATGTCCGCTTCCGACGCCACGCGCAACTCAATCTCCGCGTTGAGCAGATGCGTGAGCGTGTCAATGGTGTTCAGGTCCGACGGGTCGGCGATGGCCACGGCGACCTTGCCATCGCTTTTGAAAACGGGGACGACGCGGTATTTTTTGGCGATGTGGCGCGGGATGATGGAAATGACGTCGTCGGGAATTTTCAAGCCGCCCAGTTGAATGACTTCCGCGCCGAATTGGGCGGCCTTGGCCTGGGTGACATCCGCCGGGCGGACGAGCTTGTTGGCCAGCAACAAGTCCACCACGCCCACGCCGGAAGCTTCGGCTTCCCGGCGCGCTTGAGCAACCTGGTCGGCATTGACAATGCCCAGGTCCACCAGCACGTCCGCCAAATAATCGTCTTTTTCAGCCACGGCTCAAATATACACGCACCATTTGTGTGGAAAGGAAAAAAGACTACCCTTGAAAACCGCGATGTCAATGCGGAGCAAAGAATTTCCGGGGGAATTGCGAGACGCCCAGGCCACGAATTCTTCACCCGCCACCGGGTCCAAACGGGATTGCGCAGCAGCGCACCATTCGAATAGCCTTGCGTAAAACCAAAAGCCTTTTAACCAGCATGGCCATGAACCTGCGAAACCGGCCCGGAAAAGCCTTTCCCCCCGCCAGGGAATGTTATGCCGCCCTCGGCGTGAATGTTGACCGCGCCCTGAAAACGCTGGCGCGTATTCCCATTTCCCTCCATTGCTGGCAGGGCGATGACGTCGGCGGGTTTGAAAATTCCGGCGGCGACGCTGGGCGGCGGGCTGGTCGCCACCGGCAATTATCCCGGCAAAGCCCGCACGCCGGATGAACTGCGCGCCGATCTGGAGAAGGCCTTTTCGCTCATTCCCGGCAAACACCGCCTGAACCTGCACGCGTGCTACGGCGAATTCGGCGGCAAAAAGGTGGACCGCGACGAAATCACGCCGGCCCATTTCCAGAACTGGATCGCCTGGGCGAAGCAAAATGGCCTCGGCCTGGACTTCAATCCAACCTGCTTCTCCCATCCGAAGGCCGCCGACGGTTTCACGCTGTCGCATCGGGACAAGGCCATCCGGCGTTCTGGATCGAGCATTGCATCCGTTGCCGCGAGATCGGCGCGGCCATCGGCCAGGCGCTTGGCCAGACCTGCATCACCAACGTCTGGATTCCCGACGGCATGAAAGACACGCCCGCCGACCGCAACGCGCCCCGGGCGCGCCTGACCGGATCGCTTGACGCCATTTTCAAGAAACCGATTCCGCCGAAACTGAACCTCGATGCCGTCGAACCCAAACTCTTCGGCATCGGCTCCGAAAGCTACGTCGTCGGCTCGCATGAATTTTATCTCGGTTACGCGGTCAGCCGGAAGAAGCTGCTGACGCTCGACGCCGGGCATTATCATCCGACCGAAGGCATCGCCGACAAGATTTCGTCCGTGCTGCAGTTCCTGCCGGAGATTCTGCTGCACGTCAGCCGCGGCGTCCGCTGGGACAGCGACCACGTCGTGATTCTGAACGACGATTTGCTGGCCATCGCCCGTGAGATTGTGGCCAACGGTTTTATTCATCGCGTGCACATCGGGCTGGATTATTTCGACGCCAGCATCAACCGCGTGGCCGCGTGGACCATCGGCGCGCGCAACCTGCTGCGCGCGCTGCTCATGCGCGCTGCTCGAACCGACGGACCAACTGCGCGCCGCCGAAAACGCCGGCGATTACACGACCCGTCTGGCATTGCAGGAGGAAACCAAGTCGCTGCCGTTCGGCGCGGTTTGGGATTTTTACTGCGAATCCCAGGGCGTTCCTGTCGGTGACGCCTGGCTGGCGGAAGTGAAACGTTACGAAAGAGAAGTATTGTCGAACCGCTGATCGGCGCTCATCAACGCCAATGACGACACCAATGCGGGTCAAAAAATCAGCGTCGATCAGCGAAAATCAGCGGTTTAAAGAACCAACCACCAGATACCCATAAATTCATGAAACGCACCCGCAATCCGTTACTGTTCGCGTTCCTCATGGTCGCCTCCTTGTTTTTCATCTGGGGGTTTTGCCATGCCATGCTGGATGTCCTGAACAAACATTTCCAGAACATCCTCAACGTCAGCAAGGCGCAGTCGGGCCTCGTCCAGACGTCCGTCTTCGGCGCGTATTTGCTCGTCGGCTTTTCCTGCGGCGTTGCTGATTCGTCGCATCGGCTACCAGCGGGGCATCCTGGTTGGGTTGGCGACCCTGGCTTTTGGCGCGTTCCTGTTCATCCCGGCGGGATTGGTGTTCCAGACGTTTTGGTCGTTCTGCCTGGCGCTCTTTATTCTCTCCTGCGGGCTCGCGTGCATTGAAACCGCCGCGAATCCCTACGTGACCGTGCTTGGCCCGAAGGACGGCGCGGCGGGGCGGTTGTCGGTGGCGCAGGCGTTCAACTCCTGTGCCTACATCATCGCGCCCGCCATCGGCAGCTACCTGCTCTTTCGCCATAAAGCGGAAGCCGGCGCGCCGGTGGATTTTCACTCTCTCATCCTGCCTTACGCGGTCCTCGGGTGCGTGGTGCTCGTGATCTTTGCCGCTTTTTCTTTCATCAATTTGCCCGGCATTGAAGGCAGCGGCAAAGCCGGGGAAGCCGATGACCCCACGATCCTCAAAGCCCCCCTGTCCCGTCTGCCGCATTTCAAGTGGGGAGTTTTCACCCAGTTCCTTTATATCATTTCACAAATAGGGATAAACGCGTTTGCCGTGAACTACATCGTGCAAAACGCGATCGTCAAAGACGCGGCCGGGACGACGTCCACGGCTCCGCTCTTTGCCTGGTATGCATCCTTCATGCATGCGGTCACTCCTGATGAGACGGCAGCGCTATGTGATCACCTTCGCCATGATTCTCTATGCAGTCGGACGTTTCAGCGGCGCGCCCATTGCGCGGGTTATCAAGCCCAACCTCCTGCTCGCGCTCTACGGCATCGCCAACTCCATCGTCATTCTGCTGGCGATCGCCGACATCAAAATGGTTTCGTGGATGATCCTCCCGCTCAGCTGGCTGTTCATGTCCATCATGTTTCCGTTCATCTTCGCCATGAGCGTGCGCAACCTCGGTCCGCAGACCAAAATCGCCGCCTCGTTCCACGTGATGGCCGTCGGCGCCGCGGGCTCCATCTCCGCGGTGTTGATGGGCTGGCTTTGGGATCGCTACCACAGCGTGGGGATCTCCTTCACCCTGCCGTTGATCGGCTTCATCGCCACGACGATTTACGGCCTGGTTTATCCGCGTCTGCTGGAAAAATCCGGCCAGACGGCGCAACCCGGCGCGTAACCGCCCGACCGGTCAGGCGGCATCCTGCCTTCAAAATGAAGCTCAAGCCGGGTGTGGCGGCGGAACTGCGCGCCAGTTGTCAAACCACTCAAAGAAGTCTTCCATCTCGACTGATCGGTTCGAAGAACAACTGGCGCACCCAGTAGGAGTTGAACCTGATAAAAGCGCCAGTAAACACAAGGGAATCCAACGCGATGCACACAAAAATGCACACAAGGATTCTGACCTTCAAAAAATAGTCTCCGCTTGTGGTAATGCTGGATTAAAATTCGCAATTTGCTAAAAATGTTTAAGGTGAGACGTAAAAATAAAAATCAGGAAGTTAAAGGTCGATCAAAATTTGGGTTGGAAGGATTCGAATGGGTCCGACAGCCTTTTAATAAAACGATTGGTTTTTTCATCGAAACATGTTCTCGCTGGTTGCTGACTATCACCGTGGGATTCCTTCTCTTCCCTTTCACCTGGGAGTCCATAATTCTTGATATCGCAGTTTTTGCTTTAGCGGTGTTGTTTTTCTGGAGGGTAATAAAATATAAGCGAGCAGAGGGTTTCGCTTGGAGATGGTGGGCCGTCGCGTCGGTAATGTTCGTTTCTACAGCGGTCTGTCCGTTTATCGTTTTTCCGAAACCACTCTACATCGCTATGCTGGAGAGCAATAATCCATTGAAGTCAAAAGTTTCCATGTTAGAAGTTGGTGGAAAAAAAGTTGGTAGCCTCATGTTGGTGCCAGATTACGATGTTGTGAGAAGACAGATAATTTCGTTTCTAACAAGTTACTCTCCGGCGACATTCAGGGTTTTAGAAAGGTCTTATTATGGCAATAGTGTTTACTATAGCGTGCCAAGCTTGAAGGGTTTTGTCATAGATATTGGACAGCTCTTTTC
Source organism: uncultured bacterium (assembly GCA_963708305.1). Lineage (GTDB taxonomy): Bacteria > Verrucomicrobiota > Verrucomicrobiia > Limisphaerales > UBA11358 > UBA11358. The sequence continues at coordinate 24,865 of CAVPSH010000003.1, read as the reverse complement.
TTTGATAGGGTTTCTGAGTTAAAAAACATTCCTCATATTGAAGACGATCAGAAATCTTACTTTGATATACTTGGAGAAAGTCTGGAACAAAAGTCATATAAAGAACTGCTTGCATCATTAAAGTCTGACTCTTACTCGACTCCTGAGCTGCTGTTTATTAGATATAAGGTGTATGGAAAGTTCGCAAGAGAGGCTATGGGAGCTTTCGGAGCTATTTCGACGAACGGCCAAAGTCTCTTGATAGGCGATAATGAGCTGGCATCCGCTGGCACGAATGAAGTCAGGGCAGGGGGGTGAGAAAACTATTGATAATAAAGGCGAAAGTCCTGTGTTGGCAATCGCTGGCGCAGAGGGGCACGAAATGAAACTGGCGCACCCAGTAGGAGTTGAACCTACAACCTTCTGATCCGTAGTCAGATGCTCTATCCAATTGAGCTATGGGTGCGTCCAAAAGGATATAAAATCTACGGTCCGCATTCCGCGCGCGCAACATATTTCCGGGAGATTTTCCCGAGACGACACGAAAAATTGAATGCTTGCAGCCCGGTTCCAAGCTCCAGCCCGCGGCCAACTCAATGAAATTTCAGGTTCCGCAATGCCAGGACCAGGATCGTCAGGACCAGCATCAGACCGCTGGGCATGAACTTTTTCGTTTTCGCCAAGCGGATGGCAAAAACCACCAGGAGCGCGGCCATGATGAGGTTGGCCAAATCCCGGGCAAAGGCAGGCTCGAAAATTCCGCGCAAGGTCGTCAGCACCAGCAATGCCGCCGACACTACCGACGTAATCAGGGAGATTTTGCTCTTCCCCTTGTAAAAACCAAACAGTCCGCCCAGCAACAGCAGGACGACGTAAACCCAAAAAGCCAAGTCGCTCAATGACATCGCGCGGAGATTGCCTCAATTGGCCACGGTGTCCAAGCTCAGAATTTCACCCGGTTCGCACTCGGCAATCACCTCAAACGGACGGCAGCACACCTCGCAATCCGTCGTGAACCGCTGGAACGACACGCTGGTGTCAATCACCACCTCGAATCGCTGGCCGCAAAACGGGCATTGGATGTTTTCCGAAACTTCCACGCGCAAGCCTCGCCCCGACGCGGACAATTTGCAACTGCCAGGTTGATAAATTCTTGCGTCTGGAAAGCCGCAGGAAGCGAGGCAACGAGGCTCTGATTTTAAAATCGGGAATTCGTTTAAGCCTCCTTGCGCCGGCTCCTTTCCCTGAACCAGTTCGTAGCGCAGTCGTCCCGACTGCGGGTTCCGACGGCGTTTTGCTGTCGGAGGGAACACCCGGCGGGACGCCAAGGTGAACCCACAGGCGAGGACGCCCGCGCTACCACGATGCGGTTCATGGTTCCAAGGCGCGATTCGAAAATCGTCGAGGCTGCAAAAAAAAGCCTAAAACCGTTTGGTCAGCGTGAGCGTGAAGGTGTGGCCTTGCGCGCGGGATTGCGCCATGAGTTCGTAGTTGTAACGGAACGAAGCGAACAGCATCGGTTTGGGGAAAGCCAGATTGATTTCGGGACCGATGGCCACCACGCGGTCGCGGTTCGGGGATGCGCCGGTGCCGCTGTCGGTCGTCACTTGTTGCTGGAAGTAGCCGACCACGCCCAGGTCAACCACCCTGGCCACAGTTTTGCTCGCGCCCCATTCCAGCGTGTAAGCCTGGCCGGGCGTGATGTGGGTACCGCACTGCTCCGTATTGAATTCGTAGCGGTTCAGCGCCGACACCGCCCAGGTTTTGTCCCCGTCAATATACCAGGTCGCCCCGGCCGTGAGCATGGGCGTCCAATAACCCAGACCGGCACGGGTTGAAGGACCAGGTTGGGTTGGAGAATCACCTGTGGGTGCCCAGACGCCGACGCCGGCGGCCAGATCAAATTGTTTGGGATGCCACGACAGCGTGGACTCGGCGAAGAAATCGCCGATGCCAAATGTGCCGTCGTCGTATCCACCGGCCTTCAAATGCTGGTAGACCAGCGGCAGCAGCGCGTCCACACCCACATAGCCGCCGAGAATCTGCGTATCGGTAATCCAGATGACGCGCGGGACATTGGCGTAGGTGAACGCCTCGAAGTTGGGAACATTAGCATTATTACCCGACGCATCATTCGCTCGCGTGGAATAATAAGCCACGTTGTAATCGCGCACATAAAACCCCGGCGGGGGCAGCGAGGCGCCTTTGATGCCTTCACTGCCCGGCACATAATGCGCAGTAGGTTGGGCCGGGAGCGAAGTTACCAGTGCCATCAGTGCGCCCGCTATGGAGATGATGTGGGTTGTTTTCATATTTTGAGTTTCTGCAATTCATAATCTGAGCCCTCTGCAAAACCGCCTATCGCCAATCGGAGCGCCGAGCACCGCCTCGGCGCGATGGAAAATCAATGCCGCAAGGCCGAGACGGTGCTCGGCGCTCCAGATTGCAGAGGCCTCAAATCATCAATTCCTTCACGCGTCCTGGAGCTTTCCCGAAAGGTAGGTTTCGTACGCGCTCAGATCGAGCAGGCCGTGGCCGGAAAGATTGAACAGAATCACCCGTTTCTTTCCGGCTTCGCGGGCCTTGTTAGCCTCTTCCACGACGGCGGCGATTGCGTGCGCGGATTCCGGGGCGAGCACGATGCCTTCCGTGCGCGCAAATTGCGTTGCGGCCTCGAAAATTTTCGTCTGATGATACGCCTCAGCCTCGATCAAACCGAGTTTCAGCGCGTGGCTGACCATGGGCGACATGCCGTGATAACGGAGCCCGCCGGCGTGAATGGGCGGCGGCATGAATTTGTGGCCCAGCGTGTACATCATCAACAATGGCGTCATTTCCGCCGTGTCGCCGAAGTCGTAGCGCAATTCACCCTTGGTCAGCGATGGACACGCAGAGGGTTCCACGGCCACGATGCGATACTTCTTTTTCTCCGTAATTTTCCTGTGAATGAACGGGAAGGCGATACCGGCAAAATTGCTGCCGCCGCCGCAGCAGGCGATGATGGAATCCGGCTCTTCGCCCGCGAGTTCCATCTGTTTGATGGCTTCCTGGCCGATGACCGTCTGGTGCAGGCAGACGTGGTTCAGCACGCTGCCCAGCGAGTACTTGGTATTCGGATGCTTGAGCGTGTCTTCGATGGCTTCGCTGATGGCGATGCCGAGGCTGCCGGGACAATGCGGGTCTTCCGCGAGCAATTTGCGGCCGTATTCGGTCAGGTTGCTCGGGCTCGGATGCACCGTGGCGCCCCAGGTATGCATCAACATCCGGCGATAGGGTTTGTGGTCATAACTGACCTTGACCATGTAAATGTTGCACTCCAGCCCGAACTGGCTGCAGGCAAAGGCGAGCGACGCACCCCATTGGCCGGCGCCGGTTTCAGTGGCGAGGCGTTTGGTGCCGGCCACTTTGTTGTAATAGGCCTGGGCGACCGCCGTGTTGGGCTTGTGACTGCCGGCGGGGCTGACGCCTTCGTATTTGTAGTAAATATGGGCCGGGGTTTGCAGCGCCTGCTCCAACCGCACCGCCCGGATCAACGGCGAAGGCCGCCAAAGCGTGTAGATTTCACGAACCGGTTCGGGAATTTCCACCCACCGCTCGGGACTCATCTCCTGCTTGACGAGATTTTCCGGAAAAATCGCCAGCAACGCCTCCGGGGAAATCGGTTGTTTGGTGCCCGGATGCAGCGGCGGTGGCAGCGGCTCGGGAAAATCGGCCAGCAGGTTGTACCAATGTGTGGGAATTTCCTTTTCGGGAAGGCTGAAGTGAATTTGCGATTTCATAAACCATCGATGTCCCAAATGCGACAAACCGATAATATCAATTCACGTTTTATTCGTCACGTGCGAAATGAGGGAAAATAATCCGATGCCGGCCAGACGAGATATTTTTTCCATCGATTACATTCACAATTGAACAATGCCCGAAGACCACCTGTCTAAAGTTCACTTGCTGGGAGGCAGGTCGCGAGGGTGGGAAAGGGAAATTTTATGTCGTCCTGCAGTGGACAAACAGAAGCAGGAGGGCGATAGTTGGCCGACTGGGGGGAGGCGCCAAAAGCGTGAATGAAAGGTTTGTGGTAATATGATCCGGTTGTTGCATGTGCTGATCGTGGAAGATTCCGAGAACGATTTAAGGTTGTTGTTGGAGGAATTGCGTCAAAGAGGTTATGAAGCAGTTTACGAGCGGGTCCAGAATTCCGCCGAGTTGACAGCCGCGCTCAATCGCCACGCTTGGGATGTGGTGCTTTCGGATTATGTCCTGCCGCAATTCAGTGGACCGGAGGCCCTCAAGTTGCTGCGCGAAAAAGGGTTGGATATTCCTTTCATTGTCATTTCAGGCACCTACGGAGAGGAAGCGGCGGTGGACATGATGAAAGCCGGCGCCAATGATTACATCGTCAAAAACAGTCTCTCCCGTCTGGTTCCGGCGATTGAGCGGGAATTGGAAGTAGCGCAAACCCGCCGCGCTCGAACTCATGCCGAAGCCGCCATGCAATTCCTCGCGGCCATTGTTGAATCCACCGAAGACGCCATCTATGGCAAGGCTTTGGACGGCACCATCATCAGTTGGAACAAGGCGGCCGAGCGTATTTTCGGCTATACGGCCGAGGAAATTGTCGGCCATTCGGTTTCAGTTTTGTATCCCATCGACCGGCGGGACGAGTTGATCGACATCATGGAACGCATGAAACGCGGCCAGCGGGTGGGCCTTTATGAAACGGTGCGCCTCCGCAAGGACGGCCATTTTATTCCCGTCTCGGTGACAGTTTCTCCGGTGCAGGATACCAGTGGCAAAATCGTGGGAGGCTCGGCCATTTCCCGCGACATCACCCTGCGCAAAAGCGACGAAGCGGAACGCTTCAAATTGATTGAGGAACTCACCGAATCGCTCAAACAGGTCCGGACGCTGAGCGGGCTGCTGCCCATCTGTGCGTCCTGCAAACGGATTCGCGACGATCAGGGTTACTGGCAGCAGGTGGAAACCTACATCGCCGATCACACGAACGCCGATTTCACCCACGGGATCTGCCCTGACTGTCTGGAAAAAGCCAAGATTCCGGCCAAGACCGCCGCCTGAAATGCTTTCCGCCCTGTCTCAAGTCACCCGTCGGTTCCCTGATTGAGAGTTCCGAATAACGCCCGCCCGCGGCAGCGGCGTCCCGGCCAAGCACCGCCAACTCCGGGAAATCAAAGCCGTAACGATGCAGTAGGACAGGCGTCGCGCCTGTCTCTGACTTTTGAATTTCCGCCTTGAGGCGCTGTTCCCCCGGCTTATGGGCAGTCACCAACCGGTGAGGAGAAATTTTTAGATGGAGACAGGCGCGACGCCTGTCCTACGCGTGCTGGTTGTCGCCTGGCATCCATTCTCAACTGCATGGTTCCGGCTAAGCGGGCTGAGTTCTGCCGAAAGCCGCTACTCCTGTTTGCACTGGTCTCGATTTGCTGCTGCGGCGGGCTGAGGGCTCGAAGTGCTCTGTTATACGACCCCTCGAGTCACGGTAACTGATTGAATCATCTTGCGTTAACGAGGTATGGGGGTTCAACTTCCCAAACTTTTCCGAAAAGCATGTAGCCGCCGACGTTTGGGCGTGTTGCTCAAAAGAAACAGAGAACGCAAAAGGTAGGGCGCGAAGCGATCCCGCAAAGCGGGACGGTTACGAATTTAATTAAATTGCTAAAGCGAACCTTCGACCTGCATCCAGTGGATGGCGTGCTGCAGAAGGTCGTTGGCGTCTTTAAGGTTCAACTTCTCCTTGATGCGGGCGCGGTAGGTTTCAATTGTCCGCATGTCCAGATGCAGTTCGTCCGCGATCTGGCGCGTGCCGTGACCCTGGCCAATCAACTCAAAGACCAGCAATTCGCGATCCGAAAGTTTGTCCATGGGCAGGCTGGGTTTGGCCCGCGCGCCGCCAATAGCGGTCGCGGCGATTTGGGCCGCCATTTTTTCGCTCAGGTAAACGCCGCCATTCAACACCGTGCGAATGGCCAGCATGATTTTCCGGGTGGCTTCCTGTTTGGTGATGTAACCGCGGGCGCCGGCGCGAATCACCCGTTCCGCATGGAGCATTTCATCGTGCATGGAAACGACCAGCACCGCCAGATCCGGATGTTGACTGCGGATGTCCTTGATCAACTCCATTCCATGCGAGCCTTTGAGCGTGAGGTCCACAATGACCAGATGCGGGCCGGTGGCGGCAATCTTTTCCATGGCCCGAAAACGGTCTTCGGCCTCGCCACACACGGTCAAATCCGGTTCGCGCAGGATGACTTCCGTGAGGCGTTCGCGCACCATGGGATGGTCGTCCACCAGAAGGATTCGTTTGGTTTTTTGCTCTGCCGGCTGAGTGGGTTTGTCCGTGGCCATAACAAGCAGATTCAAGCCGATGGTTGCGGGGCGGAACAGGAAACCATGGTGCCATGTCGGGCGGCGCGTTCAATGTTCAATGTGCCGCCGATGGCCTGGGCGCGATAATTCATGATGTGCAATCCCATTCCCCCGGTCGGATGGCGTGAAACGGGAATGCCAATCCCGTTATCACTGACTTTCAGTTCAATCCGATTATGGTTGGCCTTCAATTCAATCAAAATGGAACCGGCCCGGCTGTGTTTGACCGCGTTGTTTACGGCCTCCTGGGCAATGCGGTAAAGGTGCGTGGCCATAGTATTGTCGCGCACCAACACAGGTTGCGGACAATCCACCCGGCAATGCACCCGGGCGCGGGTGCACACCCCCGCGGCCAGTTGGCGCAGCGCCAGACTCAAGCCGTCCGCCTCCAGTTGCACGGGGAAAAGCCCGCGCGCCAGCGCCCGGGCTTCCGCAATCGCATCATCCACCACCTTACCCATTTTTTGGACAGCGGCAACCTCGGGCCGCGCCTGGGCGGCCAATTGCTGTTCGAGGGAATTGTTGTCAAAACCAAGGCTGACCAATTGCTGGCAAAGCCCGTCATGCAAGTCCTGGCCGATGCGCGCCTGTTCGCGATCGCTGATTTCCAGAATTTCGCGTTCGAGCCGGTGCCGATCCGTTGTGTCTTCCGCAATCCCGACGATGCGGATGACATTGCCGGAACTGTCGCGAATCGGGAAGGCGCGGTCCCGAATCCATCGCAGGGTGCCGTCGGGCCGCATGATGCGATATTCCTGGTTGTATTCGCCGGTGGCTTGTTTCGTGAGCATGGCTTGCGCAACCGTTTCGCGATCTTCCGGGTGAATAGCCTCCAGCCACGCGTGGGGCGATTGGTAGAGTTCCTTGCAGCTCCGCCCCCAGATTTTTTCGTAGGCCGGGCTGACATAGACCATGCGTCCCGCCGTGGCGGGATCCGAGTCTCTGATCCAAAAGGCATCGGTAATGTTTTCAGCCAGTTGGCGCAACTGTTGCGTCGCCTTGCGCAATTGTTCCTCGGTTTGCGTGCGGTCGCTGATTTCACGTTCCAGGGCCAGGGTCCGCTCCTTCACCCGCTGCTCCAGGTGCTGTGTCAGGTTGCGGACCGCCGACAGCAACAGAACGACAAATAACGAAATTCCCGTCTGCACTCCGAGATTCCAGCACAGCACTCCCGGCGGTAAGTCGCGGCCGGCCTCGCCGATAAGCGCGGCGAGCGAACCGGCCAGGGCGATCAGCAGGCCAGCCTTTCGGCTCCCGCTCCAGGCGGCGAAGGCGGCGATTAAAACGTAAAACAAGGCGAAACTGGCCCGCGTCGCGGATCGGTAATCAATCATCGCCACCAGCATTATCAGGAAAAGACAGAGGACACTGATGGCGGTTTCCGAAGGCCTTTTCCGTTGGCGGATGGAATCCCGCGCCTGACGATGGGAAATGGCGTAATGGTCAATGATCGCGCTCGGAATGGCCGGAAGGGCGACAATGATGCCCATAGCCGCTTCAAAACGCTGCTTAAGCCAGTTGCCCGGTTTTCGCATATTTGCCCCCGTCAGGTGAGTCACACGGTTCTCCAGAAAAACCGCATACCGAGGATTTTCCGGTATGGCGTCAACCAATAGCAAATTTTTTGCCCCGCGCAAATAACATCCGCACCCATGGGAATGAATAAACTCTGTTTTGGGATTTGCCAGTCCCGTCAAATTCAGGGATAATGCCCGCCGTTTTTCACGGGCCATTTATGAAACCCCAAGTCGAAATCTACGATACCACCCTGCGCGACGGCAGCCAGGGTGAAGGCATCAATTTCTCGGTCGCGGACAAACTCCGCATCGCCGAGAAGCTCGACGCTTTCGGGGTTCATTACATCGAAGGCGGCTGGCCCGGCTCCAATCCCAAGGACATGGAGTTTTTCCAGCAGGCGGCAAAGCGCAAATGGAAAAACGCCCGCATCGCCGCGTTCAGCATGACGCGCCGCAAGGGCGTCGCCGTCGAACAGGACGAGTTGATGCGGCAGATCCTCGAGGCCGAGACGCCGGTCGTGACCATCGTCGGCAAAACCTGGCTGTTGCACGTCACTGAAGTCCTGCGCGCCAAGCCGGATGAAAATCTCGCGATGATCGGCGACACCGTCCGTTTTCTAAAGGACCACGGCAAGACGGTCATCTACGACGCCGAACACTGCTTCGACGGTTACAAGGACGAACCGGAATACGCGCTGGCCACCTGGCAGGCCGCGGAGAAGGCGGGCGCGGAATGCGTCGTTTTGTGCGACACGAACGGCGGCTGTCTGCCGGAGGAAATCGCGCGCATCACCGCGCTGGCGAAAGGCCAAGTTGAACACGCGCCTCGGCATTCACACGCACAACGATTGCGGCGTGGGCGTGGCCAACGCCTCGCCGCGCATCGACGCCGGCGCGACGCAGGTGCAGGGCACCATCAACGGCTACGGCGAGCGCACGGGCAATTGCAATCTGATCAGCGTCATCCCGACTGCTGCATTTCAAAATGAAAAAGTCGCGGCGTGCCGGCGAAGTCATTGCCCAAGCTCAAGGAGCTTTCCGAGTTCGTGGATGAAATCGCGAACGTGCGCCACGACCCGCGCCAGCCGTGGGTCGGCCAGACGGCGTTTGCGCACAAGGGCGGCATGCACGTGCACGCCATCGACCGCGTGGCGCGCAGTTACGAGCACATCCAGCCCGAAGCCGTCGGCAATTCCCGCCGCGTGCTCGTCAGCGACATGTCGGGCCGCACCAACATTCTGATGAAGGCGCAGGAACTCGGCTTCAAACTCACGCCGGACACGCCGGAGTTGAAGGCCATCACGGCGCGCGTCAAGGAACTGGAAGGCCAGGGCTACGAATTCGAAGCCGCCGAAGGCTCGCTGGCGCTGCTCATCAGCAAGGCGCTCAAGCATCGCGAACCGTCGTTCACCGTGGAGACGTATCACGTTTCCATGCGCCGCGACACGCCAGGAATCCGTCTGCGAAGCCACCGTGCGCGTGCGCGTCGGCAAGACGGTTCACCATGGTCGCCGAAGGCGACGGCCCGGTGAATGCGCTGGACGGCGCGTTGCGCGCGGCGCTGGTGAAATTTTTCCCGCAGCTTAAACAGGTGACGCTCACCGATTACAAGGTGCGCATCCTCGACAGCGACACCGGCACCGCCGCCAAAACGCGCGTGCTCATCGAATCCACGCGACGGCAAACGCGAATGGGGCACCGTCGGCGTCGAGCGAAAACATCATCGAAGCCAGCCTGCAGGCGCTGGTGGACAGCATGGAATACGCGCTGTTGAAGAAATGATTTTTCAACGCAAAGGCGCAAAGAAGCAAAGCCGATCAAGAACAGAAACTTTTGCGTCTTCGCGCCTCTGTGCGACTTTGGTTAAATTCCCATGTCTGAAATTTCCAAAGCCTACGAACCGCAGTCCGTCGAGGACAAGTGGTACCAGTTCTGGCTCGACCGGAAATGCTTCGTCGCCGACCCGGCACGCGTGTCGTCCAAACGCCCGGCGTATTCCATCGTCATCCCGCCGCCGAACGTCACCGGCGTGCTCACCATGGGCCACGTCCTCAACAACACCATCCAGGACATCCTCGCCCGCAAGGCGCGCATGGACGGCAAGGAAGTCCTCTGGCTGCCCGGCACCGACCACGCCGGCATCGCCACCGAAGGCGTGGTGGCCCGGCAGCTTTCGAAGGAGGAGAAAAAATCCAAGCGCGACCTCGGCCGCGAGGAATTCCTCAAGCGCGTCTGGGCATGGAAGGAAAAGCACGGCGGCATCATCATCAGCCAGCTCAAAAAGCTCGGCTGCTCGTGCGACTGGACCCGCGAACGGTTCACGATGGACGATGATTACGCGCGCTGCGTGCAGAAAGTGTTCGTCGAGCTTTACAAAAAAGGCCTCATCTATCGCGGCAAACGCATGGTGAACTGGTGCCCGGCTACGCAGACCGCGTTGTCCGACGAAGAAGTGGTGATGAAGGAGCAAAAGGGCTCGCTCTACTACTTCAAAGTCGAGGTGGTCGATTCCTCGATGCACGGTAGCAGCGGACGTGAGTCCGCTCAAACTCCGGCGGTGGAGAATCAGAGCCGACTCACGTCGGCTGCTACGGGGGAACAGAGAAAGACTTTGGCCCGATCACGGATGCCGAAGGCCGGATCTGGCTGACCATTGCCACGACGCGGCCGGAAACCATTCCCGGCGACACCGCCGTGGCCGTGAATCCGAAGGACCCGCGTTACGCGAAATTCATCGGCAAGCACGTCGATCCGTCCGTTGCCTGCGGAATTGCCGCGCGAACAGAAGCTCATCCCCATCATCGGCGACGAGCACGTGGACTTCGAATTTGGCACCGGCGTGCTCAAGGTGACGCCCGCGCACGACAAGGCGGACTTTGAAATCGGCCAGCGCCACAATCTGCCGCTGATTGACATCATGCAACGCCAACGGCCACATGAACGAACTGGCCGGCGAAGGATTTGAACGGGCTGGACCGCTTCAAAGCCCGCAAAGTCGCCGTGGAAAAACTCACCGAACTCGGCGCGTTGGAAAAGGAAGAGCCGTACACGAACAACGTCGGTTTCAGCGAGCGCGCCGACGTGCCGATTGAGCCGCGCTTGAGCGAGCAATGGTTTCTGAAATATCCGAGCGTGGAGAAAGCGCAGGCGTGCGTCGAACAAGACCGGGAGCGCCGGCTTCCAGCCGGCGAGTGGCTTAACAGAAAACGCCGCCAAGATGGCGGCGCTCCGGATAAAATGCACTTCCATCCGCAGCGCTGGGCGAAGGTTTACGATCATTGGATGGGCAACATCCAGGACTGGTGCATCAGCCGCCAGCTTTGGTGGGGGCATCGGATTCCGGTGTGGCGGCACATATATCATAAAGCCGATTTGCGCCGAAGCCCAAGATTGGGCGAAGCGTTCCTGTCTGCTGAAAATGTGACTTTGTTTATTGAAAGTAAACAATTTCGAGCCAGCCTGCCGGATAACGGACTTGGGCTAAGCGAAAGACAAGCTCCCACAAGCGCAGGAGGAAAATTTTGGTGGCGAATCGCCAAGGAAGATGATGATTCGATTGAAATCGAGACATTGACTGAATCAGACACCGTCGCCCGGTTCCTCGTGATGCAAGGCTTCACCCAGGACCCCGACGTGCTCGACACCTGGTTCAGTTCCTGGCTCTGGCCGTTTGCGACGATGGGCTGGCCGGAGCAGACCGAGACGTTCAAGAAGTTTTATCCGACCACCGACCTCGTCACCGGGCCGGACATCATTTTCTTCTGGGTCGCGCGCATGATCATGGCGGGTTACGAGTTCATGGGCGACCTGCCGTTCCGGAACGTCTATTTCACCGGCATCATCCGCGACAAGCAGGGACGCAAGATGTCCAAGAGCCTCGGCAATTCGCCCGACCCGCTCGATCTCATCGGCAAATACGGCGCCGACGCGCTCCGGTTCGGCACGATGCGCAGCGCGCCGCTCGGCCAGGACATTTTGTTCGACGAAAAGAACGTCGAGCTGGGCCGCAATTTCTGCAACAAGCTCTGGAACGCCTGCCGCTTCCGCCAGATGGTCGGTAGCGCCGACTCGCCAATTCAAGGCGAGATCGATCCAAAACTTCTAACGGCCGACGACAAATGGATTCTGCTCAAGCTCGACGCCGCCATCCGCGAGATGGACACCGCGTTCGCCGAATACAAATTCAGCGATGCGACGGCGACGCTCTACCGCTTTTTCTGGAGCGAATATTGCGACTGGTATGTCGAGGCGAGCAAGGCCGCCTTGTCCGGTAGCAGCCGAGGTAACGAGGCTCAAACTGAAAAATCCGAAACCCGAAATCCGAAATCCGAAACCAGTCAGAGCCTCCTCACGTCGGCTGCTACGGAGGCAAGCAAAGCCAACACCCTCGCCGTGATTGATTTCGTCCTCTCGCACACGCTGCGGCTGTTTCATCCGTTCCTGCCGTTCATCACGGAGGAACTCTGGCACGGGATGGGTTACGCCGAGGACATGCCGGACGATCAGGGCGGCCAGACCATCATGTCCGCGCCATGGCCCAAGCCGCTCGACGACGATTTCAAATCGCACTACGGCCTGACCGACGATGATGAAAAACGCATTGAAGCGCGCAACGAACTGGTTTCCCAGGGCCGCAATCTGCGCCGTACGGCCAACATCGCCGCGAACAAAAAAGTCAAATTCATCCTCAAACCGGCCCGCGAACTGGCGGCGCACGACGTTGAGGTGCTCAAATTGTTACTCCATGCCGAGTCCGTCGAGGTACAGGCAAACTATCAGCCGTCGAAAAACACGATGACCGTGCGGACCGAATCAGGCGATTTGTTCCTGCCGCTGGAAGGATTGATTGATGTTGAGGCCGAAAAAGCGCGGTTAAAAAAAGAACTCGAGAAAATCGAGGCGGAGGCCGCCAAGGTCGAGCAGAAACTGGCCAATCCGAGTTTTACGCAGAACGTCCCCGCGAACGTGTTGCAGGAACACAAGCAGCGTCTCGCAGACTGGCAGGCCAAGCGTGAGCACGTGAAATCTGCTCTCGCGGCGCTGCAAAGTTAGCAGCAGCGCGATAAACGGGTTTAGCCTGCCGCGTTACGGGTCACGCGGACGATTTCACGCTGGCGGGGGCAGCCGCCGGCGCCTTGGAGCCTTCCGGTTCCGACGATTTGGCTGGAGGAGGAACATTCTTCTTCAGGAAGCGCGTATTGGACTTCATCTTCAACGAGCTGGGCGTCGGGGCATTAGCCCGGCGCTTATTCACGGCATCCAGCCGCTGGTGCATCATCGGCTTGTTGACACTGTAAAGCAGCGCGGTTTCCTCGGTGATCAAATCCTTTTCGTAAGCGTCAATCAACGATTGTTCGAAGCTGTGCCAGCCGTAGGTGTTCCCGGATTCGATGATGTCGGAAAGCCGGCGGTTTTCATTTTCACCCAGCACAATGGCCTCGCGGGTGCGCAGGCTGCTGCCCATCAATTCGGTGACCAGCCGCCGCCCGCCGTCCTTTTGGGGAATCAGGCGCTGGCTGATGATGTAGCGCAGGCTGCCGGCCAGGCGCTCGCGCACCTGCTGTTCCTCGTCCTTGGTGAACATGCCCAGAATACGGTGGATGGTTTGCCCGGCGCTGATCGTGTGCAGGGTGCTGTAAACCACGTGGCCGGTCTCCCCGGCCGTGAGCGCAATCTCCATGGTCTCGCGGTCGCGGATTTCGCCGACCAGAATCACCTTGGGCGCCTGGCGGAGGGCGGCGCGCATGCCGTCGGGGAAGGTATAGAAGTCGCGCCCCAATTCGCGCTGGCTGAACGTGGACTTGAGATGCGGATGCAGAAATTCAATGGGATCTTCCAGCGTGACGATGTGGACTTCGTTGATCTGGTTGATTTCGTTCAGCATGGCCGCCAGCGTGGTGGTTTTGCCGCTGCCGGTGGCGCCGGTCACGAAAATGAGGCCGTTCTTTTCCTTGATGACTTCATGAAACACCGGCGGCAGTCCGAGCACTTTCAGGGAGGGAACCTGCGATTGCAGCTTGCGCAGCACCATCGCATAACATCCGTTCTGGCGATAGATATTCACGCGGAACCGGCAAAAATTTTGCAGGGAATAGCTGCAATCGCACGAGCCGCGCCCCATCAGGTCCTGCATTAAGCGTTCATTGCCATCGATAATGGTTCCCGCCAGCCCTTCAATGCGTTTGTTGGTGAGCACGGATTCGGGCGGTTCCATCTCAAACGGCTTGAGCTTGCCATGAATTTCCACCTGCGGTGGTTTGCCGGTCACAAACAGCAAATCCGAGATGCCCTCGGCGCTTTGCACCAGGGCCGCCAGCAATTGGTCGAGTTGTTCAGCCGGGATCGTTTCCATCATTCAGACCGGGATACGGTCATTCAAGTACGGTTTCGGCCGGCCGGGGTTGGGAGGTTGGCTTCCCTGGCCGCCGGGACGGCTTCCAGTTGTTTCTGCATCTCCCGCGCCTGCCGGTGGAGGAAACGGGTTTGCAGTAAATTTCTGATCCGCAGCATGACTTCCGAACAATCAATGGGTTTACCGAGGAAATCGTTGGCCCCGGCGGCCGTGACCTGGTTGCGCGTCTCGGCCGTGTCATATCCGGTCAGCACCAGCACCGGCAGGAAATCCCCGGCCGGGGTCGCCTGCTGAAACTCTTTCAGCAGGGCGAATCCATCCGGTCGCGGCATGTACAAATCAAGCAACACGAGGTCGGGTTGAAACTGGTTGAAAATTTCCAGTGCCCGGGTCGAGTCGGTCGAGCTGCGGACGTTGGGAAATTTGGCCGCGCGCAACGTCCATTCGAGCACCCGGATGTCCGCCACCTCATCGTCAATGATGAGAACTTTGGCCGCGCAAAGCTGCTGTTCGTCTGGAAATAATTGGATGTTCATGGCACCGTCATAACCCCATGGGCATGACGGAGTACCTCAACCAGCACCTTAAGTGCCAATCCGGATGGACCGTTTTCCAGCGCCTGTCGTTGGGGCACGAAGAATTCCGGCTTTCCTAATCGAACCGCTCGTTTAACTTTTACCGCCGTGGAGTTGACAGATAAACAAGACCATTTGCACCAGCCGGTTTTGGCGGTCGCCCGTAAGGACGCGGCCATTCTGCCCGAGGAATTTACTGTCCAACAGGCGCTGGACGCCATCCGGCAACGCGGTGTCGGCGAAAAGATTGTTTATTTCTATGTCGTGGACGCGGAAGAACGGCTGGCCGGCGTCCTGCCCACGCGCCAGTTGCTGACGGCGTCGTTGGAGCGGCGGTTGTCCGAGCTGATGATCCGGCGGGTGGTGGCCATCCCCGGCACGGCAACGGTGCTGGAAGCGTGCGAGGCGTTTGTCCTGCACCGGTTCCTGGCCTTGCCCGTGGTGGACGAGTCGCGAAAAATTGTTGGGGTGGTGGACGTGGGTTTGCTGACGGAGGAAGCCTTCGATATTGCCGAACGCGAGCAGACGGATGCATTGTTTGAGTCCATCGGTCTTCGCGTGTCGCAGGTGCATGGCGCGTCGCCGCTGCGGGCGTTTCGTTTCCGCTTTCCGTGGCTGCTGGCCACCATCGGCAGCGGCACGCTCTGCGCACTGCTCGCCAGCGCTTACGCCGTCACCCTTGCCAAAAGTATTGTCCTGGCGTTTTTCCTCGCCCTGGTTCTGGGACTGGGCGAAAGCGTGAGCGTCCAGTCCATGACAGTGACGATCCAGGCCTTGCGCGCGGCCAACCTGAACTTCGATTGGTATGTCCGGGCATTCCGGCGTGAGGCGGGCACGGCCCTGCTGCTGGGTACCGGTTGCGGCACGGTGGTCGGTCTCATCGTCTGGTTGTGGCGCGGGAGCGGGCTGGCGGGTTTCGTCATCGGCGCGAGTATTCTGCTGGCGCTGTGCGCGGCGTGCTTTTTCGGGTTGAGCGTGCCGGCGGCTTTGCACGCGCTGCGGCTGGACCCCAAGATTGCCGCCGGACCGGTGACGCTCGCGTTCACGGACATTTTTACGCTGCTGTTTTACTTCAGCCTGGCCGCGTTGCTGTTATGAAATCGTTCAACCGCAAATTTTTGCAGGTAATTGCGATAAAAGATATTCTGTAAACATGTGATGAAAACCGTTCTCCTGAAACCCGCTCTCGCCACCGCCGTCAAAGCCGCGCGCGCCGCCGGCCAGCTCATGTACACCAACTGGCATCGCCCGAAGCGCGTCAAAGTCGCCGAGGCCCATGACATCAAGCTCGAACTGGACGTGCGCTGCCAGAAACTCATCGGGAAAATCCTGCGCACGGCGTTCCCCCAAATCCCGCTGCTGGGCGAGGAAGGTGATTCCGGCGACGTGAACGCCGAATATCGCTGGGTCGTGGACCCGATTGACGGCACGGTGAATTACTTCTTCGGCCTGCCGCACGCGGCCGTTTCGATTGCGTTGCAAGTCCGAAGTCCGAAGTCCAAAGTCCAGAGTCACGAGACGGTTTTGGGCGTGATTTACGGTCCCTTCACCGACGAACTTTGGACGGCCATTCGCGGCGGACCGGCACGATTGAACGGACGAATCATCCGCGTCAGTCGGCGTTCGCGTCTGGAGGAAGCGGTCATTGCGATGGGCTTTTCCAAGAGCCAGGAAAATCTGGAAAAGAGCCTGCCGCATTTGAACCGGCTCGCCCGGCGCGCCAGGAAAATCCGCATCATGGGTTCGGCGGCGCTGGAACTGGCTTACGTCGCCTGCGGCCGGCTGGACGCCTACATCGAACGCACGATCAATTTGTGGGACGTGGCGGCAGGCGCGTTGTTGATCGAATGTGCCGGCGGCGAATTCTATGTCTTGCCCGCGCCGGGCGGAAAACTCCGAATGTGCGCCGACAATGGTTTGCTGCGAGAGAAACTTCAGATCGGCGGTTTGCTGAAATGATCTGGAGGGCATTGCTCCGTCGATGCCCATCTTCGTTTTGATGGCCGGTTGACGCTGAAATCAGGGAAGTGACGAAGCACTTCCCTCCAAGACCGCCTTGGTTTTCCCAATGTTTGTGTGTGGTAGCTCAATTTTTTCATCGCCACCCAATTCGGCAAAAACCCGGCTTGAAGCCAACCGGCATGATCAAGTTGAAATTCGGTTCGAAATATGTATTTTATAGACCATGTCACATCTTCGGACGATTTGTTGTTTAATCGCCTTCACCGCCTTTCTGGGTACAGCCCGTGCCGGTACGCTGGTACAATTTCGCACTGTCTTTGGGGATATGGAAGTGGAGTTGTACGATCAGGACAAACCGGTGACGGTGCAGAATTTCCTGAATTACACCAAAACCGGCCGCTACGAAAATGAATTTGCGCATCGTCTGGTGCCAGGCTTCGTCATTCAAGGCGGCGGATTCACTTTGGTTGGCAACACGATCGCGCCGATCCCAACCTTCCCGCCCATCACCAATGAATTTGGTGTTGGCCGGCAGTTCAGCAATGTTTTCGGCACCATCGCGATGGCCAAACTCGGCGGCGATACCAACTCGGCGACGTCGCAGTGGTATTTCAATCTCACGAATAATCCATCGCTCGATGCGCCGAACACGAATAATTTCTTCGTGGTGTTTGGGCATGTCATCGCCGGAACGAACGTGCTGAACATTTTCAATAAATTTCAAAATTGGACGAGCCTTCCCGCGCCGTCGCCAACCAATCTTGTTCTAGTCAATTATTATGGCCCTCCGCTGAACACTCTGCCGGTATTAACATCCAATTTCCCGCCCCCCGCCAGCAGTTTTGTATTCATTGACATCACTTTGCTGCAAGTGGCCATCACGCCGGTTTCCGGCGGCGGAAAGCAGATTTCCTGGAACAGCGCGACAGGCTTGACGAACATCGTCGAGTACACAACGAATTTGCCGCCGGTCTGGAATACGCTGGTTACGACCAATGGAACCGGAGCGCAAATGACTGTGGTGGACAATGCCGTTGCCCCCAATCGGTTTTACCGGGTGCGGGTTGCTTATTAAAGCGGGAACAATTTTCAATCAAACGGCAGGCTTGTCTGCCACGACCGAATCCAACCGCCGTTTCAATTTCGCCAGCGCCTGTGCCCGGTGGCTCAGTTTATTTTTCACCTCGTCACCCAATTCAGCAAACGTCTGTTCGAAGCCGATCGGCACAAACAACGGGTCGTAGCCGAAACCGTTCTGCCCGCGCGGCGCGAAAAGAATCCGGCCTGCACAAACACCGTCGAATACTTCCGTCTGCGTCTCAAATTCATCCGCGTAACAAACCGGCGAGGCAACTTCGACCTTTTCCGACAACACCGGTGTCAAAGCGATGACGCAATGAAAGCGCGCCGTGCGTTTTTCCAGCAGAACGTCTTGGAGCAGGCGTAGCAGTTTGGCGTTGTTGTCGGCGTCGGGAGTATTCCCGGATTTTGCCGAATCCAGCGCGGCGAATCGTGCGGAATGCACCCCCGGCGCGCCGTTCAGCGCATCCACCTCAAGGCCGGAATCGTCCGCCAAAACATAATTCGGAATTCGGAATTCGGAATTCGGAATTCGCATCAGCCAGCGCGCCAGTTCCACCGCTTTTTTCGTCGCATTGCCGGCGAACGTCCCGGCATCTTCGACCACTTTGGGCGCGTCGGGAAAATCATTCAGCGTCACAAATTGGAACTGGTCGCCAAGGATGGCGCGAATTTCACCCGCTTTGTGGGCGTTGCGCGTGGCAATGAGCAGCGACATTTCAGACATCGGCGCACGAAAGCTTGCGAAAGATTGGCCGGCGGGCAACACTATTTAATACGAACTGACACGCCGCAGGAAGGTGGGGTACCAGTTCGGGTCGCCCGGGATGGAGCAGATTTATGGCCGGTTCGAACAATTCCAACAATCAACGTACAGCCGATTTTGTGCGTGAAGCCGCAACCCGGGAAAGCTCTGAGGTCCTGCAATCGCTCGGTACGTCGTCGAACGGCCTGATGGAAGCGGAGGCGGAGGCGCGGCTGGAGCAATACGGCCCCAACGAGGTCGCGCAGGAAAGGAGGCATGAATGGCTGCACCGGCTCTGGGTCGCCGTCCGCAATCCGCTGGTCATTCTGCTGACGATCCTGGCCGTCCTTTCTTTCATCAGTTATTACCACGAAAAGCCGGAAGACCGTGACGTGTCGGAGTTTTATGGCGGCATCGTGATGCTGGTGATGGTGGCGCTCGGCGTGTCGCTGCGTTTCGTGCAGGAAACCAACGCCGGCAACGCGGCGGCCAAACTCAAGGCGATGATCAAGGTCACCGCCACGGTTTTGCGCGACGGGCAGCCAAGGGAAGTTCCCCTCCAGCAACTCGTCCCCGGCGACGTGGTGAAGTTTTCCGCCGGCGACATGATTCCCGGCGATGTGCGGCTGCATTTCGGCCAAGGATTTGTTCATCATCCAGGCCACGCTGACCGGCGAATCGTTGCCGGTGGAAAAATCCGATGCGCGCGACCCGCGCACCAACGTTTCCGTCCATCGAACACACGAACCTCTGTTTCCTGGGCACGAGCGTGGAAAGCGGCGCGGCCACGGCGGTCATCGTCGCCACCGGCGCGCAAACCTATTTCGGCAAGATGGCCAGCAGCCTCGCCGGGCAGCAGCCCGACACGGCTTTTGACAAGCGGCGTGAAAAATTTCGTCTGGCTGATGCTCACGTTCATGCTGGTGATGGTGCCGATGGTTTTTTTCATCAACGGCCTGCGGAAGCACGATTGGAAGGAGGCGTTTTTCTTCGCGCATGTCCGTGGCCGTCGGCCTTACGCCGGAAATGCTGCCGATGATTGTTTCCGTCTGCCTGTCCAAAGGCGCGCTGGCGATGTCCCGAAAGAAGGTCATCGTCAAAAAGCTCAATTCCATCCAGAACTTCGGCGCGATGGACGTGCTCTGCACCGACAAGACCGGCACGCTGACGATTGACCACGTCATCCTCGAACTGCATTGGACGTTTTCAAAAATGAAAGTGAAGCCGTGCTGCGCGACGCCTATCTCATCAGCCATTTTCAGACCGGCCTGAAAAACGTCCTCGACCGCGCCGTGCTGAAATACAAGGAACTGCACGGCGAGCTGGGCATTGACAAATACAAAATGGTGGACGAAATCCCGTTCGACTTTTCGCGCCGGATGATGTCCGTGGCCATCGAATGCCCGAATGGCGAACGGCAATTGCTGACCAAAGGCGCGCCGGAGGCGGTTTTCGCCAAATGCACACATTTTGAGAGCGACGGCGAAATCTTCCCGATGGAACCGAGTCCTGGTCGGCGACCTGGTGCAACAGGTCAATGAATTGAGCGAGGACGGCTTCCGGGTGCTGGCCGTGGCCACCAAGAAGCTGGGCCAGCAAACCACGTTTACCAAGGCTGACGAATGCGATCTGGTTTTGACCGGCTACCTCGCGTTCCTTGATCCGCCCAAAGAAACCGCCTCCAAGGCCATCACCGCGCTTGCGGCAGAACGGCGTGACCGTCAAGGTGCTGACCGGCGACAACGATCTCGTCACCCGCAAGGTTTGCAGCGAAGTTGGCATTCACGCGGAAAAAATCCTGCTCGGCAACCAGGTGGAAAACTTGACCGATGAACAACTGGCCGCCGAGGTGGAAACCACGGACGTTTTTGCGCGGCTTTCGCCCGCGCACAAGAAACGCGTCGTGCAGGCGCTGCAACGCAACAAGCACGTCGTCGGCTTCATGGGCGACGGCATCAACGACGCGCCCGGCGTTGCGCGCCGCCGACGTGGGCATTTCCGTGGACAACGCCGTGGACATCGCCAAGGAATCCGCCGACATGATTCTTGTTGGAAAAGAACCTGATGGTGCTGGAGGAAGGCGTGCTGGAAGGCCGCAAGGTGTTCGTGAACATCCTGAAATACATCCGCATGGGCGCGAGTTCCAATTTCGGCAACATGTTCAGCGTGCTGGGCGCGAGCGCCTGGCTGCCTTATCTGCCGATGCAGCCCATTCAGGTGCTCACGAACAATCTGCTTTACGATTTTTCGCAGGTGCCGATTCCGACGGACAATGTCGGTCCAGCAACAAATCGTCCAAGCCGCGCCCGTGGGCGATGGGGGAAATTGCCAAGTTCATCATGTTCATCGGCCCCATCAGTTCGATTTTCGATTACACGACGTATTGCCTGATGTGGTTTTTCTTCAAGTGCAGCAACCTGGCGCTGGCGGCACCGCCGGAGCTGGCGGCGCGGTTTGCTCAGCCGATCAATGCCGACCACAGCTATGCCGCCGCGCTTGTTCAGCACCGGCTGGTTTGTTGAATCGCTGATGACCCAGACGCTCATCGTCCACGTCATTCGCACCAACCTGATTCCATTCATTCAATCGCGGGCGAGCTGGCAACTGACGATGACGACCTTCGCCATCATGGGCGTCGGCGCGTGGCTGCCGTTTTCGCCGGTGGCGCGGTATCTGGGGTTCGTACCGTTGCCGTGGCAATTCTGGCCGTTCCTGGCGGTCACGCTGGTTTGCTACGTCGGCTTGACGCAGGTCATCAAGACCTGGCTCATTCGCAAGTCGTGGGTGTAAAAAAAGCCGTCCCGCATCGCACGGGACGGCATTACCAGGTCTGTACGGATTGATCGGGTCCGTTCAAACCTCAAAGGATTTTCCACAGCCGCAGCTCTGCTTCGCGTTCGGATTGGAGATTTTAAAGCCACCGCCCGTCAGGGCGTTGCTGAAATCCACGATGGTGCCGCGCAGATATTGTACGCTGAAAACATCCACCAGAACCATTACACCGTGCTGCTCGGACACCCAATCACCGTCGCGTTTTTCGTCGAAGACCATGCTGTACTGCATGCCGGAACAACCCCCTTGCTCCACGAAAATGCGCAGCGACTTGCCGGCATTTTCCGGCCGGGTGAGCAGCGATTTTGCCTCCTCGGCGGCACTCCGGGTGAGCGATATTACCCCTTCGGCTGTAGCGATTTCACTCATTGTTTCCGATTGAAACTAATCCTGGCGCGGGCGCGTGTCAAACGGTGCGTTACCTTGGTACCCCCCGGTGTGTTCCTGGGCGTTGGCAATTTTCTTTTCGAGCATATCGTGCAGGGGAGGCAACAACTCTTCCAGCCGCCGGTACACATTCACCGCCTGCGGCCACTCGCCCAGCGTTTCGGCCACGCTCGCCGCCTGAAGCCCGGCCTTTTTAATCCAAAACGAATCCGCCGGTTCGCCATCGCGGAGATTTTTCCCGTAAAGCACATCGAGATAATTCTGCAAGGCCTGTTGCAACAAAGCGGTCTGATCCTGGCCGGTCGCCTGCGTCGCACGCTTTTCCGATACCAGTCCGATGCCCATTTGCGCCTGGCTGCGCGCGGCGGCGTCTGCCAGAGGTGAATTGATGACCTGGGCGTAGGCGTTGGTCGCGTCATCGTAGAAATGCGCCCCCTGCGGCTGTCCGGCGAGTTGCAAATAGCAGTCGCCGATCATGCCCGAGGCCAGCGCGGCCTGTTCAGACTGCGGATAGGTTTGGCCGATGGCCGTGAATACTTTGATGGCGGTCACAAAATTGGTCAGCGGATTGTTGGTGTCCGGCGATTCCATGTGCATCTCTGCGCTGCCATAGGCGAACAATGCCTGCGCGTCGAGGTCGGGCGGACAATTGGTGTCGCCCGTCAACTGTGTAAAATAGCCAATCGCATCCGAATAACCATTGCGGCCCATGGCGGCGCGCCCGGCCATCATGCGCGCCGGATACGCGAGACTGGACGCCGGCCAGTTCTTAAAGAGCAGTTGATAATTCATTTCCGCGTTCACGAAATCGCCCGCGCGATAAAAGTGGTCGCCCACCCACCATTGCGCGACGGGTGTCAGCTCATTGGTTGGAAATTGCGCAAGAAAATTGGTAAAGAGCAGAAAGGCATTCGTCTCCTGACCGGCCCGGAAATTCGCCCAGGCGCACGCGTACTTCACCTGCGGCAGCAACCGCACGTCATTGGTGTACTGTTCCGCCCAACGGTCATAGATGCCGATGGCATCGGGCCAACTGCCTTCCTGCTCGTAGGTACGGGCCAGGGCCAGTTCCACTTCCGGACGCAACGGTGACTTGGGGTAAATCTCTATAACTTTTTCGAACAACGCGCGCGCCGCCGCCGGTTGCTGCAAATCCGACAATTGTTCCCCCGCCAGCAACAGGCTTTTATCGGCCAGATTGTTCGTGTGATAGACAGTCAGAATTCGTGCCAGCGCGTTGGTGGTGCCGGCCATGTCTCCCAGTTTCATGCACGCGCGCACCGTTTGATAAAGTGCCTGGGGGACGAGATCCGTGTTCACAGCTGGAAAATTCGCGAAATTCTGCCACACCGCCTCGTAATTTTCCCGCGCACCCGCGAAATCGCCCTGCGCAAACAGCGCGTCACCCAACTTGAATCGCGCCACCGCCAGGTCCGGCGACATGGGCAATTTTTCCGTTGCGGTTCGGAAAGCGCCGAGGCTGGCAGGAAAGTTGCCGTTGATCCAAAAACACCAGCCGCGATCCAGATACGCCTTGCCGAGCAGCGGGCTGTTGGTGTACGTGCCGAGAAATTGATCGAACTCCGTCTGCGCCTCGGCCAGCTCATTCGTGTCCGGCGGCGCGTGCGCCACGGCCTGTTTCAAATACAATTCACCCAGCGACAGTCGCGCTACATCCGCCGAAGCTGAATTCGGAAACTGCGCCAGGATTTTTTCAAGTGCTTGTCCGGCGTCCGAAAAATTTGTTTGCGCGGCGGCCAGCTCCGCAATTTTCAAAATGGCTTGGCGCTGCCATGCCGCCGGCACATTGGTCGAAAGATTTCCCTGATACACCGCCAGCGCATCCCCGGTTCGCCCCATTCGTTCCAGGATGCCACCCTGTTCGACCACGCTTTCGGCGCGCAGGTCGGGCTGGCCGGTCAGATTCGCCAGCCGGATCAAATTCGTCGTCGAAGCCAACGCTGCGTTGGTATCATCACTCGCGAGTTGGACATGGCAAAGCAGTTGGGCCTGTTGCCAGTTCAATTCCGGCGCGAGTTTCTGCAAAGCCAGCGAATGCAAAACTTCCGCCGCCGCGCTCAATTTGTTTTGTCTGAGCAACGCATCGGCCAGCAGCAATTGGCCGCGCACCACCCGGTCGTCGGCGGGAGTTTTGTTTGCATCTGCTTGAAATACCCCGTCCGGGGTTTGCAACAAGCTACTCACCTGCAGCCATTGACCGAGCTTGGCCCGCGCGGCCGCTTCGTTCACGACGGCATCCAGGCGGCGGTTGGATTCCGTAAAATCCCGCACCAGCCGGGAAAACGTTGTGGCCGCAGCCGTATAGTCCTCGTTTTGGAACTGCGCTTCGCCGAGCCAGAAAACGTACTGGTCGGCCACCTTGCCCGCCTGCGATTCATGGGTGGTAAGCAGTTCGATGGCCTGCAAAGATTTTGCCTGTTTGATGTCGGCCTCGGCCTGCATCAATATTGCTTCGGGAACGCGTTCGGATTTGGAATATTTTTCAGCAAACTCGGCGAATTCCACCTCTGCGCGGCCCCACATGCCGTCCTGGAACGCGCTGGCGGCGGCGGCATAAGCGCGCTCTTCGCGCGCGCTGGCGGCCAGCACCGGCTCGCGGCCCAACACCAGCACGAAAACAATCAAGAGCCAACAGCGCACCCAAAACATGTCCCAACTCTAAACGACGGTCGGGAGCGAAAAAAGCGCGAAATGCACGTGCTGAATCTCCACCCCGCTTGCGTTTTCCAAAATGTCACCGGCTTGTTTCCGAACCGTCTTTGACGAAAGGGGAGGAACTGTGATTGAATATTCGCGAGACAAAAGAAGTCCTACCGACGCCTAGCATCGGCGCTGGCGAATTCTAACCGCCAGCGCCTTCCTCTTTTCCGGGCCGGTAACCGGGCCATTGATTGGCACAGACACCGAATGAGCTTGCCCGCGCCGCAAACCTGCGCAAAATATTTCTTTGCCGGCACCTGGAAGGGTGGCTGAGTGGTTAAAGGCACCTGACTCGAAATCAGGCGTAGTCGCAAGGCTACCGTGGGTTCGA
>CAVPSH010000002.1:0-358487 GCA_963708305.1 uncultured bacterium | reverse complement strand
GCAGGGACCAGGCAAGCAGTATCTTTTCGTCCTGCACAGCTATAGCCCGACCAAATCCTTTGAATTTACCGGCACGAACATTGTTACCACACCGCTGGGCACATCCTCCTATTCCGGGCAAGATCGTTGTGGCGGACTTTCACTTTCGGCCAATGGAACGGCCAACGGCATTTTGTGGGAGATTGACGACGACAGCAATCTGCGGGCGTATGACGCGGTGAATTTTCCAAAGTTACTGTGGAGCGGGAGCGTGGGGACATACGTGAAGATGACGTGCCCGACGATAGCGAATGGAAAGGTGTATGTGGGAACCAGCAGCACTTTGGGCGTCTGGGGATTGACCAACCATCTCTACATGCAAACCGGCGTTGCCAATCCGGTCTTAAACTGGGCCGCCGGCAGCCTGCTGCAGGCCACCAACGTGTTGGGACCGTGGGTCACAAACTCTGCCATTCCGCCCTATACGGTGGTGCCGACAAATGCACAGATGTTTTATCGGCTCTCACTGCGTAACGGCCCGTGAGAGCGTCCCACAGAGCTGGCGGTCTCCGCGAATTGGATTTCAGCCGGCTTCGGTAAGGTGGGCCGAGTTACCGACGAGCCGAACTGTAGCGTCGGTCTGTGACCGGCGTTGGTAGGTCGGCGCTGACACAGCGCCGCTACAAGCCGGCTCGCGAGGGCGCTCGCCCCACCGGAAGCTGCAAACTGTACCATCACTGCCTTTTTACTTGTTTTGGGGGGTCGCTCTGGTATTCAAATCGCAGTGAACAATCCATTTCGGCTTGGGATTCTCGGCTCCGGCCAGGGTTCCAATTTTGTCGCCATTGCCGAAGCTTGCGCATCGGGAAAAATTCCGGCCCAGGTCGCACTGGTTCTGAGTGATGTTGACGGAACGGGGATTTTGGCTCATGCGCGGGAGCGAAAGATCCCCGCCCAATTTATTCCACCGGGGAAATTCCGCACCAAACTGGACGAGGACGCGGAGCGAGCGTTTGTGGGCGCGTTGCGGGAAGCCAGGGTGGATTTGGTGGTGCTGGCGGGTTTTATGCGAGTGTTGAAGGGCGATTTTCTGCGCGCGTTTGCCGGGCGCATCGTGAACATTCATCCTTCGCTGTTACCGTCGTTTCCGGGTTTGGAAGCCTGGAAACAAGCGCTGGATCATGGCGTGAAGGCGACGGGTTGCACGGTGCATTTTGTGGACGCGGGTGTGGATGCCGGCCCTATCATCGGCCAGCAAACCGTGCCGGTGCTGGACAGCGACACGCCCGACAGCTTGATTCAGCGGATTCACGGGGCGGAACACGAGCTATATCCCCAATGCGTGGCGGCGATTGCGCGCGGTGAGATTTCGGTGCAAGGGCGGCGAGTGATCTGGAAATCGTAATCATCCTCGTTCTCCTCCTCGTCCTCGACATTTGACTTTTCGATTACGAGGACGAGAGCGAGGACGAGGAAGATCTCAGAACAAATCGGAAAAGAAGAAAGTGGCGTTCCCGCGCCGGACTTGGCAGATTAATCCCGTCGCATTTGAAATGAGCAAGAAATTACGATTTGGCCTGCCGAAGGGCAGTTTGCAGGACGCCACCATCCAAAAGATGGCCAAGGCGGGCTTCAACATTTCTGTCAGCAGCCGTTCCTACGTGCCGTACGTGGACGACGACGAACTGGAAATCCGGTTGATTCGCGCGCAGGAAATCAGCCGCTACGTCGAGCACGGCTATCTGGATTGCGGCATCACGGGCCGCGACTGGATTGTCGAGAACGGCTCCAGTGTGCACGAGGTCGGCGAGTTTCTGTTCAGCAAGGCGACACGGCAGCCGGCGCGCTGGGTGCTGGCCGTGCCGGAGAATTCAAAGATCAAATCGGTGAAGGATTTGAAGGGCAAACGCATTGCCACCGAGGTCGTCAATCTTACCAAAAAATATCTCCGCAAGCACGGCGTGAAGGCGGACGTGGAATTTTCCTGGGGCGCAACCGAGGTCAAGGCGCACGAATTGGTGGACGCGATTGTGGAATTGACGGAGACCGGGTCGTCGCTGCGCGCCAACAAGCTGCGCATCGTCGACACGCTGCTGGCCTCGACGCCGCGGCTGATTGCCAATCACACGGCGTGGAAGGACGCGTGGAAGCGCAAAAAAATTGAGACGCTCGCGCTGCTGCTTAAGGGCGCGCTGGAGGCGGAAGCGAAGGTGGGTCTGAAGATGAACATCGCCGAAAAGAACCTGGCGAGCCTGCTCAAATCGCTGCCCGCGCTGCGCAACCCGACCATTTCCACCTTGAGCCAGAAGGGCTGGGTGGCGGTGGAAACGATCATTGACGAGCACGTCGTGCGCGAAATAATCCCGAAGCTGAAGGCCGCCGGCGCGGAAGGCATCATTGAGTATCCGCTGAACAAAGTGGTTTACTGATTGTATTTCGCGGTAAATTAGATAAGCTTCAGGCGTGAAGCCGAAAGTGGCTGTGGGCCTTCTGCTGGTCTGTTGGTTTGAGTTTGTATCATCGGCTCAACCTGCGCCCCGGTTCATCCAGCTCACTTCCGCCAAGTTATGGCAGCGCCTGGAGTTCTGCGTCACCAACGTGCCTTCAGCCACTAATCCGTTCGACCCCGATCAAATCCGGCTGGACGCCACATTCTCGCTGCCGTCGGGCAAAACCATGATCGTCCCGGCGTTCTGGTTTCAGGATTATCAGCGCGGATTGTCAGGCGGCTACGAATACCTCACCGTGGTGGGTTTGCCACAATGGCGGCTGCGATTCACGCCGCCGGAGTCCGGCAATTACTCGGTCAGCCTGGTCATTCTAACCAACAATCAACCCTATGGTTCGCCCGT
The DNA here is from genome assembly GCA_963708305.1 of uncultured bacterium. GTDB lineage: Bacteria > Verrucomicrobiota > Verrucomicrobiia > Limisphaerales > UBA11358 > UBA11358. The sequence goes on along the minus strand of CAVPSH010000002.1, from coordinate 355,656 downwards.
GGTCACGAATTTCACCGTGCCTGTCGCGGTTCCGGCGGCAGGTTCCGGATACATGCAGGTGGCGACCAACGGGCAGTATTTTCAAACCAGCGACGGCAGGCCGTTACGATTGATCGGCATGAACTGCGGCTGGCCCGGTGGCCGCGGCACGTACGATTATGATGATTGGTTTCCCGCCATGCAGGCGGCGGGCATGAACTTCGGCCGCATTCTGACTACACCCTGGTCGTTTGGCCTGGAAACCGATTCCAATTCACTGAACCGGTATCGGCTGGACCACGCCTGGCAACTGGACTACGTCTTTCAACAAGCCGAACAACACCAGCTCCGGCTTGAACTTTGTATCGAGTTTCATTTGATGCTGCAGCCCATTCCAGACATTTGGGGGCCGGATAATTATTGGCAGAGCAATCCCTACAACATCACCAACGGCGGGCCCTGCATCAACCAGGACGCTTTTTTCACCAACACCGTCGCCCGGACACTCTTTGAAAAGCGATTGCGTTATCTGATTGCGCGTTATGGCTACAGCACCAGTCTGATGTCGTGGGAATTCTTCAGCGAAGTGGACAACGAATACACCTGGTTGAATCCGGCGGACGTGGCGGTCTGGCACGGCATCGTGGGCGGCTGGATGCATACCAACGATGCGTTCGGACATCTGGTGACGACCAGCCTGACCGGCGGCAGCGACCGTCCGGAAATCTGGACCTTGCCGCAACTCGATTACGCCAATTACCACTGTTACGGCGAAGGCTTTCCGGCCGCACGGATCAATGCCGTGGCGCAGTCGTTTCACCAGAATTACCACAAACCGGCGCTCATCGAGGAATTTGGCACCAGCGCTTTGAGTTGGAATCGCAGGAACGACCTTTACCTGCGCGGTTTTCGGCAGGGTCTGTGGGGCGGGGCGGTGGGCGGGTCCGCCGGCACGGCCATGTCGTGGTGGTACGAAAACATTCAGAACGAGAACGACTACCCGGTTTACACGGCCCTGAGATCGGTTTTGAACCGGACCGGCTGGGGGAACGGTGTGTGGACAAACATACATTTCCAAACCTCCGGTTCGCCACCGGCAATGGTTGGAAATCCGGCGCCCGGCGGCCAGCCGTTCGACGTCACGCTCGTTCCCGGCGGTGTCTGGGGTGCGACGCCTGCGGGCCGGCTGGCGGTGCCCGATCCGTCAGCCGCCGCTTACGCCGGCATCACGCTGAACAGCTTTATCCAGGGATCGTGGCAGTCCGCGTCGCAGGTACCGTTCGCACTGAGCGCATGGTTCACGAACAACGCCCGGTTGGTCATCCACCTCAATTCGGTGTCCGTCAGTGCCGCACTCGGGGTGCGGGTGGACGGCACGCTATTATGGTCCACCAACCTGCCCAACCTCGACGGCCTCAATTCGGTGAACAACGAGTATAATCAGGATCTTCCGGTTGCGCTGCCGTCCGGCAAGCACCTCGTGGAAATCACGAACACGGCCCAGGGGTGGTGTTACCTCGATTGGGTGCGGCTTGAGCAGGTGCTACCGTCAACTTATTCGGGCAACTGGCAGCCTTCGCCCGATGCCATTGGCCTGCGCGGGCCGCGGGAATCCATGCTGTATGTGGTGGCGCCGTGGGTTTCGTTTTCCGGCAGTTCCACCAACGCGGTTTTGCCAATGCAACATGGGCAAAGTGTGACGCTGACCAACTGGTCGCCAGGAAAATTTCTTGCCGACTGGTACGACCCATTGACGGGCACGAACGCAGGATCCACCCAGGCAATCACGACCAATAGTACTTTGACCCTTCCCTTGCCGGATTTTTCCGAAGACTTGGCAGGCGTCGTCCATCCGCCGGCGACGTTGACGGCGTTGGGAATGGAGCCCGCCAGTCTCTTTCAATTCCGCCTCGATTCGGAAACCGGCGGAAATTACCTGATTCAAAAGTCCACCAACCTGCTGACCTGGCTGGACTTTGAGGGCGTGAGCAACAGCACGGGGACGTTTTTGCTGTCCGATCCTTCTGTGGTGACGAACCGACAGGCCTTTTTCCGGGCGACAGAGAACCGTTGAGGTAATTATTTTCAGGAGGGCCAGCACCGGCGCGCAATGGGCCAGTAACAGAGTTGTTGACAAACCCCATCCGGCGGAAGTACTCCATTGGCGCATGGGTTCACTTAAAAAACGCCGCAAGGCCAAAATTAACAAGCACAAACGCCGCAAGAAGCTGCGTTTGCATCGTCACAAGAAGCGCACCTGGCAGAAGTAGGCTCCCTTTTTGCCCGGAAATGCGCCTGCCGTTTGGCGCATTTCCGGATGTAAAAAGGCTGTCTGCCGCGGCTTCATTCACCCGTTCAAAGGCGTTTGTGTTTGCGCAAGCGCCCGGAAGGGTATTTATTTCATTGCTGGCAGTGCTTTTTTGCCGATGAAACATCGTTTTAATAAACATTATACGCGCGACGAGGTGCGGGCGTTGCTGCCGCAAATTCGCCAATGGCTGGAGCGGCTCACGCAGCTTCGCCAGCTCCTGGAACGCCATGAAAAGCGCCTGGGTACCTTGATGAAACAAGGGCACGACGCGGGCGGCCCGACTGTCAATGACCAGGTCCGCACGCTGGCGGACGTGCAGGAAATTCTGGCCGAGTTTCAGCGGCGTCAGATTTTCATCAAGGACCTGGAACGCGGGCTGGTGGATTTTCCGGCCATCATCGGCGGCCGGGAGGTCTTTCTCTGCTGGGAACAGGACGAAGACGACGTGGAATTCTGGCACGATCTCGAAAGCGGCTTCGGCGGCCGCGAACGCCTGTAACGAATAGCTCTAATCCACGGTGCCGTTGCGAGCCTTCAACCGCTTCTCCGCCTCCGGCTGCAACAACTCGATCATTTCGCTCTCGGAATAGGGCTGGTAGGCGTTCCATCTGCCAAAGGTCTTGGGCAACGGTATGATGATGTCGTCTGATTTGCCATGCAGCCAGACCGCAACGAACAGGATGGACCGGCAATCCAACCGGCGAAGTTCATAATCCTGTTTTTGGATTTGCGGCAATGATTCCGCCTTCCGCAGCGCCTCCAGCGTTTCTCTGGAAAAATCAGTGGTATCCAGGCCGGCAAATTTCAACACCGTGCTATTGGTTGGGTCGGTCATCAATTCGGCTGCGCCCACGGTGTTGGTTCCGTGCATCAACAGATACCGCCAGGTGCCGGCCCGGGCTGCCGGAAGCAGTTGACCGGACGCCAGATTCGTCAGCCCGATAGAATAATCCCGGAAAGGATTGGCGATGGTCAAATCTTCGATTTGATAACCGCCGAGGTAACGCGAGATGCTTCGGGACAGCCCCTTGAACGCTTCATGGATAGCCTGTTGTCCGCCATTTGGGGCTTTAGGATAGATGATGGCTGCGGAACAATTCAAACCGCCGCTCAAAACGAGCGTGAGGCAGAACAAGAGTTTGTGGCTCATAAATTATTCGGCAGCTTGGGTTAACGTCCGCTGCCAAAGAACCTTGTAGTTCTTGCCATACGGTTCCCACATATGCTGTGGCGGAATGTCAGTTTCAAAAATAATCAGATCCGCTTCGACAACGTATTTCTTTCCTGCCTTTGGAATACCATCCAGGTCCGTTTTATGAAAAACCCCTCCTATCAAACAATCCACCCCGCTTATACTTTCGACTTTTGCTTGTAAAGGGCGAGGGGCACCGAAAGGATAGACATACAGGTAATTATCGGAGCCGGTCACCATATTTGTTCCTACCATAAGGTTTGTGGACTCAAATGAATTGGTGTCAATTTCGACGGAAAGCATGTCCGGCGTCCGTTCAATTTTTAATTTGGTGGGAACGCGAACTGAAATGGGATGGCGAATTGAAGGATCAACATCCGCAATTGGCGCAAGAACAGGGAACCAGTAGCCCAGCTTGAAAAGATCCGGCGCAGGTTTAATAGAGGACAACGGCTGCGCCTGCCCGGAGGTGGGAGCATATCGGTTGGGCCCGTCCTTCACCAAATAGAGCAAATACTCATTCGTGCTGTTTGGATTGAAGTTAACGAGCTTTGGTATGTTGGGCGGCTGTTTCGAATCACCTCCAAAACGATAATGATGCAACAAGATCCTGTCGTTGGCAGGCATTCCCTTGAGGACATCAGTCACCTTGAAAATAGTTTCAACCCCGCCAAAAGTGCCAGGAAAGCCGCTTAATGTTTTTGTTTCATCCAAATCTTTTGTGGCAATCGTCCGGCCAACAACCACCAAGTCCGACGCCTTTAGTAGTTTGGCATCAATGCCTGAATTCCAAGGTGCCGTATTTGTTGAATCCGGAACATTCTCAATCCACCATTCTGTGTAACGATTCAGAACGCCGGCCAGCGGTTCCGGTGTTTTCGTGAGCGGCTGATAAACTGTGCGGACCCATGCAGGCAAGAATGCCCCGCCACTGTGCGCGGTTGCCCCGTAAAAGCGTATCACTGGACCAAAACTAAAAGCGTAAAACAACAGCAACGGCAGCAAGCCGCCGCTCAAAACGAGCGCGAGGCAGAGGAGGAGTTTGGGCTTCATGACCGTTTCATTTTTTATCGGCAAATCCCTTCAAATTGAAAACGTAGGCATCACCGGTGGCAAAACCAGCTCCACAGTTCACAGAGAATTCGGAATTGGCCAGAAGATGTTCGGCAACCGCAAAGTGGAAAACCTTGCATTTTCCTGCCCATGATCTTGGCACCGCTGTGAGCGGGATTCCTTCCGGCACACTGTCGGCTCGAACTGAAGTCTCGACGAGGTCCTGCTTGGCTTCCTGGCTATCTCTTACAATGAGAGAACCGGATAGCCATTCGGCATCGCTCTTGTCTTTGAGAAGGACAATTACGGAAAATTGAACCATCTGGTTGTTGGTAAGAGCGGAATGTGTTGGAACAATGCGGAGAAAGGGAGCCTCGGTCGTGATATTTGCGCGATTGAGCGGAATTGTCATCCAGAAGGCTTGGACGGTTTGGGAACAAAAGCAGCCGCCCAAAACGAGCACGAGGCAGAGGGGGAGTTTAGAGTTCATGTCAACCAGGAAGGTGGGGATATTTCTTTGATACATTTAAAGTGTTTTCCGCCTCCGGTTTCAGCAGCTTCATGATCTCCTTTTCCGAATACGGTTGATAGGCTTTCTTCCCGTAATAAGTGGGAGGGAGTGGAATAATAATGTCGTCGGCCTTTCCATGGAGCCAGACGGCTACAAATGAAGGGGGCATGACCAAGAAACGACATTCATAATCCTGTTTCTTCACTTGCGGCAACTTATCCGCCTTTTGCAGTACCACCAGCATGTCTTTGACGAGCGTTCCGTCCATAACACCGCCACGTTTTGACAATTTTCTATCTTTTGGGTTGATAAACAATGGCGCGGACAAAACGGCATTGGTTCCGTGCATAAAAGGATACAGCCATGCGTATAATTTCGCAGCAGAAAGCAAATTGTTGGAAACCACTTCTTGTGGCGAGACAGCATACATTCGCTGGGCATAGGTAATTGTCAAATCGTTGGTCGTTAGCCCCTTGAACATTTGCGGCAACACTTGAGAAACTCGACCGACTTTTTCGTAGGCGATTTGTTGCCCTTCTTCTGGAGCCACCGGGAAAGTAATGGCTGCGCGGCAATAGCTGCTCAAAACGAGCGCGAGGCAGAGGGGGAGTTTGGGGTTCATAATTACCATTTCACAAACGGGCCGTAAATAATCAGGTAAGGGTCAAGCCACAATTGCTTGGCATCGAATTTCGTTCTGTCGTAAGAATTCAATTCGCCTTTTATCGCGAAGCCTTTGTCACCGGTCAAATCAAAGGCCAGGTAATGACGATTTTTGTGACGCCAATCAAATTCGCCGGCTTCGATTCTTCCGCGAAGCGGCTCCGAATTCGGAAACGGCAGCGACGACGACGATTTGATGGATTCCCAAATCTGACCATCCAATTGAGTCCGCGCCAGCCAAGCGTAAGTCTGCCGCGAATCTACCTGCCATTCCGAAATTTGGTTTAATTTATTTGTCGGATAAAAAAGCACCAGCGAGCATGATGGATTGTTCAAAGAGAAAAACGACAGTGTTTTGTCACCGAGAAGACCACTGGAACCGTCGGCATACGAATTGGTCTGTGTTTCAGTGCGACCGTCGCCATGTAAATTTGTGACTGTGAAATAATTTTTTCCAATACGTTCCGTTTCGCAACCGGTCAGTGCGCCGCCCAAAACAAGCGCGAGGCAGAGGAGGGGTTTGGGGTTCATGACTTTTGGTCAGTTATCTTTTCCAGAATTTCAACTTGTTTCACGTCATTGAAAAGGCCCTCGTAGGTCACTTTGACTCTGTAATTCAGTTTGCCACACTCACTCGACATTCCCTGCAACATGAAAATTTCAACACGAGACGTCACTTTCTGAAATGGCCCGTTTAGGCCGTAAAATGAGATGGTGCCGCATTTCCCGCCATGAGCTTTCTCATAGTCCATCATTGCTTTTGTGTAAACAGCGTAAACATCGATACCATTCGGTCCTGGCAGGTTGAGCTTCGCCCACGCCGCTCTTTCTCTTTCCACTATTGGTTTCAAAATTCCGAGAATTTGATTTTCTGAATAATAAGGCTGGTAAAAATTCGGCTGGTAAGCTTTCCAGTTTACCCATCTGTCGGGCAATGGGATGATGATGTCATTCGATTCACCATGTAGCCAAATCGCCGGGTAATAAGGTATCATGCCCAAACAGCGGAGTTCATAGTCCTGCCTTTTTACCTCCGGCAACTGTTCCGCTATTCGGATTGCCTCAGGCGTTGAATTATCCCAAAGAGATTTCCCGAGAGAAACGAATTTCAATTTTTCATTGGCTTTCAATTCTACCGCCCCGACAACGTTGGTTCCTTGCATGAGCGGGTAACGCCAGGTAAAAAGTTGGGCCGTGGAAAGAAATTTTCCCGGAGTTAATTCGCCGCCGGCGTATTCTGCAAATGGATCGGCTATGGTCAAATTCGCAACATTGGTAATGCCCAAAGGTTTGAGAAGTTGTGGATCAAGATATTTCTCCACGATCTGTTTTCCGCCCTCTGGCGCTTTGGGATAGGTGATGGCCGCAGGGCAATTCAAACCGCCGCTCAAAACGAGCGCGAGGCAGAGGAGGGGTTTGAGGTTCATATTCATTTAACAACTCGCTTCAACGTTAGTCGCCAAATAATTTCGTGGTTTTTACTCCACGAGAAAATCCGCAATTCCCTGCCGGGAGTATTTGTTTCAAAAGCAACCAAATCCATTTCCGGCGCTTTGTTTGCAAGATTATGGACATCCGGAGTCAAAACCCGATTGGTCCGCGAAGCAACGAAGAAAGCGGCAGGTCCTGAATTCGCTCGGAGTTCCGCCTTCAGACGGCCCGGAACCGCGTAAACGCGGAACTCCAAACTTAAATCAGGGCACCACATCTTTTCGCGTAAACTTGCAACCGGCGCGTTCAGCCACTACCTTTCGCGCGCTTATGGAAAAAGTCATTGTCATCGGTTCGGGTTGCGCCGGCTGGACTGCGGCGCTGTACACCGCGCGCGCCAACCTCCAGCCGCTGGTGCTCACAGGTCATCAGCCCGGCGGGCTGCTCACCACCACCAGTATCGTCGAAAATTATCCCGGCTTCCCCGAAGGCGTGGATGGCTATGAATTGATGACCCGGATGCAGAAACAGGCGGAGCGTTTTGGCGCGCGAGCCAGTTTTGGCACGGTGGAGAAGGCTGATTTTTCCAAAAGACCGTTTGCTCTCACCGTGGACGACGAAAAAGTTGAGGCGCAAACCGTCATCATTGCCACCGGCGCGAGCCATCGGCATCTTGGCGTGCCGGGCGAGGATTTGCTTGAAACCAAAGGAGTGACTTACTGTGCCACTTGCGACGGTGCATTGCCGGTTTTCCGCAACCAGCCGCTGGTCGTGGTTGGCGGTGGTGATTCCGCCTGTGAAGAGGCGCTTTACCTGACGCGATTTGGCTCGGAGATTCATCTGGTTCATCGCCGCGATAAATTACGCGCGTCCAAAATCATGGCCGAACGCGCCCTGTCTAATCCCAAAATAAAACCGGTCTGGGATTCGGCGGTGACGGAGGTGCTTGACGTGAAACAGGACAAGGTGACCGGCGTGAAATTGAAGAACCTCAAGACCGGCGCGGAATCAGTCCTGAATTGTGCCGGTGTGTTCATTGCCATCGGCCACGTGCCCAACACGGAAATTTTCAAAGGCCAGATCGAACTGGGCGAAAACGGCTACATCATTCCGAAAAAGGGCACAATGACCAATGTGCCGGGCGTATTTGTCGCCGGCGATTGTGCGGACCATATCTATCGGCAGGCCGTGACGGCCGCCGGTGCGGGCTGCGCCGCAGCGATTGATGCGGAGCGATTTTTGGCGACACAGAATCAATGAGTGATCAGGTTTCACACGGGACATACGGAATACGCGAAGCGTTTTGGAGTGCGCCAGACCTCTGGCGCTTTTCAATTACCAATCGGCGTCAGGCTGAAAATCATCAGCCACGGAAACGCGGTCGATCTTGAATCGGTAGATGGACTTTACAAGTGCGGGCGATGCGATCCGTTCAAACCAAGCTGCCGAACACCATGGATATTGACAGGCCACGGGAACAAGCCCGTGTTTCACTGCGTTCTGATGGACGTAATTCAAACGAGCAAGATAAGAGCGTTGATGCGTCAGTCGTGTGTCCCAAAAGTTGAACCATACCCGCCGTCCCGGCGTTGCATCGAGTCGGTTCACCCATTCGGCGGTTTTCACATGCAAAAGGCTCAGCATGGTACTCAAACTGGAGGCGTCGTCAGCGTTGACGGGTGAATGGGCGACAAAATGATAGTGGTTGGAGAAAACCGCCCACGCTTCGAGTTGCCATCCAAATTTCCCGGTGACCGTCAGCAATCCGCGACGCAAGACCCCGAGCCGCTTTGCCCACAAAAGTGACGAGCCTTTTGATAGGTGGAGGCGGTAACAAAATAAGTGCCATGCCCCGCCAGTTGATGGGTGGGAGCGTGAGGCCAAGGCGTTTTAGGCTCTGGCATGAAAGGAAATTGCCGCGGTAATTGCCGTTTGAAAAGTTCTAAATCAAAGCGGTGGAGGGCCACCGCAGTCCAAGACGCTGACGCGATTTATCGACCCTACCTGGCTATTTTTGATAGGCCTTGATTATCTCGTCCATTTGCCGGCCGGTGGCGGCATCCACGACCTGACGCTTTTTGTCGGCCTCAAACCAGGCCGCCGTGCGCCCGATGCCTTCGCGAAAAGGAATGACGGCCCGAAAACCGGGCACGAAGGTTTTGATTTTCGTATTATCAAAAACCACGCTCCAGGATTTGTCACCCAACAGACTTCCAGCGTAGGGCGGCGCCATCCGCGCGATGAAGTCCGAAGGAATATGCACCATTTTCGCCTCCACACTCAGCGCTTCGGCGATGGTTTCATAAATCTGGTTCCAGGTCAGCACCTCGTCCGAGGTGATGTGAAACGCGTGGCCGATGGCCTGTCGGTTGCCGAGTAAACCGATGAATCCGCGCCCAAAATCCTCGGCGTGGGTCATCACCCACAACGACGAACCATCGCCGTGGACAATGATGGGTTTGCCCCGTTTCAAACGGTCGGCCAGCGTGTAACCGCCGAAACCGCCCACGGCGACGGGAAAATAGTGGTTGTACGTGTAGGTAGGCCGCACAATGGTCACCGGGAAATTCTCCTCGCGGTACGCGCGCAGCAAGCGTTCTTCGCAGGCGATTTTGTTGCTCGAATAATCCGAGAACGGATTGCGCAGCGGGGTTGCCTCTGTGATCAGATAATGCGTCGGCGGTTTTTGGTAGACGGACGCGGAGCTGATAAAAATGAACTGTTTGGTCCGGCCCTTGAACAGCGCGAGGTCGCGCTCAACATGCTCCGGCGTAAAACCTATCCAATCCACCACCACATCAAACTCCAGGTTCCGCAGCGCGGCGCGCGCGCTTTTGAGGTTGTTGGCGTCGGCGATCAGGCTGCGGCTGCCCGGCGGATTTTTGGATTGTTGGCCGCGATTGAGCAGAGACAGCTCGTGGCCTTTGGCCAGCACCTGCCGGCTGACCGTGGCGCTGATTTTTCCAGTGCCGCCAATGAAAAGGATTTTGAGGGTTGTCGCGTCAGGGATGGTCGCTGGCATAAACTATAAACAGGGAACGTTTTAGGAGATTGTAATGCACGTCGGCGCCGTGTCGAGCGCGATGGGGACAGGCGGAGTCCTGATCCGGCAGGAGCGCCGCGGCGGCGCCACTCTGCAATTATTTAACAATCCCAAACTTGACAAGTGGCATCATCAGTTAAATAAATAGCTCCGCTGAAGGCGAACCGTGCCATGAGCGACATCTCATTTACATTGATCGTGTTTGGGGTCTTGTTTCTGCTTCTGTTGTCCATTTCCATCTATGCCCAGCACCCCCGTTTTGGCGGCACCTCACCCAAGGCCATCGAGGTGGTGGTGTTCCGGCCTTTCTCGAATGAAATCGCCTATCGCACCGACATAACGAACCGCGATCTCTGCGAAAAGCTCCTGAAGGAACTCCGCCAGGCTCGGTTTACTTTTTTTGGCTTTAAACCGACCGGCGTGCTCAACATTCAATACGACAATGGCCGGGTGGATCACCTGAAATTTACGCAGTGTAATGACGGCACCCACTCCTTGACGTTTCGTTTGTTTTATGAGATTCCGAGCCCGCAATTCTGCCAGGCATTGAAAGAGGCGGGAGTGGACGTTTCCAAATTTGAAGGTACTGAAACTTGAGGCGCCCGCCCGGCGCCGGATCCAAAACGTTAAATCGATCCGGTGTGTCCTGTCTTCGGTAGCGCCTTAAATTTGTTGCTTTTTTGGAGCGCGGATTGTCCTCAATCCGCAGCGCGTGGCCCGCCAGAGAAGCTTTGAAATCACACCAACTCGTCAGTGCCAGCGGTGTGCTGCGAGTTGAGACAACTCGCGGTCCGGGCAAATTCAGGCACTACCCTGTCTTCCGCCGGCTTGCCGTGAGGATTCAATTCGGGTTAAACTTGAAAAATGCCGCCAACCTCTCTTGAACAACTGATTCCCGAACTCCGGGACGCCATCGGCCCGGTCATTCTTATTTCCGGCGTGGGCCTGCTGTTGCTCACCATGACCAACCGGCTGGGCCGGGCGATTGACCGCGCCCGGCTGCTGAAACGCGAATTGTCCGAACGCACCGGCCATGAACGCGAACAAATACTGGCACAGGTGGAAATCATTTATCGCCGGGCGCGTATGATTCGGTTGAGCATATTGCTGGCGGCCATCAGCGTGCTGTTGGCGTCGGCGCTCATCATCACGCTCTTTGTGACCGCGCTCCTGCAATGGCAGCAGGGCACGCTGGCCAGTCTCATTTTCATCGGCTCCATGGTTTCGCTGTTCGGTTCGATGATTGCGTTCATCTGGGACATCAACCTCTCCCTGCACGCGCTCAAGCTCGAATTGGAAACCGCCCAAACCAGGTCCGGGTAAAGGGCGATTTGATTTCCCGCGCGTGCAAAAAACGGTTCGCGTTTGGCAATTCTGTTCCAGAATTCTGAATTGACGCTGAGTCGTTTGCCGCTAAATTGTGCTTTCGGTTTTGCTAAACATCTCATTGTAGAAGGATAAAAAATATGGCAGTGAAAGTTGCAATTAACGGGTTCGGGCGCATCGGGCGGCTGGTCTTCCGCGCGCTGGTCGAACAAGGCATGGTGGGCAGGGACATCGAAGTGGTCGCCGTCGGCGATATCGTGCCGGCGGACAATCTCGCGTATCTGCTCAAGTACGATTCCATCCAGGGACGTTTCAAGGGCGAGGTCAGTTCGGAGAAAACCGCCGCCGACAAGCCGGACGACGACGTGCTGATCGTCAACGGCAAGAAAATCAAGGTGGTGAGTGCCAAATCCCCCGCCGAGCTGCCGTGGAAGGCGCTGGGCGTGGACCTGGTGATTGAATCCACCGGCCTGTTCACTGATGTCGAAAAGGCCAAAGGCCACATCACTGCCGGGGCCAAGAAGGTTGTCATTTCCGCTCCGGCCAAGGGTGATTGCCTTACGGTCGTCATGGGTGTGAACGAAGCCAAGTATGATCCCAAGCAGCATCATGTCATTTCCAACGCAAGTTGCACGACGAACTGCCTCGCGCCGGTCGTTTATGTGCTGCTCAAGGAAGGTTTCGGCGTCGAAGAGGGTTTGATGACGACGATTCACAGTTTCACCGCCACGCAGAAGACCGTGGACGGGCCGAGCAAGAAGGATTGGAAAGGCGGTCGCAGCGCGTCCATCAATCTGATTCCTTCGACCACCGGCGCGGCCAAGGCCGTGGGGCTGGTGTTGCCGGAAGTGAAAGGCAAGCTGACTGGCATGGCGTTCCGCGTGCCGACCCCGACGGTTTCAGCGGTGGACCTGACGGTGCGTACCGTCAAGGAAACCAGTTACGCGGAAATCAGCGCCGCAATGAAGAAGGCGAGCGAGACGTATCTGAAAGGCATTCTCGGCTACACCGGGGATGAAGTGGTCAGCTCGGATTTCATTCATTGCGAACTGTCTTCGATTTTTGATGCGGGTTCCGGCATGGAGTTGAACAAGAGGTTCTTCAAGCTGGTGAGCTGGTACGACAATGAGTGGGGTTACAGTTGCCGCGTGGGTGACTTGATCAAATTCATGCTCCAGAAAGGGCTGTAAACCGGCCGAACTTTTTAACCGCGGATGGCGCGGATGACACGGATAAAAAATATCTGTGAAATCCGTGTAATCCGCGGTTTATTTTCCCGTTTGCGGCATGGTCTGAATCACCTTTTCCTTCTCCAGCTTGTTCAGCTTGGGCGCGATGACGATCTGGCAGTAGGGCGCGCTCGAATTGTTGTCAAAGTATTGCTGGTGATAATTCTCCGCCTTGTAGAATTTGGTAAGCGGCACGATTTGGGTGACGATGGGATGCTTGAAGTTCTTCTGCGCGTCAGCCTGGGATTTCTCAGCCGTCAGCTTCTGCGCTTCGTTGCGATAAAGAATGATGGAGCGATAGGACGTGCCCACGTCTGCACCCTGGCGGTTCAACGTGGTCGGATCGTGCGCCTGCCAGAACACCTCGAGGAGCCGGGCATAGGAAATTTTCGCCGGATCGAATTCAATCTGCGTTACTTCGGCATGGCCAGTGGTTTCGGTGCAAACCTGTTCGTAGGTGGGATTGGACGTGCTGCCGCCGGCAAAACCGTTGGTGACGGAAATGACGCCGGGCAGCCGTTCGAAGACAGCTTCCATGCACCAAAAGCAGCCGCCGCCGAAGTCGGCGATTTCGATTTTGTTGGTTTCGTTCGTGTTCATGGCATTGGCAGTGGGACCGGCGAGCGCGGTGAAATTCAACGCGGCGATGGCCGGCAGGAGATAAATGATCCGTTTCATGTTGTTTCGCAACTGGTCTTGAACGTAGCACAGGCGCTCCATCTGTAAAATCTCAACCGAGTGGCAGATGTTGGTTCAGTTATCACCCGCTGAAGAATGGTCTGAATACCCGTTGGTCGGCGGGCCGGTGTAATTCTCCAAATGCTCCGGCCGCAACGGCTCGGAAATGACATGTTCGCCGCCAAGCCATTTGCCGAGATCAATCAACCGGCAACGCTTTGAACAAAACGGACCCCAGGGCGTGGCAAGCCAGGCGCCGGATTTTTTGCAAGTCGGACAGGTGACCTGGACTGCGTGCGGATTCATTCAATGGCCGGCAATGATGGGGCGTGGCGCATTCGTCTTCATGAGCGAGACGTAATCTTCAAGAATATGTTCCGTCTCGTCGAGCAACGCATCCGGCGGCGGCACATTCGGGCTGATGGTGCCGGAGGCCGTGACGGGCATCGTGGCGGTGGAAAGGGTTTCGGGCAAACCGGACCTGTTCATCGTGCTGGGGCGCGTGGCCGCCGCGTTTGTTGGCGTGGCCGTCATATTCGTCGGCCAGAGCAGCGGCGGCAGGCCGCGTTTGTTGACGTCTGCCAGTGTGATTTCATAGATTTTTTCGTCGGGCGCCTTGCGTTGCGCGCGTTCGGCATCACGCGCTTTCAGGCGGAGCACATTTTGTTCCGCCCGGTTGAGCTCTTCCTGTTCATTCAATGAAACGGTTTTATCGGCCTGCAACTTTTTAAATTCATCAATGTCCTGCCGGATATAAATAAAATCCTGGTTGGTGGCCACGCGCGCATCGGACAACTTGCGCAACTCGGACCGATAAGGCTCGACCAGGTTTAGCGGGTCATAATCCGCCTTGTGAATGGTGTCCCAGGGCATCGCGTCAGGAAGCGAACTTTCGCCGATGTCGGTCAAAGCGCTCAATATGTCCGGCAGCACAATGTCGGGGGTGACCCCCTTCAACTGGGTGGAGGCGCCGCTGATGCGATAGAATTTGCGGATGGTGATTTTAACAGTGCCCGGATCGTTCGAGGCCGATTCATCCGGCGACCAGATGAACGGCCGTAATGGATTCAAGTTTTGGACCGTGCCTTTGCCGTACGTGGAAGTGTCGCCAACAATCAAGGCGCGTCCATAATCCTGCAATGCCCCCGCCACAATTTCCGTGGCCGAAGCGCTGAACCGATTGACCAAAACGACCAGCGGCCCGCGATAAAGGGCAGAAGTGGAGGTGTCCTGGTCCACCACCACATGGCCCTCCGGTGTCCGGACCAACACGACCGGCCCGTTCGTAACAAACAGGCCGGTGAAATCCACCGCTTCCTCCAGCGAGCCGCCGCCGTTGTTCCTCAAATCAAGGATAAGGCCGTTGACGTTTTCCTGTTCGAGCTTTTTGATCAGGCGTTTGACATCGGCGGTGGTGCTCTTCTGGGTCAGGTCGCCATTGTCGCCGGGCAGATCCACCGTTGCATAAAATGAGGGGAGGTCAAGAACTCCCAGGCGATTGGTGCCGCCATGGCCATCGGGCATTTCAATCAGTTCGGCCTTGGCGGCCTGGTCTGCCAGTTTGATTTCGTCACGAATCAAGGTCACCACGTGATGTGAGTTGGGACTGTCAACCGGGATGACGGTCAGGCGCACCTCGGTGCCCTTGGGCCCGCGAATCATTTGGACGATTTTGTTCAGGTCCATGTCCACCACGTCCACGGGCGATTGTTTGCCTTGGGCGACGGCGATGATGCGGTCCTGGGGCTTGATTTGCTTGCTTTTGGCCGCCGGGCCGCCGGCGACCAGGGAAACGATGGTGCAATAACCGTCCTTGGAACGGAGTTCCGCGCCGATGCCAAAGAGCGCCAGACTCATGTTGATGGAAAAGTCCTGGGCATGGCTGACATTGAAATAATCCGAGTGCGGATCATAAGCGTGGGTGAGCGCGTTGAGATAGGTTTGCAGGACGTCGTCGCCGTCCCAATTGCTAAACCAATGTAACTGCCAGTGATAATGCCGCGTGAGTTTGTCGGTGATTTCCTGGGGGGCGGAATCGGGCAGGGGCAAAATCACCCCGCTGTTGGTGGGGGAGATTCTGCGGCTGACGACTTCCTGCAGATAATCGTAAACCAGCCGTTGTTGCCAGAGGCGCCGGGCCTCGGTTAGATTTTTCGGATACGGGGCTTCGCGCCGGTCGAGGAGCAGGCTCTGCCCGGTGTTCAGGGAAAACCGGTCGTGCTTCAGGAGTTTATCATCATAAGCCACACGCTGCTTCAGGCGCTCCAAAAAACGTTCGAAAATCTGGTAGGCCGGCGTGAGATCGGCGATGCCGCGGTTGTTGATGGTAAGGGTGTCAAGGTTCGTGCGATAGTGTGAGAATTCCGCCACATCCGATTTCAAAAAATAGAGATGCTGCGGGTCAAGGGCGTCCAGATAGCCGTCAAAAAACTTCTCCGACATCTCCTTGTCCAGCGGGCGCTGCGAGTAATGATATTCCTCCAAAAAACGCGCCGTAAGGTAGGCGATGCGTCCGTCATTGAGACCGGGTGTCAATAAGGGAGGGGCATTGGTCTTATCCGCGGCCCAGGTGTTGAAATGCAGGAAAATCCCCAGCGCCAGCAACGCGAAAATTTTCAAGCCCGAACCTCGGGATGAGTTGTCATGGTCAGAATGGCACGTTATGTTATGCACAAATCACACTGACTATAGCAGAATTCATGCACTGGGGAAACATTTTGCATGTAACGATGTTAAAATTTAAATCGGGGTTGCAATTGGGAGCCGAATCCCCAAAGATAGCGCGTAAATTAACCATGAAAGCCATTATCTTAACCGCAGTTTGTTCCTTATCGGTCGTGGCGCCTTTGCTGGCCGGCGACACCAATGTATTGGGCGATGACAAGTCGCGCGTCAGCTACGCCATCGGCATGATGCTGGGCCAGCGCTGGGAGGCCGATGACGTGACCAACCTGGATTTTGCATTGCTGGTGCAAGGGGTGAAAGATGCCCAAGGCGGCGGCGCCACGCTGATGACCACGGAGGATGTGCATAAAACGCTGACTCAATTCTCACAACAACTCACCGCGCAACAGGAAAAGAAACGGCAGGAACTTGCTGAAAAAAACGCGCGGGCCGGCGAAGCATTTCTGGCCCGGAACAAGGAAAAGAAAGGAGTCGTTACGCTGCCGGACGGCCTACAATACAAGGCCATTACCGATGGCAGCGGGCCGTCGCCCAAGGCGGACGACACGGTGACGGTGAGTTATGAGGGCAAGCGTGTTGACGGCACAACCTTCGACAGCTCCGACAAGACGCAATTTCGCGTGGGGGGTGTCATTCCCGGCTGGACCGAGGCGCTTACCCACATGAAGGTTGGTTCCAAATGGCAGTTGTTTATCCCATCGGCACTGGCTTACGGCCCTTATGGACGCCCGCCCAGGATCGAACCCAACTCCACGTTGATTTTTACGGTTGAACTGCTTTCGATCGAGCATCCCCAGCCGGTCACCAGTGACATCATCAAGGTGCCGTCGGCCGAGGAAATGAAAAAAGGCGCAAAGGTTGAAATCATAAAACCTGAAGACGTGCAAAAAGCACAGCAGCAGTCACAAGCCACCCATTAGTTAATTATCCCATTGGCAGAGGTGAGGGATTTGAACGTTCGGGCAATTGCGCTGTCAATTTCCATGATTATTTCGGTTATTATATGAATCGTCTTTCACGGCCGCTCGTCGGTTTCTTTTCAGCTACAGTGGGTGCATTGGCCATCGTGGTCCTGTTTTATCTGACTGCCTGGGGACAGGAAACCAAGCCGGACATCAAGGTTGATGCCACGCCGATGAATCGTGCTGCCGGGGCCGTCACCAGCTACGCACCCGTTATCAAGAAAGCCGCGCCGAGCGTCGTCAACATTTATTCCACACAAATCATCCACGAACGCCTGTATCGAAATCCTTTTTTCAACGACCCATTTTTCCGCCAGTTCTTCGGCAGTCAATTCCCGAATGGCAGCCGCGAACTGACACGCCGCGAGGAGAGCCTTGGCTCCGGTGTCATCATTTCACCAGACGGTTATATCCTGACGGCCAATCACGTCGTGGACGGCGCGGATGAAATCAAAGTCGCCATCGCCGAAAACAAAACGGAATATACTGCCAAAGTCGTCGGGACTGACCCGGTCACTGACGTGGCGGTGCTGAAAATTGATGCCACCGGATCTGCCCGCCATCACGCTTGGCGACAGCGACCAATTGGAGGTCGGCGATATGGTTCTGGCGATTGGCGATCCCTTTGGCGTCGGCCAGAGCGTGACCATGGGTATTGTCAGCGCGCTTGGGTCGCAATCTCCCCATGCGGAGCCAGCGATATGCCATACCAGGACTTCATTCAAACCGATGCAGCCATCAATCCTGGAAATTCCGGCGGCGCGCTTGTGGATGCCGAAGGCCGGCTCATCGGTATCAACACAAGCATCATCACTGATGAAAGCATGCACGGCCTCAATGTCAGCGGTAATGAAGGTGTCGGTTTCGCCGTGCCCGTCAATCTGGCGCGCCATGTCATGGAACGGTTGATTCAAGGCGGCAAGGTTACACGTGGCTATCTCGGCGTCTCTTTGCGCGACCTGACGCCGGCCTTGGCACAAAATTTCAATTTGCCCGACCAAAACGGGGCGCTTGTCAACGACGTTGATCCGAAACGGCCGGCGCAAAAAGCCGGCATCATACCCGGCGACGTGATTGTTGAATTCAACGGCAAAAAGATAACCGATCCCAACGGCCTCATTGATGGTTTCTGAATGTTCGCCGGGAACGGAGATCACGGTTAAGGTCATTCGTGACGGACACGCAAAATCCTTCACCGTCGAACTGGCCGAATTGCCGGGGGAAATCAGCCAAAATGGGAACCGCCAGAAAAGTTCCAGCTCAATCAAACACCGACGCGCTCGATGGCGTAACGGTGCCAAGATTTGGACCAGCAGTCCCGGCAGGAATTGAGAATCCCCGACAACGTGCACGGCGCCCTGGTGACGGATGTCGGGCCGGAGTCGAATTCCGCCGATGCTGGCTTGCAGCAGGGCGACGTGATTGTGGAAATCAACCGCCAGCCGGTGAACGATGCTGAGGAAGCGGTTAAACTCTGCACCCAAGCCAAGGGCGATCAGCATTCTTTTGAAAGTATGGCGTCGGGGTGGCGACTTTCGGCGGCATGGCCTATTTCAGCGTGGACAACACCAAACCGGCGAATTAGCTGCTCGTCAGCCGGGGTAGAAGGCAAACGTTTTGACAATTTTCCTATAACGGGCAAATTCTCCCTCGTCGTATGCCCGTTCAATACAAAGATTATTACGAAATCCTCGGTGTCCCGCGCAGTGCGAATGAAAGCGAGATAAAAAAAGCCTTCCGCAAGCTTGCCCGGGAATATCATCCGGATGTGGCCAGGGATAAAAAGAAAGCCGAGGAAAAATTCAAGGAACTCAACGAAGCCTACGAAGTCCTGGGCGACGCGGAAAAACGCAAAAAATACGATCAACTCGGCGCGAACTGGAAATCCGGCGCCGAATTCCGTCCGCCCCCGGGTTGGGAAAATTCGGGCGGCGGACAGGCCTTTCACGGCCGGGGACAAGGCGGTGAGGAATTTGAATTTCAATTCGGCGGCACCGGCTTCAGCGATTTCTTCGAGCAGCTCTTCGGTTCGATGGGTGGACGGCGCGGCGGCTTTGGCCGTTTTTCAAATGTCGAAGAACCGGAAACGGCCGAACGTGGGCGGGATATCGAGGGCGACATCATGGTGACGTTGAATGAGGCGATGCACGGCGCGGTGCGCGCCGTCAACGTGCGTCATACCGTCGGACGCTCGGTCAAAACCGAAACGCACCAGGTCAAGATCCCCCCCGGCGTGACCGAAGGCCAGCGCCTGCGGATTGCCGGCCGCGGTGAGGCCGGCCGCGGTGGCGGCGCGGCGGGCGACTTGTATCTGCGGGTGCGGTTGGCCAGGCATCCCGATTTCGAGGTCGAGGATCACAACCTGGTTTATGAAGCCGAACTGGCGCCCTGGGAGGCGGTTCTGGGAACAAACCTTTCCGTGCCGGCGCTCGACGGGCGCGTGAACATCAAAATTCCGCCCGGAACGCAAAGCGGTCAAAAATTGCGCGTGCGGGGCCGGGGCCTGCCCGGCCGGGACGGCGGTCACGGCGATCTGATGGTCGTCACCAGGGTTGTGTTACCGGCAAAAGTTTCCGATGCCGAGAAAAAGTTGTGGGAACAACTTTCGCGTGAATCCAAATTCAATCCGCGAATTTGATCCGGGATCGGAGGGACGAGTTACACGAGTCCCTGTTTTAACAGATTTGAGTCGGGGGCGGTTCTGCAGATTGTATTCATAAGATCAGGGGCTCGTGTAACTCGCCCCTCCAACAGAAATGAAAACCATCCTCGTTGCCGGCGTGACCCACGGTCTCGGGCGCGCGCTGGCGGAGGAATTCATCCGGCTAAGAAGGGATGATTGGAATTCCGCCCCGATCTCAATGCCGCGTGCTTGACCGCAACAGCATTCGCCCCTAGTTTGAATTGATGTCGAAACCGCCTCAAAAGAAGAAACGCAAAGCCGTGATTCTCGGCCTCGGATTGGATTCCGATGGACACAAACGCATCACGACGGGTGACAATTTTGCGCTCGTCGGCGGTACCGAGGAAACTCACGAGCGCATGACCGAGAAAGCCATTAAAATCAACGAAAAGCTGAAGGAGCGCGGCAAGCAGCTCGAAGAAGTCAGCCGGGACGAATTCGACGACATCGCCCAGGAAGTCGGTTTGAAGCGGCACAAGCCACGTGCGAATTGAATTTCGTAGCAGCCGTGGTAACGAGGCGCACTTCGCTTTGGTTTTCGAATTGGAATGAGCCTCCTCACGTCGGCTGCTACAGTAATTTGAAACTTTCCAGCGCCATGCGCGTTTTCTCCGGTGTTTCGTGTAAAATCGCACGCCAGCTTCGCGCCGCGCCGCCCGCCACGTTCTCCGGCCGGTCGTCCAGATAAACAATTTCCGCCCCGTGCCGCCCGGCCAGCTTTTCCAGCCCCTCATAGATTTTGGCATCGGGTTTCATGGCGCCGACTTCGTACGAGTAGATATAGCCGTCGAAATTTTGGAAGAATGGAAAGTTTCGGCGGATATGTTCGATGGCCAGATCATTTGTGTTCGAAAAAATGAAAGTTTTGAATCCGCGTTCCCGCAACCCGGCGTGCAGCTCAATCATCGGGGGAATTTCCGTGAAGATGTCGGCGAAGAAGTTGCCAAACTCATCCATCGTGCCGCGAAATCCGGTCGCCTGCCGTGCCTGCTCGAAAAACTCCTCTCTCGTCAGCCGGCCGGATTCGTAATCCACCAGCAGCGGGGAATGAAAGAAGAATTGTTCGACCTCGACCGGCGATAGGGCGCTCCGCTGGGCAATGCGTGAAACGGCAATCGTGTAATCGAAATCCACGAGCACCTTGCCGAGATCAAAAGCCACAATTTCAGGTTTCATAGCCACAAAGAGGCGCAAAAGTCGCAAAAAGTGTTTGAGTAGCCAATCTTGAGTTTTGAATTTGTGCTCTCTGTGCCTTTTGCGGCCAGAAATCAGTTCATTTCCCGGCGGCCTTCCAGCGCGCGGCTCAAGGTCAGTTCGTCGGCGTATTCCAACCCGCTGCCGGCGGGCAACCCGTAGGCGATGCGCGACACTTTTAGCCCCTGGCGGGCGAGCCGTTTGGCCAGATAATGGCTCGTGGCATCGCCTTCCACATCCGTGCTGAGGGCGATGACGACTTCCTTGATCGGCTCGTGTTTGAGGCGTTTTTCCAGTTCGGCAATGCGTAGATCTTCCGGCTCCACGCCGTCCAGCGGTGAGATTTTTCCGCCGAGCACGTGGAATTTGCCGCGATACACGCCGGATTTTTCGATGCTCAAAATATCCACCGCACGCTCAACAACGCACACCAGCGAAGATTCCCGGCGCACATCGGTGCAGATGGAGCAGGGGGATTGTTCGGTGAGAGCACCGCAGATGTCGCAAAATATGGTCTTTTCCCGGGCGAGCAAAATGGTTTCCGCCAGTTGTTTCACCATTGCCGGGTCGGTTTGAACCAGGTACAGGGCGATGCGCTCGGCAGAGCGCGGCCCGATGCCGGGCAGCCTGCCCAACGCGGCGATGAGAGCGGTGATGGAATCGGGAAGTGCAGACATTTATGTGTGGAGGGCAGCGCTTTGTCGCTGCCCAAAAATCAGGGCACTGACGAAGCAGTGCCCTCCTCGTCATCCTAATCCCGGCAGACTCAGGCCGGAAGTGACCTTGCCCATTTCGGTGTTGGCGATGTCCTTGGCCTGGCCCAGTGCCTGGTTCGCGGCGGTTACAATCATGTCTTCCAGCAATTGCGCATCGGACGGATTGAGCGCCTGCGGGTCAATCTTGATGGACGCCAGCGAGCCATCACATTTTGCGACCACCTTGACGGCGCCGCCGCCGCTGGTCGCCTCGACCGTGCGGGCGGCCAGTTGCGCCTGGACCTGTTCCATTTGCTGCTGCATCCGCGCAGCCTGTTTCATGAGTTTGCCGATGCTGGTCATTTAAGTTGAAAGTTGATGGTTGAGAGTTGAGGGAATCAGGCGCGGACTTCGACAATCTGGCCCTTGAAAATCTCCAATGCTTTTTGAATCAGCGGATCATTTTTAAAATCATCTTTGTTGAAAGGAACGGCCGCCGATTTTCCTCTCGCCACCGGCACGGCGGGAACGGCAGATTTCGCGGAGGCAACCGGGCAGGATCTGGGCGTGGCGCCGGCCGGTTGCGGCGCACGGCCAGGGGGTGCTGCCACCTTGATAAATTTGATTTGCGCGTTGGGTTGGCCGAGTTCTGCCAGCTTGGTTTGGAGCAGGGCGTGATTGCGCGCGTTGTCAACCAATCCGAGATGGTCTTCGAATTCCGGGTCAAAGCCGATGGTCAGAATATTCTTCTCGAACGAAACCGGGTTGGCGTCCACCAGATAGCTGCGGGTGAACGGGCTGGCGCGGCCGACCGCCTCGATCAGCTTTGCCCAAAGCTCAGCCAAATCAGCGGAAACAGCCGCCACCTCGGTCAGCGCCGTTGGAGCGCCGACAACCGCGTCGGCCAGTCGTTGGTTATGCTTTGTTCGCGGTGTTTCGGGCCCGGCCGGTGCCCGGCGCTCCACAGAAGGAGCAGGCGGCGGGACGCCGCCGGAACTCGCAGACTGGAAGCCTGCGCTACCCTGGCCGCGTAACTGATTGAGCTGCTTCAAAACGGAATCGAGGCTGACGGCATTGCGGGTTTCAATGGCCTTGAGCAAGGTGACTTCCAGCAGAATCTTTTTGGAGGCGGCGTCGCGCAGACGCAGTTCGGAGTCGGTAAGCACTTCCAGAATGCGCGTGAGCGATTCCGTGCTCGCCAGCGCAGATTGTTCCTTCAATGTCGCTGTTTCGATCTCTGAAACTTCGAGCAATTTCATGTCGCCGCGCGAGACCTGGAAGATGAGCAGGTTGCGGAAATGGCTCAACAAATCCGAAAGTAATCGTCCAAGGTCTTTGCCGTTTTGCGCGAGTTCGTTCAATAAACCGAGCGCGATCTCGATTTCGCCGGCCAGCACGGCCCGGCTCAGACCAAGAATCTGGCCTTGCGCCGCCAGGCCGAACATCGACAACACGTCAGCCTCCTCGATTTTGTCACCGCAAAAGCTGATGAGCTGGTCAAGTGTGGATTCGGCGTCGCGCATCCCGCCGTCAGCCCCGCGGGCGATCGCGTAAAGTGCGGGTTCGTCAATCTTCACCTTTTCCAGTTTGGCGATGTGGGTGAGATGCTTGACGATGAGCGCGGCGGGGATGCGGCGCAAATCAAACCGCTGGCAACGCGAAAGGATCGTCGGCAAAACCTTTTCCGGATCGGTCGTCGCGAACATGAACTTCACGTGCGCCGGCGGCTCTTCGAGCGTTTTGAGCAGCGCGTTGAACGCCGCCGTCGAGAGCATGTGGACTTCGTCGATGATGTAGATTTTGAATTTCGAATTGGCCGGCGCGTATTTGCAGGTCTCGCGGAGCTCGCGCACCTGCTCGACGCCGTTGTTGCTGGCGCCGTCAATCTCCAGCACGTCGAGCGACCGGCCCTCGGCAATTTCCAGGCAACGCGGGTCCTTGTCACTAAAATCAATTTTGGGGCCGCCTTCACAGTTCAGGCACTTGGCAAAGATGCGGGCGATGGTGGTCTTGCCGGTGCCGCGCGGGCCGCAAAACAGGTAGGCGTGGGCGATGCGCTTTTGTTCGATGGCGTTGGTGAGCGTCTGGGTGACGTGTTCCTGGCCGACGACGTCGCTAAAACGCTGCGGGCGATACTTTCGGGCTATGACCTGATATGCCATTTTCGATTTACGATTTTCGATTTACGATTTACGCGCACGATTGGCTTTCGGGAACCCATCGTCAATCGTAAATCATATATCGCAAATTCAAAGGCCAGGGTGACCACGGCAGATGTCGAGCAGACTACCGTTGCTGCCTTCCGGCCCTGGCGGGGTTCGTAAGTCCACATTCCATGGGCCCTGGCAACAGAGAATCTGCCGTACCGCCGGGCGGGCTTCAACTCCGAACTGGAAATTTGTGGCCTTTGGTTTTTGATTGAAATGGAACTCCCGCCGGAGCACTAATCATCGATGGCATGAGCGAGGTGAACCAATATTTCAAGGCGTTCATAGTCCCTTCTGTTACCAGCAGTGAGGTGATTGCCGGGAGGCTTTCCGTGGACCGGTGGCGGTTGCTTTTTCAAGCGGAGGGGCTGGACTGCGAAATTCCCCTGGAACAACTCGAAATCAGACCGGGCCGAGGCAACGACACGCGGGTTTATTTTCAGGACCGGCGTCAACCAGGCGTGAACATTTTTGCCGAGGACGATTCCGTTCTTGAATGCGTGTCATTTGTCCAATCCAGCCATGTCCGGAGGCAGTTGGAAAGGATTTTTGGCCGCAGGGAACTGCTGCGGCGCCTGCGCCTGACGTTTTACTTTTTCATCGGATGCGGATTCGCCGCGTGGCTGTGCTCGCTGGCCGCCGGCGTGATACTGCGTTCGCTCGTCAATGAAATTCCGATGGCGTGGGAAATCAAAATGGGCAACTCATTGATGGAAAAAGAGGGGGCAGAACTGCCGTTTATAACCGATTCCAATGCCATCGCGCAGTTGACCGCATTGGCGCAACCGCTGATTCGCGCCATTCCTGCAAAAAATATCCAGTTTCAGTTTCATATCCTCGACGATGATTCGCCAAACGCATTTGCCTTGCCCGGCGGGCACATCATCGTTACCAGTGGCCTGCTAAAGCTGGCTAAGCAGCCCGATGAATTATTGGGCGTGATTGCCCATGAAACGGCACACGTGACCCAGCGGCATGCCTTCCGTCATTTAATTTCCGGCAAAGGGCCGGTTTTCCTTCTTCAGATTTTCATGGGCGGGCGGAACCGGTTGCTGGAAGCCCTGGCGTATCCGTCGGAAAAACTCGTGTACGAAAGTTTCTCGCAGGAATACGAGCGGGAGGCTGACAATATCGGCTGGAATTATCTGGTGGCGGCACACATCAATCCACGCGGGATGATCGACATTTTTCGGAAGCTGAGAAATTCCGAGTCGGCAGAAGGCATTTCACAAAGGGCGTCGGCGTTCGACAGTCATCCATCCATGGACCGGCGGATTGCGTGGCTTGAAGCGAGATGGAATGGGTTGCCGGACAAAACCAACTTTGTCGAATTGACAAACACCATACCGAAAGTCAACGAGGCGGACTTTGGCGTGAAAATGGAAAAACTCTTGCGCCATCGTTGAACTTGAATTCATCGCCTGAACCAGCCCAGGTCATCTTTCTTTGTCCAATAAAGCAATCCGAGGATGCGCATTTCAACGACCAGTAAATATAATCCCAGAAGACTTGATAAAATGGAGGGCAGCAGCGGCACCGGGAGGATATCCGGCAGGAATGTTTTGCCCAGCCAGCGTACGAGCAGAATCACGGCGAACAAACCAACCGTAAACAAATACTCCAGCGGGATTTTCAAAATCGTCGGCACAATTAGCAAGGGATTGACTGCGCCAATTGAGTCAAACATCGCCACCCCCATGAACGCCATCGGAAAATAAGCGCACCCGAAGACGATGGCTGCCGTCGTCGCCCAGCCCAGCCAAGGCGCGCCTTCGGAAGCAAATGCTGCATAAACCGTCAGCGCAATCGCCGGTCCGAAACTGAAAAGAACGGTTCCCAGCAATTGAAAAAACGGCGAGGCGACGTCACTCCCAAAATCGGTAAGGTCCGGCCAATCCGGCATTGCCTTTTCGCCCATTGCCGTGCCCGTCAAAATCCGCCGCAGATAAGCCGTGAGATAGCCGGTGCCAAAAATGGTCAGAAAAATAAAAGCAATCAACCCGTAAATAAAGGCAAACCGCACCACAAATCTCGCTGCATCAATCAACAACAGAAAAATCGTCCCCGTCACCAGCAGGATGACGCCATCACCTTTGAGCGGATAAAGAAACGCGTCTCGCGCCTTGGCAACAAAGGACAACTCCAGTTCACCTGAAATGGCCGCCGGTACCAGCGGTTCGCATTCCACACCACAGGCGCGGCAGAACGTTCGGCCCTGCCTCATGTTCACACAAAGGTCGCAAAAATTCTGGCCGCACTGGAGACAATGGAAACGCGCAATCGCCCGGGGATGGATTTTGCAGAACCTGGTCGCGGAGGTGGAATCCGTCCTGCGCGCCAAAGTTTCCTGTGGCGGAACGGAAAACGACTCAAGCTGCAGGGCAACGTCGCCCAGGCGAAGGATCTGACCGGGCAATAAAAGCGTTTCGTCCGTCGGCGTGTCATTTACAAACGTTCCGTTCGCTGAACCCAGATCTTTGACGATGACTCCTGCATCCGTCACCGTCAGTATGCAATGTTCGCCTGAAATTGAGGGATGTTCGAGGGCTATGTTGTTTTCGGGGTTGCGCCCGATGGAGATGACGCCGGGCTCCAGTGAAATTTCCCAGGCATTCTCGGTCCCCGGATTAACGATCAACCGACGCATGGCGTTCAGGTTCTGACAAGCTACCACTCGATTCAATTCTACCCGCAGGAGCTTGTCAAGATCTATACCTTTTCGGCGGTGTCCTAAATTCGCTCGGAGTTCCGCCTTCAGGCGGCCCGCTACCGCGTAAACGCGGAACTCCAAACCCTAAATTAGGACGCTGCCACCTTTTCTTCAGCACCAAAATAAAACGGCGGTCACACGACTCCCCAGTCAGCGCGTTTCAGGCATTGAATTAATTGATGTCCGGCAAATATTTTTTAATTTCCAAAAATACCGGGCTTGACGTAGAGTCGCCAAAACGTCAGACGCGACTGCGCACATGGCTCACATGGACTGGATTCAACAACTGCAGTTCGCAAACTGGCACCGGGCAACCGGCTGTGCGCTGGAAGCCTATGTGCTGGGATGCTTCGCCACCGCTTATTACCTCGTTCGCGCCCGCACGGGCAAAGACCTCCGGGCAATTGAAAGCGGCAGCCTCGGCGCGCGCAATGCCGGGCGTGTTTTGGGCAAAACCGGTTTTGCCATCGCGTTGCTGGGTGATTTCGGTAAGGGCGCACTGGCGGTGTGGATTGCGCGGGAATGGACGGGAGACCATCGTCTCGCTTTACTCGCTCTGCTGGCGGTTGTGTTCGGCCATCTCTGGCCCGTGCAACTCCGTTTTCACGGCGGCAAAGGCGTGGCCACATTTCTCGGCGCGCTGTTGGTCTTTGATTATCGCGTTGCCCTGATGTGGCCAGTGCTGTTCCTGGCCGGGTTTGCGTTCATGCGCAAATCCCTTCTGCCGGCGATGTTCGCTTTTGCCTGCCTGCCGATGGCCGCCTGGTATTTTAACAACGACAACTTTACCGTGGCCTTGCTGGCGCTGCTGGTGGCAATGATTTTATTTGCGCATCGGCGGAATTTAACCGAAGAATTTGCCGTACTGGCCGCGCGCCGTACTGCGGCCGCCAAACCGGAACAGCCAAAATTATGAGCGCCCAGGAACCGTTGGTTTTTAAATCCGCGAATGAGGATTGGGAATTCGAGCAGATTCACCGGCTCAATTACAAGACCTTCGTCGAGGAAATCCCCCAACACCATCCGTCCACCGCCCGCCGGCTGGTGGACAAATTCCACGCCGAGAACACGTACCTGATTTGTCTGCAAAATCAAAAGCTCGTTGGCATGCTCGCCGTGCGCGGCAACCGGCCATTCTCGCTCGACCAGAAGCTGCCCGACCTCGATGTTCACCTGCCCAAGGGCCGGACCATCTGCGAAATCCGGCTGCTCGCCATGGAGAAAAAATTCCGCGGCGCGCGCGGCGGCCAGATCTTGCAGGGCATTCTGGCGTTGCTCTGGCAACACGGCGTCGAGAAAGGCTACGACCTCGCCATTATTTCCGGCACCACGCGGCAGTTCAGGCTGTACCAGCACCTCGGCTTTGTGCCGTTCGGCCCGGTCGTGGGCAGCGGCGACGCGCAATTCCAGCCGATGTACGTCACGCTCGAAACCTTCGAGGTCACGGCCCGGGAATTTCTGCGCTCATCACCCGCGCGCTCATTCCAACCCAGCGCGGTGAATTTCCTGCCCGGGCCGGTGGCCATCCGGCGCGAGGTGCGCCGCGCCTTCGAGCAGGCACCCGAATCGCATCGCGGCGACAGCTTTAAAAAGGATTTCCAATCAGCCCGGCAAATTCTCTGTGAACTGGT
The DNA here is from genome assembly GCA_963708305.1 of uncultured bacterium. Lineage (GTDB taxonomy): Bacteria > Verrucomicrobiota > Verrucomicrobiia > Limisphaerales > UBA11358 > UBA11358. The sequence continues at coordinate 327,473 of CAVPSH010000002.1, read as the reverse complement.
CCGGGCCAAAAACGTCGGGGTGTTCATGGGTTCCGGCACTCTGGCTAACGACGTGGTTGCCGGACAATTGTCGTTGTTGGGCGGACGCGGTTTGATTTTGAGCAATGGCGAATTTGGCGAACGGCTCATGGACCAGGCGCGGCGGCTTAATCTGAAATTTGATGCGTTGAAATTTGACTGGGGTAAACCGGTAGATTTGGCCGCGGTCGAAAAGAAATTCTTTGGTTCTACTCCTGAAGCTCGTAGCAGCGGACGTCAGTCCGCTCATTCTTCTCCGGCAGCAAGTCAGAGCCGACTCACGTCGGCTGCTACAGCTCCCGGCTGGCTCTGGTGCACGCATTGCGAAACGTCCACGGGCCTTCTGGCTGACTTGGCTGCGCTCAAGGAACTCTGCGCCCGGCACGGAACCAGATTATGCCTCGATTGCATCAGCACCGTCGGCACGATGCCGGTGGATTTGACTGGCGTTTATCTGGCGTCCAGTTCCAGCGGCAAGGGATTGCGCGCGTATCCCGGGCTTTCGATGGTATTTTACCACCACGATGCGCCCGCCGCGCCGGACAAACTGCCGCGTTACCTGGACCTCGGCTTCAGCGCACAACATGATGGGACGCCCTTTACGTTTTCCTCGAACCTGCTGCACGCGTTGCACGCCGCGGTCAAGCGCGTGAATTGGGAACGGCGCTTTGCCGAAACCGCCGAATGGTCGGCGTGGCTTCGCGAACGGCTGACGGAAACGGGTTTCAATCTTGTCGGTAACGGCGCGTCGTTGTCGCCGGCGGTCATTACCATTGCATTGCCGCCGGAAATGAACTCGACGAAAACCGGCGAAGCGATACAGGAAGCCGGTTATCTGCTCAGTTGCAACAGCGAATATCTGCGCCGGGAAAACTGGATTCAGGTCTGTTTGATGGGCGAATGCACACGAGAAAAGGTTGTGGCGCTGGCCAACGCGCTGAACCGCGCCTGCTTCCATGGCCGCACCGCTCCATCTCCCACGATGGTAACTGAGAAGTCAAACCGTAGTTATGCGGTTTAATGTCAGGCCCCTCCGCATCATGAAAGTAGAAATGCAGACCAATCTTTTGATGCTGTGACCGCCGTGCGGGTACAAATCGTAAAAGACTCAAAACGAATGGGTGATTTGTGATTGCCTCAATTGTTCTCGGTACTCGTGTTAACACAAATGCTCCCTTAAAGGTGCAAATTATCGCTGGAATATTCGTCTTAGCAATAGTAGCGGTGTATTACTTAATTAGGGGTGGTAAATCAAATTAGGGCACTACCAAATTATGACAGTGGGTAAGGCAGAAGACACGCTGGTCATCATCAAACCGGACACGTTCTGGCGCAACCTGAACGTTCAGGTCGAGGCCCGCCTGAAAGCGTTGGGGTTAAAAGTGGTGGCAGAATGCACGCTCGCCGAAAACGAAAACCTGCCGGAGGAAAAATGGAAGGAGTTTTATTTTCCGGCCATCGGCGACCGGCCTCCGTGCCTGGACGGGACTTCCAAGTATATGGCTTACGGCCCGGTAAAGGTCATTCATTTACGAGGAGCCGGCGCGATTCAAAAAGTCCGCAAAGCCGTGGGCGCAACCATGCCATGGAAGGCGGAGCCGGGCACGATTCGCGGTGATTTCTTTCCGGGCGCCAACGAAGCAAATGCCCCGTATCGCTTGAAATTCCAGCAGCCGGGCGATGATCAATTTCTCTTCAACATGATACATGCCTCGGATTCGGAGAAGAGTTTTGCCCGCGAAGTCCGCTTTTTTGAGAAACTGAATGCCGAAGGACAGGCGTAAGAAAGATTACGCCGTTTCCTGGTTTCGGTAGGGCGCGTCACTCCGTGCGCGCCGTTTCAAGCATTCGCGGCGGGCAGGGGACTGCCCGCCCTACCCATTTGCTAATTAGGACACCGCCGAAAATTACTCACCGCTTTTCATCGGCCAGCCGGCTTGAACCAGCGCCTTGTAACCGCCGGCGAGCGAGTGCACGTTGCGATAACCCATTTTCTGCGCTGCGTCGCACGTCAGCGCCGATCGAAATCCGCCGCCACAGTACATGATGATTTCCGTGGCTGGATCGGGAAACAGCTTCTCCAGGTCGCGCTCCAAAATCCCCTTGCCAAGATGGACAGCTTCGGCGGCATGTTCCTTTTGCCATTCGCGGTCTTCGCGCACGTCCACCAAGATGGCCTTGGCATTTTGCTTCAGCCGTTCGCGCGCCTGTTCAATGGTGATTTCATGGACGCGCGATTTGGCGTCGTTGACGAGTTTGAGAAAGCCGGGCGAATGATCCATGCGACCAAATTAATTCGTGGCCGGTAATGGTCAAATGAATTTAAGCCATTAGTCGGTGGGGCGGGACTTTCCAGGAACCGGTTCGTCGCGCAGTCGTCCCGACTGCGGGTTTCGACAGTGTCTTGCTGTCGGAAGGAACACCCGGCGGGACGCCCTGGTGGACCCGCAGGCGAGGACGCCTGCGCTACCACGATGCGGTTTATGGTCTGTGGGCAGTGCACAAGGAACATGAATCTACTGACGAGCCGTGGGCAGGGGCATCGCAGGACGATGCCCGGTCGGCGCAGCACGCCGTCCCTGCCAAAATTTCATTGGCAAGCTGCGCGCGCATTGGCTAACTCCCGCCGTGTTGCAATCCAAAAATAACGCGGCGGTGGCGGGCAGCCTGCTGTTCACCGTCTTTTTGTGGGGCGGGAACAATGCCGGCACCAAATGGCTGGTCATGGCCTGGCCACCCATCTGGACCGGCAGCATCCGTTTTCTCCTGGCGGGAGCATTATTGCTCGCTGTGTTGCGTTATACCTCGTGGCTTGGCGAATACCGCACACCGACCCCCGGCTTGCGCCGGCAATTGTGGCTGCGGGGTGGCTTGAGCCTTGCGGTGTATATCGTCGCCTTCAACTGGGCGTTGCGGCTGACCAGTGCGTCGCACGTGGCGTTGTATCTCGGCGCGTCGCCGGTCTGGGCTTTGTTGTGGGAGGAACGGCTGCGGCGAAACTGGGCGAGCGCAAAACGGTATGGCGCGGCCTTGCTGGCGGTCGGCGGCGTGCTGGTGTTGTTAGGGCCGGCGTTGCGGACGGCGAAACCGGATTTGCTCGGAGAATTTTTCGGTTTGGCCTGCAGCATTCTGTGGGCGTACTTCAGCCGGCAGATGCGCTTCTTGAGCGTGCAATTGAGCGGGACGGAAGTCGCGGCGCACACCATGTGGATGTCCGGGGTGCTGTTGTTGCCGTTCGGGTTGGTGGAGATTGCGATGCGCGCCCTGCCGGTCAACCCTGCTTGCCTCGGCGTGCTGGCCTTCTGCGTCGTCTTTGGCGGGGTGATTCCCTATGCGCTGTGGAATGACGCGCTCCGCCGCTGGCGCACCAGCCGGGTGATGCTGTTTAACAACCTGATTCCGCTCAGCACGATGTCCTGGGCTTACTTTTTTCTGCACGAGCCGGTCACATCCACGTTCTGGGTGGCAATGATTTTGATTGTGGCCGGTGTTGTCATCGGGCAAACCGATTGGTCGAAAATTTCCAGAGCATCGGAGCATTTATAACCGGGCGATTTATGGATATTAAAAATCTCAACGAAGTTCCGCCGTTCATCACCAAGGACGGTTCGGAAATCCGCGAACTGCTGGCGCATCGCAACTCGGCCATCCGCCATCAAAGCCTTGCCGAGGCGCGCCTGCCTGTGGGTGGCGCCACGCAGGAGCATTACCATGTCAGGACCGAGGAGATTTACTACATCACGCATGGTATCGGGCGGATGCGCATTGAAGGCGAAACCCATGAGGTGCAGGTCGGCGATGCCGTGGCGATTTTGCCCGGACAAAAGCACAAGCTTTGGAATATCGGTCATGAAACACTGCGGTTGCTGTGTTGTTGCGCGCCGGCCTACGAACACGACGACACCGTTATTACCGAATCGTGAATTGACCTGCGCGCCGCTGCGCGCTTAACTGTTGCCATGAAATTTTCGACTCTCGGGGTTTTGTTCATGGTCGCGATGCTGGCGAACGGTTGCGCCCTTTTCCATCACCGGAAACAACCCCCGCCGCCGGCACCGGCCAGCGCTTATCTGGCGCCCGCTACTCCATCCACGCCGTTGAATCCCATCGTGACACCCGACAATTCGCTCACGGCCAGGGTTGCCACCTACAATACCGCCGGACGCTTTGTCGTCCTGAGTTTTCCGATTGGCCGGATGCCGAATATGGATCAAACCCTGTTTTTATACCGCAATGGTTTGAAGGTGGGTGAGGTTAAAATCACCGGTCCCCAGCGTGACAACGACATCGTGGCCGACCTTGTTACGGGAACTGCCCAAGCGGGTGATGAAGTGCGCGACCAATAAGCCCTGGATTCGTGCTTTTATTCCCGGGGTTTGTCGCTGAATGACTTGACGGTTTTTGGCAACGCTGCTTTTCGGTAAGGCGAGTGGAGGTTGAAATAAATGCCGCACAACGGGCGGGCTTCATCGCTTTGGCTCAGAATGATGGTCACCTGTTTGTCGAGCGCAATGCCGTGGCGCAATCCTTCGTCGCGGTTCTCGTAGGCCTTGATGGCCTTGGCCATCAGCGAGGCCAGCGATGCCTCGAAATCTTCGGGTGTTTTGTCAATGCACACGATGTAACGCTCGTAAGCCTTCACGGCCTCGGCAATCTCCCGTTTGTACGTCTCGATAGTCATTGCTGCAAAGATAGACCCTCTGGCGAAAATTGCAGCATAAATTCATTCTGCCGGCGTACGCATTTTTGCCGCAACGCGCAGGCCGAACAAGGCCGTGCCGATCCGCACCATGGTCGCGCCTTCTTCGATCGCCACCTCGAAATCGCCGCTCATGCCCATGCTCAAATGGGGCAGGCGAACGCCGAGGTTTTGCTCGCATTGCATTTTCAGTTCGCGCAACCGCCGGAAATGCGGGCGTGCCTTTTCCGGGTCGGTGACATACGGCGGCACGGTCATCAAACCATGAATTTCAAGGCGCGGCAATTGATTGAGGACTTCCAGTTCCGTCAGCAGTTTTTCCGGTTGGTAGCCGAACTTGCTCGCCTCGCCCGCCACGTTGACCTCCAGCAAAACCGGCAGGGTCTTGGCCGCCTGTCCGGCGCGGCGGTTGATTTCCTGTGCCAGCGACAGGCTGTCCACGCTCTGAATCATCTCGAACCATTCCACCGCGTCGCGGCATTTGTTGGATTGCAGGTGGCCGATGAAGTGCCAGCGCAACTTGCCCGGGCACAGCGGAATTTTAGCTTTCGCCTCCTGCACCTTGTTTTCGCCGAAAAGGATCTGGCCGCAGCCTGCGGCCGCGCACACCACCTCCGGCGGCTGGCCTTTGGTCACGGCCAGCAGGGTGACCGAGTCGGGAGCGCGTCCGGAGCGTTCACAGGCCGCGCGAATCCGTTGCTGGATTGTTTCAAAGTTTTCAGCCAAGCTCACGCCGCCATTGTAAATCGTAAATCATAAATCGTAAATGAACTACTGGCTCGTAAAACAGGAACCGGAAGATTATTCATGGTCCGACTTTTCAAAGGACGGGAAAACGGCCTGGACCGGCGTCCGCAGTTTTCCGGCCCGGAAAAATCTCCGGGGCATGAAGGCGGGCGACCTGGTTTTCTTTTATCATAGCGGCGAGGCCAGGTCCGTCGTCGGCCTGGCGCGCGTTGCACGGGAGGCTTATCCCGACCCCACCGCCGGCGAAGAGGACTGGTCGGCGGTTGATCTGGCGCCGGTCAAACCGTTGGCGAAATCGGTTGCGCTTTCTCTGATTAAAGCTGACAAAATTCTGAGAGAAATGGCATTGGTGAAACAATCCCGCCTGTCCGTGATGCCGGTGACGAACGAACAATTCACGCGGTTGCTGGAGTTGTCGGAAACGAAGATTTGACGTTTTTGGCGGCCACTGCTGCCGTGATCCTGGCGCGTCGGCGTTTGCGGTATTCCCATCCAGCCGCCCAGACGAAGAGCAGGACAATCACCAGCAGGCCGATGATCGTTTGCCACGTGTTAGACGGGATGAACTGCTGGACGATAACCGTGGCCGCGATGACCAGTGGCAGGTGAAACGCAAACACGGCCAGCGAATTCCGTCCCAAAAGCGCTGACGGGGCCAGCAACCATGCCGGTGGATGCGGATTCCAGGCGAGCAACAAGACGACCCACCCGGCACAATTCAGCGCCCGCAACGGCCCCAGTGTCCATTTGTCCATCCAGAGGAAGATATTGGGATTCTGCCAGGTTTGTGGCCATGGCCAGAATCCGTGACGTGACAGAATTCCGGCCAGCACAATTACGGACGCCGGGATGGCCAGCCAGAGACGAAGTTGTGGTTTGATGATGGGCCGCCGAAGGGAGGTTTCCCCCAGCGCCAGCCCGCAAACCCAAAGAAATTGCCAGGCCAGAAAGTCAAAGGATCCCCAGCGCAACGGCAACAACCGCGTCGGATCACCCATGAGTCGTGCGTCCAGTTTGCATTGCGCGGCCAGCCAGCCGAGGGCCGAGACCATCAAAATCATTCCCCAACCGCGCCGGCGCGCCAGGGACAACAGCCAGGGCACGGCGAGCATAAAAATCACGTACAGCGGCAAAATGTCGAAGAGCGGCGGTTGATGCAACAGCAGTGGCATGAGCACCATACTGCCCCAGGGGTGGGCAAGGAAATCACTGAAATGGATGGCCAGTGGCGGAAGCAAACCGGCCAGCATCCACACGATCAACACGACGGGCACCAGTACCGCCAAATGGACGAGGTAAATCTGCCGGGCCCGCTTCCAGGCGCGATGTGACATCGCGGTCCAATCCGCCTGCCAGTAGGTTCGGCCGTAAACGATGCCGGCCAGGCAGGCGCTCAAAAAAATAAAGCCTTCCGCCGCGCCGTTGTAACCCAATGGATCCTGCATTACGTGCGATACCGGCGTGGGCACATGCACACCGGCCATGATGATTAAAAACAAACCGCGCAATGCATCCAGCCGCATGTCACGCGGTTTTTTCATGCCAAATGTCGGCGGCCCGGCCAGCGCTGCCTGTCTACAATCGTTCACAGCAAAACTTCATCCTAACGGAATATCTGCTCCGTTAAAGACTTTTGGTTTTGCTTGCTGGACAATTCTTGTTGTCAGCGCAGCATTTCCAGCAAAATAACAATGTAATCCTCAACCACGACCATGGTGAGGAGGCGACGCTTGACTGCATGGCTGGGCAACGATAATCATCTGCCGACCACTGGCAAAAACCCTTAACCCACAACTCACATGACCGAATCAAACTCGATTCAAATCAAGGACACGACAGCCAATCCGGCTCCGTTGGGATTGCTCGCTTTCGGGATGACGACCGTGCTGCTCAACCTGCACAATATCGGCCTGTACGAACTTAACAGCATGGTCCTGGCGATGGGCATTTTCTACGGCGGCCTCGCCCAGGTCATCGCCGGCGCCATGGAATGGAAGAAGAACAACACCTTTGGAACCACGGCGTTCACCTCCTACGGCATGTTCTGGCTCACGTTGGTGGGACTGGTGTTGCTCCCCAAAACCGGTGCGATTGGTGCGCCCGATGAGAACGCCATGGCCGCCTACCTGGCCTGCTGGGGCATCTTCACCGGCGTCATGTTTATCGGCACGCTGCGATTAAATCGCGCCCTGCAATTCGTCTTTCTCTCGCTAACCATCCTGTTCTTCCTGCTGGCTTACGGAGAGGTCGGCGGCGTCAGCTTGGGCTTTAAACATTTCACCGGCTACGAAGGGATCGTCTGCGGCCTGTCTGCGATGTACGCGGGGCTGGCGCAAGTGCTCAATGAACTGACGCGCCGGACGGTTCTGCCCCTCGGTCCCGTCCAGGCCCATTGATTCAAAGCCGGCGCCGTTCATCCGCGCAAGACCGTCTTCACACTGTCGCCCAAGGCGGCGACCATGCGGCTGACCTGGGCGCGGGTGGTGCAATACGGCGGCATCAGGACAATCACGTTGCCGATGGGGCGCGTGAGCACACCGCGTCGGGCCATGGCGTCGCACACGCGGATACCGGCGCGCTCGTGCAAATCAAACGGTTCGCGCGTCCGCCAGTTTTTTACCAGCTCGATTCCGGCCATCAACCCGACCTGGCGGATGTCACCGACATTCGGCAAAGACCAAAGCGTTTGCAGTTCTTTGTGCAGGATTTTCTCCAGCGCCTGCCGTGAACGGACGGATTCCGGGCTTTGCAGGATTTCCAGACTCGCCAGCGCCGCCGCCGCGCCCAGTTGATTGGCGGTGTAGCTGTGGCCGTGGAAGAAAGTTTTGAACTCCTCGTATCTACCGAGGAAGGCGTCGAAGATTTTCCGCGTGGTCAGCGTCGCCGCCATCGGCAGGTAACCGCCGGTCAAACCCTTGGCCAGACAAAGGAAATCCGGCTGAACGCCTTCGTGATGGCAGGCGAATAAGTTCGGCTGTAGCGGCGGGCTATGACCGCCGCTGGAATTATTCGAAGAAGTGCGGTGGTCACAGACCGCCGCTCCAAAGCCGGTGCGCCCAAATCCGGTCATTACTTCGTCGGCAATCAGCAACGCGCCATGGCTGCGAGCGATCCCGGTCGCGCGTTTCAACCAGCCCGGCGGTTGTGGAATCATCCCCGCTGCGCCTTGCATCAACGGTTCAAACACGAAGGCGGCGTAGGGATTTCCTTTTTTCTTCTGGGCGGAAAAGCGCTGTTCAACCTTGCCGACACATTCCCAGTGGCACTTCCGGTATTCGCGCGCATCGGCGCGTTCCGGTCTCGCCTGGTTGAAGGGACAACGATAGCAATACGGCGCCATGACCTTGTCCGTCTGGAACAACAGCCCGGAGTAGCTCCGGTGAAACAAATCAATGTGGCCAAGTGCGACCGCGCCGACGGTGTCACCGTGATACGCGCCTGCCAGTGAAAGGAATTTCGGTTCGGCAGCTTTCTTTTTCGCGGACAGGCTGTCCGCGCTCCGCGCGCGGCGGGTGAATTCGTAGGCGAGCTTGAGCGCGACTTCGAGAGCCGTGGAGCCGTCGTCCGAATAGAAAACCTTTTCTAATTTGCGATTTACAATTTTAGATTTACGCGCCGATTTGCCTGCCGAATCGCAAATCGCAAATCGTAAATCATAAATTCTATTGGCGGCTTCAATCAGTTTTCCAGCGAGCGCCGGTGCCGGTTCATTGGCCAATCCCAATGCCGAGGAGTGAGCGATTTTTCCGAGCTGCCGCCGGATGGCCATGTTGATGGTTGGATGCTGATGGCCATGGAGATTGGTCCAGATGGACGAATTGGCGTCGAGATATTCGCGGCCACGCACATCACGCAGAACGGCGCCTTTGCCTTCCACAATCAGAATCGGCTCGCGTTGCAACCAGTCGCGCATTTGCGTGAAGGGATGCCAAAGAAACCGATGATCGAGTTGAGCGAGCCGGTTCATTCGATTTTTAATTTACGATTTACGATTTACAATTTGTTCCAATGCGACGGCAAGTTGATTGATTTCCTCGGCAGTGTGAACCGCCGTCAGCGTCACCCGCAAGCGCGCTTGCCCGCGCGCGACGGTCGGATATCGGATGGCAGGAACAAAAATGTTTTGCGCGCGCAATCTGGCGGCGGCTTCGACAGCCCGGGTTTCGTTACCGATAATGAGCGGGATAATCGCGCTGGGAATTTGCGATTTACGATTTGCGATTTGCGATTGGAATTCCTTGACGCGTGCCCAAAGTGATTCCTGCCGCAACTTGCCTTCGCCAGATTGAACAAATTCAATCGCCGCCTGGGCGGCGGCGGCGGCGGCGGGGACGGGCGCGGTGGAAAAAATGAAGCTGCGGGCGCGATTGACGAGAAAATCAACCAGCCCGCGTGAGCCGCTGATGTAACCGCCGCTGGCGCCGAGCGCCTTGCCGAGGGTGCCCATTTGAATCTCGATTTTGTCACTCACCCCGAGTTCTTCCGCGAGTCCGCGGCGATGCTTTCCATAAAGCCCGGTCGCGTGGGCCTCGTCCACCATCAACCACGCGCCGTATTTCTCCTTGAGCGCCACAATTTCCCGCAGCGGCGCAGCGTCGCCGTCCATCGAGAAAATGCTCTCGGTGACGACGAGTGTGCGATGTTTACCTTCGGAGGGACGAGTTATGGGAGTCCCTGAGAGTATTGTTGTGGAAGTTTGGGACTCGCGTTGCTCGCCCCTCCGATTTGACCATTTCAATTTTTCTTCGAGGTCATCGGGATCATTATGGGCAAAGACGCGGATTTTAGCACCGCTGAGCCGGGCGGCATCCACGATGCAGGCGTGAACCAGCTTATCAAGAATGATGACGTCATCCTTGCCGAGCAACGAGCAGATGGTTCCGATCGCCGTGGCGTAGCCGGACGAAAAGCTCAGCGCGGCTTCGGTGCCTTTGAAGTGGGCGACCGTTTCCTCCAGTTCGTGATGAGGCGCCAATGAACCGCAAATCAGGCGCGACGCGCCGGCGCCGGCGCCAAATCTTTCCACCGCCTTGCCGGCGGCTTCCTTGAGCGACGGGTCATTGGCCAGTCCGAGATAGTCGTTCGATGAAAAATTAAGCAACGATTGACCACCGACCCGGATGCGCGTGCCCTGCGGCGAATCCACGCGGCGGAGTTCGCGCAGCAAACCCTGGCCACGAATGGCGTCGAGGCGTCGTCGCAATTCTGCATCGAAAGAAGGCACCCGGGAAATTTACGATTTACGATTTACGATTTACGAGCAAAAAGGCTTATGGAGTGCCGATGGCGAACAGAAATCACTGATTATTTGGGCGGAATCACCCAGCGCCCATCAATCAAGCTCGCGAGCACGGGACCATCGTGGGCCAGCACGGTTTCGTAAATCTCCTCGTGTTTTCCTGAAGCGGGAATCGCAATCAAATCCGCGAAGGCATCAGGACGGAGTTCGCCGACTTGTCCGCGCCGGCCGAGCGCCCGCGCTCCATTAACGGTGGCCATCCGGAGAACCTCCACCGGAGAAACAGTCCGGTCGGCGTCGGCAAGCGCGCGCATTTCCTCGAACAGGTTCAATTCCGGTTTTGGTCTTCCCATGACGCGAACGGTGGCGAGGCTGTCGGTGCCCAGACAAAGGTTGGCGCCGGCGTTGGCCAGCCGTTCCCGCAGGAATGGCGGATGACGAAAATAGGCATGGCTGCGCGGACAATGAACAACATTCACCCGGTGTTTGCCGAGCAAGGCGGCGTCGCCATGCGCCAGCACGTTCGCGTGGATAGCGATCAGGTTCTTGCCGAGCATGTTGTTGCGGGCAAGATGTTCGACGGGGGAACCCAGCCCGCAATCGCTCATGTCGCGAAAGTTCCGTTTAAGCCAGTCATACATCATCCCGCCGGCGCGGGTGAACATTTCAAATTCGTGCTCGGATTCGGCCACATGCGTGCAGAGCGGCCAGTGATGTTTGCGCGAAACCCGGGCGCTGCTCCGGAGCAGTTCCGGCAGGGTGGAGTAAGGGGCATGCGGCGAAAGTGCAGCCGAAGAGCGCGCGTGGGAGAGCGAATCAATCTTCTCCAGCGCTTCCCGGAGGATTTTCTTCGGGTCCCGCCGCGCGCGGATGCCGGTCATTTCGAGGAAGGATAAAACCCGCAGGGGTGTGGCGTCCCAGACTTCCGGCAAAAGGTCGGGCATGGCCTCGATGTCCGCGACCGTCGTGGTCCCGTTGCGCACCAGCATGTGGGCGCCGCGCAGCCAGGAATGCGCGTAGTCAGAATAGCTCCACGCAGTTTTGGCGGCCGTGATGAGTGGAATCCAGTCGGTAAAGGTTTTGGGCGGCGGCAATTCGCCGGCCATGTCGGTGTAGTCGAGGTGGCAATGGGCATTGACCAGCCCGGGAAGCAAAAGCACTTCCCCCAAATCACAAATTTCCTCCCCGGCTTGCGATTTCAAATCGGACCATGAACCGACCGTGCGAATGCGGTTGCCGGCAACGAGCACCGCGCCGTTCTCAATGGGCGGCGAAGAGACGGGCAGAACCGTTCGGGCGCGAAGAATCATCAAAGATTCGATTCCTGGCGGCGGGATTTGGTGCGGGCGGGCAGGTTACGCTTTCTGGCGGTCCGTTTATCGTGGCGTTTCCGAATCTGCTGTTCAATTTTTTTTGTTACCTGGTCAATAGCGGCATACAAATCGCTTTCGCGGTCCTCGGCAAACAAATCCGGGCCGCGTACGCTCAGGCGCATGGAACAGCTGAACTGTTTCTCGGGCGCCCGCGTGTGGTCGTGTTCCAGCGTAACGCGGGCGTCCACGGCGCGTTGGTCAAAATGATCGAGTTTTTGCAGCCGGCCGAGCACATGATCTTCGAGGGATTTGGTCAGAGTGACATTATGCGTCGAAAGAATCAGTTTCATAATGGGAAGATGGATTTAAACGGCACTAAAATCCAGTTTTTCCGTAAATTTCAGGGGCGCAGCGAATGTTGTGCCATTTGTGCTTGTGCTTTGGTGGAACTGAGTTAAAATAAAATTGCCGATGGTGCAAAGTTTACAATTATCAGCTCGCCTCACTCAATCCCTGGTGCTGGCGCCACAGTTACAGCAGTCGCTGGCATTGCTGCAAGCGCCGACGCTGGAATTAAAGGCGTTGGTTGAACAGGAATTGCAGCAAAATCCCGTACTGGAAGAGGTGTCATCGCCGGAACCCGAACTCGGCGACCGGTTGGCCGCTGACGGGGAGGAAGCCGATGAGCCAACCGGACAATCGGAGCCGTCGGCGGAAAGTACTGGTACGGGTGATACCACGGTGCTCAATGATACTACGCTGTTGAGAAACGGCGAAAGCAACGACACCGCGACCGACGATTTTCAAGCGGAATTTGACCGGCTGGTTCAACTCGACCAGGAATGGCGCGACCATTTTGCGCAGGCCAACATTCCCATCCGTCAGTCGGCCGAAGATGAGGAAAAACGCCAGTTCATGTTCGATTCGCTGGCCGCGGGCACCACGCTGGCACAGGTTCTGATGGACCAGGTGCGGGAAACGGATTTGAACGAGGAACAGCGCCACATTGCGGAGTTGGTCATCGGCAATATTGACGACTACGGTTACCTCAAATCCACGCCACAGGAAATAGCGGCCACCGCCAACCTGCCGGAGGAGAAAATTTCAGAGGTCTTGAACGTCATTCAAACCTTCGATCCGCCGGGTGTGGGCGCGCTGGACTTGCGTGAATGCCTCGTGCTCCAACTGCAACGCGCCGGACGGCAGGATTCGCTCGAATATCGCATCGTGCGCGATTTCATGGACGCGCTCGGCAAACGGCGCATCCCGGAAATCGCCCGCGGCACCGGTCACACGGTGGAGGAGGTTCAGGACGCGCTGGGCCGCATTGGCCGCCTGGAACCGCGTCCCGGCCGGGCCTTCCTGCCGGACACCGACCACTATGTGCTGCCCGAGGTGTTTGTGCAAAAGGTCGGCAGCGATTTTGTCGTGACCACCAACGACGAGCATATTCCCCACCTGCGCATCAGCAACATCTATAAAGACCTGATGTCACAGGGCGAAAATACCGCCGAGGTGAAAAATTACATCCGCGAAAAAATTCGGGCCGGGAAATTTCTCATCAAGAGCCTCCACCAGCGGCAGCAGACCATCCTGAACATCGCCAAGGAAATCGTCAAACGGCAGCGCGACTTCATGGAAAAGGGCGTCGCTTATTTGCGGCCGATGACGATGGCGCAGGTGGCCGAGGTGGTGGGCGTTCACGAAACCACCGTCAGCCGCGCGGTTTCCGCCAAATATATGCAGACGCCGCAGGGCGTGTTCGAAATGAAATTTTTCTTCACCGCCGGCCTGCAAACCGCCACCGGCGACGGCGTGTCCAATACCAGTGTGAAGGACATGATTGCCGAAATCTTCAGGAACGAGGAACCCACCAAACCGTTGTCAGACCAGGAAGTGGTGAAAATGCTCGGCGACAAGGGCATCACCATCGCCCGCCGCACCGTCGCCAAGTACCGTTCGGAACTGAACATTCTCCCTTCAAACCTGCGGAAGGTTTACTGACAGGTTTTCGGTTCGCGGCCCGGGCGGAAACAGCATTTGGTCTTGTGCTTTCGACAGTGCAGAAATCTCATATTGCTTTGCAAAAGTTAGTGGATATTTGGGCTGGTTTTGGGGTCAGACTCGAGCAGTGTTGTTCTTAATGACAACCAGGACATGGAAAACGTGTTTTCCCGCCTGGCTCCACGGACGGAAAAAATGAGTCAAACTTACCAGCGAAATAACGTATGACTCGGAGCGCGAGCGCGGAAGCCAGAAACGATCAAAAGATTGCGCGCAGCATTGCTTTCATGTCGCACGGAGTGGCGCCGGCAAATTATCAGCGGTCAGGGCAACCCGCGGCGCGCCTTTGCCTGCCCCCATTGACCTTGACGCCGCTTTCAAAGGCGCGGCTGCGGGCCGCCAACCGGGTTCCAGAACGAATCAACGGGAATACCGCTCCGCACTCGCGACGCCCGGTTTTGAAACAGGCACGGTTCGCGAAACCGGATTAGTGCAAACGAATGATTAGTAATTCAAAAGACTGATAATACTTTACAAAATACTTTGTGGCGTTAATTCTGCTTCCCAACAGTTGGACGGTTCACGTTTTACCATGAATACAGCCGATAACGACATCGATGTGCCGCCGGCCGGATCGGTCCCTTCCGTACCAAAAGGGCATACGATGGGGGGATTGGAAGGCTCAAAAAACGCCGGACTCAACGCGCAACTGGCGCAGGAAAACGCCAGGCAGGCGCAGACCGTCGCGGAGCTGGTGCAGGAGCGGGATTTGCTGCGCACGGTCATTGATAATTTGCCGGACAAGATTTATGCCAAGGACAAGCAGGGGCGTTTTGTATTGAATAATCCTACTCACGCGAGGGCCTTCGGGTTGAATTCGCCCGAGGAGATGAGAGGCAAGACCGATTTTGATTTCTTTCCCCAGGAACTGGCGGCGCAGTTTTACATCGATGAGCAGAGGACCATCGAAACCGGCGAGCCGGTGATCAATCAGGAACAGTACAAGAACAATCCCCGCGACCCCGACAGCCCGAAACGCTGGTCCATCAGCAGTAAAGTTTTATGGCGCGACCGACAGGGCAACATTTTGGGCACGGTGGGAGTGACCCGTGACATTCACGAGATGAAGACGGCCCAGGAGGCCCTGCATAAGAGCGAGGAAAAGTTGCGCCAACTGGCGGCCCAGCTTGAACGCAGTAATCGTGAATTGGCGGATTTTGCCTACGTGGCCTCTCATGACTTGCAGGAACCCCTGAGAAAAATCACTGTCTTTGGCGAACGCCTCAAGGAAATGAATGCCAGCCTGGCGCCCGATTCGGCGGACTGTCTAAACCGGATGCAAAAGGCGGCCGGCCGGATGCAGGTTCTGATCAACGACCTGCTTGCTTTCTCACGGGTTACGACCAAGGCCCAACCATTCACGGCGGTTAATCTGGCGGAAACGGCCGGCGGGGTCCTGGAAGATCTGGAAGGCCGCATTGAACAGGTCAAGGGACGGGTGGAAGTGGGCTCGCTCCCGGTCATAGATGCGGAACCATTGCAGATGCGGCAGTTGCTGCAAAATCTGATCGGCAACGCCCTCAAATTCCGCCGGCCTGAAGCACTGCCGGTGGTCAAGGTCGAGGCGCAGATTATTCCCGACCCCGACTCGCCAGAAAAGAAACTTTGCCGCTTAACGGTGAGTGACAACGGCATTGGTTTTGATGAGAAATATCTGGATCGCATATTCAACGCTTTCCAGCGGTTGCACACCCGCAACGAGTATGAGGGAACCGGCATGGGGCTGGCCATTGTTCGAAAGATTGCGTTGTATCATGGCGGCGATATCACCGCCAAAAGCAAGCCGGGGGAAGGCTCCACTTTTATTCTGACCCTGCCGGCGGTCCATCCCCGGGAAACAAGCCGGGAAACCAGATCATCGTGAGAACTTAACAAGTCAAGGCCGCTTGCTTCAGGGGCCACGGCCATCCGTCTTCGCTCCGAAGCTATGACGGTACAGGACGGCGGCCAGCCTCCGCAACCTGTCACATTAGACGCAGTTTTTACGTGATGCAATCTGGACTCTCAAATTCCGTCGTGCCATGGTGCAGGTTCAAAACATAGGTGACGGCGTAGGTTCAGAACACAGGTATTTGGTATCTGCTGATGGGCCGTTGGACCCCGTTGGGAGAAATCGATGAACGGCTGGCGCTGAAGGTCGGGAAAATAATCTCCAGCGTCGCCCCAAGGGACTCAAGCAGATGGGTCAAATCCGGCTAACCTTGCGCCAGACAACCTACCGCTTGCTGAGGGCCGGAAGGATTTATGTGCTGGATCCCAATAAAACATTCACGCCGCTTGCCTGAAACAGAAAAGAAAAAACGCTTTTAATGAAAAAGAACTTGTCTAACCACATACCCGTCCTTGGCGGTGAAAAATCTGCGTTCACCCGCCGCCTCCGGGTTTTTGTGCCGTTTGTCTTTTCGTGATTTGAAACATCCGCGGTTCGGCCGGCCGTTCAGTTCAGGGTGATTTTGTAGCGCACGAACCGCGCGCCGACGGCGGATTCCACGGGAACCGTGTCGCACGCCACAATCTGGCGCTGGTAACCGGTGCCGGTTTGCTGGACAAATCCCGGTCCGACCGGCGCGTTGGTGCCGACGATGGTGCAGACCGGAGTCCAAGCAAGGAGGTTGGTGGAGACTTCAATCGTGTAGGTCAGGTTTGTGGCTCCCATCTGGCACAGGAACTGAACGGTCAGATAGGTTCCGGGCTGTCCGTTCACAGTTTGTGACTGGAGATGGAACTGGGGCAGGGCCGATGCGTCCGCCGTCACGGGGGACAGGCCAAAGGCATATTCCATCACGTTCTTGACTCCATCACCGTCCGGGTCGGCCATCGGGTCCGCCGCAGCGCCGCTCAAACCGTAGCCGGTCGTCCAATCCGAATAAGTTAAAGGCTGGACAAAACGGGACAGCAGGTAGATGTATGCGGCCTGATAATAGATTCCAGGTTCGGTAATCTGCCACGAATCCTCCGGCCAGGCGGTGTTCCAATCTTTATAGGATTTCTGGGGCGGCTGGCCCAGGGGCGGCACCAGGGGCGGACCGGTGTAGGCGGAGTCTTGAACAAAATCATAATTGGCGCCGCCGGGGACATATCCGGGCGCGGGTCCATTGGGAGACGTCCGCGCATCATCGTAAATCGTCCCGTCGCCAAACCAGGAGTGGTAGATCTGGTTGGCGCAATTGGTCGCGCCATGCGCGTACATGTTCGACAGGTACACCATCGTGAGCGGGTTGACACCGTGGAAGTAGTGTAGATAACCCGCGGCGGCGGCGCGATAGCCGGACGCATTGGCCGTGTCCAGCCCGTAGGTGTTCTGCTCGTCATACAGCATTCCCATGTGGCCTTTTTCCTGGCTGCTGCCCCAGGTGTAGTCGCCGTCGGAGAGATACGCCTGATACGCGTCGGTGTGAGCGGTCCAGGCGCCCATAAAACCGCTGCCGTTCATCGAGGACTGCTTATAGCTGCGGATCGTTGAAACGACCGTTGGGGAGACGCCGGGCAACGTGGTGTAATACAGGAGCGCGTCTTGCACGGGATTTTCATAAAAGTTCCACCAATACCAGGCAATCCCGTGGATGTTGGCGTAGGTGGATTCCACGAAGGTGCGGTAGGCGGACTGGCCGGTGAGGTCGTAAAGAAACACAGCCGCCCGAATCCGCAGATTGTCCCGGGCATAATTGTAATTGGCGGTCGAGCTGGTATCCAGTTCCGGATTGGCGCTGGCAAATCCGGTGTTGGTAAAAATTACTGTTGGATTGGCCACGGCCCAGTTGTAGGCGGCCACGGCGGCGTTGCTCAGCGTATTGGCGTAGGCCGTCATGCCCACAGACTGGTAAACGCGCACCGCCTGGGCGAAATTGCCCGCGGCGCTCAGCGTCGAGGAGGTGCTTTCGGCCCCGTAAAATGTCTGTGAACTTTCGGCGCTGGGCGGCGAAGCTCCCTGATATTGGTTCACCCCGACCTTGCTCAAGACCGAGCCGTTGGTGTTCTGCATGCGCAGCAGCCAGTCCAGTTCCCATTTCACCTCGTCGAGCAAATCCGGAATCCCGTTCCCGGATTCAGGAATGTTCCAGTTGTCCGGCCAGATCAACGGGTTCTGCCGGTAAGCGAACAGCAGGTCGGAGATGGGACTGACCGTGAAATTGACATATTTGTTGTAATCCCCGGCATCAAACCAACCGCCGCGCAGGTCTTTCTCCGTGGCTTGGACCGGGTTGGTGACCAGCCGGCAATGCGTGTCCTGCAGCGGCCCCATGAAATTTGTCCCGTCGGTCCAGAGCGGTTCGGCATAGGGCAACGTCTTGGCCGCGCCCCGCCGCTGATAAAAGTACATACGCACGGCCTGCTTCAACACGTCCTCGTAAACCGCACTGTCAATCCGGAACCGGTCGGAACGGGCGTCGTTGGCGGGGTCGTAGATGTAATATTCGCCCCAAAGCGTGACGGACGAGAAATCAAACCACCAGACCTTGTCGCCGGATTGCGCGTGGGTCGCGCCGCTGTTCCACGCGACGGTGGATCCCGAAAACACCACGGCGTTGTTGCTCCAGGTTCGAACCTCCAGAGTGCTGCCGGGGGTGTAACTCTGGTTGGTATTGAACCCCACTTGAGGATTCGAGATCACGGCCACCTTCGGCATGTCCGGCCGGTAGCCGAACTGGTCCACGGCGATGCGGAGCGTGAAGTTGCCGGGCGGCGCCGCGCCGGCAATCCAGGCATTCAATCCGGCGATGAGGAAACACAAGCCGGCCCGGCTGGCAGTGAACGGAAGGTTTGATTTCAAGGTCTTGGGAAAGGATCCCTGATTGAAAAAGCTGAACATCATGGTAACGATAATCTTTCAAGGCGTTGAGTTCAAGGCGATTTCGGTAGTGGGTCAGTTTGAATTTTGATTTCTTTTTAGGGCATTTCTTTGGTTCAATTCATCTACGCGATGATAACCAACTGCGAATGCCAGCATTGCGGTGAAAAAATAGAATTCGAGGTCTCAGAATTCGAGTCCATTTCAGAAACCTCCCACCGCCGATTGGGCCAAACCATTGATTGCCCACATTGCCGCCAGCCGACGCAAATTTACATTAACAAGGCGGATTTCGATGCTTCTAAATCTGGGCCTCATGTGGTGGGAGGTTCGAATAAACCAATGGTTTCTTGCAGTGTTTGCGGGAACAAAATTAGCCGTACAGCATGGTTTTGTTTTAAATGCGGCGAATTTCATTTCGGATTATTCAGAGTCGTTTGGATGGTGACTTGCTATATCGGCGTTGTGGGGGCGATATTGGGTTTGATTGGATGGTTGATTGCAAATATAATTGCACAGGCCGCAATTAAATGAAAAAGACCAAAAAGCCAGCCAAACGCCGCCAGCGCCGATTAGATGCCAGCCAGAATGCCCTGCGGGTCGTTGAAACAGCCACAGGCGGGAAGCTTGTCAGGAAACCTTCGGCACCCTGATTTCGGCGCTCCAGTTGATTTCATCAAAGCTTGTTTGCGGTGACTTTTTAAAAACACGCGCAAACTGCTTTCTAAATTCGTCCATATTTTTGCATGTCTTCATGACCGCAATTACCCGTTCAAGCTGGTCATGTACCTTTTCTCGACCGAATTTCTGGAGCCATTGATGGTGGTTTTTGAGGAAATGGGGGTTTGGGTTTTTATCCCTCAGCGCCTTTCCAACATCTTTGTCAATCGCATCATAGACAAACATCATCACATATCTTCCCCACCGAAGCGGCCTGCTTCTAGGCGAGTAATGAATGCCTTCCAGACGTGCAAGCTCAAACCAAAATTCTTCTTTGAACATTCTGGCCCATTCTTGAAGTTCGTCGGCAATGAAAGCCTGTAACTTTAATTGAAGGTCGCGTTTGGCGCGGAATTGTTGGAAGCCTGTCGCTTCATCAATCAGCGCAATAATTCCCACCTTGGCACATGCCCGAATGATTATCCCGGCTTGATCGGCGAGCTTGTATTGATTTGGCTTTAGCTTCTTTTGTTCACGCGCTTGCAGATATTTTTCGCAGATTTCAATGATTCTTGTTGCTTCTCGGCCAATGGCGATGGTGGGATTTTGGGGTATTTTGAACCGGATTTCATCGCCCGCGATTTCGTCCTTATTTATCAATGGGTTTCTGTCCAAATAGGCACTCAAATTGCCGCTTTCGCGCCCACGGGTTAATACGCGAACAACTTCTCTTTGGGTAAATACGCGCCGAAAGTCACTAAGGACATGGCATTCAACCTTCATATCCCCAATTTGAAGTGTTCCAACAAACATGGAAAATGGCACCAAATCAGCCTCTTTTAGCACCGTCATTATTTCAGGCTTTTCTGGCTCGTTTTTACCATCTGTGGAGGGTTTCATGTCCTTTAGCTTACCAAGGCGCTCCCAGCGTGCCCGCACAGCGTTTCTTGCCTGTTCGCTGCGTTCGGTAGGTGTCATTGTGTTTGCACGGGCCTTGCCGCCCTTTGATGCTCCGAGCGCAGACATGGCCTTCGCCGCCTTGCTCGCCAATCCTGGAAATAATTCGCCGTCTTTCATGCCCAAACAATACGTACCCCGGCAAGTATTGTCAACTACAAAGTCGAGCAAGTATTTTCTTGACTACGTGCTGGAGCACGTATAAATTGAATCTATGAACAGAACATCAACTGGTAAACGCGCTCAAATCCTTGCCTGCCTCGCTGAGGGCAATTCTATCCGTGCCACGTCGCGTTTGACGGGCGCTGCAAAGAACACGATTGTAAAATTGCTGGCCGATGCTGGCCGCGCTTGCTCCGCTTATCAGGACAAGGTTTTCCGTAACCTCAAATGCCAACGGATTCAATGCGATGAAATTTGGTCGTTTGTGTATGCCAAAGACAAGAACCTGCCTGAAGAAATGCGGAACCAGCCCGGCGTCGGAAGCGTTTGGACGTGGACGGCGCTTTGCCCCGACACGAAGCTAATTCCATGCTGGTTTGTCAGCAGCCGTGACGCTGGAGCGGCGTATCACTTCATGCACGATCTGGCCGGGAGGCTGGCAAACCGCGTCCAATTAACCACAGACGGCCACAAGGCGTATCTGACAGCGGTTGAGGATGCATTTGGTGCGAACATTGATTACGCGATGCTGCAAAAGATTTACGGAGTTGCTCCGCAAGAGGGTGAGGTCCGGTACTCGCCAGCGCAATGTATGGGATCGCGTAAAGCGGTCATTTCGGGCAACCCTGATTTCCGTCACGTTTCAACCAGTCATACCGAGCGGCAAAATCTTTCAATGCGGATGGGAATGCGGCGTTTTACCCGGCTGACAAATGCGTTCAGCAAGAAAATCGAGAACCATGAGCACATGATTGCGATTTACTTCATGCATTACAATTTTTGCCGGATTCACCAAAGTTTGCGCGTAACACCGGCGATGGAAGCGGGCATCACCAACCATGTTTGGGCCTTGGAAGAAATCATAAATCTATTGTAAACGCAGGGTCTTTTGACCGTTGCAAGAAACATGATTCGGAATTACAATAAAGTTGTTGACAGTAGTGCATGTTAAACAATCAACTAAGGCTTAGATTGAGATGAAAACGGCTGAACAGACTATTCATTTTCACGGGCTTCCGGAGCTACCAGAGCCTGGAACCAGTGGTCTGCCTGAATTAAAAGAGCAAAAGTGGAATGATTTTATTTTCAGAAACCACTCCCAACTCGAAAAGATTTCGCATTCAAGGGGCGTTTTGAATGAAGAAAAAAAGAGCGACGAGGCATATTCTGCTGAATTTGTTTATGGCTTCTTTGAGGCCATGAAGTCATATTCCACTGTCACTCACCCAATATCAAAAGATATTGAGAGTTTGAAAAATGGGATTTCCGCAGTGATTCAACTTAAAACTGAAAAGATTTTGGAACCACAAGAGGCAACTGCGTTGGTGGATTTTATCATGGGGCGATTCGTTGAACGTCGTTTTGATAGAATTTTCCAGAAATTGCTTCCGAGCCGCGATTCAAAAAAATGGTTTTACGGAACCTGTGAAACTCATTTTATCAAATGAGCGACGCTGGTGAACCAAAGGCAGATGTAGTCAAGCCGGTTGAAGATAAACCAGTTCAACCTCCGCTGGAAAACGCTCTGCGAAAAATCTCCGAAAATAGGCCGCAAATTCTTCAGGAAATGATGATGGGTTTTGGGTCAATGGGTAATCCGCTTCATAACAAAATGAACGCGGAACACATCACTCAGGTTTTGGATCTGGCGACAAAGCACGATGAGCAAGAGTTCATATTGGCTCAGCAATCTAATTCTACCGAATCAAGCCACCTGAATTCCAATCGAAGATATACTTTTTGGTCGTTTATCATTGTACTGGCTTTTTTGGGCGTCCTTGTCTTTGTATTTCAGAACAAACCAGAGGTGTTAATACCAATACTTACAGGATTTGGCGGACTATTCACTGGTGGACTAGCGGGATACGGGCTTGCCAGGTCAAGGGGATAAGCTATTTATCCATTTCTCCGAATTTTTTGCATCCAAGCCGATTTTGTGTGATATTCTGGATATTATCTTTCCGTAAACTGACCCACTACCGCGATTTCCGGTGCTGGTGATGCGGGGTGGTGCTTTCATGAATCCGGCAAAAACCGAACATCCGGAGCAGTTCATTCCCAACCCCAAGGCCCGCCTGCACTACCAGGTTCAAGAGGTGATGCGCTTTTACCATTATTCATTCTGCAACGAGGAGGCTTACATAATTGAATTGCTCTAAGAGGCATGGAAGTTTGGGACTCGTGAAACTCGTCCCTCCGGAATTGAGAGAAAACAATCCTTTTCTGCCAACGCCAAGTACTAACTGGCCGGCGAGACACCAGCGCTCCCGGGGTTTCCGCCGTTTGACAATGGCGGCTGCCGACCAGGTTTTGGACTTATTTCTTCTGCAACTCCGCCTTGGTGCTGGCTTGCAAGACGTCGAGTTGCGGACGCAATTCGTCCTTGGTTGCCGTGTCCATGCGGTCAATGAACAGAATGCCGTTCAGATGATCCACCTCATGCAGAACCACTCGCGCGAGCAGCCCGCCGCCGCGAAATTCCACCGGTTTGCCTTTTTCGTTGAGCGCCTTCACGTCCACGGATTCAGGCCGCGCAATTTCTCCAAAAATTTCCGGGAAGCTTAGACAACCTTCGCCGCCGGAAACGAGCTCGCCGAGCGGCGTGATTTCGGGATTGATTAAAACCAGCGGCATGAAGGCATTCACGTCGGCGGGTTTGCCGTCGAGTTCAAGCCACGACGGACGGTCCTTCACGTCGCGCACGTCAATGACGGTCAATTGCAGGGCGCTGCCGATCTGCTGGGCGGCCAGGCCGACGCCTTTATTGGCGCGCATGGTTTCCAGCATGTCTGTGGCCAGCGTTTTGATTTCGCGCGTGATACTTTCGATGCGCGCGCCTTTTTGGCGGAGCACGGGATGGCCGTATTTGACGACGGGCAGAATCATTGAGAGTGACGAGTGGCGGGTGACGGGTGGCGAGAAATGGCAACCGGCGTGTTTCCGACACTTTTTTGCCGTCTTTCGATGGTTGTAATGGTTTTGGTCAATCCGCCGATGATATGGTCAAGCACAGCAATCCGGTTGCTGACGAGTTCAGGCGGAAGCAGGTGATGGCAACGTCTGAATCGTCCCTGGCTTTCTCTTGCTTCGCCTCGCGCGATTTTCAGGTGTTGCGGCAATTCCTTTCCAAAACCGCGTCCAAAGCCTTCTTCGATGTTGGCACAGATTGAATCCAGGCTTCGCACCTGTTGTCTCGCCAGCTCGCGCCCCCGAAAATCTTGTTCCAAAAGTTCAGAATCATGCCAAAAGTCGTCGAATAGCTGCCATGCCAGTCGGTAAATGCCAAACGACTCCAACCGGTCAGTTGCCGGATTTGGCTTGGTCGAGGTCTGTTCCATAAAAAAGCGGTTGTTCACTCGGTTGGCATCGCAATGGTATCACGTCACCTGTCACCCGTCACTTGTCACTCGTTTCAGGCCAGGCCCGGAGCATTTTTGCCAGATCCGGGATGCCGGGACTTTGCGCGGTGCGGACGTAATGGCCGCTGGTGGTGACGCCGGTCAGAACGCATTGCGCATTGTCCAGACCCAGCAATTTGCCGAGGCAAAAGCCGGAATTAAAATGGTCGCCCGCGCCGGTGGTAATCACGGGCTTGGAGGTGAACGGGCCTTGCACTACCGAGACGAGGCCGCTGCTGGCGGCCAAGGCATAGCTGACGGGATGAATCACCAGCGTGTTCACCGGTACGAGCCGGTTGATTTCCAGCGCCAGCGCGGCCAGCGCGGCCGGGGATTTGCCAGCTGCCTGTAATCCCAGCACTTCGCCGATTTCGTGCGCCTCTTTTTCGTTCAAGCCCAGAATTACATCGAAATATTTTTCAAATTCCGCAATGGTCTTGAGCGCCTGCCGGATGTCGTCGGGTTTGCGCTTTTCCGGGTCGGCCAGGTCGAAAAACAGCACGCGCCGTTTGCCTTTCATACCGGGACAGATTTCCTTGAGCGTCGCCTCCCAGATTTCGCTCATGTGAGTCAGCATGGTCCAGTTCACGAAGCCCACCAGATTGGCGCTGGTGAATTGAGCGGTGAACCGGTCGCGGCCAAAGCGCGACTGAATATTCGCCCAGTTCACCTCGTTAAGCGACGAGATTTTGCCAATCATGACCTTGCCGTCGTCGAATTCCAGCGCGTCGGTGTGGCCGGGTTCGGCGATGGAATGCACTTCGGCGCGTTTGGCGAAGTCGGCGAAGACCGGATGCAAATTGGGCCAGCCCAGAGTGCCGAGGTAAGTGACCTTGAGGCCGAAACTGGCGAGGGCATTGGCCATGATGGGGCCGTTGCCGCCGAGCTTGGTGACACGGTTGACGATTTCGATGTTGGTGCTTTTGCCCGCCGCCGCCGCCAGGCGCTCGGCCAGTTTCGAAATCGTCGCCAGCCGTTGGAATGAATTCTGCGCTGTCGCGTTTGTCCACGACGTGCAGAATTTCATCCACAAAACCGTCCAGGCCGACGAAAGCGGTCACGCGTCCGGCGGTAGCGGTGCCGGCGAGGAGCCGCTGAGCGCACTGTTCGCGCAGTTCAGGCGTGTTCATTCGTTCGGAGATTTTGCAAAAACCGGCCGGCGCGCGCAATTTTTAATCCGCGATTGACGCCAAGAATTTGCAGAATCCGTTCCAGTTCCTTGTCGCTGAAAAAAGAAATCTCCACCGTGCCTTTGCCTGCCGCGTAATGGAGTTGCACCTTGGTGGCAAAGACTTCGCGCAGGCGGTCTTCCAGGGCGGCCACGTGCGGGTCACCTGCGGGCGCCGCCACCGTTTCCGGTCTGGTGGTCACTTGACGGGAACCGCGTCGCAGCAATCTGGCCAGCAGCCCTTCGGTCTGGCGGACGTTCAGGCCTTCCTTGATGACGCGTTCGGCGACCAGTTTTTGATCTTTCTCATTCGTGCAGTCCGAGAATGACCTTGGCATGGCCGACCGACAGCCGGCCGTCGCGAATGAAATTTTGGACGGGCAACGGCAGTTTCAACAGGCGCAGCGCATTGGCCACCACGGCGCGGCTCTTGCCGACCTTGCCGGCGATTTCCTCCTGGGTGAGCTGGAATTGTTCGGCGAGTTGGGCGTAGCCGTGGGCTTCTTCAATCGGCGTTGAGATTTTCGCGCTGAAGATTTTCGATGAGCGCCAGTTCGAGCACCGCGCGGTCGTCGGCCTGCGCGGACGATGACGGGCACTTCCGGCAGTTGCAGCAGTTGGGCGGCGCGCCAGCGGCGTTCGCCCGCTATCAACTCAAAATATCCGTCGCGGTCGCGAACGATGAGCGGCTGGACGATGCCTTGTTCGCGGATGGAATCGGCCAGTTCGCGGAGCGCGTCGGGGGAAAAATCCTTGCGCGGCTGGAGCGGGCACGGCCGGATGCGGTCGAGTGGAACGCGCTGGACGAGTTCACGCGTGTCAGTAACCGCCGTGGCAGTTGCGACCGGGGCGGGGCTGGGAACAGGGGACAACGTGCCCAGCGTCGGGGCGGGCTGGGTCAAAACCGGGTTGCCGCCCAACAACGCGCCGAGGCCGCGTCCCAAAGCAGGTCTTGCCATGCACCGAGATTGTCACATCAAATCAAAAGTCTCAAGTCCAATGTCCACAGTTCAAATCACAAGGTGATCGTGGCTTTTCTTTACAGAATGAGTCTCGTCACCTCGACTTCTACACTTTAATCTGTTTCCGTGAGCCGCAAGAGCAAACGCGTCGCCGCAATGGTTGCCGATCATCACGGGCAGAAGCTCGATCCGCATTATCTCGGCTATTTCCAGTGCTTCAACCAGCAGCTTTTTTACGAGGCCCACGAGGTGTTGGAACATCTCTGGCTCGGCGACAAGCAAGGCCCGAACGGCGCGTTCTACAAGGGGCTGATTCAATTGACCGGCGCGTTTGTGCATTTGCAAAGAAATCACCCGCACCCCGCCGCCGCTTTGTTCAAACTCGCCCTGGCCAATCTCGACAAATATCCCCGCATACATGAGCATTTGAATCTGGAAATAACGTGTCAATTGGCCCGGAAATGGCTGGAAGAGCTGGAACGGACCCGGTTTGGCGTCAATCCATTGACAAACCAAACCGCGCCGGAATTGAAATTGGAAATAATCGTGCATGAGGGCTAAGAGCGATGCGGCGCTCCCGGAAATAAAGGTTGAGGAAACGAAGGTGAATGGTATGAGTAAAAGGCGTGTTGTGCTCGCGGGCGGCAGCGGTTTTCTGGGCCGCACGCTCGCCCGAAAACTGCTCCAAAAGAATTACGAAGTGGTGGTGCTGACCCGTTCCCCACACGAACGCAAGGACGAGGTTGTGGAAGTGGCGTGGAACGGAAAGTCACTCGGGGACTGGGTGCAATTCGTGGATGATGCTTACGCCATCGTCAATCTGACCGGGCGCAGTGTGAATTGCCGGCATACGCCGGAGAACATCCGCGAGATCAATGAGTCGCGCATCAATTCCGTCAACGCCGTGGCGACGGCGATTCACAATGTGGCGCATCCGCCGCGCGTCTGGGTGCAGGCCGGCTCGCTTGCCTTTTATGGCGATCTGGCAGACGAATGGTGCGAGGAGAATACTCCGTCCGGCCAGGGTGAAGCGGTGGAAACCTGCCGGCTATGGGAAAGTTCGTTCAAGATCGTTCCCCTGGCCAACACGCGTCAGGTACTGCTAAGGATTGGCCTGGTGCTGGCCCGCAATCGCGGCGCGCTTTCCGTATTGGGCAAATTGACCCGATGGTTTCTGGGTGGCGCGGCGGGGAACGGCCGGCAGTACGTCAGTTGGATTCATCTGGTGGACATGAACCAGATGTGGATGGATGCGATCGAACAGGACAATGTGATTGGTGTGTTCAACGCCACCGGGCCCAACCCGGTCACGAACGCCGAATTCATGCGCGAGCTGCGCCGGGCGATGCACCGGCCCTGGTGTCCACCCGCACCGGTTTGGGCGGTGCGGCTTGGTTCGCGATGGATGCAAACCGAACCGTCACTGGCGCTCACCGGTCGGCGTTGTATGCCGAGGCACTTTCTCGAAATCGGTTTTAAATTCCAGTTCCCGGAATTGCCCGGCGCGTTGGCCGACATTTACGGATGAATCAGGCCAGGGATTCGGCCAGCACTTCGGCCATGTGACGCAGCCGGACGGTGGCCAGATGTTGAATTTGCTGGCGGCAGCTCGCGCCGGAGGCTACGACGGTGGTTCCAAACGGCTGGTTCATGACTTTCTGAATCAGGGGTTCCGCGACCTTGATCGAAAGTTCGTATTTTGATTCGAGCATCCCAAAGGCGCCCGCCATGCCACAGCAACCCGAGTCCAGCAGGGTCACGGTCTTTTCCGGCAGCCGCTCGGCCAGTTGCCGCATGAGGTTGGGATTGGACAGCGCCCGGGCATGGCAATGCGGATGAATAATCAACCGCCCGGCCCGGTTATTGAAGGTGAGTCCGCCGGGTTCCCAGCTCAGAAAATTTTCAATGAAATCTTCAAACAGGAAACAGCGCCGCGCGACGTTTTCCACGTCCGGCAGCTTCAACTCCCGATAATCGTCCACAAACATTGAAAAACATGAGGGTTCGAGAAAAATAATCGGCGTGCCGCCGGCATCCGCATTCAATAACGCGAGATTATGCCGGCCCAATCTGGCGACTTCATCAAGATTGCCCTGGCTGAAGGCGGGCCGCCCGCAGCATTGGCGCTGCCCCGGCACCGTGACTTCAAAACCCGCCGCCTCGAGCACCGCCACGGCGGCCAGGCCGATCTGTGGCTCGTAATAACGCATGAACGTGTCGTCCCACAGGATGACCCGGCCCCGGGTCGCGGGCGCGGCCGGTTGATGTTTGGCAAACCAATGGTCGAATCGTACCGGCGCAAAACGCGGCATCGGGCGCCGGGTGGTGATGCCCCAAATGCGGTTTCGCATCCATCGCACCGGAAAGAATTCGAGCAGGGCATTGGCCACACGCGGCATTTTGCAGCCCCAGCGACCCAACTGGTCCACCGAACTGAACAACCGTTCTCGCAACTTCAAGCCATCGCGGCGGATGCGCGCGTTGAGCAGTTCTGCCTTCAACAGCGCCAGGTTCACGTTGGAGGGACATTCCGTGGTGCACGCTTTGCAGGACAGACAGTTGCTTAAAGCCGCCTCCAATTCCGGCGAGCGCAACGGGTCGCCTTTGATTTCGCGCAATTCCAGCGCCGCGCGGATCGCGTTCGCCCGGCCGCGCGTGGACATGATTTCCTCGCCGGTGGCGATGAAAGTGGGGCACATGGTCGGCGTTTGCTTCAGGCAGCCCCCACAACCATTGCACTGCTCGAGATTGGCGGTAAACGAACCGTCCTTGGTCGCAAACGCGAGCAGCGGTTCGAATGGCAGTTTTAACGAATAACCCGCGCCCATCCGCAGATGGCCGTCAATTGTGTAGCGGCCGTCGGAAATGATTTTGCCCGGATTGAACAAATTGTCCGGGTCGAAAGACTGTTTGATTTCCCGCATGAGCTGATAAAGCTCGTCCCCGACCTGGCCTTTCAGGTATTCGGTGCGGGCGATGCCGACGCCGTGCTCACCGGCCAGCGTGCCTTTGAACTGCGAAATCAGCGCAGACACTTCATCGGCGATCTGGCGGTATTTTTTCAAGTCGTCGGCGCTGTGCAAATCCAGCACCGGTCGCACGTGCAGCAAACCCGCCGCCGCGTGGCCGTAATATGACGCCGGTACGCCTACCCGCGCCATCAACCGCTGCAAGCCGGCAAAGTAGGCCGGCAAATCCCGCGGGCGCACCGCCGTGTCTTCAACGAAACAGGCAGGTTTGGCAGCGCCTTTGCAACCAGTCAACAATGACAGTCCGGCCTTGCGCATCGCCCACACCAGGTCGGCTTCGGCCTGATTTCGCAAAATCAATTTGCGCAAACCCAACCGGCGCTTTTGCAGTTGCGCGAGCCGGCCGCCGGCATCCTCGAAAAACTCGACAATCAACATCGCCTCGCAGGATTTGGCATCGAGTTCCAGTAAATCACGAACGGCCTGAAACTCACGCTGGCCGCGGGTTTGCTCGAACAACAGGCTGTCAATGTGCTCGATGGCGGCCGGCATCAAATCCAGCAACTCCGTGGTGGCCTGCATCGCTTCGGCCACCGACGCAAAAAAGATCAGGCCGACGCCGCGCTCGGGAGGCAGCGGAACAATTCTCAAATCGGCGGAAACGATCGCTGCCAGCGTCCCTTCGCTACCGGAAAGGATATGGGCCAGATTGCCGGGCTCGTTCGCGGCCCGCGCCAGCGCATAGCCGGGCCAGCGTTTCAGCAGACCGGGCGGAAAACGCTCCGTAATTTGCAGCGCATTCAGCGCCAGCAGGTCCTCGATCAAATTCCGCTGCCGGGGCAGGTTGACGGAGCCGGGACCGATTTTCAGGACCTCCCCGTCAGCCATGACGATTCTCAATTCGTTGACGTGCATCCCCGTTGTGCCGTAAAACGGGGCATGCGCGCCCGATGAGTCACTGGCAATCATGCCGCCCAGGGTCGCTCGCGAACTCGTCGCCACGTCCGGACCAAAACAAAAGCCTTGCGGCCGGAGGAAATCGTTCAACTGGTCCAGCACGACGCCCGCGCCAACGCGGATGCTGCGGTTTTCCGGATTGAACTTGCTGATCAGCCGGTTATACCGCGCAAAATTAATGACCAGGCCGTCGCCAACCGCCCCGCCAGCCAGTCCGGTGCCCGCACCGCGCGGAATCACCGAGACGCCCGCCTGCGCCGCCGCCTGGATGATGGAACTGGCTTGGGTCGCGTTTTTCGGAAAAGCCACCGCCAGCGGCACAATCTGGTAAGGCGACGCGTCGGTGGCATAGAGTTGCCGCGTCAGATTATCGAAGGCGACTTCACAATTCGCCGCATTCAATGTGGCCATCTGCTGGGCAGGCATCATAGGTACCACCACAAGCTATCGTCGTCACCGCCCCTTGACAATTTCATTAACTCAACACCGTGAGCACGGGCAAACGGTCGGAAGCATTCCTGAAAATCGGCGACCCGTTCAAACCGGGCGCGCCGGGCGCCGCGGTTCCAATGGGAAAGCAGACGGAAGAAATCAGATGACGGCCGTTT
This sequence comes from uncultured bacterium, assembly GCA_963708305.1. Taxonomy (GTDB): domain Bacteria; phylum Verrucomicrobiota; class Verrucomicrobiia; order Limisphaerales; family UBA11358; genus UBA11358. The sequence continues at coordinate 296,763 of CAVPSH010000002.1, read as the reverse complement.
CCGTGGCTGGAGCTTTATGTAGCCGCCGACGTTAGGGCGTGTTGCTCAAAAGAAACAGAGAACGCCCTACCGGAACCGGTTTGGGCAACACCCCCGTTAGTCGGCGCAAGTCGAATAAAGGGGAATGATATGGCGCGAACTGATCCCGCCAGGCGGGATGGCTGCGAGATTACGAGATTAATTAAATTGCTCTAGCCCAGCCGCCAGACGATGCGCGCCTTGTTCAAATCGTATTGCGACATTTCCATTTTTACCCGGTCACCGACAGTGAGGCGAACGAACCGCTTGCGCATTTTGCCGGAAATGGTCGCGAGCACCTGATGCTTGTTGTCCAGTTCAACCCGGAACATCGTACCGGCCAGCACCGTGGTAATGCGCCCTTCGACCTGTATGTGTTCTTCCATGAAAAAATAATTCTGCGGAGAGAACAATTCAGGGCGACGCTCAGTTCAAACGTCGCCCCGAACAAATTGGTTGTCTGTGATTAATAACGCTCCCGATGACCGCCGCCACCACCACCGCCAGCACCGCCACCACCGCCGCGAAAGTCACGGCGCGGGCCGCGGTCGCCCCGCGGACGCTCCTCTTTCGGGCGCGCGATGTTCACCGTGAGCGCGCGGTCGCCCAGCGTTGTGCCGTTCATGGCTGCAATCGCCTTCTGCGCTTCCTCGGGCGTGGACATGGTGACGAAGGCGAAACCGCGTGAGCGGCCGCTCATCCGATCCATCATGAGGTTGGCTTCGACGACCGTGCCGTGGGCGGCGAACGCCTCCTGCAGGTCATTTTCGGTCGTGTTGAAGGAAAGATTTCCTACAAACAATTTCGTACTCATTTGATGATTTACTGTTCAAACTGGCTGCCTTTCGCGGACCGTTCCCGACTGCCGGGTTTCAAATCATCACTGAACCAAGTTCACTTGAGGATTTTCCATGACCGTAAGAGACAAGTTGTCCAACAGACTGAAAAAAATAATAACCAATCTCCAAATTTCTGGCAAGCTAATTTGAACCTCTTGGAATACAAGGCCTTGAAGCAGGTTCATTTGGAAGTTGTTTCGAGCGTCGGCCGCTGGGAATGATCAATGGCGCGGTTATCGCAGGGTTGGCGATAGAAACAGAAAAACCGCCAGAAACAGAACCGCGCAAAGCACAAGCCCCACCACAATGGCGGTAACCACGTTTGCGACCTGATTTCTGTCCCGCAGAAGCATTCTCAGTTCTGAGAGTTATCTCTAACAAATATTCCGGCAGTATAAAGGAAATAAGGAAGAAAGTTGTTAACAACCTTGTCGACGGACTTGGATTTACGCCCGACGCCGGGCCTGGCGCTTGGGAAAAGCGACCTTGGTTTTTCGCAGTGGAATCACCGTGCCTGCCAGCGGGAGAAAAGCTTTCAGGAAAACCGGTTTGTCATGACGGCCACCGCGCTGGTAATCCCGCCAAAGCGTTTCGGCAACTGGTTTCATGGCAAGCTGGAGTTCACCCGTGAGAAATTCAAAGAGCAACTCCATCAGCCGAACCAGCGCGATGCTGTCCGTGCGGCCCGTTCGTCCGTACAGCCATTCGCTGAAATGGAGGAAGGCATGAAAAGGGGTGGAGGGCATTGCTTTGTCAATGCCCTGACTTTCCGGCGGCGTTTGGGAAGCGACGAAGCGCTTCCCTCCAGAATTCCAAATCAACGGCGTGGTTTCGATGAAGTTGCCGCTGTTGCCAACCAGATCCCAGTAGCGCGCGAAACGCCGCAGCTTTTGCATCGTGGCAAAATCAATCAGCTTGTTCTGCAAAATCTCGTACGGCGGATGCGCGATGGTAAACCATTTGCCATTCGGCATCGTGCCGGACAATCGGCGTGCCGCGCAGCCGTTTCAGTATGCCGACCTGGATTTCCTGCGGGCCGAGCGCGATGAGCCGGTCGAATCCCGCGGCAAAACTTTCCAGCGTTTCACCGGGCAAGCCCACAATCAAATCGGCGTGGATATGGACGCCGGTTTCGGCGCGCAGGAAATGGAAATTGTCCGCGAGTTTCTCGTAATTCTGCCGGCGGCTGATGAGCTGCGCGACCTCCTCGTTGAACGTCTGGATGCCGACCTCGAATTGCAGCGCGCCCGGCGGAAATTTCGCGATGATTTCGCGCAACGACTCCGGCAGCCGGTCGGGAATCATCTCGAAATGGAAGAAATGGCCGGGCTGGTAGCGTGTCAGAAAAAATTCCAGGATCGCTTTGCTGACGTTGACGTTCAGGTTGAATGTGCGGTCGACGAATTTGAACTGTTTCACACCCCGATCGAGCAGGCACTGCATTTGTTCGAGAAAGCAGGCAACGGAACCTGCCGCACCGGAATGTCGAGCGACGACAGGCAAAATTCGCAGGTGAACGGGCAGCCGCGCGACGCCTCGACATAAATGATGCGGTGCGCGATGTCGTCGTCGGTGTAAAGGTCGTAGGGCAGGGCGAGTTGCGAGAATTCGGGCAGTTCAGCGGGAATGATTTTGGCGTAGGAGACGACTTGAGGAGTCTCACTTTGAGATCCCGAATTCCGAGTTCCGAACTCCGAATTTGAATGGAGACTCGTTACCTCGTCGGCTACTGGTGAAGCGAGCAACACCCGGCACACCTCCGCAAATTTCAGGTCCGCTTCGCCGGTGATGACGTGGTCGGCGAGTTGAACAATTGATTGTTCTTCGGTCTCGTAGCTGACTTCCGGGCCGCCGAGAATGATTTTAATGTCCGGCCGGACGCGCTTGATGGCGGCGATGACTTCGGCGGTCGGTTCGACGTTCCAAATGTAAATGCCGAAGCCGATGATTTTGGGATTTCGCGCGAGCAGGATTTCCGCGATATCGAGCGGGCGCTGGTTGATGTCGAACTCGGCAAGGCAGGCGCGAGGTTTCAGTTCGCCCAGATTGGCCAGCAGATAGCGCAGACCGAACGCGGCATGGATATATTTCGCGTTGAGCGTGGTGAAAACAATGTCCGCCACGTTCAGAGTCTAACAATCAGCAAGTGTCGGTGCAACGTAACAGGACACCGCTATAGGAAACGGCCATCGGGTGCAACGTGCTAAATCTTTTTCAAATATCGGGTGGCCCAATTTTCATTCGACCCGGCAGGTTGGCCTTGTTAGCCTGACGGCAGCCTTTTTGCACTCGGGTTTACGCCTTGGCGTTGGCCCGGCCTTTTTGCATCCGGCAAATTCGTTAAACGGCAAACGAATTTCCGGGCAAAAACGGAACCTATTTTTACGCTATACAGCAAGCGCAAAAAAAGGCAAAAAGGAAACCAGCTATGACACCCGATGATATTTTGCTGGAGGCGGAAGACAAGATGATCAAGACCGAGCAGGTGGTCATCAACGAATTCGCCGGCGTGCGCACGGGCAAGGCCTCGGCTTCGCTGGTGGAAAACATCATGGTCGAAGTCTATGGCGCGCAGATGCGCATCCGGGAATTGGCGGGCATCACCACGCCGGAGCCGCGCATGTTGGTGGTGCAGCCGTGGGACATGAACTCATTGCATCCGATTGAGAAGGCGATTCAGAAGTCGAACATCGGGCTGAACCCAACCATCCAGGGCAAAATCATCCGGCTGGCGTTTCCGGAGTTGAGCCAGGAACGGCGACAGGAGTTCGTCAAACTCATCAAGAAAATGGCCGAGGACGGGCGCGTGGCCATCCGGCACGTGCGCCGCGACTCGATGGAGCAGTTGAAAAAACACGCGCATGACAGCGGCATCACCGAGGACCAGGAAAAACAGGCGGAAAAGGATTTGCAGAAGCTGACCGACCAGTACATCGCCAAAATTGACCAGAATGTCGTGAACAAGGAAAAGGAGATAATGACGGTGTAGGGTATTTACGAATTACGATTTACGATTGACGCTCGTAATTTGAGAGCGGGGGCAAGCTATCGTTTGTCAAATCACAGGTCGTCAGCAGGCAGGCTTTAAAGGGCAAAGCCCGTGTGATTTCAGTGGCCGCTCGTAAATCGTCAATCGAAAATCGCAAATGGAATGGGTCAGCGCAGTGTTGCGTTTGTGGCAGATTCAAAATGAATCACGGTTTCGCCGGGCCGGGCGTAGCCGAGTTTTTCGCGGGCGAGCCGTTCAACGGCATTGGGATCGTTCCGCAGTTCGTCAATCTGGGCCTGGAGTTGCCGGGACTTGGCCTCCTCAATCTGAAGCTGGGTTTGCAGCCGCATAATGTCCGCGCGCATCCGCTCGTTTTGCTGTAGGAACGGCAGAAACTTCATGCCGATCAGGCAAGCAAAGGCCACGACGACCAGGCGCCGCAGCCACTTTGGTCAGCTTGCTCCAGATGCCGAGGTTCACGTTCACGCGCCGAGTTTAAACACGGGTATCACGCTGGCGGAAGCAGATTTATCTGGCAAAGGTCTTCCACGACCTGAGCTTGCCGTCGGGGCCGAACGTCAGCCGCAGAAAATAATCCGGCACGTAGCTCTCGGTATAGCTGGGCGTGGCGGGGCCGAAATAACCGCCGGGCTCCAGAAAATACGGCTCCGGCGCAACGACGACGTGGCTTCGTTGCGTGAGCCATTCGTCCACGATCGTGCCGTCGGAGAGCTTCGCGGACTTGTCTGGCGGCCCCAAATCCATGATGGCCTGGTCCCGGGTGTATTGGCCGACGCGGGCCTGCCAATCCACCGTTGGCGTGACGCATCCCGTGAACAGGAGCGGCGCCAGCAAAGCCAGGAAAATCCATTTCATTTTATTAAAGCTACACCTCCAACGGCGGAACGTAAACCAAGTAGGATGGATGTTGTTACAACTTTCAAGATTTCGGCGGGTGAGCATCCCCGCAAGTCGTAGCGCGGGCGTCTTCGCTTGCGGGTTCATCCCGGCGCCCCGCCGGGTGTTCCTTCCGACAGCAAGACGGCGTCGGAATCCGCCGTCGGGACGACTGCGCTACAAAACGGTTCAGGGACAGCCTCGCCATACCTGGCTATCCGGATTCAGTTGTCAGGATGGCAGCAAATCCAGTATCAACTGAACGTGTGGAATCGCCGCTAAAACAGAATTTGCTGAAGGCGCTCGTTGAATTGGATGTCGCCGTCCAATCCATGCCATTGGCCAGTCCCAAACCGGATTTGCTCCCGTTGTTTGCGCGCATTGACGCGCTGGCGAAACAGTTGCCGCACGATGCCGACCCGGCCCTGTTGCATTATTTGCAAAAGAAAAGTTACGGGAAAGCCCGGCTCTTTTTGCAGGGTTGTGACGCGGAGAATCAGGCTGGCAATTGCCGGCACGTCTGAAACTCGGAATGACAAATTTCGAATGACGAATGATTCGACATTCGCAATTTGTAATCCGTAATTTGTCCCCATGTTCGACGACACCATTGCCGCCATTGCCACGCCGCTCGGTGAAGGCGGCCTGGCGGTCGTCCGCGATTTCCGGTCCGCAGGCGCTCGCCATCGCCGGCAAATGTTTTTCGCCGGTTGGAAAAAGTTCGCTAAAACCTTCCGCCGCGGCGTCGCACACGATTCAGTACGGCAAGATTGTTCGCGCCGGCGAAAACCGTTGATGAAGTTCTGCTGGCCGTGATGCGCGCGCCGCGCACTTACACGCGCGAGGACACCGTCGAAATCACCTGTCACGGCGGCATTTTGCCGGCCAAGCTCGTGCTGGATGCGCTTTTGGAAAACGGCGCGCGGCTGGCCGAGCCGGGCGAATTCACCCGGCGCGCCTTTCTGAACGGCCGCATTGATCTCGCGCAGGCCGAGGCGGTGGCGGACCTGATTCATTCGCGCACGGAACTGGCGCTGGCGCGCCGCCAACGAACAACTCGCCGGCAAATTGTCGCAACGCATCAATGAACTGCGCGACGACATGATGAAGACGCTGGCGCACGTCGAGGCGCACATTGATTTTCCCGACGAAGACATCGCGCCCGACACCAAGGAGCAATTGCTGAAGCGGCTGGAAAACGGCGTGAAGTTCATGGACGAATTGCTGCGCACGGCGAACGAAGGGCAAATTTTGCGGCGCGGCATTCGCGCGGCGATCGTTGGCCGGCCCAACGCGGGCAAATCCAGCCTGCTCAATCAATTGCTCGGGCACGACCGCGCCATTGTCTCGCCGATTCCCGGCACGACGCGCGACACGATCGAAGAGACGGCGAACATTCGCGGCTTGCCGGTCGTGTTCATTGACACGGCGGGCTTGCGCGAAGCGCGCGATGAGATCGAACAGGAAGGCATCCGCCGCAGCCATGAAACGCTGGCCAGGGCGGAATTCATTTTGCACGTGCTCGACGCCAGCGAACCGTTGACGGAAGCGGATGAAAAATTTCTGGCCGAGTTTGCCGGCAAAAAACGGATTCTGGTCCGGAACAAAACAGACTTGCCGGTGAAACTTGCCGAATTCCGAATTCCGAATTCCGAATTCCGAATTGTGGATGTTTGCTGTTTGAGCGGGCAGGGGATCGAAGCATTGAAAGATGCCATCAAGGAACTGGTTTGGTCGGGCGAAATCAAGGCCGAGATGTTGCAGGTGATGATCAATTCACGGCATCAGGATGCGCTGAACCGCGCGCGGGCGGCAACGCAAAGGACAATTGACGCGCTGCGCAGCAACGTGACGCTGGAACTCGTGGCGTTGGATTTGCACATCGCCGTCAATGCCGTTGGCGAAATTGTCGGCAAAACGGCGACGGAAGATCTGCTCGACTCCATCTTCAGCCAGTTTTGCATTGGAAAGTGATGATTGCAGATTCCATGTAAGTCACTGTGGTTGTGCCGGCTGGCAGCCGGACCCGGAATGCCTCCTTCAATACCCGTCAAACTCCGTAGTTAAATCCATGTTTTTTGGCCAATTTTGTGACAAAAAATGTCTTGACTTTATACTTGAGTGGCCCCATAAAGGGCGCAGGAAAAAGTCGGAAACCTAGGCAACGCTATGAAGATTTTGATTAAATCATTCGTAAGCAGGGCGCGGTTGTTTCAGGGTGCTCTATTTGCGTTTTTAATCGCCGGTTTTGTCGTTCCAAGCGGGGCGCAACCAATTTCCAGATCCATTAACGGTGGCAGTTCCACCGTGACGTTCGACCCAAACATCGGTTTGACCGGTTGGACGGTGAATGGGGTGAGCCAGTTAAACCAGGAATTGTTTTACTATAATTTGAATGGTGGCGGGGTGACCCAGATAATCAACTCAAGCAGTCCAACCACAGTTACCACGGGACATAACGGGCCTTCACCGGATTTAACTGCCGACTCCAATTTGGGTAATTTGGGCGTTATAGACGTCAATAACTCATATACGCTGTCAGGTGGTGTCAATGGTAACCAGTTTATTTTAACCTACGCGATTGTGATTCAGAACAATTCCGCCACCAGCCAAAATATAAGTTTCTATCAATACTCGGATTTAAACTTGGCAGGTGTTTCGGGGGGCCAGAATGTGCAATTGTCCACTCTCAGCGGCGGTCAATACCAAGCGTATCAGACTGGAGCAGGGGCATCGCTTTTGGATTTACTGCAACCGGTCGGAGGAGTTACGACGGAATGGCAGGCGGACAGCAGTGGAGCTCCCTTTGGGGCGTTACTCGGGTCCCCGAATCCAAGCACCCTTGCCAACACGCCCGTGATCGCTTCCGGAAACGTGGATTTTGCCTATGAATGGGATGATATCGCTCTGCTGGCCGGTCAATCTTTTATAATCAGCGAAACTCAGACGATTACGGTGCCTGAGCCTTCATCCGTGGCGTTGATTTCGTCAGGAATGTTGGCGTTGGCCTTGGTGTCCCGGCGACGGAGAAGTAAGAAAGCTTGACCGTACAGCAGAATACGTTAGAAAAACACGATTTCAGTCAAATTAGTCATAAAATCACAATCAGAGAATTCTATGAAGCCACATCGTCAAATTGTCTCCACCGGTAAATGTGTTGCCTCGCTGTGTTCGGTGCTGGTCGTATTGGGCATTTTACTTCTGCCAGGCAAAGGCATGGCTCAAAATTACACGCTTAGTAGCGGGGGTTCCACGGCGACGCTGAATCTGGGCGACGGCACGAGTGGCACTGGCAATCTCGGGATGAATGACTGGGATGTAGGCACGGGGAATCAGCTGAATCAGCAGTGGTTCTGGTATGCAATTGGCAGCGCTACTCCAACCTCCATTGATCAACTCCCGGGTGAAACGTTGAACACTTCATACTCTGGGGCCAATGATCTGACGGTATCGTACGTAAACTCGCAAGTTTCAATAAATGTTGAATACCATTTGCACGGCAATGGCGTTGGTTCGGATAGCGCCGACATGATGGAGTATATATGGATTGATAATGTATCGCAAAGTGCGGTTAATTTCACCTTTTATCAATACTCCAATTTCAATCTGCTCGGGAACAACAATAATACCGTGAGTGTTTCCGGCAGTCCGGGTGCCTACACTGCAGCCAGCCAGACGACTGGCGGTCCGGGTGGCACCGGCATAGCCGAGGTTATTGTGGCACCCACCGCAGTTGGAGCCGAAGCAGGCCTGGCTGCTCCTACGCTTTCCGACGTCGAGAATGGTAGTCTGAATGGCAATCTGGGACCGGTGTCGGGCAATGTGGCTTGGGCGTTCCAATGGACCGCCACGATTGCACCCGGGGGTGAGCTTGACATAAGCAAAGACAAAGGCTTGAAGGTTATGACTGTTCCGGAGCCGTCAACACTGGCACTGATTGCGTTGGCCATGGGCGCCTTGGGATTGACGCTGCGCCGCAAGTTGGCCTGAGAACAGGATTTTGTCGTTTTACAGTGTAGCAGATAAAGGGCCGGTCAATGACCGGCTTTTTTTCTGTACCGGCATGCCCGAAAGCTTTATTATGGAGGGGCTTTAGCACCTGACAGTAAGCATCTCGTTTGCCTGAAGGGCCAAGTGTGTATGCACAGCCGTCGTCGTTTCGGAACGCTGGGAATGGTTTTATTGACCTGCGCCTTGGCCTGCAAACTCCAGGCTGGCGGCAGCGGCCTGAACACGGTTGTGGTGGCCAACCAGAACAGTTCCAACTCCTGCGAGCTCGCCAATTACTATTGCCAGGAACGTCAGGTGCCCCCTCAAAATGTCTTATACATCAATTGGTCAGGCGGTAACAGTTTGTGGACCAGCAACGATTTTCAAACCAACCTGGTAGCGCCTCTGCTGAACATGCTGACAGCACGCGGTTTGACAAACCAGATTGATTACGTCGTCCTTTCGATGGACATCCCGTTTCAGACCAGCTTTGGGTCCACTGTCAACAGCACGACTTCGGCCTTGTTCTATGGATTGAGGTCGGGAAATCCGAGCGATACCAACAGTTATGCCGCCAGCGAAGCAGGTTTCAGCTCGGGGACGCAGGTCGTCGGCTCTCCCGGCTATTCCTTTCTGACCACCATGATTACGGCCGGTTCACTTGCCCAGGCAGAAGAGTTGGTAAATCAGGGCGTGATCAGTGATGGAACTTTCCCGCAATCGCCGGTAATCCTGGCGAAAAGCTCCGATCCGGCGCGTAACGTCCGTTATCCCTATTTTGATAACGCTATTTTTAATATCAATGTTCTGGGGGCTTCCTCTGTTTTGCGCACCAACACCGATTTGGTTTCATGGCCGAACGGCTGTCTGGGTTATGAGACGGGTTTGGCGCAATTCAGCGTTCCGCAAGGCACTTTTGTTCCTGGGGCCATCGCGGACAGTCTGACGTCCTTCGGTGGCGTTATCTTCGGTCCCAACAGTCAGACCAACCTGCTGGCTTTCATCAATGCCGGGGCGGCGGGCAGTTATGGCACGGTTGTGGAACCCCAGGCCGATACGCAGAAGTTTCCCAATCCCCAGGTTTACTTTTACCAGGCCCGCGGTTTCAGTCTGGCGGAAAGCTATTATCAAAGCATCAACGTGCCGTATCTTGGACTGACAGTGGCTGAACCGCTGGCAGCGCCTTTTGCCATAACCGGTTTTGGAGAATGGAGCACCAACCTGCCTCTTGGCACCGTGTTGAGCGGCACCTCCATGCTTTCTGTGCAATTCGCCGCCAATAATGGAAACCATCCCTTGCAGCAGGTTGATTTATTTGTGGACGGCCAGTATTTCAGCACTCTGACCAATTTGACCCCGTGCCCCGGCAATTTGTTGACTGTCACTTTGAACGGTTATCCCGTTACTTATACCGTCCCTACCAATTCAAACCTGGGCACGGTGGCATCGGGATTGGCTGCCCGGATCAATGCTGTCACCAACGCCACCCAGGTGAAGGCCCTGGTTCATGGCGATCGTATCGAGCTGCAATCCATTGCCACCAACCTCATGACTGCCCCTTTCTACACAGTCAGCACCACTCCCACGAACACGCCCGGCCTTTCGTACGGCGTCAACTACCTGCCCGATTCCTTTCCGCCTCGGATGACTCCAGGTGGTCTTGATAAAAATGGGGCTTTCACGATGGAGGTGTGGATTCCCAGCACATTGCCCTATGTTATCCTGGCCTCAACCAATTTGATGAACTGGCAACCCATCTTTACAAATAGCGCGTCGCCAGGGCTGCTGGATTTTACCGATTATGGCTCCGCAAATTATCCTGCACGTTTTTATCGCATGACATGGCCGGTACCGGATCAACCTCCCCAATTATCCGCGCCGGGGATTGCCGGCGGAGTGTTTCAGATGCATGTGGACAGCGTCCCTGGCCTGCCTTTGGCCATCCAGACTTCGAGCAACCTCGTTGATTGGACGTCTGTGGTCACTAATCAACCCGGCGGGGCGATGGACTTCGTTGATCCCAGTATTGCGAATTCATCCAGCCGATTTTATCGGGCATGGCTGGTGCCACCGGGTTCGCCGGGTTTCACGGTGACGAACCTGGCAACAAACCTTACTCTGGTTCGAGTTGACAGCGCCGTGCGGCCTTACACGGTTGGGTTCTACACCAACCAGGGCCAATGGACACCGCTGGGAACCAATTTCGCCCTTGGCCAGATCCAAACCGCCGCCGCCAGCACGATTGGAAGTGGTAACGTGCTCTCAACTTTTCTAAATGCCAGCCAGCCCACGCTCCTGGGCTCGCAGGCGTTGGGTGAGCAGGAATATTCTGAGTTTGGTTTTAGTAATTCGGCTCCCGCCAATTCCTGGATGCAGTTTACTTTTGTCAAAACCAACGGTCAGTCTGTGGTCGTGGCCGTCACCAATCAGTCTGCGGGCAATTGGAATACGCTCGCCAGCCAGATGTACAACGCCATTAACGCGAATCCCGCCCTGCTGGGCAGTGACGGGGTTGTGGCGGAGGATTATTTTTTGACCACATACACTGGCTCGCCACCTATCTATTCCACCGGGTTTAATCTGTATGCCCGCAGCCCCGGCTATCAGGCTGCCGGAATCCAAGTCACCCCCACCGTGTCTCCGCAGGCCCCCGCTCCCCCTTCGGTCACAACTTACGGCAGCACCCTCACCTACAATCTTTCCGACCTCCAGCCCCGGAACCATCTTTACGTCACCGCCGGCGCCTCCAGTCTGAATGTAACTTTCTCTTTGGATACCACCACCCTGGCCGACGGGTATCACAACTTGACGGCCGTTGCCTACGAAGGCAGCGACGTACGAACTGAAACCCAGGTGACCGTGCCAGTCCAGATTCAGAATACTTCCTTGAGCGCGACCTTGACGCTGCTCGATCTGACCAATGTAGCCCCGGTGCTAGGCACCTACCACATCCAGGTTGCCGCCAACACCAACAACGTGAGTTTGATTACCCTGTTCAGCACCGGCGGCCCGCTGAGCACGGCTAGCAATGTATCCACAAACATTTTTCAGGTGAACGGTACTAATTTGTGGGTCGGACTACACCCTTTCTATGCTCTCGTCGTGACTACGAATGGGCTTCAATACCGCACGCAAACACAGTGGGTTCAGTTCACGCCATAGTCACCGAAGGCCTGCTTTTAAGCCAGACCACGGCGGGAATTTTGGCCGGTTCCATTTTCAGCCAGTTTCGCGTTGCACGTAATGGCCTCAACCGGGCCGGCGCCGTTCTATTGGACATCAACGGTCTCTTCAGCCACCGGCTTTTGCGCATCACCGAGCGCGTTAGCTTCGAGTGTGACATCTTTTAATTCGCCCGGCGCGACCGAAAGGAACGTTCCCGTGCCGGGAAACGCCCGGCTGTTACGCACCACCGTGCCGGGACAGTGTTCCAGTCGTATCACCGGTGCATTTAACCACGGCCGGCGTGAAGAAACGCCGGCCAACTCCGTTTCCTTGGACTCCGTTACCAGAAAGGCCGGGCCGGTGTCCGCATTCACTTGCACGTCGCGCAATTCCAGGGCATCGGTGAATGAGCCGCGCATTCCAATTTTTGCCGACGCGATGATATCGCTGATGCGCAATCCAAAAATCGGCATTTCCGGCAAACCTTCAACGTCAATCGCCGTACGCGCGTGATTGATGGTCATGTGGCTGATGGCAATGTTGCGGAAGACCGGTGTCCGCGCCGAAACGGGTTCCTCGGAGGTCTTGGTTTCGCCTTCCATCAGATAATAACTGGTGACGTTGATTCCGATGCCCACGTTTTCCATCGTCCAGTTGTCGAACCGGACGTCTTCGACCACGCCACCGCGCCCGCGCCGGCTTTTGATGCGGACGCCAATCTGGGTCCCATCACAGGTGATGTTGTCTGCCACCACATTGTGGATGCCGCCGGAGATTTCACTGCCGAGCGTGACCGCGCCATGCGCGTGATGCACGGTGCAATTGGAAATGGATACATTTTCTGTGGGCCGGTTGACCCGGCGCCCATCAGCGTCCTTGCCGGACTTCAAAACAATGCCATCGTCGCCGGTGTCAATGTAGCAGCCGGAAATCCGCACATTGCGGCTGGAATCAACGGCGACGCCGTCGGTGTGCACGCCCGGATAGGTTTCAATGATCACGTTACGGACCACCGCATTGTCCGTGTAGAGCAGATGGATTGTCCACATTGAGGAGCCGACAAAATGGACGCCTTCGACCAGGACGTTCGTACTGTCCATGAACCGAACGAAAGACGGGCGAAGTTCCGCCGCCGCCTTTTCGTAATCCTCCGCTGGCGCCGGCGTCCTCACTTCAAGGTCCTGGAGCAGATGTTCCCAGTTGGTGCCAAAGGCGGTCCCGATGTCGGTTTCCGAGGAATTGATCCGGGGCATCAGCTTGAGCCACGCGGCGTTGTCCGTGGTCAGCACACCACGGCCCGTGATGGTAACGTTGTGCAAATGCCGCCCGCCGATCAGCGGAACCGGCGTGAGACATTCGATGCCTTGCTCGCGTCCTTGCGTAAACGGAAGTCGCATGGCCGGAAACTTCAGTGTGGCGCCAGCATCAACGTCCAGCACCAGATTGTTCGTCAGTTCAATCGGGCCGGTGCTGTACGTTCCCGGTGGAATGTAAACGGTTCCACCGCCAGCGGCATTGGCCGCCTGGATGGCGGACCGTATCGCTTCAGTCGAACTGGCCGAACCGCCATTGTGCGCACCAAAATCCAAGATGTTAAAAAAAGGTGCAGCCGTCATTTGGGTGATGCCGATTGACAGAAAAAATGCCAACGGGACGAGCCGATACGAAACAAAGAAACATGCCCGGATATTCATGCGCATGCCCATGAAAACCACGAAGACCGAACTTTTCAATCTAAAATGCCGGTGAACAGCACACAAACGATTGCCCGGTGCCTTCTTGCCGGTTTGGTATCAAGGGATAATTACCACACCTCCACCGGCCCTTTGGGCACGGGCATCTGTTCGCGCTGAGCAACAGCAGGTTCGTCGCGCATAAAGGACGCCATCATCGGCGACGGTTGGAAACGTGGCAGCAATTCGCCGTTGTCGTCGAGGAACTGCCGCCGCCAGTGGGTGTAATTTTCCAGCACGTTGTGGAATTCAGCGCGCGTGGAGATTTGCACGGCGTGTTTGTTGAATTCGTGGCAGGGACCGAACCGCCGGGAATACCAAGGTGCGACCTTGCGGAACATTCGACAACCGAGCGATTCGCCAAAAACTTCAATCATCAAGTCCAGGTGTCGGTACATCACGTGAACACGCTCGGCAAAGGCTGGCTCCTGGAGGGGCGAGTTATACGAGTTCCCGATTGTTTGTGTGTTATTTGAATTTTGGGACTCGTATAACTCGCCCCTACCAAGACTGTTCAGATATCGCAGCGTGTGCTGGAAAATCCACGGGTTGTAAAACGCACCGCGTCCGATACTCACGCCGGCACAGCCGGTCTCGTCGAACATTTTTTTTGCGGCCTGCGGCGTGATGATGTCGCCGTTGCCGATAACCGGAATCTGTTTCACGGCTTCCACAACCTTGCGGATGCCAGTCAGGTTGACCGTGCCGCCGAAACCCTGTTCGCGCGTCCGGCCATGAACGAAAATCGCGGCAACCCCGGCGTCTTCGAGCGTGCACGCCAAATCCGGCGCTGTGATGTTCTGATCATCCCAGCCAAGACGCATTTTGGCTGTCACCGGGATTTTGACGGCGCTGACCATGCCGCGGACGAGCGCGGCGGTCTTGCCTGACTCGGTCATCATGGCTGAGCCGCCGCCGACGTTGCAGACCTTGCGGACCGGGCAACCCATATTGATGTCAATGGCGGCGGCACCGCGCGCCTCGAGTATTTGGGCCGCTTCGCGCATTTCCTCCGGAATGGCGCCAAAAAGCTGGACGGACAGCGGCGAATCGGCAGGGCGGGTTTCAATAAGTTTGAACGCCTTGGGATTCCTTTCGAGGAGCGAACGCGCGTTGACCAAATCGGTGGTGCAAAGGCCGACGCCGCCAATTTCGCGTACAACGAGCCGGAAGGGCAGGTTGGTGTAACCGGCCAGCGGCGACAGGAACAGATTGGATGTCAACGTCAGCGAGCCGATGCGCATGACAACCATTATAGCAGGTTTATTTGGGCGTGACAGAGAAAAGCGATTTCGCGCATTGCGGAGGCGGAGACGGCATGTTAGCTTGTCAGGACATTATTAAGGTATGTTCGGCGAAGACCAAAACAAAGACAATGAACGCGGCCAAAAAAAGCCGCCGGGCGGGTTTAAACTGCCACCGACAACGTGGGTGGCGTGGATTGCCATCATTGGCAGCATCGCGGCGTTAATGTTGTTGAAAAACCACATGGCGACAGGAGCCGGCACGTTGATGTCGCAGGCCGACTTTTTCAAGCTGTTCCAATCGAATTTGATCGCCCAGGCGACGGTCAGTTTTAATCCGCAAACGGCACCCTTGACGGAAATAACCGGGCAGTATTACCAGACCGACAAGGACGGCAAAAAAGTGGAAGCGCCGTTTCTGGTTAAAAACGCCTATTTGACCCAGGTCAAACAGGATCAGTTGTTCGCCTCGGACAAAATTGACGCGAGCCAGCCGAATACGATGTTGATGAGCGTGGTGTGGGGCATCGCACCGTTTCTGTTGATTGGCATTCTGTTTTGGTTTTTCTTCATCCGCCAGATCAAGATTGCCGGCAAAGGTGCGTTGAGTTTTGGCAAGAGCAAGGCCCGGATGCTGGCCAAGGACCGCAACAAGACGACGTTCAAAGACGTGGCCGGGGTTGAAGAGGCAATTGAGGAAGTTTCCGAATTGGTGGAATTCCTGAAAGACCCCAAAAAATTCCAGAAGCTGGGCGGACGCATTCCCAAAGGCGTCCTGATGGTGGGTGCGCCCGGCACGGGCAAAACGCTTCTGGCCAAGGCCATCGCCGGTGAGGCGGATGCCGCGTTTTTCAGCATCAGTGGTTCGGACTTTGTGGAAATGTTCGTCGGCGTCGGCGCCAGCCGCGTGCGCGACATGTTTGAGCAGGCGCGGCGCAACACGCCGTGCCTGGTGTTCATTGACGAAATTGACGCGGTCGGGCGCAGCCGCGGGCACGGTCTGGGCGGCGGCAATGACGAACGCGAACAGACGCTCAATGCCTTGCTCGTCGAAATGGACGGCTTCGACACGCAGGAAGGTATCATCATCATCGCCGCGACCAACCGTCCGGACGTGCTTGACCCGGCCTTGATGCGTCCGGGCCGTTTCGATCGGCAGGTGGTGGTCAATCTGCCCGACGTGCGCGGGCGTGAGGCGATTTTAAAAGTTCACGCCAAAAACGTGAAACTCGCGCCGGAGGTGGACTTGTCCATCATTGCGCGCGGCACGCCTGGTTACTCCGGCGCGGAGCTGGCGAATTTGTTGAATGAAGCGGCCTTGCTCGCCGCGCGGATGAACAAAAAATCCGTTGCCATGGAAGAATTGGAAGAGGCGCGCGACAAAGTCCGCTGGGGCCGCGAGCGCCGCAGCCTGGCCATGACCGCCGAGGAAAAGAAATGCACCGCGTGGCATGAAGCGGGGCATGCCCTGGTGAACATGATGCTGGAACACACGCATCCGTTGCACAAGGTCACCATCATTCCGCGCGGACAGTCGCTTGGCTCAACCATGCAGTTGCCGGAGAAGGACATTTTGAACCGGCGCCGCAAGGAAATGTTTGACGATCTCGCGGTGACCATGGCCGGCCGCATCGCCGAGGAAATCATTTCGGGTGATATTTCGACGGGCGCAGCCATGGACATCCAGCAGGCCACGAATCTGGCGCGCGCCATGGTTTGCCAGTACGGCATGAGCGACAAAGTCGGCATGGTGCAATACGGCAGTGACGATGAGTATGTTTTCCTCGGGCGCGAAATGGCGCGCACGAAAGTTTACAGCGAGAGCACGGCGCGCGAAATTGACGAGGAAATCAAGCGCCTGATCGACGAGGGTTACAAACGGGCGCAGAACATTATTTTGACCAATCGCGACAAGCTCGAATTGATTGCCAACGCGCTGCTGGAGCATGAAACACTCGATCGGGCGCAGGTCGAGGAAATCGTCAAGACCGGCAAGTTTACACCGCCACCGCCCAAACCTCAAGGTGGAGCGCTAATGGGCGCCCCGGCCGGGACGCCACTGCCGGAAACTCCGCCCAAACCCGCGCCACCCAAACTGCCCGGACTCGGAACGCCCGCGCCCGCACCGGTTTGATTCTTACGGTAGCGGCGGTTTGCCGCCGTATGTCGCACTCATTCCCAAAAGGAAAGCGGCGCTCACGGAGCGCCGCTAGCTTTTCTGGGGAAGTTCAATTCCATCACTTTGATTCTAACACGACGCGGAAACCGTAATCATTTTTTGTCTTTTCGGGGGCTGAGTACTCGCGAAATTCGGGTCGCGCGTTGATGTCAATATACGTGTCCCAGGCGCTACCGCGCAAAACATGATAAGGCTTGTCCTGAGGATCAAGGCACCATTCCATGACGTTGCCGCGTATATCGTAGAGACCCAAACTGTTTGACGCCAGGCTGCCCACCGGCTCGGTGGAAGAACGGCGCGGCATACTCAGGCTCATCACGGCATCACTCGCCGGGGTGTCATCCACCAGTTGTTCCCATTGTGCCTGGGTCGGCAACGCATAGGCGAAACGCTTTGGCAATTCGCCGGCCTTCTGTTCCTTCTCGGTCAGTTTCTCGCAGAAGGACATGGCATCGTTCCAGTTCACTGAATCCACCGGGTGATCGCCACCCTGAAAAGCGCTGGGATTGCTGCCCATCACCTTTTGGTAGGACGTTTGGGTCACCTCATACATACCGGCCCAAAAACCCGGTGAGATTTTCTTTAAAACGATGCCGACGGTGTTGGTGACCTGGTCGCCTTTGAGCATCAATTCCTTGAGCGGCACGTTGGTGTCGCTGTCAGAGGTGGTGGCATTCTGATCGCTGTCAGACGTGTTGGTGTCGGATGTGTCATCTTGTGCGCGGCTCAAAGTCGGCAGCGCGGACAACAAAGCGATGACAACAAGTGTTAAAATTCTCCGGCTTATTTTCATAACGCAAACAAGGCTTGTGGTTGACAATCAACGGACAACATAGCAAGCCATGTGCCGTTAAGAAGAGTTTTCGAGGTTCTTCAAGTCTTCCGCCAAAAAACGGGTCACGTCCTTGAAACGCACAACGTTATCAGGATTTGCCTCCATGAGCGACTGGTGCGCTTCGAGACAGGTGCGTGTAATTTGCTGGCGCGTTGGGCCTGTTGAATCCGGCGTCCGGGTTTGAACGTCACCGGGTAATTGCAGGGTCCCGGTGGTGACTTTAAAGAGGTGCAACGCACCCAGATTTTCGAGCAGGTCCACAATGCGCGAGTTCGGATTCAGCAATTCGATGCCGCAGTTGTTCGGCGCGCCCGCCTGGTTCAGCTTCAAGCCGAATCCGGCCAGGATGCCGAGGAAGGTGCTGTCCATGAGCGCGCATTCCGACAGATCAATGATGAAACGGCCGTATCCCTTGCGGACCAGTTCCGTGAGCAGCGTTTTGAAATCAGGGCCGTAGGTAAAATTCGCGCGGCCTACAATTTTCACGCAGGCAAAGCTTTTGCAGGCCAGTACCAACATTTTTGCAGACGGTGTTGCCATTTTACAAAAATTTCCTTTTAGTTGTCACACTGCCGCCGGCGGCGGCGTGATAATTTGCACCAGAGTTTGTTGCAGAACCAGCGTTTCATCAAGGCCGCTGGTCACCAGCCGCTGGTTGCAGCGCAACAGCAAGTCCATTGCCCGTATCAATTCAGCCTCGGAGTAACGTTTTATCTGCGGCAATGCCTTGTAAAGTACATAGGGATTCAACGCCAGCGGGTTGTAGCGGCGGTCGCCGGGCAACTTGTCTGCCGGAACGTGCTGAAGTTGCGCCTTGAACCGGTTATAATCCATCTCCGGCTTGATCCAGCCTTCGCGCAGCATCTCCTTCAACAACAACATCGCGCGCACCTTGGCAATCAAACCGTACAGCAAACCAATTTCCGATTTTTGGGAATCAAACTTCACTTCCCACAATTCTTCGTCCAACCGCCGCAGCAGCCGGGGCAGATCGCGGTCGCCCAAAGCGTCGCCCAACGCAAAGGCCCGGGCCGTTTTATTTTGGACGCAAACCGCGTTGACGTCGCCGGCCTCAATCTGTTTCCGGTCGCCGGCGAACAGGCACAGCTTCTCAACCTCGTTGTCAAGCTGACGCGGATTGGGCCCGACGCGGTTCACCAGGTCAGCGAGGGCCTCATGGGAAATTTCCTTTTTCCGCTCCCGCACCGCCGTTTGCGCCGCCACTTCCGCCCGTTCCGCCCAATCGCTGTCATCCGCCGACCAGCCGGCGAATGTTTCCACGGAACCGACTTTATCGAGTGTTTTGAAAAAGCTCTTGCGCTTGTCCACCTTGCCGGCGCTGATTAAAAGCCGGATTCCGCTGTTGCGTGACCATGCGAAATTTTTCAATTCCTCCGCCAGGCCGGTCAGCGCTTCCGTGACGGCCTGGGCGGAGGCGGCTCGTTCATCGCCGAGAAAATTACAATCGCGCAGCCAGATGACCTTGCCCGTGCCAAAGAAGGGCAGGGTTTGCAGCGCTTCGCGCAACCGGGACAGGGCAGTGAGCGCTTCGCCACTGTTGGCCACAGTGGCTTCGATGATTTCATGGTCCATGCCCCCGATTTCATCACACCACTGCTGGTAGAGTTGCTTGGCGTGCTGCTTTACGGCGAACTCATCGTCACCGCAAATGAGCGCCGGCGATGGAGTTTTGGCGGCGGACATCTTATTCCGCCTCGCTGCCGGTTTCGTTGATGCGATTCAACACTTCGCTCATGTCCTCGACCTGCTCGAACAGGGTGGCGGCCACAAAAATCGGTTTTTTCTGGGCTGCGGCCAGGGCCAGGCAATCACTGGGACGCGCGTCGAGTTCCACGATCTTTCGCGCCAGTTCATTTTGCTGCTGTAGAATCAGGCGCGCGAAGTAGGTCGAATTTTTCAAATCCGTGATGACCACGCGTTCCACCGTGATGCCGAAACCTTGAAACATCCGGTTGATCAGATCGTGGGTGAGGGGGCGCTCTTTCGGGGTTTGACGCAGAAACATGCCAATCACCGCCCCCATTTGCGGCTCGACGTTGATGACGAAAACCTTGTCATCATTGCCGACAAAAAGCGCGCAACCACTGTTGGCCGGGATGATTCCGCGAATTTGAACAGGCACAACGTCTTGTTTCATGCCTCCAATTTAGGCCGAATCGTGTGAAAAACAAGCCCGGCTTTGAAACGGGTTTACGAAGGCAATTCCACGGGTTTCGTCAGAAACCGGTCCTTGATAAACGTCCGAAAATAAGCGTCTTTGCGCGGCGCCGTCAGCAGGCTTTCGTAACGGAAGCCCGGCACATTGTCGAAGCAAAGCGTGGGTGAATTCCGAAACTTGATGTAAAGCTTCCGGTTTTTGGGGATATAACCGACGGCCTCGAAGAGATCCGCGTCCACCGGCATCATTTTGACGGGTTGCGTTACAGTTGCCATAACTTTCCTGTTGCTGAATCTGCCGTCTTCTAGGCCAAAAGCCGTCCGTCGTCGAGCCTTTTTATCAATGACGAACACCGCAGGCGCAAGGCACCGGTGATCCCGGTGCCGCGCGTTGCGGTTCGTAATTTAACCACGGGCCCAGCCACCGCTCGACTTCCTGCAGGGTCATGCCTTTGCGCAGATGATAATCAATCATTTGGTCGCGACCGAGTTTGCCGACGGCGAAATATTTGGATTCCGGGTGGGCGAAATAGAGTCCGCTCACGGAACTGCCCGGCCACATTGCGCAACTTTCAGTGAGCTGGATGCCGGCGCTCTTTTCCACGTCAAGCAGCTTCCAGAGAATTTGTTTCTCCGTGTGGTCGGGACAGGCCGGATAGCCCGCGGCCGGCCGGATGCCCCGGTATTTTTCCGCAATCAAATCGTCGTTTGTAAGTTGCTCCTTCCTGCCGTAACCCCATTCTTCTCGGACGCGTTTGTGCAGGAATTCCGCAAAGGCTTCGGCCAGGCGATCTGCCAACGCCTCCGCCATGATGGCGTTGTAATCATCGTGGTCGGCTTTAAACTTCTCCACCAGTTCCTTCAACCCGTGCCCGCTGGTAACGGCAAAGGCGCCAAGGTAATCCGGGAGGGATGCCGCGCCGCCGTCCCTGATGTTTGGGTCGGCAACCTGCCGGCCCTCCCGTGGCGCAATAAAATCCGCCAGGCACCAATTCGGCGTGCCGTCCGTCTTTTCGATTTGCTGACGCAGGAAATGGAACGTCGCCAGAACTCTGGCGCGCGATTCCTCCGTATAGAGTTCCACATCGTCGCCGACCCGATTGGCCGGAAACAGACCGTAAACGCCGTGCGGCTGGAGCAATTTTTCGGAAACGATTTTCTCCAGAAGTTGCTGTGCATCGGCGAACAGCTTCCGCGCCTCCTCGCCGTGTTTCTCGTGTTGCAAAATCTTGGGATAAACCCCGCGCAATTCCCACGTGTGAAAGAACGGCGTCCAGTCAATGAGCGGCACGAGATCCGCTAATTCGACTTTGGACTTTGGACTTTGGACTTTGGACGCCAAGCCGGGAGACAAAACCCGCAGGCCCGTAAACCCCGGCTTCGGCAAATCGTCAAACTTCAGTTGCGGCGCGTTGGCGCGGGCGGCTTCGAGGGAAACCAGCGTCACATGCTGCCCGGCGTGTTGTGTGCGTACGCGCTCATATTCTTCGCGTACCTGTTTCACAAAACCGGGTTTTTGTTGGGCACTGATCAGACTGCCGACCACCGGCACCGCGCGCGAGGCGTCGAGGACGTGGACCACCGGTTCGCGATAGCCTGGTGCGATTTTCACCGCCGTATGCGCTTTGCTCGTCGTCGCGCCACCGATCAGCAACGGTAGTTTCAACCCTTGCCGGTCCATCTCCCGCGCGACATGCGCCATTTCATCCAGCGACGGCGTAATCAGCCCGCTCAGACCGATGACGTCAACCTGTTGCTCGAGCGCCGTGGCGATGATTTTCTCGCAGGGCGTCATCACGCCGAGATCAATGACCTCGTAGTTGTTGCAGGCGAGCACGACGCCGACGATGTTCTTGCCGATGTCATGCACGTCGCCCTTCACGGTGGCCAGGAGGATCTTTCCGGCGTTCTTATGAACTTCCCCGGCGGCTTTTTTTTCTGCTTCCATGAACGGTTGCAGATAAGCCACCGCCTTTTTCATCACCCGGGCGGATTTGACGACTTGTGGCAAAAACATCCTGCCGGAACCGAACAGATCACCGACCACATTCATGCCGGCCATCAACGGCCCTTCGATGACCGCAAGCGGACGGCCATATTTCCGCCGTGCCTCCTCGGCATCGGCCTCGATGAAATCAGTGATGCCCTTTACGAGCGCATGTCCGAGCCGCTCCTCGACCGTGCCCTTGCGCCATTCGTCCTCGACAATTTCGGCCTTGCCCTTCTGCTTGACCGATTCGGCGAATTTAGTAAGCCGTTCGGTGGCATCGGACCGCCGGTTCAGCAGCACGTCTTCGACCAGTTCGAGCAGCTCTTTCGGAACTTCGTTATAAACGGCGAGCTGGCCGGCATTGACGATGCCCATGTCGAGTCCCGCCTTGATGGCGTGATACAAAAATGCCGAGTGCATTGCTTCGCGCACGACATTGTTGCCGCGAAAGGAAAACGAAACGTTGCTGATGCCGCCGCTGACCTTGGCCAGCGGCAGGTTTTCCTTGATCCATTTTGTTGCCCGGATGAAATCCACGGCGTAATTGGCGTGTTCTTCCATGCCGGTGCCGACGGTGAGCACGTTTGGATCGAAAATGATGTCCTGCGGCGGGAGACCGACCTTCTCCACCAGCAAGTCATAGGCACGCTGGCAAACAGCGATGCGCCGCTCAAAGGTGTCGGCCTGGCCGCGCTCATCGAACGCCATCACCACGACGGCGGCGCCGTAACGACGGACCAGTTTGGCTTGGTGCAGAAACTTTTCCTCGCCTTCCTTGAGCGAAATCGAATTGACGATGCCTTTGCCCTGGAGGCATTTCAAACCGGCCTCGATGACCTCCCATTTCGAGGAGTCCACCATCACGGGCACCCGGCAAATATCCGGCTCGGTAGCGACGAGGTTGAGAAAGCGCGTCATCGCTGCCACGCCGTCAATCATCCCTTCATCCATGCAGACATCGATTACCTGCGCCCCGTTCTCAACCTGCTGGCGCGCGACGGCCAGCGCGCCTTCAAAATCACCCGCCTTGATCAGCTGGGCAAACTTCGGCGAACCGGCCACGTTGGTGCGCTCACCGATGTTGAGGAAATTGGAATCCGGCCGGACGGTGAGCGCGTCGAGTCCGCTCAATCGAAAATAGGGCTCAACTTTTGGCGGCACACGCGGCGGCAGATTTTTTACCGCGGCGACGATGGCTTTGATGTGCGCCGGCGTGGTGCCGCAACAACCGCCCACAATGTTCAGCCAGCCGCTCTGCGCCCATTCCTGCAATTGTGGCGCAAACGTTTCCGGCGTTTCGGGAAAACCGGTTGGTAGCAAAGGATTCGGCAGACCGGCGTTGGGATGCGCACTGAGGTAAATCGGCGCCAGGCCGGA
The DNA here is from genome assembly GCA_963708305.1 of uncultured bacterium. GTDB lineage: Bacteria > Verrucomicrobiota > Verrucomicrobiia > Limisphaerales > UBA11358 > UBA11358. Next base: position 273,329 of record CAVPSH010000002.1, on the reverse strand, counting down.
AAGCTCTTCAATCAATGGCCGGAGTTCCTTGGGTCCCAGGGCGCAATTCAACCCGACGGAGAGCAGGGGAACGTTCGCAATCGAATTCCAAAACGCCTCGACGGTCTGGCCCGTCACGCCACGGTTGCTGCCGGCTTGAATAAAAGTGACGGACGCAAGAATCGGCACGCGGCGAACAGAAGTTTCGGAGGGGCGAGTTCCACGAGCCCCTGATTTTTCTGAGCTCACGGGAGTTTGGGACTCGTGTAACTCGTCCCTCCGAAAGGGCAGGGGACTGATTCCCCGTTCCTCAAAAACCTGTTGAATCGCAAAAAATGCCGCCTTCGCGTTCAGCGTGTCAAAAATCGTCTCCACCAGCAGCAAATCCACGCCCCCGTCGAGCAGGCCGCGAACCTGTTCGCTGTAAGCCTTGACCAGCTCATCGAACGTCGTTCCGCGCGCGCCGGGATTGTTCACGTCGGTGGAAATGGACGACGTCCTGGTCGTCGGTCCGATGTCTCCCGCCACCAGGCAAACCCGGCCGGGTTCGGACTTTTCGAATTTGTCCGCCGCGCGCCGCGCACATTGCGCGCCGGCCTTCGATAGTTCGTACGCCAGCGATTCCAGCCCGTAATCCGCCAGCGAGATGGCCTGCGAGTTGAACGTGTTCGTCTCAATGATATCCGCGCCGGCTTCGAGGTACTGGCGATGAATGTCCTCGATGATTTGCGGCTGGGTAAGATTGAGCAGATCGAGGCAGCCCTGGAGATTTTTTCCACGCCAGTCTTTGAACCGTTCGCCACGAAAGGCCGACTCATCCAGCTTGCGTTGCTGGACCATCGTGCCCGTCGCGCCGTCAAGGATGACAGTGCGCTCGCGCAACCAGCGTTCAAGATATTCAATTCTGTCCGGCATCCACTTGCTCCATTGAGCGGTCCCAAAATAACGGAAAGTCCCGCACCTTGCAAATTAAAAATCAACGCATCATGATATGATGATATTAAGTAATTGCCAAGTAAACAGCGGGAGTCGGACATTGACACGGCAATAGTGTTTGTTAGATTCGGCGCTCGTTTTTGAGGTTTTTCCGGTTCTAACACGCAAACATTAACAATTGATTTTATGTCCAAAGCATCAAAGTACGTTTATTTATTTGGGAACAAAAAGGCGGACGGCGACGGTTCCATGAAGCCGTTGCTGGGTGGCAAAGGCGCCAACCTGGCCGAGATGAGCCGCATCGGACTGCCCGTGCCCCCGGGCTTCACCATCACCACCGAGGTCTGCACCCATTACTACGCCAACAAACGGACTTATCCCAAGGTTCTGGATGCACAAGTCAAGGCCGGCGTCGCTTTCATCGAGAAGATCATTGGCACCAGGTTTGGCGACCAAAGCGCCATGCCGCTGCTCGTTTCCGTCCGTTCCGGTGCGCGCGATTCCATGCCGGGCATGATGGACACGATTCTGAACCTTGGCCTCAACGATCAAACAGTGCTTGCCCTCGTCAAGGCCACCCGGAACGAGCGGTTTGCCTGGGACTGCTACCGCCGGTTCATTCAGATGTATGGCGACGTGGTCATGGGCGTCCAAAAACGGCCTGACGAAGACCATGAACCGTTTGAGGTGGTCATTCACAAGCTCAAACATGACCGGCACCACGCCGAAATTGAGGACACCAAATTGTCCGTGGCCGATTTGAAGGAGCTGGTGAAGCGGTTCAAGGCGCTGATCAAAGAGCGCACCAACAGTGAATTTCCGCAGGACCCGTGGAAACAATTATGGGGCGCAGTCGGCGCCGTGTTCGGTTCGTGGATGAACGACCGGGCCATCGTCTATCGCCGCAAATACAATATCCCGTCCGAATGGGGCACCGCCGTCAATGTGCAGGTGATGGTCTATGGCAACACCGGCGACCAGTCGGGTTCGGGCGTGGCCTTCACGCGCGATCCGGCAACGGGTGAAAGGGTTTTCTACGGTGAATTTCTCATCAACGCTCAGGGAGAGGACGTGGTGGCTGGAGTCCGTACACCCGAACCGGTGGCACAACTGAAAGGTCATCTGCCCCAGGCGTTTGCCGAACTGGAAAAGGTCCGCAAGACCTTGGAATCGCATTTCAAAGACGTGCAGGACTTCGAGTTTACCATTCAGGACGGCAAATTGTTCATGCTCCAGACCCGCAACGGCAAGCGCACAGGGTTGGCGGCCGTCCGTTTCGCCATCGAAATGGAGAAGGAAAAACTGATTGATTGGAAGACAGCCATCCGCCGTGTGCCCGCCGACCAATTGGATCAGGTGCTCGCGCCGGTATTCGACCGCAAGGCGGTCAAGGCCGCGAAGTGCATTGCCAAAGGATTGCCGGCGGGACCGGGCGCCGCTTCCGGCAAGATGTATCTGAACGCCGACCGGGCGGATGCCGCAGCCGCCAAAGGCGAGAAGGTCCTGCTGGTTCGCAATGAAACGTCACCGGAAGATTTGCGTGGGATGATTGCCGCCGAAGGCATTTTGACGGCCAAAGGCGGCGTGAGTTCACACGCGGCACTGGTGGCCCGACAGATGGGCAAGGTTTGCGTCTGCGGCGCCGGCGCGTTGCAGATTGATTATCAGGCCAGAACGATGACGGTGGCCGGAACGACCTACAAGGAAGGTGATTACCTGTCCATTAGCGGCACGGCCGGCGAAGTTTATCCGGGCGAATTGCAGACCGCCGCGTCTGAAATCGTCCAGGTACTGGTCGAGAAATCACTGGATGGCAAGGAAAGCGCGACCTATCAGATGTTCCAGAAGCTGATGGACTGGTGCGCCAAGGTCACGAAACTTCAGGTCCGCACCAATGCCGATACGCCGGAACAGACGGCCAACGCGCTCGCCTTTGGCGCCAGCGGCATCGGTCTGTGCCGCACCGAGCACATGTTTTTTGAGGGTAACCGCATTGACGCCATGCGCGAAATGATTCTGGCCGACAATCTGGCCGACCGGAAAAATGCGCTGGCCAAAATTCTGCCCTACCAGAAGGAGGATTTCGTCGGCATTTTCAAGGAACTGAAAGGCCTGCCGGCGACCATTCGTTTCCTCGATCCGCCGTTGCACGAATTTCTCCCGCACGACCACGCGGCCCAGAATGATTTGGCCGAAAAGATGGGCGTGCCCGTCGAGAAGATTCAACAGCGCGTGAAGGAATTGCACGAGTTCAACCCGATGCTGGGTTTCCGTGGTTGCCGTCTCGGCATCGTTTATTCGGAAATTTCCGAAATGCAATCGCGAGCGATATTTGAAGCCGCCGCTGAAGTGCAAAAATCAGGCATCAAGGTGAAACCGGAAGTAATGATTCCACTTGTCGGCTTCAAAAAAGAGCTCGACCTCCAGGTCGAAGTCGTTCATCGCGTCGCTCAGGCGGTTATGAAGGAAAAGGGTGTGAAGCTGGATTATCTGGTGGGCACGATGATTGAAGTGCCCCGGGGCGCGCTGACGGCCGATGCCATCGCGCAGACGGCGCAGTTCTTCAGCTTCGGCACCAATGACCTGACGCAGACGTGTCTGGGCATGAGCCGGGACGACAGCGGTTCGTTTATCGGACCGTATCAGGAACTGGAAATCATCAAGAAAAATCCGTTTGCCTCAATTGATCAGGCTGGCACCGGCCAATTGATGCAGATGGCCGTCGAAAAAGGCCGCAAGACCCGGCCGGAAATCAAACTCGGCATCTGTGGCGAACACGGCGGTGACCCGGATTCGGTGAAGTTCTGTCATCGTCTCGGATTGTCCTACGTCAGTTGTTCGCCGTTCCGGGTGCCGGTGGCCCGCTTGGCCGCCGCCCAGGCCGCGCTCGAAGAAGAAGCTGCCAAAAAGGCAAAAAAATAATAGATGTAGTGCTCGGCTTGTGGCCGAATGCATCGCGACACAGGCGCGACACTACAGCCGGGCTGTCCATTGAAGGGGGTAGGGCGCGATGTCCCAATCGCGCCGTAGCGGCATTTGGAGGGCATTGCTTCGTCAATGCCCAAATCAATTCAAGCCGCACTTTCTGTCAGGCGTCTCGTTCCAGCCGGACGGGCTGGAATGCGAATCGAGCCGGTTTTCCAGTAGCTTGACAATCATTTGAAATCGAGGCGTTTGACGTTTAACATCCCCACACCATGTTCTGCAAATCCATCCAAAACGGCGTCACGTTGGCGGCAGCGCTGATTTTTTCCACCGTTGCGTTTGCGGCGCAAAAAACCGAATTCCAGCTTGCCAGCCCCAACGGCCGGTTGGTGGTTGATTTCCATGTCACCGCCGCCGGCGCGCCGCGCTACACAATTCAGCTCGACGGCAAATCGGTGCTTCAAGAATCGCGGCTGGGCCTCGTGCGCGACGATGTGGATTTCTCCAAAGACTTGCGTCTCCTGTTCGCATCCAAAACCGAAAGTGTGCGGGATCAGTACGAAATTCTCACCGCCAAGCGCCGGGTGAACGATTACCGCGCCGACCGGCAGGTGTTTCACCTCCAGACCGCTGCCGGCGCGAACCTGGACATCATTTTTCAGGTCGCGGATGATGGCGTGGCGTTTCGCTATTACTTTCCTGAAACCAACGCGGCCGTTCATCGGCTGAGCGAGGAGGTCACGTCGTTCCATTTTCTGCCGGGAACCAAGGCGTGGCTGCAACCCATGTCGGTAGCCAAGAGCGGCTGGTCGCAGGTGAATCCCTGTTATGAGGAGTTTTACCAGAAGGACATTCCCGTCGGCACACCTTCGACGTTTGGTGCGGGCTGGGTTTATCCGGCGCTGTTTCGTTCGGGCCTTCGCCGCGCCGAAATGCCAGCCGCGGGGTCAGGGTCGGCTGACACCAACACACTGGCAAAGTCGGAAAACCGCCGTGCTTCGGCTACGCAGGCGGGTGACACCTGGCTGCTGGTGACCGAAGGCTCGCTGTCACGGAACTATTGCGCCACCCGGCTGCGGTCCGAATCGCCGGACGGCGAATACTCTGTCGGCTTCCCCGATCCGCGCGAAAAAATCGGCGACGGCCCGGTGAATCCCGAATCGCAACTTCCGTGGCTCACGCCGTGGCGCATCATTGCGGTGGGCACTTTAAAGACACTCATGGAATCCACGCTGGGAACTGACCTGGCAGACACACCCGCGCCGTCGTTGGACCCGTTGCCTCAACCCGGCAAGGCGTCATGGAGCTGGCCATTGCTCGGCGACGCCAGTGTCAATTACGACACGCAGAAACAGTTCATTGATTATGCCGCTCAAATGGGCTGGCGTTATTGCCTGATTGATGGCTGGTGGGACAAACAAATCGGTTATGACAAGGTCAAGGAGTTGGTGGATTACGCGCGCGGCAAAAACGTGAAAATCATCCTGTGGTACAATTCGAGAGGCGATTGGAACTCGGCCCCGCAAACGCCGCGGGACAAAATGCTCACTCACGCCAGCCGTATTGCGGAATTTGACCGGCTTAAAGCCATGGGCGTGGCCGGGCTTAAGATTGATTTCTTCGGTGGCGACGGAGAATCCGTGATTGATTATTACCTGGACATCCTCCACGACGCCGCGCCGTACGGCTTCGCGATGAATTTTCACGGAGCGACCCTGCCGCGCGGCTGGCAGCGGACCTATCCCAACCTGATGACGATGGAAGCCGTTCGCGGCCTGGAATACGTCACGTTTGAACAAAGCAACGCCGACCAGGAACCGACGCACGCGGCCACGTTGCCGTTCGCGCGAAATATTTTTGACCCGATGGATTTCACGCCGATGGCGCTCAACCGCATCAACGACCGGGTTCAGCGCCGCACAACCAGCGCCTTTGAACTGGCGCTGTCCGTCCTGTTCACGTCCGGCATCCAGCATTACGCGGAAATTCCCGAGGGGATGGCCAGGGTGCCCGATTATGTCCGGGATTTTCTCCGGGGCGTGCCGAGCGTGTGGGACGACACAAAATTCCTGGACGGTTTTCCCGGCAAATTCGTGGTGCTCGCCCGCAAAGGCGACGGTCGCTGGTATGTCGCGGGCATCAACGGTGAAACGACTCCCGCAAAACTCACGCTGAATTTGAAGGAACTGCGCGGCCCGGCCTCCGGCACCCTCATCGCGGACGGTGACGGCAGCAATCTTTCGTTCCGGCAGGAGAAGGTTCAGCTTCCGCGCAACCGGAAATTCGAAATCACACTGCCTCCGTACGGCGGCTTTGTCATGGTTTTCAACAAGTAGGGATGGCTCACCGGGCCGTCCGCGGAACAGGGTGGGGCGGTGATGACCCCATCGCGCCGCGTCAACGTTTGGAGGACATTGCTTCGTCAATGCCCAAAATAATTTAAAGCCGCTCCGGTTTTCCGGAGCGGCTTTTTGTTTGCCTCTTGAATCAAATCGCCGGATGAATCACAACCGTTTCTGGCGCGGGAATTTTCTCCTTCATTGCGCCTTGCACGAGCAGCCAGGCTGCAAATGACAGGAATGCCAGCGCGCAAAGGTTCAGGTACAACGATTGGCGGTCGGCATCCAGCCCGGCAAGGCAGGGATAAACCATGCCCAGCAGCAGAAACTGGGCGGCAAGCCATTGGCCGATTTGCGGCGCGGCACGCATCAGTAATTTTGCGAGCAGCAGGAAACAGGGCACCAGAACCAAAATTACCGTGCCCCAGAATCCAAAAAGCAAGTCGCTGAAATCGGCGAGTAGGCCGTAGCCCAGGGCGGTGGCCGTGGAAAACAGGACTGTCAGCAACACCGCGTGGCGTGCCTGGGCCAGCGTGAGTACTAGCGCCAGGGCGCTGAAAACCAGCAGCCAGGCGTCGCCGACCGCGCCCAGCACGGCCCGCGTGGTTTCGCCCGGCTGCGGCAGTTGTGGCAGGGAAATGCCCATGCCCTTGTCATTGAGCGCGTGGTCGAGCCGGTACGTCAAAATCGTTCCCTGATGGTCCTTGGTCGGCGCCATATCCGTCGGCGTCATGCAGCCGTCGGGATAATTCAGTTTCGATTTCGGCAAATCGGGCAGGGTCAAAACCAGGGTGAAGTCGCGGATCTCTCGCGCTTCACGCACCTGGAAATACCAGTACGACAAGCCGCGGCTCTTGAACGCGATGTGCAAATTCATCACCTCATCCGGCCGCACGTCGCACTTCAGGACCAGACTCGAATCCTTGATTTCCATCTGTGGCAGGACATCCTTGCCGTCGAGTGTCGCCACCAGCCCGTCATACATCGCGCCAGCAGCGGGCAGGGGAAAGGTGAGCGTGCACAGTTGGTTGGATCCGGCCGGATTGCGCAACTGCCAGTTGAAACTGCCATCGGTCTCGTAACCGCCGTAAAAGGCCGAGCCTTTCTTGCGTGCGTTTTGCCGCAGCGTGATTTCATGCCGCGTGGCGATGAAAGGATTGCCGGTGATGGAGACGTGCTGCGTTTTTTTGCGGAGCAGGGCGGGTTTCGACGGATCCTCGGACTCGATGCGCTCGGTGACTTCCTCGTTATGATAAATGTCCACGTTCAACTCACCCTGGACCTGTTCCGAGCCCCAGATGGTCTGGACGGCGTTGTAATTCGCCTGGGTGATCCGGCCGTGCGTGCGTTGAAAATCGTTTACCGCCTGCCGCAGATACGAGCGCAGGACGGAGATGGTTCCGATGAGCAGCGCGACCAGCGTGACTCCCCAGAACAGGCGCGTAACATTTTTGTAGAGGGTCCATAGGAGGCCCGGGCTGCCGCCGGGTTCGGCGGAGCTTTTGGCTTGAAACAGGGTGGTGAGAAAAATGGCGAGCAGGGCGGCGCCCAGGAACAGAGCGATGACGGGTTCAACATCGGCGAGGCCGCTCGCGCGATTTAACAGTTTGGAAACGATGGTATTCATGATGGGTCAGGGTGGTTGACCCGCCAAGCGCGTGGAAGCTGCGAAGACAATTGGGAACGCCGACAACTCGATCTTTCATGTTCGTGCCACCCGCGTTTTGCGGGCGAGTTTTTTAGTTGTTGCCCTGGCACGTCGAAAATCGGAAAAGACCGGTCAATGACACGCCACGACTGGATTGGCAGCACCAACTCACACGAGCGGCGCCGGAAAGATGAGGAACCGTCCCGGCGAACCAATTGCCGGAGACACGCCGATTAAGAACCCATTCCGTCGGCCTGTCCACAAAAATCGTATCACAGATGGAAAAATTCGCGACTGGTCGTCGCAAGCAAGACGAAAAGGAGGCAGGGACGGCCCGCCGGCCGGCCGCTGAACGGGGTAGGGTGCGATGTCCCTGTCGCGCCGCGTCACCGTTTGCAGGGCATTGCTTCGTCAATGTCCAAAACAGTTTAAAGCCGCTCCGTTTCACATCACGCGGCCATCCCATTGATCAATACGGTCCGGCACCGTCAATAGAGTCCTATCTGTTCCAAAATCTTTTTGCAGGTTTCCTGGGCAACCATGCCCGGGTAGGTGACCTTGGGCGAGACGGGACCGCTGTAATTCACCACGACCAGGTATTCGCCTTTCGGCCCTTCCAGGTGCCCGACGAACCAGCCGAGCTCGTCCCGGTCGCTGATGTGCGAACCGGTCTTGCCCGATAGCTTCATGCCGGACGGTGAAGTTTCCAGGTAAGTGATCTTTCGGGTCATGTCTGCGGCGCGCTTAGACACGGGAAGCCCATTGGTCCAGAACCGCTCCCAGAACCTCAACTGTTCGTCCGCCGATATCTTCAGGCTCTGCCCCAGCCAGAAGTTTGTCAGCCCGCTGGAGATGTCCTGGTTGCCGTAGTCAAACCGGGCCAGATAATCTTTGATTTTCTCCGGCCCCAATTGAGGGGTGAGCCGCTGGGAGTACCAGACGACGGAATATTTTATCCAATCGGCGGCCGACGTATCGCGATTCCAGTTTGGATTCCAGCGGTTCACACCGTCCCATTTATAGGTGGTGTTCGCGTTGGTGAGAATACCCTGGTCAAAGGCCATGAGCGCCAGCGGCACTTTGAAAGTGGAGCACGGCGGTACCCGCAGTGCGCAACGCTTTTCGTTAAACCGGTAGACAGGTTTGTCCGCCTTCATGTCGTAAAGAATGAAGCAGCCTTCCTTGTTCTGGAAATATCGGGAAAGTTCGACTTCCGCGGCAGTTACAGTGGAGTGAAGATAGGCTGTAATGAGCAATAAGAAAATAATGAATTTGTTCATAGGTCTGGTTCAATAAAAGTGTGAGACAGGAACTTTGCAACTCAAGCACAAACGCTTCAGAAAATTGCCGAAAGACGGTGAAGTCATCGCAAATGATTTCGAGCAGCTTCACTGACGAAAGAAATTCTACGGATTACCTGATCAACTATGGCCGGGATGGGAGTGACCGCCGCTGGCTCCAGCCGGATCAACACCAACCAAGCGATGAAAAACTTAAAAACGTGAGGCCGCAAAAATCATGATAAGCTTCAATGAGTTCCTGCCTGATCCAGCGGGCTGAAGAAGCGATGCTCGCGCGGGAGCCAGTAATGAGTCCGGTCGAGGGACATCACGACAGCGGTCGCTTTGCCCACGATTCGGTTCCGTTCAACCATACCGAAATAACGGGAATCGAAACTGTTGTCGCGATTGTCGCCCATCATGAAGTAATGGCCTTCAGGCACCTGCACCGGACCAAAAGTCCGTTTGGCCGGAAGTTCCGGTATGGCCATCACGGCGTGCGGGTGAGCAGACAATTGTTCGGTCGCGAAGAGGCTGTGTTCGCGCTCGGCTTCCGGTAATTGAGCCGATATTTCAGCGTTCAACGGACCGTAATCAACCGGTTGGCCGTTGATGATAAGTTGTTCATTCCGCAATTCGACGGTGTCACCCGGCAAACCGACCAAGCGTTTGACCAGGCGCGTGCCGTCCTTCGGCGAATAAAACACCACAATGTCCCCGCGTTGCGGGTTCGACCACTGCGCCAGATGCCAGGTGGTGAACGGCACCTTGAGGTCATACGCCAGTTTGTTGACGAAGATGCGGTCACCAACCAGAATCGTCGGCTGCATCGAGCCGGAAGGCACGTCATTCCAATCGGCGAGCGAGGAGCGGATGGAGAAAAGAATCAGCGTCAGAATGAGCAGGGGACGGATTTCCTGCCGCCACCATTGGCGGGCACGGGAACGGAGGGTTGTCAGGTTCATTAGAAGTTCGACCAGCAATCGTAGGACTTGTTCAACGAAGAATATTTGGCTTATTTCGCGTGGTTCGCGGTTAAACCATCTTAGAGAGCCATTTCGCCGCCGACGGTGCTTAATTTGGATTTATTTGGATACAATACCTGATTTTCCGTTCCAAATCCTCGCTCCAGACCTGTCCCTGGGATTCCCGGCTCGCACGAATTTTTTTAACGACATCTTCGCTCGTTATCTGCGGGTCTGTTTTGCGCATTGCCTCAATCATTCCCCTGATGGCGGCTTCATTAAGCGGAGTGTTCATTTCTGTCCTTTCACTTCGGCGGCAATTCCTGGTTTTGTCGTGGCCGTACCATACGTGGAATTCGGCGCGACCGCAGCATTAAAGTTCCGAAACCTTTTTAAGGAAGTATTTGGATTCGACACCTTGCCCCGGCCTTTTCCCGGCTGATGCGGAGAGGGAATAAAAGCGGAGGTTCAGGCGGCGGGTACGGTTACGAACAGGTCTTCGTTTCTGTTTATCAGCGTTGTCAGCGTTGGCAAATCGCGCTTCGCGGGGCCCTGTGTGACCTGGCCGCTGCGGTCGAAGGTCGAGCCGTGGCACGGACAAAGGAAGGAGCGATCCGGTTCGACGCCTACCAGGCAATGCCGGTGTGTGCAGACGGAAGAGAGGGCAAAAAGCTGGTTCCCCCGGCGGATAATAAAAAAGCCCAAGGCCCGGAAACGCCCATAGACACCGTCGGCGGCATAGTTGCTGGCCGGTCCGGCGTTTATTATCCGGACTTTGCGCCCGGACAGTACCGTGCCGGGCGGGGTGGAACTGCAACCGGCGGCCAAAACCGCGCTCAGGAGCAGGAATTGTCGCCGGTTTAGAAGCATATTACGGTCTGGCCGGAAGTTTTCAGTATTCAAACACCAGGCTGACAAACACGCCGTGATGCACGTCGGCTCGCGCGTTGTGGTTTAGCGGGAATACATAACCGACGCCGAGGCGCGGCTGCACGTCGCCGATGGGTTTAAGGTTCAGGCGAAAGGCGGCGTTTCCCAGCAGACTGTTCTGGCCGGATTCGCCCTTGTTCAACCCGGTCTCGCCGGCCAGTTCGAACACCGGAATGAACTGTAACACGCCGGGCAGCGGCAGTTCCCGGTGTTGCAACGTCCAGCCGAAATCAAATCCGTATTCAAACGTCTGCCGGCCGCCGTCATCGCCGGGACCGAACAGCGTCGAATAACCCAGGATGGATTGCGCGGTGAAATGTTCGCCGATTCTCGTGTCGCTGAATATTTTCGGGACCAGCTCAGTGTTTTTGCTGACAGCGGATTCAGTCGGGATGCCCAGTTCCACTCCCGCGCCGAAGGTGGTGTCCCAAAATCCCTTCGCGGAGACGTATTGGCAAAACGGATAGCGCGCGCCCAAATCAATGTTGCCGATGCCCTGTGAAACATCGCCGCCTTCCACGTCGCGCTCATACGGAACCTCGATTTCCAGGGTCAACAGGCCGAAACCTTTTTCCACTTCGGCAGTGAGGACGTCGCTTTTTGTTCCATCCGCCTGGGTGTGCAACCAATCCAGACGGGCTTCATTCTGTTCCAGGTCCGAGTCATCCACGAGAAACGGCTCCGGGAAAACGCCCTGTCCATACGAGCTGCGATGGTCCAGCAGATTGAAAAGGCCGTAGCGCGTGTCCGGCGGTGGGGCGGGCGCAATAGGTTCGTCCGCCCTCGATGCCGGGAGGTAGATCAACGTCACCAAAACCCAGGCGAGCAACTTCGTTTGCAATCTCATGGTGGCAACAATAGCGAACGCCAAAAATTCCGCTTCCGTTCGCTTGCGATTTTTTTGCGGTGCTTTGCGATGAACGGGGAGCGCCGGCATCCGGCCGGCGAGTTGAAAGCGGAAACTGACGAGTCCGGGCAGCCATGACCGCGTGAGCATAACTTCCGAAGCTGCCGGCAGGCGGTCCGCGCTTGTGTTCATTGCCTGGTATATCTAAAACCCGCCGGCAAGATGCCGGCGCTCCCAGGGAGACCGGCCACCTTTTGCTGTGATGACGACAAGATGTTTGCTCATGGCATGAAAAATGGCACATTATGAACGTGCCGAAACCAGTCAAACAACCCGGCGAACCCGGCGAAACTGTGGACTTTGCCGCTGCTCCGGTGTTCACCGAACGGCCGGCGTGGACTGCGATTGGCGAAGGTTGGCGGCATTTGCACGGCAGCGTGCGCGGGGCGGGCGTGAGTTTCGAGTGGCACGATTTCAATACCCACACGGAATTTGACTGGGGCAAAAGTTTTCATCCGGGCAGCATCGAGGTTTGCCTGAACCTCGCCGGCAATGGCAGCGTCGCCTTTAACGGTCAGGAAGTTGCGTTTGCGCCGTTGACGGTCGGCTTCTACCGGCGCGGCGACCAGCCGTTGCGCGCGGCGCGGCTGGCGGAACAGCGGCACCAGTTTTTAACCGTGGAAATGTCATTTGATTTTTTGCGGCGGCATCTGGCCGATTTCGCGTCGTCATTGCACCCGCTCGTGCGGGAAGTCGTTGCCGGCCAATCCGAAAAATCCGCCGTGGTAACGCCGACGCGGCTGAGCAGCCGGCAGCAGCAACTGCTGGCGAGCCTGCGCGACGCGCCCGTGCTCGCGGCGGCACAAAAATTGTGGTACCAAACGAAGGCATTGGAACTGGCGGCGGAATTGTTTTTCCTCGCACCGGGTGAGAAGGAATTGTTCTGCCAGCGACAACAGCGACTATCCGCCGAGCGGGTCGAAAAGGTTGTAGCCTTGCTCCGGAAGAGCCCGGAAAGCCCGCCGAACCTCGAAGAAATCGGACGCGCCGTGGGTTGCAGTCCGTTTCATTTGAGCCGCACGTTTTCGGCGGCGACGGGCATGACGATCCCGCAATACCTCCGCCAGTTGCGCATGGAGCGGGCGGCGGAACTGCTGCGCTCGGGCAAATTCAACGTCACGGAAGCCGCGTTGGAAGTGGGCTATGCGAGCCTGAGCCATTTCAGCCAGGCGTTTCACGAAACGTTTGGCTGTTGCCCGGGACTTTACCCGTTGCGCACGCCGACGCAAAAAACTTCGCTCAAGCAAAAGGAATAAAAATTGTAGCGGCGGTCTGTGACCGCCGGACATTTACGGGAAATTATATCGGTCGGCGGCGTTCATAGAGCGCCGCTACATCGCCTTGGGAAGATTGCACCGCCGCCTGTTAGTCTGGAAACCTGACATAGGTGGCTTTTCGGGGATCGTGTTCCGCCCGGTGACAAATCAAGGTTTGCACCCATTCGGCGAGACGGCGCCCTAAACGGCGGCAGGCTTCGCGTTCATCATCATTGCGCGGGCGGCCGGCGCAGATGACGCCGTAGTGCAGGGTCTGGCCCGGCGCCACGTAATCCGGTACGCCGAACACCAGGAGGCCGTAGTTCATGAGCACGATTTGAAGCGCGAGGCAGGTTAATTCACCGCCACCGCCATGGCCACCGGAAGAGGTGAAGGCGCAGCCAATTTTTCCCTCGGTTTTTGGCCAAAGCGGGGCGGCCGTGACGTCCCACCACTGTTTCATTTCCCAGGCAATCGTGCCCATGTGTGTGGGTGAACCGACGGCAATACCGTCACACCAGGTAAGGTCGTCCGCGGTCGCTTCATTGACACTTTTGAGCCGGACTTCGGCAGGGGAAACGCCGGTGGCGCCTTCCACGACGAGGTCCGCCATCACTTTCGTATGGCCGTCTTTGCTGTAGTACAAAACCAGGACTCGCGCCGGGCGTGGCGTATCACTTTCCATTTAAAGATGATGCTCGTCCACCGGAGAAAACGTCAATGGAGCATTCGCTGATTCCGACCTGGATGAAAAAGCGCTTTTTCTACGCAGAAACACGCCGAGGTCACCTGGCAGGATATCCGGGTTAAGGGAAAACGTGAAATTTTTCACAAACTTTCTTGCGAACAGAGCGACCAATCGCTAAACATCACGCCCAATGTTTGCGGAGTGGTGGACAAAATTTGATTGATTAGGGGCGTTTTTGAGATGCCAGCAATTTTTCCGAAGTGGACAAACCAGTTGCCTTTTTGGATTGCTGCCGGCCTCGTGCTGGTGGGCGGTGCCGTCACGGCTGGGGTTACCTATTATTTTACCCCCAAATATTCGCGCGTCGGCTACGAGCCGATCCAGCCGGTGCCATTTTCGCATGCCATTCACGCGGGGCAACTGGGCATGGACTGCCGTTATTGCCACATCACCGTTGAAAAATCCTGGTTTTCCAACATTCCGTCGGCGTCCACGTGCATGAATTGCCACAATCAGGTGCTCAAGGATGACCCGCGGCTGGCTCTGGTTCGCGACAGCGCCACCAACGGCGTGCCGATTCACTGGGTGCAAATCCACCGGCTCCCCGATTACGTGTATTTCAATCATTCCGTTCACGTGCGCCGCGGTATCAGTTGCGTGGAATGCCACGGGCGCGTGGATCAAATGGACGAGGTGCGCCATGTCCAATCGCTGACCATGGCGTTCTGCTTGAATTGTCACCGCGACCCCGCGGCGTTCATCCGGCCCGAAAGCAAGGTAACCGATTTGGGCTGGCAATGGAACACGAATGCGGATGTCGCCGCTGAAATGCAATCAATCAATGGCGTCAAGTTCGTCCACGACTGGCGCGTGCAATCGCTCGACAATTGTTCAGCCTGCCACCGATGATGAATTTACGATTTACGATTTACGATTTACGGTGGGCACTCGTGAGCGGGTGCCGCAAAGGACTTTTTTCAAATCATCAATCATCAACCGTAAATCATAAATTGGCGGCACGTACCATTTCGCCTGTAATTTCCGAATGAATCTGACGCCCACAACTCCAGCTTCGCCTGCCACGACGGGCCGCCGCTACTGGCGCAGCCTGGATGAATTGTCCGATACCCCGGAGTTCAAGGAGTGGTTGCATCGTGAATTTCCGCAGGGGGCCAGCGAGTTCAGCGACCCGGTTTCGCGGCGGCATTTCGTCAAAATCATGTCCGCGTCGTTCGCGCTGGCGGGCCTGGGGCTGATGGCGTCCGGCTGCCGGCGACCGGAGGAGGAACTGGTGCCGTTTTCCAAGGCGCCGGAGGACGGCTATAACTACGGCACGCCCGAATATTTTGCCACGGCCATGCCGACGCGCACCGGTGCGGTCCCGCTGGTCGTCAAATCCTACGACGGCCGGCCCATTAAAATCGAGGGCAACGCGCTTTATCCCGGTGGTAACGGCGGCACCGACCGCTACGTCCAGGCTTCGATTCTGGACCTTTACGATCCCGACCGGGCACAGTGGTTTACTCACGACGGCAAAGCGGTTTCGCGCGATGAGGCGCTGAAATTCCTGGATGATTTGTCGAAGAAATTTGCGGCGAACCAGGGCGAAGGTCTGGCGTTTCTCGCTGAAAGCAGTACGTCGCCGTCGCGGGCGCGGCTACAGAAAGTCATTGCGCAGAAATTTCCGAAATCGCAGTGGTTCACCTGCGACGCCATTGATTGCGGCATTCACCAACGTGCGGCGACGCAGGCGTTCGGCCAGCCAATTCGCCCGATTTTCCATTTCGACAAGGCCAAGGTGATCCTGTCGCTCGACTGCGATTTCATCGGCAGCGAAGAGGGTGCGCATAATCACATCGCCGGCTTTGCCAGAGGCCGCAAACCGGAGAGTGGCGGAATGAGCCGGCTTTACGCCGTCGAATCATTGTTCACGCTCACTGGCCTGAATGCGGACCATCGGCTGCGGGCGCCGGCGAGCCTGGTGGGGCAGGTCGCCGCAGCGATCGCCGGCCGGATATTAAACCGGGCCTTTACGGTTCCGGCGGGGATTGATCCGAAATGGATTTCCGCGTGTGCGGCCGATTTGATTGCCAATCGCAACCGTGTCCTGGTCGTCGCCGGCCAGCGCCAGCCCATCGAAGTGCACCTGCTGACCCACGCCATCAATTCCGCACTCGGCGCCATGGGTAAAACGGTGACGTTGATTTCCACCGCAGAAAATAGCGGGTCGGATCTGAAGAATTTCAACCCTGCGACATCCGACACACTGGTGATTTTGGGTGGCAATCCGGCTTACCAGTTGAACTGGACGGCGAAGCAGAAGCCAAAGACAGTAATCCGACTTGGTTATTACGAGGACGAAACCAGTAAAATCAGCGACTGGCATTTCCCGATGGCGCATTATCTGGAATCGTGGGGCGACGCCGTCACTGCCGATGGGATGTTGGTCCCGATTCAGCCGTTGATTCAACCATTGTTTGGTGGATTGACGGAATTGGAGTTCCTTGCCCGGATTGCAGGCGAAACGCGAACCAATACTTACGACATTGTTCGCCAAACTTTTTCGATAGCGCTCGGGAAGCCGCTGGAGGCGGGAGGAGAGGAGACCTGGAAAAAGTTTTTGTTTAATGGATTTTTGGAAAATCCGGCGGCGAAGCCATTTGCGAGAGAAACACGGATTCCTGGCGGCTTGCCGTTGTCTAAATCCGTCGAACCTTCCGGCAGCAATCTCGAAGTCATTTTCTATCGTGACGCGAAAATGGACGACGGTCGTTACGCCAACAATGGGTGGATGCAGGAATTGCCCGATCCCATCACCAAGATGGTTTGGGACAACGCCGTACTCGTCAGCCGCAAGACCGCCAGTGAACTCGGCGTGCTAAACGGCGACATGGTGGAAATCACATTGAACGGACATAACGTCAGCGGTCCGATTTGGGTACAACCGGGTATGGCGGATTATTCGCTGGGCCTGGCGCTCGGTTACGGGCGCGAAAGGGCAGGGCGGATTGGCACGGGCGTTGGTTTCAACGCTTACAAAATTTTCAACGGGAACTATATTGAGACGGGGGCGACAATTCGGAAGACGGGTGAATCGCATGTGCTTGCCTGTACGCAGAATCACTGGTCCATGGAAGGCCGGCCGGCCGTGCGCGAGGCGAACCTGGGCGAATTTAAAACGAATCCGCAGTTTGCCCCGGAAATGCACGAGAAAGAGCCGCCGGTGGTCGCGCCGCTGTATCCGAATCCGCTGGACCAGGCGGAGAAGAAGGCGTTGCAGCAATGGGGTTTGACAGTGGATTTGACGGCGTGCGTCGGCTGCGCCACGTGCGTGGTGGCTTGCCAGAGCGAGAACAACATTCCGATTGTCGGCAAGGACCAGGTCCTGCGCAGCCGCGAAATGCACTGGATGCGGATTGACCGCTATTACACCGCCAACCCGGCGAAGGAAACGGAAGCGGACTCCTTCCTCAAGGACAGTGAGCAACAGTTCGAGCAGTGGATTGACGACGTGCAGGCGGTGAATCAGCCGATGCTCTGCCAGATGTGCGAGGCCGCGCCGTGCGAAAACGTCTGCCCCGTCAACGCCACAATGCACGACCAGGAAGGCTTGAATGTGATGGTCTATAACCGTTGCATTGGCACACGGTATTGTTCGAACAACTGTCCTTACAAGGTTCGCCGCTTTAATTATCTCGATTTCAACAAACGGCCGCTGGCTGATTTGAAGGGACCGTTTTATCCAACGCCGCTCCTGCACAAAACGGACGGTCAATGGGATCTCTTGAGCTGGTGGAAACACCCGAACACGAGCGGTATGCGTTCGGAAGACGAATGGGATTTGCTCAAGATGGCCAAGAACCCGGACGTGACGGTGCGACAGCGCGGCGTAATGGAAAAGTGCACTTATTGTATCCAGCGCATCCAGCGCGCGGAAATCGCGCAAAAGGTCAAAGCCGGTCCGTCGGGCAACGTGCGCCTGAAGGAAGCCGAAGGTACGATTCCGAAAACGGCGTGCCAACAGGCGTGCCCGGCACAGGCGATTGCGTTTGGCGACATCAGCGACCCGGACAGCACCGTCAGCCAATGGAAAGGTTCCAGCCGCAATTATGCCGTGCTTGGCGATTTGCTGACGAAGCCGCGCACGACCTATCTGGCGCGCATCCGGAATCCCAACCCGGCGATGCCCGATTTTCACGAGCCTTACAGCACCGGGGAATATGAAAAGCACGGCGGCGAATTCCATGCCGTTGAGAAAGGGAACAGTTAATGGCTGAATCCACGACCCGACTGGAAGCGCTTGCCCCGCCGGGGGAGTTACGGCGTGGGCCGCAGGCGCCCTACCAGCGCGGCCTCGGCGGGCTGACGGATCATCTTACCGCGATGCCGGAGGGAAAGACGCCCCTGTGGTGGTGGATCTTGTTCCTTCCCGCGGCGTTCTGTGCGGCCGTGGTGTTGCCGTCCATGCTGACCTACCTGATTTCCACCGGCGTTGGTGTCTGGGGCAACAACGTGCCGGTGGCGTGGGGCTGGGACATCATCAATTTCGTGTGGTGGGTCGGCGTCGCGCACGCCGGCACGCTGATTTCGGCCATGTTGTTCCTGACGCGGCAACATTGGCGCACGGCCATCGGACGCGCGGCTGAGGCCATGACCGTTTTCGCCGTCATGTGCGCGGGACTTTATCCCGCTGTCCACGTCGGGCGTGTCTGGTTTGCCTGGTGGCTGTTTCCGATTCCCCTCACCACAGGCATGTGGCCGCAATTCCGTTCGCCACTCATGTGGGACGTGTTCGCCGTCAATACCTATCTCATCGTTTCTTCGTTGTTCTGGTACATGGGTTTGATTCCCGACCTCGCGTTGCTGCGCGACCGGGCAAAGACCCGGGTGCGGAAATTCCTGTACGGGCTGTTCGCGCTGGGCTGGACCGGCTCGGCCCGCCAATGGCACCATTATGAAAAGGCCTATCTGGTTCTTTCCGGCTTGGCGACGCTGCTGGTGTTCACCGTGAGTTCCATCGTCGGCATGGACTTCGCCACGTCACAACTGGCCGGCTGGCACGAGACCGTTTTTCCATTTTACTTTGTGGCGGGCGCGGTCTTTTGTGGGTTCGGCATGGTGCTGGTGCTGCTGATTCCGTTGCGCAAATGGTGCCATCTCGAGGACATCATCACCCTGCGGCACATTGACCGGGTCTGCAAAATGACGCTGATGATGGGTTGCATCATGGGCTACATCTACGTGATGGAATATTTCATCGCGTGGTATTCCGGCAGTCCGTATGACGCCTGGGTGTTCGGCCACCGCTTGTTCGGTCATTATTACTGGTTTGGCGGCTGGATCATGATTGGGGTCAACGCGCTGTTGCCGCAATTGTTCTGGCTCAAAAAAGTGCGGCAAAATCTGGTGCTCATCTTCGTCATCGCCGTATTGATCAACATCGGCATGTGGTTCGAGCGCTTCACCATCATCGTCGGTTCCTTGTACCAGGATTTCCTGCCGTCCAGTTGGCATCCGTTCTATCCGACCTGGGTGGACGCCTGCACTTACCTCGGCACGCTGGGCGTGTTTTTCACCATGTACCTTCTGTTCGTCCGGTTCCTGCCGATGATTGCGGTTTCGGAGGTCAAGGCCATCACACCGCAGGCTGACCCGCATCACCCGCTCGGCGGCGCGAAAGGAGGCCGCCCATGAACGGCACATCTTACGGCCTGGTTGCCGAATTTGACTCGCCGGCGGCGGTTCTCCGCGCGGCGGAACAGGTCCGCGACGCCGGCTTCCGGCGCTGGGACGTTTTCTCGCCATTCCCGGTCCACGGCCTCGACAAGGTGATGGGCTTCAAGAATTCGCTCGTCGGCTGGTTCGCGCTGGTGTTCGGTGCCAGCGCGTTCATCGGGTCCATGCTGATGATCTGGTATATGAACGGTTACGATTACCCGATTCTCACCGGCGGCAAACCGACGTTCAGCCCGCCGCAGGCGCTTGTGCCTTCCTACATTCTGCTTGTGCTGGCGTCGGCGGTTGGCGCGTTCGTTGGCATGGTGGTGCTGAACCGGTTTCCGCGCCTCCATCATCCGCTGTTCAAGCACAACCGTTTTGCCCTGGCGTCGCGTGACAAGTTTTTTCTTGTGATCGAAACGTCCGACCCGAAATTTTCTGAAACCGAAACCCGCGCGTTGCTCGAGTCCGCCGGCAGCACGCACCTCGACCTGGTCGTGGAATAATGCGCTATTTTCTGCTCATCTTCCTGGCGCTCGCGGCCGTGGTGTTCGGCATCGCCGGGCTGCGCGGACATCTGTCGCGCAAGCCGCCTATCCTGATTATTCCGGACCTGAACCATCAGTTCAAACTGCGCCCGGAACAGCCGAACGACTTTTTCGCCAACGGTCAGAGTTCGCAATTGCCGCCGCCAGGCACCGTCCCGCGCAGCCAGCCCATTCAGACCCTCAATGGCCCGGTTTATCCCTACGAAGATTCGCCGGCCAACACGGGATTGATCACCGGCACCACCAATTTTGTAGAGACAAATCCGCTACCCGTTACCCCGGCGCTCCTTCAGCATGGGCGTGAGCAGTTCGAAATTTATTGCACTCCTTGTCATGGCGCACTGGGCGACGGCAACGGCATCATGAAGAAACTCGGCGTCATGCCGGCGGTGGCCAATTTGCACGACAAACGCATGGTGGAAATGTCCGACGGCGAGATTTTCAACACCGTTACCCGCGGAAAAGGCTTGATGGCCGCCTACGGTCCGACGGTTCCCATCAAGGACCGCTGGGCCATTATCGCGTATGTCCGGGCGCTGCAATTGAGCTGGCTCGGCTCGACCAACGATTTGCCGCCGGACCTGCAAGCCGCTCTGAAATAACGACCATGAATCAGTCACACGAATCGAAACAACTGCCGCCGCTGGACCTGTCCGGTTGGCAGAAGCTGCCCGGCATATTGCTGGTCGTCGGCGCGGTGCTTTCGGTCATTGGCCTGGTGAAAAGCCCGGCGGAATTCGGTTATGCCTGGCTGACCGCGTTCATGTTTTATTTAACCATCGCGCTGGGCGGCTTGTTCCTGGTGATGATTCATCACCTGACCGACGCCGGCTGGTCGGTTGGCATCCGGCGGTTCTGCGAACACCTCGGCGCGCTGCTGTTCCCGTGGCTGGCCGTTCTGTTCGTTCCGGTTTTGTTGCTCGCGCCGAAAATTTACACCTGGATGACACTCAGTCCGCATGACAACCGCGCCTTGAGCGCCAAATGGCCGATGTTCACCTGGCCGGGCTTTACCGTTGCGTCCCTGGCGATGTTCGGCATCTGGTGGCTGTTGTCATCGCGGCTGCGTTATTGGTCGCTCCAGCAGGATGAAACCGGCTACGCCCGCTGCACCTACCGGATGCGGTTTCATTCAGGGTGGGGGATTCTGGCGTTCGCGGCGACCATCACTCTGGCGTCTGTGCTTTGGATGAAATCGCTGCAATACCAATGGGCCTCGACGATTTATGGGATGTATTTCTTCGGCAGTTGCGCGTTTGTCGGCGTGGCGACGGCTTATTTTATCACCATGATTTTGCAACGGCAGGGCGTGTTGACCGGCGTGCTCCGTGACAGCCCGTTTTATTATCTTGGCACGCTGTTGTTCGCCTTCACGCTGCTGTATTCGTACTTCGGCTTCGCGCAATACTTCGTCGTCTGGAACGGCAATATCCCCGATGAGAACTTCTGGTATCTCATCCGCGAAAACCGTTCGTGGTGGTGCCTGGACATGCTCATCATTTTCGGCCATTTCCTCCTGCCGTTCCTGGTATTGCTGCCCATTTGCGTGAAGTCGAATTTCAAAATCATGTTCTGGGTCTGCCTGTGGGCGTGGGCGATGAACTTTGCCGACCTGGCCTTCAATATCCTGCCCGTGCGGCACCCGGACGGTTATCCCTTTCAATGGCTCTGGTTGCAATTCGGCTGCCTCGCGTTCATGGGCGGTTTGCTGGCCCGCGTCTTCATCAAAAACTTCAATGCCCACGCGCCGTTCCCGAAGAAGGACCCGCGCCTGCTGGAAGCCATGGGCGTCAAATATGAAACGCCGGAGGACATTGCCGCCACGACGCCAACCCTGGAAGGCCACCGATGAACCCGGAAACTGCCAACGAACGGCCCGTGTGGCATATCGGCCTCGGTTTTCTCGCGGCGAGTTTTCTCTTTGTTATTCTGGTGTTGGTGGTGAGGCATTCCGTGCGCGTCCCGGCGATTGATGCCGACCGCGCCGCTGAACGCGCCAAGGATTTGGCTGACATCCGTGCGACCGAAGTGCAGGCACTGGATCATCCCGGCTGGATTGACCAGCAACGCGGCCTTGTCCGTCTGCCGATTGACGTCGCCATGCAGTTGGCCGCCCAGGAATGGCGAAATCCGGCCGTCGCGCGGACAAACCTGATTGCCCGCGAAGAAAAGGCGACCGCGCCGGCGCCGGTGGTTCCGGCCAGGCCGAGCGCATTTGAATGAGTACGAACGAAAAATATTTTGGAATGCGCGGACCCGTCCGCGTTTTGAAACGACGCGACATGTCGCGTCAACCCGGGAGCGCCGGCATCTTGCCGGCGTGTTGCCGTTTTGAGTCTCGCCGGCAAGATGCCGGCGCTCCCGGGATTGAATCGAGCTGCGAAGTTCTATAAAAAATTATGTCAGATTCGCCAGATTTGAAAGTTGACCGTTCCTGCTGCGTGCCGTTGCTGGCGCTCTTTGGCGGCGCGGCGCTCTGGCTGGTCGTCGGCTCGGTGCTCGGTCTGATCGCCTCAATCAAGTTTCACGCGCCGGACTTTCTCGCGAACTGTGCCTGGCTGACCTACGGCCGGTTGCAGCCCGCGGCGGACGACGCGTTGCTGTATGGGTTCTGCCTGCCGGCCGGACTGGGCGTCGCGCTGTGGCTGCTCGCGCGCCTCAGCCAGACACCGTTGCGGGGAGCCGTTGTTCCCATCGTCGCTGCGAACCTCTGGCACCTCGGCGTGTTCGTTGGGCTGGTTGCCGTTTTAATGGGCGACAGCACCGGCTTTGCGTGGCTCGAATTCCCGCGCGGCGGTTCAGTGCCGATTTTCTTTGCCTATTTGCTGCTGGCGTTGTGGGCAATGATGATTTTCGCCGGCCGGCGCGACCGTGCGCTGTATCCGTCCCACTGGTTTCTGATCACGGCGCTTTTTTGGTTCCCATGGATTTACTCGACGGCCAATCTGTTTCTGGTTGCCCGGCCCGTACGCGGTGTGGCGCAGGCCGTCATCGGCTGGTGGTTTGCCGGCAATCTGCTCGTTGTTTGGACGGCGCTTGATGGGTCTGGGCGCGGCGTTTTATTTCCTGCCGAAATTCACCGGTCGTCCCGTTGCAAAGCCATTACCTCGCATTGTTCGGATTCTGGACGTTCATCCTCTTCGCCACCTGGTGCGGCATCCCGCCGGGCGCGCCGGTGCCCGTCTGGATGCCGACGCTCAGTGCCGTCGCCGCGGCACTGTTGCTGGTGCCGTTGCTTGCCATTTTCCTCGCCGTTTGGCAAACGGTGCGCGGCTCGATAATGTCCAATTGGAACAACACGCCGTTCTGCTTCATCGGCGCGGGCATTGACTGTTTCTGCTGTCGGGACTGATGCTGATGGCGATGGCGTGTCCGCAAATCAGCCGGGTGACGGATTTTACCTGGTTCGGCCCGGCGGAAACGCAACTGCGCCTCTATGGCTTCTTCGCCATGACGATGTTTGGCGCGGTCTATTACGTGTTGCCGCGCGTCGTGGGTATTGAATTTCCATTCCCCAAACTTGCCCGCGCGCATTTCTGGCTGTCACTGCTCGGTGTCGCATTGCTGGTGGTGCCGCTGGCCATCGGCGGGGTCGTGCAGGGATTGAAATGGCAAAACCCGGGCACCATCGCCTTTGCCGACACTACCAAAGCCATGTTGCCATTCCTGCGCGTCAGCACGACCGGTCTGCTGCTTATGCTGCTGGGCAACCTGCTGTTTTTTGTCAACATCATGGGTTTGACGCTCCGCTGGAAGCTCGCGTTGCTCAAACAATTCATTGCGTTCGTGAAATCGCCCTTGGCGGAAACATCCGCCTATGCTTCGCTGCGGGACGACAAGGAGGCGCAGGCATGAAAAACGGTTTTCTGGTTTTCCTCGCTTCGCTGATCGCGCTCGGCGGTTCGTGGTGCGGGTTCGTGCTCGCGCCAGTTTTGCAGCTCGGTGGCGGGAAACAAACCCCTATTCTCAATTCGACTGACTTGTATCCGCTTGACCGGCCCGGCATGGCAAATCAAGGATTGCAGGTTTATCGCGCCAACGGCTGTGCCGCCTGCCATACCGAACAGGTCCAGCAAAGCGGCGTTGCGTGTGACGTGGTGCTGAACAGTGCCGGCAAAAATCCGGAGGCGGTGACCAATCTGATTTCATCTCTGAAATTAAACGGCCTCGACAAGGACCTCGCTGATGCCTTGGTGGAGAAAATCGCCGCCGCCGGCGGCAAGGCCGAAATTCATATCATCGCCACCGGGCCTGACATTGCGCGCGGCTGGGGCCGGCGGCACAGCGTCGCCGAGGATTTTCTTTACGACGATCCGGTGCAACTCGGCAGCCTGCGCCTCGGGCCGGATTTGGCGGACGTGGGCACGCGCCAGCCGGACGCCAACTGGCAGTTGGTTCACCTGTACGCACCGCAAAGCGCGGTGAAGGATTCCGCCATGCCGCCGTTCCGTTATCTTTTCCGGGTCCGAAAAATCGGCGGCGCACCTTCGCCGGACGCCCTGGTTTTTCCGAAAGGTTTCGGGCCGCCGGCCGGTTATGAAGTGGTGCCGACGCCCAAGGCGCAGGAACTGGCGGCCTATTTGTTGAGCCTGCACGCGGATGTGCCGTTGCATGATGCGCCGTTTACCCAGTCGGCTGCTGTTTCCAAACCATGAGTGACGAATTGAAATCCAGTACCCCGCAATCGCCTGACGCCGAACTGGCGGTTTCGCGTTCGACGGCGCCGATTTGGATCATTGTGCTGACACTGATGCTGTTGTTTTTGGGTATGGTCTATTTTGACCACCACGGCGGCTGGTTCAATTCCCAGGTCTATGGTCCTTATGCCTCCTCTGAAGAACTGGAATTATATCAGCCAAAATCCGGTGAGGCCGCCATCCTGGCCCGCGGCAAGGCGCGTTACGACCAGGTCTGCGGCCTGTGCCACGGTGTGGACGGCCTCGGCAAACCCGGTCAGGCCCCGCCGCTGGCCGGCTCCGAATGGGTGGACACCAAAGGCCTCCAGCGTTTCACCTCCATTCCGTTGGAAGGCATCGGCGGAGCGCTTACGGTGAAAGGCCAGACGTGGAACCTCTCCATGCCGGCGATGGGCGCGGCGATGTCCGACGCCGATCTCGCCGGCGTGCTGACCTACATCCACAGTTCATGGGGCAACAAGCAGGGACCGGTGACGGCGGATGACGTCAAAGCCATCCGCGCCAAATTGGGCGCGCATCCGCAGCCGCTCAGCAGCGAAACCTTGAAGGCACTGCCCGAATAAAAGTTTTGGGAGCGCCGCATCCGGCCGGCGGGGGACGCCGGCGTTCTTAGAAATTGTCCCTTTACTTGCCGTTGAGCAATTTGGTTCTTTGGGCCTGATACTCCGCGTCGTTGATTGCCCCGGCCTCTTTGGCCTTTTGCAAGTCAATCAATTGCTGTCCGACCGTAGGCTGCTCGATTCTATTGGTAGTGCCGCCGCCCAGATGAGTTTCGCAGCCGGTCAGCAACGCCAGTGCTGACAGACCGGCCAACAAGGGTATGAATAGTTTTTTCATAGGGTTACAAATGGTGAACGACCTGAAACTGCCTGCCGCAACGCATTTCGGCAAGAACGAAGAGGAGAACCACGGCCACGGGCGGCCAGGCCCCCGACTGGAATCCGGACCCTCAAATTTAACTGTGCAATTTATTTCAGCATTCAGCATTCGTCCTTCTGCATTTCCTTCAATGGCTCCAGCGCGGCAGGCGGCGCGAGATCAGCAGCCCAACCAGTCCAAGTCCCGCCAGTGTCAACGACGCCGGCTCAGGGACGGATAACGAGCCGGGGCCTGACAATGGGGCCAGATCGTCCAGTCCATTCACGTAGAGATCCTGTGTCAGGGTATTGTTCACTTCGTCGATCTCGTAAATATGGCCATCCCCTAATCCGTAACCGCCACCGGCCGGGGTGCCATCACTGGAGGCAATAAATATTTTCCCCAAGCCATCCACCGTGACGCCATCGGGACCGGGAATGCTGCCGCGCAGCAGGGCGGTCAGGTCGATGACGGAGTTGAGGTTGTTCGGGTCGATGGAATAAACTGCGTTGTTATACACCGACGTGGCAATGAGCCGGCCGGAATAAGGATCATAGACCAATCCGTCCAGGCTGGATATCAAAGGCGATTGGGAAAGGATACTCCCGGTGATGGGGTTGATTTCGGCCACGTATTTGGCCGCGCCGGTTGACCGCACACCCAGATTGGCAAACAACCGTGTGCCATCATAAGCAAGCCCTTCCGGACCCTGGGTGCTGGAAGTCAGTAAAGGGGTGACGGCATGGGTGGTCAAATTGATGCGATCGACCTTCCCACCATAAAATTCACTGACGAGCATCGTGTTGCCGCCCGGCTCCAGCACGATGTCGGCGGGGCCATTAAAGCCACTGGCAATGAGCGTGTCGGCGGTGGTGTTCGGATTGTAAAGTCGCACCTGACCGTTGAAAAGCTGTGTGTAGATCACGCTGCCGGAAGGATCGAACATAATACTATCGGCCGCAGAGGGTGTGTTGTAAAAGGTGGACACGGTATTTAAAGATGTGTCCACCTGGTCAATCTGACTGCCGACGATGGAGGTTACATCAAGCACCGCTGCGTGAACCCGGTTGGCTCCCAACAAAATCAGGCTCAGGCTCAATATGGCAAAAGCGATCCGGCTGCACATTGCCATTAACGCCATGCGGGTGGGTGATTTGGTATTGCCTGGCTTCCGGCTCCGGCGCGCCAGGACGGGGACTAAGACAATTTTTATGGATTTCATGACAAGTTTCCTAGGGGTTGTGGGCTGACTGCTCGAAACTTTTAACCAGAAACTGTCGAATTGTCAATAAGTTTATCCTTTGAATGTTTTAAGTATTAATAACCAACTCTCAATAACCAACTTCCGTGAATTGACGATCAAGCACTGAGCTATAACCATCAGCAGCCTGCTCACAACCGCCATCAGGACTCTTCCACCTTCGCTGGAAGCTACGGAGAGACCGCGCCGAAACAGAGTGAAGGCGGGCAAATTTCATAACTCATTCTCTATCCGTCGTCTGTCCTCTGTCATCCGCACTCTGTTTCCCCGGCATCAGGCGACACGGTCATAATCACTTCGCCTTCTCTCTTTCAGGCTCATACCAATACTCCAATCCCCGACGACTCCGAAGCCCACGGGAACCGCGAAGGGCCAAACGTATGAACAAACGCGCGAGGCTCGGGAAGGAATGCGCACGGAGTTTGCGGCCGGAAGTGACCACCGTCTGGCCTGTCACGACAAACCGACCCTGACGCTTGAGAGCGGCGACAAATATCGCATCTTCCAGCGCGTAATAATTCTCGTTGAAACCGCCCGTCGCCTCGAAGGCGCCGCGCGTGCAGAACAGGCAGGCTCCGCTCGGCAAAAAGCGCAGGAGGCGCACCACACCTGTTCCGAACGGCTCGGTCAGCCTCCACCAAAGGGGCAGCCGTCCGTCGAACCGTGGCACACAACCGCCGCCGACCGCACCCGCGCGAACGCTGCGCAAAGCCGATTGAATGGCTGAGGCGTTCACCAACGTATCGGCATCCACAAAAAATAAAATGTCACCGTGCGCCTGCCGCGCGCCGGCATTGCGAGTGGCAGAAATCTGCCGGTGCTCCACTCGAATAACCTGCGCGCCTTGCTGCCGGGCAACCAGGGCGGTGGCGTCACTGGAAGCATCATCCACCACAATGACCTCATGCGGCTCGCCGGGAAATTCCATCCCGCTGCGGATGGCCGAGACACATCGGCCAACCCAGGCTTCCTCATTGTGTGCTGGAATAATGAACGAAATCATTTGTCGGCGTGTGTGTCGTCTAACAATCAAAAGCTGCCTGCCACGTCGCAGCCCGGCCAGGGCGAAGAGGGGAGCCACGGCCATCCGCCTTCGCTGGACTTCGGCGAGACAAGGCGACACGACAGGCCGCCCGTCCTCCGTAGCAGAACTACTGCGAAGGATGGAGCAGCCAGGTTCTCCTGTATTGCAGGGCAATCTGGACTCTTCCGCCTTCGCTGGAAGTTACGGCGAGACCGCGCCGAAACAAAGTGGAGGCGGGCAAATTTCATAACTCAACCTAAAATTTACTTGTTGGCCATGGCGCGGCGAAGGTGGAAGGGGCGGTGTTGGACCTCGATATTTCACAACTTGGCCCGGTAATGATACACGACCAGCAAAGCCAGGCCGAGCGCAACCGCGCCTGAGAACAGGAAATCCAGGATGGCTTCCTCCCACACCGAAATCTTGTTGTTAATGAATACGTCCAGATGGAAGAGATCCCATCGGTCTATGACGGCCACCGTGATAATGCCTGCCAGCAATGCCCCAACAAAAGCGAAGGACCAACGGGCGCGCTGGTGACGCGCTTGAGCCGTCCGACACCTGACAACAGTCAAGATAACTCCCGCAAGCGCACTAATGATAATCGTGATGTTATAATTCATAGCACGATGAGGTCTAACGATCCAAAACTGCCTGCCTCTGCATGGCTCGACAAGAGCGAAGTTGGGAGCCTGGGCCATCCGTCTTCTGTTCCCTTGGCTCCAGCCTGCGGGGCCGTAGCCCCTCCGGCTCGGCAAAGGCCCGCGCGGTATTGGGCGGCAAAATCGTCACAACTCACGGTTGTTCTTCCCGGTTTGGGCGGGTGACCGGAACGGCGACGGGCTTCACGGGTCACTGGAATTTTAGCGGCGGCCCCACGATTTTCATCCCGTGTTGCGCCCACAGTTCTTTCATGGCGGTTTCCTGGTTCTTGGGGATGTCCTTGCCGAGTTTGCTCATCTGCAAAAAGAAATCCTCCATGCTGCCAGCCGGTTGAAAAAGAACCAGCATCTGGCCTTCTCCCTCGCCAACCATGGCAAAAGCATGAGGGATCTTCCGGGGCGCGAACGCTGAATCGCCGGGGTGCAGGCTCAGCGTGTCTTCGCCCACTCGCACAATGAATTCGCCCCGAATAATATAAAACCATTCGTCCTGAGAATGATGCAGATGGAGCACTGGACCGCCCTTGGCGTCGCGAATGGTGTCGTAAATGCAAAGGTCGCCGTTCGTGTCCCTGCCTGAGACCTTGCAGTCGAAACGTCCGCCCATGATCTGTAGCTCTTCCGCGTAGCGGTCCTCTCGCGTACCGACCTTGAAGCCCTTTCCGGCCCGGTTCGGATTGGCAACCTTGTCCTCACTGGCTTTGGCTGCCAGGGCGAAGGCGGTGGCCGCGAGCGAAAGTTTAAGAAATGAACGTCTTTTCATGTGATGTGTTTTCAATCTTAACATAATCCGTCAAGCGGATGCATTAAAACGTTCGGCGTTGGTTCACCCGGTTGCCGCGTTTTCATCGTATGCAAGTTCGTACGTGCCACCTGACGTTCCAAATCCCGCATTGCGGGACACAGCCAGTTCACAACGCTGCAATCTGGACGCTTCCGCCAGCCAGCGACTTCTCGGCGAACTGAAGGCGCTATCCCGCGTTGCCTGCAGCGATTTGTTAGACCACTTCTTCATCTCACTCCTTTTCGTAAACAAGGTCAATGCCATCATCAGGGTCGCCCAAAAACGTCCAGAGAATCATCCTCTGCGAATCGAGGGCAATCTGTAATGATGAAACGGCATCACGGGAACTGCGAAGCACCAATGCATTCTTGAAATGATTTGTTGGACTATAATCTAGAGACCACTGTCCCACCTCGTCCTCTCGATTGACAGCCCGCTTCGTGCCATCCCAGTGCGGGAAAATGGTATGGTAGGAGTATGACCCATTGGTGTGCAGCGTAATCACGACCTCCTCGCCCTTGTCGGGCACGAATCCATCAATCGTCACAGACTTGAGACTGTTCGTGGTCATCAACCAACGCCCAGCTACCTCTTGAGCCGTCACAGGCCGCTCGATCTCTGTATGCCGCGGAATCGCCGATAAGAACCGACCACAACCAGAGCACGCCAACGCAAAGGCAACGATGAGGACGAACGATCTCATGTGGTCTAACGTCCAGAACTCAGCCATGCCGGACGTGTGATGTCAACCGCGAAAGCGGAACTGGAGCGGCCAACCGGCATTGGCTGCAGTGAATTGTTAGGCATCTTGAAATCTCCGTTCTGGAAATATGGTCACAATATGATCTCCAACTTTCTTCAGGTCGTCCTCGTGAATCCATAAATCGTGGCCGACGTTTGGTTTTGGCGATGTAGAATCCCAAGCGTGCCAGTTCTCTAGCACGTCCTGAGTCGTCTCAGTCTCTCCAGTCTGAAATCGGACACTGAGAGAAGTGAGAAGGTCGGAGACACGCCGAATATCTTTGGCTGACCACATGCCGAAGTAATGACGAAAGGGGTCACTCATATGGTGATGCCTAACGTCCAGAGCTCAGGCACGCGGGACCAATCAGCGTGAACCCCGTAAAGGTGCGTGGCCCCACGGGGCTATACGCTCGCGAAGCGGAACTGGAACGGCCATCCCGCGTTGCCTGCAGCGAATTGTTAGGCATCATGGTTTGAAAAATACTGCAATAAAACGCACTTTATCATCTCTTAGACCAAAGTTAACACCGAGCGAACTGTATTTCATAATCCCGAATTCTGATTTGCCACGCCCAGATTCTGTAGCGGTCGGTTTTCCGTATGCGCCAACAACTTCAGCGCGACTCGCTCCAATGCCGATACCTTCCTTCGTGTGTCCGGTGAATGACTTCATAATGCCACCTGAACCACAAAGAACGGTCTGCACGATGCCGCCCTTGTCGGTGCCGACTGAAAGTCCTAGATTCCGATATACCAAGACTCCATCCTTCTTCTTATCCGGCTCGCCAAGTTCCGCGACCACCTGCTGCATCGTCATACCGGAATGCACGGGGCCGATGGAAACTCCCGGCTCGATGACGATGGAATTGCTGGATGTCCAAGCACTATGGGCTGGCCGCTTGGAACAACCGGCAAATAGTGAAACCAGTAATGCCCCAACAACAATTGGTGTGCGATATTTCATAAAACGTGAATCATGCCTAACGTCAAAAGCTCAGGCACAGCCGCCGAGCAGGACGTTGAAATGAAAGTATGCCAAACAAATTCATAAATCAATCGCAACTGGCGGGGCAGCGGCTGTTGCCTGCAGCGAATTGTTAGGCCGGTCATTCACCAGACACTCTTCATGGGGCAACTTGCAGTCGCCAATCTACATCGTGTGCGTCGAAATGGTCAGCGTCCACATATTCTGATTGGGTTGTCGCGGTCGCTGTAAAAGGCCCTCCAGCATCTATCCAACGGTGCCGGTTGTGCGAAAACTGCAATTGATATTGCACGCCAACCGTAAGATTTGAGAACTCCAAGTGAATTGACTTGTGGGTGTCAACCTGAGGCTGGACGGAAGGACCAGCCTCCTCGGTGTAAAGTTGTTGAACCTCATTGCTCGATAATGCCCGGTCGTAAATGCGAATGTCGTCGAGCAGGCCGTCAAAATGGAATGGATATTCTGCTAATTGACTATACCCCCCGCCCGCGCCCATGATTAATGGAACAGGATTGTTATTTTCGAGCAACTGTTCAGTACGGCTGTCGGCCAGAATGCCATTAAGATAAAAATTGCAGGTCCCCACAGATTCTTGAATAGTCCCTGAAGTGCGTTGAAAGGTAAAAACAGCCTGAAACCAAGTGTTTGTAGGGATTTTGATATGGGGTCTGGTGGAGGAAATACTCAAAGGAGGCGCTTGGAATGTGAGCCACGGTCCGGTGCTGGGTGGTTCTATGGCGGGTATGGCGTTAGATGGCACAACCTGTAACGTCCACCCGCTTTGGATCCCGCCTGGAAAATACTTGGCAAGCAGAGGGGCATAAAGTTCTTGTTGATAAGTAACGACCGGAGCCTTCACCACTTCCGCCCAGACGCTGACGGAAAAGTCTTCCAGCGGCTCTAAATCGGCGCTGTTGCTGACGACGATCATGCTGTTGGTCCCGTTAAACGCATAAGCGCTGTCCGCCTGGCCGAAGCGGTTGGTCGTCAAAACCGCGTCCGTCACCACGCCATCGTGACCGTTTCCGGTCGCGTCATTAGCGTTACCGCTGAATGGATAATAAGCAAGAAGGCCATCGCTTAGATATGATTGGGCCTCCGCGTTTGCAGCCAGCATAAGCACCGCACCTACGAGTAATGGAAGCTTTCCGATTATTTTTATGATGTTCATAGTTTTTCCTCGGTTGTGTGTTAAGGCCTAACGTCCAGAGCTCAGGCACGCGGGACCAAAAGGCGTGAACCCCGTAAAGGTGCGTGGCCCCACGGGGCTATACGCTCGCGAAGCGGAACTGGAACGGCCATCCCGCGTTGCCTGCAGCGATTTGTTAGGCCATGATTGCATACATATCAACTCGCGTAATAAGCATCAACATACCTAACGGCCTTCACCCTCTTATTGTCTTTGTCGTAAATAAGCACATACCCCCAATCTATTCCATTATGGGGTATGATGAACTTGACTGCATGTTGCCCAGTGCCGTCCTCATAAAAAGTCATAAAACAGATCCAATAACACCATCTTCTTGTTCCACCGCCACAATAATCAGGAAGATGATCAACTGGAAGCTTGTTAACATACGTCTGAACATCATCTGAAATCGGCTTGTAGCCTGGAATAGGAGAAATCTCTGCGCTCATCTCTCCATTTTTACAACCAACTTCCCCAATTGCCTTCCAACCTGCTATCGGATTGGTGTGGCTTTCAAACGCCACACAACCACTCAAGGCAACGGCTGCCACTACGCCAGAAAACAATGTCAGTAGAGCGCGGAATCTAAGATTTGAAAATGTCATGGTGTCAAATGGCCTAACGTCCAGAACTCAGCCACGCCGGATTTGTGTTGTCAACCGCGGGTGCGGAACTCAGGCGCCCAACCGGCGTTGGCTGCAGTGAATTGTTAGGTGTAATTTTCACGCGCAACCTCTCTCGACCAGGGAAATGAAGCGTGAATCTCTTTGAGGGCAATCTCCTCCGAACCGAAAATGCTGCCGCCGGCACCTTCGAGAATCCAACACATCTCAGATCGGTCATCGCTAAAATGCTCGCTTCCGTAACAAAAACTGCCGTCGTCACGGGCAATGAGATAAACTCGCTGCTTGCCATCTGAATGTGTCCATCGGCATCGAGCCGTGCCCATCACAAATCTCGCCCAAGTGTCCGGGATGGGTGTCTGACGTTTTGTAAGCCACTTGAGCATAGCTGCGCGATTACACCTAACGTCCAGAGCTCAGGCACGCGGAAACAACCAGCGTGAACCCCGTAAAGGTGCGTGGCCCCACGGGGCTATACGCTCGCGAAGCGGAACTGGAACGGCCATCCCGCGTTGCCTGCAGCGATTTGTTAGGCGGCCTGGTCATAATATTGTGACTCTACTTCTCGGCCTCTTCGTAGGCTTTCTTAGACACGAAGTGATAGTGGCCGTCGGAATTGGAGAATAAAATCTCCGCGGCATTTGTGCCTATTCGACCTTCAAGCAACATCCGCTGTGGCCCGTAGGCTTCATCGTCTATCAGAGTGACGAGAAGGGTCTGGTTGTGCAACTTTATCGAGTGGATTTCCCTGCTCTTAGAGCTATACCACCCGTAGTCTTCGTTTGTCCAGCCTTCCTTCTTGAATTGCTCGTCAATCGAATGCTTGACGGAGCCTTCGGGCGGAAACTTGTCCTCAATATGTGAAACTGCGTCGCCACTGATTTTGATAAAATTGGTGCCTGTAAACCGCATCGTATTTGTACCAGAATAGACATACAGCGATCCGTCAAATGGATATCCCCATGCTCCCAGGCCGAAATCCTTCAAATAGTATCTCTCTATCTTATTGTCTCCGATGTGAAATACGCTCAAATTCTCATGGAATCGCCGACTGTCGCCACCAATTCCCCATGGATTAAAGAGATTGTTAGCGGCGAGTTTCCAGAATGGTTCCTTGATTCCTGCGGTAAATGTATGCACTAATATAAAAGCTTCGTTTTCATCCCAGATCGCAGTTGCACCATCTGCCATGTGCATCACAAGATGGCAAGGCACCATGAGCAGGAGCACAACTGCGAGAACAAAAATCAAAACTATTGCGAGTGCGCGCTTCATGCGAATGCCGCCTAACGTCCAGAGCTCAGGCACGCGGGACCAACCAGCGTGAACCCCGTAAAGGTGCGTGGCCCCACGGGGCTATACGCTCGCGAAGCGGAACTGGAATCGCCATCCCGCGTTGCCTGCAGCGATTTGTTAGGTGCCGTCAGGAGCATCTGGGTATTTGATTTTTTTGAGTTCAACAGTAATTAAATCACGTATCTCATCTGAAGGTATTGGCATCATGGAAATAAGCGCTCTGAGAGGCTTGGCTAGTTGTGGTGGGAAATAGTAAACAGGATACTCCTTGTCAGGGCCAGCAGCTCTGAGTGGGACAAGCAGGCCCGCGTTGCGCAGCTCTGAGATCGCCTCGGAAAGAGGTCCTTTGGATAGGTCCACATATTGCGCTCGCGTTAAATGAGAGGCAGATAAATGAGAAGCAAGCGCACGAGCCAGCGGAGAAATCGAGTGCAGTAGTTCTTCAGCCCGCGCGACAGCACCGCCGCTTCGAGTCGCAACAGGCTCTGTCCGCATCTGGGCCGTCAGCGTGCTCTCAAGATCGCGGAGAGCATCGTTAATTTTCGCTTCGAGGGACGCCTGTTCCGCTGAATGCGGTTTTTCTGTGTGGAGATTTAGTTCCGCTCGCAGTTCACTTGCTATTCCGGCAGCGAGTTCTTTGGCGTTGGTAGGGTCGGGTTGGGTTGCTGGTGGGTAGCTCGAACCTAACATCTTGTCCCAACCCGCCTTGATCAATTGACGCGTGTCGCTTGACAGGCGCTCGACCTCAGTTTCAATTTTCTGGAGCGACTTAATAGTTTGGGCGGTAACCAAGCGTGAATTGCGATCTACTAGAATCGCAAATACGATTGCGACAATAGACAGAACGATGCTAACGATGCTCGAAATCAATCCGGCCCAAAGTGCAACTTGGTCAACTATGGTCATGGTGTGATGAGTGTAGAGGGTTTAGGCACCTAACCTAGTAAGTAACCTTCAAAACTGATGGGATATTGGCCATCATGGAAATAGAATAAATTCTTCTTTCTTTCGCGTCCAGAAAGATTTAGATAGAGAATCCTCAGGATAATGAAGATGGCAAAGGCATCGTATCCGCGTTTTGACAAACGCGGCTACAAGCCGATGAGGGAAAGCAGGCGTGATCGGCGGGACGTGCCATTCTACAAGACTGCCCGGCAGGATGCCGGCGCTCCCGGGAAATCCGCCATTTGACAGCGGTGGCTACTGGATAAGTTGAGTCCGGCTCGCGGGAACGCTCGCCCCACCGGGGTTGTCTTTAAACGGAGATGACGAGCTTGCCAAAATGTTTGCCGCTTTGTTGATATTGATAGGCGGCGGGCGCATCGGCGAATTCAAAACCCCGGTCAACCACGGGCCTGGTTTGGTGCAGCGTGATGGCGCGATTCATCGCCTCGAACATCGCGCGGTTGCCCACGTAAATGCCGCGCACGATGACCAGTTTGCGGATGATTTCGGTAAGCGGCACGTCACTGGTGAACCCGCTGACGCCGCCTACCACGTGCACCTGGCCACCGGGCGCGACGGAGCGCAGTGATTTTACAAAAGTTCCTGTGCCGCCGACTTCGACGACTTGGTCCACACCCGCCTCGCCGGTCAGGCGAAACACTTCCTTTTCCCAATCGGGCGTGGAGCGGTAATTGATGGTTTCGTCGGCGCCAAGCGCTTTGGCCCGCGCGAGTTTTTCGTCGCTGCTGGAGGTGATAATGACGCGCGCGCCGTGCATTTTGGCGAATTGCAGGGCGAAGATGGAAACGCCGCCGGTACCGAGCAGGAGAACGGTTTCGTCGGCGGAGATATTCCCTCGCGTGACCAGGGCCTGCCAGGCGGTGAGCGCGGCGCAGGGCAGGGTGGCGGCTTCTTCAAAGCTCAGGTGCGGCGGACTGGCGACCACGCCGGATTCGGAGAGTGCCACGTAATCGGCCAACATGCCGTTCAAGGCGCCGCCGAGCGCGGTGTTGGCCATTTCGCGCCGGAACGGTCCGGATGGCCAGCCTTGAAAAAAGCTGCCGGCCACGCGGTCGCCGGTTTTCCAGCGCGTCACGCCTTCGCCGACGGCGGCGATTTCGCCCGCGCCGTCCGAGAGCGGAATGAGCGGCAGGGCGACCTTGCCATAACGGCCATCGGATACGAGGAGGTCACGGTAATTGAGTGACGTGGCGCGCACGCGCATGAGCACCTGGCCGCGGGCGGGTTTGGGTTCGGGCAGTTCCACGACCCGCAGCGCGCCGGGTCCGGTCAGGGCAGTAAGGTGACAGGCTTTCATCTTTCTCAAAAAACGCAGGTTTAAACTGCACTGCGATGGCGGGAAGTCAAGGGGAGGCAAGTCAGGAGTTGGCAGATGGAAGCCGGGAGTTGGGGAAAACGGCTTCCACGTTAGAGCAAATCAACCAAATCATAGCCACAAAAATGCACAAGAGGCTCAAAATAAAACCTTTTCTTGTGACTTTTGCGCTTTTGGGCGGCTACAGAAATAGTTAAACCGCTCTAGCGGTTGCGTGATTGGATTTGCGCAATTGCCCAGCGAGCGTGTTCGGCAATCAACAGCTCAGGATCAAGAGCGGCTTTTTGCAGATGGGGCAGGGCGGCCGCGTCGCCGATATTGCCGAGGGCGACGCAGACATTGCGGAGCAGGCCGCGACGTTTCGCCCGCAAAATCGGCGTCCGGGCGAAGCGCGATTTGAAACCTGATTCGTCCAGTTGAAGCAATTCGATCAAGTCCGGCGAGTTCAGTTCCGGGCGCGAAGAGGTTTTCATCGCGTTGCCTTCATGGGCGAAGCGGTTCCAGGGACAGACCGCCAGACAGTCGTCGCAACCGAAAATGCGATTGCCGATGGCCGGGCGCAGCTCGACGGGAATGGCGCCTTTCAGCTCAATGGTGAGATAGGAAATGCAACGGCGGGCATCGAGCTGGAACGGGGCGGTGATGGCGTTGGTTGGGCAGGCCGCAAGGCAACGAACGCATTTACCGCAATGGTTTTCCTCCGGCGTGTCAGGTTCCAGTTCCAGGGTGGTGATGATTTCTGCGAGCAGAACCCAGTTGCCGTATTTCCGGCTGATGACATTCGTGTGTTTGCCGACAAAGCCCAGCCCGGCGCGCTGCGCGAAGTCCCGTTCCAGCAACGGGCCGGTGTCCACGTACCACAACGAGCGCGTTTCCGGCGCACGGAGTTGATTCACAAACGCGGTCAATGGTTTCAAGCGCTCACTGAGCACGTCATGGTAGTCGGTGAATTGCGCATATCGCGCGATGATGCCAGTCGAGGGTCGAGGGTCGAAGGTCGAGGGCTGAAAGTCGCGTTGTGTTTCATGCCTGGCTCTCGACTCTCGTCTCTCGACTCTCGTCTTGTAGTTTACGGCCAGGCAAATGATGCTTTTGGCGCCGGGCAGGACTTTTTGCGGATCAATTCGTTTCGACGCGGTGCGTTCCAGCCAGGCCATTTCACCGTGGCGCTTTCCGGCCAGCCAGTCCCGGAATTGCCTGGCGCTCGCCGGCAGGGCGGCGCTAGCGAAACGGCAGTCGTCAAATCCAAATTCGAGCGCCCGTCGTCGAATGATTTCCTTCATTGCCGGCCGGATTGCGCGAATTTGAATTGATGCACGACTTGCTGCGCGGCTTCGCGGGCGGAGCGCAGGTCGGTATTGATCAGCACGTCCGCCTGCCGATAGAACGGATCGCGCATGGCGAGCAGTTCGCGGATTTTTAACCTGGGATTCGGATCACACAACAACGGGCGATGGGTTTGATTCCGCACCCGTTCCCAGATTTTTTCCGGCGAGGCCCAGAGACAGACAATCAGGGCGTGGGTTTTAAGGCTGGCCAGGTTTATTGGATTGGCCGGCAGGCCGCCGCCGGTGGAGATGACCGTCCGTTTGCGGGCAGCCAGCTCTGAGACCAATTGTTGCTCCAATTTACGGAAAGCCGGTTCGCCGTCTTTTTTAAAAATGTCCGCAATCGTCCGGCCCGTGCGCGATTGAATCAATTCATCCGTGTCGAGGTAATCGAAATGCAACTGCTCGGCCACCAGCCGTCCCACGGAAGACTTGCCCGTGCCCATGAAACCGATGAGCGCGAGATTGACGAGGTGGCGGCTATTGCTCACGGCCATGGATTAACGGATTTTCGCGCGCGGCGCACGCCTTTATGCCAGTTTCGGTTTGAAATTGCACTGTAGCGGCGCTCTGTGAGCGCCGTTCTGATTATTCCTCGGCGGTCGCAGACCGCCGCTACAACTCGCAGCGAATAGTGCAGTTTCAAGCCAAACGTGGTATTAGTTCTGACTGAGGACTTAAGGAGCGCCGGTCTCCGATCCGGCGTGAAAGCGTTCGTCTTCCGAATCCGCCGGGTCGGAGACCGGCGCTCCCGCTGCTGGACATCCTTTTTCCGCTGGTTAGATTGGCGCCATGAAGTTGCCGCCATTGATTCTGGCTTCCGCCTCGCCAAGGCGCGCGGAATTGATGCGGCAACTGGATCTGGATTTCCAGGTCGTTCCGAGCGATGCGGCGGAAATCCTGGACGACCAACTGTCACCGCTGGAACTTTGCCAGCTCAATGCGCATCGGAAGGCGCGGGTCATTGCCAAGAAACATCCCGACGCGCTGGTGCTCGGGGCGGACACGCTCGTGTTCCTCGAAGGTGAAATCATGGGCAAACCCGCCGATGTCGCCGAGGCGCGCCGGATGCTGGGCCGCTTACAAGGCCGGACGCATCAGGTCGTCACCGGCGTCAGCCTGATTCATTGGCGCGCGCTGCGCGAGCGGACTTTTGCCATCAGCACGGCCGTCACGTTTTATCCGCTCACCACCGGGCAAATCAATATTTACCTTTCCAAAATGAACCCGTTGGACAAGGCGGGTGCCTACGCCATCCAGGAGCATGGCGACACCATTGTCTCGGGAATTTCCGGCTCGTTCAGCAACGTCGTGGGTCTGCCGCTGGAAATGTTAAAGGAGGAAATTCGAGGATGGGAGCAGCGTTGACTGAGCCACGTAAAACCTACGAGCAGCTTTGGAGCAAAACGGGTGCGCTGCTGAAATCCGGCCGGATGCGGATTGATCCCTGCTTGCGGGACAAAGCCGGCGATGACCGGCGCGGCGCCACGCTGGTGACGCGGCCGGATGCGGTCGTGTGGCGGCGGGTTGGAAAGTTTCTGCGCGAAGCTGCCGCCATCTGCCCCCGGCAGCATTTTTACAAGCCGTCGGAATTGCATGTGACGGTGATGGCGATCATTGCCGGTTCGGAATTCTGGCGCGACGAAATTCACCAGTTACCGGCCTGCCGGGCGGTTCTGGACCGGGTTCTAAGGGATTGCCGCCCGTTCCAGGTTGATTTTCGCGGCGTCACGGTTTCTCCAGACGCGGTGATGATTCAGGGATTTCCGGCCGATGATGTCTTGTCCCGGCTGCGTGATGAGTTACGGGACGCCTTCCGGAAGGAAGGCCTCGGTGAAAATTTGGATCGCCGTTACCGAACGGTCACGGCGCATTTGACCGTCATGCGCTTTGCCGAACCGGGAGCGGACTGGAAACGGCTGTTTGATTTTGTCCAGGCGCACCGGGAAACCGATTTCGGTGGAACGCGTTTTCAAACGCTGCAATTGATCTGGAGCAATTGGTACGCCTCCGCCGGCGTGGCGCGCGTGCTTCAGGAATATCCGCTGAAAGATTAAGCCTGACGCCCAACGGGAATTGATAATTCCTGCCAGAGCCAGGCGCTCATTCGCAGGCCGTTTTCAAAATGACCCGTTCGCCAGCGTGAGGGTTGAGGCGGTATAGATTGGCATGGGAGGTAGTGCCCGGTTGCCTTGCCGGGTCAACAAGGCATCCAATCTGGCCAAAGACTGGTGGGCAACCATCTGATAGTTGGCAAAGGTTGGCGCCAGATCATTGTCCGCGTCGGATACTGACACGGTTTGAATGCCGGATGGCGCCGGCGAAGAAACATCGGGCGGTTGCCGCCAGGTGGCGATGGCGACGCCGATCACCACCAGGGCCGTTATGGCTGGCAAAGCCACGCGCCAGGTCAAGCGGGTTCGCCGGAAACCTGCCGCCAGGATTTCCTTGACGGGATAGTGTCTTGCCGTCCGCAATCCGCCAACGACCCTTCGGTGAAAATTTTCGGACGCCTGAATGTCAGGGGTTGCCTCAATTGTCGCCAGCCTTTCGGTCACATGGGAAATTTCCGCCAGATAGCTGCGGCAATTGGCGCAGGTTTCAAGATGTGCCCGAAGCTCCCGCTCCGGCGCCGCATCCAATGCGTTCACGGCCAGCCAGACAATGAGTTTCCGGTTTTTTCGACAAGGTTTCATGACAAACCGCCTTTCGCTTTGAAAGCTGATAATTGGGCATCAATGACATTCATTTTCCGCAGTTTGTCCAAAGCATGAAATAAGCGGGATTTGACCGTTCCCACCGAGCAGTCCAGCACCGCGGCAATTCCATCCAATGAATCATCCGCGTAAAAGCGCAGGAAAATGACCTGCTGATGTTTGTACGACAATGTTTCCAGGCAATTTCGCACCCGCACGGCCTGTTCGTGAAGTTGGGCCGCTTCGTCGGGCAGAGGATCGGGATCGGTCAGGTTGCTGATTTTGTTCTGAAATTCGTCGCGGTCATGCCGGGCAAAGGCCGAAAAGGGCAGGGGACGTTTTTTCCGGAGCAGGTTGCGATGCCGGTTCAAGAGGATGGCGCAAAGCCAGGTGAAAAACTGACACTGGCCGTTGTAACGACGGAGACATTTCCAGGCTTCCACCAGGGTTTCCTGCGCCAAATCCTCGGCGAGGGTAGCGTTGCCGCAAAGCAGCGTGGCCTGCCGTAACAGCCGCGTTTCATAAACCCGGCAAAGCCCGCCGAACGCTTCGGCGTCACCCGCCCGGGCCAGATCCAGATGACTCCGGGTGTCTGGGATTTCGATTTCCACGAATGTTGGAGTCAAACTGAACACATTGAGATTATAGCTGAAAAATGGGGACAGTTCCATGGTGAAACCGTCCGCCGCCCAATTCTACGGTTGTAAATCATGGCTGGATCGCCTTGCCAATTCGTTGCGGTCCACCATTAACGTAAAATGGAGGTCCATCCTTCTCGACAAAGATCATTGCCTGCGGATAGCCACGTCCGGCATAGGCTGATTTGAGTTCAAACCCGCGGTCCACGCCGCCGAAAACGAAACGTTGAAATTCAAATGGGCCGTGCCCATAAGGATCCTTGACGCTCTGTAATCCCGCTTCCCCGTGCAGTTTGTATTCCACTGCCGCGCGGACCATGGCCTGATCCGTCAGAGTCGCCAACTCCCGCACCCTGGCTTTGGTAAAATCAGGGATGACGGCTTGGATAATCGGATTGGATGATTTCCGGACGTCCGCGTTGAAACGTTTCATTTGGTCGTCATATTCCGCCGGCGGCAGGCTTGCGATCGCGGCAGCCCGCGCAAACATCGGCTTCATTTCCCGCACCAGCTTCAGGAACCCATCGCTCGTTCCCCTCGCGGCCTTAACAATCCCCGGCCAGGTATTGGTATCCTGCTGTCCTCCGTCTCCGGAATCTTCGAAAACACTGCGAAAGTTGTCCAACACCCTGGCGTCGTCGCCGGGATACTGCTTGCGCAACTCCGGGATTCTGGCCTCCACCCAATCGGAGAAACAATGCGCTTCCGTGGTGGCGATGGCATTGGCGACGGTGCCCCGGGCCGGGGCGGCATCGAATCCGTCCACCAACTGCTTCGAAGTTTCCGGAGAAAACCGGCCGAAATTCGCCGCCACCGTGGAATAGACGATGGTTTCACCGGCGAATTGAACCAGTACCGCAATCAGGCTGTTGTCACGGGAACCATTTCTGGCCAGCGCGTAGGCCGCGAGTAAATCGTCGCAGGCTTCGATCTGCCGGCTATTTTGCAAGTTCCACATGGCCCGCAACTGTGCCATTTGGACGGTCGCCTTGACGCGGCTTAAGTGGGGAAGCAAGGTGTACGGACCCGCGCTCCAATCAATGCCCCAATCGCAGGGCGCCGTGGCGTGCGCGGCCTGGCGCACGAGTTTGAAGGCGTTGTCAGACTGGTCCACCAATTGGCCGAACCGCGCCGGAAGTTTCTGGCCCTGCCATTGATTGGTGAACAGATAGTCGTGGTCCGCCTGGGGCAGCTCCGACCCGAGGATAAACGCCTGATAATAAAGAACCGCCGGATTGATGTCGGTGCGATACGGCCCGGCGCGCAAGCTGGACACCGTTCCCGCCAAAAATAACAGGCCAAGGCAGATGAATTTTGTGGTCTTCATAATGGTTTTACATTTTGCATCTGCCCGTTAATAACGAAAACGCGCCAAAAGGTTCATTCTTTTTTGGGAAGCCGTAGCAGTGGACGTGAGTCCGCTCTGATGCCATTCATTTTGATGAGCCGACTAACGTCGGCTGCTACACAGTTCCTGCCAGAGCCAGGCGCTCATTCGCTGGCCGTTTTCAAAACAGTCCAGATCGAACTTCTCGTTCGGCGAATGCGCGTTGTCCTCCGGCAAACCCAGTCCGAGCAGCAGCGAGTCCGCGCCAAGGATTTTTTTGAAA
This sequence comes from uncultured bacterium, assembly GCA_963708305.1. Classification (GTDB taxonomy): domain Bacteria; phylum Verrucomicrobiota; class Verrucomicrobiia; order Limisphaerales; family UBA11358; genus UBA11358. The sequence goes on along the minus strand of CAVPSH010000002.1, from coordinate 230,534 downwards.
TCGTTTACGATGGGGATGGAACCGCCTTCGCGCAACAAAACCGGCTCGCGGTGAAACGCCTCGCGTAACGCGCGCAACGCCGCCTGCGCCTGCGGGCTGGTCGGCGAAACGAGATATGCTTCCGCGCCGTGGCCGGCCTCAATTTCCAGCCGCACCGTCGGCGGACAAATTTTTCTGAGATAATCGCAAACCACTTTGCGGATGCGGGCCGGTCTTTGGTTGGGCACGAGGCGGCAGGTGATTTTGGCGCGCGCCCACGCTGGCACGATGGTTTTGCTGCCCGTACCCTGGTAACCGCTGGTGAGGCCGTTGATTTCAAACGTCGGCCGCGAGCTGCGCTGTTCCGTGGGCGTAAAACCGCGCTCGCCGAACAATTTTTTCACGCCGAGCAATTTCTGGAGTTCGCGGTCGCTGGTGGGCAGGCGTTTGAATTGTTTGCGCTCGTACGCGGACAGCGGCGCGACGTCGTCGTAAAAGCCGGGAACAGCAACGCGGCCATTGGCGTCGCGCAACCTGGCCAGCAACTGGCTCAAAGCCATCGCCGGGTTGTCCACCGCGCCGCCAAAAATGCCGGAGTGCAAATCGCGCGACGGACCCTGCACCGTGATTTCAAACGCGATGATGCCGCGCAAGGCGTAGGTGAGCGCCGGGTGATCGGCGTCGGGCATGCCGGTGTCGGAGACGACCACGGCGTCGCATTTCAGTTCGTTTCGGTGTGACTTGAGAAATTTTGCCAGGTTCGCGCTGCCGACTTCCTCCTCGCCTTCGATGACAAAGGTGAGGTCGCAGGGCAGGGGAGTGCCGGTTTTGAGGTAGGCTTCGACGGCCTTGAAATGCGCGAAGTGCTGGCCCTTGTTATCGGTGGTGCCGCGGGCAAAAATCGACCGGCCCTGAATGCGCGGCTCGAACGGCGGCGATTTCCACAAATCCAGCGGTTCCGGCGGCTGCACGTCGTAATGGCCATAGACCATGAAATGCGGCCGCTCCAAGTTTGGAGTTCCGCGTTTACGCGGCTGCGTCAAACCTGACCGCCTGAAGGCGGAACTCCCAACGGGCGTTTTGGCGATGACGATGGGATGACCCTGGGTCGGACAAACGGCGGCGGTGAGTCCGATCTGGCGGCAGTGTCTGACCAGCCATTCGGCACAGGCGCGTAAATCCTTTTTATGCTGGGGCTGGGCAGAGACGCTGGGGAGGCGAAGGTAATCGCACAATTCAGCGACAAAACGGGGCTGGTTGCGTTTGAGATAATCGAGCACCAATTGCATGGCGTCTAGTGTGGTGTAACTAACGCTTCTTTACAACTCTGCGACATAGAAGTCAGGTGGACGTACCCCTCGAGACGGTCTTAAAACTGAGGAACGCAGCATTCTTCTCCCTCTCTTCCATGAAATGGAGGAAAGGGCGGGGCGAGGAGGCAAACACTGAGTTTTGCGGTGGCGGGAACTCACCGGCCCAAGGACATGGAATTGGCCAGAATGATTGCGGCCGTTATGACACCGGCGACAACGAGGCCCACCCACAGCGCCACCAGGAGCGTTTTGATTTCACGCTTCCGGCGATAGGGTTGCCACCGCGGAAACAACCGCTTTCCTAACCAATCCGTAAACATAATGGTCTCGATTCCCAGTCATGTTTCTACGTATTCTTTTCTTCAAATTCCGAGCCGAATCAAATTAACACGCTTAAATGGCAATTTCGGTAAGATGATTGCCAATATCAGATAAGTCGGTTTCTAATCCCATGAACGACGGTGGGTTATGAAAGTAAAGTTTAAAGCCATTCTGGCAGCCTTACTGCTTCAAACCAACAGTTAAGCCAATGGAATTTATGACAGACCAACAACCCATTGCCCAGCAAAAAAAAATTCTGGTGGTGGATGACAACAAAGTCATCCTGAAGGCAGTCGCTTCGGTTCTCGAATCGAACGGTTACCAGGTTGTCACCGCCACCGATGGCGCTTCGGTGGTGAACATTGTGGATCGGGAAATTCCGGATCTGGTTTTGCTCGATATTCTTTTCCCACCCGATGCCATGGACGTGGGCATGCACTGGGATGGATTTGCCATCATGCGGTGGCTTCGCAACATGAGTGAAGCCAAGACGGTTCCGATTATTATCATATCGGGCACCGAACCGGTCAAATACGAGCCGCTCAGCCTCGCGGCGGGCGCGCAGGCATTTCTGCACAAACCGCTCGACATGGGCGAGTTGATCGCCACCATCCACGGAGTCCTGGGAGAGAAGCCAAGCCAGGCCGCCGCTTGAAGCGCGGAATGGCATCACTTGAATTTTTGGTTGAATCGGGGCTGACGAGGACTCATTTTCAAGTTATGAAAGCTCTCAATTTTGAAAATTGGTTCCGCTTCTTATTGGCTGGCGTCACGGCTGCCGTGCTTTTGGTCGTCATCGTAAAAGCTGCTGATGTTCAGTCAGCGGTTTCGGCCGGCCAACCGGCGCCGGCGTTCCAGGCCAGGACCCTGGATGGGCAGATCATCAATTTTCCTGCCGACTACAAGGGCAAGGTGGTGCTGCTGGATTTCTGGGCCACGTGGTGCGGGCCTTGCCGCCAGGAGCTTCCCAACGTCATCGCCACCTATCAAAAATTTCATCAATATGGTTTCGATGCGGTCAGCGTCAGCCTGGACGAGCCGCGAAACGGGCCGGCGCTGCTCCAATTTGTTCAGAACCACAACATGACCTGGCCGCAAATCTACGATGGCCGTTATTGGAAGGCGGCGGTTGCGCTCGAATATGGAATCCAATCCATCCCCTGCCCGATATTGGTGGATGGCGACACGGGAAAGATTATCGCCCTGAGTGACGACGTGCGGGGTGAGGGACTTCCGCTAAAGGTGGAAAAGGCCCTGCAAGCGAAGGGCAGACCATTGCCCGGACGGAGTGCCTACAACCCGAACGCGGCCGACAAACTGACGATGGTCATCAACGGCCAGACGGTAACGGCCTGGCGCACCGGCCAATTGACAAACGCCGAAGCGCAAGCCCAATCCGGGCACAAACCGATGGCGTGGATTCTGTCCAATCCGGATTACCTGGATGGAATAGGACAGATTTCATCGGAGAATTCGCGCGGGGCGACGCTGCACGCCTTGTACGCTTTTCGGGACAGGACGGTCCTGGTTTTTCAAGACCCTTACACGGAACACCAAAGTGTCTTGCCATCAGTGCGCGAAGCGATAGGTACGCTCGCTCCGGGCTGGACAACACCCCTGGTGGTGCTTGTGGATCCGGATGGCACGCACGTTCTGGCGACGGTCCCTTTTGAATCTGATTTCGCAAAACGCGCGCAAGCGCTGGCCCATGCCCTGGGTGAAGCCGAGGCAAGGATGGGCGCACCCCCGGGCGTCGCGGCCAAATAAAAGAACGCCGGGTGAGCCAAACCGTTCTGACGTTGACCAATCTGCCCAGCGGACAGAGTTCTGTGGAGCGGAACAGTAGAGGCCTGACAGCGAGTCGTTGGAACAACGCCGTCGATTTTGTTTCCGCCGAATCAGTCCAATCATTCACCGACGCCGTTGGCAGTACTCCGAATCACGAGGGAGTTCCTTAAACTGATTTTGGCTTTTTGCCCACCCTCATCGGCATCTTCGGCAGGAGCGGATTTCCATAGTTTGGTCTGGAAGTTGAATGGCGGGCGTATAATTTGACGGCGCGTTACCTGAAACATTTCAGCCGAAAGGCGTCCTATGCGAATTGTGGAAATCCGGGAAAAAACCGTTTCAATGGCCTCAGCGATCACCAACGCGTACATTGATTTTTCCAAGATGACCTGTTCGGTGGTGGCGTTGGTCACCGATGTGGTGCGCGAGGGGAAGCCGGTCGTCGGCTACGGGTTCAATTCCAACGGTCGTTACGGGCAGGGCTCGTTGATGCGCGAACGGTTCTTTCCGCGCCTGCTGTCAGCCGACCCCAAAACCCTGGTGGATGAGGCCGGGGCGAACCTCAACCCGTTCCGCATCTGGGACACACTGATGAAGAATGAAAAGCCGGGCGGACACGGCGAACGCTCGGTGGCAGTGGGTACCATTGACATGGCGGTATGGGACGCCGTTGCCAAGATCGCCGGGAGACCCTTGTATCGGTTGCTCGCCGACCGTTATCGCGGGGGCAAGGCCGACGACAAAGTCTGGGTTTATGCCGCCGGCGGATATTATTATCCGGGAAAGGATTTGACGGCCCTGAAAAATGAAATGAAAGGCTACCGCGACCGTGGCTATCAGGTTGTGAAAATGAAAATTGGCGGCGTACCGCTGGCGGAAGATATACGCCGCCTTGAAGCCGTGCTGGAAGTAGTGGGCGACGGCAGGTATCTGGCGGTGGACGCCAATGGCCGTTTCGATCTCGCCACGGCGATTGCCTACGGCGAAGCAATGAAACCTTACGGCCTCTTTTGGTATGAAGAGGCGGGCGACCCGCTGGATTACGCCTTGCAAGCCGAACTTTCCAAACATTGCCCATTGCCGATGGCCACCGGAGAGAATCTTTTCTCGCACCAGGACGCCTGCAATTTGCTGCGTCACGGCGGCATGAACCCCGAACGCGACTGGTTGCAATTTGACTGCGCGCTCTCGTACGGCCTGGTCGAATATCTGCGCACGTTGGAAGTGCTGAAGCAGCACGGCTGGTCCACGCGGCGGGTCGTGCCCCACGGCGGCCACCAGATGTCGCTCAACATCGCCGCCGGATTGCATCTCGGCGGCAACGAATCTTATCCGGGTGTTTTCCAGCCGTTTGGGGGTTTTGCGGACGGCATCGCCATTGAAAACGGATATGTCGGCCTGCCGGATGTTCCGGGCATCGGGTTTGAAACCAAAGCCGACCTGTTCGCCCTGATGAAATCGCTCAGTGGTTAAGTTCGTTCCGGGCGTTCCTGGACAAAATGAAAAACCGGATAGCAACCTTGTTCCGTCACCTTTACTTCCAGGTGATACTGGGCGCCTTGCTCGGCGTCGTCATCGGCTGCTGGCATCCCGCCCTTGGGGAATCGCTCAAACCGCTCGGGGACGGTTTCATCAAACTCATCAAGATGCTGCTCGCGCCAATCATTTTCGGCACCATTGTGGTCGGCATTGCCAGGATGGGCAGCCTGAAGGAAGTCGGCCGGGTGGGTGTCAAGGCGCTGATTTATTTTGAAGTTGTTTCGACGCTGGCGCTCGCCATCGGGCTGGTGGTGGTGAATGTGCTGAAACCCGGCGCCGGAATGAACATGGACCCTGCCTTATTGGACACCACGACCGTTTCCACCTACACCACCGCGGCCCAACAGCAGGGGGTTGCCAGTTTCTTCCTGAACCTCATTCCCGCCAGTGTCGCGGACGCCTTTGTTCAGGGCAGCATGTTGCAAATTATTCTGTTCTCGGTGCTGTTCGGTCTGGCTTTGGCGCAGCTTGCCGATCGGGGAAAAGTGATTGTGGACGTGATTGATTCCGTGCTGCAAGGCCTGTTCGGCATCGTGCGTTTCATCATGTATCTGGCTCCGTTGGCCGCGTTGGGGGCCATGGCCTTCACCATCGGGAAATATGGCGTCGGCACCCTGGGTTCCTTCTGCAAACTGATTGGCGGCGTTTATCTTACCAGCGCGCTCTTTATCGTTCTGGTCCTCGGCGCCATCTGTCGGATCAGCCGCGTTCCGTTCTGGAAATTCCTGAACTACATCAAGGACGAAATTCTGATCACGTTCGCCACGGCTTCGACGGAAGCGGTGCTGCCGCGGATGATGGTCAAACTGGAGCGGCTGGGCTGCCCCAAGCCGGTCGTGGGCCTGGTGCTGCCCGCCGGTTACACCTTCAACGCCGACGGCACGTCCATTTATCTGACGATGGGGGCAATGTTCATCGCGCAAGCCACCAACACGCCATTGACGCTCGGCGAACAATTGACGGTGTTGGCCGTCTGCCTGTTCACGTCCAAGGGCTCGGCCGGAGTTGCCGGCGCCGGATTCGTCGCGCTGGCCGCCACCCTGGCGTCCATGAACAAAATCCCCGTGGCCGGCCTGGTGTTGCTGGTGGGCATTGACCGCTTCGTCAATTCCGCCCGGGCAGTGACGAATCTCATCGGCAACGGGATTGCAACCATTGTCATCGCGCGGTGGGAAAAGGCCTTTGACAAACAACAGGCCGACACCGTTCTCAACGGTGAATCAAAGGTTTAAATGGCGGAATTTTAATTTCCCAACTCCTCAAACGTGCGCCATCTTTCGCGTGGAATTTATGAACCAGGAAACATGGACTGCCGTTGACCGATACCTCACCGATTTGCTTGAGCCAGCCGATCCCGTCCTGGCCGCGGCGCTCGCTGCCAGTGCCGCCGCCGGATTACCGTCCATCAACGTTTCGCCGAACCAGGGCAAACTGCTGCAAGTGTTGGCGAAAATTCAAGGCGCACGGAACATTCTCGAAATCGGAACACTGGGCGGCTACAGCACGATCTGGCTGGCGCGTGCCTTGCCGGCTGGGGGACGGTTGATCACGCTGGAGTTTGATCCGAAACACGCCGAAGTTGCCCGCGCGAACCTTGCCCGCGCGGGGCTGGCCGGTGTCGTTCAGGTGCGTGTGGGCCGGGCGCTGGACACATTGCCGCAACTCACTGCCGAAGGCCGCGGTCCGTTTGACTTGATTTTCATCGACGCCGACAAGCCCAGCACCGCTGATTACTTCGTGTGGGCGCTTAAATTGTCGCGGCGCGGCAGCCTCATCATTGTTGACAACGTGGTGCGCAAAGGGGCGCTGGTTGACCCGGCGAGTGAAGATCCGAGAATCCAGGGAATGCGGCGTTTTTTTGACGTCCTGGCTGCGGAAAAGCGCGTCAGCGCCACGGCCCTCCAAACCGTCGGCAGCAAAGGCTATGACGGCTTTGCCCTCGCGCTGGTGATGGAATAAGTCAGATTGGACCACCGGACGCAGAGATTTGACACGGTTGGCAGGAATGATCACGAAGCCGGGAAGGTAAGGACATCGCGCCGCGACGTTCGAAATGTGAAGTGGCCCTACGCGGACGGCCCGGCGATCCATCCCGGCCATAAAAATTCATTTTCTTTCACAATTCGGCCAGCTATTGAGTTTTCCAATGTTACGAACCTTTGCCAGCGGGTGTCCGATTTAGCTGGTTGCAGCAGACGTTTCGGTGCAAACTCTGAAATGAACAAAACCAAGTCCGCCCGCCGGATTCGTCTGCAACCCCTGGAAACCGGTCAAGTCTGGCAAGTGGCGGGATTAAATTTCCAGGTGGGCCTCATTGGCAAATGGTTGGTGCATTACAAACTGTCCAAGCCCAACGCCGTCAGGGTTGCCAATTCTGTTGGCGGCCGAAGCACCATTGAGAAATATCTCAAAAAGAACAAGGCCATTTTGATCAAGGGATGATTGCGCCCCGCCCGGCCGCCGGCAAACCATGCGCGCCTAAAAAAGGCGGACGGGTAGTGCCGCGTTCGCCCCAATGGCATCAACTCCTGGGCGCCAGGGCCCTTTGGGTTGTCGTCAAATTGGTTTCCCTGACCATCCGCCACCGCGTCAACGATCCCCATGGATTCATGACGCGCAAGGACATTCGTCAGGTCATCTACTGCACCTGGCACAACCGTCTGGCGCTTTCCATGAAATTGCATTCGGTCCTGGGATTCCGTCAACACCCGCCTGCGGGACTGGCCGGACTGGTCAGCGCCAGCCGGGACGGCGCGTTTCTGGCGGCAATACTCGGACAATTCGGCGTACAATCGGTTCGCGGATCCAGCAGCCGGCGCGGGCCGCAGGCGTTGCTGGAATTGGCAACCTGGACCAAACGCGGCTACGACATTGCCATTACGCCCGATGGACCGCGCGGGCCATGTTATATCGTACAGGACGGAGCGCTGGCATTGGCGCAAGTGACCGGGCTGCCGGCGGTTCCCGTGTCGTATCATGTGAACTGGAAAGTCCGATTAAAAAGCTGGGACCGTTTTCAAATTCCAATGCCATTTTCGCGCTGTGAAATCACCATTGGCCGGACGCTGTCTGTGCCGCGCGTAAGCTCCAATGCCAGCCGCGAATTGCTGCGGCAACAGCTCGAAACTGAAATGCGAGCCATCACGCGTGACAACTGAGGGTGACACGGAAAACCGACTCATTGCCAGGACGCAAAGAAGCAGAGGGTTGACACGGATTGCACGGATAAACACGGATTTCAAAGCCCCAGGCCCAGGGCAGGGATGGCACAATTTCCGATGAATACTTTTGCTCCCGCCGGGCAATAAGCACCAACAGAAAACGCGTGCCGGAAGTGAAAACGGCTGAATTAAGTGGGGTGAAGCCAAAATTGGGTTTGGTATGTCAATTGCATTCAGGAATTCATGTGGAACTGACGTAGCCTGCCAGCAACCTGCCTGCAGCTTCATTCTTCCAGTCCCGGCCGGTGGATCAATCTTCCGGCCGGGGCTTTTTTTATCTGAGTGATTATTAATTTGTACGAATTGTCACGGAGCCAACTTTTTTAACCACGGTAGAACGCAGTTTTCAAAGCCCGTCAGGGTTGGTACGGGTGAATTTCCTGCCAATGGAGTTAATCTGCCGATCCCGGTGCCCGCAGTTTGCGCAGAAGAATGAGCAGCACGAGCAGCGCAGCCACGATTCCGATGGCAGCGGGTTTGTGCGTAAAAATCCATCGGTGAATGGTGGCCAGCGGCGGCTGGGGAGCTTGCGATTCATCCGGGCCTTGTGACGCATCCGGGCTTTGTTTGGGAATCGGATTCTCCAAATCAAACAACTGGTGTTCGCAACGTCCAATCACACGATAGAGCTGATTGATTTCCAGCATCTCCGGTTCGGTCAGTCTCTTTTTGGGGGCCAGGCGGTTGGTGTAAAAATATTTCGTCATGGAATTGAATTCCAGTTCACTTCCCAGGAACACCACGCCCGGATTCAATTCCGAGGTGACATATTCGTACTGGCTGTAGGGGAATTCCTGGGTGGCGCGAATATCCACGGTAAGAAAATTCGGCTTGATGGCGCCCGGATGGAACCAGCCCGGGTGAAATGTGGCGACCTCCATATCCGGCGTGCGGCGCAACTCCGTCACCGGCTGATTGACAATCTGCTGAACCTGCAGAATGGTGGCGTCCAGCTGCGCTTTGATGGCCGCCATCTGCTGGTCGTTCGTGCTGGCGCCAGAGGAATCGGCGCGGGCTGGACACGAGAACAATGTCAGCAACACAACCAGCCATGGTCCAAAACCGATTCGAGCGGGGCGAAAAATAATCCCAGGCTGCCCGGGCCGGCCGATGGCCAATAGCCTTTTTGAGAACAACCGCATCGGGACGATTAATAGCGAATTGCATTTTCCGGGTCAATCGCCGTTGGCATGACGACGTTGAGCCATTGTGGTTCGCCTGGAATCCCAGGAAAGGAGCCAGCCGCCGGCGGCTTCGTCCGAGGTGGCTGATGATCATGAAATATTTCATCATCGAAGGATGCGTAACAGAATCGTAACCTGGCACATGCCCCATGGAGAGATACAATGATATTCATTTAACTTACAAATCGCCAGTTCTCCCATGAGAACGTTTTGTGTTATAACCATCGGTGCCACGTTGATCGCGGTGGGGAATATCAAGGCCCAAACCAACTGAATAAGGGTGTGCCGGAAAGGAGCGCGCGTTAATTGCGCCAATAACGCAAAACGGATTTGTGGATTAAGCAAGTTGTGCTAATCTCCGTCTAAAGTTCGAGTCATTACCGTTCCGTTGAAAGAGCCAAATAAAATCTCCCGCCGCGAGGTGACGCCTGCCGAGGTTTATTTTAATCGGCGGACGTTCATCCGGGCGGGCATCCTGGCAGCCAGCGCCATTGCCACCGGCGTCGCTTATCGGCACCTGAATCCGGTCGGACGCGGCAAGGTCAACACACCTGTCATTCAAGGACTCGTCAAGCCAGCAGCGACGGAGGCCGCCGCCGGTTTTCGTGTGGATGAACCGGAGACTTCGCTTCAGGACATCACGCATTACAACAATTTCTACGAGTTCTCGACCGACAAGGAAGGCGTGGCCCCGGCAGCGGCAGAGTTTGATACCAAAGGCTGGCAGGTGTCGGTCGAGGGCTTGGTGAACAAGCCGAAAGTTTTCGACCTCGACGATTTGTTGAAAATCAGTCCGCCGGAGGAACGCATCTATCGCATGCGCTGCGTTGAAGGCATGGTCCATGGTGATTCCGTGGGCCGGTTTTTCGCTGTCCAAACTGCTCGATGTGGTCGAGCCGCTGAGCAGTGCGAAGTATGTCGCCTTCGAAACGCTGCTGGACCCCAAGCGCATGCCGGGCCAGCGGAGCGACGTGCTCGAACTGGCCGTATGTCGAAGGTTTGCGGATGGACGAGGCGATGCATCCGCTGACGATTCTGGCGAGCGGACTTTATGGACGCGCGCTGCCGCCGCAGGATGGCGCGCCCATCCGGCTGGTCATGCCGTGGAAATACGGTTTCAAGGGCATCAAATCCATCGTCAAAATCAAGCTGGTGGCCGACGCAGCCGCGCACGACCTGGAACGAATATGCGCCGAACGAATACGGCTTTTACGCCAACGTGAATCCGCACGTGGATCATCCGCGCTGGAGCCAGGCCACCGAGCAGCGCATCGGCGAATCCGGCCGGCGTCCGACGCTGATGTTCAACGGCTACGAGGAGCAGGTCGGCCATTTGTACGCCGGGATGGATTTGCGCGAAGAATTTTTGACCGACGGCCATGAAAGAAAACGACATCCGCTTCGCCAAGCTGCTGGTGCTGGTCAACGGCGCGGTGCCGCTGGCGTTGCTGGTCTGGGATCAGTCGCATCACCGGCTCGGCGCCAACCCGCAAAATTTCCTCATCCTCACCACCGGCATGATGGCGCTGATTTTTTTGATGCTGACGATGGCGGTGACGCCGCTGCGAAAAATCACCGGCTTGAACTGGCTGATTCAGTTTCGCCGGATGCTCGGGCTTTACGCGTTCTTTTACGGCTGCCTGCATTTCCTGTGTTTCTTCAGTCTCGACCGGGCGTTCAGCATTTCCAGCACGCTTGACGGAAATGGTGAAGCGCAAATACCTGATTGTCGGCAGCACCGGCCTGCTGGCCATGGTGCCGCTGGCGGTCACGTCCACGAACGCGATGATCAAGCGGCTGGGCGGCAAACGCTGGCGGGCGTTGCACCGGCTCGCTTATGTGGCCGCCATCGCCGGCGTGATTCATTATTACATGCAGGTGAAGGCCGACGTGCGCCAGCCGCTGGTGTTCGCGGCGGTGCTGGCCATTCTGCTCGGATACCGGCTGCTCAATTATTGGCGTCAACGCAAACCACCCGCGCCGGTGCCGGTGGTCAAACCGAAAACGGCAGCGTAGAATTCACGGTAGCCGGATTTTGTTGGACAAGAATGAAACCCGGGAATACGGTCGCCTGCGCCGTAGAAATTCAGAGACTTTTTTATCTCTATGGATTTTTTGAAACGCTACCGTTGGATCATTGCCATCCTTATTGCCGTACTGGCGGTGACGGGTGGCATTGAATTGGGGATGGGACGACTTCCGTTGGGACCGGATGGCAGGTTCGGCCTCTGGGAAGGCGACATCTGGAGCAGTGAAAATTCGCAACGCCTGGCCGATCCTTATTCATTCTCGCATCTCGTGCATGGGATGTTGTTCTACGGTTTCTTGTGGCTGGTGGGGCGCAAGCTGCCGGTGCGTTACCGGTTTCTGATTGCCCTGGCGGTGGAAGCAGGTTGGGAACTGCTCGAGAATTCCCCGCTCATCATCAACCGCTACCGCGAGGCCACGATCGCCCTCGGCTACGCCGGCGACAGCGTGCTCAATTCCTTGAGCGACATTCTGATGATGACGCTCGGCTTTTTGTTCGCTTACCGGGTTCCGATGAGGGTTACCGTGGCCGCAATCATCGTGATGGAAGTCGGCTGCGCGTTGTGGGTCCGAGATAATCTGACGCTCAACGTCATCATGTTGATTCATCCGGTGGCCGCGATCAAGGCCTGGCAGATGGCCGGACAACCGCATCCGTGATGGGAAAATTGAACGTGGGGGGGGGGTTGAGCGTTGCGGGCAAGCCCACCGGTCTGATTAATCCGTGTTCATTCGTGCCCATCCGTGCTTGAGATGTCGGCAAATTTCCTTTTCTTCAAACACTTTCAGAGTATCCTATCTTTCCTTTTTGGGAGGGTTGCCGTGCCGGCGACCCAAATCATTTTGGGACAGCGACATGCCGTCCCTCCCGAATTGAATTGATTTAAATGGACGCAGCGCATATCCGCAATTTCAGCATCATCGCCCATATTGATCATGGGAAGACGACGCTTTCGGACCGGCTTTTGCACCGTACCGGCACGATTTCCGACGCGGGAAATGGAGGACCAGTTGCTCGACTCGATGGATCTGGAGCGCGAGCGCGGCATCACCATCAAGGCGCACCCGGTCACCATGCGTTACAAGGCCAAAAACGGCGAGACGTACGAGCTGAACCTGATTGATACGCCGGGGCATGTGGATTTTTCCTACGAAGTCTCGCGCAGCCTGAGCGCGTGCGAGGGAGCATTGCTGGTCGTGGACGCGGCCCAGGGCGTGGAGGCGCAGACGGTGGCCAACGTGCATCTGGCGATGAAGCAGAACCTCGAAATCATCCCGGTGATCAACAAGATCGATCTGCCGCACGCGAACGTGGCGCAGGCGCGTCAGCAGCTGGAAGACATCCTCGCCATTCCCGGCGAGACGGCGATTCCCGCCAGCGCCAAGGAAGGGATTGGCATTGAGGAAATCCTGGAGGCGATTGTGGCGCGGATTCCGCCGCCGAAGCCGACGGGCGCGCCGAGTATGCAGGCGCTGGCGTTCGATTCGCTGTTCGACACTTACAAGGGCGTGGTCACGCATGTGCGCGTGTTCAACGGCGAATTGAAAGCCGGGCAGCAGGTGAAGTTGCTGCATTCCGGCAAGAATGTGGAGGTCAAGGAAGTCGGCAGTTTTAACCCAAAGCCTTACATCCGCGAAAAACTGGAAGTGGGCGAGACGGGATATTTCACGGCGAACATCAAGATCGCCGCAGGAAGTGAAGATGGGCGACACGATCACGGACGCGCGAAATCCGTCGCGGCGTATTGCCGGGCTTCAAGGAAATTCATCCGATGGTGTTCAGCGGCATTTATCCGATCAACACGGCGGATTACGAGCATTTGAAATCGGCGATGGGGAAATTGAAGTTGAACGATTCGGCGTTTGTGTATTCAGGCGGAGACGTGCGTGGCGCTGGGCTTCGGTTTTCGTTGCGGCTTTCTCGGCCTGCTGCACCTGGAAATCGTGCAGGAACGGCTGCGCCGCGAATACGACATGGACATCATCGCGACGTATCCGAGCGTGGTCTATCACGTCACGCTCACGGACGGCACGATGAAGGAAGTGGACAACCCGGCGTTCATGCCGGACGTGACCTTCATCGAGAAAATCGAGGAGCCGATGGTGAAGGCGTTCGTCATCTGCCCGAACGAAAACATCGGCGACATGATGGCGCTGATTTCCGAGAAACGCGGCGCCGTGGACCACACGGAAACGCTCGACGCGCGGCGCGTGATGCTGACGAGCTTGATTCCGCTGAACGAAATCCTGATTGATTTCCATGACCGCATCAAAAGCATCACGCGCGGTTTTGGCTCGATGGATTACGAGCCGGCGGATTACCTGGAGAGCGACATGGTGAAGCTGGACATGCTGGTGAACGCCGAGCCGATGGACGCGTTTTCGTGCATCGTGCATCGCACGAAGGCGGAGGGCAGGGGACGCGCGCTGGCGGAGAAGCTGAAGGAAGTCATCCCGCGCCAGCAGTTCCAGGTGAAAATCCAGGCGGCCATCGGCGGCAAAATCGTCGCGTCGGAAACCATCAGCGCGTTCCGCAAGGACGTGACGGCGAAATGCTACGGCGGCGACGTCTCGCGCAAACGCAAGCTGCTGGAGAAGCAAAAAGAAGGCAAAAAGCGGATGAAATCCATCGGCAACGTGAACATTCCGCAGGAAGCGTTTATTGAAGTGTTGAAGGCATGAACGAGAGTCGAGGGTTGAGAGTCGAAAGACGTGGGCCGGGGATCGTGTTGTACGAATGCTTGTTTTTTTGTCTTCGAAACTCGACACTCGTCCCTCGACACATTTTATGATCCGCTGGTTATTTTCCAAAACGATTCGCGAGGCTGTCGCGATGCGCAAACATGTCCATCGCTGGTATTGCGCACAGCGCGACCTGCTTTCGCCCCAGGCGATTGGCGCGGTAATGCTGGCCCTGAACGAGCTGCAAACCGCGATTGACGAGGCGAAGCCCAACAAGGGCCGAATCCGAATCAAGATGGAGGAGTTGGAGTTTGCCGCAAATAAATGGTTGAAGCCGTACCCCAACGCCGCCTGGCGTGAGAACGTGGAAGTGTTGCTGGTGGCCATTGCCGTGGCGATGGGCATCCGGACGTTTTTCATCCAGCCGTTCAAAATCCCCACCGGCTCCATGCAGCCGACACTTTACGGCGTGACCTCCGAGCCGGATTTCACCCCTGTTTTTAATGATATCGGTTCGGGCATGGTTGACCGGGCAAAAATCATGGCTGAGCGAGACGACCAGTTGAGATTACAACAGGCAATAAATATCCCGCCCTTCTGGGGACGCATCCGAGACTGGTTTCATGGCATCTCCTACGTTCATTTTGTGGCTCCGATTGACGGGTCGGTGGATCAAATTGACAAACCCTGGCCGCCGGCTTTGTTTTCCCTCTACCAGCATATCGAATTTGCCGGGACGTGGCACACCATTTGGTTTCCGCCGGATTACGGCGAGGAACGTTTGGAAGTTCGCGCTGGTCTTTACTATCCCTTGCGAGACGGAGAGAGCCTCAGCCTGCTTAAAGGCCGCGTTTTTCACAAGGGCGAGGATGTGATAAAACTTCGCGTCCGGGCGGGCGATCATCTGTTCGTGGACCGGCTGACGTATAATTTCCGCGAACCCAAGCGCGGTGAGATTGTGGTGTTTGATACTCATAACATCACCGGCCTGCCACCCGACCAGCAGGACACCTTTTATATCAAACGCCTGGTCGGACTGGGCGGCGAAACCTTGTCCATCAAACAGGACTATGAGGTCGAGAACGTGCCGATGATGGGGACACAGCCGGTGGGGCACCTGGTGGTGGACGGACAGCCGTTGTCGGCCTCGACCCCTCATTTTATGAATCTGTACTCGTTTCCAGACGTCCCTCCGGGCCAAAAGGTGTTGGCCTATCAACCCAATCACTATTACGGACACGCGATGCTGAGAGCGCTGGCCCCGGACGAGACTTTTCAAGTGGAGACCAATCATTATTTTGTCATGGGCGACAATACCTTCAACAGCTCCGACTCGCGTTACTGGGGTGATTTCTCCAGCGACCACGTCATCGGGAAATCCTTCTTTGTCTATTGGCCCATCACCCAGCGGTTCGGATGGGGCAATCAATAAGACCCGGCCAAATGAGCGGCGCGAACAGTGAAACGGTTTTAGTCACCGGCGCTTCGTCGGGCATTGGTTGGGAACTGGCAAAATGCTTTGCGGCGGACGGTTCCCGCCTGGTGCTCACCGCCCGTAATACGGAAGCGTTGCAATCACTCGCCGATGAATTACGCCGCACGCATAAGGTTGAGGCGCTCGTTTTGACTGCCGATCTTGCCCTGCCCGAAACCCCGGAACGCATCTGCCAGGAATTGCAGGGCAGGGGAATCGTGGTGGATGTTCTGGTGAACAATGCCGGCTTCGGCGCCTGGGGAAAGTTCGCCGGGCTGCCGCTCCCACGGCAACTGGAGATGCTTCAAGTCAACATTACGGCGTTGACACAACTGACGGGATTATTTCTTCCCGGCATGGTGCAACGCCGGCGCGGCGGAATTTTGAACGTCGCCTCGGTGGCCGGCTTTTTGCCGGGGCCGGGCATGGCGGTTTATTACGCTACCAAAGCCTGTGTGCTTTCTTTCACCGAAGCGCTGGCCAAGGAATTGGCCGGCCAAAACGTAGCGGTAACGGCTTTATGCCCGGGACCCACGATAACAAACTTCGGCAAGGCTGCCCACATCGACAAGGAGAAACGCAAGATCCGAATGGTTAGAATGTCCGCGGAAGCAGTCGCCGTTTACGGCCACCGTGCGTTTCGGAAAAAACGAGTGTTGGCGGTTCCCGGTCTGCAAAACCGTCTGCTGATCTTGCTCACCCGGCTCGCCCCGCGCTCATTCATAAGGAAAACCGCGGCTATATTTAACGGAATTTAAGGAATATACGCAAAAGATGGCAAAGAACCAGCTAGAGAGACGATGACAAACAAAGAGATTAACCTGGAAGTTTGCAGCAATGATTACATCACAAACCTTTGCGATAGGCACCGCTCTCGTGATTGCCTTGGGCCTCGTCCTGTTTGGAATCAGGCGTCTGGTAAAATTTTTCCACGAGGAATATCACAAAGACAATGATTTCAAAGAGCCTCCGTACACCTTGGATCCTGCCAGTAAACGGGACTAAACCCGAAGCGACATAGTCGTTCTGACCTGCGCTCGAGGGAAACCCATTCAAAAAGTCACTTATTTGGCGAATTTGGAGAATAATAATAGACGCACAATGTTTGTTATATTTACTACATTGACATCTTGGTTTGACGAAAATTGAGGCATAGTGTCTAATATCTGTGATGAGATTCAAATTGGCCATGTGTGCGCTGGCCGCGTTGGGGGTGGTTGTAAGCGCTTCAGCAATGAACCGGTGGGAAGCTTTGTCGATGCTTGAAACCGGAGATGATGATTCGGCGGTCGGACGCTGCGGGGAAATCTCGCGCTTCCAGATTCGTGCCGAGCTTTGGCCCGGCGGCAATCCCCTTAACGCCCGGGCGGCTCTGGGGGTCGCCCGCAATATCATGCAGGCGCGTATGGGACGATTCCAGGAAACCCACGGGCGCTCCCCAACCAACTTTGAATTTTACGTTTTATGGAATGCGCCGGCGGAGATAGATCATCCGGTGCCTTGCGTGGCGGAACGCGCCCGACGGTTCGTCAATCTGGTTGAGCGCGAGAGCCGCCAGGCGCAGGCGGCCAATTCCTTCAAGCGGGCAACGAACGCGTCCTGAAATTCCGGGCCAGTTCGTAGGCTTTCAGATATTCCTGCACGGTCTTTTCCCAGGGAAAAACGGTCTTCATGGCATTGCGCTGGAATTGCCGCAGCAACTCCGGCTGTTGATACAGGACCAGCGCTTTGCGAATCGCTTTGGCCAGCGCGCGCGCCGAGTATTCGTAAAACTTTATGCCATTGGCGCGCGGTGCGTCCTCCGTAAAATCAGTCACACTGTCATCCAAACCGCCGGTGGCGCGGACAATTGGAATTGCACCGTAACGCAGACTGTACATCTGGTTCAGGCCGCTCGGTTCAAAGCGGGAGGGCATGATGTAAAAATCGCAGGCGGCTTCAATGCGATGCGCCAATCCTTCATCGTAATTCACGCGGGCCGCGACCCTGGATGGGAAACGCCGCGCCAGTTCGGCGTAACCCCGTTCGTAGGCGGATGAACCGTTGCCCAGCAGCACGAATTGCATGTTGGTGTTTAACATTTCCTCGAGAGCGCCCAATTGAATGTCCACGCCCTTCTGATCCGCCAGCCGCGAAATCGTCCCGAACAACGGCACGCCCCTGCCCTCCGGCAAGCCGACTTCCTGCTGCAGCGCGAGTTTGCAGACGGCCTTCCCCGCCAGGCGCGTCGCGGAATACGGGCGCGCCAGAAACGGGTCATGCACCGGATTCCAGTCGTCGTAATCCACGCCGTTAAGAATTCCAAAAAGCTGTTTGTGCCGGCGGCGCAAAAGCCCGTCCAGGCCGTGGCCGAATTCTTCCGTGGTGATTTCACGCGCGTAGCGCGGGCTGACCGTCGTGATAACATCGGCGAACTCGATGCCGGCCTTCAGGCAATTCAAGTGGCCGTAATATTCCGCGCCTTCGATGGTGAAAAATTCCAACGGCAGGTTGGTCAGCGCAAAAGCGCCTGGCGGAAAAACACCTTGATACGCCAGGTTATGAATGGTCAGGCAGGTCGGCGGCGGATTCCCCCACCCTTCTCCCCGCCGTTGTTGCAACAGCAACGCCGGTATCAGCGCGGTTTGCCAGTCGTGAACATGCACCAGGTCCGGCCGCCAGGGCAGATAACGCGCGAGGTGCACAGTGCATTTTGAAAAGAAAATAAAGCGCTCGGCGTTGTCGGCGTAGCTGATGTTGTTTTCTTGATACAATGAGGCACGATCGAAAAGACCCGGCTGCTCGATGAAGTAAGCCGTCAGGCCCTTTTCCATTTCCAGCGACCACAAGGCGGCCTGGACCTGCCGGTCGCCCAACGGCAAATCAAAATGCCAGCCCACCCGGCGCATTTGGGGAAATCGCTCGCGGATGCCACGATACAATGGCGTGACCATGCGCGCCTCATGGCCCGCCCGCGCCAGCGCCTTGCCCAAAGCACCCACCATATCGGCCAGCCCCCCGGTCTTGGAAAACGGATGGACTTCACTGCTGGCGAGTAAAACTTTCATTCAACATCGAACATTCAACATCCAGTGGATTGCGCGCGAACAATCCTTTATTGGATGTTCGATGTTGGATGTTGGGCGTTGGGTGTTTTCCTCCATCACATTGAAATCCGCTCGGCCCTGAGATAAGGCTGAAGCGGTTTGGGTATGAGCACGCTGCCGTCGGCTTGCTGATGCGTTTCCAGCAGCGCCACAAATAATCGCGCCAGCGCCGTGCCGCTGCCGTTGAGAATATGCGGAAATTTGTTCTCCCCCGATTCCGCCTTGAACCGCAGGTTCATCCGGCGCGCCTGAAAATCTTCGCAATTCGAGCAGCTCGAAACTTCCAGATAACTCCCCTGCCCTGGCGCCCAGACCTCGAGGTCATAGGTCTTGGCGCTGCCAAAACCCATGTCGCCCGTGCACAACAGCAGCACGCGATAATGAAGGCCGAGCAGTTGCAAAACTTTTTCCGCGTGGCCGGCCATTTTCTCCAATTCGTCGTAGCCGTTCTCCGGCTTGACGATTTTTATCAGTTCAACCTTGTCGAACTGGTGGACGCGAATCATGCCGCGCGTGCCGACGCCCGCCGCGCCCGCCTCGCCGCGAAAACACGGCGTGTAAGCGCAGTATCGGACCGGCAACTGTTTTTCCGCCAGAATTTCCTCGCGATGAATGTTCGCCACCGGCGTCTCGGCGGTCGGAATCAGATACAGTCTGCCAAGCTTTTCCTGATCGTCGCCCTCGGCCACGCCATAGTACTGGTCCTTGAATTTCGGGAACTGGCCCACGCCTTCGAGGCATTGCGGACCGACCATGAACGGCGGCGATACTTCGGTGTAGCCGTGTTCCTGAGTGTGCAAATCCAGCAGGAATTGAATCAACGCCCGTTCCAGCCGCGCGCCCCAGTTCGTATAGAGAATAAATCCGCTGCCGGAAAGTTTTGTCGCCCGCTCGAAGTCCACCAGTTTGAGCGACTCGCACAATTCGATGTGTGATTTGGGCTTGAAGGCGAAAGTCGTCTTCTCACCAAAGGTTCGGATGACCGGATTGTCCTCGGCAGTCTTTCCGACCTTCACCGACTCATGCGGGAGGTTCGGCAACTGAAACATGAGGACATCGAGCGCTGCATCCGCTTGTGCCAACTCCTTGTCGAACGCGGCAATTCTGTCGCCGAGATCCCTGGTTTCTGCCTTCTTCGCTTCGGCCTCGGCAGTTTTCTTTTGCCCCATCAGTGCGCCGATTTCCTTTGATACCCGGTTGCGTTGGGCCTTGAGTGTCTCAACTTCCGCCAGGATTTTCCGCCGCTGCTCATCAACCTTGAGCAATTCGTCAATCTTGGCCTCATCCCCGGCCCCGCGCGTGGCCAGGCGCGCACGCACAAAATCGGGTTTTTCACGGATCAATTTGATGTCCAGCACGAACGCAATTTAAGAAACGAGCTTGGTTCGGGCAAGCCGATTGGGTTCAATGTTGCGACGCATGAAGTCACTGGAAAAACCAAGCCGCCTTTTACGGGTGCAAAAGTTAACCAGGACGAGAATGATTCTGGCGCTGGCCGTTGCCGTCATCGCCGACAGCGGGCAATTGTTGCTTGGGCCGCTCGGCTGGGCTTTCGGCGACCAGCTTATTGATGTGGTCGCGATGCTGTCGGTGAGCTGGCTGATTGGCTTCCACTGGCTCCTGTTGCCGTCGTTCGTTTTGGAGCTCGTTCCCGTTGTCGACGAATTCCCGACCTGGACGGCCTGCGTGGTCGCTGTTATTGCGCTGCGCCGGCGCCGGGAAAAGATACCACCGGGCTGAATGTTGCCATTACCGGCTGGACGCCGTTATGGAGGATTGGTACTGCTAAACGCCGCATCAACATAATTATGCCGAAAGCGACTCCCAAAATTTTACTGGTTGAGACGGGGAAAACTTGCGCGAAGATGTTGAAACCGTATGCGTTTAAGGTCGTCCCGGCACACCGGCTGTCCTCCGGGCTTCAAAAACTCAGCGCGCACAGTTTTGATCTGGTGCTGGTGGAACTGTCCCTGCCCGACAGCCAGGGCATGGAAACGTTCACCCGGCTTGATAAACTCGTTTCCCAAACTCCGATCGTGGTCTTGACCGACGCGTCGGATGAAAAGCTGGCAGCCCGGACCATAAAGCTGGGCGCTCAGGATTATCTGCTCAAATCCCAGCTGACCGGTCCGTTGCTGGCGAACGCCATTGGCAAGGCGATTGACCGTCAACAGGGCCAACGGGCGCACGGCTATGAAGGTTTTCTGTTGCAGGCGCTGATGGACAACATCCCCGACTCGATCTATTTCAAGGACCTGCGCAGCCGCTTTTTGATGATCAATCGCGCCAAGGCCAGGCGGCATGGCCTGACCGATCCTGCAGACGCGCGGGGCAAAAGTGACGCCGATTATTTCACGGAACCTCATGCCCGACAGGCGCTCGCCGACGAGCGAAAAATTCTGCGATCCGGCAACCCCATTGAAAATTTTGAAGAAGTTGAAACCTGGGCCGACGGCAGCGAGACCTGGGCTTCAACCACCAAGGTGCCCCTGCGCAACCAATCCGGCCACCTGGTGGGCACCTTTGGCATTTCCCGCGATATTACCAAGCGCAAACGCGCCGAGCGGGGATTGGCCGAGAGCACCCGGCAGTTGCAGGAAAAAAACCGCCAGATCGAGGACGAGTTGAAAATGGCGCGCGAACTGCAACTGGCCATGCTCACTCAAAAATTTCCGGTCGTATCCGGCGGCAAACCGGGCCACAAGAGCACCTTGAAATTTTCCACCTTTTTCCATCCCAGCGGTGCGGTCAGTGGCGATTTCTTCGATGTGATAGAGCTTTCTCCGACCTCCGCCGGTGTGTTCATTTGCGATGTCATGGGGCACGACGTGCGCGCCGCGCTGGTCACGGCCATGATGCGCGCCCTGGTGGAGGACCTCAGCGCCACGGCAACCGACCCCGGACATCTCCTCTCTCTGATCAATAACGCCTTGTTCAGCGTCTTTCAACAGGCCGGTTCCACCATGTTCGCCACCGCCTTTTACCTGGTCGCCGACCTGAATACGGGACAATTGTGCTACGCCAGCGCCGCCCACCCCGATCCGTTGCAATTAAACCGGCGGCTGGGCAAGGTGCATCCGCTGGGCACGGGTCCCGGCGGTAAAAAAGGCCCCGCTCTCGGACTTTTTAAGGAAGCGTCTTTTCCAACCGCCCGGGGCAAAATGGAACCCGGCGATCTCGTCATGCTCTTTACCGACGGCTTGATCGAGGCCGAAGACAACGACCGGCAGATTTTCAGCCACGAACAATTAACCACAGCCATTTACAAACACTCGGGGCTGCCACCGAGGAAAATGCTTTCCGCCGTGCTGTCTGAAATCCGGAAATTTTCCGGGCGGGACAAATTCGACGACGACGTTTGCGTGGTGGGGATGGAAGTCAGGCCTTTAGAATCTGATTGAAAAGCCGCCTTCGCCACGGCAGATTTTACACATGACTAAATCCGTTTTTACCGGGCCGGTTTACGTGGTGCGCGACAATATTGACACCGACCAAATCATTCCCGCGCAGTATCTCACGCTCGTGCCCACAATGCCCGACGAATACGAGAAACTCGGCAGCTACGCCCTCGCCGGTTTGCCCGAATCGCTCTACCCGACGCGCTTCGTCAAGGAAGGCAAGCTCGACAGCGACTATTCCATTATTGTCGGCGGGAAAAATTTTGGCTGTGGTAGTTCCCGTGAACATGCGCCCATCGCGATCGGCTCGGCGGGATGTAAAATTGTCCTTGCCGAAAGTTTTGCGCGCATCTTCTTTCGCAACAGTGTCGCGACCGGCGAGCTTTATCCCTGCGAACTCACGGAACGTCTCTGCGACACGTTGAAGACCGGCGACGTCGTGACCGTTGACCTGGACGCGCAAACCGTCACCGTGAAAAGCACCGGCAAGGTTTTTAAATTTAAATCGCTGGGTGACGTCCGTCCGGTAGTGGACGCCGGCGGTTTGTTCAATTATGCGCGCCAAACCGGGATGATTACCAAGTAAGTTTTGAGTTTTTAATTCTCAATTTTTAGTTGAATCTTGGGCAAATGAGTTCGGCTCAAAACTCAAAATTCAAAACTGAAAATTTACATCTGCTCCCCTGCCCGCGCTCGCTAAAGCTTTTAAGCGGCACATTCACGCTGACGGAACGCCGGCCTCCGGCCCGGCGTGAATGGTTTAAATTCCGGCACCGGGCCGGATCGGAGACCGGCGCTCCAACCATTAGCTTTCACCAGACCAGCTCCGCTCCCAACCATCCCGAAGGTTACGCGCTGACGATTTCCAAAAACGGTATCGAAATTTCTTTCCGGGAACCCGGCGGTTTGCGGGCGGCAGCGGCAACCTTGCGGCAGTTGCTCCGCCAATACGGACGCCGGCTGCCCTGTCTGAAAATCCGTGACTGGCCGGATTTTCCGCGTCGCGGCCTGATGCTCGATATTTCCCGTGGCCGCGTGCCCAAGCTTGAAACATTGCTCGAACTCGCTGAACGTCTTGCCGATTTTAAAATCAACGAACTGCAACTCTACACCGAGCATACGTTCGCCTATCGCCGCTACAAATCCGTCTGGCAAAGCTGGGGCGCGTTGACCGGCAAGGAAATCCACCGGCTGGACGCGCGCTGCCGGCAACTCGGCATTGACCTCGTGCCAAATCAGAATTCCTTCGGGCACTTGCGCTATTTCCTCGAACATCCGCGTCTTAAAAGGCTCGCCGAAGTTTCAAAGCCTTACGAAGACCCGAGCGGCGAATTCGTCCGTCGGCCTTCTACGCTGGCGCCGGGTCATCCGGGTACCCTGCCTTTCCTGAGCGGGTTATATGATGAATTGCTCCCAAATTTTTCCAGCCAGTACTTCAATGTCGGCTGTGATGAAACCTGGGACCTGGGACGCGGCCAGAGCAAAAAGCTTTGCGCTACCAAAGGTCAGGGACGCGTTTATTTCGATTTCCTGAAGAAAATTCATCGCGAAGTCTTCCGGCGCGGCAAGACCATGATGTTCTGGGGCGACATCATCCTGAAATATCCGAAGCTGATTTCCGACCTGGCTTCGTTTGGAACGCCGGTCTCCGACCCGGCGCGAAGGGTGACAGACTTGAAACGCGCCGGGTCGGAGACCGGCGCTCCTGGAATTATTGCTCTAAACTGGGGTTACGAAGCAAATCACCCGTTCGAGCGCGAAGCCGCAAAGTTTGCGAAAGCCAAAATTCCGTTTTACATCTGCCCCGGCACTTCAACCTGGCAAACGTTGATTGGCCGCCACGACAACGCACTGGCCAATTTGCGCGTCGCCGCGAAGGTCGGAAAGAAATTCGGTGCCATCGGTTATCTCATCACCGATTGGGGTGATGGCGGCCATCCACAACCTTTGGCCGTGGGCTGGCCCATGTTTCTTGCCGGCGCGTCGCTGGCCTGGAACGCAAAGAATTTTGACGAGCGAAAACTGGCCCCGGTTTTGAGTCGCGATGTGTTTACAGATTCAACGGGCAAGATTGCCAAAGTCGCGTTCCAACTTGGCTTTGTTCATCGTAAACTAAAAGTGAAAGCCCCAAACGAAACGCCGCTCGGCACGGTCATTGCCGCACCGCCGCCCGAGGACCATGAATTGTTTTGTCGGAACGGGCTTAACTGGTTTAAAAAAATTCCGGCGAAAAATATAAGGGCGACATTGAAGGAAATTGAAAAACAGCGTGCAATCCTGTGTGCGGCCGGTAGGGCGCGCCACTCCGTGCGCGCCGTCGTTCACGCTCGCGGCGGGGAGAGGACTGCCCGCCCTACCTTGCTGGTGGAATTGGATCTGGCCACGCGCATGGCGGCGCAGTCGTGCCGATTTATGTTGTGGCAACAGGCGGTCACAAAGCAAGGTAGAGTCGGCGCGCTGCGCCGACCGGACGCCGCAGCGCGGCGTCCCTACCAACAAATGGCCGCAAGCCGGCATTCGCGAATTGGAAAAACTGGAGAAGGATTTTAATGCCTATTGGCCCTTGCGTAACAAGGCCACGCCCAAGCATTGCTCGGCTTTTCTCCGCTGGCGCATAAGCGATTATCGGCGTGGCGCTTGAATCGGAGGGACTCGCAGAGTTCGTCCCTCCGAAAATGGATCAGCGCCGTTTGATCGGACGGATGGGCGGCGGGATGGGAATCTTCGGCGGCGGCGGCCGATGTTTTTCGGCATATTGAGCAGCCTGTTGGGCAACTCTCTCCGCCGCTTCAGAAACCGAAGCGGCGTTGTGCAGGGTTTGCTGCGCCGATGCACCGATTTTCCCGGCTTGCTGCGACAGCCAATTCTGGGTTTTTGTCGCCATCTCCCCGATTTTGCCTTCGGGAAATTTCATCTCGCCCAGATGGAAAGGTGACAGCGATTTCATCAGATCCGGCGTCGCGCCGGTCGGGCTGATAGGCTCATTCAAGCGGCTGGCCAACGTGTCCAAGGCCTGGTAGCCGTTGACCAGCCAGTCCAGTTCGCCGGTCTCAATATTAAGCAGCAGGCCGTGCACGGGAATTTTGGGGCCGATCAGCGGGCTGTGCCGCACGATATCGCAAGACCTTGAGGACGTTTTGCCGTTCGCTGCTGAACAGACCGAAAAATTCGTTGAGATTTTCCGGCAACAAATGCCGTTCGACGCCCAGTTCCTTGAATCGTTCCAGCAATTGCAGGGTGGTGGTTTTGCCGACCAGGCAATCCGTGTGGCCGATGATGGCGATTTCCTTGCCGCCTTTCACCGCGCAAGCCAGCGCCAGCGTGCGCATCATCGAACTCATGGGATCAAAGATGATGTTGCCCGCATTACGCAGCCAGATGAACTGGTCTGCCGGCAACGCCAGCGCATTCGGGAAAAACGCGTTCAGCCGCGGGTCAATGCACGTCAGCGCGATGACCGGCAGTTCGTTCTCGAAATCCGCCGGATGCAGGCCGGCTTCTTTGTCCCCCGCCACCGCCCGGTGGTTCGCATCAATGATGGCTTCAAACAAACGCATTTAATTTACGATTTGCGATATACGATTTACGCGCGGCCCGAGGCGCGGGCAGTTTTTGCTGATGAGACAACGATGGCAAGAATTTCACCGGCTTCTTTCATCAAACCAGAAAGACGGGAAGCCTTCATGACATTATTGTCCACCAGCAATTCCATCCAAAACAAAGACTCGTCGCATTCTTCCTCAACGATGCGAAGTTTGTTGATGAAGTCCGAATTGGATTTGGCACGGCAGACAGCACGGTAATTTGCGCCGACGGAAGTACCACAGCGTAGAAGCTGTTTGCCCAACGTTTGCGCGATCCAATTGGCCGGGAGCGCGCAGCAGAGATTTACGATACGGTTGGCATACATTTTTGTCCGGCTTTTCATTTCTTCGCGCGTCATAATCACTGTACTTTAATGGTTCAACGTTACGCTGGCGGGCACGTAAATCGTATATCGTAAATCGACAATTTATTTGTCTTTATCATCACTCTTCGCCATCGCTTTTTTCAGCGCCGGGACTTGTTCGAGCAACTTCTCAAACTTCACACCGGTCAGGCTTTCCAGGACGGGCGGTAACTGGCTGATGATGGTGGTCACGTCGCCGGTCAGCTTGCTCGCGCCGCCGCCGGGACCGTTGCCGCTGTTGATGATGACTATCTTCTCCGTCTTCGCCAGCGGCTCGCTGATTTTGCCCGCTACTTCCGGCAGCACGCGCACAATCATTTCGATGACCGCCGCCTCATTGTATTGCTTGAACGACTCGGCCTTGGCCTGCATGGCGGACGCGGTTGCCTTGCCTTGCGCTTCGATGACGGTGGCCTGCGCCAGCCCGCGGGCCTTGTTGGCCTCGGCTTCGGCTATGCCGGTGACTTTCGCCACGTCGGCACTCGCAAAACCGGTCGCCTTGGTCGCAGACGCAGCACCGGCGGCCTCGGTTTCCAACTGGAATTTCTTCGCATTGGCCAGCGTTTCGACGCGGTAACGCTCGGCGTCGGCGGGTTTTTGGACGGTGGCTTCAAGTTCGCGCTGGCGGCGCATGATTTCCTGCTGTTGCAGCTCAATCTGCTTTTGTTTCTCAACGATGCTGACCTGCACTTCCTCGGCCTTGACGAGCTGGCCGGTCTTGAACTTCTGCAAATCGTAGGCGAGGTCGGCCTGCGCCTTCTGCACATTCACCGTGGCTTGATACTGCGCGACGTTGGACTGGTAATCGCGTTGCGCCTCGGCAACTTTGGTATCGGCCTGGAATTTGGCTTCCTGCCCGGCCTGATTTGCCTGTGCGGACCGGATGGTTGCGTCGCGGTCAGCCTCGGCCTGGGCGATGATGGCGTCGCGTTTGACCTGGGCAATGCGCGGCTTGCCCAGCGCGTCGAGATAACCCTGGCCATCGCGAATGTCGCGGATGGTAAAGCTGACAATGCCGAGCCCCATGTTGCCCATGTCACCGGCGGCCACTTCCTGGACCTTCTGCGCGAAGGCATCGCGGTTCTGGTAAATTTCCTCGACGGTCATCGTCCCAAGAATCGCGCGCAAATGACCTTCGAGCGTCTGCGTGGCAATGTTACGGATTTCATCCTGCGATTTGCCGAGGAACTGTTCCGCCGCCGTGCGGATGGAAACATCGTCGCCCTTGACTTTGATCTGGGACACACCATCCACCTTTACCGGCACGCCTTTGCTCGTATAGACTTCCGGCGTCTGGACATCAATCGTCAGCAGTTCGAGCGAAAGCACGTCCACTTTTTCCAGCACCGGCCACACGAACGTGCCGCCACCTTTGACAATGCGGAAGCCGACCACCGAACCGTCCTCCAAACGATGCTTGCGTCCTGACACGACGAGCACCTGGTTGGGGCCGACCTTGGTGTAACGGCTCAGCACGAGGATGAACAGCAAAACCAAAACGACGGCCACGACCAGCGCCGCGAGGACGGCCATGCCGTTTTCGAGGAAATTCAACGCAAAGAGGGGGGAAAAGTTCATGTTAATTTATAATTTTGGTTGGTGGTTGATGGGCAAAATCAATGGGAAATCTCGACGTAAAACTGCGTCCCCATGACGCGTTTGATTTTAACGGCCTGGCCGCTGGCGATGGCCGTGCCGTTTTCCACGCGCGCTGGCGCGGTGTAGCGGGTACCGCGAACGACATAGGCAATTTCGCCAACGCCGTTTTCAGGAATGGGCGTAATTACGCTGGCATCCGTGCCGGCAATGTCGGCGATGTGCGATTCACTGGAACCCTGGGTATGGCTGAACAGGATGGCTAAAAACTTGTAAAGGCAGCCGGCCACCACGAAGGCGGCAACGATGGAAAGGGGCGCGCTGATAACGGCCCGGTGGGTGAGCGGAACTTCCGTGAAGATGATGCCGAACCCGCCAAAGGCGGTGACGAACGCAGCGATGATGGTGGGACTGAAAATAGAGATGCCGGGCATATCGCTGCTGTCCGCCCCTGCTTCCGCGTGACCGCCGCTGCCGCCGACGTGATCGCCATGGCCGCCAAAGAAATGGCCGAGGGCGACGCTTAACAGAGTGAACGCCAATCCCATCACCAGACAAAACAGATAAATGGAATATACTGTCATAGGCCCTCGCTGAGTTGTATTTGAAGCGAGTTAAATCCCAAGCCGCTGCCAACGCAAGCAGGAAAGGCGGGCATCTGGTTATCGGGTTGTCTCATACGTTGGATTTATCAAACACCACCCCCGCCAAAGTCGCATCTACAATTTGCCGTGGGGTTTGTAAGGGTTCGGAGTCCCGCGTTTACGCGGCAGCGTTTGGAGTTCCGCCTTCGGGCGGTTTCGGGGTCGATAACCTACGCCACCGCGTAAACGCGGAACTCCAAACCTCATCACCTTGAATGCTTGAACCTTTATGCTTCCCGCTTGCCAATTTTTCCGCCGCTTTTCCATCGTTTCGGCCATGCAATCCTACGAACTGCTGCGCGAGGTATTTGAGAAAAAGACGCCCAAACAAGTCGCCGCCGACCTCGGCCTGTCCCTCTCCATGGTCTATAAATGGGCCGAACCGCCGAACCACGCCGCCGGCAGCGGCACCGGCAATCCGCTCGACCGCATCGAGGCCCTGCTCGCCAGCACCGGCGACCATCGGCTCGTCCAATGGATTTGCCAGCGCGCGGGTGGTTTTTTCATCCTCAACCCGAAGAACGCGCCGCATCCGCATTACCTGATTCCCGCCACCAACCAGATCGTCCAGGAATTCGCCGACCTGCTGCACGTCATCGCCACCGCCGCCGCCGATGACCAAATCACGTCGCCGGAAGCCAAGCAAATCCGCGCCCGCTGGGAGGAATTGAAAACGGTGACGGAAGGTTTTGTGGCCTGCTGCGAAGAGGGAAATTTCGATCATATCCGCAACCACGCCGCCAGACACGCAGCGACCAACCGGGCCCAAGTCTGACTGGAAAAGGGCGTGGCTTCCCGACCGCGCCCATCCTTTGCCCGTTTCGCTTCATAGTCCGGACAAAAAGGTTCAACGTATGGCAGGGAGACAATCCCGCATTGCCAATGCCAAAACAACAGCAGACGCGACATCGACGCATGGTGACACGGGAATGTCACATTATTGTGCTTGACCTTTCCCATCAGGAGATAAAGGTTAACTGAACAAAAGTCCCGGGACGGCAGCGTCATGAAACCCTTGGAAAGGAACGCGGAACGTATTCCGCATTTCGTTAGCGCAATGGCTGCAGCGGCGGCTTTGCCAGGCCCAGCTGCCGAAGGTGTAACCTGCCAGCGATTCTCCGCCGTTTCTCCTGACAGCCTTTTATTGCCCGATCTTCATCCAATCCGGCGCCGGTTTGATTTGTAGTGCTGATCGATGAATGGAGAGGACGATGAAACTGAAAACGTTTGTCTTGCTCGCGCTCCTAA
The DNA here is from genome assembly GCA_963708305.1 of uncultured bacterium. Taxonomy (GTDB): domain Bacteria; phylum Verrucomicrobiota; class Verrucomicrobiia; order Limisphaerales; family UBA11358; genus UBA11358. Next base: position 201,084 of record CAVPSH010000002.1, on the reverse strand, counting down.
CCCTCAGTGTTCCATATTCCATCGCCTTTGGCCAGGACATGGCCACATCGTACGGGCTGAAAGCTCGGGACATGCGCGCAGGGATCGCCCAGGAATCGGCGGCGTATCAGGCAGCGCACTTCCCAAACGGCAAGTTGCCGCCCAAGCACGGTTGGCGGGGAGAAAATCCTTTGCGGCATGGCTTGGAAACTGAGCCGGTACCCGGCGGGGTCGGCTATGGCTTTTATTTTCGCAACTATAGCCTCCTCTGGACCAAATCCACGGTGGCGGATTATTACGTGATCGCTCCGACTTACCTCGGCCAGCCGGTTTCCTATTTTTACCTCACCTCTTCCTGTCGGGCACGACTGGGCACGGAATCGCTGATTGCTTACGAAGGCAGCGGCGAGGCCCAGTTCTGGATTTATGACTGGTCGCTGACGAATGCGAATCCGTGGCAAGTGATGATTGACCTGCCCACAGCCAATCGCCAGTACCTCACGATGAGGCCCGATGAATTTGGCGTGACGAGGCAGATGGTCCATATCCGCAATGGAACTTATTACGAGGGTTTTTCCAGCGGCCTCTATCACTGGGCAAACGAGGTGATGCTATTCAATTTCAGGCAGGGCGCCTGGGATTTGGTATATGCGCGCGTCTACACCACCACCAACTTTACGGACAATACCTACATCGGTGGCGATGGGACCGGTTTCTGGGGCCCGATTATTGAGACATTCGATACCTACACCAGCGTCAACCCGGTGGGATTTGACCTTATTCGCCTCTTCCAGGACGGGAGCCCCAACCCGCAATGGCTCACCTCCGTAAACTCCTATCCCCAGCAATCGCCGCCCTGGCAACTGCTTTCCATTGCTCCTGATACCAGTTTCACGGCCGCTGTCAGCCCGGCCACCCTGCCGGCCAATACGAATCAGCTCGGGACGTTGTGCGTGAGCGCTGATACGGTTGCCGCTGGGTTCTCTTTGAATCCGCCCGCGAATGCCGGGATGATCTCACCATATTGGATCATCACCCCCGACGGAGGGCGCTGGGAGAACACGGTCGCGGCGCTCCCGCCGGGCACGTACACAATAACCTTTGCGCCACTGTCGGGTTTGTTCGCGCCTGTGCCGCAGAACGTTTCAATTCTCAATGGCACGGTTACGATGGCGCAAGCCAACTATGCCCCACTACTGAACATGTTTTCCTCCGGAGGCAATGTGGTTTTGACGTGGCCGACCAACATCGCCGGTTTCAGTTTGGATTCTGCAACCAATTTGACTAGCGGAGCTTGGAACCTGGTTGCACCGATACCGGTCGTCATCAACGGGCTGAACACCGTTACCAACCCGGTCTCGGGCGGGCAAATGTTTTTCCGCCTCTCAGAATAAGTCTTACAACGCTGGCCAGAAATTTTGTAATAAGATGGGTGGAAAGAACGGCCAATTTACAGGCGCCTGCAACTCCGCTTTGCGGTGGTTGGGCGATCTGGCGGCTCTGGCGCGTAAATTAGATTCCAAATACTGGTGATGGCTGGGCTAAGACGTCCAAGTCTTTCTTTGGGAACTTCGCCGGGAAATTCACCGTCGGGGGGGCGGCAAATTGGATAAAGCCGGTCACCGACTTTTCACATCCCACGCGTCGCGCAGGCCGTCGCCGAGGAAGTTCAACGCCAGCAACGTCGCCACCAGGACACCACCGGGAAAGGCAATGAGCCACCAGTAGATACGGATGGAATTGATTTGTGAAACGCCATCGGCGATGAGCGTGCCCCAACTGGCCATCGGCGGTTGCACGCCCATTCCGAGATAGCTCAAAAAAGATTCATAAAGAATGATGGCCGGCATCGTCAAGGCGAGGTAAGTGATAACGACGCCAAAAATATTCGGAATGATGTGCCGTGCCAGAATCCGTACCGGCCCGCCGCCGAGCGCGCGGCTGGCTTCGACGAAGGCACGGGTTCGCAACGAAAGTACCTGCCCCCGCACGATGCGCGCCATGGTCAGCCATGACACCGCGCCCAGGCCGACGAACAGCAGGGTCACGCGCAGTCCGCCTTGCAGCGCCGGAGAATTTTCGATGAACGGCGATCGCTTGAGTACTTCGCCCAAGGTGGTTATCAGCACCATGACAAAAATGATGGAGGGCAGTGAGTAAAGGACATCCACGATGCGCATCAAAACCGAGTCCACCCGTCCGCCGAGGTAACCGGCCACCGCGCCCCAGATCACGCCGATGATGAGACTTACCAACGCGCCGACGACGCCGACGAGCAGCGAGATTTGTGCGCCGAACAGGACACGGGAAAAAAGGTCACGGCCGTGCAGGTCCGTGCCGAACCAATGTTGCAGCGAGGGGGCGGAAAATTGTGTGTCGGAGAGCTGATCCGGGTTGTGGAGTTGGGCGAAATGTGCGCCGGAGATTCTCAGGATGACCGGCCACGCGATGATGGCCAGCAGCAGGAGGGCAAGGAACCATGCGCTGACAACGGCGGAATGATTTTTTTTGAAGCGCCGCCAAGCGAGTTGAGAGTTGATGGTTGATGGTTGAGCGTCGGCCGTGTCCGCTGCCTTGCTACCAACTATCAACTTTGCACTATCAACTTTCTGATCACTCATATTTCACACGCGGGTCGAGCAAGGTGTAGGAAAAGTCCACGATTAAATTCAGACCGATGAGCAGGACGGCGTACAGCAACGCCAGGTCCACGGCCACGGTGTAATCGGAATTCAAGGCGCTGTTGATGAAAAACACACCGATGCCGGGAATCTGGAAAATGTTTTCGATGACAAACGAGCCGGTCAGCAAATCTGCGAGCATCGGGCCGGAAAAAGAAACGACGGGCAGAATGGCAATCCGCACGGCGTGCTTGAGCAGCAGGATGTTTTCGGCCAGCCCCTTGGCGCGGGCGACGACGACGAACTCAGATTGCATTGCATTCAACATGCCTTCGCGAAACAGCCGGGCGATTTTGCCGGAGAAAAACAAGCCGAGGGCTACGGTCGGCAGGATCATGTGCGCCGGCGATTCCCATAGCGCGACCGGCAACCACTTCAATTTGATGGAGAAAATCAGGATCAGCAGCGGCGCCACGACGAAGCCGGGCACGCAAACAGCCAGCATGGCCAGAAAGCTGCCGGCATAATCCGGCCAGCAGCCGCGCCGGGCCGCCGTGAAGAATCCCAACGGCAGCCCAACGCCCAGAGCAAAACCGAAGGCCAGCATACCCAGCGTCATGGAAACCGGCAGGCTTTGCTGGATGATGTCGCTGACGCGGTGGCTGCGGTATTTATAGGAAATATTGAAACTGGCGGGCGCATGGTGCCAACGACCGGCGGCGTCCTTGTCCCAGACAAGGCCGAAGAAGCGCAGATATTGTTTCAAGGCGGGTTCGTCAAGGTGGTAGGCAGCGCGGAGGTTGTGCTCAATTTCCGGCGACGCGGGCGCGCGCTCGCGGTCGAACGGGCCACCGGGCACCAGATGTACCAGCGCAAATGCCAGCGCGCTGATGATCAGCAACAGCGGCACGGCGAAGATGAGGCGGCGGATGAAATACATTTTAGTGCGATCCTGTGTCCATCTCCAGCGAACCGGGCAAAAGAATGACTAAGGACAAAGCACTAATGACCAGATAATGACAAAACCCGAATGACGAATGGTTAAGCGGGCAGCTATAGTCCATTCGATATTCGGCATTTGTCATTTGGAATTGTTTAGTCATTCGGATTTAGTGATTCGTCATTTCCGGTTCACCTTCCCGATATACTCCAACGGATGGTCATCGAGGATGTTCTGGTAGAAACCCTGGATCCTGTTCGTGTCAAAATAATTCAGACCGACGTAGTAAAAAATCGGGATAATGGGCAGTTCGTCATGCACCAGCAACGTTTCCGCCTGTTGAAAAAGCTGTTCGCGTTTCTTCAAATCGGTTTGTCGGTTGGCTTCATCGATGAGCGCGTTGTAATGGGCATTCTTCCAGCCGGTCCGGTTGTTGCCATTGTTGCTGGTAAAACAGTCGAGGAACGTGTTCGCGTCGTTGTAATCGCCGATCCAACTGGAGCGCGCGGTTTCATAGTCAAGATGCGAATACGAACTCAAGAGGACTTTCCACTCGACCTGCCGCAAATCCATCTGGATGCCCAGCTGGTCGCGCCACATTTGCTGCAACTCGATGCCGATGTCCTGGTGGAGTTTGCTGCCGCCGCCCGCCGCCGCATCGAATATGTATTCAAATCTCGGAAAACCCTTGCCGCCGGGATAGCCCGCTTCCGCCAGCAATTTCCGGGCGAGCGCGGGATCATAACCCAACCCGGGCGGCGAAGTATAATTCGCCGTCCACGGCGGGACCAGCGTGGCCGCCGGCACTTCGCCGGCCCGCGTGATTTTTTTGACGATGAGTTCTTTGTCAATCGCCAGCGCGAGCGCCCGACGAACGCGCGGGTCTGTAAACGGCGTTTTGGTCACGTTGAAACGGATGAAATAGGTGCCCAGGTAATTGAACGAATGAAAATCGGGCCGCTTTCGCAATACGTCCAGCAATTCGCCGGGCACGAGCGTCCGGTCGAGCACGAGGTCCGCCTGGCCGTTTTCATAAAGATTGAGCGCCGTGTCCGGTGAACCGAGCGGCAGGATGTCAATGAATTGCGCCCGCGTGTTCGCCGCGTCCCAGTAAAGAGGATTTTTTTTGAAGCGCACCTTGTCATTGGGCCGCCAATAGGCGAGTTCAAACGGTCCGCTGACCGGCAACGGCCTGGCCATCAGCCAGCGGTCGCCGTATTTCTCGATGGTTTGACGCGGCACGACGCTCATTACGGGCAAGGCGCACAAATCGAGAAAAAAGGCCGTCGGATGATTCAGCTCCACGCGCACAGTATATTTGTCCACCCCGTGAACGCCCACGAGTGACGGGTCTTTGATTTTGCCGGTGACAAAATCCTCACCGTTCTTCAAATAAAAAAATTCCCCGGCGTAATCGGACGCCGTTGCCGGGTTGGCCGCGCGCAGCCAGGAATAAACCACGTCGTCCGCCGTGATGGGTTCGCCGGTGGACCAGAGCAGATTGGTGCGCAGATGGAACGTGTAGGTGCAACCGTCCGACGAAATGTCCCAGCTTTGGGCCAGGCCCGGAATCGGCCGGGCGGTCTTCGGATCGAGCCGCGTCAATCCTTCGAATAAACCGATGACAACGCGAAATTCCGGGATGCCGGAAATGATGGCCGGGTCAAGCGATTCCGGCTCGGCGTTATTGATGATGGTGACATCGGCCGGCGGTTCACGGCGGAGGCAGCCTGAATTCTGAGAACAGACGGCGGAAATCAGAAGGCAGAAAATCGCGTTCTGCCATTTGATACGCGCTCCCTGATTTTTAACTCCCGACTCCCAATTTCTGGCAGAGGCGCTTTTCAAAATGACGATCGCGTTATTTTGATTGCGGCGGCTCGGCGGGCGTATTGGTTGGCGCGGTGGTGGGCGCAGTGCCCGGTGGCGTCAACGGCACCGACAGCAAATTGTTTGTTCCTGCCACCGGTGGCGCGGTCGGGGTTGTGGCAGCCGGCAGCGAAGGCGGCAGAGCGACCGGCGTTTCCGTTTGTTTCTGCTGCACCTGCTTTTCAAATTCCGAAGCACTGTTTTTTTTATGCAGTTGGTCGTCCAAATAACCGAGAAACAGGGCGAGCACGAAGAAAATCACCGTGGCATATTTTGTAATCTTGGTCAGTACATTGCCCGAACCCGCGCCGAACAGCGCGTCCGCCGCACCGCCGCCAAAGGCCATGCCGGCCCCGGCGTCCTTCTTGGGCAATTGGACCAATACCAGCAAAATCAACACCAGACAGTTGAGCACCAATAACGCCGTCAAAATTCCAGCAATGAAAGCCATAACCAATTCTATATCGAGTTTTTGACGATGTCAGCAAAACTTCGCGCTTCCAGCGCCGCGCCGCCCACGAGCGCGCCGTCCACGTCCGGCTGGCTCATCAACTCGCGTGCGTTGGCCGGCTTTCACGCTGCCGCCGTATTGAATGCGGACCTTCCTGGCCACGGCTTCGCCAAACAATTTTACCAGCAATCCGCGAATGAACGCATGCGCTTCCTGGGCCTGCTGGGTGGTGGCCGTTTTGCCCGTGCCGATGGCCCAGACCGGTTCGTAGGCGACGATGGTTTCAACCATCTGTTCCTTGGTCAAACCGGCCAGGCTGCCGCGCACCTGCGTTTCCAGAACCTTCTCCATCTGTCCCGCCTCGCGCTCGGCCAGGGTTTCGCCGACGCAAACAATCGGTTTGAGGCTGGCCGTGTGCGCCGCCGCCGCTTTTTTGGCGATGAGCGCGTCGGATTCCTTTTGATACTGCCGCCGCTCGGAATGGCCGAGAATGACGTAGCGCACGGAGAATTCCTTCAGCATGCCGGCGCAAATTTCGCCGGTGAACGCGCCGAAATTGTGTTCGCTCATGTTCTGCGCGCCCAGCCGGATGTTGGAATCGTCAATGATGGCCTTGGACACCGATTCCAGAGCCGTGAACGGCGGGCACACCACGATGTCCACCTCGCTGGATGTTGGCCAGCTCCAGTTTGAGGTCGCTTACCAAAGCCAGGGCCTCGGCCACCGTCTTGTTCATCTTCCAGTTGCCGGCAATGATCAATTTTCGTTCTTTATTCATGTTCTAATCGTCCTCGTCCTCGTCCTCGTCCCTCCTCCTCGACCGTTCGATAACGAGGATGAGAGCGACGACGAGGAGGGAAATTATTTGTCCGTCAGCGCCGCCACGCCGGGCAGGACCGCGCCTTCCAGAAATTCCAGGCTCGCGCCGCCGCCGGTGCTCATAAACGTCACTTTGTCGCCCAGCCTGGCCTTGTTCAGCGCCTTCACGCTGTCGCCGCCGCCGATGATGCTTTTGGCGCCGTCTTCTGCGTGGCGTCCGCCACCGCCTGCGCCACGATGTTGGTGCTCGCGGCAAAGCGCGGGTCCTCAAACATGCCCATCGGCCCGTTCCACAAGATTGTTTTCGCGCCCTTGATGATTTCGGCGTAACGCGCGGCAGTTTTCGCGACCGATGTCCAAATCCTTCCGCGTCGTCGGGAATATTGCCGCTCACCGTGCGGATATTGGTGAAATCAAAGACCGGCTTGCCCTTCTTGTTGAGCTTGCCCGTATCCACCGGCGTTGCCACCAGCACGTCCACCGGCAGTTCAAAATCGACTTTGAGTTTCTTCGCCTTGGCTTCAGCGTCGAGCGCAGTCTGTTTGTGGTCCGGTTCGACCAGTGATTTGCCGACTCCTTCGCCCGTGCGCCAGTCTGAAGGTGTAAGCCATGGCGCCGCCAATCAAAATTGTGTCCGCCTTTTCCAGCAAACGGTCAATGACCTTGATTTTGTCCGAAACTTTCGCGCCGCCGAGAATGACGACGAAAGGACGCGCTGGCTTCTCCAGTTCATCGCCCGAGGAACTTCAATTCGCGCTCCATCAACAAGCCCGCCGCGCATTGGCCGCCGCGTTTGGCGACCACGCGAGCGACGCCTTCCGTCGAAGCATGAGCGCGATGGGCCGCGCCGAACGCGTCGTTCACGTAAACATCGGCGACTTTGGCCAGCTTTTCGGCAAACGCCGGGTCGTTCTTTTCCTCCTCGTTGTAATAGCGGACGTTTTCGAGCAATACCACGTCACCCTCTTTCATGGCGGACACGGCTTTCTCCACTTTTTCGCCGATGCAATCGTCCACAAAAGTCACGGGTTTGCCCAGCAGTTCAGACAATTTCACCGCGACCGGCTGGAGCGACATGGTGGCGTCGCGCTTGCCTTTGGGGCGGCCAAGGTGCGCGGTCAGAATCAGCTTGCCGCCTTTTTCAATCAAAAGCCTGAGCGTCGGGAGCGTCTCGACGATGCGGGTGGCGTCGGTGATGACCATCCTGCCATCTTTTTCCTCCAGCGGCACGTTGTAGTCCACGCGCACAAAGACCCGTTTGCCGCGGACGTCCAAATCTCGAACCGTCAATTTTGCCATAAATTCGTCCTGATTTCTAAAAAGTCAGAAATGCGAGGATAACCGGGCGAGACTCCAAGTAAAGTGAATTCAGTGCGGGAAAAGGTTCTCTAACCGTCCGAATCAGGCGGCTGTGAGGAATTTTCTACACGTAAAGAGCGCTCTGCAAGTCGCGCACGAGGACGCTCATGAAGGGGTAACGCCTTTCCGGCTCGCGTTCGATGCACCGGAGAATGACTTTTTCCAGCGCGGGGGGGATGTCGGCATTGTGTTCGTGCGGCGGCAGCGGGCCGGACAGGTCCAATTGCCGGGCCAGAATTTCACCGGGATTCTCGCCGGGGAATGGCTTTTGGTTTGTCAACAGTTCGTACGCAGCGACGCCGTAGGCAAAAATGTCCGCGCGCGGGTCAATTGGCTTCCGCTGCAATTGCTCCGGCGCCATGTAAGCGGGAGTACCCGGATTTTTCGACATTTTCTTCGGCTTTTCCGGGATCGGCTGGGCGAGGTCAAAGTCAATGATTTGCACGTTGCCGTTGCGGGTTACGAGGACGTTCTCCGGCTTGAAATCGAGGTGCATGAATCCGCTTTCGTGCACGTGATTCAAGCCAAGGGCCATATCAATCAGAATTTGCGCCACGTTTTCGGTCAATACCGGATCCTGCCGCCCGTACAATTCCTTCAAATTCGCCGCCTCCACGTATTCCATGACGAGATACGGAACGCCTTCGGCCTTGCCATGTTCAACGTAACCGACAATGAAATCGCTTTGATTGAGCTTCGAAAGCACCTGGCAGCCGTGCAGGAAGCGATGCCGGGCCAGAAAATTAAATCGCAGCTCTTTGCGCAACTTTCTGAGGGCAAAAGGGCGGCTGCGGCCGTCCGTTACCAGCCAAATCTCGGCCATGCCGCCGTTGTTCAGCAGTTCCTGAAGATAGTACCGCCCGAACTGCTTTTGCGCCGGCTCGAGGCTGTCCATCGTTTCTATTTTACCCGCCATGCCACTCATCTAATAGCATGGCGCTCCCCGGCGCGCGAATAAAATATATTCCTCACACTTTCATTAGACGCTGCTCAATGAAAAACGTTAGCAAGAAAATGGGCGGCGAGTCGTTTTGCGGCAGCGGCGGTCGGCAACGGCCACAATCTTCCTTAAAAAAGATGAAATGCGGCGCTCGCCGAGTGCCGCTACAATTACGAAATAGCGCTTGGCTTGAATTGCCGGGAGATTTATCGTCAGGCCATGCGGCCTCTGCGGGCGCTGGTCATCTACATTGTGGTCGTGTTTGTCGGCGGCGCGTTGTTGGCACCGTGGCTTTTCTGGGTCGCGCAGGCATTTGCCCATTCATTCCCAAAAATTGCCGCCGAGCCGTTCAACCGGTTCGTGGACCGTTCTCTGCTCATTCTCGCGCTGGCGGGATTGTGGCCGTTATTGCGCGCGCTGGGCATCACTTCGTGGCACGAAGCCGGTGTGGTGGGACCTCACGGCCAGTGGAAAAAACTGCTAGGCGGCCTGTTGGTCGGTTTTCTTTCGCTGGCCATTGTCGCGGGGATGGCGATTCTTGGCGGCGGCCGGGATTTTGTCCAAAGTGTTACCGCTCATCAAGCGGTAGCCGTCATTTTCAAGGCGATCGGCACCGCGGTGGTCGTCGCCGTCATGGAGGAAGTCCTGTTTCGCGGCGGTTTGTTCGGCGGGTTGCGGAAATTCTTTTATTGGCCGCTGGCGCTCATCGTCAGCAGCATGGCCTTTGCGCTCGTTCATTTCCTGCGCCGGGCGGATTTTAACGGCGCCGTCCACTGGCATTCCGGTCTGGTGCTGCTCCCGCGGATGATGGGCGGGTTTGTGGATTTTCAAGCGCTCGTGCCCGATTTCCTTAACCTCACCCTCGTGGGCGTTTTGCTCGGCCTGGCCTATCAGCGCACCGGTAATCTTTATTTTTCCATCGGCCTTCATGCGGGCTGGGTTTTTTGGCTCAAGACGTACGGCGTATTCACCACCATCGCACCTCGTGCTTCAACATGGTTCTGGGGCACCAACAAAATTGTTGACGGCTGGCTGACATTGATTGTCCTCGTCGCTGTACTGCTCCTGTTCAAATTTCTGCCGCTCGGACGCAAGCGTGAACCGTTCACCATTTCCCCATGAACGCGCTGGCTGAATCATTACAAAACCGCCTCGAGGTCAGTCTCGCATTTTTCTATCCTGAAACCTGTCAGGTCTGTCGGGCGGAACACGCGACGGTCGAGGACGGCTTTGTCGGTGCGCGTTGTGGGTCGCAGGTTCGTTTCATTGAACCGCCGTTTTGCGAACGTTGCGGTCTGCCTTACCCCGGCGACTTCACCGCGCCGTTTGAATGCGCGAATTGTTGTGAAATGGAACTGTATTTCAGCTCCGCGCGCTCGGCGGTGGTGGCGCACAATGTCGTGCGCGAAGTGCTCCATCGTTACAAATATCAACGCGCGCTTTGGTTCGAACCGTTTCTGACTGGTCTGTTCCTGCGCAAAGCCCTGCCGGCTTTGCGCCGCCAGGATTGGGATTTCATCGTGCCGGTGCCGCTGCACGCCGTGAAGCACCGCGAGCGCGAGTTCAACCAGGCGGAACGATTGGCCGTACAACTGAGCACCGCCACCCGGATCCCTTTGAACTCAAAATGGCTCCGGCGGACCAGGCCCACGGCGACCCAGACGTTGCTCACGCGGCAACAGCGCGCGGCGAACATGCGGGGAGCTTTCGCGGTTCGGCCGGGGGTCCGGCTGAACGGCGAACGGGTGATTCTGGTGGACGATGTTTTCACGACCGGCGCGACGACCAGTGCGTGCGCCGAGGTTTTACAGGCCGCCGGTTCGGGTGACGTTTGCGTCTGGACAGTGGCCCGCGGACTTTAGTATTATGGGCAGGTCAATGGGCACAACCACTTTCACCAAAAAATCGCTCGGCTTGGAAACCAATCGAGCCGGGGTTGACCCCGCCGCCGGCGAAAGGCGGGCAGACCAACTTTGCCAAAAAACCCAAGCTCGGATCGGGCAAATCCAAAAAACGGGACATTCCGGAAGGACTTTGGACCAAGTGCCCGAAGTGCGAAACGATGGTTTTCGACAAGGAACTGGACGAAAATCTGAAGGTCTGTCCGAAATGCGAATATCATTTTCCGGTTGGCGCCCGCGAGCGCATTCACTCCCTGGTCGAGACCTGCACGTTTGAGGAGATGGACGCCGAAATGACGAGCGTGGATCCGCTCAAATTTATTGATAAAACCCCCTATCCCAAGCGTGTTCTGGAGCATCAGTCGGCGACCAACCTGAAAGACGCCGTCCTGACCGGAATCTGCAAGATTGGCGAACACCGCGTGGCCCTGGGCGTAATGGATTTCAGTTTCATTGCCGCGTCCCTGGGCTCGGTCGTCGGTGAGAAACTCACGCGCCTGATCGAAAGCGCGACAGAAAAAGAACTCCCGGTCATCATCATTTCCACCAGTGGTGGCGCGCGCATGCAGGAAGGCATGCTCAGCCTCATGCAGATGGCCAAAACTTCCGCCGCGCTGGCCTACCACGCGCAACGCCGCCTGCCCTATATCAGCATGCTCACCCATCCGACCACGGCGGGGGTCATGGCCAGTTACGCCAGTTTGGGCGACCTCATTCTGGCCGAGCCGGGGGCAATGATCGGGTTTGCCGGCCCGCGCGTCATCAAGGACACGACCCAGGCCGAACTGCCGCCGGGTTTTCAGACCGCGGAATTTCTGCTCGACCACGGCCTGATTGACGCCATCGTCCCGCGCAAGGAGATGAAGCAACGCTTCATCGAATATCTGGATTTTCTGAACAGCCGGCAAAAAATTGCCACCGCCGCATCGGCGTAAGCTCGTTCATCTTCGGCCGTCGTACCACAAAGTGCAGGACTCGCGCCGGGTCAGCGCGCGGCGGTTGACCAGCACGTGCGCCAGCATCTGCAGATGATCCCACAGGGTATAGAGCCGCAGCTTGCGCGCGGAGGTCACCAGCGGGTGGCGATGCAGGATCACAATTCCCCTGCCCTTTTCCCGCGACAGTTGCTTCAGCCGCCGGCTCAAATCCAGTTCCTCCGCCGCGAACAACTCATTATTGAACCCGCCAAGCTCCCGAAACGTCGCCGCCTCCACGAAAATGAATGAACCGGCGAGCCAACGGCCCATCCGGCTGGAATAGTTCCAGAGCGGGATAAAAAATTCGGCCGGCCAATGTTTTTCATCCATCCGGACGGTGGTGCCGCCGGCCAGGCACCGGCCGGATTGAATTTGCTCCGTCACTTCCTCAAACAGTCCGGCGCTGGGATGCGAATCGGCATCCACAAAAATCAGCCAGTCACCGGTGGCCGCCGCCGCGCCGCGATTGCGGGCGCGGGCGATTTGATTGACCGGCTCAAACACGACCAGGGCGCCGGCACTTCGCGCAATTTTGGCCGTGCGATCGGTGGAATTGTTATCGCACACGATTAATTCAATCTCCCACCCCTGCCGGACAAACACGCGCGCCGCCGATTCCATCTGCGCGAGCGATTGGCCCAGCAGGCGCTCTTCATTAAAAGCCGGAACCACAATGGAAATTTTCACCGCCTCCAGCTTGGGGTATTCATTACCGGCTTTCAATATGAGAATCCGGGCGGCAGGGCCTTTATTTTCCGCGTGCTTTTATTGCGGCAATCTCTGTATTTTGTGGCATGACCATTTGGATTCTTGCTTTGGTGTTGCTGGCGGCGGGGGCCGGCTTGGGTTTCCGCCAAGGAGCCATCCGTACGGCAATTTCATTCGTTGGGATTGCGAGCGCCGTGTTATTCGCCGGAATGCTGGGAAATCTGACTAAACCGTTGTGGCCACGTGTGGGAATTCAAAATCCCGCATTGATCTGGGCGTTGGCGCCCCTCGTGGCCTTCATCATCATTCTGATCCTGTTCAAAGTGGCCGGCTTTTTCGTTCACCGGAAGGTTTATCTGTTTTACAAGTACAAGGCGGGCGATTTGCGGATGGCGCTGTGGGAGCGATTGAATTCACGGCTCGGCCTGTGCCTTGGCTTGTTGAACGGCACGGCCTACCTGCTGCTCGTTTCCTTTGTCATTTTCAACCTCGGCTACTGGACGGGTCAAGTCGCCCCTTCCAGTAATGAATCGGTTGTCTTCCGGGTGATCAATCGGATGGGAGCCGATCTCGGTGCCACCGGTCTGGCCGGGGCCGCGCGTTCTCTCGTTCCCCTGCCGGAGCCGTATTACCAACTGGCCGATTTGGCTGGATTGTTGCGTCAAAACCCGGGGTTGAAAGACCGGCTGACAAAATATCCGGCATTCCTTTCCCTGGGGGAACGGGATGATTTCAAGCAACTCGGCCAGGACACTGGTTTTCAAAGCGCGTGGGAAAGTTCCCTGCCCATCACCCAACTCCTGAGCGATACTCAAGTCAAGGCAATGCTCCGGAACAATGACCTGACCACGATGGTTCTGGGCATCTTGCAGGCGAATTGGAACGATTTAAACGGGTACCTCAAGACCGGTAAATCGCAAAACTACGATTCCGAAAAAATTCTCGGCCGGTGGGGTTTCAACGTCAATGTGAGTGTCGGCACGCTGCTGATTGCGCGGCCCAACCTCCCCGCCGCAGAAATAAAGGCGCTGCGGAGTATCTGGTCCAAGGCGTATGCCCAGACTGCTTTCGTTGCGGCGGCGGACCATCAGGCATTTTTGGAAAGCCTGCCGCGGTTCAAGGTGGATAATGGTGTGTTGACCGTCGCGCAAACGACGACCTGGCAGGGGCGATGGAATAATGCCGGCACCAACTACGATTTGTCGCTCAACGGCAAATCCATGGCCGCCCGGACTGACGGCCTGCGGTTGACGATTAAATCCGCCAGCGAGGTCTGGGTGTTTGACCGCGAATAATAAAAGGGTTCAAAATCTTCGCAAATAGCCCTGTTCTCTGGAGTTTTAGGCCACAAAACGGCCCGATATTTGCTCACTAACAAGGGTATGCGCATGCGTCTCATCATCATTATAACGCTGATTATCTCAATCGGCGTGTTTTTGGTCGCTTGTCAAAAGAAGCCAATGGAGAAGTCGTTTAGCAGCGCATTCCAACAAACGCTTAAAAAGGTGTTCGGTGAAAAAGTCCATGCGGCGGAAACCAACCATATACAGCATGTACAGATTTCCTCGGGCAAACCAGTAACCAGCCCCTTGAACCGGAGGAATCTCGGAGTACTGCCGCTTTCCAATCACGTTTCGACCACCGTCCCCCTTGATCGAAATACGCAATGTACTCTGACCCCAACTTTGCTTGAAGGCGGAAATATTCAAATCATCCTCACCATGGAAACCACTGGAGCCAACGGCAAACCGGCGGGCATGAATGTGGCGCGTGTCCTCGCTCATCCCGGGGAGCCTTTTGATGTTTCCATCGACAACCTGGACCTGGCTTTTACACCTCAAATTGCCGTTCAATAGACCGACAGAAATGGTCGGGGCGGTGAGATTTGAACTCACGACCTCTTGCACCCCAAGCAAGCGCGCATACCAAGCTACGCTACGCCCCGTACCCGAAGACTGATTCTACACTTCCCGCCTTTGCTTTCAACCGCGAAATCACTCCCGTTTCTTCGACACCGTATGAGTCGCATGGCCGTAAAAGGCTTCGGCGCATTCCATCAGCGTCTCCGACAAGGTCGGATGCGGATGCACGCTCCACGCAATATCCTCCGCCGTCGCACCCATCTCGATCGCGACCACCGCTTCGGAAATCAGTTCGCCAGCGCCGGCGCCGCAGATGCCCACGCCCAACACACGCTCTGTTTCCGGATCAATGATCATCTTGGTCACACCATCCGTGCGGTCAAAGGACAACGCCCGCCCCGAGGCCGCCCACGGAAATTTCGAGACCTCATAGCGAATCCCGCGCTCTTTGGCTTCGGCTTCGGTCAGGCCGCACCAGGCCAGTTCCGGATCGGTGAACACGACCGCCGGGATCACAATCTCGTTTAACGGCACGCTGTTTCCGCCGTTAATGCTCTCGACGGCGATGTGCGCCTCCTTGTTTGCCTTATGCGCCAATAAAATGCCGCCCGCGATATCGCCGATGGCGTAGATGCCGGGATCGTCGGTTTGCTGGCGCTTGTTGACTTTGACAAAACCTTTTTCATCCAGCTCGACCTTGGTGTTCTCCAAACCCAAATCAGCGCTGTTCGGCACCCGCCCGACCGCCACCAGCACGCGGTCATACAATTCGGACAGTTTCCCGCCGTTGTGTTCCATCTCAACTTTGATCTGCTTTCCGGCGGTGGCCATTTTGGTGACCTTCGCCTTAAGCCGGATTTCCTTGAACTCCCGTTTGGCATTGGCGACCACGGGCCGCGCCAGATCTGGGTCGGCGCCAATAAGGATGTTGTCGAGTGCCTCTACCAAAACGATTTTGCTGCCGAGACCGGCATAGACCGTGCCCATCTCCATGCCAATGTAACCGCCGCCGACGACGAGCAGGTTTTCCGGAATATCCTCGACTTCCAGCGCCTCGGTCGAGGTCATCACGCGCGGATTGCCCAGGTCAAAGGCCTTGGGCATCGCGGCCAGGGAACCGACCGCCAGAATCGCCTGCTCAAATTCAATGAATTGCTGGCCTTTGTCGGTCTCCACGCGCAGTTTGTTTGAGTCTTCAAAATAACCCCGGCCCTGGACGACCCGCACGCCGCGCATCTTGGCCAGCGTGGCCACGCCGCCGCCTAGTTTCTCTAAAATCGATTCCTTCCAGGCCCGGAGTTTTCCCAAATCCACCTTGGGTTCCCCAAAGGTAATGCCGCGATGGGCGGATTCGCGCGCGTTAACAATCTGGTGTGTCGCGTACAGCAACGCCTTTGACGGAATGCAGCCGCGATTCAAACAAACGCCGCCCAGACGTTTTTCGCGCTCAACCAGAATGACCTTTTTGCCCAGGTCCGCCGCGTAAAATGCCGCCGCGTAACCGCCTGGTCCCGCGCCGACCACCACAATTTCAGTTTTGATGGGATCCATAATTAAATCCTGCTCGTCCTCGTTCTCGCCCTCGTCCTCGAAACTTTGGAGCAATAATTCACTTTCTTTTCCGCTCCCGGCCTCCTGAATTCATTTTCATCGGACCCTTCGTGAAAAGCGGTTGAACCGTCGAAGCGGTCAACCAATCCGCAAAGCATTGATACAATCCGCAGCAGCAATTTCTTTCCTTCCGCCACGCGTTCTTTGGTGGCCGCCTGTTTGGCTACCAGTGCATCGAGGCAAGCTGCGCACTCTGTCGCGGAACCACGCGCATCGTCGAAGGATTTTGCACGTACCTGACGCTGACGTTTACCGTTGCCTTCCGCTGTGTTTAACAGGGTGGAGAGACTGGCGCGATCCAATTGGTTGCGTACCTCGGCGGTTTTACCGACTGCATTCTGAGAAACCTCTTCCAGCAACGGTGTCACCCACCCGATAAACTTTAACTCGAGATGGTACACGTCGAGTTTTTCATGGTCGAAAAACGCCGCTTGGGATTTTCTTTCGGCTTCAGGATTTACCGGATTTTGATTCATTCGATTACGAGGAGGAGCACGAGGACGAGGAGGATTACAGTTTCACCGCGTCTTCCTTGAAGTCCTGCAACGCCGCCACCAGGTCCACGATAAACCTCGCCGCCTCGCCGCCATCAATGACGCGATGATCGTACGACAGCGCCAGTGGCGTCATCATGCGAATTTCCACCTTGCTGTCCCGGACGACCGGCTTCATCGCCCCGCGGCCAAGACCGAGAATTGCGACTTCGGGCCGGTTCACAATCGGCGTGAAATGTGCGCCGCCAATGGCGCCCTGGTTCGAAATGGTGAACGTGCCGCCTTTCAGCTCGTCACCGGACACCTTCCGGTCGCGCGCCTTTTGCGCGAGCTGTTCCAATTCTCTGGACAAATCCAGAACGGACTTTTTGTCCACGTCGCGAATCACCGGCACCATCAAACCCTGCTCCGTGTCCACCGCGATTCCGAGGTGGTAATACTCCTTGATGACGATCTCATTGGCCAGCTCATCCAGGCTGGAATTGAAAATCGGATGTTTTTTCAATGTCCCCACCAGCGCCTTGAGCACCAGCGGTGTGAGCGTCAATCGCGCGCCCTTTTTCTCGTATTTGGGGGCGAACTTTTTGCGCAGCACATTCAATTGCGTGAAATCCGCCTCGTCAAATTGCGTGACGCGCGCAACAGCGTTCCAACTTTCCGACATCCGCCGCGCAATCACCTGGCGTAACGGCGACAGTGGCTTTTTGCTCACCGGCCCCCATTGGGAAAAATCAATCTGTTCCGTGATGGCAGGGCGCGTTACTCCGTGCGCGCCGCCCGCAGGTTTGCCTTTTGCTGCTGCCGCGATGAGCCGTTGAATATAGGCACGCACGTCACCGAGGACGATTCGTCCACCCGACTCGCTGCCGCGCACTTTGGACAAATCAATGCCTAATTCACGGGCCACTCGTCGAACCGACGGCGACGCCACCGGCGCCGCGGCCGGAGCTGATTGTTCCCTCTCGTCCTCGTCCTCGTTCTCGATAATTTCGGTTGGGCGCGTCACTCCGTGCCGGCGCCTTTGGCCGGCAGAGGACTGCCCGTCCTGCCAAACGCGGGGGCGCTTGCCGCCGCACCGCTCTCATTTAATGAAATCAGTCGTTGGCCCACGCTGATTTTATCGCCGGGCTTGACGTGAATTTTGGCGACCACACCCCCGGCGGTGGCGGGAATCGAGGCCACGGCCTTTTCGTTCTCGAGTTCGATGATGGCCTGGCCTTTGGCGACCTGGTCGCCTTCCTTCACGAAGACGTTGACCACCACGCCGGAATCGGCGCCTTCACCCAATTTGGGAAGTTTCACATCCATAAATCAACAGGCCGCGCAGCATGGAAGAAAACACGGTCTTTTTCCAGAAATAAATTTCCCTCTGCGTGTCTTTTGGGATGAACAACAAAGACATGTGGCATTTGAAAAGTGCGGGAGTTCCTTCCACCTAAACAATCTGCGGCTGGATTTTTTCCGGGTTGACGCCCAGGTCCTTGATGGCCTTTTCGACGATTTGCTTCTCGATTTGTCCTTTTTCAGCCAAAGCGTAAAGCACACCGATAACCGTGGACTCGGCGTCAATTTCAAAAAATCGGCGCAGGCGTGCGCGCGTATCACTGCGGCCAAAGCCGTCCGTGCCGAGTGTAAACAGGCCGCCCGGCACCCACGGCGCAATCTGGTCGGGTACGGTGCGAATGTTGTCGGACACCGCAACGAAGGTCCCCTGCTCTTTCGCCAGCAGGATTTCGACGTAGGATTTTCTGGGCGGCTGCGTCGGATGCAGCATGTTCCAGCGCCGGCAGCGAATCGCGTCGGTGCGGAGCAACTTATAGCTCGTCGCGCTCCAAACGTCGGCGGAAACGCCGTAGCGTTCCGCCAGAATTTCCTGCGCTTTCAATGCCGAGTTGATAATCGGTCCGCTGCCGAAGATGTGGGCTTTGGGCGCCGGGAGCGCCGGCATCTTGCCGGCAGTTTTGGAGGCGGAACTCGCCGGCTGGAAGCCGGCGCTCCCAGATTTAATCTCCGGGCCGGGTTTGAATTTGTACAAGCCTTTCAAGATGCCGTCTTCGACCCCCGCGGGCATCGGCGGCATGGTGTAATTTTCGTTGTAAAGCGAAAGGTAATAAAAAATTTCCTCGCCCTCGGCATACATCCGGCGCAAACCGTCGGCAACGATCACCGCGAGTTCGTACCCGAACGCCGGGTCGTAAGCCAGCAACGTGGGAACGGTGCTGGCGTGCAGAAGGCTGTGCCCGTCCTGATGTTGCAACCCTTCGCCATTGAGCGTGGTGCGGCCGGCGGTCGCCCCGAGCAAAAAGCCTTTCGCCCGGATGTCACCGGCCAGCCAGAACAAATCGCCGACGCGTTGCGGTCCAAACATTGAGTAGTAAATATAGAACGGCACCATCGGCACGCCGTGCGTGGCGTAACTGGTCCCGGCCGCGATGAACGACGAAATCGAGCCGGTTTCGGTAATCCCTTCCTCAAGGATCTGGCCATCCTTTGATTCGTGATAATAGAGCAGCGACTTGCTGTCCACCGGCTCGTAAAGCTGGCCTTTGGATGAGTAAATGCCGATATCTTTGAACAACGCGTCGAGGCCGAACGTCCGCGCTTCATCCGGAATAATGGGAACGATATGGCGGCTGATGCTTTTGTCCCGCAGCAAAACGCTCAACAAACGGACGAAAGCCATGGTGGTCGAAGCCTCAGCTGGTTGAGCCCCGGAAAAATTCGGCAAAGGCATCGAGTTTGGGCACGTCGAGCGGCGGCGCGGTGACTTTGCGCTCCGGCAGGAAGCCGCCGAGGGCTTTCCGGCGCTCAAACAAGTACTTTATTTCCGGACTGTCGGATGACGGCCGGAAAAACGGCGTCTCGGCAATAACATCGTCGCTGATCGGAATTTTGAAGCGTTCGCGAAATTCACGAAGCTCCTTTTCGTTCATCTTTTTCTGCTGGTGGGAAATATTTCTCCCTTCGCCGGCTTCGCCGAGGCCGTAGCCTTTCACCGTTTTGGCAAGAATCACCGTCGGCTGGCCCTTATGCTCAAAGGCCGCTTTGTAGGCGGCATACATTTTGCGGGCATCATGGCCGCCGCGCAGGAGCTTGCTGATTTGCTCGTCGGTGAGATGGTTCACCAGTTTGAGCAGTTCGGGATATTTGCCGAAGAAGTGTTTCCGGGTATAACTGCCCGGTTCGACGGAATATTTCTGGTAATCGCCGTCCACCGCCTCTTCCATGCGTTTGGGCAACAAACCGGATTTGTCGCGCGCCAGCAAATCATCCCAATCGGTGCCCCAGATGACCTTGATGACATTCCAGCCCGCGCCCCGGAACAAGCCTTCCAGTTCCTGGATGATTTTCCCGTTGCCGCGCACCGGGCCGTCGAGCCGCTGCAAATTGCAATTGATGACCCAGATCAAATTGTCGAGATTCTCGCGCGTCGCGAGCGTGATGGCGCCAAGGGTTTCCGGCTCATCGCATTCGCCGTCGCCGAGAAAGGCCCAAAGCTTCGGCTCTTCCTTCCAGTTGACCAGGCCGCGCGCCTGCAAGTAACGGTTGAACCGCGCCTGATACAGCGACAGGATCGGGCCAAGCCCCATGGAGACGGTGGGGAATTGCCAGAAATCCGGCATCAAATACGGATGCGGATACGACGACAGCCCGCCGCCTTCGGCGAGTTCCTGCCGGAAATTTCGCAAATGCCGCTCGTCCAGCCGGCCTTCAAGAAACGCCCGGGCATACATGCCGGGCGCGGCGTGCCCTTGAAAGTAAACAAGGTCGCCCGGAAAGGTTTCAGTGCGCCCGCGTAAAAAATGGTTAAACGCCACCTCATAAAGGGTCGCCGACGAGGCAAAAGTCGAGATATGGCCGCCGACATTGGTGGTGGAGTTGGCTTTGACGACCATCGCCATGGCATTCCAACGGATATAACTTTTGATGCGACGCTCGATGTCGCGGTCGCCGGGAAATGGCGCCTGCTGCTCCGGCGGAATGGTATTAAGGTACGGAGTATTGGTGCCTTGCGGCGCGGAGCGCAATTGGTTGGCCAGTTTTTCAAGCAATTGCGCGGTGCGCTCCGGTCCCTGGTTCTCCAAGGCCAGTTCAAAGACCGATTGCAACGACCGGCTCCATTTGTCGCCATTGCTGCCACCGGAATGATCGGCTGCTCCGGAACGCGAACCGTAAATTTCTTTTTTGTCAACCTTCACTGTGTTATCCACTTCTTTCAATCGCGCGGAAATGCGCTTTAAAATTAGACCAGATTCAAGTTCCGGACGCCAGTGAAATCAGCGCCACTGCAAAATGAAATTACTGAACCTGACGCTCGCTTCGCCCGCTGAGAATCTTGCATGTGATGAGGCCTTGCTCAACGGGAGCGAGGCTGCCGGCGGGGAAATCCTCCGCTTCTGGGAACCGCAGGAATACTTTGTGGTGGTTGGATATGCGAACAGGGTGGAGACAGAGGTCAACGTCGCGGCCTGTCAGGCGCACGGCATCCCGGTTTTCCGGCGCTGTTCCGGCGGGGGAACGGTTTTACAGGGACCGGGTTGCTTGAACTACACACTGATTCTACAAATCGGGGCGCATCCGTTGCTGGCCAATATCTCCTCGGCCAACCGGTTTATCATGGAACGAAATCGCGAAGCCGTGGAACCAGAGGTCAGAAGTCAGAAGCCGGAAGCCAGAATTGCGGTTTGCGGGCACACCGATTTGGCTCTGGTCACCCGTCACTTGTCACTCGTCACTTACAGGAAGTTTTCCGGCAATTCCCAGCGTCGGCACAAACGCGCCCTGCTTTTTCATGGAACATTTCTGCTTGGCCTTGATCTCCCGCTGATCAACGAAGTATTGCGAATGCCTTCCCAACAACCTGACTATCGTAAGGGCCGTGGCCACACCGGCTTTCTGGTCAATCTGGCTGTGCCGGCAGCCCGGTTGAAGACCACGCTCGGGAAGGCCTGGAATGCCGCCGAAGGATCACCCGATTTTCCCGATCAGGAGACCCGCCGGCTGGCGGCGGAAAAGTACTCAACCGCAAAATGGAATTTCAAATCCTAGCCCTGCCCCTCAATCAGTTGCGCTTCACTACCGCCCGAAGTGACAAGTAGTTTGACTAAGCGCTGTGTTAAACGTAGATTGCGCGTGAATGCTGGCCGTCGAATCAAAGGTGGCGAGAGCAGAAACGGCTGACTCGCTCAAAGCCAACCCGAACCGTTCCTGGAAACATATCGCGGAACCGCTGGAGCCATTTCTCCAGGCGGTCACACAACGATTGATCGAGCAGGTCAATGATTTTGACCCGCAAATCGTTCCCTATGCGCATTATACCCTCAATGGCAGCGGCAAGCATTTGCGCCCGACTCTGGTCGCCCTGGCAGCCAACGCCAGCGGCAAAACCGCTGACGCACATGTCAACGCGGCCGTCATCATTGAAATGGTCCATCTGGCCACGCTGGTCCATGACGACGTCATGGATGAGGCCGAAATCCGCCGCGGTCAGCCCACCCTGGCGGCGAATTGGGGGAACGAAATCGCGGTGCTTTTTGGCGACTGCCTGTTTGCGCAGGCACTCAAGCTGGCGGCCAGTTTTCCGACACCGGAAGTTTGCCGCGCGGTGGCCATGGCGACGAACACGGTTTGCTCCGGGGAAATCCTGCAAACGCAGCATCGCCGGAAATTCCAGGTTTCACGGCATGAATATTTCCGGGTCATTGAAATGAAAACCGCCGAACTGTTCACGCTTTCGTGCGATTTGGCGGCGCTTTTAAGCGAAGCCACCGCGGAGCACCGCGCCGCGCTGCGGCATTTCGGCACCGCCTTTGGCACGGCCTATCAGGTTTATGACGATTGCGTGGATTTATTCGGCTCGGAAGCAACCGCGGGCAAATCTCTGGGCACGGATTTGGCCAAGGGCAAACTCACCTGGCCGGTTTTGCTGGCTTGGGAACGAGCCAGCGCGGCCGACCGCATCCAGTTGGAAAACTTAGTCAAGGACTGGCAACCGGAGAATTTTCCGATAGTTAACGAATTGCTGGACAAATACGAGACCTTTGAGCCAACGCGCGAAGTGATTGCCAATTTTTTGGACCAGGCCCGGCGATCGCTGCGCCGCCTGCCGGAGTCGAACGGGCGCGCCGGTTTGTCCGATCTGGCTGATTTTTTAGCGCAACAAACGGAGGCGCTGGCTGTTAGTGTTAAGTACCCATGATTATGGCAGAACCAGTCGCACGCAATGATTCCGGGGCTTCCGCACCTGCCGATGAGGAGCTGTTGGTAAAGCGCGCGCGCGGCGGAGATTTGGGAGCTTATGATGAACTCGTACAGCGTTATCAACAGCGCATTTACGCAACGGTTTATCACATGACATCCAATCATGAAGACGCCAATGACCTTGCGCAGGAATCGTTCATCAAGGCGTTCCAGGCGCTGAAGTCGTTCAAAGGCGGCTCAAGTTTTTATACCTGGCTTTACCGGATTGCGGTCAACAAGACGATTAATTTTCTCAAACAGCGCAAGAATCGTATCCACATGAGTCTGAATGACTTGGATTTTAACGCCGAACATGATCCCGATTTGGTCGCATTGGTTTCCGACAAAACGCCGCGGCGCGAGGCCAATTTGAACGAACTGCAAGAAAAATTGAACACGGCCTTACTGAAACTGTCAGAACCACATAGACTGGTCGTAGTCCTGCATGATGTGCAGGGTATGTCGCACGAAGAGATCGCGAAAGTAATGGAATGTAATATTGGGACGGTAAGGTCGCGGCTATTTTATGCGCGACAACAATTGCAAGCTTGGTTGTCCGATTATTTGAAACCAACATGAACGAGAATCAGCCGAACTTTGAGTCGTTACGCCGTTTGCTGTCGCTTAAACGCCACGAGACGCCGCCCCCCGGATATTTCAACAATTTTTCACGCGAAGTGATTGCGCGCATTCGTGCCGGCGAAACCGGAGCGGAAGCCGGATGGTCGGGACGCCTGTTCGCCAGCATGCCGTGGCCGCTCCAATGGATTCAATCACTTGAAACCAAGCCAGTATTCGCAGGCGGGTTTGCCACGGCCCTTTGTGCTTTGTTGCTGTTTGGAGCCGTGATGGCGGAGCGGCCGGATTTCGTAGCCCAAGGGATTCTGCAACCGGCCCCACAGGAGGTGGCTCCGCTGGTCGCCTCCGCAACGCCAGCGACCATGGTGCAACCTGTCAACCCAATGTTCATAGTGGACAACAGCACCAATCCGGTGAGTGATTTCGCCTCTGCTCCGATTGGGCAAATGCCCGTCAGCGCCCAGTTCTCATCCTTCCCAATATCATCAGGCAATTAATTCTCTTCGTTTAAGCCTGGAGTGCCTCCCTCTCCCTGGCGGAGAGCTTGCGCTTGTTAACTTGAAACGCCGCCCTCATTTTCATTAAATCGGGCGGGTGCCAACCAAAGTCATCGCGGTCGCCAACCAAAAAGGCGGCGTGGGGAAGACGACGACAGCCGTCAACCTGGCTGCCTGTCTGGCTGCCCTCGGCCAACGCGTGTTGCTTTTCGATCTTGATCCGCAGGCCAACGCCACCAGCGGGCTGGGTCTGGATAAAACCGAAGGTTCCAGCGCGTACCGGGTTTTGCTCGGGGAAGGCAGCTTGCTTGATAAAATTAAAAGTACCCCTTTCGATCACCTCGCAGCGGTGCCCAGTGAAGTGGATTTGTGCGCCGCCGATCTGGAACTGGCGCGATTGGAAAATCACCTGCTGCGCGTGGCCAACGTCCTTAAACCGGTTCTGGAAAGCAACCGTTTTGAAATTGTTTTTATTGATTGCCCGCCGTCGCTCGGCGTTCTGACCTTGAATGCCTTTGCGGCCAGCGACGGTCTCCTGGTGCCCCTGCAATGCGAGTATTATGCCCTCGAAGGCATCTCCATGATGAACCGGGTGTTAATGCAATTGCGTGCAACAGGCGTCAATCCGCGCCTCGACATTTTCGGCGTCGTGATGACGATGTTCGATGGCCGGACCAAGCTTTCCAATGAAGTCGTCGGCGAAGTGCGGAATCTGCTCGGCTCCCGTGTGTTTGAAACGGTCATTCCACGCAGCACGCGCCTGGCCGAAGCGCCCAGTTTCGGCAAACCCATTATTCACTACGACAAATACAGTTCCGGCTCGGCGGCGTATCAATTGCTGGCGCAGGAAGTCCTCGCGCGGCTGGAATCCCTTGCGAGCGGGACGGCAACGTGAAGGGCGCTCCTTAAATTTTTAAACTTTTGTCCCAAAACGAGCAATACCGGTTGAGCTTTGCCGGACAACCAGTTTCACGTTGGAAACCTTGTAAATGGCGTTTCCCATGGGAAAAATGCTGCGGAATGGAACACTGGTAAAATGTGAGACCGGATTCCCCAAAATTGGCTTGTCTCGTGCAACGCGCGCTTGCCGTTGTCAGAGAGAGCTACTAGACTTCATTTTTTTGCGACGATTATGGCCAAAGAAATTCTCGAAATGCCGATTGAATTGGCGACGATGGAGTTGCCGGACACGAAAACCATCCGCCTGAAATGGCCGGACGGTTACGATCCTGATTTTAAGACCGGACAATTTATCACGCTTTACTGGCCGGACACGCCGAATTACAAACGCGCCTATTCGCTGTCGTCCTGCGCATTGGATCGCGGCTATTACGAGGTCACCATCAAGCGCGACGGCAAAATGGGCACGCGGCTGGTGGATTGGGCCAAAGCCGGCGACAAGCTCTTTGTCATTCCGCCGGTCGGGAAATTCCTGCCCGTCTATGAGCCGAACAAGCACCTCGTCTGCATTGCCGGTGGCTCCGGAGTGACACCGTTCCGTGGTTTTGTGCGCGAAGCCACCCGGCGTAAACTGGACACCAAAATTTCGGTCCTCTACAGCGTGCGCACGACCCGCAGCATCATTTTCCAGCAGGAGTTTCACCAATTGGAAATCGAAAATTCCAATTTTAGCTTCTACGTGACCTGCACCCGGCTGGACGCGAATGACCCGTGGCAGGGACGCCGCGGCCGCATCATGCCCGAATGGGTGAAAGAGCACGTCCACGATCTGCCCAACACGATTTTCTACGCGTGCGGTCCCAACGAACTGGTTGAGTTCGCCGAGGACGTGGTGCTGCGCGGGATGGGCGTGCCCAAAGAGCAGATGAAAACGGAAAAATGGGGGTGAACCGCACGCCACTTTTTACCGCGCACCAACAACTGGGCGCGAAGCTGATTGATTTCGGTGGTTGGGAGATGCCCGTTCAGTACACGAGCATCGTTGAGGAACATCTCGCCGTCCGCCATACCGCCGGGATTTTTGACATCTCCCACATGGGCGAAGTCACCGTCAGCGGCCGGGCGGCGGCCGATTTCCTGAACCACACGCTGACCAATGACATCCGCAAACTCGCGTCCGGCCAGGGCCAATACACCTTGATGTGCAACGAAAAGGGTGGCGTTATTGATGACCTCTATGCCTACCGGCTTTGCGACGTGGTGTATTTGCTCATCATCAACGCCTCGCGGGTTGAAGCGGACGTGGCATGGTTGCAGACCCAGGCCGCAAAATTTCCGCAACGCGGCGAATTACAACTCACCGATGCGTCGCACAATTACGCCGCCGTGGCCGTGCAAGGCCCGCGGGTGAAGGAATTCATCAATGATTGCGTCAACGGCGCGTCCATTTCGGCGGCGCGCGTCGAACGGGCCGCTGATTTGAGGAAAAATCAAATCGGTGAGTTTCATTTCGAACATGGCGGCGTGCTGGTGTCCCGGACCGGTTACACCGGCGAGGACGGATTTGAAATCGTCGGTTCGGACAAATCCATCCAACAGGCCTGGGATAAAATTCTTGCCGCCGGACGGCCTTTCGGCTTGAAGCCGTGCGGTCTCGGCGCGCGCGACACGTTGCGCACGGAGGTCTGCTATCCGCTCTACGGCCACGAGTTGGACGAAAACACGACACCGTTGGAAGCCGGACTTGGATTTTTTGTTGCGCTCGACAAGGGCGATTTCATCGGGCACGCGCTGTTGGCGGAACAAAAAGCCAAAGGCGCCGGAAAAAAACTGGTTGCCTTCAAAATGAGCGGAAAATCCGCGCCACCGCGGCCGCACTATCCGATTTGCGCGAACGATGCCAAAGTTGGCGACGTGACCAGCGGGACGCAAAGCCCATCATTGGGCGTCGGCATTGGCATGGGCTATGTGCCGCCGGGATTGGCCAGACCGGGCACGGAGATTGAAATTGAAATCCGTGGCAAACGTTCCCCTGCCCTCATCGTCGCCAAGCCGATCTATCGAAGATCTTAAGATCGGGAAATTGATGAATTTCCCGGGTACGAACTTCTGTTCGTCTATGGAGTACCGTACTGGAAGACACGGTAGAATCTCGCGGTATCACTAAAAGGCACGATGAGAGTGCCCGGAGGGCCGGTATCGTTCCAACTGGCGGTGGTATTCGTGGCGGTCACTTCCCCGGTTGGCGACGTAAACCAGGAAATCAGGTTGGTCGAATATTCCACCTGATAAGTCCGGTTTGAAGTGGCAGCCCAGGTCAACGTGACGGTGTTAGAAGCCAACTGGGCCTGCGCGGTCAGCGGCATAAAGGGGAGCGAGACAAAGCCGGCCCGCTGCAGACCAGCCTGCACTTCCGGATTCTGCATGAACAGCCGCCAGACGTTCTGGTTCCGGTAGTTCTCGGCCATGATAACGATGGGGCCCTGGTCAATGCCCAGTTCAGCGTTATCGTACCACGCGGCGCTCAGGTTAAACGCGTCGATGAAACCATATTGTGTCCAGAACTTCCGCCGGCCATTGGTGTAAAAATTTTTCAAAGCCGGCAACGATATCTCGGGAGCAAAGGCCATGGCGCCGCCGGAGGCGGTGAAGGCGATCGTACCATTGTCATTTTGGGCCGGCGGTGCGCCGTGCGCTTGGTATTTAATTGGATCATCCGAGGCGGTTAATCCCCAAATCAAATTGTTATACCCTGCCCAGCCGCCCGGGTCGTCAATGCAATAAGCCTGCTGGGCCAGCGCCGCCCGGTGCGAGTTCTCGAAGTACGTGCTGTTCTGGGTGTTCATGTAGGCATCCCCGACATGGCGGAAGTCCACCCAGCAGTGGGAGTATTCGTGCCCGAACAAGGGCGGGAACGTGACGAACGAATAGCCATAATAGGTGGCCCAGGCATAACCGCTCGTCCAATAGTTCCAGCAGGAAGCGGGTATCGAATTGCTCGTGGCACCGATGCCGAGCAAATAGATCAACATCCCTTCGTCATAGCCTTTCCAGTCGCCAAACGTGCTGAAGCCGCTGTCGGGGAGCCAGCCCATCCGGACTCCGTTGGTACCGGGTATATCCGGAGACATCCATGCCCAATTCACGCGGTTAAAGATCGCGCCCGCGGTTGCCTGGATGTTGGTTTCCGTGGCATTTGTGCCATTGAAGTATTGTTTGACGTAGAGAATTCCCCCCAGCAACAAGGCGGTGTCAATCGAAGACAACTCCGTAGTGCCCGAACGCGTGGCCGTGTTCATGTCCAGAAAATGGTAAAACCAGCCGTTGTAGCCGATTTCGCCGGAGGCATTGGTGCCCTGCGGCCCGTTCCAAAAGGTGTTTAACGTGGTCAGGACCCGCGCGGCACCCTGATCCCGTGTAATCCACCCGTGATCAACGGCAATCCCGATGGCGGTCAGCCCAAACCCGACTGATGCAATGCTGCAAGCCGAGCCGGTCGTAGAACGGTCGGGGATAAGGCCGTTGGCCGGATTCGCCGTGTACCAGAAGTAATCAAAATTGGCTTCCTGCAGGTAATCCAGAAAGGCGTAGTCACTGGGAAAGGGGTTCGGCAGGGTAGAAACGGTAGCTGAAGGCGGGCTGGTCTGCGACGTCGCATTCACTGCCGTGACTTGGTAATAATACGCTTGGCCGTCGCTGACATTGAGATCGCAATAACCCAAAGTCGTCAGCAAGCCGGCATTCAGCTGTGTGAAGGGGCCACCGCTGCTGGTCGAGCGAGTCACGTTGTAGCCCGCCAGATTGGGTCCTGGATCCAGGTCCCAGTGCACAATGGCGCTTTGGTCGCCCGAGAAGACCACCACATTGGTTGGAGCTACGGGTTGAGCATCGGTGCTGAATGCGACCGCCAACAGCAGAATTTGAAGAATCAGAATTCGTTTCATTCGCGATTAGCGTAGCTATAACGTGAAGCCTAGCATCGAATACAAAGCGGTCAAGGCAAATCGAGCCGGGCCATATTCTGCTGAATAGAGTTGAATGGTTTGTCCGATAACCCGGGAACTCCGAACGGCAAATCTGATTGAAAACAAAATCGGAACATCATCGCAAATCGGACTAGTCCGAAAAACGTGTTGACAACTTTGCGTTCTATGTGAATAGTCGGGATAAGACCCTCTTCTTGGAATGCGCCAAGAATTTTTCGAGAAGAGAGAGGAGATGCAAGCCGTTTATGAAAAAGCCAATGAACGAATCAACAAGCCGCACCGGGATCCTTCGGAACCCATTAAACGCAATTAAATTAATGAGTTGGCCTCAGTTGGCTGTTGCCGCCGGATTGCTGCTGGCAACTGGACCGGCTCAAGCCGTAAATCTCCTTCAGAATCCAAGTGTTGAGGCCAATTCGGGCCACGTCATTCCGACCAGTTGGACGCGTTTTTTTCCGCCAACTGCCCCCATATTTCAACCTTTCGGTAACTACTGGGTGGAAGTCAGCGGCGTACTGAATGGAAATCTGGTCACCGCCCATTCGGGGGCTGACTTTTGGAAGGAGTGGGGTGCCTGTTATGATGGCACGAACAACGTGGCGGGCATTTATCAAACCTTCGGCAGCACTTCGGGTTCAACGTATCAGGCCAACGGCTGGTTCTACATCAATAGCGGCGACGCGCCGCCTTCGGCAAATAGCGTCATGTGGGTGCAAGTCGAGTTCTACGATTCGAGCAGCAATCTGCTGTCCCTCTACAAATCGGGCAATTTCAGCATCAACGCAGGGTTGAACACCTGGTTTCAACTCCCGGTAACCAACGCCTGCGATGTGACCCAGCCGGTATCCACCGGGGATCCGTTTTTCAACACTTATGCCATCACCGGCGCGGTCAGCCAGTTGACGGCCCCGGCGGGATCTGCCTCGGTCGTTTATCGCTATTGCTATCTCCAGTCTCTGAGCGAGGGAGGGTCGTCGTATTTCGACGACGCAGACCTTGAACAGTTGACCGGCCCGTTGCCGCTGGCCATCAACAATCTAAATCCTCAAAACGAGATTTTTGTGCCGCCCACGAATGGCGTGAGTTTTGACGTCAGTTCGCCCAGCGGCCATATCAACACCAACGCCATTCACCTGGTCTTGAACGGAGCGGATGTCTCCTCGAATCTCACCTTCAGCGGCTCCTCCACGAACTGGACTGTGTTCTATAACGGACTCCAGTCCAACACGGCCTATAGTGTCTCTATTACGGCGACAGACAGCCTCAACTTCAAGGTGAGTGCCAACACCACCTTCCAGACCACCTGGCTCGGAGTGCAGGCGCCGACCTACCTCTGGGAGGCCGAAGATCGGGATTTCAGCAGCGGCGTGTACCTTGATAACCCTGACCTGTGTAATGCTCCGGGCGGCGCCAACTGTTACTTCGGAAAAATCGGCGTGTCCAACGTGGACGAGTATGTCACGGCAGCTCCGCCCGCCCAATTCTATCGTGGCGCTACTGACGGCATCGGCACGAAACCGTCGGGCGATTTCTCGCGGCCAAACCTCTTTGCCGCGGGCAGGATTGATTATTGCATCAATCCGTTCAACGGCGATCCGCTATACGACAGCGGTTCCGAATGGGTAAATTACACCCGCGACTGGCCCAGCAGCACCAACTGGATTATTGGCCGGTTCGCCAACGGCGCCGGCACGGTCGGCAGCATCCAGATGAGCGTGATCAATGGCAGCGTGACCAATGTGGTGGGCACCTTCACGATGAATCCCTACCCTCCCTTAAATCCGAGCTATACCGCTTTTCAATATGTCTATTTGCTGCAAACCAACGGCAGCGGCCAGCTGGCCACTGTGGTCCTCAACGGCAAGGAAACGCTGCAAATGACCAGCGGCGGCAATATGCTGCCAACCTTCTATATGATTATCCCCGCTCAGGCGGATTTGCCGTTCTTGAGCAAACTTTATCCCGACGGCAAACATCCGTTTGAGCCTACCAACGCCTTGAGTTTCACGGTGACCACGGGCGCGGGAGCCGTCTTCACGGCCAGCAGCATCCAGGTGATTTTGGACGGCAATAATGTCTCCTCGAATCTGGTGATCACCGGCTCGAATTTGAGCAATAGCGTGGTGTATCCTTCACTGCAACCCAATGCGATGCACAACGCGATTATTAACGTGACCAATTCACTCGGCCACGGCATCAGCATTACCAACCAGTTCGATACCTTCAACCAAAGCATTAATGCCAATATTGGTCCTTGGATTTGCAGCAATTATATGTTTGAGGCGGAGGATTACGACTTCAACGGTGGACAGTACGTATCTTCGGCGGGCTATAGCCCTGACATCTATGCCTCAAAGGTGTCAGTCACCAACGTGGATTTCCACCATACAATTAATTCAGGCGAGCCGACGGACGGTTCCGACTTACAGTATCGTCAAAATGGCATCCCGCAGCAAGTCGCCCAGGATTACCTGCGAGCGGTTTACATCAACAATTTTGAGAGTGATTATCAATTGTATTGGTATGGCAGCGGTGACTGGGCCAACTACACCCGCGATTATCCTTCAGGCACTTTCAACGTTTACGCCCGCTCATCCGGTCTAGGCCCCTTCACGATGAATTTGGGCCAGGTCGTCAGCGGCGCCGGCACAACCAATCAGGTGGTAATGCCGCTCGGGCAATGGAGTGCCAGCGGAGTCAATATCAACACCTTTGGCTGGGTGCCGTTGACGGACCCCGGCGGGGTTGCTCCGGCCACAGTGAAAATCACGGGCGTGACCACGTTCCAGGTCTCCACGCCCACCGGCGATTGTTATCCGAACTTTTTCATGTTGGTGCCGACTTCCACCGTCAGCCTCTCGGCGGCACGGTCGGGCAATAACATCAACATTTCATTCCCGACCCAGAACGGGTGGAATTACCGCGTCTTTTACCGGACGAATTTGACCTCCGGCAGTTGGTCATTATTGAATTCGACGGCCGGCAACGGCTCGGTGGAATTGGTAACCGACTCGAACCCCGGAGACAGCCAGCGGTTCTACAAAGTCACGTCTCCATGAAATGCTCCAACAACATGCCACCAATTCTGGAAGCCACCGCCGGGCGACGCCGGCTTGGTTTTACCTTGATTGAGTTGCTGGTGGTCATCGCCATCATCGCCATCCTTGCCGCTATGCTGTTGCCAGCCCTGGCTGCGGCCAAAATCAGGGCGCAAGGCACCGCCGATATGAATAACACCAAACAACTGGCGACGGCGGCAATCATGTACGCCGGCGACCATCACGATCAAAACCCGCCCAACATGGATGGCACTTTACCTGGCGTAGTCGCCGGCTCGGATTCGCAACATCCCTGTTGGGTAGCGGGCGAGCTCACACTCGGCAGTGGTGGTTGGAAGGATAATACCAATACCGCCATGCTGGTTGAAAATGACGCTTATCCCAATGGCGCCTTTTTGGGGATTTATCTCGGCAAGAATTACAAAATGTTCAAGTGCCCGGCAGACCAGTCGCTTTACACCCTCTATGGCCAATCTTACCCGCGGGTTCGCAGTTATTCGATGAACACTTTCATCGGCTACCCGGCCGAGGCCGGTACCGGCGGCAGTACGTCCGCCTTCACAGAAACGGCCCTACGTATGGCCCGTATACACCTTTCACGACCCTTTCCAGCATCCACTCGCCTTCGCGGACCTTTCTTTTCCTGGACGAGCGCCCGGATAGCATCAACGACGGCGTTTTCAGCACCGATGAGACGCCGGGCAACCTCCATCTGCGCGATGTTCCTGCGGCTTACATCGGTGGCGCAGCCGGCTTTTCCTTTGCCGACGGCCATTCCATCATCCACAAATGGAATCCTGGCTGGATTACTCAGCCGATCCAGCGGACCTCGATCAACGAGCATTTTTATTCATCCGGCGATCCTGAGATTACGGACTTGGTCTGGATCCAGCAACATGCTATTGGAGCGCCCGGCCTGCCGTAACCGTTTTGACGAACAACGGACCGCGATAGACAAAAAGTCCTGGGTCGCTTGGTTTTACGGAATTTTCCCAATGTAGATTTATTCTGACAAGCACGGGCCATTTGTGTTAAAAGCCCGCTGGGATACGAACCACAACGCGAAATGAAAAGAACCGGACTGCTTCCAGCTGCTGATCGGGATGATAACGCAATGCTGCCTCCACGCCGCCCCACCGGCCAGCGACGCCAACATGAATGCTTTCGTCAATGATTTGATGAACCGGATGACATTGGAGGAAAAAATCGGGCAATTGAATTTGCTGTCGGCAGGCTTCGGTGTAACCGGGCCGGAGATCAGCACAGATATCGAGACAAAGGTTGAACACGGCCTGGCGGGCGGGGTTTTCAACGTCTATACCCCGTCGGCGGTGCGCCAGTTGCAATCACTGGCCGTCAATGACAGCCGTCTGCACATCCCGCTGCTCATTGGATTCGATGTAATTCATGGTCACAAAACGATTTTCCCGATCCCGCTGGGGCTTTCCTGCACCTGGAACCCGGAGGCGATTGAGCGGAGCGCGCGCATCGCTGCGACCGAAGCGACCGCCGACGGCGTGAACTGGACATTCTCGCCGATGGTGGACATCTGCCGCGACCCGCGCTGGGGAAGAATTGCCGAAGGCGCGGGCGAAGACCCGTATCTGGGGGCACAAATTGCCCGGGCCATGGTGCGCGGTTACCAGAGTGACGACCTCAGCCGGAGCAACGCACTGATGGCGTGCGTGAAGCATTTTGCGCTGTACGGTGCAGCAGAGGCGGGCCGCGACTACAACACCGTGGATATGAGCCGTCTTAAGGCGTACCAATACTACCTGCCGCCCTACCAGGCAGCGGTGGAGGCTGGCGTCGGGAGTGTGATGACTTCCCTCAATGAAATTAACGGGATACCAGCCTCGGCTAATCATTGGTTGATTACGGACGTGCTGCGAGAACAGTGGGGGTTCCGGGGCTTTGTCGTCACCGACTATGACGCCGTCAGCGAGATGACCGATGCCGGAATGGGCGATTTGCCGACAGATGCCGAATTGGCAATGCAAGCGGGTGTGGACATGGATATGGTGAGCGAAACCTATCTCAAGCATTTGGCGGAACTGGTGGCTCAGCGAAAAATTTCAGAGTCAATGATCAATCAAGCCTGTCGGCGGATTCTTGAGGCAAAATATAAACTCGGATTGTTTTCCGATCCCTTTCGCGGTTGCACGGAGGAACGGGCGCGCGCCGAAATCCTCACACCCGAAAATCGCAAGGCGGCGCAGGAGCTCGCCGAAGAAACCTGCGTGCTGCTGAAGAACGATCGGCAGCTTCTCCCCTTAAAGAAATCCGGGGTCATTGCCCTGATCGGTCCGCTCGCCGATGACCAGCTGGACTTACTGGGCAGTTGGCATGCCGCCGGCAACTGGCATGAGGCCGTCAGCCTCCAGACGGGAATCAGCAATGTGCTTGGTTCCTCGGTGACCATCCTGCGCGCGAAAGGCGCGAATCTGATAGATGATCCTGCCTTGCTGGCAACGCTTAAGGCATTCGGCGGAGACATTCCGGTGGACAGCCATTCGCCGCAAGAGATGCTGTCCGAAGCCGTGGCAGCAGCCTCGCGTGCCGACGTGGTGGTAGCGGTGCTCGGCGAATCAGCCAGCATGACCGGCGAGGCCGCGAGCCGCAGCCATATCGGATTGCCGGAATGCCAGGAGAAGTTGTTGCGGGCGCTGGTAAAAACCGGCAAACCGGTGGTGCTGGTGTTGATGAACGGCCGACCCCTGACCTTGACGTGGGAAGCGGAACATTGCGGCGCGATTCTTGAAACCTGGTTCGGCGGCATTGAGGCCGGCAACGCCATCGCCGATGTGTTGTTCGGCGATTACAATCCGGCCGGGAAACTGACGGCGACGTTTCCACGTGATGTCGGCCAAATCCCCATTTATTACAACCATAAGAACACTGGCCGGCCCTATACGGGCGATCCGGGATATAAGTACGTCTCTCGTTACCTGGACGTATCGAATGACCCATTGTATCCGTTTGGCTACGGCTTGAGCTACACCACGTTTTCCTACGGGGACGTCGAACTGAGCGACACCAACCTTACCGGCGACGAGACGCTGCTCGCTTCGGTTGACGTGACCAATACGGGTAAACGCGCTGGCGAGGAAACGGTGCAGTTGTATTTGAGCCAGCCGGTGGCCAGTGTCACGCGCAGTGTGGAGGATCTCCGCGGTTTCCAAAAAGTGCCCCTGCAACCGGGTGAAACGAGGAAAGTGACGTTTCGCATCACCCCGGAAGATTTGAAATTCTATAACTCTAAACTGGAGTATGACTGGGAACCGGGGGAATTCATCATTCGCATCGGCGCCAGTTCAAGCCAGTTGAAGTCGGCGCCGGTGCACTGGAACAGGTAGACAGTTCAGGCGCAAACCCACCGAACAAGCTATCTATCTATTCACCAGTCGGTTAACACCGTGAATGCACTCTAGAGCCGCTTTTTCGGAGAGTGAAATTTAAAAAAAATCCATTTGACATTTCGCTTGACATTGCTCTGGGTGACTGTCATAACCATACAGTAATTCAAGGTATAACTAAACAGAATAAACAATTATTTCAAGGATCAGCTATGAAAACTCTCACTCGGTGCCTTTCTTTTTCAGCGCTCACCGGTATTTACCTGGCGGCCGTCAGCCCGGCCTTGGGGCAAAATTCCGGGTCGGCGGTCTTCTCGAATATCAGTATTACCGGCTTGGGTGGCAACTCGCTGGCGGGCACAATGAATGGTGCCTTTCTGTTACCGCATGTCTTCAACGACGCTCCCGCCTCGGTGGGGACGTACAATAACAGCTATCCCGGGTCCATCTCGCTCAGTGAGGCGAATGTGATAAACGGAACCGGCAACGGCCTCGAAAGGGATGTCTGGTATTTCTCCAACAACGGGGGAGCGAGCGCATACAACTTCCAAACCGGTGATTATTTCACTGCTTCCTTCGGTCTGACGTTGAGCGGCGGCATTGCCGGGAAGGATTTGGAAGGCGGTTTTCTGTTCAGTAATCCGTCCGGCGCCTTCGGTGGCGATGACCAGGTCGTCGCCGTTGGGCAAGGCGGGAATGCCGGCACAGTTGTCCAATTCGGAGGGCCTTCTTATTACCCCTTCTCCCCAGGTGCCGGTGGTTATCCGGGTGCCGGTGGCAGCGTGCCAAACTACGTAAACGGCACAACGATCAACATGACGTTCGTTTATACCATTGATCCGGGCACCGGCAACAATGCCTTTGAGTATGCCGTGAACGGGCAGTTCGCGGCTTCATCACCTGGCGATAACTACTTCGACTTGGGCGGCCCCGTCGGAGGCCCCGGCGACTTTCTGGGGGGCTATTTCCAAATCGCACCTACTCCGGAACCCTCCACGTTCGCTCTCTTGGGCCTGGGTGTTCTGTCGATGGCTCGGCTATTGCGCCGACGCGCCTGAAATTCAATCTCATCGGTCTGGCACGGCATGTTCCAAACATGCCGTGTTTTTTTATTTCTGGAAATCACCGGGCCATTCCATGCCCTCATCGTGCTTGCCGCATATCCGGACCAACGACGTAGAAACGACCGGGCCCGGGGGCGCAGACCAGGATTGAATTCGCCGTGGCCTTCCCCCACCCTGCCCCTCAGGAAACTGATTGATCAATTGGTATATAAACTATGAAGTCGCTCATGTTCATTCTCTCTGCCGCCGTGTTGATTGTTTTGCTGGGCGGCTGCCAGACGCCTGAGGAACAGGAACAACAAACCAACCAGCGCCGCTACGACGCCATCCTCAAGCAAAATCAGAAGATGATCGACCGGAACCAGCAGAAAATGCCGAATCAGGACCAGTGAGACACGGATCTCACCGCCTGGCGCAATCACCTTTATTTTCCTGCGTCCGTGGGAATTCGTGCAATCCGTGTCAAAAAATGCGTTGAGAATCTGCGTCGTCTGCGTAATCTGCGTTGAAAATTTATGAGCAACGTTCCTTCCGATTTGAAATATACCAAATCTCACGAATGGGTCCGCGTCAACGGCGACACCGCGACCGTCGGCATCACCGACCACGCGCAACAGGAATTGACCGACATCGTCTTTGTCGAGCTGCCGGAAATCGGCAAACAATTCCAGAGCGGTGATGGTTGCGCGGTGGTGGAATCAGTAAAGACCGCGAGCGACATCTATTCGCCGGTAAGCGGCGAGATTTTGGAAACGAACAAAGCCGTCGTGGACAATCCGGCACTGGCCAACACCGAGCCTTACGCCGGCGGCTGGTTCTTCAAGATCAAACTCAGCAATCCGGCGGAATTGGATGCGCTGCTCTCCCCCGATGCATACCAGGCGCAAATTGGCGGCTGAACCGTAAAACATTTACGCATTGCGGGATCCGCGGTTGACTTTTTCCGATGAAAATCCGTTTATTCATCAAGCCCTGGTGTTCATGGTGCCACAAGGCGATGCACTGGCTGGATGAGCACAGAATCAAATATGAAACCGTTGACGTCATTGCCGACGAAGCGGCCTTTAACGAGATGGTTCGGCTGTCCGGACAGGAACTCGCGCCGGTGATTGAAGTGGACGGCAAGGTGCTGGCGGATTTCGGCCCGGAACAATTGGAAGAATTTTGGAAGACGCTTTGACACGGATTGCACGGATTTAAGCTGATTTATTTTTAATCCGTGAAAATCTTTGTAATCCGTGTAAAAATAATTTGAGATGACCACGACGGAATCAAAACCGCGACCGCGCCTGCCGGAATGGCTGCGCTTCAACCTGCCGCAATCCGACAGCTTTGTCCGCACGCGCAGCCTGCTCGACGAGTTGAAGCTGCACACGGTCTGCGAAAGCGCCAAATGCCCGAATCATTGGGAATGCTGGAGCAAAGGCACGGCCACGTTCATGATTGCCGGCGACCGCTGCACGCGTGCCTGCGGTTTTTGCGCGGTATCCACCGCCAAACCGCTCGCGCTCGAAGCGGATGAACCGCTCCGCGTCGCCGAAGCCACGCGGCGGATGCGGTTGCGCCATATCGTCATCACCGCCGTCGCTCGCGACGATCTGGCAGACGGCGGCGCGAATCATTTCCGGCAAACGGTCGAAAAGGTGCGGGAACTGAATCCGGGCATTGTTATCGAGGTGCTGGTGCCGGATTTCAATGAACGCGACGAATCCATTGAAGCTGTCCTGGCGGCGAACCCGCACATTTTCAATCACAACCTGGAAACCGTCCGGCGTCTGACTCCCGACGTGCGCCACCGGGCGACTTATGACCGAAGTTTGTCCGTGCTGCGAAAGGTAAAAGGGTTGGCAACTCAAAATCCAAAACTCAACACTCAAAGTTTTTTCACCAAGTCCGGCCTCATGCTCGGGCTGGGCGAGACGGAGGAGGAATTGCTGACGGCCATGCGTGATTTGCGCACGGCCGGTTGCGACATCCTTACACTCGGCCAGTACTTGCAGCCGACGTTAAAACATCTGCCGGTGATTGAATTCGTCACGCCCGGCAAATTCGCGGAACACAAGCTTCGCGCCGAGGAGCTGGGCTTTGTTCACGTGGCCAGTGGGCCGATGGTCCGGAGTTCTTATCACGCAGACGAATTTACGCTGCCGTCAATGAGCCGGTAAAAACGGGTTACG
The DNA here is from genome assembly GCA_963708305.1 of uncultured bacterium. Lineage (GTDB taxonomy): Bacteria > Verrucomicrobiota > Verrucomicrobiia > Limisphaerales > UBA11358 > UBA11358. The sequence continues at coordinate 162,695 of CAVPSH010000002.1, read as the reverse complement.
GTGAATCAGCAGGTAAGCGGCAATGCCAAAACACAGAATGCCGATGGTGAAGCCAACGACGGTGATGATGGTTTTCAACGTGCGCGCCTGCTCATAAGTGCGTTCGGTATTGCGTTTTTCCGCAGACATGAACGCGGCAAAATCCTTGCCCAACGCATTGACGATGGCCTGTTCATCCTTGAGCTGGAGCATGAACCATTCGCCGCGGGTTGGCTGCCATTCCGGCGGCAGTTCGGCCAGTCTGGCCGCGTTGGCGGAGCGAAACCCCAATTGAGACCAAAACGGCGAATTTTCCTGTGTCCAAACGTGGAAAACCCCATGATTGGACGCCAGGGTTTGGACGCGTTTCCAGAATAATTGCCGCGCCTCGTCGGCATGGGTGAAATCAAGATAACCCTCGCTGTGCAGCCGCGCGTGTTGCCGGACGATTTGAATCCCGATGGCGCCGAGCAGTTGGCAGTCGGCGGTTTCGACCACTTGAAATTCAGTCAGGCGCGGCTCCAGTTCATCGGCGGGCAAAAGCATGGACCGCCAGAGCGCCTTGAGACTTTCCCGGTCGTCGGTGGTCGCCCGCCGGACGCTGAACTGGGATGAATCGGTCACAGGCGAAAGCTACCGCAGTTGGAGCCGATAGAAAAGTGCCAGAATGCCTGAAACCAGTGGATTAAAAACGGATTTACCACTGTTCGCCAGCCTGCTGAAGCCTGGAGCCCAGGCAAGTGGAAAGCATTTTCGGCGAGGAAGAATTTGCATTTTTCCAAACCTGTGCAACTTTCAGCGGCAATTGAAATTGAATTGAATTATGAACAATCTGAATCCACAGCAACTCCTGGAAGCCCTCCAGTGGCGTTACGCCACCAAAGTTTTTGACGCGACCAAAAAAATCCCCGATGACGTCTGGCAGACCTTGAAGCAGGCGCTCGTGCTGACGCCCAGTTCCTACGGGTTGCAGCCGTACAAATTCCTGGTCATTGACAGCCCCGCCAAACGCGCCGAGCTGCTTCCCCATTCGTGGGGCCAGAAGCAAGTGGTGGACGCGTCGCATTACATCGTTTTCACCGCACAGACCAAAGTCACGGAAGCGGACGTGGATAAATTAATCCATCATACCAGTCACGCCCGTGGCATTCCCGCCGCATCACTCGATTACTACCGTGGCATGATGGTGGGCGACCTGATCAACGGCCCACGCGGCAAAATCGCGCATGAATGGGCAACGCGGCAAACCTACATCGCCCTGGGCAATTTAATGACTTGTGCCGCCGTTCTGGGCGTGGACGCCTGTCCGATGGAAGGTTTCGTGCCTGCCGAATACGACCGCGTGCTCGGCCTGAGCGGCAGCGGCTACGCCTCGGTCGTTTGCTGCGCGCTGGGCTATCGCTCGGCCAATGACAAATACGCCGGCCTCGCCAAGGTGCGTTACGAACCATCGGATTTGGTGAGCGTGGTTTGAGCCGCCTGAACGCAGCCGTGAAAAAAACCCTTCGTATCGTCGCGGCGATTCTGATGGTTGGTTCAATCGCCTTCTGGATGGCCGCCGGAGCGAATCGCGGCTGGACGAAAACACGCGTTCCAACAAAAGTCATGGATCAAGTCACGGGCCTGGAAGGAATTGAATGGCAGGATAAATTTGTTCCCGGCGTGGATTTTCTGGCCGCCGCCCTGCTCGGCGCGGGACTTTTGGCTGGCGTTTCTCTTTTCGTCCGGACAAAATCAAAGTAATTCACTCCTCAAAACAAATAATGAAAACGCAACTCACCGTTCTGGCGCTCATCACGATGGCGGGCATGGCTCTCGCCGCACCACAGACGTTCAATTTCAAAGACCCCAAAGGCATCAACAACGCCGGGTTTAAACTTGATGCGCCGCTCGAGTCCATCAACGGCAGCGCCAGCGGGGTTTCCGGCATGGTTATATTCGACCCGGAAAATCCCGGCGCGACCAAAGGCAAAATCACCGTGGCCACCGCCTCGCTCATCGTTCCCAACCCGATGCAACGAGGGCACATGTTGAGCGACAAATGGCTCGATGCGGCCAAGTTCCCGGAAATCAGTTTTGAATCAAAGGAATTCAAAAACGTTCAGACCACCGGCGACACCACTACCGCCGACGTGACCGGGACCTTCACGCTCAAGGGAGTGTCCAAAGAACTGACCGCGCCCGTGAAATTGACTTATCTGAAGGACAAACTGGGCGATCGCGTGCCGAATCAGAAAGGCGATCTGCTGGTGATCCGCGCCAACTTCACCATCAAACGCAGCGATTTCAATATCATGCCGGGCCAATTTGAGGACAAGGTTTCCGACACCATCGAGCTAACCCTGAGCATTGCCGGCGCATCGCCGAAATAATTTAAAATTCCGGCGAACGCCCTGGAGAAAACCGCAGAAATCGAACTGACGGTGTCTCTTAACCAAAGTTCGAACCTTCCTTGAGGAAAATCCGGTCATTCAGGGTATCTGGTCAAAACCCTGACATGGGCGAGCCGGTGAATGCAATTTTCTTTCCAACTCAAGCCACTAGAGTGTTTCATCTGATTTTATAGCCGCAAGAAGGCTCAAAGTTCACAAGAAAACACCGCCTTTTGTGCTTTCTGTGCCTTTTGGTGGCTACAGTTTTTTCTGAAATGCTCTCATGTGCTGTTTTGGTACGGGGCGTGCTATTCAACTCCCAATGAATGAAACGCTTGAATCTGATATGGGCATCAATCTGTCCAAGGGGACGACATTAATGACGGTGGACAACAGGAAACTGGTCAGGGCCATCGGCAGGATCAATATTGCTGGTGGCTGGGTAGTCAGCATGGTTGCCGCTGGTGTTTCGAGCTGCCGGCTCATTATTCACTGGCGCGGCAACTCGGAGCCCGATTTAACTCTCCAAAGGCGCTAGGAGATGGTGGTGATGCCGGGCAATTTGCCCTGTCGCCCATCGCGCCAACTCCCTCATCTCATAGCAGCTGAGCCACCGCCACCGGCGGCCAAGCTCCGACTGCAATCTGGACTCTCAAATCTCATCGCTCAATCCAAATCTCAAGGGGCGGTCGGCGTTGCCTCCAAGCCCTCTGAAACCGGCCGCTCACTCAATCGGCACGCCCAGAACCTTGGCCGCCGCCTGTATTATCTCCTCCTTAGCGGCGCGCTCATGGTCCGACTTTTCCTGGCGCACATCAGCAGCATGTTTCAAGTATGACTCTGCGCTGCTCAAAAGTCGTTCTATGTCCTCACGAAAGCCCGGCGGGAAGGTTGCCGGACTGAAAATCAGTATTCCCTCCTTGGCGAAGGTTGGCTGAAAAACACCCAGTTGCTCGTCCGTCTCCAACATCTGCCGGAATTTCTCATAGACTTGCCCGGTTAATTTCGGGTCGGTGGCAATGGCAATCCTGTTTTCACCACAGAGTTCTCTGTTTATGGATTTGATTTTCATGTGGTGGACATTATTTAACAACGCGATGTTCTGCCATATTTCAAATCTGTCAAACCGAATCAGAACCCCGGCAACAATTTGATGCACTATGACCAAAAACCTTAGAATCCAGCTTGTTCACCGGTCTCCGCAAGTCCCTCGTGAAATCATTCTGACGCGCTGCCGCTGAACCTCGTAAAACTCGCTGTGACGCGCCGGGACTCCCGAACGACTCCATTTCCCCGTCCGGCACTCGGAACTTACCGGGCAGCGCCGATTTATTCTTCTATTTCAATCGGCCTGACACAGGCCATCCAAACAATGAGTAAACATGGCAGCAGAATTTCACCTGAACGCTTTAGGACTATAAAAACTCATGTGGGATGGGCTTAGCAGTTTATCTTTGTCGAGGTGTTCCAGTAACCCATATTCTTCAATCAATGGCTTAAACTTTTCACCGAGGGGAGAAAGTCCGTTGTAAAATAGAAATGCCAGCTCATTGGCAGATAACTGCGCTCTTGCCAAGCTCGCATAACGCTTCTTCTCATCAGGCGAAAGCTCCGCAAACTTTACAAATTTAAAAATGTGATAGAGAGTCCGGAAATAATGCGCGAAATTGGCTTGGTTTGATTTGTAAAAGTCTAAATAGTAGTCTATAGCTGTTTTTTCGGACGAAGACTCGCTACCATGGTGTCTCTGTATCCATGCTTGGAAGTCTGGCCTAAAAATTTGATTGTACCATTTTTCAAAGGAAGCCCGGCCTTCAACTTTAAATCCATCTACAGTGCCACTCAATTGGGTAACGTTTTCATTGTTCAGTCTCATAAGCTGAAAGAAGGCACTTTCAAAATTCTGACGCTTGATGCTTTCATTTTGCGTCCTGATCTGCTTTTCCTGTTCAGCCGAATCAATACGTGTCAATTCCAATTCCTCTTGCTGATATCGCAATTGCTTCTTTTGAAGCAAAAAGGCCACGAAGATAAGCAAAGTTCCTGCTAATGACCAGAGAGAGCCAATTAGCCCTTGGAACATGGTGCCGAGGTCGGCAAGCTCGCTCAAATTGTAATTAGCGGGTTTTTGATGATTTGAAAAGCGATCTAGTAAGATGACTCCGTATACCAATCCACCTATGATAAACATAGATGCCGCAATTAAAAATAACTGGATAGTCAAATTAAGAATGGCATCCCCTTGGGGTGACGGAGTTTTCTTTTTCATGGTAAGCGGGTCATTTTAAGAGCTTGGAAGTATAATATGATGCTCGACAGGCTCAAATCTAAACCTACACGCAAATGATGCTTCGCAATTGAAGCATAATGAGCGATTCAACCCGGCCACTTACGTTTTACATACAGTCCGCTATTACACTCCAGCACGTGTATTCATTTTAACCGTGTGTTTATTACACATTATTGAAGTTGGCGGAGAGAGGGGGATTCGAACCCCGAATCGGCATTGGACTGTGCAACATGACAGGCCGTGACACCCAGAGCCAAGTTGCGACTTTCACCAGTGTTTGCAGCGTCTCTTGAGCTTTCATCCGCCGCGTTCACAGTGACAGCTTGCGACACACCAGGACAGCTTGCGCCTGTAGTTTGTGTGTCTAGTTGTGTGTCATCCTTCTTTTCTCCCAGGAAGTCCGGCAGCTTCTCAATCAAACTCGCTGTCTCCAACCGCGTCGTGTCTGTGTAGGGACCCGTTGTCAATCGAGGATCGCTGTGCCGCAGCAATTCCTGCCGCACTTGCACCGAAGCCCCGGCCAGTTCCAAATTCATGTTATAAGTCATCCGCAGCGCGTGGAAATCCACCTTATAGCCTTGTTCGTTGTACACCGGGATGTCTGCCGACTCCAAATGCTCATGCATCTTACGCATCGAAGCAATCCGCCCCTCAAACACAAGTTCATCCGTTCCCACCCCTGCCGGTTTGATCTGCACCAACTCACGAGCCAAGCCCGATTTGAGATAAATCTTGCACGGCTTGCGGTTTTTCGTCGTGGCACTGCGCACCAAAATAAATGGACGCTCAGCGTCCACGTGCACGTCGCCCCATTGCACCGAGGCCAGTTCCTTGCGCCGCAATCCCGTGTTCACCGCCGCCACATAACCCAGCCTATAAAGCCCCGCCACCCCTACTAGCCGCCGCATTTCGTCATTCGTGAAAGACCGACGCTTGACTCTTTCATACCCTTTGCGTTCCACTTTGCTGACCCGGCGCAGCGGATTGCTTTCCAGCCGGTCGTTGTGTTCCATCCATGCAAACAGCGAGAACGCCGCATTCTGGTATTCGTGCAGCGTCTTTTGAGAGAATTCTTTTTGATTGGCTCGCCACAGTTGAAACGAGTCCGCGCTGACATCGCGCAGATGCTCCCAACGACATTCAAGAAATAACCGTTTGATGCGGGTCTCCAGGTGTTTGACATGGCTTTCGGACCGCTTCCGTGAGCGTAGATCGGCCAGAAAGTCCTTGAGGTGAACCAGCAACGGTGACTGTGCCGCCTCACGCAGCGGTTTGCGACCCGTCAGCCCGGCCAGTTCCTTTTCACGCTGCCGCACTATCGCCAGCAGCTTCTGACTGGCCAGTTGCTTGTCGGTTGTGTGAAGTGGAACTGTCGTCACCTTGAACTCGCCGTCCAACTTGTAACGACCACGATAGAGCCGCCCCACTCGCAGCCGACCGTTGTTCCGACGCTTAGGTCTGAATACATTGCAAATCATAAATTCACCTTTAAGGGTTAACCGGGTTACAGCGCAACCTTTGAAAATGCGCTTCCACGTCGCTTTCCAGCATCCCGACAATGCCCCCATCCTTGACAAGTGGCGGTAACGTCCCTGCCTGCGCTTGACGACGAATCGTGCGCCGGTTCCGTCCTAATCTCTGTTCCAATTCCGGGAAACGGATGATTCGATCCAGCCCTTGAGATTGCGTTCCATTATTCATCAGAATTTATCCTCTAAACCCATCAAATGCTCGTTCAAGTGAGGTTTTGCTTTGAGCCGAGTCGCAAGCCCGATGCTAAACCACTTCTCCCGAAGAACCTCGTCGGCAGCGACCCTTTCGGGTTGTAGCAACGCTCTGGCCCTGATACCTATTGCGTGACTAAGCCCACCTTTCGCGTCGGGCATGACACGGTCTTCGTATTCACTCTTGCTCAAAAAGAGGTATTTGAACGAGGGTGGCCTAAACCACTTCGCCGTAGTAATGGCGGATGGCTGAATGGTATCGAAGAATGAAAGCCAACTTTTTTTGGGATCATTTAGCGCCCTGGTAATCGTGACAGCGCTCAACCTAATACTTTGTTCTTCCATCAAAAACCGGCCGATGGCACGCGCACTCATCCGATCCGAGGCTTCAAAAATGAATGGAAATAATTCCACGACCAACCCACGATTGGCCGTGAATTCTGCCGCCTTTGAATGGCCAACCAATTTATGGCCGACATCAATCAAACTGACAGGTTTTTCTATTTTGTTCTCCATACTGCGTCGAGATTAACATGATTAACAAGAGTGTCAATCACTGTCCGCAGGTAAAACCGGGAATACTCCTTTACATTAGAATTCTTACCCCCTGGCGCAAAGACTTTCGGGCTGACTCGCTTCACGTTCACACCGAAAGACTTTGCACCGACCCGAAGTTGGCGCGACCAAAGCGCCGTTGCCATTCTCCGAGATGCTTCGCCATTCTCTTCGAACCGCAACGCCTCTTCCGTCGCAATGTAGCGTCTAACGTCCAGAGCTCAGGCACGCGGGACTAACCAGGCCGAATTACCAACCGCGCAATTAATAGCGTGTCGCAACAGGTGGCATTCGATATGCTTAATCGTGTCAGTATGGTTACGAATGTCCTGGGCAGTTTCACTAACACTTATGTTGGCGGGACCACGTTGTTGAACACCAACTTTTATCCCGACGGACAAAAGACAGTGTTCAGTTATCTGGGCATCACCAATGACGAGCGTCTGTCAGAAATATGGAACCAAAGCAGCACGACCGGAACGATTTCAAAATTCGATTATGTTTATGACCCTGTCGGGAACATTACCAATTGGACGCTTCAGGCGGATACAGACACGCCGAACGTGGAACTCATGCAGTATGATCCTGTGAATGATTTATTGAGTGCAACGGTTCATAGCAACGCAGTTGCTGGAGCAGTGTTGAAGCAATTCATGTATGGATATGATTTATCAGGAAACAAAACCAGCACGGCTGTCGGAACAACAGCGGGAATTTCTGCGACTTCCACTGCTTACAATTCGGCGAACCAGATGACAACCGTGACTAACGGAAACGGGCAAGAACAATTTGCGGGTAGTCTGAGTCGGCAGGGGACTGTAACAATCGCCGGCACACCAACAACGATGAATCCCTTTACTACAAATTTCATCGGCTACACGACTGTGATAAACGGGACAAACGTTGTTCCAATAGTAGCGACGGATTATGGAAATCATAGCCGAACCAATAAATATCAGATCATCATCACAAATGCGGTAAGTTCGCAAATGCCGCTCTACGACTCCAACGGAAACATGACGAATGATGGGGCGGGAATTTCTTACGAATACGATGCTGCCAATAGAACAACCGCCATCAATCGTGGGACAACAAATCGAACGGAATTTCTTTATGATGGACTCGGACGTCGGGTACAGGAGATTGAAAGGACGAATGGCGTCGCCTATGTTACGAACAAGTTTATCTGGTGCGGACTGGAGCCGTGTGAGCAGCGGGATAACACCGGCAGCACGGTTGTAAAGAGATTTCTTGGGGAAGGAGAACAAATCTTCGGCACAAATTATTTCTTTACGAGGGATCATCTGGGTTCAGTCAGGGAAATGACTGACGTCTCCGGAACGCTCAAAGTACGATATGATTATGACCCATACGGCGCAAGAACAAAGATTCAAGGTACATTGGATGCTGACTTTGGATATGCTGGTTATTTTATGTTCGCGAGCCAACCGGAACATGCGTTCACACTTTTTCGCATTTACAGACCGGATTTAGGCACTTGGCTAACTAGAGATCCTTTAGCCGAAACAGCGGGATTAAATCTATACGATTACGTCGCCAATAATCCCATTAATGAAATTGATCTTTTGGGTTGGTCAGATTTTAACGCTCCACCGGTCTCAGTCAATAGTCCATTTTCTCCTATTCCAACCATCAATGTAACTGCTGTTTCAGGAGGTTGGAATCTGCTAGGAATGACGGGGCCGACTGGGCAGCCATTTTGGAGCAGTCAAGTAACCTTTTCTCAATATCCCAATGGCTATGGTTCGCAAGTTACGGTGAACGGCTATAGCTTGCCTAGCTGGCTCAACTGGCTTAATGGTGGTTCTTGTAACACACTTAATGGTGGGCAAGGTGCTGGCTCCCTTTTATTTGGCTTAACAGGACCCCCAGGAGATTATTCGGTCAACATTTCCGCTTACATTGACCTTAGCGGAACAGGCGTAGGTAGTGCGCAAGCTCAAATGTATTCAGGATCTAATCAGATAGGCTCTGAGCTTAGCGGAAACGGAACTGCCCCCCGGAGCTTCTACACGAATATGACGATCCCTGTTACGATTCCTTCGTCGGGTCGCAGCCAAACCTTCTTCCAATACCAGCCTTCAATTGGTGTGTTTGGTTCAGGTAATTCTGGGACGGCAAGCGGCACATTCGGCTTTTCACTCTCTCCATAAATGATAACACCAAAAAGAAAACTTATCTGTTCGATGTTTATGGCTATCTTGCTGGCCGTCATCGCGTTAGTACCAATCTTTACAGGCCGATGGTTTGGTGTTCCGAACGAAACGCGAATGGTGAATGCAGCGAGAGTTGACGATTTGAAAACGCTAAAAAGAATCGCTGCAAAAGGCGTTAGTCTGGATGTCCAAGAGCAAGGAATGCAGGGATACACACCGTTAATCGCCTCGACTTTCACGCCAGGCACGAACGTGTTTTTCTACCTTCTTTCCGCGGGAGCAAACGTAAACGCTCACGATCGCATGGGAGATACAGCATTGATGGCTGCTGTAACTTTGGGGGACGCAAACCTTATTAAAATCAAAGCCCTCATTGATGCCGGGGCAGATGTCAACGCCAACAATCGAGGAATAACGATACTGAGAAATGCAGAGGGAAATGCTCAAGGGGACCATGCTGAGGCTGACACCATCGCTCTTCTAAAGCGGCATGGAGCTAAGAAATGATTTATTACTTGTTATCGGCGCTTGGTGAATACCGCAACCAAAAGTGAGCGCCCAAAGGAGGTGGGCAGGTCAAATTTTTATACGGTCGCCTTACTCCGTAGCCGGGTAAGGGACTTTTGGCACAGCCGACGACACAGTTGGTGACACATTGGGCCGCACAGCACCCGCACATCTGGTCGACACACGCGACGGCAACGCATTCGCACCGCAATCACACAGCCCGTCACACCGCAACGGCACACCGCCGTTCACCCGGCATTTTGAACGGCACGCCTGACCTCTAACGAAGTTAGGTGATTTTGCCTGCCAGATTTTTGCCAGGAATTTTCGACGCCTTTGCCGGGTTCTTGCCAAACATTTACCGGGATTTTTCGACCGATTTACGATGGCCCGGAGCCCTCGCGTAACACGCGCCGGGTGAGTGCCGTCCGGCCGGAAGCTGGCGGCAGTGATGCACACAGCGGCAGTGCCGGGAGCGTGAACCGCGAAGCGCAACTGAGAGCGCCATCCCGCGTTGTCTGCAGCGATTTGTTAGGCCATTGGCTCATACTATTCTCAGTAAATGTTATTTAAGCTCATCGGCCCCCAACTTCCACTGCCTTCTTCTGTGGGATGAAATCCATAGATTCCGCCAACCCAACAATACTTGGTTTCGGTTGCACTGGTGACGTGTCCATCGCGCAGTGTAAAACAAATCTTTTCCTTGCCGATGGGAAGCGCCAGAGGAATGGGCACAATCACAAAAGGCATTACTCCCTCCCAGACTCGCCCAGAACACTTATATGTCCATGTCTCCTCTGAATCTCTCGAACCGTGGCTAACGCTGTTCGGGCTGCCCCAATGTTTCTGTAACCATTCTGATGTATAAATGACTGAATTGGTAACCTTAGGGGGGTTCGGCTTCCATACGGCATTCACATCGGGAGCTTTCGAGTATTCTGAAATCTCTGGATCACTTATGAGCTTGGTCTGCGTCTTTAGGACGGCGACACCCACACACCCTTGAAGGAGCGGGCAGAGCATCGCAAAAAGTATAATTGTTCTCAATGTAAAATGGCCTAACGACCAAGCTCAGGCACAGCCACCGGAGCCTGACGCTGGCTGCAAATATGATGTTCAAATTTCATGGCTCCGTCAAAACTGAAAGGGCAGTGGCTGTTGCCTGCAGCGCCATTGTTAGCCTGCTTAGTCATTCAATCATTTTAGCGTTTGGGCCAGATCATCCTGTTGCTATAGGGTGTATACACTGCAAAGACTTGAAAAGTCCCGTTGCTCATCCGCACGACATCCAACGCGGTATTGTCCATGCCACCAAACCATACGTAATCAACCTCATTTTTTTGTTCTTCGATTCCTGCTATTCCAAAGTGCTTGAGATCAGGTGGAACGTCTCTATTCGTAAATTCCACCGAAGCATCTTCTCTAAGGATTGTTTGTGTCCGCTGTATCAAGGCCTGAATATCTTTGTCCGTCAAAGAATCCATGATCTTTTTAGCGTCATTCATCAGTTTTTGCGAGGCGCCAATGTCAAGGTAACGTCCAAGGTAAACGACGACAATCAACACAATAAGGCCGCTCAGGAAAGCATATGCTATCCAACGTTTCCGACGCTTTGAAATCATGGTGTGGTCAAGCAGGCTAACTATTGATATACGACTGACCGTGCAAGGAGTCGTGCACAGATGACCTTTCTATCTGTGGCTTGTATCATAGACTTATGAAAGCAGACTTACGAATTTCTATCAAGGATTATCGGAGAAGTAAAAATCTCAAAATCCTGCTTGAACGTGCCCTTTCTTCCCACCGCCAATTCTATGTTCGCATGAATGAGTCACCCTGGCCCAAGGATGGCCGCCCGGTCTCCTTAACCAAACTCCTCACCAGCATCCGCAAGGCCCTGGTCAAAGCCAGTTGAAAAAATCCGACAATCTTCCGTCCTTCTGTCCTGAACCCTGTCTGTTCTGCGGTCTGATATGACTCTATGACAAGCCCTCATTGGCTGGCAGTGCGGGCACCCCCACCCCTCCGGGCTGGAAGTGCCCGCACTGCCACAGCCCGCGCCCTTTCCACCAGGAATGCTTTCAAAGACGCTTCGAGGAGGGGTTCACGCTACGATTTCCGGCTCATTTCACGGCCAGTGGACACACTCCTAGCGTTCCAAATCATACGGAGTAAGCACTTCGAGTCTATAGCCGCGACTCGGCCTGTGCTGCGCGAGCAAGAACGCTAAAATGGGTCAGGAGCACGCCGACGTACAAGATTCACCCACCACCGCTCAGCATCGCAAAACACGCTCAGACCGCATCCGTCTCGCAAATGATACCGCCGACCGCGACAATGCTCGATATAGCGGCGAGCAATCCGTCTAAGGCGATACCCCTCGTGACCGTCAATCTGAATTTCCACCATCTGTGCCCAGGGAATGCACTTCCGATTGAACATTCCCCAAGTCCGACCGTACAACGGCACCGCCACCTCTGACACGTGCGCCATGTAGTGACTGAAATAAAACGAGAACCCCGCCCACGACTTCAAACTCGTGACGTGTGTCCCGGCCCGCATGTGATTCATGTCGTGACTATCCACCACGAAATACCATGCCGTGGACAGCCACTCCCGAAATTCCATATTGTCGCGTTGAAACTCCAACTCCGACGCCAACCGGCGCTCCGACCCGTGCGAGAGCATTTGAAAGTCCAGATACGTCTGAGCCGCTTTGGGAGACGGCCACTCATACCGACGCAAGAACACAGCACCATCTATAGAAACGCAACCTCGCGGCAGACGCAGCACCGGTTCCTCACGACGCTTACTCCAGACCAAGAAATCCGCTTCGTGGCCCGCATATTCATCTTCATAGGGCACCCCAAAAAGCGACAGGTGGAAGTGCGGCACAGGAAGCCCGAGGAACAGTCCCGATTTACGTAGCTGAGCATCCATCCGCCAGAAGCCACCTACCATCGGTAGCTCACGACCCAAACGCTTAATCAAATTCATCAGACCAGCCTTTGCGCGACGGCAAAACGATTCGTAACGGCCAGGTGGATAAAACCATGATCCATCGGCCTGCTGTTGCAAATACTCGCCCACAGTTACATCCGAGTACGTCAGCCCGACTTCCAACGGCAGCTCACCGGCCACACTCACCATGCCTTGCTTGCGCATCAGACGACGACGCGAGCCAGGACTAAAACCCTCAACACGCCCACGCTTACCCGGCTTCCGGTCCGGAGCCGTGTGCGACAGGAAAGACAGTTGAAACAGACGGCCACCGATGGCAGCCCGTACCTTTGCCCGGCTGCTATACTGGAGAACCGCATCACGCTTGACGGTACTACGCTGAGGCAACGTCAAATCCGGCGCATGACGTTCTCGCAACCGCTGGACCGTCAGCGATGGCCCGCATTCGGGTTGCAGACCTGGAAAGAGAGCGTCCGTGCCAACACATGCCGGCAGGACAACACTCACAGTTTGTCCTCCACCGAATGGATGATGGCGAGAATTGCCGCCTTGAGAGCCGCTGGAAGTTTATCCCAAGCACTGACAACTTGTGACAGTTCGGGACAAGCGGAGACTTTCCTTTGTGTGCCTAGTTGTGTGCCACCCTCTGAATTCCCCTTTGAAAGCTGGCGGAGAGAGGGGGATTCGAACCCCCGATACGGCTTTTGACCGTATAACGGTTTAGCAAACCGCCGCCTTCAGCCACTCGGCCATCTCTCCCACCTTTTAATTGCAGGTGATTTTGTCCCGGTTGTTGGCGATGCTCTGAAAGCTTACAGCTCACGCCAAATCCGGCAAAATCACTTTACCAAGTCTGGCCGAAGGCCGGTTCTTGTGTCAAGAACGGACGGGTCCAGGCAACTGCCAGCGATCTTTTCGTCATCCATTGCCAGATCAATCCAGGGCGGCGCTGGAGGCACAAGTTCCACCTCCAATTCGCACATGCCGCCGGTCACTTCTCTAAAGCCTGTTTTTTTTAGAAAGTGTTTCATCGGCTGGTTTCTGGGGCCTTCCACAAACCGGCCCCGCAGAAGCTTCGCGCCATTGGCGCCCGCCGGCCGGGCGATGGCGTGCAAAAAGGCTTCCTCCATCCCGCGACCCAAAGCGCGACAACTAATCAGGAACGAGTCCAGAAAAACAGCGTCTGCCTGTTGTTTGGAAATGCAGATTCCGACCAGACCGTAGTCACCGAAGCGGTCGCACGCGGTCATCACCCGGAGATCGTGGCCCGGAAGAAGCGCCTGCACTTCGGCAAGCGTGCAACGCCGCAATGAAAGATTAAACTGGTTGGTCTTTTGCAGGAGCTGGACGACACGCGGCAGGTCGTTGTCGGTCGCCCGGCGCACCCTCACCTTCAAGCCCAGCGAAGCAAGATACGACTGCAGGTCGCCGCCAGATTGTTGAAAACCGCGCCGGGCGTTTTCCTGGTGTAAAAAATCGTTTCTGCTTTTGTCTTCGTGGGTTTCGCCTGCGCCATCGAACAACCAAATCCGGGACAAAGTCTCCGCGAATTGCTCCGGTTGGGGAGGCAGAGGAACCACGGCGACCTGTGGACAATGGGCCTCGACCTCCAGCCGTTCAGCCGGATTATCATCAATGAAAACAAAAGAATCGAGGCCGAGCTTCAGCTCTTCCGCCAATTGTTGCAGGTTGTCCGACTTCGGCTGCCAGTTGATTTTTGCGGCGGCAAAATCCTTCCGGCGTAAAACCATGCCCGGATGATTGTCCACCACGTTCCAGACATCTTCAGCCAGGTTTTTGCTGACCAGCACGAGCAAAATACCGCGCTCTTTCAGCGCCAAAACCTCCGACTGGAATGCGCGAAATCCCTGCCCGGTGGCATCCTCACCGACCTGAATTCCATCGAAACCGTCTTCACCAATGATTCCGCCCCACAGCGTGTTGTCGCAGTCAAGTGCCAGCACTTTCCTGGGTGGAAGACAACGCTTGCGCAAGGCGCGGGTGATGCTGATGCCCAGATTGGCGATACACCGGTGGAGAATAGGGAGCGCTCGCGGCGCGTTCCATCGGCAGGTCACGCGCGGCCAGTTTGCCCACGTTGGCGATGATGTCGGCAAAGTCCAAAATTTCCACGCCGGCGATGCCCGCGAGTTCCCGCCGCCACCAGCTCTGCAACTGCAACATGTCCGAAGAAAACTCCCGGCGACTGGTGGAAATGACCGGCGGCAAATCGCACACCAATAAATTGCCACCGGAGGTCAAGGTGAAGTTTCTGATCGCCTCAATGAATTGCCCGGCGCCAGCCTGGCGTTCCGCGATGTTTTTACCCGGCAAATCTTCCGGCCGGACCAGAACCACGTTCAACCCTTTGCGATTGGCGCGCAGTGGACTCTCCGGCGACAGCAACGCCTGCGGCACCTGGTTGAAATCAAAAAACGACACCTCCACTTCCAGGCCAAAGGCGCGGCTGTAATGCCGTAGCGCAAAGGCGAGCGGTTGGGCCACAAAAGTCGCGGCGATGATTACGGGAACTTTTCTGCCTGAGCCGGATTCGGCCCGGGTTTCGCCTTGTTTTGCCAGTGCGGCCAAAACCGGTACGGAATCAAAAAGAGGGATCAATTCAGGATTGGCGGGCAATTGAAATTCCCCCGCCCCGGTTTCGAGTTGCGCCGGATTCAGGGCGACGATCTCGACCACATCCCGCACTGAATTCAGGGCGAAAATCTTTTCCGGGGATAGATTGACTCCGAACCGGTTTTGCACGGCAGCAGCGATGGCCATTTTGCCCATCGAATCCCAGACTGAGCAATTGCCCGCTCCAGACTCAGGGGAAATTTCCGATGCCGGCAGTCCCAGCGCATCAGCAATCAGTTGGCGGATGGCAGAATCATTCGCTGGCGGAGACGCGGTGACGGATCGGGGAGCCGCTGCCGCTGAACGGTCGCGTTGGGTGCGAAAGACCGCCGGGTTTCCACCCCAAATTTGACCCGGGGGGACGATGGTAAAAGGAAGCACGTGGCTGAACGGTTCAATAATCGAGCCTTCACCGATTTTGGCCCCCATCTCGATCTGCGCGCTGCCCCCGACGACACAATAATTACCGAGAATCACCGGCGCCGATTGATAATAAAAATCGCCGTCGGGTGTGCGCAACATGCTATGGGCAATAATCCGGCTGTGGGCGCCGACGATGACACCCGTTCCGATGATGGTCACATCCGGGTCATGGATGTAACCGGCAATCCATACATCTTTGCCCATCGAGATGCGGGGGGAAAAGGCACGGAGTACCAGCCGGTTGAACAGGGGCAACTGCATCAGGTAGCTGACCAGCGGGAGTGAACTCAAAATGAAGGAACGAGTGTAAAGCACAAAACAGGTTGCGAAGTGAAAATCAAACCAGCCGTCCCTGCTTTGGTGATAACGCGCTGGTCGAACAAAACGCCGGGCCACGAATGAGGTCTCCAAAGCGGCCAACAGCAGGTAAAGAATCAGCCAGCCGAAATACAATAGCGGCGACACGGCCAGCCAAAACCACGAGGAGGCCGGTCGGGGGAATTGCGCGCAAAAGGCCGCCAGCGCCAGCGCCGCAAGCACGGGGTTGACCGAAATTTGAACAAGGCCCAGCAGAACCTGGCAGGCCTGTCTCTTGAATAATCGGCGTTTGCCGGCAACACCCATAATGTGCAATATTCCCGAAACTCATTGGGCATCAACAAAAAAATTTGCGTGCGCATTCAGGCCGGATAGCCCATCATGGAACCGGCAAGGACACTAATCGTTGTTATTATGTTTTTGGTTGAGAACCCTGGCAGATCCTCCCGGCAGCCGCCCAATTGCCAAAGCAGGCTGATTTACCGGGTTGACACCGTTTCGTTCCGCAGTTCGCACAGCCTTTTCTGTTCGGCCGGAAACGTCCGGGCGGTTGACGCAATGGTGTGTGGAGATTTGTTTGAATTCTCGAATTAATCGTATGGCGGCAAACGAACCCCTCGCAATTATCGGCATGGGTTGCCGTTTCCCCGGCGGCGCGGATTCGCCGCAAAAATTTTGGAGAATGCTTTGCGCGGGCACGGACGCCATTCGTGAAATCCCGCCGGACCGGTGGAGCATTGCGGCTTACTACGACCCCGTGCCGGGAAAAGGCGAAAAGTCCGTCTCCAAATGGGGCGGGTTTATCGAAGGCATCGACCAGTTTGACGCGGCATTTTTCGGCATTTCGGCGCGGGAAGCGGACTGCATTGACCCGCAGCAGCGGTTGCTGCTGGAAGCAAGCTGGCAAGCCTTTGAAGACGCCGGCCAGACGTTGGACAAACTTCGCGGTTCGCGCACCGGGGTATTTGTCGGCATCTCCACGACCGATTATGCCACCCTGCAACATGCCGGCGGTGAACGCTCTGTGGCGGACATCTACTCTGCCACCGGTTCAACCACCAGCATCGCGGCCAACCGCATTTCGTACTGTTTTGATCTCAGCGGCCCAAGCATGGCGATCGATACCGCGTGTTCCTCCGCGCTGAATGCCTGCCATGTTGCCTGCCAAAGCCTCCGGTCCGGAGATTGCCGGATGGCGGTGGTTGCCGGAGTCAATGCCTTGATCAACCATGATAATTTCGTCGCCTTCAGCCGCATGTCCATGCTTTCGCCGGACGGCCGTTGCAAGGCGTTTGATGCGAGCGCAAACGGGTTTGTTCGCGCCGAAGGCGTCGGGGCCATCATTTTAAAACCACTCTCCCGGGCGCTGGCGGACGGCGACAAAATCCACGCCGTCATTCGCAGCACGGCGGCCAATCAGGATGGCCGGACCAATGGCATCACCGTTCCCAGCCTCCAGGCCCAGGCCGCGCTGGTGCGGGAAGCCTGCCGGGCGGCTGACATTTTGCCCGGTGAAATCAATTATATCGAGGCGCATGGCACCGGCACACCCGTCGGTGATCCCATTGAGGCCAACGCCCTGGGCATGGCCCTGGGTAAGGATCGCCCGCAGCCCTGCCCCATCGGCTCCGTTAAAACCAACATCGGCCACCTGGAAGCCGCCGCCGGGATGGCCAGCCTCATCAAAGCCGCGCTCATCCTTAAGCACAAGGAAATCCCGCCCAGTTTGCATTTTAAAAAACCGAATCCGAACATTGACTTTGAAAAACTTGGACTCCGCGTGGTTCGCCGCCGTGAAAAACTCCCCGCGCATTCCGGACGGTTACTGGCCGGTATCAACTCCTTCGGCTTCGGCGGCGCCAACGCCCACGTCATTCTCGAATCCGCGCCGGCGAAAGCGGTTCCCCAAAAATCCGCGCCGGCCAAATCAGCCCGCAAACATCTGCTGCTGGCCCTTTCCGCGCACACCCCCGAAGCCCTGAAAGCCGTCGCAAAAAATTACGGCGCTCAGCTCGCAAAAAAAGGCACGGATGCCAGCACGGTCTGCGCCACGGCCGCCACCCGACGTTCCCATTTTTCCCATCGTCTTTGTATCATCGCCGGTTCCGACAGCAAACTGGCCGAACGGCTCAGAGATTTTTCCGCCGGGCGGGCCACGCCGGCCATCGTCACCGGCGAGGCATCCGCCGGTTCGCATCCGGTCTTCGTCTTCTCCGGCCAGGGGCCGCAATGGTGGGGCATGGGCCACGAACTGTTGAAAGCCGAACGGACCTTCCGCAAAAAAATGGCAGAATGCGACAAACTTTTTCGTGAACTCGGCAAATGGTCCTTGTTGGCGGAACTGGGCCGCAACGGAAAGAGTTCCCGGCTCCAGCAGACGGCGATTGCCCAGCCCGCCATCTTCGCGTTGCAGGTTGCGCTTGCCGAATTATGGCAATCCTGGGGGGTTCAGCCGGGAGCCGTCGTGGGCCACAGTGTCGGCGAAATTGCCGCGGCTTATGTCGCCGGCGTTTTGGACCTGCGCGAGGCGGCCCGTGTGATTTTCCACCGCGGCCGCTGCATGAACCGCGCTCCGGACACGGGACGGATGCTGGCGGCGGGTCTCGGCGCCGAGGCGGCGCAAAAGCTGACCGGAGATTTTTCCGGCGAAGTGAACATAGCGGCGTTCAACAGTCCGAAATCAGTGACCTTTTCCGGCGAGGGCGCTGCCCTGAAAAAAATCGCGCGCATCCTGGAGACCCGCGGCGTTTTCAACCGGTTTTTGCAGGTCAAATACGCATTTCACAGCCACCAGATGGACGCGGTGAAGGAAGAATTGCTTCGTTCGCTGGGAAAAATTCAAACGGCTCCGTCCCGGCTGAAGTTTTTCTCCACGGTCACCGGGCGCGTCGCGGAGGGGGGCGATTTAAACGCGGACTATTGGTGGCGCAACGTCCGTGAGCCGGTTCGTTTCGAGGCCGCGGTTTCCGCAATGATTGCGCAAGGCAGCCAGTATTTTCTGGAACTGAACGCGCACCCGGCCCTGACCGTTTCCATCAATGAAACGCTGGCCCACCATTCGGCCGCCGGAAAAGTTTTTTTCTCTTTGCGGCGCAAGGAGCCGGAATCGCTTTCCCTGCTCACAAATCTGGCTGCGTTGCATGCGGCCGGGGCACTGGTGGAATGGGAAAAGTTTTATCCCGATGCCAGTTCGGAGACCGTGCTTCCGGCCTATCCGTGGCAACGGGAAAAATTCTGGCGCGAAACCCCCGCCTTGCGCGCCGCGCGGCTGGCGCAACCGGAGCATCCTTTCCTGCTGGCGAAAATGCGCTCCGCCACGCCCGTTTGGAACTCGTGGCTGGATTTGGACACACTGACCTATCTCAAGGACCATCGTGTGCAGGAGCACATTGTTTTTCCGGGGGCAGCCTATATCGAGGCCACCCTGGGACTCGGCCGGGCTCTGTTTCCCGACCAGCCGCTGGAAATCGAGGACGTGGAATTTCAAAAGGTGCTTTTCCTGCCGGACAACAAGGAACCCGTCCAATTGCAGACGGAATTTTCACCGACGGACGCACGGGTGAAATTTTCCAGCCGCGCGACCGAAGCCGGAGACGACTGGGCACTGAACGCCGCGGCGAAATTGCGTTCCGTCGCCGCCGTCCGCCCGCCACCGGTTGATTTGCCGGGTTTGCGGAAAAAACTGCGGCAACAATTGACGTCGGCACAAACCTACAAAGCCTCCGAACTGTTCGGATATTCGTTCGGCCCGGCTTTCCGCGGGGTCGAAACCCTCTGGCGGCGGGATGGTGAAGCGCTCGGACGCGTGCGTTTGCCGGAGCCGCTCCGGGGCGAGGCGGATCATTATCAATTTCACCCGGCACTGTTGGACGCCTGTTTTCAGACGCTGCTGTTTGCCATGCCCCTTTCCAATGGACAGGGTCATGGAACCCTGTTGCCGGCGCACATTGACCGCCTCAATTTTTTTGCGCCCGCCGGACGTGAGGTGTTTTGCCATGCCCGGGTGGTTTCAACCGGTTCGCATGCCACCACATCCGATTTTCAGGTTCTGGACAAAGCGGGCAAAGTGTTGCTGGACGTCAAAGGTTTCCGCGCCCAAGCCGTGCGCGGGATGGCGGCCAGCCGCGTCAACAACCCGGAAAACTGGCTGTATGAAAACACCTGGATATCCAAACCGATCCGCCGGCGCAGAGCAGCCGCGAAACCGCTCGCGCCGGGAACCTGGCTGCTGTTTTCCGACCACGGCGGAGTCGCGGAAAAACTCGCCGACTTGTTGAAGAAACGCGGCGGCCGGCCGGTGATGATCTTTTCCGGCGACAAATTTCAGCGCCGGGGAGCCGACAGTTTTGAATTTTCGCCCGCTTCGCCTTCGAACTGGCAGCAATTGCTCAATGAAGTAAACGCGACGAATGGTCATTCCCTGGCGGGTGTGGTTCATCTTTGGGCTTTGGATGCCGCCCGCACAACGGAATTGGATTTGCCTTCGCTGGCGCTGGCGGAAATCAAGGGTTCTCACAGCCTCATGCAACTCGCACAGTCGCTGGCCCGGGAGAATTCCGGTCTCCGGCTCTGGATCGCAACCCGCGGCGCCCAGCCGGTCCGCCCCGGGGAAGACATTTCGGTGGCGCAATCGCCGGTGCTGGGCCTGGGCCGCACCATCATCAATGAATTTCCGAAATGGCCCTGCCGGCTCGTTGACCTTGGGCTGGACGACGCCAGGACCAGCGCCCGACGGCTGCTCCAGGAAATCCTTGCCGATGACGGCGAGACGGAACTGGCCTGGCGCGGTCAGGAGCGATTTGCCAGCCGGCTTTCCCGAACGTCGCTGGAGCGGCATCCGCCGGCCGTCCCGGTGTCGGATTATTCCGGCTTCCGGCTGGAAATTCCCGCGTCTGGCGTGATGGACGAACTGGCCTTGCTCGAAGTCCCCCGGCGCGAGCCCGGGCCGGATGAAATTGAAATCGAGATTCATGCCGCTTCACTCAATTTTCGTGACGTAATGAAGTCACTGGGAATTTATCCGCTGAACCACGAACTGGACCTGTTGCTCGGCGACGAGTGTTGCGGTCGCATTGTCCGGATCGGCCGCCGTGTTACAAATTTTAAAGCCGGCGACGAAGTGATTGCCAACGGCGCGGGTTGTTTTGCCTCGCATCTGACCGTGCCGGCGGCGTTGGTCGTCCGCAAGCCTGCGCGCCTGTCGCCGGTGGAGGCCGCCACGATTCCTGTTGCGTTCATGACCGCCTGGTACGCGCTGCACCACCTCGGGCGAATTCAACGTGGCGAAAAAATCCTCATCCATGCCGCGACCGGCGGCGTCGGACTGGCGGCGGTACAAATTGCGAAACTGGCGGGCGCGGAAATATTTGCGACGGCCGGCAGTGATGAAAAAAGAAATTATCTCCGGCGGCTGGGCATCCGTCATGTCATGGATTCGCGTTCCACCGCGTTCGCGGACGAAATCAGACAAATCACGCGCGGTGCGGGCGTCCATCTCGTTTTGAACTCGCTGGCGGGTGAGGCCATTGCCAAGGGTCTGTCCGTGCTCGCGCCGGGTGGAAGGTTTTTGGAAATTGGCAAGCGCGACATTTATGCGAATACCGCCGTCGGCCTGCGCCCGTTCCGCAACAACCTTTCGTTGTTCGCGATTGACATGGGACAGGTTCTGGCCGGGCACCCCGGCACGGTCCAGGGTTTGTTGCAGGCCGTTCTGCGCCGGTTCCGCGCCGGAAAATTGCGCCCCCTGCCGCATCAGGTGCTGCCGGTCACGCAGGCGGCGGACGCATTCCGACTCATGGCGCAGGCAAAACATATCGGCAAAATCGTCCTGACGATGCGCGACGTCGTCGTTACCCCCAAACGCCTTCCGCCGCGGGAACAAATAAGATTCTTGCCGAAGGCTTCCTATCTCATCGCCGGCGGCCTGGGCGGATTCGGACTGGTGGTCGCAAAATGGCTGGTTCAGCATGGGGCCAAACATCTGGTTTTGACCGGACGGCGCGGCGCGGCAACTCCCGCAGCCAGACGATCCGTCGCCGAATTGAAACGGCTGGGCGCAAAGGTGCTCGTCGTCAAGGCGGATGTCGCCGGGAAGAAGGCGGTCACCCGGGTTTTTCGACTGGCGGCAAAAAAACATCCGCCGCTGCGGGGCATTTTTCACGCCGCCGCCGTTCTGGACGACGGAATTATTTTACAGCTCACTCCGGAAAGATTTTCGCCGGTCATGGCCCCCAAGGTTGCCGGTGCGTGGAACTTACACTGTGCCTCGGCCGGTTTGCGGCTGGATCACTTCGTCCTGTTCTCCTCCATCAGTTCGCTGGTCGGAGCGGCGGGGCAGGCCAACTACGCGGCGGCCAACAGCTTTCTCGACGCGCTCGCGCATCACCGGCGCGCCGTTGGTTTGCCGGCGCTTTCGGTCAACTGGGGCGCACTGGCTGAAATCGGCTTGCTGGCGCGCAATGCGAGGGCCGCGGAACATTTGGCGGCGCATGGGGTTCACAGCCTTGCCCCGGCGCATGCCACGGAGATGCTGGGGCGCCTGATGCAAAGCGATGCGAGGCAGATCGCCTTTATGCACATTGACTGGCGCAAGATGTTCGGTCAGCGCTCATCCTTGCCGCCCAGATTTTCCGAAGTGTTCCAGGCTTCCGACCGTGAAAAATCCGGTGATGACGCCGAGATCCGCGAGTTCATATTGTCCTTGCCGCCGGAAAAACGCATGGCACTGATTGCCCTGAAGGCTTGCGAGTCGGCGGCAAAAGTCCTGCGGATGAACCCGGCGAAACTCGACAAGAACCGTCCGCTCAAAGAATTGGGGCTTGATTCGTTGATGGCATTTGAATTGTTGAACCGGCTGGAGATGCAGTTTGGCATCTCGCTGCCGTCGGGCCGGTTCGCCGCCAACACGACCGTCAACCAGCTCGCCGCCGTCGTGCTGGAACTTTTAGCGGACGCGTCGGAGCCGGCTTCCAAGCCAGAACTGGTCGATACGTCAAAAGTCGCGCCTGAAAAAATATCCGCCGGAGCGCCTGAACCCTCCCCGACCGGACAACTGTTGACCCTGCGTCAGAGCCAGACGGGCACCCCGATTTTCTTCGTCCATCCCGCGGGAGGTTTGACGAACATTTACGACGAATTGTCTGCGAAATTGCCGGAAGGTTTTCCGGTTTATGCCATCCAGTCGCGGGTGCTGGCGGGCGCGCCGGAAGAGTGGCTTTCGCTGGATCCGATGGTCTATGACTATGCTGAAATCATCAGCCAAAGGCAACCCGACGGTCCGGTGCGCCTGGCAGGTTTTTCGGTCGGCGGATTGTTTGCCGTGGCCACGGCACGGGAATTGGAGCGGCGCGGCCGGAAGGTTTCCTTCGTCGGCATGATGGACACCCCCATTGCCGTGCTGGAGCCTGATTGTCCCCGTGAGTTGGTGCTGAAAAATTTGATCACAGAAATATATGACTATTTCGCCAGCGAATTGGGCCTGTTAAAGCCCCAGGAAACCGGCGAACTGGCCGGCGCGATAACCCGGCTGGCCAAAAAGGTGGTGGCGGCAAAAGATGAGGCCGCCCAGTTGAAGCTGGTGGCCGGCTGGCTGACGGAGCGCGGATTTGACTTGAGCAAAGACTCGGACTCCAGCTTGAAAATATTTTTCAAATTGTTCAACCGCCATGCCAACATGGTTCGCACCCTGCAGCTGGAGCCGGTGGAGGCACCCGTCCACCATTGGCGGGCGCGGCATTCAGAGTTTACCACCTCGCCCCTGGCGGTGAAGACGGCCCGCCAAATCACCCGCGGCGCTTGTGTCGAGGAAATCCTCGACGGACGGCATTTCGAACTGATGAACGCGCCGTTCGTTGGATCGCTCGCGGCGCGGATGGGGGATGCGCTGACACCACTGACCGCCTAGCCGGTTTTATTTTGGCGCGAATTGCGAATTGGGTCATACTTCAAACATGAAAAACCGCAAATTCAGCCTGTTGATTCGTGCGGCAGTCGCGTTGGTGGCCATTTGGACGCTGGCGCTGGCGATCTTTCATTTCTCCGCCCGGGCAAAAATAACGGCGGAAAAGGTCCGGCAATTTGTCGAAGCCACCGACCTGGAACAACTGTCCGCGGCGCAGCGTGAACAGGCCATCATCGATTTGGAAAACAAGGTCAATTCACTTTCGCTGGAGGAACGGATGAAGTGGCGGCGCGAGGACAGTTGGAAGAAATGGTTTGCCGAGATGACCGAGACCGAACGCAAGCAATTCATCGACTCAACCCTTCCGACCGGTTTTAAACAAATGATGGATTCGTTCAGCCAATTGCCGTCCGACCAGCGAAAAAAACTCATTGATGATGCGGTGAAGAATTTGCAGTCGGCCGGTTCGGGCGGCGTGGATCGGAGCGTCGGCGATTATGGCAAAAACGGCCCGCCGCCGCTAAGCCCCGAGTTGGAAAAAGACGTTCGCGAGATTGGGCTGACCGAAGTTTACGCCGACAGTTCTGCCGAGACGAAAGCCGAACTGGCGCCGTTACTGGAGCAGATTCAAGCCCAAATCCAGCGTGGCCGGACACACTGAAAATGATCTACCATGAGGCGCCGCGCCTTCACCTTGATCGAGTTGCTGGTCGTCATCGCCATCATTGGCATCCTGGCGGCGTTATTGCTGCCGGTGCTCTCGCACGCCAAGGAACGCGGGCGGACTGCGGTTTGCCAGAGCAATCTGCACCAGTTGGGCGTTGCCTTGCAGATTTACGTTGATCAAAATAACAACCGCCTGCCGGTGATGTATGACCGGTCCACCAACTCCACAGGCACGAACGATCTTCCTTCCGTGGATACGGTGCTGGCCGGGCAGCTCGGTTCCACGAATGTGTTGCGCTGCCCGGCCGACAATCAGAAAATCTTTGAAACCACCGGCTCCAGTTATTCCTGGGACGTTCTCCTGAACGGCCAGGATGCCAGTCATCCGAGCCTGTTGGGGATGCCGTTCCCGACGACCAAAATCCCGGTCTTTTTTGACAAACAGAGTTTCCACGCGGCCAATGGGGCGAACCATGGTATGAATTTTCTTTACGCCGATCAGCACATCCAAAACCTGTTTGTATTCCCATGATTTCGCTGCGCAATCTTTATAAACATTTCGGCGCGCAGCGCGCGGTGGAAAACCTCAATCTTGAGGTCGCGCCCGGCGAAATATTTGGCCTGCTCGGCCACAACGGTGCCGGCAAAAGCACTGCCATCGGCATGATGCTGGGACAAATCTGGCCGACCCGGGGCGAGGTTTATGTGTGCGGCCATGACGTCACGGTTCACCGCCGGCCGGCGCTCCAGAAGGTTGGCGCGATATTCGAAACTCCGGTTTTTTACGACTATCTCAGCGGCTGGCGCAATCTGGAAATTCTCAGTCACTACACGGCGCCCACGCCGGCCAAACGCATCCGCGAAGTCATTGACTGGGTCGGGTTGACGGGCCGCGAACAGTCCAGGGTAAAAACCTACTCGCATGGGATGCGCGCGCGGCTGGCGCTGGCGCAGGCCCTGTTGCCGCAGCCGGAACTGCTGATTCTGGACGAGCCGAGCGACGGCCTCGACCCCGAAGGCATCCACGAAATGCGCCAGACCATCCTCCGGTTGCACCGTGATTTTAATCTGACCATTCTCCTGTCGTCACACCTGTTGAACGAGGTTGAGCAATTGTGCACGCGCATCGCCGTGTTGAACCGGGGGGAAAAAGTTTTTGACGGCACCGTGGCCGAGGCCACCCGCCGGCAGAACCGGGTGCGGCTGCGCGTGGACAATTTTACCCTGGCCGTGGAACAACTCCGGCAGGCCGGGCTTATCAACGGCGAACGCGATCGGGAATTCATTTCCCTGAGCAACGGCACCGGTACCGATGCGGTGGTGCGATTTCTGGTCGGACGCGGGATTTCCGTGTTTGAGATCGCGCCACATGAGGAAGCATTGGAGGATTTCTATCTTGCGCTGATGAAGCCGGGCACGAACTAAGGACATGTTTTTCTACCAGCTTAAAAGCGAACTCTGGAAGCTGTTCGGCAAGAAACGGACCTACCTCGGTTTTCTCATGCTGCTGCTGGCGCAATTGCTGATCGCGAGCCTGCTCCGGTTTTACCCGCCGGCGCACCGCTCGCTGATGCACGCCGTGGAGCGCAGCGGTTTCGGCCCCGGCCGGTATCTCTCCATGCTCACCGTGGCGACGGTCATGGCGGTGGTGCTGGCTTACACGATGCTGCCGCTCTATGTTGCGTTGATCGGGGGCGATCTGGTGAGCAAGGAAGAGGAGGACGGCACGTTGCGGATGATTTTGTCCCGGCCGGTTTCGCGGGTACGGTTGTTGTGCCTGAAATGGCTGGCCGGCTCGATTTTTTCCTTCGTATTGGTGCTGTTGTTGATGCTGGGCGGTTTGCTCTGCTGCGGGCTGTTTTTCCCGGCGACCGGCGGGTTGTTCGTGCAGGTTCCCGGCGAGGATTTGGCCGTCTTCGGTTTTGCCGGCGGGCTGGAGCACTTTCTCCTTGCCCACCTGTTCTTGATTGCCAAAGCCATTACCATTATGAGCCTGGCGTTCATGTTTTCCTGTTTTAACATGAAGCCTGCCGCCGCCGCCATTCTGGCACTCTCCGTTTTCCTGATCGACCGCATCCTGATGGAAATCCCCTACTTTCATGACCTTACGGAGTATTTCGTCGGCTACCACTTGAACCTCTGGCAGACATTGTTTCAGGAACATATCCCGTGGTGGCGGATCGGCGAATCGCTGGGCATCCTGTCGGGCTTAAGTCTCACGTTTCTCATCCTGGGCATAACCATCTTTCAAGTGCGCGACATCAAATCTTGACGGTTCCACGCCCGGGACGGGAACGGGTTCGGAACTCCGGCCGCAATCGGAAGGCGCCGGAACTGGCGGGGCGACGACGCTCTCCCCTGCAAAAACCGGGCACAGACTGCCAACATCCCGCGCTCAGGCTGATTCCGGCGCGATTTCAAGCTTGCGTTTTTGAGGCTCACACGAAAGATTGCTCGTTCATTATGCAATCTCAAGACGCTGTAACGCTCTATTTTTTTAAAACCTGGTCGTGGGTTGAGACCAACGCAAAACGCATTGCCGTTGGCGCAGTCATTGCCATCATCGCCATCGTTGTCGTTTCCTATTATTTTTGGCGG
Organism: uncultured bacterium; assembly: GCA_963708305.1. Classification (GTDB taxonomy): domain Bacteria; phylum Verrucomicrobiota; class Verrucomicrobiia; order Limisphaerales; family UBA11358; genus UBA11358. The sequence continues at coordinate 135,591 of CAVPSH010000002.1, read as the reverse complement.
CAAAATCAGATTGAAATCACGGCGGGAGAGGCGCTGACACAGTTGGTCGTTTCCATTTCACCCAATTCCGATGCCGGCCAGGTGGCGGCCGACTATTTGAAAATTGCCGCAGATTATCCCGGCAGCCTGGCCGGAGAGCGGGCGTTGATGCTGGGGGCGGGAGCCTTGTTCGCGAGCGGCCAGTACGCACCAGCACAGGCACAGTTCCAGAAATATCTCGACACCCAGCCGGGAGGCGCTTTTTCCGCCCAGGCCGCGCTCGGGGTGGCTGCAAGTCTTGATGCCCAGGGAAAAACGGATTCGGCGGCCGAGGCTTATCAGCGGGTCATCAGCGCCTTTTCCGATGTCAACGCCGTGGATGCCGCAAAATTTGCGCTGGCAAAAATAGACGAACAACGGGGCAAAGTGATCGACGCGGAAACTTTTTATCAGGAAGTCGCCCGTAATAATCCCAATAATCTCCTCGGTTCGGAAGCTGCCTTTCACGCCATGCAGTTGAGGGCAAAATTGCCGGCGACCACACCGTCGGGCGCACCGCCGACTTCGTTTAATCTGAGCACCAAGCCATGAAATTGACGATTATCGGCACCGGCTATGTTGGGTTGGTAACCGGTGCCTGCTTCGCCGAGGTCGGCCATCAGGTCGTGTGCGTGGATAACGATACGGCTAAAATCAAACTGCTGGCCTCGGGCGGCATCCCCATTTATGAACCAGGTCTGGAGGATCTCGTAACCAGGAACGTTTCCGCCGGACGGCTCTCCTTCACCACCAGCACCGCCGAAGGTGTTCAAAAATCCGATGTCATATTCATCGCCGTGCCGACGCCGCCGCAACCGGACGGCTCCGTGGATTCGAGCTTTATTGAACGGGTCGCACGCGACATCGCCGCCGCCCTGACCGATTACAAGGTCATCGTGGACAAAAGCACCGTACCCGTCAAAACCGGCGAAAAAGTGGCCGAAACCATCAAGCGTTATTGCCCGGCCAAGGCGGACTTTGACGTGGTGAGCAATCCGGAATTCCTTCGGGAAGGTTTCGCCGTCGGTGATTTGATGAAGCCCGACCGGATTGTCATTGGCACGCGCTCACCGCGGCCGGTTGAGGCGATGAAGAAGATTTACGCGCCCTTTAACGCGCCGATCGTCGTGACGGACATCAATTCCGCCGAGCTGATCAAGCACGCCTCCAATTCATTTCTCGCGCTGAAAATTTCCTACATCAACGCCGTGGCCGCCATTTGTGAAATCACCGGCGCGAACGTAGAGGAAGTTGCCGCGGGGATGGGCCTGGATGAACGGATCGGCCGGCGGTTTCTCAACGCGGGCATCGGTTTCGGCGGCAGTTGCTTTCCGAAGGACCTGAGCGCGTTCATCAAAATTGCCGACGAGATCGGGTATGACTTTCGTTTGCTCAAGGAGGTGCAGCTCATTAACGGCGGGCAGATGGACCGCTTCGTAAAGAAGATCACCGACACACTTTGGGTGCTTAAAGACAAGAAAATCGGCGTGCTCGGGCTGGCCTTCAAACAAAATACCGATGATATCCGGACGTCGCCGGCCATTGAGCTCTGCCAGCGCCTGCAAAAGGAAGGCGCCGTCTTGCGCGTGCACGACCCTAAAGCCATGAACAAAGCTCGGGCGATTTTGAAGGCTGTGACGTATGTGGATGACATGGATGCCGTGGCCGAAGGTTGTGATGCGCTGGTCGTGGCCACCGAATGGGACGAGTTCAAAAAGCTCGATCTCGAACGCGCGCGCAAATTGCTGTCGCATCCCATCATGTTTGATGGCCGTAATCTCTTTGACCGCAGCGAAATGGAGCGCCGGGGTTGGGTTTATAAAAGTGTTGGCCGCTAAAAAACCGGTTGACGTGGCCGCCGCGCTGGTTTTTCGGCAGGGCAAGGTTCTGATCACCCGGCGTCCGGCGGACGCGCATTTGGGCGGGCTTTGGGAATTCCCCGGCGGCAAGCGGAAGCCGGACGAAACTTTCGAGCAATGCCTGGCCCGTGAACTGCAGGAGGAGCTGGGCGTGAAGATCTCGGTCGGTGAACTGTTTGAAACGGTCTCCCATAGTTACGCGGAAAAAACCGTGCGCCTGAAATTCTTTGTTTGCCGCCTGCCCGGGGGCGAGCCACAGCCATTGGGTTGTGCGGCCATCCGGTGGATCGGCAAAGCCGAACTGGATGATTTTGAATTTCCCGCCGCCGACGCGCGTTTGCTCAAGAAATTGCGCGCTTACAATTTTCCGTAAATTTCCTCGACGACCTGCCGGAAATTATTATCGCCCGGATTGACGATCTTCATTTCCCGTTGGGCGTTTTCGACGGAATCACTGGCGTGCGCGGCGTTGACGGTAATATTCGAACCGAATTCGCGGCGAATCGAACCGGTCGGCGCCTTGGAGGGATCCGTAGGACCCAGCACATCACGGATTTTTCGGATGGCATTCACGCCCTCATAAACCAGGGCGATGCACTTTTGCGTGCCGGGCAACCGGCGTTCCGCCTCGGTCTTGCATTCCGACGGCGTGAAACCGGTCATGAACCGCATGATGTTTTCAAACTGGTTGTCGCCGTGGAGCGGGCCGAGGATGTCGCCGAGGGCCGGTTGTTGTTCGGGCGGGATTCTAAAGCCAAGTTCCTTTTCGAGAATATTTTTGGCGCGTTCAGCAATGCCGTCCTTGAGTTTCGTGCGCAAAACTTCGTGGACCGGACCATAAAACTCCATCGCCTGCGCCAGACTCATGTGCAGCACCTTGACGCCGACGATGTAAAGTCCCGTCCGGGAAAAGAAATCAATCACATTGCCGGGCCGGCCGGTGGGGAATTTGAAATTATCCGGCTTGATGAGCACCAGCGTGCGTTCCCCCGACTGTCCCGGCGGATAGGCAATGACATCCTCCAACACCCCGCCATCCGTGTCCGAATAGCGCGCCCACAATTTCAACTTCGTTTCCGCTTCCTGCTCATTCGGCGAGGCCAGCACGGCGGGTTCGAAGTAACGAACCCCTCCGTCGTCGTACATAATCAAATCGCTGTAGGTGTCCCGGATGGTTTCACCGCCGCGCCGGTCCGGGCTTAAATTGCCGACCACGGAACGGACTTTGCGCACGGCTTCGTCGCCTTGAAAGAGCATCATTAACACCCGCCGCCGCCGGCCAGTTTTAGGATCCGGCGAGAGATTTTGTAGAACGTATTCCCGAAGCAGTTCCTGGATTTTCCGGTCCTGGGGGTCCTGGGCCGAGACGATGGTTGCGGCATATTCTTTTGCCAGTTCGGGACCGGGAGCAAACATCCGCATGGCGGTCAAGTCCAGGCCCGTGCGGGAAATCAACCGGCTTAGAATTCCGCCCGTGCGCGATTTGTAGAGCGAATAAGGGGTGACGATGACATAGGCGAGCTGTTGCGACATATCAGCTCGCGGCCGGTGGAGTGACTGTGGACGCGCCGGCAGGAGCCGCTTTACCTCCCAAAATCTTGAACATGACGGTGCCGCAGGTCGGACATTTGCCTTTGATGGCCTTCCGCCCGTTCTTCATGACTTCTTCGACGCCGTTAGCGATTTCCTTCTTGGCCTTGCACTTGACGCAGTATCCTTCAGCCATAAGATTGTTACCATCCGGCACACCATGCGCCGTACAGTCGTATAAGCTTACTGTCGGTAATCCACCCACGTCAACCCGGAAAAGGCCGAGTTGTAATATGTTTGTTTATAATCACTTATCTGACAGCAGTCTTCAACCAAGTGGATGCTGGCGCAGGGTGGTTTTGAGGATTTTACCCGTTGTATTCCGTGGCAGGACAGGCATGAAAATGACGCGTTTGGGCACTTTGTAATCAGCCAGTTTGCCGCGAACGAACTGCAATAACGCCCGTTCATCCAGCACTTGACCTTCGACCGGCGATACGAACGCCAACGGCTGCTCGCCTTTGCGCGGATCCGGCATCCCCACCACCGCCGCTTCCTTGACTCCGGGAAATTGATAAATAATTTCCTCAATCTCACGCGGATACACATTGATGCCGTTGACCAACAGCATGTCCTTTTTGCGATCAGTGATGAAATAATAGCCGTCGGCGTCGCGATAGCCCACGTCGCCGGTATAAAGCCAGCCGTCGCGTAAAACCTTCGCTGTTTCTTCCGGCTGATTCCAATAGCCGCGCATCACGTTGCCCCCGCGGATACAGATTTCGCCGGTCGCACCCGCCGGCAACTCCTTGCCGGCCTCGTCACGGATGCTCAGCTCCACATTCGGGATCGGTTTGCCAATGGAGCCGGGTTTGTTGACTCCATAGATCGGGTTCACCGTGGCCACCGGGCTGCTCTCGGTGGGGCCGTAGCCTTCACGCAACGGGAACGGAAATCTCCGCGTGAACTCGTTGAAAACCTCCACCGGCAACGGCGCCCCGCCGCTGACGCACAGGCGCAACGGGAGCTTGCCGAACTCCGGCACCGTCAGCAGCGCGCGGTAAAATGACGGCACCGCCGGCAAAATCGTTCCCCGATGCCGCGCAATGTCCTCGAGCACCTGCTTGAACGGGTGCAGCGTCTTCAGCAGCAAAATCCCGCCGCCGCACAACATCGGCAATAGCGTGCCCACCGTGAACATAAAGCTGTGAAACTGCGGCAATGCCACAATCACCCGTTCGTCCTCCTGCACTTTGAGCACCTCCACGCAACTCGCCACGTTATGGAGAAAATTACCGTGCGTGAGCATCGCGCCCTTCGGATGGCCGGTCGTGCCGGACGTGTAGAGCAGCGCCGCGAGATCTGACTCCGTCGGATTTACGATTTCAGGTCCGGTGGGGTGAGACTCCGTCGAACCCTGGCCTGCAAACTCTTCCACCTTGAGCATTTTCAACAGCGGACGCGCAGCGGCTAATTCTGGAAAATGCGCGCTCAAATCGGCATCGGTAATCACCACGTTCGCGCCGGAATCGTTCAGGATGTAACTGACCTCGGCCGGTTTCAGGAAATTGTTGATGGGCACAACCACGCCGCCGGCCGACAGGATGCCGAACACCGCCGGCACAAATTCCGGACAATTTTTCACCCAAAGCGCCACGCGGTCGCCGGGCTGTACACCCATTTTGCCGACCAATTCCGCCACCACAGCGCAAACCTGCCCGAAGACCGCAGCATAGCTGAATTCCTTTTCCCCCCAATAAATGGCAATTTTCTCACGCCGTTTTTCTACCGAAGCGGCAAAGGCACTGGCTAAATTCATTTAGGAAGGTTAGGAGAATCGGAAGTTGGATGGCAAGAATCTAGCGTGGCAATTCGGTGGGTCAAATGACGGCCAATCCGAGCAACCACGAATGAACACGGACAAACACGGATGACCGTCATTGTCATCGATGGCCCGACGGCGCCGACAGTTTTACCAGTATTACATTATACCGGAGGACGGCGACGAGAACGCGCTCGCGCACCCGGCAACCTTGTCGCCTTTGCCCTCGAGTGGAAACACACTTCACTTGCGCAGGAATCGGTTCAGGAGGTTTCCCACCGGCGATGGATTCCCATTTGCCGGTTTTATTAAACTATTTCCCACGGATTGCACCGTAAGGCCAACCAACGCGAGTTTGTTGATTTTTTTATCCGGATTGCCCAGGGTGCCGGTCATCGTAAAAAATTGCGGCATCGGCACATACGCGCCGGCAGAAGTGTTGGCGGCAGCCAGATTAAGCTGACCAGCGATGGAGCGGCTCAGCTGAATCGTTATCGGTATATTGATGGTGGAGTTGGTTAATTCGGGCGCCAAGGCAATGGTACCGGTGGCGTCAGCTTCAAATGCGGCGCTTTGCACGACGGCCAATTGCAGGTTGATTCGACCGTCGCCCGCCCCGCCCTGCACGGTAATCGTCTCAATTGGCGACTGTTGAAGCTGGTTCATTAATCCGCCATTGCTTAAGCCCGTCGCCCGGGTCAGCAGCGAGACGATGGCGGTTTCGGGATTGCTTAAGAGTTGCGGGACCGTCGCCACCACGTTGATCAATGTTTTAAGGATTTGGCTTCGGACATTGATTACAGACAGGTTCAGATTGGTGGCATCCACTTCAAACTGGCCGGCGAGATTCTGTTTCAAATCCATACCGGTGACGCCCGCGCCGGCGATTTGCGTATGCGCGGTCAATGTCCCGCCCAACTGGCCCTGGCGGTCAGGCGCGAACGTATTCACCAGCGGCCCCAGCGGAACCTGATCGGCATTGACGTTCAAATTGTATTTGTAGCCCGGCACGCTCAGGTCCAAATCTGCCGTGGCGCTCACGGGAGCTCCATTGAGTACGAGCTGGAACGGTTTGACCAGCACGTGACCGCCATCCATTTTTACCGTGGTTTGAAAATTGGTGATGGCCACTTCATGCAGATAAAGCCGCCCGATATTCGCTGCCACTGTGAAGTTGTGAAGCGGCAGATTCACGGGAGCCGGTTCCTGATTCGCCGGGGCCGAAGCGGTGCTTGCGGGCGAAGCGGTCGGAACGGCTTTCCCGGAGGCCTTCGCGCCACCGGCGAATAAATCATAATAGCGAGTCAGGTCAAGACCGTCGGATGAAAGATTCAGGTTTCCCTGGATGGCCTGGGCTTGGGAAAAGTCAACGTGCCCCTGCAATTGAATCCGGTTCCGGGCGTGGTCAGTGGGTGTCAGGCCGATTTGGAATTGGTGGATGTCGGCGGATTGCTTTTGCAGCGAAGTATCAACCTGCAATTGGGCCGCCAGCGGTGTTTCCGGAAACTGCCCTTTGGGATCGTGAACAACGAGGTTGGTCACCTGCAAATCAGCTTTGACGGTGGAACTGCTGTTCGGCGCATACTGGACGGAGGCATTGCCGTTGACGGCAATGGAAGCCAGTTGTTTCCCGCCCAGCATCGGTTCCAGGAACGGACGCAACCCGTCCTGATTGAAACCAGAAAGTGTGGCAGTCAATTGCACCTTCTGGTTGGAGGGTTCAACAGCGCCAGTCAGGACAAAATCTCCCCTGGCACTTCCGTTTTGTGTGAGCGCGCCGTTGAGTTTTTGAATTTGGATCCGGTCCGGCGTCCGGCTGACATCCATGTCCATCGTACTGCCGAAATTGCTGAACGAATTCTTGCCGAGCTGCCCGGTCAAATCAGCCAGTACCAGTTGGCCGGTGACGGTCTGAGTATTTTGTTTCTGCGTAACGCGGCCGTTCAGCTTGAGGGTGCCGGATGATATTTTGTTATCCGGCTGCGGAAATGCATCACTCATTCCCGCCAGCGATACCTCCAGCGCAATTTGCGCGTCTGCGCTTGCGTCGGCTGGATTGTAAGTTCCCATACCCGACGCGGTGAGCAACGGCTGGTTTTGCCGGATGATTTGCAGCCGGTAGGTGGTCAGGTTGCACTGGTTGAAATCCACTGACCCGCCCTGCGCATGCAAATTCACTGTCGCCTGGAAGACCTGATTGCTGCTGATCCGGGCCGCCAGATCTTTGACTTCTGAATTCAGGTCGAACCCAAGTTGATTGCCGCCCCGTTGGGAAGTCAGTTTCAATTGCAGGTTCACATCACCGGCGGACACAGAGTTGCCGAGGAAAGGCCGCCAATCCGCAAGATTCATATTGGTTACGTCCAGGTCTAACGCGGAATCGCCAACGCCACCAGCACCGCTTCCCCAGGCCAAATTCATTGGCTGCGACAGACTGGCGGCCAGTAGCTGATCGCCATTATGCGTTCCGGATAACGTAAGGTTGTGCAGTAGTACAGTATGCGCCGCATTATCGACCGTGACCGCGTAATCGGCGCTGAAATCCAACGCCGGCGTGGTCTGCCCTGCGCGGGTCACCTGGAATTTGTCCGCGGCGAACCGGCCCGTCACAGCGAAGTTCTTTCCGGAATTCGTCAACGTAATTTCGTTCGTGCAACTGATGGCGGTCGAGCCGAAATCAATGCCCTGTGTAGCCCCGGCCAGATTCAACAGCCGCCGGTCAACTCCCCGCAAGGCCACCTGCAAGCTGCCCTCCATGGTTGCCAGATCGAGCGGGCCGTTGATGGCCAGGTCGCCCAGCGGCGCGTCTGCGTTCTGAAAATGCAAATCCAGTTGCTTGATTTCCGTGGGCGTTGCGTCGCAGTCCAGTCCGGCAGCAAGTTTGGAGAAATCGCCGAACGCGCCGCCGGCGCTGGAGACCGACAATTGTACCTTACCGGAGGCGGACGCCGGTTTCAAATCCGGCGTCAGGCCAAAATTGAAATCTCCTTTGATGGCCGCCGCCAGAACTCCGTTGATGCCGCCAGGCGGATTTTGGTCAACCCATAGCACCGCCGACAGTTGCAGTGCGGCGGACTGTCCGTTCTTCACGTTGGAAAGCGTAAGATCCAGGTTCGTCAGCGCCAGCACGTTGCTTCGTCCGCCGTCATAGTTTTTGATTTCCACCAGGCTCAGGTTGCTCAAGGTCAGCCGGCCCAGATTGATCTGAGGCGCTTTTGACGGCGCCGGTTTGGGTTTGCTGACTTTGGCAGGTTTTCCCTGCAGCGCCTTCAGCAGCGGATCCAGGTTGCTGCTCCCATCCGGGTTTTGAATCAGCTCCACTGTCGGTGAGTTGAGCGCGATTTCATCCACGTGAATATTGCCCTGGAGAATCTCCCAGAGATGATAACGGAGGCTCACTTCCGAGGCAGTGAAAACCGGCGCCTGCCCGACCGCCTGTACCTTCAAATCGCGCAGCACAATTTGTTTGAACGGGTCGAAAGTCAGGCTGCTGACCGTGACCTCCGCATTTATCGCCGTGCCTACGCGCGGCAGCACCACACTTTTGATGAAGGTTGGGCTGGTGACGACAAAATACACCACCCCAATCAAAATGATCACCAGCACCGCCAGAGCCGCGAAGAATCGCAGCCAGCGGTGCCGCTTCTTCTGCGGCGGCGCTACCATAAACATCGGCTCGTTCATAAAACGTCAAAATTATCCGGCGCGTCCTTCCCTGCCCGATGATTAGCGCCATTAGCTCGTCTCTTTGCAAGAAAAAGTTACATTTAATGGACAGGCGTATTGCCCGAAGCATTCAATTCCATATTGACGAAATCAGGTGCGCGCAAATCCAAAACCGGGCGGCAGGCAAGATGGCTTACAGTTTCGCCTTTTGATTGGCCGCATCCTAAATATATTTCTGGCGTGATTAACACCGACGTAAAGCTGGCCGCCCTTCTGCCGACCATTCAATCCGCTCCCTGGCTGGCCCTCGACACCGAAGCCGACAGCCTGCACGCCTATCCCGAAAAGGTCTGCCTTATCCAAATCAGCACCGCTGCCGGCGACACTTTAATTGACCCGCTCGCCGGCATCCATCTTGATCCGCTGTTGGACGCGCTCAATGCGCACGAGCTGATCATGCACGGCGCGGATTACGATTTGCGGTTGCTGCGCAAGCACCATGAGTTTGTTCCGTCGGCCATTTTTGACACCATGTTGGCCGCCCGGCTTTTGGGCGAACGCCAGTTTGGCTTGAGTGCGCTGGTTGAAACCTTTCTGGGCGTGAAGCTGGACAAGGGGTCGCAAAAGGCCGATTGGGCCCGGCGTCCACTTACCGAACGGATGGAGAAATATGCGCGTAATGACACACATTACCTCGAGCCGCTCGCCGGCAAGCTGAAGCTTGAACTCCAACCGAAGGGCCGGCTGGCCTGGCACCAGGAATCGTGCGCACGATTGATCGCGGAAAGCTCAAAGCCGCCCACCCCCAACGCGGATGCCGTCTGGCGCATCAAGGGCAGCCACGCGTTGAATCGCCGTGCGCTGGCGGTTCTGCGTGGATTGTGGGAATGGCGCGAAAGCGAAGCCGTTGCCGCCAATCGCCCTCCGTTTTTCATTCTCAACCATGAAAGACTTATCACCATCGCCGCGACCGCTGCCACGCACAAGCCGATTGATCATTTGCTGCCGATCCGCCTCTCGCCACGCCGCCGTGAAAGCCTGAATCAGACCGTCAGGACCGCCCTGGCACTTCCAACCGACCGTCACCCTGAAATTTTACGGCATAAGTTTTATCGCCCGACCGAAGCCGAGATGCGCCGCTATCACGACCTGGAAAAACGCCGGGACCAGCGCTCGCGCGAACTTGGCATCGACCCCACCGTCATCGCCAGCCGCGCCACGCTCAGCGAACTTGCCCGTGACTGGGACCAACACGCGCCGGAACTGATGAACTGGCAACGGGAACTTTTGCTTTAACTGCCCATTAAGCAGCTTGACGGGGCCGGAAGGTTTTGTTAGAATTTCTTGAAATCTTCAACAAACCCGTAAGTTTTGATGAAACTGCGATTGCCATTGGCGGCAGCGGTTTGTGGCGCGCTTCTAAACTTTAATGCCCGCGCAGCGACCACGCATTATGTGGACGTGAATTGCACCAATCCGATTTCACCTTACCTCAGTTGGGTAACGGCAGCGACAAACATTCAGCAGGCGGCTAATATCGTCAGTGGCGGAGACACAGTTCTGGTTACAAATGGAATTTACCAATACGGCGGCATTCCCATCGGGGGCTCAAACCGGGTTTATATTAACAATCCGGTAACAGTTCAAAGCGTCAATGGGCCGGCGGTTACGGTGATCAAAGGCTACCAAGTGCCGGGGACAACCAATGGCGCCAACGCAGTTCGCTGTGTTTTTCTGAACAACGGCGCGACCTTGTCCGGCTTCACATTGACGAACGGGGCGACTCCGAATTTTGACTATGGTGGCGGCGTGAAGTGCGCTTCCACGAATTGCCTGGTGACCAATTGTGTGATCATCGGCAATGCCTCCTACGACGGAGGCGCGGGCGCCTATCAGGGGACACTCAAGAGTTGCGTGTTGACAGGAAATTCGGCGCCTCCCCTCAATATCGGCGGCGGCGGTGGCGCCAACGGCAGCGTTCTCATCAATTGCCTGTTGGCGGACAACTTCGCCGGATACGTCGGCGGCGGGGCAATCAACTCCACCCTGATTAATTGCACAGTGGTCAGCAATGTCGCTGCTGCCTATGCCGGATCCATTTGGGGGAGCACGCTCCAAAACTGCATCGTCTATTACAATTCCAGCTATTACACCAACACCGACACCAGCGCCGGATATAGCTTCAGCAACTGTTGCGTGTCGTTCTCCCTGACCGGAATTTCAGGTGTGAATAATTTCACCAATCCGCCGTTGTTCGCCGATTTGTCCGCCGGCGATTATCATTTGAACGCCGCCTCTCCTTGCATCAACACCGGCAATTATTCTTACCTCACCGGCAATACCGATCTGGACGGCAACCCGCGCATCATCGGTGGCATAGTGGACATCGGCGCGTACGAATTTCAATCGCCCGTGCATTATGTGAAAACGTCAGTTTTCGGCGCAACGCCGGTTTCACCATTCACCAACTGGATCACGGCCGCAACCAACATTCAGGATGCCATCGACGCCTCGACAACCGGGGATACGGTCCTCGTGACCAACGGTGTTTATGCGACGGGCGGGAGGCAGTGGTATGACTCGGGCACAAATCGTGTGACGCTGACCAACGCCGTAACTTTGCAGAGCGTCAATGGCCCGGCAGTCACGCTGATTGTTGGCAGTCACGTCGCCGGTACCGGGCCGACTCTGGCCAACGCTGTTCGTTGCGTTGCCATGGGAAATAACGCCGTGTTATCGGGCTTCACCCTGACCAACGGCCAGGCGGGATGGGGGAACTACCCCAGTGGCGGGGGTGTGGCCAATGTGGTCAGCGTCTCCGCGGTCGGTACGGTTTCCAATTGCGTGTTGATTGGGAATCTTGCAACGAACTCAGTCGGGGGTGGAGCTTTTCGGGTCAGACTGGTCAATTGTAAGGTCGTGGGAAACTATGCCAGCTCCGGTGGCGGGGCTTGCAGTTGCACTTTGGACAACTGCACGGTTATGAGCAACACGGCTGCTTCCGGTGGCGGCGTATTTGGCGGAAGTGTTTATGGCGCGAGTCTTCTCAATAATTGCACGATTATCGGTAATTCGGCGTCCAGTTCCGGCGGGGGTGCGTACGGCGGAACTTTAAATGCTTGCTCGGTCAGCAACAACACCGCGGTCAATGGCGGCGGTGCGTATGGATCCGTCCTCTGCAATTCCTTGATTGTCGGGAACAGCGCCTCATCTGGTGGGGGTCTCTACGGCATAATTATAACCAATTGCACCGTGGCTTTTAATCTGGCGACCAACAGTGGCGGCGGAATCAACGGCGGCTCCGGCGCGTGGTGCTATAATTCCATTATTTATTGCAACTCGGCGCCAAACGGATCAAATGCCATCGGCACGAAGTTCAACAACTGCTGCACAATTCCGAATCCCTACGGTGGCGGCATCACCAACGAACCACTTTTCGCGAATCCCGCCACCGGTGATTTTCATCTCCAATCCTATTCGCCTTGTATCAATTCCGGCGACAACTCATTCGTCACCACTGCCACTGACCTCGATGGTAATCCTCGCATCGTCAGCGGAACTGTGGACATGGGCGCTTACGAATTTCAATCACCAGGAACCGTGATCTTTTATGCAAACTTACAGGCGCCGACCAACAATTCGTCCGGCATTACCCTCAGTTGGCAGAGCGTGAACGGTCTGAATTACTTTATTCAACGCAGTGCGGATTTGTCCCTCCAACCGGCCTTTACAACCATTCAGAGCAACATCGTCGGCCAGGCCGGCACGACAAGTTACACGGACACCGATGCCGTTGGCGACGGCCCCTATTTTTACCGAGTGGGAGTACAATAAAAGCCTCGGAGGGACGACTTATACGAGTCCCCGTTTTTGGTTAGACACTTGCTGAATTTGGGACTCGCAGAGCTCGTCCCTCCGGCATCACCTCACCACTTCAAACGCAAAGCCCTTCAAATATTCCGTCTCTGGAATCATCGGGATCACGGGATGGTCCGGGCTTTGCGAATACGCGGCAACGCGGCGCAAAATCCGGCGCGTGTCATACGCGGCGGAAAGAATCACGTCCTGAAATGTTGCCGCATCCACGTGATGCGAACAACAAAACGTCGCCAGTGTGCCGCCGGGCTTCAGCAATTTCAACGCACGCAAATGGATTTCCTTGTAACCACGCAAGGCGTCCGGCACCGAGGCGCGGTTGCGTGTGAAGGACGGCGGGTCGAGCACGATTAAATCGAATCGAGGAATGGCTTTTTCATGCGGCTGGACGGCCGTCTGCGCCTTGAACCAGTCGAAAACATTCACGGTTTCAAACGAGCACTTGTCCGCCAGCCCGTTGGCCGCCGCGTTTCGTTGCGAGGCCGCAATCGCCTCGGCGCTTTGGTCGAGCAAGTGGACGTGGGCCGCACCCGCGCGGGCCGCGTGCAAACCGAATCCGCCGAGAAAGCTGAAACAGTCCAATACTTGCGCGTCTTTCGCAAACCGCGCCACCGCCTGGTAATTCACCTGCTGGTCGAGATACAAACCAGTCTTGTGTCCGCCGACGAGGTCGGTCTCGAACTTCAACCCGTTCAGCTTGACTAAAATCGGCCCGCCCAATTCACCAGCCAAAATTCCGTTTACTTCCGCCAGACCCTCAAACTTTCGCGACGCCATATCACCGCGTTCAAGAATGGCGCGCGGCGAAAAGATTTTTTGCAGCACGGCGACAAGTCTGTGCTTTCCGCTGGTCCATCCCCAGCGAAGAAATCTGGACCACCAGTACATCCTCATACTTGTCCACGATGAGGCCGCTGAGAAAGTCACTTTCGGCATTGACGACGCGAAATGAGGTCGCCTCCGGGAGATGTTTTTGCCGGACGGCGAGCGCGGCGCGAATACGTCCTTCAAAAAAATGCTCGTTGATCTCGACCCGTTCGGGGGAAAGAACGCGAACATTGATTTTGGACTTTGAATTGAAAAAGCCGACACCAAGAAACCGCTGGCGATGATCCTTAACCTGAACAAGTTCGCCATCAGCAGGTTGCCGGGTCAGGCGGAGGATTTCACCGTGATAAACCCACGGGTGGCCGGCGATAATGCGGTCGGCCTCGCTTGGTTTCAGTAAAACAACTGGCAATGAGTCCATGGTTTGTAAACAGTTGCCGGACATGCCCACGTTTACGCCGCCGGCCATTCGCGGGCCTTTTTGCACTCGGTTCGGGCGCTCAATTCTTCGCTTGAACCGGCAAAAAGGAAACCTGCCTTTTTGCGCTCGGTTCCAGCGCTCATTCTTCGCTTGAACCGGCAAAAAGGAAACCTAAAAAAAGAAAAGTTTTTGATGCACCGGACGTTGGCTCCCGTTAACTTGAACGGACAATTCAGGCATGTCATTTTTACTCGTTTTCCTCGGCAGCGGCACCTCGCAAGGTGTGCCGGTGATTGGCCGGGAATATCCGCCGGAATTTCTGGCGAACCCGAAAAACCATCGCACGCGGCCTTCCATTTATGTCGCCACCGACCGGACAAAACTGGTGGTGGACACCACGCCGGAATTTCGCGTGCAAATGCTGCGCGAAAACATCCTCTGGCTGGATGCGGTGATTTTCACCCATCCGCATGCCGATCACGTCATGGGACTGGACGATTGCCGGCGTTTTTGCGATGTCCGTGGCGGGCCGCTTGCCGATTTATGCGAATGAAGAAACGATGGCTTCGCTTAAACGTGTTTTTATTTATGCCTTTGATGGCCGGCCGATTCCCAAAGGTTATTTTCATCCTGAACCACATGTGATTAACGGAACGTTCACGCTGGGGGACCTTGAGATTACTCCCCTGCCCTTGCCGCACGGTTCCACCATGACGAACGGTTATTTCTTTGTGCAAAACGGCAGGAAGCGGCTCGCCTATCTGAGTGATTGCAAGGAAGTCCCGCCGGCGGTCGTGGAAAAGGTCCGCGGCGTCGAAATCGCCGTGCTCGACGCGCTCCGGCCCAAACCGCATCCGACGCACATGAGCCTTGATGAAGCCCTGACCGCCGCGCGGCGCATTGGCGCGGCCCAGACGTTCTTCACGCATTTGACCCACGATTACGATCACGACAAGGCCCAAGCTGAATTGCCGGATGGCGTTGCGCTGGCGTACGACGGCCTTAAAATCGGGTGTCATTTGTGAATTTTAGAATGTTTTGCTCCGTTCAAGGTCAAATGACCAGCGTATGAGATTCTTCCCCATCCGGCTTGCGATTTTGCCGGTGCTCCTGGCACCGCTGCTGGCTCGGGCCGGCGGCGATGAAGTCGTCGTCATTTACAACAAGCGCATGCCGGAGTCCAGGTCCGTGGCCGAGTATTATGCTCAGGCGCGGCAGGTTCCCAAAAAGCAGATTTACGGTTTTGCGATGACCACCAACGAGGTGATGTCGCGGGAAGAATTCCGCAATGTGTTGCAATGGCCGCTGGCGCGTCAATTGGAGTCCAACGGTCTCTGGCGATTCGCCTGGGTGACCATACCTGCAACCAACGGTGAACCGCTGAAGATGGAATATCGTGTGGTGGCTTCCAAAATCCGCTACCTGGTCCTGTGTTACGGTGTGCCGCTGAAAATCGCGCCGGACCCGAATCTGAAAGAGTCGCTGCCGGATGACTTAAAGCCGGAATTACGGCGGAACGAGGCCGCGGTGGATTCTGAACTGTCCTGGTTGCCTTTAATCGAAACGCACGTTTTGCTTTCCGGCCCAATGCCAAACCGGTTCTATGGCGTCACCAATACGGCCCTCTTAAATCCGACCAACGGCATTTTGCTGGTGGCGCGGCTTGACGGACCGAGCGCCGACATTGCGAAAGGCCTCGTGGACAAGGCGCTGGCGGCCGAGCGCGATGGCCTGTGGGGACGCGCTTACTTCGACGCGCGTGGATTGCCCAAAACAGACAGCTATTATCTAGGCGACGAATGGATCCAGGCAGGGGCGGAAATCTGCCGTGAACTGGGATTTGAAACCACCCTGGACGACAAGCGGGAAACGTTTCCCGCGAGTTTTCCGCATGAGCCAGATTGCCATTTATTGCGGGTGGTATGACGGGAATGTTTCCGGGCCCTTCGCGCTGCCCAAGGTGGAATTCATGCCCGGGGCGTTCGCTTATCATTTGCATTCGTTCAGCGCCGAGACACTCCGCTCCGAAGATCGAACACTGGTGCGGCCCGCTGTTGGCCAAAGGAGTGACCTGCACAATGGGCTGTGTGTATGAACCTTACCTCTCCGGCACGCCAAACATTGCCGCCTTTCTGGCACGCTGGATGGGCAACGGCTTTACCTTTGGCGAGGCGGCATGGGCAGCACAACCGGTCCTTTCGTGGCAGACCACCGTTATTGGCGACCCGCTTTACCGGCCATTCGGCAATTCACTGCAACTTCTGTACGCGCAACTCGAGCGCCGTCACAGCCCCCTGCTCGAATGGCCGTGCCTGCGCGTCGTTGACCTGGCGCTCGCCCACGGCGCGTCCATCTTCCGGATGGCAATTTATCTTGAAAACCTCAACGCCACCACCAACAGCGCCGTGCTCACTGAAAAACTTGCCGACCTTTATGAAATGGAAGGCAAACCGTCCTCGGCCATTGAAACGTACCAGCGGGCTTTAAAACTCAACCCGTCACCGGAACAGCGCATTCGTCTCCAGCTCACGCTCGGCGAAAAACTGGAGGACCAGAACCGGGACCAGGAAGCCTACGACGATTATCAACAATCTGCTCCGGGAATCCTCTGACTATCCCGGCAGAACGCTCCATTTACCAAAAGCTTTTGGTCCTGGCGCGGAAACTCAACAAGCCTGATGAAGTAGCCAGATACGAGGCGCTGACCAAATAACCGGCAAATTGGCATGGCCACGTTTTACGACACCCACGCGCATCTCGACTATCCCGATTATGCGAATGACTTGCCCGAAGTCATCGCCCGCGCCCAAGCCGCCGGCATCGTCAAAATGATTTCCATTGGAACCAGCCTTGGCAGCAGTGACCGCGCCATCCGGCTGGCGGAAAAATTTCCGTCCGTTTATGCCGCCGTCGGCTGGCATCCAACCGAGGTGATGAAAGCGCCATCCGACCTGCGCCCGGCTTTGCGCGAATACGCCAAGCATCCCAAGGTCGTCGCCATCGGCGAAATTGGTCTCGACTATCATCATCTGCCCAGTGCATGAGCGGCGCGCACGGAGTGACGCGCCTCACCCAAGCGGACATGGTAGGGCGCGTCACTCCGTGCGCGCCGTCTTCTGCCGAAGATGACGCACGCTACAAACAACGGCAGGCCGACATTTTCCAGCAACAAATCGAAGTCGCCATCGAAGCCGGGCTGAACTGCATCATCCATCAACGCGATGCCTTTGACGACACCCTCGCGCAACTTAAACCGTTCGCCGGGAAAGTGCGCGGTGTTTTTCATTGTTTCGGCGAAAACGCGGATCGGATGCACCGTGTGCTGGAAATCGGTTCACTCGTCAGCTTCACCGGCATTGTAACATTCAAGAACGGCCAGAATGTCCGCGATACCGTCGCCGCCACGCCGCTGGACAAGCTCATGCTGGAAACTGATTGTCCGTATCTCGCGCCCGTGCCGTATCGCGGCAAACGTTGCGAACCGGCTTATGTGAAGGAAATTTCCGAAGTTGTAGCCCAGGTGAAAGGCTGTTCGCTCGAAGAATTGAGCGCTACCACCTGCCAGACCGCACAGGAATTTTTTCCAAAAATACAAAAGTAGGAGCCGGTGTGAGGAGGCTCAGGCAGGGAAATTAAAACAGAACGGAGCCCCGCCATTCGGCTCCTGCAAAATGGCCGAAGAAATTCAACTTCGTACACACGGCGATATGTCGCGGCCCACGCTGATCTATCTGCCGGGCTTACACGGCGACTGGACGCTCATCGGCGGGTTCCGTCATGCTATCGGCGACAAAGTGCGTTTGGTAGAAATCACCTATCCGCGCACGCTCACATGGTCACTGGACGATTACGCCGCCGCGGTGGAAACCGCGTTGATTAAAAACGGTATCATCGGCGGCTGGCTGCTCGGCGAATCGTTCTCGTCACAGGTGGTTTGGAGCATGGTGGCGCGCGGGAAATTCAAGGCACAGGGTGTGATTCTAGCCGGTGGCTTTGTTAAATATCCCATGCGCCGCGCAATACGGCTGGCAGAAAAAGTCACCGCGCGTATTTCGATCAAGATTGCTCGTTTGGATTATCTTCGGTTACGCCAGGGTGGCCCGCTTCCGCTATCGTCATTCGCCTCAAATATTGGCAAGCCTTGACGAATTCATCGCCCGCCGGACGGAATTGGATCGCCGCGCGGCGCAACATCGTCTGCAACTGGTCGCCGAAAACGATCCGCGGCAGATTGTCCGCCGTATCAGCTTGCCGGTGTTTGGCTTGAGCGGGTTTTTTGATCCGATTGTGCCGTGGCTGCGGGTCCGGCACTGGCTCAGAAATAATTGTCCGGCGTTGCGCGACTACAGAGTCATCCTGCGTGCTGATCACAACGTCCTGAGCACCGCACCCAGGGAAGCGGCGAGACAGGTGCTGCGGTGGATTAATGATTTATGATTTACGATTTATGATTGGAATGCCACATTTTGACAAAATGATAAACCGTCAATCGTAAATCATAAATGCTATGACCCGACAGCAGGTTCTCGACCTTTACTTCCTCGACGCGCGGCACAAGTTGATTGAAATCGCCGCCTTCCTCGACCGTGCCGAACGCGCCGCCGGCAAGGACGATTTTCGCTTGAATGCCTTTCGCTCCGCACTTGGCGAATTGGCCGGCACCAAAAAGGAAAAAGCCAAAAATGTTCTGCTCGCGTTCAGCGATCCAACCACGACGCCGATCGCCAAAGCGGCAGGCAAAGGGGCTGCGGGCGCTTATCGCGAGACTTCAAAATGAGGTCGCACTTCATTTATGCGTTATATCGAGCCTCACGCCCACATGGTCAGCCGCGTCACGGACGACTACGAGCGCATGGCTGTTGCCGGCTGTGAGGCGGTTTGCGAACCGGCGTTCTGGGCGGGTTTTGACCGCAGTTCCGCCGCCGGCTTTTACGATTATTTCTGCCAGCTCACCGAGCACGAGCCGAAGCGCGCGGCAAAATTCGGCCTGAAACATTTCTGCTGGCTTTGCATCAATCCCAAGGAAGCCGAGGACGTAAAACTCGCGGATGAAGTCATCGCGCTGATTCCAGGATTTCTAACCCGGCCCAATGTGCTCGGCATCGGCGAAATCGGGCTGAACAAGAATTCGCGGAATGAACTGAAGGTGCTTGGAATGCACGTGGACCTCGCGGCGCGATATAACCAGCTCATTCTCGTTCACACGCCGCATCTGGAGGACAAACTGAAAGGCACGCGGCTGATTCTGGACGTGTTGAAGAGCGACAAGCGCATCCGGCCGGAGCGGGTCATCATTGACCATGTCGAGGAACATACCGTGGAGCTGGTTTTGGACGCGGGTTGTTGGGCGGGCATGACGCTTTACCCGGAAACCAAGTGTTCGCCGGCGCGGGCCATTGACATCCTTGAAACCTACGGCCAAGAACGAATCTGGATGAACAGCGCGTGTGATTGGGGCGTGAGTGATCCTTTGGCCGTGCCGAAAACGGCGGTGGAAATGAAGAAACGCGGCCATCCCGCCGGGGTGATTGATAAAATCATCTATCAGAACCCGAAAAAATTCCTCAGTCAGTGCCCGAAATTCAAAATTGGCTAGATACGATTCGGCAGCGCAACCTCACCAGCGGATCTTAATACGCCCAAATGTTTCCCGGCGAAGCTGACGGGCATGAACTGGTTGTTCCCGATGTATTGCAACTCCACCGCCGAGCCCTGGCTGCCAACGAGGTACCCACTGGTCCCCACCGTAGTCGTGGTTTGGGAAGAGGCCTCTGAAACAAAGATTCCGCCTGCACTGGCGTTGTTGACGGCGGCAGCCACTTTGGTGCCATCGGCCGACGAGGCAACGGAACTCCAAGCCTGCACGGGCGCATTGGTCTGTTGCACCCAAGTGATGCCATAATTGCTGGAAGTGTAAATCCCGCCGCCGGTCACCACCGCTACCAGCTTGCTGCCATCTGACGACGAATCAATGGAGGTCCAATTTGCACTGGTAGGCGCGCCGGTTTGCTGCGTCCAACTTCCGCCGCCGTTGGACGAAGTATAAATGCTTCCACCGCCGATCGCCGCCGCCAGCCGGTTACCGTCAGCGGACGAAGTAACCGAACTCCAGTTTGCGCCGGGCGCGCCTGAACCACCGGAAGCCTGAATCCCGCCGCCGGCAGCCGCCGCGGCAAATTTAGTGCCATCCGCCGAGCATGTCACCGAAACCCAATTCCCACCTCCAGTTACTGCCGACCACGACGTGCCTGAATTGTTGGACATCCAGACATTCCCACCGCTCACCGCTGCATACAATGTGCTGCCATTCGCCGAGGAAGCTACGGAAATCCAGTTCGCGGAACCGGAGGCGGTCACCGTCCAATTCACTCCTGAATTTGTGTAAACTCCGCCACCGAAAATGGCCGCCACTAATTTGCTGCCATCGGCAGACGAGGCAATGGAACGCCATTGCGCGGCGACCACGCTGTTGGGATTCCAGGTAATTCCTGAATTGACTGAAGTATAAATGCCGTTAACACTCGCCGCTGCTGCCAGCCGGCTGCCATCCGCCGACGAAGCAATGCCATACCAGGTGTTGGCAGCCATGGTCATCGTCCATGGCGAATTAGCAAAGCTGGAGAAATTTCCGATGATGGATTGGCCGGCGTTTTGTGCCAACTTCCAGCCGCTCGCGCCGGCGCCCGATAGCCGCACAATGTCACCGGGATTTGCCGACGCCGGCAATGTCACGGTCGCCAGCAGCGGGCTGGTCAACAAATAGCCGTGGTCGATTACTGCTTGAATAGCCGTGCCGTTGGTAGAGATCCACCCGACCAAGCCATTGCCAAAAAAACTGCCCTGAAAGCTATTGTTGGAATTGGTAAAGATATTTGCGCCACTGAAAGTCTGGTTGCTGTTCACAAACGCGGTATTCGCGGGCAACTGCTTATCCGCCAGAACTCCGGTCAGGTTGGTCACGTTCACATTCGTCATCCCACCGCCATTTCCGAAGAAGGAACCGTTGAAAATACCGCTAAAGATGCCACTGAAAGTTCCAGAAAACAGGTTGCCACCGTTGGTCAAGGCCACCGTGTTGGTGTAACCCGCAAAAGCGCTGGGCGGCAACGTGCCGGCCAACTGTGACGCCGGCAGCGTACCCGAAAGATTACTCGCACCGTTCGCAAAAATGGCGTAGGGCGTCGGCGTCAGTTGCTGACGCGGACTCAGCGGGGTGAAACTGGAGGTGCCGTTGGTGCGGACGCCGATTTGAAGCCAGCGCGGCGTGCCGTCGAACTGATTGCTGAAATCGAGCGTCACGATGAACAAGCCATTGCTGACGGCTGTGGCACTGTTGGTGAGGGTGCCACCCAGGGCGGTACCGGTGATGTTGGTATTGAACAGAGCGAAGGTCAGGTCGTAACTCCCGCTTGCCGGGGCGCCGCCGTCATTCAAACGCCCCTGATACGTGAACGCCGTGCCTTGTGCGAAAGCCAGTCCAACCGGGCTAAACAGCAGAAGCACATAAAACAAAAATAAGCCGAACTTGGATTTCACAACTGCAACATTCTAAGCTAACACTTGAAACAATTCAATCCGGAAACCATCAAGGTTTTCTGCTTAAATGCCAAGAATCTGCCCAGCCGACCTGCGAACGGCGTCAATGAGTTCCTTTGGACGAATGACCTTTGCATCGCCACCCCATCCCAGAATCCAGCGCTCGATCTCGACCAGGCTCGACAATTTCATCCGCAATTCCACTCCCCCGCCCTTCAGCTCGCGCAACTGCTGTGATTCATGCCATCTTTTTTCACGGATATAATCAGCAACCCGCGAGTTGAAACGGATGACGATCTCATATTCGCCTTCGCCAGAATGAACGCCAAAACTGTCGCGCAGGCGCTCTTCCAACGAGAATTTCTGCGAGCGTTCAAAGGTCTCTCCCGTCGGACGAACAGACTGGATTCGCGCCGGCACAAAAGTGCGGATGTCCTTGCGCCCGTGATCGTAGGCAAACAGGAACCATTCGCCGTTGATGTTCGCCAGATGATACGGGTCAACGATGCGCTTCTCCGGCTGCCGCTGGCCGGGTTTGCGATAGGCCAATTCCAGTTGCTTGCGGTCCGAAACGGCCCTGGCCAGCACGTCGAAGATTTTCAAGTCCAGTACCGGCTCGGCCCGGGTGCGAAAGGAAATCGTCTGTTCGATGTCGGCGAGATTGAGCGAAATGGTGTCCGGCAACGCCTGCTCCATTTTTTTGATGGCGCTTAAAAGCGGTTTCTCGAAGCTGGTGCCCCGGTATTGCTGAAGGGCTTTTTCCGCAACGACGAGTGCGAAAAGCTCGCCTTCGGTGATCTGCATCGTCGGAAAGGCGCTGACTTGCTCGGAGTAATGATAACCATTTTGGCGCGAATCGAATTCAATGGGCAAATTAAGCCGATCACGCATGAATTCGATGTCGCGATGGATGGTCTTGGTGGCAACCTCGATTTCACGGGCCAGCGTGGAGGCGTTGGGAAACCTGCCGGACGAGACCGCCTGATGGATGCGCAACATCCGCTCCAACGGCGGGCGGGAATGAAGCGCCCCTCTTGTCGGTATGGCCGACCGGGATCTGATGTCACGTTGGAGTTTCATTTTGGACCGGCTCAGCCGGGACATAAAGCAAGGGATCCTGCCTGTAAAATTCCTTTAACTCAGCGTACAAAGCGGGATGCCGTTCGTGCAGCCGACCGGGTTTCTCAAAAAAACATTCCGTGGCGACAGCGAAAAACTCCGCGGGATTTTGGGCGCCATAGGTGTCCAGAACCGTTTCCCGGCCATCTTCCGCTGCCCGGCGAAGTTGCTGAAATTCCGCACTCAAAACCTTGGCCCAAGTCTGATAGCGATGGTGTATCTGTCGAAGATTTGACCCGCTCAACAAAGGAACGCCATCGGCCCTGCCGTCTTCCTCATCAAGCTGATGGGCAAATTCGTGCAGAACCAGATTCCGGTCCTTGTCCAGCTCCACGGCCCCGGCAAACACACCGTCCCACGCCAGCACCACCGTTCCGTGCGCCCACGATTCGCCTCTCCGCACCTGATGACCTTCGGTAATCGTCCTCCCGCCCTTATCGAGGCGCCACGTCGGGGCAACATAACTGGAAGGATACACCAGGATGCTGTGCAAAAGGGGATAACAGGCTGTTTCCCGATGCAGTAACAACAGGCACGCCTGTGCCGCAATCAATACCCTGACTTCGTCGGTGATCTCCTGCCCGCCACAGCCTTCAAAATGCTTCCCGGCAAGAAAAACCTGGATATGACCCTCCAATTCGTGCTGGTCGGCCGGTGGCAGACGGAAATACATGGGATAACGGCGCAAGAGCAGGTCGCGCCATTCGGATGGGAACGGTCGGTTTCGGATCCGGTTCTGGCGGCGTTTTTTAAGAAATCCGAACATGCCGTACCGAACGCCCGTCGTGCTCCGGCTCAACTGCCTTTTTCGAGCTTGGCGAGCAATTCGTCGTTGGTCTTGTGCTTCTTGAGCGCGGCGACGAGTGTTTCCATGGCTTCAATCGGATTCAAGTCCACCATCATCCGGCGCAATTTGCGCACGGCTTCGATTTGTTTGGCCGGGAACAATTTTTCCTCCTTGCGCGTGCCGCTCTTGGGAATGTCAATGGCCGGGAACAGGCGGCGGTCGGAAAGTTTGCGGTCGAGGATCAACTCCATGTTGCCTGTGCCTTTGAATTCCTGAAAAATGAGTTCATCCATGCGCGACCCAGTGTCGATGAGCGCCGTGGCCAGAATCGTCAAGGAACCGCCATTCTCGATCTTGCGCGCCGAGGCGAACATTTTGCGCGGGATTTCCAGGGCGCGCGCGTCCACGCCGCCGGTCATGGTGCGGCCGCTGCCGCCGTGAACACTGTTGTAAGCGCGGGCAATGCGTGTGAGCGAATCCATCAGCACGAAAACGTCCTTGCCGCTTTCCACGATGCGCCGGCAACGCTCAACCATAAAGCGCGAGAGCCGCACGTGCGTTTCCAGGTCCTGGTCGTTCGACGACGCCACGACCTCGGCCTTGACCGAGCGTTGGAAATCCGTGACTTCCTCCGGCCGCTCGTCAATCAGCAGCACCATGGCCTGGACTTCGGGATGATTGGTGGTAACGGCATTACAGATTTGCTTGAGAATGGTGGTCTTGCCGCTGCGTGGCGGGGACACAATCAAACCACGGGTGCCCTTCCCGATTGGCGTGACGAGGTCAATCACGCGCGTCTCGATCAAATCGGGGTCCGTTTCCAGCTTGAACTTTTCAATTGGATCAATGCTCGTCAGATTTTCGAAGCGGACCGCCTTGACATAGTCCTCGAACAGCATGTCGTTGACCTTCTCGACGGCTTTGAGTTGGGGGCTGGTGCCGCGATGCGGCGGCTGGGTCGGGCCGAGGATGTGGCTGCCCTCGCGCAGGAAACTGCGCCGGATGGTGTCGGGCGTGACAAAGATATCGGTCGGCTTGGGGTGATAATGGTTTTGCGCCGTGCGCAGGAAACCAAACCCCTTTTCCGAAATCTCCAGAAAGCCGGACCCGTAATCCGATGATTTCTCACCGTTGTTCTTTGTGTCGCTCATAAATGTATTTTGTGCACGAAGGCTAAAAGCTTTATCCCGAAAACCGGTATTGAAATTTGAATTTTGGGAAATTAACCGGCCGCCTTCTGTCCTGAAAAGCTGCCGTACCACAGACATCAAACCTTCGACACCTGTTAATTACGGGCAAAGCCCGGCCGGCGCAACACTTTTTTTAGGCAAAATCAGGCCCTCATCCCTGATTTTCCAACCCTCAACCGCCCACCGCCGCGCGCGCCTCCGCCGCCAGCGGCGTGCTCAAATAACGCTCACCGGTGGACGGGGCAATGGTCACAATGAGTTTGCCCTTGTTTTCCGGGCGTTTGGCCACCTGAATGGCCGCCCAGACGTTGGCACCGGACGAAATGCCACACAAAATGCCCTCTTCCTTCGCCAACCGCCGCGCCATTTCAAACGCGTCATCGTTGGAAACTTGAATGGACTCCGCAATTTGCGGATTGCCGTTGATATCCTTCAAATGAAGGTTTTTTGGGATAAACCCGGCGCCCAAGCCTTGGATTTTGTGGGGACCCGGCTTTAACGGCTGGCCCGCCAGCGTCTGGGCAATCACCGGGGAATCCTTGGGATCCACCGTAATCGCAACGAACGACGGCTTGCGCGGCTTGATGACTTCCGCGCAACCGGTAATCGTGCCGCCCGTCCCGACGCCCGCGACCAGAATGTCCACCTTGCCATCGGTATCAGCCCAAATCTCCTCCGCCGTCGTCTTGCGATGAATTTCGACATTGGCCGGATTCTCAAACTGCTGCGGAATCCACGAATTCGGTGTTTCCTTGGCCAATTGCTCGGCCTTGGCGATGGCCCCTTTCATGCCTTCCGCGCCGGGCGTCAAAACGAGCTTTGCCCCCAGCATCGCCAGCAATGTGCGGCGTTCAATGGACATGGTTTCGGGCATGGTCAGGATGAGCTTGTAGCCTTTGGCCGCGCAAACAAACGCGAGCGCGATACCGGTGTTGCCGCTGGTCGGCTCAATGACGATGGTGTCCTTTTTGAGCACGCCGCGTTTTTCGGCGTCCTCGATCATGGACATGCCGATGCGGTCCTTGACGCTGCTGAGCGGGTTAAAAAATTCACACTTGAGCAGAATGGTGGCGGACAGGCCGGCGGTGACCTTGTTCAATTTGACCAGTGGCGTGTGCCCGACGGTTTCGACAATATTGTTGTAGATGCGTCCCATAATCTTTTTTGACGGTTAAGTTAAAGGCAATTTGTGCCGGAAGCCGTCAGCGGGCAAGACTTTTTTTTAAATCTCAATCTGCGTTTTCCTGAGCCGAAACCCGGTCAAGATCAAGAGAATGATTAAGATTAAGGAAAAAATCAGGATCAACGAACGGGAGTAAAAACATTAAGTCCCCGCCTGACCTTTCGGCCAGGCAGGGACAAATGGGGGATGGGAGTTCGCCAATCTCTCTTTCCCGGACCAGCATTAGGCGCGCACCCTCGCGGGGGCTGCCGGTTTCCCGACGCCATTCTCCACGGCAAGCGGAGTTTTCGGCCTCGTAGCAGGGCCGTCCAGCGCCTTACGGTCGCCGGATTTCGAGTGAGGCTTTTCAGCTCGCTTCGGCGGGTGGTTGCGCCACCTGCCGGTGAACCAGGTCAAGACACGCCTGTGATCAACATTTCGCGTCTTGACCGCTTAGCGCCGGGTCAGCCGCCGCTTTTGGCGGCGCGTTCGCCCGGTGCCACGGGTCTCGCCTCTTCACTCTCAGGTTGCTTTTGGCTCACAGCCCAGCGACATCGTTTTTAACATCGCCAGCTTGGAAAGGTTTTCACGCGACTTGCCCAGTCTTCGTGTCCTTCCCGGCGCCTGCGCTCCCTTTGTCCGCCTTTCGGCGGGTTTCATTGGGCGGGTCCATCGTTTGGATTGAATCCGCCAGAGTCGCCGGCACCGTGCCGATACACAGTAACAACCGTTTACCCTCTGGGTAACTGCGATTCGCTCAGGCTCGAAACCGGCCTGAACTACTTGACCCGGCTCGGAACGGTTTCTCAATCGCTCCTGGCCGTCAAGTCCCTCATTCGCTTTTGGCATTTGCGAACATGCCAGAGGAACTGATGAATGCTGCCTCTCCGCCGAATCTTTCGATCCAACTTCAGAGGGACCGGGCCAACCAGCCTGACCCGACCTTTCCCCAGTCGCCTGGGATTATCCTGGAAACAAACACGGCCATCTTTCAATCGCCGCTGCCTGCTTCGTTCTTTCAATGAACTGCTGACATCATATCGTAGAATCGAAAACCGACAATGAATTGATATGCACAGCTTGTTCACCGGAATGTGCCTGTGAACAGCACGTGAACAACGCAAAATCAGTTGCCAAATCAATATTTTTTTATTTCGCCTGCCTGAATTATTCACTGTTTTTGGAAACGGCCGCGGGGGCGGTGAACAAGTTTGTTTTCCGGAAACAGCAAAATTTCGCCGCTTCCGAAGTCCCGGATCAGCCCAAAAAAAGAAAGCCGCCGGGGAGGCGGTCCCGAACGGCGAAGGAATGCTACGACCTCAAACTCTAAGCCGCAGCTTTTGCGGGTGCCGGCTTTTTGGCCTTGGCTGCCTGTTTTTTTCGCTTGATATAACGCGTCCGGCGTTTCCGGTTTTCAACTTTGTTGGATTGTTTGCTCATACAAGTGTCTTTACATCGGCCACGTATTCCGATTTTGTGTTGGCACTATGGAAGCTTGGTCGCGACAATTCAACATCTATTTGGCGCTGACGGCAACCTCGGCGTTGCTCTGCGGCTGTCAAACCAACAAACCCCACGGCCCCATCGCCGCCCTGCGCGTCCACATTGAAGCCAGCCCCAGCTCCGGCGGCATGACCCAAACCATCTCTGTGCTGCGCGCCGACCCCGTCGTCGTCACCATCATACAACAACCCGTTCTGACCGAGGCCAACCTGGTGGCGGCGAAAATTATTGATGCGCCGGGTGGATTCGCCGTCGCGATTCGTTTTGATGAAACCGGGACCTGGATGCTGGAACAATACTCCGCGGCCAATACCGGCCTCCATTTCGCCATCTACGGTCAGTGGGGAAAAAAACTGATCGATGGCCGGTGGCTGGCAGCGCCACTCATCACCCATCGCATCGCCAATGGAGTGCTGGCCTTTACCCCGGACATGTCGCGTCCGGAAGCCGATCAGTTTGCGTTGGGACTCAGCAACACGGCCCGATTTTATAGTAAACAACCCAAATGATTTTTCCTTCCGTCTGTCGCACCGGGCTGTTGGCCGTCGGTCTCCTGTCGGCGATGCCAAAGGTATCCTGCGCCCAGGAGCCGTTTCGATTTCCAACGGCCAATCATTTTCTCTATGAGCCGGGCAGTGAATTGAAATTTTTCGCCCCCACCGCACCCGACAAACCCTGGACCAGCGGCAGTTTCGGCTGTGTGCGCAACAACGGCACGCGACTGCACGAAGGCCTGGATATTCGCCATCTCCAAACCGACCGGCACGGCGAGCCGACCGACCCCGTCATGGCCACCGCCGACGGTACCGTGGTTTATTTCAGCACCAGACCGGCGCTCTCGAATTACGGCCGCTACATCGTCATCCGCCACGTCGTTGAGAGCATCGAAATTTATTCGCTCTACGCGCATCTGAGCGTCATCCGGCCCGGGCTGAAGATTGGCGACGTCCGTCAAAGCCGGTGACATCATCGCCACGATGGGACGGACTTCAAACGCCGAAACGATTCTGAAGGAGCGCGCGCACGTCCATTTTGAATTGGACGTTTTGGTGAACGACAATTTTCCCACCTGGTTTCGGAGAGCCTCGCCCGGCGAGCGTAATGACCACGGCGAATGGAACGGACAGAATCTGAACGGCCTGGACGCGCGCGAAATTCTTCTGCAGGAGCACAATACCAATGGAACCTTCAGCCTGCTGAAATTCCTCCGCGGCCAGACCGAACTTTGCCGCGTGCTGGTGCGCGCGACGAATTTTCCCTATTTGCGGCGCTACCCGATGCTCATCCAGAAAAATCCCATTGCCGAAAAGGAAGGCGTGGCCGGCTATGAAATTGCGCTCAACTACAACGGGGTGGCGTTCGCATTGATGCCGCGCGCGGCGTCTGAAATCAAAAGTCCGGCCCGGATCCAATTGCTCTCCGTGAACGGGACCGAGCAAAAAGCCAATCCCTGCCGCCACCTCGTGGTCCTGCGCCGTGGGCATTGGGAACTGGGGAACGAAGGGTTGCGGGAAGTGGAATTGTTGATTTACTAGCCGTGCGGACTGACATCAAATCTCTCACCCGCGACGAACTGGAGACGCAGTTCAAAAGCTGGCACGAACCGGTTTATCGCGTCACCCAATTGCTCGAATGGCTTTATTCCCGCCGCGCCGCCGGTTGGGACGCCATGACCAATCTGCCCAGGGCGTTGCGGGAAAAACTGGCGGATGCTTTTTCACTTCAGACCTTGGAACTTGTTCGCAAACAGGGCGCCCACGATACCACCCAAAAATTTCTCTGGCGGCTGCGCGATCATGCTTTGATTGAAAGTGTTCTGATCCCGGCCAACCCGGCGCTTTACGGCGATGCCAGCGACCGGCATACGTTGTGCATCTCCACCCAGGTCGGCTGCGCTTATGGCTGTAAATTCTGCGCCAGCGGCCTCGACGGCTGGAAACGTAATCTGACGCCCGGACGAAATCGTGGAGCAAGTTCTGGCCGTCGAACGCGCGCAAATGCGGAATGCAGAATGCGGAATGCGGAATGAAGAACCGTCCGCGCCGAGTCCTGTGATTCCGCACTCTGTCACTCCGCGCTCCGCGTTCGATCGACAACATCGTCGTCATGGGCATGGGCGAACCATTGGCAAATTACGAAAATCTTCTGAAAGCGCTGCGGATTCTGAACGCGCCCTGGGGCGGCGGCATTGGCGCGCGCAAAATCACCATTTCCACCAGCGGCCTCGCCCCGCAAATTCGCAAGCTGGCGAACGAACCGGAACAATTCCGCCTCGCCATTTCGTTGCACGGCGCGACCGACGAGGTGCGCAACAAAATCATGCCTGTGAACCGCAAATATCCGCTCAAGGAACTGATCGCCGCCTGCGAGGATTACCAGGGCCAAAAGGGCCGGATGCTCACGTTTGAATATATTTTAATCGCCGGCGTGAATGATTCCGTTGAACAAGCCAGACCACTGGCCGCGCTGGCCAAAAGACTCTTCGCCAAGGTTAATCTGATTCCTTACAACCAGGTTGAAGGCCTGCCGTGGGAACGTCCGGAAGAAAAGGTTTGTGAATCATTCCTGGCCGTTCTGAAAAAGCAAAAGGTCCCCGCCACGCTTCGCCGCGAAAAAGGCGGTGACATTGACGCCGCTTGCGGCCAGTTGCGACTCAAAACCGAACGGGATTTTACAAAACAAGCGTAGCGGCTTTCGGCAGAAAGCCGGATATTCCCGCTTTCGAAAATTTGCGGCGCTCTGCCGAGACGCCGCTACGATCCAAGTACCGACCCTTTAGAACTGAATGCGAATTGGCTCTAACCGCATTCCTTCCGCAAAAGGCAGGCGAGCCAACTGAGACGTCTCCGGAGCCAACCGCCGTTGCGGTTCACGTCGCGAATCGGCGGCGGCTCGGGTTTCTACGTTAGAACTTACAGTTACTTTTCTGCCGCCAGCAATTCGTTGACCTTGGCCATCACTTTGAAGGCGTCAGCCACGTAAAGAACGTCCGCCTTGCCGCGCGCCCAGCCGCAGTTCGGATCGAGATTGATGGCGCGGCGCTCAGCAACGAAACGCCAGCCAACCGTGTGCGGTTCCTCGCCGTGGCAACAGGTGGAAAGTCCCTTGGGATGCCGCGGTGTCGCCCCGGTCTGGCCGACCTGGTTCAAATGCGATAAAAACGACAATACCGCCTGCCCTTCCCCGCTCTGGTCCACCAACGATTTACTGCTGCCCAGCGAAGCGCGGCTAAGTTGGAGAAAACCGCGAATCAATTTTTCCGCCTCCGGCGCATGTGCCTGGCCGTCGGCCTGCTTCTTCGTCCAGCCGGCGCCGGTGACGAACAGCAACTGCGCATCCGGCCGGATGGTTTGCGCATCCGCCGCCGGCTCCCGGACGCCGATCACCGTCGTACGTTTGCAGGCGTCGGAAAGCTGGACGGTGACGTTTTCCACCGAGGCCGTTCCGCTTCCGCACTGGCATGCCGGCTGGCTGCCGGGATCAATGAGTATGAACCACGGCCGTTGCTTCCGGCTGTAATACGGCTTCCATGCGTTGGCGGTAATACCAGCGGTTGACTGCAAGCTTGCCATCGTTCGACGATATGCCGGTAACGTGCGTGTCCACGCGTCCGCCGAGCCGTTGCGCCACGCCGGCCAGCACACGGTTCCACCTTGAAGTGGCCGGCGCCACGACGATGGTTGCGCTACCGGCCTTGCAAATGGCCTCAGCGGCGGCCGCGTCGGTGACATAGCGCGACTGACTGAAATCCTTGCCGGCAACGCCGAAATACTTTGTGGCCGGACAACCAGCAATGGAATTGGCTGCCGGCTGGACATTCTCGCCGATTAAACCGACGGCAAGCTGTGAACCGGCGAGTGATTTATGCAGGGTGGCCGCGACGTGCAGTGCCTCGCGGGCCGGTTGTGCGAGCGAACCATCAGCTTCGGTGTGCGCTAAAAGAAGAATTGTTTCCATAAATTTATTAGCCGCAAAAAGGCACAAAAGGCGCAAAAGTTTTTACCACGCATTCATTGTTTATCCGCGTTTGAGAATTTTCCGCGCGCTGTTCAATCCCAACGGGATTGCATCCTTCAGCCCAGGGTTGGCCGCGTAGCGAACTACCCTGGGTAACCGTCCCAAATTATTTTCAACCCCAACGGGGTTGCATCGCCGTCGGGCGCGCATGGATTCAACCCTTTCAGGGTTGTATTCCGTTGCATCGCAAACCCAGGGTAGCTCGTTCCTCGCAACCCTGGGCTGAATGACGGAATCCCTTTGGGATTCGCCTTGCCGTAATTCGTTTTGATCCGTGTGCATATTTCGCGCCTTTTGTGCCTCTTTGCGGCGATTATTTGTTTATCCACTCGACGATTTCCTTCGCGATGTCGTCCGGTGATTTGTCTTTCACGATCCTGGTTTCGCGCAGTTGTTTCGGCAGCGAAACGCTGGCGAAACTCAAGCCGTCGCCGGCGAGTTTCGCCGGTTTGGCCTTTTGCAGCGCCGGCATCACCGTGCGCATGTTGGCCATGCCGACCTGCGGATTGTTCTTCGGTTCCGGCAAATTGCCCGTCGCCCAGCCGAGCAATGCCGGCGGCCCGGCGCATTTCGAAATCTGATGTTTGCCGCCTTCGACGCGTTCCAGAATTTCCAACGAACCGTCGGCAGCGATTTTCAATTCGTCCACGCCTTGGAATTGATCCACGATACCCAGTCGTTCGCCAACCATCTGCATGGTTGCGCCGGCGCCGCGCGAAGCGGATTCCCAGCCGCCGAAAACGCAGCAGCCTGGATTTGTCGAGACCGGGAATCGTTTGAATCACCCCAGCCAAAGCTGCGGCGACTTCAGCGGCCTCAGTAAATCCGCTGGCCGGACCGTCGAGCGCCACCAACTCGAAGGGAACCTTCTGAGCGACGGTCATCATCACCTGCTGAAGCTTGGCTTTGGGTCCGAGGCTGACGAGCCAGACTTTGCTGCCGGGCGCGTTCTTCGCCAGATTCGCCGCTTCATAAAGCGCGTGGCTGCCCCACGGGTCGAGGATGGCGGGCAACATCATTTCATTTTTCAACGCCGGCCCGATGGGCGACGTGACCGGTTCAAGTGTTTGTAACGGGTCCGGCACGATGCCGGCGCAGACGACGATTTGATAGGCCAGGCTCATAAATTTTAATCAATTCTCCGCCGAGTGCAGACCGCCGGTGCCGGCGCGAAAGGCGATGTTGCCGCGTTCGGAGTCGTACGGTAACGGCTGCGAGCAGTTCCACAGGCAGGCGCCACAGTGGACGCATTTTTCGCGATCGAAATTGGGCACGCTGTTCTCGCCCGGAGTAATGGCCTGGCCGCTGCACATTTCGATGCAGATTTTTGTCCCGCATTTCTCACACAGTTCCGGGTAAAGAAACACGACGTGGTCGGCGTGACCCGGCGGCGCCTGCACCTTGCCACCCAGGAGCAGCGCGTCCTGATGCGAGACGAGCAATTGGCCATCAAAGGGAATGGCCGGCCAGCCAACCTTTTCCATTAACATGTCATGGAGTGAACTGCCTTTCCCTTTGCATTCAGCACGCAGTTTCGCAATTTCATCGGGCGCGATCCGGCCATGATAATATTTCTCGAGAGACGGAATTCTTTTCCACGGTTGAACCGGTTCATCGCCGAGTGTGAATTTCCCATCGGTCAGACCGGCCAGTGCCATACCGATCAGCCCACGCACGACGCCTTGTTGAAACCCGTCACGGGATTTTTCAGCCACCCGCCCTTCGCGCTCCACCCAACTTGCGCGGCGGCGTTTGACGTAGGTATCGTCGAGGTTCTGCCGGGTGAACGGTTTCCTGGCTTTGAGCAATTCAAGCACGGCCTCGGCCAGTTGCGTGCCGGTGGCCCAGGCCTCGTCCACGCCGGAGCCGGTGAGCACGTTCGTACTGCCGCTGCCGCCACCAATGCGTGCGTAGCCCTCACCCACCAGACGCGGCTCGCCGCGCCGGCCGGATTCACCCAAGGTCTTCGCGCCCCACGACCGGAGTTTGCCGCCCCGCAAGAAACGCCAAAGATACGGATGCAGCATCCAATGCTGGAGATAACGGTAGGCGCGTGCGTACCGGGCTGTCGAACCAGGAAGGCACAAAAATACCGAGTGACGCGACCCGGTCGGGATGAACGTAGAGAAAACCGAAAATCTCCGGCTCGGGATAACCAAACGTGTGCAAAACAGTGCCAGGTTTGAGTTCGGTGTTTTCCGGCAGGTCCACCACAAATTTCATGCCCACGGCCCAATCGCGTTTATGATGGCCGCGCGGCAGGTCAAAATGGGCATCGAGCTGCTGGCCGAGGGGACCCACCGGTCCATCGCCGACAACGGTGAGCGCCGCGCGGATGTCCATGCCGGGCGTAAATCCTCCCGAAGGATTCCCCTTTTTATCCACGCCCTGGTCGAGCAACCGGACACCGACGACCTTGTCATTCTCGATGAGCGCTTGGGAAGCGGGTGTACCCGGCCAGATTTGGACCGTGCCTGTGCTTTGCACCTGCGCGCCGACCCATTGCATGAACTGGCCCAGGGAAAGCACCATGCCACCGTGTTTGTGCAGAAAGGCGGGTGTCCACGGCAATTTCAGCGCGTGCTGCTCGAACGGCAGCATCCATTTGAAAGCGCGAATGAATGCATCGGCGAGACGAAGCGTCGCCGAGACGCCGGCTGGCACCATGAGGGTCGAGCAGATAAAGCACTTTCTCCTCACCGACCGGCGCCGCCATGGGAATCTGGGCCCGGTCAAGATCGGGAAACGTGGCGCGTAACGCCCGCGCCTTCGTGACCACGCCCGAAACGCCAAAGCCGATGTCATCCGCGCGTTCGTAACAGAGCACCTGCGGCGGCAACCCGGGCATGACGCTGCTTTCGACGGCCGGCGTGCCGTCGGCATTGACGAGTTGTTTTGACAGCGTGGCGAGGAACCCCGCCGTCGCCGGCCCGAACCCGACACAGACGATGTCCGCGTCCATGCGCTGGCGTTCCACTACCGGCTGTTCTGTATTCGTTTGGCTCACGCAAAGACGCAAAGGCGCAAAGTTATTCTTTCAATCCGTTCACGATTCTAGAGATACCATCCTTTATGACAGCAGTTCCGAAATTGATCAAAAGTCCGAGCCGTTTGTCAGCGAGGCGTAGATAAGTCAGTAATTGCTTTTTGTGGACGGGCGTGATTTGTTCGACTGATTTTAATTCCACGATAACCTTGTCCTCGCCAATCAAATCAGCGCGAAAAGCTTCATCGAATTTAAGGTCGCCAAAAACAATCGGCACCGGCTTCTGCCGGATGACTGTCAGTCCGCGTTTTTCCAACTCCCGCGCAAGGACGACTTCATAGACCGTTTCCAAAAGTCCGGGGCCAAGAGTCTTGTGAATGTGAAATGCCGCATCCACAATTTCATACGCAATTTCGTTTTCAGTACGGTGGCTCATATTTTTCGCGCCAGGCCGCAAACACGCAAAGGCAATTTTCTTTGCGCCTTTGCGCCTTTGCGTGAGGTTCAAGTTGGGTAATCCAACGCCTCGCGCGTCATCACTTTTGTGAGCGCCTCGGCGGCGCGATCCTTGGCGAGGCGGCAGCCGGTGAGACAGCCATCCAGTTTGGCACGGAGGCGGACGAAAGCCCCCAGCCCGGCGAATTTTACGCACGGACCGGCCTTCAATGGATGCGATTCGCCGCTTTCATAGACATCCGAATAAGCGCGCGCCGAGCCGTCAATACCGGGGATGAGACCTTCGAGCGTTTCCAGTTCGCTGGCGCAATAGCAAGCATGGCAACTGGTTTCGTCCCAGGCCGGATGGCGGTTGTAACCGTGGACAATCTCGGCACAGATGCGGCCGGCTTCACCGGCAGCCCGCGCCGTTTGGACATGACAAAGGTCGGTAAAGAACGAAACCGTGCCGGCCAGATTATCGGCCAGCGCGGGATTTTCCACACCTTTGGTCTCCAGCTCGATCACGTCCAGGATGAACTGCCGCGCGGCGAGCAACCAACAAAGGGCATCGGCCAACGGAAACGTCACGCCCTGGCGAGATTTGTGATAAAGCTTTGATCCATCAGCATCGGTGGCAGTCTGAACATGCTTAAGCGTCCAAAGCCAGAGTTGCATAGCGGTAGCGAGACTGCAGGCACCGGTGCCGGGCCGGTCGGAGGCGATACGCCTCATTTCGGCAACCCAATTCTCGAATTGAGCGAGGAACAATCCGTTGGTCATGGTGATGGAAAGCTGCAACCGCTGCACCGCTTCCGGTCCCTCGTAGGTTGCTTCGAGCTGGGCATCCATCCACTTCTGGCCGAGGAACCCCGGACAATCTTCCGTGATACCGTAACCACCCATGAGACTGACGGCCTCCCGCATCATGTTCGCGCCATGGCCGGTATTCCAAAGTTTGCACGCGGGACAAAAAACATTGGCCAGCGAATCAAGCAGGGAAAATTTCACCAGCGGATCGGCCTGCAACTCCTCTTCCCGCTTGTGGTCATGCTCCCCCACCGGCCGGGAGGCAATTTGCAAAAGCTCCAATGCCTCTTGTTGTTTCTTCGACAATTCTTTGAATGCGGCCCGGCCCGTTAATTTCTTCTGTGCCAGCCACTGGTTTTTTTGCTTTTCGAGCGGATCCAGCTCATCAAACAACCGCGCGGCGCCAAAACCCAATGACGCGCTGGCTTCGCCGGTGGCCCAAACGTCCACCAGTCGGTGCAGCGCGTCCTCTTTCTGCTGTATGCCCAGTTCGTAGCGTGGCGTGCCCGGCGCGCCCTCGCCGCCGCGAAATCGCCGGCGCTGGTAAAGAATAACCGGCTCGACCGCCGAAAGCAGTTTGGCACTGGTCATCAAGCCGACCGTCACCCGCGTCCGCCGGAAAACCGACTCGATGATTTCGCTGTGCGAATAGTTTGGAATTATGACGCCGTCCTTGACCGTATAACCGCCGACAATGCGGCTGGCAGGAACGCGCAGGTTAAAAATCGGATCGTTGGTTGAAGAAAGCTGGTGAACGAGTTTTTTGGTTGGCGTACCACGGTCCCAAACGCCGGGATCGCTCTCCTCCAGAATCACCATGCAACTGCCTTTGATGTGTTTGTCATCTGAATCCACGGCGGCGGTAACGACATTGGCAAAACCCATGTTGGTGATGAATCGCCCACGTTTATCCACCTGCAACATGGGTTCGCAACCCTGCTTCCAGTCGGCCACGCGCACCTTGCCGGCCAACATGCCGGTCTCGACGCCGACGAACGGAATGGGTTCGGTGAGCGCAAACGCGGCGCGGACTTGTTTGCGGTTTTCTCCCGGCTTCACCGGCGCAGCCGCCGGAATGTATTTTGCGCGCTGCTCGGGCGTGCCGCATTCATGAATGGGTGCAAGACCGAGATTGCCCGCCAGGCTGCAGGTCGCGGCGCCTGCGTCAACCCACGCCAGTTCAAACGCAATCAACGCCAGCGCAAGATTTTTCGGCCCGGCGATAAAGCCACCTTGCTCCGGGTCGAGAAAGGCGGCGGTGATGCCGCTCTCGTCAAAGTACGGGAGCAGCGCGGCCTTGTCCGGCGTCCACTCGTGCGAATTACGCCCGCCGTTGGCGACAAGCCGCGCGACCGGCCCGCGGGCGACGTTGCGTGCGGCCTGCACGAGCATCTGCAATTCATAGCGATCGGCAAAGCGCCACATAATCTGGCAGACATCATCGCCGGGCAGGGTTTGAAGGGACGCGTACAATTTGGTTTCGGCAAGTGCTTCCATAAAATTGCCTTTGTTCAGTATGTTGGTTACATGCCGGAACTCATCGCTTGCGCATTTCAACCCGGGGGCCGGCAATCAAACGCCAATCTGGTTGTTCAATAAGAATTCTTGGTCTATGGAGACCATAACTTCTAACCAATAAATGCCAATTATGTGAACAAAATTGTACTGGCGCATCGCTGGCGTAGCGCGGGCGCCTTCGCCTGCGGGTTCTCCGGCATCCCACCGAGTGTTCCGGCGGCGGGACGCCGCCACAACCCGCAGTCGGGACGACTGCGCTACAAAGTTTATTCGCAAATTTCATCGTACCGCGTGTCTCCGGTTGCCAGCGGATGCCACAAGGCATAACCTAGGTTCGTGATTGCCTTGCTTGACTACGGCTCCGGCAACCTGCGTAGCGTTCACAAGGCGCTGCTCAGGGTCGGCGCGGACGTGCAGATCGTGCAATCGCCGGACAAAATCGGCGATGCGCGTGCCATGGTGCTGCCCGGTGTCGGCGCGTTCGACGACTGCATCAATGCGCTGCGCAAACAGGAATTGCTTGAAGCGGCACGCGGCTTCATCCAATCCGGCAAACCGTTCCTCGGCATCTGCGTGGGTTACCAGGCGCTGTTTGAAAAAAGCGAGGAGTTCAACTCCTGCGCCGCCGGCCTCGGTGTTTTTAAAGGCAGCGTTGTCCGCTTCCCGGAAAAGAATGGATTGAAAATTCCGCAAATCGGCTGGAACCAGCTCCAAATCACGAAGCCGGAGTGCCCCTTGTTCCGTGGTTTGGCCAGCGGCAGCTACGTTTATTTCGTCCACAGCTTCTATCCGCAACCCGCAGATGCCGGCATCGTCGCCACGCGGACGGAGTATGGCGAGACGTTTGCGTCATCGGTCTGGCGCGACAACGTCTATGCCACGCAATTCCACCCGGAAAAAAGTCAGAAAGTCGGCCTGCAATTGTTGAAAAATTTCGTTGAACTGGCAAAATATTGAGCCACGACCAATGGAGCTGATTAAGAAACTGAGTTTCTATATTTTACCCGGCCTGCTCTGCCTCGGCCTGGCCGGATGTACGACTCCGCCCAGGATTCAGCCTTTGAGTGGCGGTTACGAGGAAATCAGCCATCCTGCCAAATCCGAGGATTCTGCGGATATGCGGATTTCACTCGATTATCGGGGGCCCGACGGCAGGACGATTTTGATCTGGCCTTCCTTGTATGGAAGCGACGCGGTCATCAAAAGTGACATGGCATTCTTTGTGGGCGACAAAGCCTATGTGTCACCGGACCCGGATGATCCCCGGGGCACGAAGCCGCGATTGTTTGCGGTACAGCCGCCCGGCCCGCCTTTGGACATTACCGACGAAGTATTATGGTACTGGTCCAAGGCATCCGGGAAGGATTTCGCGAAGGCTGTGCAATTGTTCAACCTGGCAACGCCGGTTGCGAACGACAAGCATTTGGACGTGCAACTGGAGTTTTGGGTAAATGAAAACGGCTGGCCGAATTATTCCACGCTTCAACTGGACTGGAACCAGGTGTCGGAAATCATGAATACGGTGAAGGCGAAAGGCACGATGCACAAGGATTTGCGATGGGGTACGCCTTACATCGCGAACTGATCTTCTCGCAATGGCCGACTATCTCTGGAGGTTGACACCGAGCAGACCTGTGTAAGCTTGACGGCATTATGGATCTTAAATTAGCTGACAAGCTGGCGGTCGTTTCGGGTTCCACCAAAGGCATCGGCCTGGCCATCGCCACCGGCCTCGCACGTGAAGGCGCAAAAGTCATCGTCAATGGACGCTCCGAAAAGTCGGTGAGCGACGCGCTCGCGAAAATTCGCCACACTATTCCAAATGCCAAAGTGGAAAGTTTCGCCGGTGATTTGTCCGACGCCGACACCACCGCCGCACTGATCAAACGGCTTCCGGCCGTGGACATTCTGGTCAACAACCTCGGCATCTTTGAACCGAAACCGTTTGAAAAAATTCCCGACGACGACTGGCGGCGGTTTTTCGAGGTGAATGTGTTGAGCGGCGTCCGGCTGAGCCGCGCTTATCTGCCGAAAATGAAACAGAAAAACTGGGGGCGCATCTTGTTTATCAGCAGCGAGAGCGGCATCCAAATTCCCGCTGAAATGGTCCATTACGGGATGACCAAGACCGCGCAACTGGCCGTTTCGCGCGGCCTCGCCGAAACCTGTGCGGGCACCGGCGTGACGGTGAACGCTGTTCTGCCCGGCCCGACGCGTTCCGACGGCGTGGATGAATTCGTGAAAAAACTGAGCGGTGGCAAACCGTTTGTCGAATTTGAAAAGGAATTCTTTGCCAGCATCCGGCCCAGCTCGCTCCTCAAACGTTTTGCCAGTACGGAAGAAGTTGCCAATCTGGTGGTTTACGTTTGCAGCCCGTTGTCCTCGGCCACCAATGGCGCCGCCCTGCGCGTGGACGGCGGCGTGGTGCGGGCTTGCTTTTAAGAGCCAATTAAAACGTAGGAGCCGACGTGAGGAGGCACATGTGAATTTATCCTGTCCACACTTGCATTTCCTTCGACTCTGGCGCAATTTGCGCCTCAAGAATTAACAAATCGAAACGAAAGGATTAAAAACTATGGCACATGAATTACCTGCCCTGCCCTATCCCAAGGAAGCTTTGGAACCGCACATTGACGCGCTGACGATGGAAATCCATCACGACCGCCATCACAAGGCTTACGTGGACAATCTTAACAAAGCCATCGCCGGCAATGCCGCGCTGGAAGCCAAATCTCTCGACGCTCTCATCAAGGACCTCGGTTCCGTGCCGGATAACATCCGCGGCCCGGTGCGCAACAACGGCGGCGGCCATTGGAACCACTCGTTCTTCTGGAAAATTCTCGGACCGAAGGCCGGCGGCACCCCCTCCGGCAAGCTCGGTGACGCCATTAAATCCAGCTTCGGTTCCTTTGCTGATTTTCAGGCGAAGTTCGAAGCGGCGGGCATCGGTCGTTTCGGCAGCGGCTGGGCCTGGCTCCTCGCGAATGGCGGCAAACTGGAAATCGCCTCCACCGCCAACCAGGACAACCCGCTCATGGGCAAATCCGTGGCCGGTTGTGAAGGTAAACCAATTCTCGGCGTGGACGTTTGGGAACACGCTTACTACCTGAAATACCAGAACAAGCGCGCGGATTATTTAAAGGCAGTCTGGAACGTGATTGATTGGAACGCCGTCGCAAAGAACTTCTGACCATTTACGATATTGGATTTACGATTTACGATTCACTCCGCAAATTGTGAGGGTGACGTAAATCGTATATCGTAAATCATAGCCCCCGCTTGCCGACGATCTTGTTTCCCGCGCCAAGAACAACCACGCGCGGTTTCCACTTGTCCGCCTTCTTTTTGCTGAGGGCGGCGAAGCTCATGATGGTCAGCAAGTCACCTTTTTTGCCCAGGTGGGCGGCGGCGCCGTTGAGCACAATCTCGCCGGAACCACGTTTGCCGGTGATGACGTAGGTTTCAAACCGGTTGCCGTTGGCCGTGTTGCTGCACAGGATGCGCTCGTAGGGACGAAATCCGGCGGCCTTCATCAGATCAGCGGCGATGGTCAGGCTGCCCTCGTAATCCACATTGCCGTCGGTAACGGTGGCGCGATGAATTTTCGATTTGAGCAAAAACACTTGCATGAGCCATTGAGTATAGCGTACCGCGCGGCTACTTCAACTTGAGAAAATTTCGCATAATCTGCCGGCCGCTTTCAGTCAAAATGCTCTCGGGATGGAATTGCACACCCCAAATTGGCAGCTGCTTGTGGCGCACACCCATGATTTCGCCTTCATCCGTCTCGGCCGTGATTTCCAGACAAGCGGGCATGGTGTCGCGCTTGATGACGAGCGAGTGATAGCGCGTCGCGAGAAAGGGATTTGGCATGCCTTCGAACAAATCCTTGCCGTTATGCTTAATCGGCGAGGTCTTGCCGTGCATCATGCGGTAATTTACGACCACCTCCGCGCCGAACACATGGCCAATGCACTGGTGGCCAAGACAGACACCGAAGACCGGAATGCGCTGATTGCCAAACTGGCGAATCACTTCGTTCGACAGGCCGGATTCGCGCGGCGAGCACGGGCCGGGCGACACCAGAATGCGCTCCGGTTTCAGCTCACGAATCGCATCAAGCGTGATTTCATCGTTTCGCCGCACCTGCATCCCGACCTTCAATTCGCCGAGATACTGCACGAGGTTGTAGGTGAACGAGTCGTAATTGTCTATGACCAGAACCATGAAGGGGAAAACTACCTCACCGCGCCGACTTTGCAAATCAGGAATCCAAGGCTTCCCGGATATAGACTTCGGGCACCCGCCGCCCCCACACAGCCTTTCCGATTCGTTGGGCGAGCACAAACCGGGCTTCGCCGGCACGCACTTTTTTATCGAGGCGCATGGCGGTGAACAATTTCCGGCGTTGTACAGAATTCAGCCTGATTTGCGTCGGCAGGCCGGCGCGTTTAAACAAACTGATGATACGATCGGCATCCCGTTTGGACAAACCCGTGGCGCGGCAGGAAATGTTCACCGAGGTCACCTGGCCGATGGAAATGGCCTCGCCGTGTAAAAACTTGCCGTAGCCACAAATGGCTTCAATGGCGTGGCCGATGGTGTGACCGAAATTCAGAATCGCGCGCAATCCACTCTCGGTTTCATCCTGGCCAACGACTTCGGCCTTGATTTCACAACAGCGGGCGACCACCGCGGCGAGGGTTTGATGATCGCGGCGCTGTAATTTGGAAAAGTCGCGTTCCAGTTGCGCAAATAATCTGGCGTCGTAGATGATGCCATATTTGATGATCTCGGCCAGACCGGCGCGATATTCACGCTCCGGCAGCGTCTGGAGCGTGTCGAGATCACATAATACCAGCCGTGGCTGATAAAATGCGCCCACCAGATTCTTGCCCGCCTTCAAGTTGACGCCGACCTTGCCGCCAACGGAGCTGTCCACGTGCGCCAGCAACGTCGTTGGCACCTGCACGAACGCGATGCCGCGCAAATAGGTTGCCGCGACAAATCCCGCCAGGTCGCCAACGACGCCACCGCCCAGCGTGACAATGAACGATTTTC
Organism: uncultured bacterium; assembly: GCA_963708305.1. Lineage (GTDB taxonomy): Bacteria > Verrucomicrobiota > Verrucomicrobiia > Limisphaerales > UBA11358 > UBA11358. The sequence continues at coordinate 93,447 of CAVPSH010000002.1, read as the reverse complement.
GTTCCAGCCGATGCACGGCGAGCTGGTCATAACAACTCTGGACGCATTTCAAACTTTTTGCGGCTTCACCCGGTGGAACAACAATCAATGCGGGAAAAAAGCCCGCCCGGGCCAATGAATTGAAGGCCGGTTTGGCGAACCGTTTGCCGACGTTGGTATCCGTAATGATGGCACAGCGCGGACCGAGTTTCAGGCGTGCACATTTGGCGCCCAGGGTTGTAAGCAACCCGCCACCGATGGTGATCTTATAACTTCGATTGCCGAGCGGTACATTTACGGTGCGCACGCGCCTAGAATAAGGACTGTTTCGCCTATGTCAAAGGTTTGCGGCTGTGGCGGTGTCCCGACTGCTCGTGACAGTGCTTCACCTGAACGGTGTGTTCGAAACACGGGAACACCGTTCCAAAGCGGCAATACCTTTATAATCGAGCACATGGCCGGCAGCACGCGGCTGGTATGCCTTCTGCTTCGGGGAAAGGGTGCATCTTGAAACCCAAACGAAGAAGCTTGCGCAGACCCTATGCTTATTCTCGGCCTGTTCGCTGGCCGCAATTGTCTTCTTCGTCGCGGCCACCACCCGGCACCATGCTTCAGTGCGGGCGAATTTTCCGGTTTATACCTATCAGAATCCGTTCAGCCAGCCAGCCAGCACTCCTCCCATCGCATTTTCACAAGCGAACGCCGGTGGTACGTTCACACAATTGCTTTCCGTCAGGTGGCTTGCGGGTTTATCCGGCCTTGGAGCACTTTGGTTGGTGGCAAGCTGTTACCTTTATAGCGGACATCGCAAAATAAAACGAATTAGCCATAATGTCGAATATACCATGGATTCCCCGACAAGAATGAACCCCTTGGCGGTTATTCCACCGAGGCCAGTTATGCCTGTAGCAGAACAAGACAAAGTGTCTTTTCCGGTTTCTACAGTTCTTTGCAGGACAAGATTACGCGGTAGTTTTGCACACCGAACAACCACCGCTCCCTGTCAATCGCGTTTTCGTCCGACCACCCTAGTTTCCAGCCAGACACGATTTGGCCGTCTGAAATAACGGGCAGAGAAAACCGCTCACTGCACAGCGGCCAATGGGTTGGGGACCAAGCCCGCTTTAAAATGCCCTGATTCCGCTCTTCTGAAACCAGCCGCGCTTTTACACGTGGAACCTGAAATTGGTTGCGGGGCCAGGATTTGAACCTAGGATCCCGCATGGCGGGATTATGAGCCTGACTGCGCCACACTGGACAATCCCGTCAAAAGCTGGAAACTAATTCCCCCTTTCTGCCGTTTAAGCTGATTTTCCAGGCGACGCGCACAGGAAAGACTTACGTGTTCACTTGTCCAAACCAAACACCAAGGGCCGTATTTTCGTGTCCATTTCGAAATGCCCTGATTATGTTGACGGAGGCGAATCTGAACATTCTCACTCAAACCGATGTAAAATCTTCCGCCGGGATTTTGCAGGATGTAAACCTGATAGGCTGTTCCGACACGCATATAAATCGTCCCACGTTTTGGCGTGGAACCTGAAATTGGTTGCGGGGCCAGGATTTGAACCTGGGACCTTCAGGTTATGAGCCTGACGAGCTACCGGGCTGCTCCACCCCGCGCTAAGGTTTTTCAGTTTGGCTGATGCCCAAACAAACCGCAACAATTTTCGACGTAAATCAGAAAGGCGAAACTCCATAGCACATCCAATAACCGAGTAGTTTCGAAATACTCCAGATAGATACGATGCGCGAGTTTGTTTCGCGACCAGTCAGCACGGGCATAGTCCGAATAGGAAGGGCGCGAGTAAAATTGCATCTCCGGCCCATAGTGCTCGAAGCAAGCCAGTGCCCGGCGCGAATGATACCATGAGGTGACGATGATGATGCGGTGCACGCCCTGTTGGCGAAGCAGTCTGATGGTAAAAATGGCATTCTCCTTTGACGTGCGCGACTGATCTTCCATTTGAATCGCGCGGGAGGGCACACCGGCCTCAATCAAGGCGCGCCGGTAGATTTTGCAATCGCCCAGGCCGCTGGCAAGAATCCGCGGCGCAGCGTGTTCCTGAAAAAGTTCCGCCGCGCGTTCGGGACGATCATGTGAACCGCCGCCCAAAACCACCACCACGTCGGCCTTCACCGGACCATCGTCCACACATAAATATTTCTGCGGAAAAAGAAAGGCGGCGACACCCAGCAGGACCAAGAGGGTGAAAAAGACAAACGCCAACCGCAAAAACCATTTTCGTATTCCAGCCACACCGGCTGAACATTGCAAATTTCAGGCCAAATCGCAATGCTGGCGGACGCAAAATCCAGTACTGGTCAAACCCGGTGCGAATTTGATATTTTCCACCTGACAATGATTTTGTCCGCCAAACAGCGCGTGATCGAATCCCTTGCCGGTTTGGGACGGTTTACCCTGCTGGCCAAAGAGGCCCTGGTTTCCCTGGTGACCTTCAAAGTTGCCTGGCGTGATCTGCTGTACCAGGTTTTTTTCATTGGCGTGCAATCGCAGGCGGTGGTGATCATCACCGGCGCCTTTACCGGCATGGTGATGGGCTGGGAAACCTATGCCCAGTTTCACAAGGTCAAGATGGACACCGCCACGCTCGCCGTCGTTGGCGTCTCGATGTGCGATGAACTCGGGCCGGTGCTGACGGCGCTGATGGTCGCCGGACGCGTTGGCGCGGCCATCGCCGCCGAACTGGGCACGATGCGTGTGACCGAGCAAATTGACGCTCTGCGGACGCTGGCGACACATCCGGTGGACTATCTGGTCGTGCCGCGCGTTGTCGCCGGACACATTGCGCTGCCGCTGCTCACCATCGAATCCATTTGCCTCGGCATTGGCGCGAGTTTCTTCGTATGCGTGAAATTGCTGGGAATTGAGCCGGCGTTTCTATGGCATAACATGCTGCATTTCACGCATGACGTGGACGTTGTGATCGGCATCACCAAAGCCTTCATCTTCGGCGGCATCATCGCCCTCATCGGGTGTTACAAAGGCCTGACCTGCGGACTGGGCGCCGAGGGTGTCGGCCGCGCGACAACTGAAGCCGTGGTTTATGGCTGCATCACCATTTTAATCTCGGACTTCTTCCTGACGATGGTGTTGACCAAGTTGGTGGGACAGTTATGATCCAGGTCCGCGATTTGAAAAAGAGTTTCAGCGGCCCGCTGGTGTTGAATGGCGTGAGCTTTCGGATTGAAAACGGCGAATCGGTCGCCATCATCGGACGCAGTGGCTGTGGTAAAAGCGTCCTGCTCAAGCACCTCATCGGTTTATTGAAGCCGGACGCCGGCGAAGTGCTGATTGACGGTGAAAACATCGTGCCGATGAACGAACGCCAGTTGCTGCGGGTGCGCAGAAAATTTGGCATGTTGTTTCAAGGTTCGGCATTGTTCGACTCAATGACCGTCGCGGAAAACGTGGGTTTTGGTCTGCGCCGGCACGAACATCTGACCGAGAGTGAAATCGCCCGGCGGGTCGCTCACGCTTTGGATGTGGTGGATCTGCCAGGCACCGAAAACAAGAACCCGGCGGAATTGTCCGGGGGCATGAGAAAACGCGTTGGCCTGGCGCGCGCCATTGTTTACGAACCGCAAATTGTGCTTTACGACGAACCAACGACCGGCCTGGACCCGATTGTGTCCGACAGCATTGACAAACTGATCATGCATGTGCGCGACCATTTAAACGTCACGACGGTCGTGGTCACCCACGATATGCGCACGGCGCGGCGCGTGGGCAACCGCGTGCTCATGATGCACGATAACACGATTTACGCCACCGGCGCGCCGGAGGAATTCTTTGCATCGCAGGACCCGGTAGTACGCCAGTTTGTTGACGGAGTGGCGGACGCCAAAAATTGAACATGGAAAAGTCAAACCAGGAAATCAAAGTTGGCCTGTTCGTGCTCGTGGGGCTGGCGTTACTGGCCGTATTGCTGATCCAATTCAGCAAAGGAACGAGTGTTTTTCGCGGTACCTACGAATTGCGCCTGCACGCGAGCAACGTCGGCGGCCTCAAGGAACGCGCCTCGGTGTTGCTGGCCGGTGTGCAGGTCGGCAGTGTCTCAGGCGTTGAACTTGCCCCGAATGGCAAAAGCGTGACCATCCTGCTGCGAATTTACAAAACAGACAAGGTTTACCACGACGCGCGGTTCGTCATTCAACAATCCGGCTTTCTCGGCGACCAGTACGTCGCGATCATTCCCACGGACAACAAGGAGCCCTTCCTCCAGAACGGCGCGGACGTTGAGTGTGAAGCGCCATTCAATTTGCAGGAAACCGCCCGCGCCGCCGTCGGGTTCATCCAACGTATTGACGAAACGGCGAAAAAGCTCGACGCCGCCGTCACGGATGTGCGCCGCCTGGTGTTGAATGAACAGACGTTGACCAATTTTGCCGGCACCATCGACAACCTGCGCACGATCTCAGAACAGGCAACGGGCACGGTGTCCAACCTCAATGCGCTCGTCACGGCCAACGGCGCGCAGATTGATGTTGCGGTCAGCAACCTGGTTTTCTTCTCGCAGGACCTCATCCACCTCTCCGAGGACGCCCACGGATTAATCTCGACCAATAGCACGGAAATTTCCGCTGCGGTGAAAAACATTGAATCTTCAACTGAAACCTTGAAAAAATTGACGGATGATTTGCAGTCCGGCAATGGCCTGGCGGGGACTTTGCTGAAAAACGAACAACTCTCAACCAACGTGCAGGCGGTCGCGGCCAACCTGGCCATCGCCACGAGCAATTTAAACCGCCTCGGGTTATGGCACTTTCTTTGGCACCATGAACTGCCACCCACCAATACGCCACCCCACGAAAGCGACAAACAGCCATGACGCCGCTTTGGACCATTCGTATTTTGTTTTTAAGCCTCTGCATCGCGGCGGGTTATGCCATCAGCCAGGTGCGGACGGAATTCCTTGCCGTCAATCACAGTGAAGTGTTCGGCATGCTCATCGGCTTCGGTTTTGGCGGATTTATGATTGCCCTGGACGAAATGCTCAAGGGGTTTTCGCTCCGCGCGTTCTCGGCCACAACGTTTGGTTTGCTGCTCGGCATGTCGGTCGCGTTGCTCATTGGCTACTCCCCATTGCTGGAAAATGCCGATAAGAGTGTCCAATGGTTTGTCCGGCTCGGCCTGTTTTTGAGCTTCAGTTACATCGGCATCATCCTCGCCACCCGCAGCAACAAGGAGGATTTCTCGCTTATCATTCCTTACGTTCGCTTTCGCCCACAAGGCCAGTCGGACAACCTGCTGTTGCTCGATACCAGTGTTATCATTGACGGTCGGATCGCCGATTTAATTGAAGCCCGCTTTCTCGAAGGCCTGATTGTCGTGCCGCGGTTCGTGCTCAAGGAAATTCAACAAATCGCCGACTCCACCGACCCCATCAAGCGCGCCCGCGGCCGGCGTGGACTCGAAATGCTTAACCGCATTCAACGCAACACCGGCATTGAGGTCCGCATTCATGATGGTGATTTTCCCGAAGAAAAGGACGTGGACTCCAAACTTGTCCGGCTTGCGCGCAATCTCAACGCCCGGCTTTTCACCAACGATTACAACCTCGCCAAGGTGGCTGAGTTGCAGAAAATCAATTATGTCAACCTGCACGAGGTCGCCAAATGCCTCAAGGTCATTTTGCTTCCCGGCGAAATTTTGCGCCTTAAAATCGTGCGCGAAGGCAAGGACAAAGGCCAGGGCGTCGGCTATATGCCTGACGGTACGATGGTTGTAGTCAACAACGGCCAGTCACATATTGGCCAGCAGGTCGAGGTGGAGGTTCAAAGCCTGCTTCAAACCGGTGCCGGCATTATTGTTTTTGCCGATATGCAAAAGTTGCAGGCAGTTTGATCCGCCACGCGGGATGCCGCCAAAAAAAACAACATGGAACTCATCACTATTTTCACCGCCTTCAGTCCGATTGAAGCCCAACTCACTCGTTCGCGGCTCGAAGCTGCAAATTTTCATCCGTTTGTCGCCGACGAACTTTCCGCGCTGAGCATTGACGGTTACTCGCTTGCCGCAGGTGGTATCCGCGTCCAGGTGCCCGAAACCGAAGCCGCAGAGGCCCGGGAGTTTCTCAACCCACCCATTGAATGACCGCCGCGAAATTAAAACTCCTCCACCAGCTTAAAGCCAGCTTGCCAGTTGGTGAATTGGTTTTGAAGCCGCAGACGCTCAAAGACTACGCCGGCGACAAATGGTTTGCGGCCCGGCAGCCCGACGCCGTCGCCCGGCCCCGCTCGGTTAAATCCGTCTCGACCATTCTCCGTTTTGCCAATCAACACAGGATCCCGGTCACGGCACGCGGGGCTGGTCACGGCTATGTCGGCGGTTGCGTGCCGGTTTACGGCGGCATAGTGCTTTCCCTGGAACGCATGAACCGGATCAAAGAAATCAATGCCTTTGATTTCGTCGCCGTCGTTGAACCGGGCGTGGTCACGCAAAAACTCCAGGAGGCAGTCGAAAAACGCGGCCTATTCTATCCGCCCGATCCCGCCAGCCGCGCGAATAATTTCATCGGCGGCAACGTTGCCACCAACGCCGGTGGACCGCGATGCTTGAAGTATGGCGTTACTCGCGATTACGTCCTGGGCCTCGAAGTTGTGCTGGCCAACGGCACCATCGTCCGCGTCGGCGGACGCACGCATAAAAACAAAACCGGGTTCGACCTGACGCGCCTGTTCGTCGGTTCGGAAGGCCTGCTCGGCGTGGTTACCGAGGCGACCCTCAAATTGGTTCCGTTGCCGCCGTTTCGTGCGAGTCTTGCCATCGGGTTCGGTTCAATGAAAAGCACCGTCCGGGCTTTGCAGGCGATTTTGTCGGCCGGCTTTCTGCCTTGCGCGCTTGAACTGGCGGATGAATTCACGCTCGCCGCCGCTTATCAACGCACAAAAAGTGATCGACTGCGCGGTTGCCGCGCCCATTTAATCGTTGAACTCGATGGACAAAAAAAGTCCGTCCAGCACGAATTGCCGAATCTGGAAAAGATCATCCGCCATCAAAAACCTTTGTTTGTCGAACGTGGCTTCGGTGCCGCCCAATGCGAGGAAATCTGGAAAATCCGCCGCGAATTTTCCTATGCCCTGCGTGACACCGGCCTTACGAAGCTTAATGAAGACGTGGTTGTGCCGCGCAGCCGGCTGGAAGATTTTTTTCAATTTGCTGCCAGGCTCCAAAAAAAACACGGTCTGCCCGTTGCGTGTTTCGGCCATGCCGGCGACGGCAACATTCATACCAACGTGATGGTGGACTTTAACCAAGCGGGAGCCGCCCGACGGGCCGAGGCGGCGCTGGACGAACTTTTTGACCAGGTGATCGCCTGGGGCGGCGCGATCAGCGGCGAGCATGGCATTGGCCTCGCCAAAAAACGCTGGTGGCCTCGAGCCGTGCCAAAAGAAGCCCGTGAATTGCATCGTACCGTAAAAAGGGCGCTCGACCCCAAAGGCATCTTGAATCCGGGCAAGTTTGTTTAGGCTGACGGTATTCCGAGACCCTCTATCGTCCACCGTTCGAAGACACGCAAAACGGTGAAATTTGTTGCTTTTGTTTTCCAATTTTCAGGCTATCCTTGGCGCACATGAAAGAATTACTGAATCTTTCGGTTGCCAAGCTGAAACGCATGGCGGCCTTAAAAGCAAAAATCGAGCGGCTTCAATCACAACTGGAAACGGTGGCCGCAAGCGCCTCGTCGTCGCCCGCCAAAACACGCCGTAAACGGCGGAAGATGAGCGCCGCTGCCCGCCGGAAGATTTCCCTGGCGGCCAAGGCCCGCTGGGCAAAAGTCCGGGCCGGCAAATCGAAGTAAATTGTGGGCGAAGCCTGCAATACCAGACTGGTTTTGCGAGACCGGAGTACAAACGTTTTGATACCCGCGTGAGCAGCCCCGGACTGTTTCATTGGTTCGGCCCCAGCAAAACCACAAATTCGCCTTTCCGCGGGCGTTTTTGAACAATCGCAAGCAATTCCGCCGGTTTGCCACGGAGAAATTCCTCGAATTTCTTTGTCAACTCGCGGGCGAGGACGACTTCGCGTTTGGGAAAAACTTCAATCATCTCGACCAACAGTTTCTCGATCCGGAACGGTGATTCGTAAAATACCAACGTACCGGGAATTGCTTTAAGCGACTGCAGTTTGCTCCGCCGCTGGCCGGACTTGTGTGGCAAAAAACCGACGAAGTAAAATTCATCCGTCGGCAAGCCGCTGGCGGTGAGCGCGGCGACCAACGCACACGATCCCGGCACGGATTCGACGCGACAACCAGCGGCAATGGCGGCTTTGACGACCCGCTCGCCCGGGTCGCTGATGCCGGGGCTGCCTGCGTCTGTGACCAGCGCGATTTTGTCGCCGCGCCGGAGACGTTCGATGATTTCCTCGCTGCGCCGGGCTTCGTTGAACCGGAAATAACTTAGAAGCGGTTTAACGATATCAAAGTGTTTGAGCAATTGGCTTGTGCGGCGTGTGTCCTCGGCGGCGACCACATCGCACTCACGCAACACGCGCAGCGCGCGCAACGTGATGTCTTCGAGATTGCCGATGGGCGTGGCAACCAGATACAACGCGCCTGCGGTGAGAGGTGGCAATTGAGCGTCCATGCCTTGACTTAATCAGAAAACAAAGCGGAAATAAATCTGATTCAATGGATTGCAAAAGTTCTGGCATGCCTTGGTTAGTTCTTGCATCAAGCCCCGGCATGGTACAGGTTAAGCTTGATAGGTAACAGCATGTCGGGAAAAAACCAGAAACCAAATCCTCCGGTTTTGTCGGGTCAGCCGATGCCTGATCTGCCATTCCCGGAGAGTTGCCGGGCCAGGTCTTTGTGGAGCATCAACGAATCTGCGGAATGCCTTGTCCCACCGCCGCACCATTGCGGGTATGTCCTCAGCCATGGCAGCCATTTCTATTGCCACCACCCGCGACGGGAAGAGATTGTCACTCGCACGCTGAAGTTCATCCGGGGCATAACGCCGTGAACGGCGGCCTGGCATTCCAATCGCGCGCGCGAGGTTGAAGAGCCTTCTGATACCGGGCAACGTGACTCTGCCATGAAATCCGCCGCGAAATTCAACATCGTTCTGGTCACAGCACCGGATTTGAAAGCCGCCCGCTTGCTGGCCAGGGCGGCGTTGCAAGCGCGGTTGATTGCCTGCGCGAATCTTCTTCCCAAAATCGAGTCGCACTACTGGTGGCACGGAAAAATCGAGTCGGGCGCGGAAGTTCTATTGGTCTTGAAGACACAGAAGTCCAGGCTGCCCGCCCTGGAAAAATTGATTCTCGCCAGGCATCCTTACAATACGCCCGAATTCCTTGTTCTGCCCTTGCTCGCAGGCAATCAGCGCTACCTCGGATGGCTGAACCTGAACACACGCCGCCCAGGCGTTCCTTGAACCTGGAACTCCCGTTCCCCGCGCCAAGGTAAGTAGAATAACTATCCTTGTGCATAACTTATACCTGCAATGCGCAATCTTTTGAACACGAATGGAATCTGCTAATATTTAATATTTCTAACATTGTGAATAACTATAACTTGTAATCGGCTTCCCACTGGGGTTAAATCGCGGATAAGCACCTAAAAGCTGGGGTGGAGGCTAGAGCAAGGTTGCGTATCAGGGGAGAATGGCTTTCACCACGATCACTCAGAAAGGTGGACGTTAATCTGATTGGAGACTGACTGGTTTCCCGAGCAGTTAACGGTGCCGGCGGTGCGAAATCAAAAACCACAAAAAGTAGAAAGAAAGGAAATTACCATGAAACCTTCAACCAAAACCTTGTTTGCCCTCGGCTGCGCGTATGTGATTACAACCGCTTCGTCGTTTGCCCAGTTGGTGTACACCTTCGACGAGTTCGGCAATTCAAGCGGACCCTCATCCGCACCTCCGATTTCACCGGGAATTCTGCAACCCGATCCTTCGGGTGGGTTAACCGTTCCCGTCCTGGTTTACACTGTCCCACTTCCGCTCGTAACCGGCGACGTCGTGCTCACCGAACCGGGGCAACCGGCGGGCGGCCCAAACTCCGACGTCGTCCGATTTTGGAACCCAACGGGCATCAACTTAACCCAAATTATTTTCTATTCGGATTTTTCTCCAAACGATCCACCCGACTCTCCTGCGGATACCGGGCTGCCATCGCAATTAATAAGTCCTGTCTTCATACCTGAGTTGGGTCCGGAGGGAAACAATGGCGCCGTTTATACTCCGCCCGCGGGTGGACCCGGCTCCTTCCCGGGTGCGCTGATTCAGTACAATATAATCAGCGATAGCCCGATTCCTGAGCCGGGCGCCTTGGCGCTGGCAGCTTTGGGCGGAGGATTGCTGCTGATCACCTTGAAACGGCGGCACCAAACCAATTCCTGATGGCATGTTCGAACAAATAGATAAATCCGGCAAGCGGCGTAATGTCGCTGCGCCACTTTCAACAAACCAAAAAAGAGAAAAGAAATTACCATGAAAACTTCAATCAAAATCCTGTTTACCCTAACCTGTGCATACGCAATTACGGCAGCTTCATCGTTCGCCCAACTATACACCTTCGACGAGTTCGGGAATTCCTCCGGACTCGGTATATCGCCAGGGATTCTGCAACCGGATCCCTCGGGAGCAATTGGATTGCCCGTCCCGGTACTGGTTTACAACCTGGCGTTCTCGGTTATTCCCGGAGATGTGGTATTGACCGAGCCAGGAAGCCCTGCAGGCGGTCCCCAAGATTCCGACATTGTCCGATTCTGGAATCCAACCGGTGGCGGTCCGAGCCAGATTATCTTCTACTCGGATTTTTCAGCAACGGATCCGGCTGACTCCCCTGCGGACACTGGAATGCCACCGGGCTCAATGCCCCTTGTCGTCACCATTCCGGAGTTGGGTCCGGAGGGAAACAACGGCGCGGTTTATACTCCCACACCGAATCAGCCTGGTTTCATTTTAAGTACTGCCCTGCCGCCGGCGACTTACAATATCATTAGCGATGTACCTGAGCCGGGTGCCTTGGCATTGGCTGTACTAGGTGGCGGGACGCTGCTGTTTACTTTGAAGCGACGACCTACAACCAAGTGAACTGAAATACCTAGTAAACGGGCAAGCCGGCAGGCGGCAAATGTCACCTGCCGGCTTTTGACTAATGGCGCAAGCATTCGCATGACATTGCTTGGCATAATCCCGCCAAAATATGTTTGAACGTCTGCCCAACGGGCGTAAATTCGCCTTGTGAATCCGGTGGACACTGTCCCGTTGATGCTGCTCGCATTGCACCTGCTGGCCTTGGGCGTGGGAACGGTCATGTTTTTGGGGATGATAATCTTGCATCGCCGCGCACGCGCGTTGCCGCAAACGGCACAGACCGGTGGCATACTGTTTTCAGCGAACTCACGGTTTGCTCATCATCCGGCCGTTTGGCTGGTGATCCGTTCATCCAATCCTCAGGCCGTTCAGGCCGCATTTGGCCTCGGTTATCCCACGCCCTGTACTTGGGCGGAAGGCATTGCCGGGGAACACGAATTCTTCATCGGATCACCGGTGAATGACTGGATTCTAGTCACCGGCTCCGGGTTGCCGCATCCGGGTAATGATGTTGATCGCTGTTTTCATTTTCTGATTCGACTAAGCCGGGTGGTGGGCCAGGTCCAGTTCTTCATGGCAGACCCGGTTTTACATCATCATGCCTGGGCTCGCGTGGAAAACGGTGTTGTGACGCGCGCCTATGCATGGGTAAATGAAACGGTCTGGAACCAAGGCGTCAAATCCATCGCCGAAATCGAATTGAATATGAAATGCTTCAGCTACGGCGAAGACACCGGAATGGACGACGCAACCATGGAAGAATATGCCGCAGCCAACGTCGAACAAATTCCCTCGTTGTCGGCCCGCTGGAGCTTCGATCCGTCAGTCACGGGCGGGAATTGGCAAAGCCCTGCCGACGGCATTGCCGGCAAGTCGTCGCGGCTTTGGCAAGATTAGGTTGCGGACGGGCAGCGTTTACAGCAAAGTGCGAAGCAAATAGAAAGGGAACCCATGTCATTCAGCATTGAACTTGAACTGCAAAAGTTTCCCAAAGTTGTCGCGCTCAAGGACGGCAAGAAGGCGACGCTGCGTCAGTTGCGCCGTGACGATGAAAAGGATTTTCACAAACTTTTTCTTGGCATCCCTGAACCGGAACGGATGTTCATCAAACATCGCGTCACCGACCTCGAGGTGATCCGTGACTGGTGCCGGAATATTGATTACGGCCGCAACCTGCCCCTCGTCGCGCTGATCGGCGGCAAAATCATCGGCGATGCGACCCTGCACCAACAGCTCGGTGGATGGAGGCGGCACATTGGCCGGGTGAGCGTGCTGGTGCATCCCGAATTTCGCGGGCGCGGCCTGGCACGGTCGCTCGTTGGTGAAATTATTGATATCGCGCGCAGCGCCGGCCTGGAACGGGTTGAAGCAGAATTCATTGGCGAACAGGAAACGGCCGTCAAAATGTTCGCCATGCTCGGTTTCAGCCAGCTTCTCCGCCTGGAGGATTACGTCAAAGACATGCAGGCCATTTCCCACGATTATATTTTGATGGGTCTGCAGCTCAAAACCGACGAGGAATATGCCGGTGTGGGCGGTTGATTTATAATTATTGATTACGATTTATGATTGGCAGAGAGCAAGGATGACTGGCGGTGGCCATTTTTAAATCATAAATCGTAAATCATAAATGAGTTCGGACGTTTGTCCTAATTGCGGTGCGGAAGTCCCCTCCGGCGCCAAAGCTTGCCCGGAATGCGGCTCCGATGAGAAAACCGGCTGGTCCGAGCAGGCGCGTTACGACGACCTTGACCTGCCCGAAGAGAATTTTGATTACGAAGATTTCGTAAAACGCGAGTTTAACGGGGAGCAGCTTGTCCCGCGCGGCATCCATTGGCTCTGGTGGATGGTGACGATTCTGATCGTTGCCGGCCTGATTTGCTGGTGGTGGCTGTGACTATCGTTGGATAAAAAAAACCCGCTCGGGTGAGCGGGCTGTGAATTTTGGCCAACTTATTTCTTCCCGGACTTCGTTTCGGTCGATCTGTCATCCGCGGGCTTTGTTTCTGCCGGTTTGGCCTCTCCGGCGGCAGCCTCCGATGATGCCGGAGCAGCCGGGGTATAATCCACCCATTCCAAAATCGCAAGCCGGGCCGCATCGCCCACCCGTTGGTGCATCTTGACAATGCGGGTATAGCCGCCGTTGCGTTCTTTGAACGCAGGCGCAATCTCTTCAAAGAGTATTCGCAAGACGTCCTCGCCTTGACGCCATTTGCGGCGTTCGTCCTTGCTCAACTGGATCGCCGGCCCGCGCGTGTGCAACCGCGCCGCGACCAGACGGCGCGCCTGAATTGTGCCCCGTTTGCCGAGCGTAACGATTTTTTCGGCCACGGGCCGCGCCGCCTTGGCCTTCGCGAGCGTCGTGGTTACGCGTTTATGTTTGATGAGGCTGGAAACCAGGTTTGCCAGCATGGCATTGCGGTGCTCGGACGTGCGACCCAGTTTGGCCGTGTGTTTTAAGTGTCGCATACAAATGCCTAGTTATTTTCCGGGGCTTCCTTGGGGGGCGTTTCGAGCAGGCCGGCCTCAAAGTTCATGCCCAGCGACAGCCCCAATGCCTGGAGCTTGTCCTTGATTTCGTTCAACGATTTCTTGCCGAAGTTGCGGTACTTGAGCATTTCTTGCTCGGTCTTCATCGCCAACTGGCCGACGGTGGTGATGTTCGCGTTGTTCAGGCAATTCGCCGCGCGCACGCTCAATTCAATTTCGTTGACGCTCATGTTGAGCAGCTTCTTGAGCTTGGCCTTCTCGTCGTCCTGCTTCGATTCCGCTTCTTCAAATTCCACGGCGTTCTTGTCATAACCCACAAACACGTCGAGGTGATGGGCCAGAATCGCCGATGCCTGGGTCAACGCGTCATCCGGTGAAATGCGCCCGTCCGTCCAAATCTCCAGGATCAACCGGTCATAATCCGTGCGGTTGCCGACGCGCGCGGCTTCCACGGCGTAACGCACGCGCGTCACCGGCGAAAACAGTGAATCAATGGCAATCACGCCGATGGGCTGGCCGGGCTTTTTGTTCTCGTCACTCGGGCAAAAACCGCGTCCGATTTTGAGTTCCAGCTCCATCTCAAACTTTTTCTTTTTGTCGAGCGTGCAGATAGGCTGGTCCGGGTTGACCAATTCCACGTTCTGGTTGAGCTGGATGTCTGCGGCGGTCACCGCACCGTCCTTGTTCACAGACAGCAACAACGTTTGCGGGTCGCGCGTGTGGGCCTTGAATTTGATCTTCTTCAGATTCAGGACAACGTCGGTCACGTCCTCCACCACCCCGTCAATTGTGGCGAATTCGTGCATGGCACCGTCCACCTTCATCGAGGTGATGGCCGCCCCTTCGAGCGAGGACAGCAACACACGGCGCAACGAGTTGCCGATGGTGTGGCCGTACCCGGTTTCAAACGGATCGGCGACGAATTTGGCGTAGGTTTCCGTGGCGGTCGCGTCGTCCTTCTGCAACCGTTTCGGCATTTCAAACCGTCCGAGACGTACTGGCATATTTTCCTTTCAACAATTTTAATCTGACTGCTCCGGCGATTTATTCCCGCGACCGGGGCAATCCTTATAATTGTTCAACGTGGTTACTGTTTAGCGGGAATAAAATTCGACAACCGCCTGCTCGTTGGCAATCGGCTGGATCTCGTCGCGCGTCGGAATTCGCATGACCGTGCCTTTGAACTCTTCCTTGCTCAACGACAGCCAATCCGGCACCGCGCGGCTGGTGGCGATTTCCAGATTCTTCGTCGCCAATTGGCGCGATACGTTTGAGTTCTTCACCTCAACCGCGTCGTTCACCTTGAGCCCGTAAGACGGCACATTGACCTTGCGGCCGTTCACCCGCACGTGTCCATGCGACACCATCTGGCGCGCGGCGGCGCGGGTGTTTGCGAAACCGAGATGAAAAACGACATTGTCCAGCCGTGTCTCCAAAATCTGCAACATCTGCTCGCCGGTAACACCGCGGCGCTTCAGGGCCTTCTCATAAACCCCGCGAAACTGGCGTTCCAACAAACCATAGTAATAACGCAATTTTTGTTTCTCGATCAGGCCCAGACCGTAATCGGTATGCTTGCGCCGCGACTTCGGACCGTGAACGCCGGGGCCATAATTGCGGCGCTCCAGGTATTTCGATGGGCCAAAAATCGGCACGCCAAAACGGCGGCTGATGCGAACGCGGGGACCTGTATAACGAGCCATAGGAAATTTATGATTTGCGATTTTCGATTTACGATTTTACACGCGACGCTTCTTACGCGGGCGGCAGCCGTTATGCGGAACCGGCGTAACATCTTTTATGGCGCTGATTTCCAGGCCGATGGCCTGCAAGGCGCGAATGGCTGATTCACGGCCGGAGCCCGGGCCTTTGACCCGCACTTCAATTTCCTTCATGCCATGCGCCATGGCCTGGCGGGCGGCGTCCTGCGCGACCTGCTGCGCGGCGTAAGCCGTGCTTTTGCGCGACCCTTTGAAACCAACGCGACCGGCACTCGACCAACCGATGAGATTGCCGTGCAGATCCGTAATGGTGACTTGCGTGTTGTTGAACGTGGCCAGAATGTTGGCAACGCCGGTGACGATGTTCTTGGCGTGCTTGGCCTTGATGATTTTTTTGGCTGCCGCATCCTCGCCCAAAAGCTCGGCGGCGCTCGGCGCACTACCGGCCGCCGGCGCAGTCGCGGCAGCCACCGGCGCTTCTGCCGGCACCGGAGCACCAGCCGCGGGCGCGGTTTTTTTGGCGGACTTCTCCTCCGCCGGTTTCGCGGCTTTCTCGGCTTTTGCAGCCGGAACAGTTTCCTTTGCCGCCGCTTTTTCTCCCGCGGGCTTCGCCTCTTTTTCTCTCTTCGGCGCTGCGGGTTTCTTTTTTGTTTCGTCAGCCATAGGGTTCAAATCGTCAATCGTAAATCTTGAATGATTAGTGGATGCCGGTCTTGGCGTTCGGGTTGCGCTGCACGCCGACGGTCTTGCGCGGACCTTTGCGCGTGCGGGCGTTGGTCTGGGTACGCTGTCCGCGCACGGGCAACCCACGCATGTGCCGGACGCCGCGGTAACACTTGATGCCTTGCAACCGCTTGAGGTTCATGCCGATTTCCCGGCGCAGGTCGCCTTCAATAACGTACCGGCCCTCCTGAATGGCATGGACAATTTGCGAAAGCTGCTGTTCCGTCAAATCCTTCGCGCGAATGCCCGGATCAATATTGGCATGTTCCAGAATCTCTTTCGAGTTGGACGGCCCGATGCCATAAATGTAACGCAGCGCGACGTCTATGCGCTTGTTCGGCGGAACTTCCACACCAATGATGCGTGCCATAAATCAACCTTGCCGTTGTTTGTGCCGTTTGTTCGAGCAAATCACGCGAATGACACCGCGACGCCGCACTATTTTGCAGTGCTCGCACAATTTTTTAACTGACGCACGAACTTTCATGTTTCCATTGTTTTCGTTTCAACCAAAACCCGCCCCACCGACAAATCGTAGGGCGTCAATTGTAATTTCACTTTGTCGCCGGGCTTCAGTCCGGCAAAATTCCGCTTCGCCCGTCCCGCCACAAACGCCGTCAGCCGGTGTCCGTTGGCCAGCTCCACGCGATAGGTTCCGTTCGCCAGAGCTTCCCTTACCCAACCTTCAACCTGGAAGGCTTCGTTTCCGGGCATGTCAAAATCTCCGGTTCACCCTCGGTAATCAGGACCGTATGCTCAAAATGAGCAGACAGTAAACCATCTTGCGTGACCACTGTCCAGCCGTCTTTCAATATTTTTACACCGGCCTGGCCGGTATTGACCATCGGTTCAATGGCCAGTGTCATGCCCGGCCGGAGTTTCTGATTGCTCTTGGGGTCGACAAAATTCGGCACCTGCGGCTCCTCATGCATCGAGCGCCCGACGCCGTGCCCGACAAATTCGCGGACCACGCTGAAACCATTGCTCTCCACGTAGGTCTGAACGGCACGCGAAATGTCCGTCACGCGATTTCCGGCAACCGCGGCCGCAATGCCTTCGTAAAGCGCGCGTTCTGTCACGTCCATGAGCCGCTGCGCCGCCACACTACAGCCGCCAACCGCCACCGTACGCGCCGTATCGCCCACAAATCCCTTGTAAAACACACCCACATCCACGCTGACGATGTCACCAAAGTGCAATTCGCGGCCACCCGCCAGCCCGTGTACCACTTCGTCGTTCACCGAGAGGCACGTGTGGCACGGATATTTGCGGTAACCCAAAAACGCGCTTTTCGCGCCGTGCTGCTTTATCCGCTTGGCCGCAAATTCATCCACCTGCCGCGTGGTCACACCGGGCTTGATGAACGCGGCGATTTCCTCCAGCACCGTGCCCGCGACGGCGCAGGCCGGCCGCATGGAGTCCAAATCCCGTTCACTTTTCAAAATAATCATTTTTAGAACCGCCCGCGCAGGCGGCCCTTTCTCAAAAATCCGTCGTAATGGCGCATCATCAAATGCGATTCGACCTGTCGCATGGTGTCCAGCAACACACCGACGGTGATTAAAATACTCGTGCCGCCGAAAAACTGGGACACATCGTAGGGAATGCTCATCGCGTTACGCATCACGATGGGAATGACCGCAATCACCGTGAGGAAAATCGCGCCGGCCAGCGTGATGCGGCTCATCGCTTTGTGCAGATAATCGCTCGTGCCCTGACCCGGTCGTACTCCGGGAATATAGCCGCCATTTTTCTTCAAATCGTCGGCAATCTGCAATTCGTTGAATTGCGTCGCCACCCAGAAATAGGAAAAGAACAAAATCATCAGTCCGTAAACCGTCAGGTACACAACGGACCCATACCCGAGCGCCGCATAAATACTCCGGAAGAACTCCTGCAAAAATGGAACATTCTTAAAGGCGACATTGGCCAGCCAATCGCAAACCAGCGGCGGAAACATCAAAATGGACTGGGCAAAGATGATCGGCATGACTCCGGAATAATTGACGCGCAAGGGCATGTAGTTGGTGCCGCCTTGATACATTTTACGGCCAACCGCGCGCGCCGCATATTGCACCGGGATTTTCCGCTGCGCCTGGGTAATGGCGATGACCCCACCGATGACCATGGCCAGCAACACGACCAGCATCACGCCCGTGCCCATCACATGATAATTTGATTCGATGCCACCCGCCGGGTGAAACATGTCCATCAGGGCCACACCGGCCCGCGGCAACCGCGCCACAATGCCGATGGTGATGACCAGCGAAACCCCGTTACCCACGCCGCGATCAGTGATTTGTTCGCCCAGCCACATGAGCAGCATCGTGCCGGTCGTCATGATGAGCGTCGTTTGAATGAGATACCAGATGGGATTGTTAATCAGCACCAACTGGCCTTGAAATCCACTGAAAATGGTTTGGGGGTGTTGCCAACCGTGGGCGAAGTACAAACCCTGCCCGAGGCAAATCAACACCGTCAAATAGCGGCCGTATTTGATGATTTGGGCGCGGCCACCTTCTTCGCGCGCCAGCTTGCTGAGTTTCGGCCAGACGGCCGTGAGCAATTGGATGATGATGGTGGCGCTGATATACGGCATGATGCCCAGCGCCCCAATCGCACAGTTTCCAAAGGCGCCACCGGCGAACATGTTGTACATGCCGAGCAACCCGCCGTTGCTCTGTTCATTTTCCTTGAAAAAATTGGACAGGGCTGTTCCATCCAGCCCCGGAATGACAATATAAGCCGTCAACCGGCAGACCCCCAACAACGCCAGCGTGAACAAAATCCGGGACTTCAACTCCGGAATTTTGAAGCAGTTGGCAAACGTGTTGAAGATGTTGCGGAACATGAGTCAGTCCCGCTCAGGCCTTCGCAGGCTCGGCGGCTTTACGGCCTTTAATTTCGCAGGTGCCGCCTTTGGCCTCGATTTTAGCCTTCGCGGAAGCGCTGAATGCATGTGCGCTCACCGTAAGCTTTTTAGACAATTCACCGTCGCCGAGGATTTTGACTCCGCTCGCGGGGCCATTGGCCAAACCGACGGCCCGCAAGGCCGTTTCATCCACGAGCGCGCCGTCGTCAAACTGGTTCAATTCGCCGACGTTCACTGCGACAAACTGTTTCGCGAAGCGTGCGTTGTTAAACCCGCGCTTGGGAATGCGCCGGATGAGCGGCATCTGACCGCCTTCAAAGCCGATGCGGATGGAACTGCCCGAACGCGCCGTCTGGCCTTTGCCACCGCGACCGCTGGTTTTGCCGTGGCCGCTGGACTCGCCCTGACCGAGCCGCTTGCGCCGGTGTTTTGCACCGGGACGAGGTTTTAAATCGTGTAATCGCATAAAATTCAACCCGGCGCCGGCAACGTTTCCGATGTTTTCGGCCTTTCCACTTTCTTAATTTCCAGCCCGCGGCTGCGGTAAATGTCCTCGCGCAATCGCAGGCTCAGGAGCGCCTTCATCGTCGCTTTTACCACATTGGCCGCGTTCTTGGAACCGAGTGATTTGCTCAAAATATCCCTCACTCCGGCGGATTCCAAAACCGCCCGCACCGTCTTGCCCGCAATGATGCCCGTTCCCGGCGACGCCGGGCGCAGCAGGATCCTCGCGCCGTCAAACTCGGAAAAAACCTCATGCGGAATGGTTGCGTCCTTCAAGGACACCGAAACCATCTGGTTGCGGGCCAGTTCGCCGCCGCGGCGGATGGCGTCCGCCACCTCGCCGGCCTTGCCCAGGGCAACGCCGACGTGCCCTCTTTTGTCACCTACGACGACCAGCGCACTAAAGTTAAAACGGCGCCCGCCCTTGACCACTTTCGCGGAGCGATTGATATAGACAACTTTTTCCACCAACTCCTGCGAAACACCACCCTCCAGCAGGAGTTCAGGCGCGTCGCTGGCCGGCTTGGCACGTCGGCCGCGACCGCGCGGGCCACGTTGTTCTTCGCTTTCGGGTTTAATGATCTCAGCCACGGTAATCTTCTTTGGTTACAGGTTAAAATTTCAGTCCCGCGGCGCGCGCCGCCTCGGCCAGCGTCGCCAACTTGCCGAGCGCCAGGACCGGTTTGCCGTCCTTGCCTTTGCTCTCGCTGCGATGATAACGCGCGCCACCACGATCAAAAACAACGGCCTTGATTCCCTTGGCCAGCGCAGTTTCCGCCGCCAGCTTGCCGACCACCCGGGCGCCGGCCACGTTGGCCGCCAGCTTGTCGCGGTCGGGTGTGGCCTTGCTGGTGGTTGAAACTGCCGCCAGCGTCACTCCGGCATTGTCATCAATGAACTGGACATGGATGTTCTCGTTGCTGAAACAGACACTCATGCGCGGACGTTCCCTGGTGCCGGAGACTTTTCTGCGCACCCGCCAATGGCGAAGTTTTGCCAATCGTTGTTTATTTTCCGTTCTCATTTCAATGCGTCACGGATTTTGCCGTGAATCAAAATTTTATTGGACCGTCTTCCCTTCCTTGCGCTGGACGTGTTCGCCCACGTAGCGCACACCCTTGCCTTTGTAAGGCTCCGGCGGATAAAAGGCGCGGATCTCGGCGGCGACCTGGCCGACCACCCGCCGGTCCGGGCCTTCAATTGTCAGTTTTGTGTTTTCTTCGACCGTGACTTTGATCTGGTCGGGAATTGCGTAATTAATCGGATGCGAATAGCCGAGGTTCAGGTTTACATTCTTGCCTTGCACCGCGGCCTTGAACCCGACGCCCTGAATTTCGAGTTTTTTAACAAAGCCTTCCGCCACGCCCTTGACCATGTTGTTGACCAGCGCCCGGCTGAGACCGTGCAAGGCTTTTGCCTGCGCGTCTTCGCCTTCACGGCTTACGACAATTTTGCCATCCTGAACCTTCAGGCTCGTGCGGTGGGGCAGCTCCCAGTCAAGCTTGCCCTTCGGACCTTCGACCTGCACTTTCTGCCCTTTGACCTCCACTTTGACCTTGGGAGGTATGACAATCGGCTGTTTTCCAATTCGCGACATAAAATCCTTACCAAATGTAACAAAGCAACTCGCCGCCCAGGTTTTTCTTGCGAGCCTGCACGTCCGTCATCACGCCTTCCGGCGTCGAAATCACCGCCACGCCCAGGCCGCCGCGCACACGGGGAATTTTCGTGGCCCCGACGTAATGGCGCAATCCCGGCCGGCTGATGCGGCGCAAACCTTCGATCACGGTTTTCTTGCCTTGATACTTCAGCTTGATGTTGATGGTCTTGGGCAGGCTTCCCTCGACGGCCACCTCGGCGACATAGCCTTCCTTTTTCAGAATGGCGGCGATGTTCTCCTTCATGCGGGAATGCGGCACGGCGACCGTCGGCAACAACGCGCGGCCGGCATTGCGGATGCGGGTCAACATATCAGAAATCGGATCAGTCATATCAAATCTCTATCTTAATCTTAATCACCAACTGGCCTTCACCACGCCCGGAATCAGACCGTTTAATGCCGCTTCGCGGAACGTGAGGCGCGAAACGCCAAATTTGCGAAGATAACCATGGCGGCGGCCGCTGTAAGCGCAGCGATTCACCAATCGCGTCGGACTGGCGTCGCGCGGCAATTTGGCGAGGCCGGCGTAATCCCGCTTGGCCTTCAATTCCGCGCGGATCGCGGCGTATTTTTTCACCGTTCCAGCTTTGCGCTTGTTGCGCTCAAACCATGCTCTTTTGGCCATAATGTTGTTACTTTTCAGCAAGCGGGAAACCCATCAATTTCAGCAAATCCAGCGCCGCGCCGTCATTGCTGGCGCTGGTTACAATCGTGATGTCCATGCCCTGCTGCCGTTTGATCTTGTCCAGTTCAATCTCAGGAAAAATCGTCTGGTCGCCCACTCCGAACGTGTAATTGCCCCGACCGTCAAACTTGCGCGGCGACAACCCGCGAAAGTCACGAATCCGCGGCAGCGCCGTCGCCACCAGCCGGTCAAAAAATTCATACATCGCGTCACGACGCAGCGTCACCCGGCAGCCGATGGGCTGTCCTTCGCGCAGTTTAAAATTGGCGATGCTGTGGCGCGACTTGCTGATGACCGCTTTGCGGCCGGTTATCAGCGCCAGGTCCTTGGCCGCGTCGTCAATGGCGTTCTTTTCCAGCGACGCGCTCACGCCCATGTTCACGACAATCTTCACCAGCCGGGGTATCTGGTGGACATTGGCGAACTTGTGCTTTTCCTTCAGCACCGGCACCACTTCATTCACGTATTTGTTGTAAAGTCTGGCTTTCATTGGTCGGGTCACGGGTTTTGCCGTAACTTCATTTCGTCAATTCCATCGCCTCTCAGGCCGGGGCCGGTTGCGCCTTTCCATGCTTGGCCGCCCGCGCGTCGAACCGGTCAACCTTCATCAAATTCGAAAGGTGAATCGTGCCTTCCCGCTCGACAATCGCGCCCTGCGGATGGTCCTGGCTCTTGCGCGTATGGCGCTTGATCATTTTCAGGCCCTCGACAATCGCCCGGTTCTTCTTCAAACTCACGGCAATAATTTTGCCGCGCTTGCCTTTCTCTGCGCCGGCCAGCACAACCACTTCATCACCTTTTTTTATGCGCAATTTCGACATAATTTCAAATCACCTCCGGCGCGAGCGAAATAATCTTCATGAACTTCTTGTCGCGCAGCTCGCGCGCCACCGGCCCAAAAATGCGCGTGCCCTTCGGGTTTTGTTCCGGGTCAATGATGACCACCGCGTTGCTGTCGAAGCGCAGATACGAGCCGTCGCTGCGGCGGATGGGCTGCCGGGTGCGGACGATCACCGCGTTGTGGACCTCACCCTTCTTCACCTGCCCATCCGGCGCGGCGTCCTTGATGTGCACTTTAATGACGTCGCCCACGCGGGCATAACGCTGGTTGCGGCCCAACACGCCGATGGCCCAGGCAATCTTTGCACCCGTGTTGTCCGCGACATCCAAATGGGAACGAATTTGCAACATAAAAAATCCGGTCAGGCGGCGGCAGGGGTTTCCGCGTCGTTACGGACAACGACCTCGATCAGCCGCCAGCGTTTGGTTTTCGACAATGGCCGCGTTTCTTCAATGCGTACGCGGTCGCCCGGCTTCGCCTCGCCCTTTTCGTCATGGGCATAAAATTTCTTGTAAGCGGTCACGACCTTGCGGAAGCGCGGGTGCGGAAAGCGGCGTTCGACGCGCACCACAATGGTCTTGGCCATCTTATTGGAGATGACTTCGCCTTCGCGTTGTTTGCGATGACCGCGTGCCGTTGCCATTGCCGTTGGGTTTGCTGTTTCAGCCATACAATTAAGCCGCTTTGTTGCGCAGTTGCGAGATGCGCGTTTCCAGGCGCGCGATGTCCTTGCGCAAAATGCGCAGGCGCGCCGGTTTTTCCAGTTGTGCGCTCGCCTGCTGCAACCGCAGGTTGAACATTTCATGGTGCAGGTCGCGGCTCTTGGCCGCCAATTCCACCAGCGTCATGTCTTTGATTTCAGAAAATTTCATGGCTGTTTAACTCGCGCGCCGGTGCCGGGCGATGAATTTCGTCTTGATGGGCAGTTTCGTCGCCGCCAGCCGCAACGACTCGCGCGCCTCCACCTCCGTGATCCCGTCCACTTCAAATAATACGTTCGCCGGCCGGATGACCGCCACCCAGCCTTCCAGGGGCGCTTTGCCTTTGCCCATCCGGGTTTCGAGCGGCTTCTTCGTAAACGATTTCTGCGGGAAGACGCGAAGCCACATCTTGCCGCGCCGCTTCATGTTGCGGGCAATCGCCACGCGGGCTGCTTCCAACTGCTTGGAGTCCATCCAGCAGCGTTCGAGCGCCATCAATCCGTATTCGCCAAACGCGACCGCGTTGCCGCGGGACGCCAGGCCGGCGCGGCTGCCGCGGTGCATCTTGCGAAATTTTACTCTTTCTGGTTGCAACGGCATAGATTCGTCAAATCGTTAAATCGTTAAATGGCCAAATCACCGGTTGTGTTTCACTTGACCGGCAACGGCTCGGCCGGCGGTTGCGGCTGTTCCTTCTTCTGCGGCTTGTTTTCACCCCGGCAAATCCAGCATTTGACCCCAAGCTTGCCGTAAAGCGTCAGCGCCTCCGCAAAACCGTAATCAATGTTCGCGCGCAACGTGTGCAGCGGAACCCGGCCCCAATGATATTGCTCGACCCGCGCGAGTTCCGCCCCGCCCAGCCGGCCCGCACAGCGAATCTTGATGCCTTCCGCGCCAAAATCCTTCGCCGTCTGCAACGCCTTTTTCATCGCCCGCCGGAATGACACACGGCGTTCCAATTGCAGGGCGACATTTTCGGCGACCAGTTGCGCGTCAAGCTCCGGCGTCTTTACCTCAACAATGTCCACATAAACTTCCTTGCCCGTCATGCGGCTCAGCTCTTCCTTGAGCTTGTCAATTTCCGAACCCTTGCGGCCGATGACCACGCCCGGACGCGCCGTCAAAATCGTCACGCGGCAGCGGTTGGTCGCACGCTCAATCAAAATTCTCGGCACCGACGCCGATTCCAGTTTCTTCTTCAGCAGGGTACGGATCTGCCGGTCTTCGTTGAGTAGCGGGCCGAATTCCTTCTTGCCGGCGAACCATTTTGAACGCCAGTCATGATTGACGCCGACACGCAGACCGATTGGATTTGTTTTTTGGCCCATACTATTCGTCTGACAAGGTGATTTTGATGTGACAACGGCGTTTGAGGATTGGTCCGGCGGAACCGCGTGCTTTGGGGGTGAAACGTTTGATAATCATGGCCGACCCGGCGACGGCCTCCTTGATGCGCAAACTTTCCGGCTTCAGTTTGTTGTTGTTTTCCGCGTTGGCGATCGCCGACCGGAGCGTCTTGGCCACCAGCCGCGCGCCCTTGCGCGGAACGATCTGCAACAACGCCTGCGCCTGCAGGGCCGGCAACCCCTGAATCTGCCGCACCACCTCGCGCATCTTTTGCGCGGA
Source organism: uncultured bacterium (assembly GCA_963708305.1). GTDB lineage: Bacteria > Verrucomicrobiota > Verrucomicrobiia > Limisphaerales > UBA11358 > UBA11358. Next base: position 68,572 of record CAVPSH010000002.1, on the reverse strand, counting down.
CATCGGCACGTTTTTCAAGATCGCGTGAACTTCCATGTTATTTCGCCTCCGCCTTGGCCGTGTGCGCGCCGTGCTTCTTGAAGATGCGCGTCAGGGAAAACTCACCGAGCCGGTGACCGACCATGTTTTCCGTCACAAACACGGGGTTGAAAACCTTGCCGTTGTGAACGCTGAATGTCAGCCCGACGAAATCCGGCGTAATCATCGACCGCCGCGACCACGTCTTGATTGGCGTCTTGGACTTGGTGTCCTTCGCCTTCGAGATTTTGTCCAGCAGGTGAAAATCCACAAACGGACCTTTTTTGATTGAGCGTCCCATAAAATTACCTGGTCTTCATCGGCCGGCCGTTGCGGCGCACAATAATGAAACGGTTGGAATATTTGTATTTGTGGCGCGTCTTGCCGCCCTTGGCAATCTTGCCCCACGGCGACATCAACTGTTGCCAGCCGCCGCCGGACTTCGACTTGCCGGCGCCACCGCCGTTCGGATGGTCCACCGGATTGCGCGTCACACCGCGGTTGATACCGCGATGGCCGCGATGCCGCGTGCGACCGGCTTTGCCTAAAATCACATTTTCGTGCTCGGCATTGCCGACCTGGCCGACGGTCGCGTAGCAGTTTTCATTCACCTTGCGAATCTCGCCCGAGGGCAACCGGATTTGGGCGTAACCCTCGTCGCGCGACATCAATGTCGCCGCGCCGCCCGCCGAACGCACCACCTGCCCGCCACGGCCAGGAGTCAGTTCGATGTTATGAATGGAAAGACCGACCGGAATCGCCTTGAGCGGCAGCGCATTGCCGATTTCCGGGGGAGCCGACGGTCCGCTGGAAATGGTGCCGCCCACCTTTATGCCCGCTGGCGCGATGATGTAAGTCTTTTCGCCGTCTTTGTATTGCAGCAAGGCCAGGCGCGCCGAACGCATCGGGTCGTATTCGATCGCCGCGACCGTCGCCTCCACGCCATGCTTCTGGCGCTTGAAATCTACCAGGCGGATTTTCTGCTTATGGCCGCCGCCAATACCACGCGCCGTGACGCGGCCATACATATTACGTCCGCCCGACTTCTTGCGAATCTCGACGAGCGACTTCTCCGGCGTCGTCTTGGTAATATCGCTAAAATCCGCGTATGTGACGTAGCGCAGAGACGGCGTTAGCGGTCTAAATGTTTTAACGGGCATAAAAACAAAAGTTTTGCAGCAACTTTGAAGTCGGCAGGCCATCATTCCTGTCCCGGCAGGGAATCAGTTATCGGTCTGCAAACATGCTGTCCATCTGCCCGAAACGGCCAACCGCGCTGTGACGCAACGAGGGCCTGTCTTCCGAGCGAAACGGAGCGAAGAAAATATCAGAAGCTTCTTTGGATGCAAGCGCTTTTTTGAAGAATGTTGAAGGTCCAAACCACCCGTAAATACCTTGATGGCAGCGGGGTTTCCATCACGGTTTACCGCGCATTTCCAGTAAAACGCCGACACTGGAGAAGGTGGAAACCCCATATGGCACCATCACCGTCAACAGCATCTTGATCAAAAGGCCCCAGGTGATTTGGCCGGAAAGGATCGCACCACTGTCGTTGATGGCAATCAGGATAAAACCCACGATCAACGCGTATTTGAACGCGCGTTTGACCACCGAGGGCTGGGAAGCCAGTTGGAACCATTCTTTCATACGTGACCAACGGTAAAACATCTGCCGGATGGACTCAAGATTACCGGCATTCGGCGCCCTCGCCCTGCCCTTTGGCCAATCAAAGTCCGGCCAGCCAATATTTCGTCATCTGATCGCTCATGAGCATGATGACAACAATAATTCCCGAAATGACAAAACCGACCATCAAAGAAATCAGCAGGATGCGCAGTTGATGGCGGCGCTGGTCCTCCGGTTTATGCGGAAACAATAATTTCCCCAAACTCAGCTTCATCGCAGTGAAAATTTGACACGCTTACCGGTATCGCGTTCGAGATTGGGCCGGTCCTGTCGGGAACCGTCGGCGGAAAATGATTGAGCTATTTTCTCGTTTGCGCAGTCTTATTTGCAGACAATTCATTTCAAGGAGTACGCCATGTTTACCATCAGCATCACGGAAACGGATTATTTCATGCCGGAAGACGGGCCGATTGCGCAAAAGCAATTCCTGGAGTTGCTGGCCAACCCGGCGGAAGTCTGGATGAGTGCCTATAGTTTCACGCTGCAACCGATGTTCGACGAACTGCTCAAAGCCGATGCCCGGCGAGTAAAAATCCATCTGTTGCTCGACCACAGCCAGGAGGCCGGGCGGGCGGAGGCGTCCAAGGTGAAGAATCTCGCCGCCAACCTGAAGCACGGCGATGTCACCATCACCACGGCGGGCATCAACAGCCAGGCGCCCGCCCAGATCTGGCACTGGAAAGGGTTCGTCGTGCAGCCATCCGGTTCCAGCCAATACACCTGCTGGGAAGGCAGCACGAACTTCAGCCAGAGCGGATGGTTGCAGGGTAATTCGGCCCGGACGTTCTCCTCCGATGTGTGGGCCCAGAAGTTCATCCAACAATTCGAGGCACACAAACAATGGGCTTTGGCCTATGAGCCGCAGTATCAAATCCAGTAGAAAGGGATTCAACGGGGTTCAGTGCCGGAACTGGGCTTGTTTGCTGACCTTGGCGAGGCGTTTTTCCCAGTCGCCCTTGTGCGCCAGCGGGTCGGCGTCCGTGCCCCAGAGCTTCTTTACCATCTCCCGTTGCGGAACGAATGGGCATTTCGCCTTCGGATTCTTGAAGGCGTCCTCCATTTCGCGCAACGCCAATTGCGCGCCGGTCATGATCGCCGGTTTTTCCACGCGCGAAAACTGTGCGTTCAATTTATGGGCCGCGTCGTCCAGCGCGCCCCAGCGTTCCGCGTGCGTGCGGCCCCACAACGTCGGCTGCGTGTCCAGCCGCGCCAGGTTCCAGAACGCAATGCGGATTTGCCGGACGGGTTTGAATTGCTTGCCCATCATCTCACGGAAAACATTCTCCAAAGCCGCGTTGATGACCGAATTCTGGAACTGTGGCACGTGAAAGCGATGGCCGCCGCTGACTTCGCTGAAATCAGTGAACCGGACTGTCAGGCCCAGTTCGCGCGCCTGCAATTGTTCGCGGCGCAACTGGCCGACCAGCCGCGTCGCCTCACTCAAGGTAAACGTCAGCGCTGCCTCGTAATCAGGTTCGTCGTAAGGCAGCGTGGTGTTGCTGGAAATCGTCGTGCGGTCCTTCACTTCGAGCAGCAGCGGCTCGCTCCACAGGCCGTTGGCAAACAGCCAGAGCTGGGTCCCCCAGATGCCGAATTTCTTTCTAAGCAACGGCGACGGCAGGTTCGCGACATGACCAAACGTCGCCGCGCCGAGGGCGGCCAGCGCGCGTTGCCGGTTTTTGCCAATGCCGGAAAGCTCGCGCACGGAACGGTCTTTCAAAAATTCCTTTTCCTGACCGGCTGGAATCTCGATAAAACCGGGCTTGGCCGCGTCCGTTGCCAGCTTGGCCAGCCGCGAAGAATTTGCCAGGCCGGCGGACACGGGCAATTTCACTTCCTGTAAAATCCGCCCGCAGATTTCCTGGACGTAACTTTCCGGCGAGGTGTTTCGCCAAACTACCTTCTCCATTGTGGTGAAATCGAGAAAACCTTCGTCAATCGAGATGGGCACGAGGGTCGGGGAGTATTCTTCGAGGATGTGGAACATCTCGGCCGAGAGTCGCCGGTATTCGTCATACTGCGGGCGGCACAGAACTCCCTTCGGGCAAAGCCGCTTTGCCTCGAAGCACGCCATGCCGGTTTTGACTCCGAACGTTTTAGCCGCGCGATTGGCCGCAATGACGATGCCGTCCCCTCGCCTGCCGCCGCCGACCCAGACCGGGCGGCCCTGCAGTTTCTGGTTCAAGGCAATCTCGCAACTGGCGAAGAAGCTGTCGCCATCGACGTGCAGGATGCGAATGGGCGTTTTGGCATTCACGGGCAAACCTTTATTTCAACCCAAATTCAAGCCATGTCAAATCCTTGCACGCCGGCTTGGACAAAGGCTGTCCAAGCCGAAATAAAAAAACGCGAAGTGAATTTTCACTCCGCGTTGAAATTTAATTTTGCAGGAGACGAGGTAACGAGTCTCAAACTCTCTTTGTTTAGAGCCTCCTGACGCCGGCTCCTGCTTTGACAGTTACGTCAAAACAATCTTGTCGCCGTCTTTCAGCGTCACAATGGCCTTTTTCCAATCGGGCGCCTTGCCGGCCTGGGTGGTCCGCAGACGGCGCGGTTTGCCACGCACATTCAGCGTGTTGATCTTCGTAACTTTGACCTTGAACAATTCCTGCACGGCCTGGCGGATTTCCGTCTTGTTCGCGCGGCGGTCGGCGACGACGGTATATTGATTGTACTTCTCGCCCTGGCGCGTGCCCTTTTCCGTCAGGCGGACGGTCTTGATGACTTCAAAAGCGTTCATGGTGTCTGTGTTAAATAAGTTAAATCAGTGATTGATTAAATGAGTGATCGCTGCCGGCAGACTTGTTTAACTCAATTAACCATTTACGAATTACCCGTTTGCCAGCCGCGCTTCCACTTTTTCAAAAGCGTCTTTTGTAAAAAGCAATTTGTCGGGCCGCAAAATGTCGTAAGTGTTCAACGAATCGCTCGTCGCCAGCGCCACGTCCGGCAGGTTGCGGGAAGCCAGGGTCAGATTCTTGTCGGTGATGGTCGAAACGACCAGCGTGGTGCCCTTCAATTCCAGGGCCGAAATCACCCCGATAAATTCCTTCGTCTTCGGCGAGGCCAGCTTCAAATCGTCCACCACCACCACGTCGCCGGCCTTGAGCCGTTCGCTGAGCGCCTTGCGCAACGCGAGTGAGCGGGTTTTCTTGGAAATTTTCTTGGCAAAATCACGGGTTCTCGGCCCAAAGACCACACCACCACCGACCCACAATGGCGATTGGAATGAGCCGGCCCGGGCGCGGCCGGTGCCCTTCTGGCGCCACGGCTTTTTGTTCGTGCCGGAAACTTCACCGACATTCTTCGTGTGGGCGGTGCCGCTGCGTTGCGCCGCTTGATAAGCGACGACCGCATCATGGACGGCCTGCGTGCCCTTTCCATCTTCAACCAGCGCGAACTTTACCTGAAGTTCACCCTGATTTTTCCCTGCGATATTCTTGATGGCAATTTTCATGGTAATCTTTGGTAGGGACAGCGCGCTGCGCTGTCCGGACGCCGCAGCGCGGCGTCCCTACCTACTTTTTAGTCTCGGCGGGCTTGGTCTCCGGTTTCTTCTCGGCGGCGCCCTTCCGTTTCATGGGCGCAACGCTCACCGGCGGTTTCCAGCCCTTGGGCCGTTTCTTGGATTCGCGGATGACGACGTAATCGCCTTCCGCGCCGGGAATGGCGCCTTTGATGAGCAAAAGATTTTCCGCTTCACGCACCTGGATGACTTCGAGGTTCTGCGTCGTGCGTTTGACCTGTCCCATGTGACCGGGCATCTTAAATCCACGCAAAACCGTGCCGGGGAACAGGCGCTGGCCAATCGCACCGACGCGGCGATGCCAGCCCTTGTGACCATGCGTCGAAGGGCCTCCGCCGAAACCGTGGCGCTTCATAACACCTTCAAAGCCGCGGCCCTTGGTAACGCCGATGGCATCCACAAAGTCGCCGGGCGCAAATAACGCCGGCCCAACCACGTCGCCCGGCTTCACTTCCCGGGAAAAATTGCGGAACTCCTTGATGCGTTTCACCGCCACGCCGTTCTGTTTTTTGATATGGCCGAGCAACGGTTTTGTCACGCGCTGTTCCTTTTGATCGTCGAAACCGAGTTGAACGGCATTGTAGCCATCCTTGCCCGCCTGGGTCTTGACCTGCAATACACGATTGGGGCCGGCGAGCACGACTGTCACGGGAATCAGCACTCCGCTGGCGTTGTAAACGCGTGTGCTGCCGAGTTTTTTTCCTAAAAGTCCGAGGGGCATGGGTTCGTAATTGGTTAAATTGGTGATTGGTTAAATCAGTCTCGCGGGCGTTTCCTCATTTACTTGTTTAACGAGTTACTCATTTAACTTCTAAATCTTAATTGTGATGTCCACGCCCGCCGGGAGGTTGAGCTTCTTCAATTCATCCACGGTCTTGGCCGTCGGGTCGAGGATGTCAATCAACCGTTTGTGGGTGCGTTGCTCGAAGGTTTCCTGCGACTTCTTGTCGGCGTGCGGCGAGCGCAGGACGGTAAAGCGCTCGATGCGGGTCGGGAGCGGGATGGGCCCGGCGACGCGGGCGCCGGTGCGTTTGACGGTGTCGGCAATTTCGCGCGCCGACTGGTCTATGACCCGGTGGTCATAGGCCTTAAGTCGAATTCGAATGCGTTGGGCAGCCATACAAAGAACAATTGTCTGTTAATGGTTTCAATAGTTTGCCGCTTCAATCTTTGAGAGCGGACGAAGAATTTATCAATAAAATGCTCCCGCGCAACACATTTTTTGAGGAATTTTGGTTGTCCAACGCCTGGCCGATGAATTCCAAACGAGCATAATTTGCCCTTGCCCAAACCAAATTCCCTGCGGCAATTATACTATGACAACGACGGTCGATGCCATCTACGAAAGCGGCAAGCTTCTTTTGCCCAAGCCGTTGTCGCTGCCTGAGAAATCTCGCGTGCGCGTGACCATCGAATCCGACGTGGAACGCGAGGCGTGGTTGAAACTTTCCGAGGACAATTTGTCGAAGACCTGGGCCATCCGAACGACGACGTTTTCAATGAACTGCTCGCGAAATAATGTCGTTCTTCTCCCGATTCCGTTCACGGGTTTTCAAATCCTAACGGGATTAAATCATTCAGCCCGGCGTTGCGAGGAACGAGCTACGCCGGGAAACAGATAAACAAAAATAAATACCCCAACGGGGTTTTATCAAATGCGCGCAAAAACGATTCAACTCTTTCAGAGTTGATGAATTTTGTTGGGGGACATTTACCCACGTAGCCGCTGGCGCGGCAACGCTGGGCTGAAGGAGACAATCCTTTCAGGATTGTGGTTTGCTGCCGCTTGGTATGCGATGGCATGACATCACTTTCCTTGACGTCCGGCAATGCGGGATCGCGCGTCGAACCAACTTCTCTCACTGAAATCGGATGAAGGCGGAAGGAGTCTCTGATTGAAATTTAATTTAAGTCTCGTGACCGCGACTCCTACAGAGGCGATGGCGATGCTTTATTGAATAGGAAAATCAAGAAAGCAGGAATTGATTTCTTCCTGATTTCTTGCATCCCTTATTAAACCCAAACTAGGTTCTCGCCGCCGGCTTCTTCGCCGCCTGGTCAAGAATCGTGTCCAGTACACTCTTCGGCACCTGCTCGAACGTCAACGGCTCCATTGAATACGAAGCGCGGCCCTTCGAAAGCGAACGGATGGCGGTCGCGTAACCGAACATCTCGGCCAGCGGCACATTCGCATTTACAATCGTCTGGCCCAATTTGGCTTCGATGTTGATGATGTGGCCGCGACGGCGGGTGATGTCACCGATCAAATCGCCCTGGTATTCGTCGGGCGTGGTGCATTCCACCTTCATGATGGGTTCGAGCAAAATCATGCCGGCTTTTTTGGCCGCATCCTTGAACGCGAAGATGCCGGCCATCTTGAACGCCAATTCGTTCGAGTCCACTTCGTGGAACGTGCCGTCCGTGACCTGCACCTTCACGTCAATCATCTGATAGCCCGCCAGCACACCGCCCTTGATGGCTTCCTCGCAACCGTCAATGACCGCCGGAATGTATTCCTTGGGAATCGCGCCGCCGACGATCTTGTTCTCAATCTCGATGCCTTTGCCCTTTTCGTTCGGCTGAATCTGGACGCAGGCGTGGCCGTATTGGCCGCGACCGCCGGACTGGCGGATAAATTTGCCTTCGCCGTCGGCCGCTTTGGTGATGGTTTCGCGATAGGCGATTTGCGGCGCGCCGGTGTTGGCGTCGACCTTGAATTCGCGCTTGAGGCGGTCACGAATGATTTCCAGATGCAGCTCGCCCATGCCCGCGATGATGAGCTGGCCGGTTTCCTCGTTGGTGAAACAACGGAACGTCGGGTCTTCCTCGGCCAGGCGCTGCAGGCCTTCGCGACATCTTGTCGCGGTCCTGCTTCGTCTTCGGCTCGACGGCCATGCTGATGACCGGTTCGGGGAACGTCGGCGGTTCGAGCGTCACCTCAAAGTCCTCGTCGCAAAGCGTGTCGCCGGTGGTGATGTTGCGCAGGCCGACCAGCGCGGCGATGTCGCCGGCATAAACCTGGTCGATGTCCTTGCGTTCGCTGCCTTGAATGACCATCAGGCGGCTGACGCGCTCGCGTTTGCGCGTGCGCGGATTGTAAATCATGTCGCCCTTTTTCGAGCTGGCCGGAATAAACGCGGAAGAACACCAGCTTGCCCGCGTAGGGATCGGTCCACAGCTTGAACGCCAGCGAACAGAACTTGGTGTTGTCGTCGGAATGGCACCTCGACCTTTTGATCAGCCTGGCCCGGCACTTCGCCGGTGGCCGGCGGAACGTCGAGCGGGCCGGGCAGATAATCCACCACCGCGTCCACCAGCGGCTGCACGCCTTTTTTCTTGAACGCCGAACCGCACAGCACGGGCACCAGTTCAATTTTGCAGGTCAACCGGCGGATGGCGGCCTTGAGTTCCGGTGGCGTGATCGGCTTTTCGTGCAGCACGAGGTCGGCGATCGCATCGTCCTTGTTGGACACCGCGTCAATCAGTTCCGCCAGGGCCGCGGCGGCGCGTTCCTTGTGCTCGGCGGGAATATCCTTCACCTCGTAATTCAGGCCTTCGTTGGCGACGTCGCCCGGCCCCCAGACGATGGCCTTCTGGTTCACGATGTCAATGACGCCTTCAAATCTGTCCTCCGCGCCGATGGGCAGGAAAATCGGGTACGCATACGCCTTGAGCTTGTTGCGCATGTCGTTCAGCGCATTTTCAAAATTCGCGCCGGTGCGGTCCATCTTGTTCACGAACGCGATGCGCGGCACCTTGTACTTGGTCGCCTGCCGCCAGACGGTTTCCGATTGCGGCTGCACGCCCGCGACACCGCAGAACACCGCCACCGCGCCGTCGAGCACGCGCATGGAACGCTCAACTTCGGCGGTGAAATCCACGTGGCCGGGCGTGTCAATGATGTTGATGCGATGCGGCACGTCCTTGAACGCCTTGTAAAGCCCGGTTTCGCCCGGCTTGTTTTGCTTCTGCGTCCAGAAACAGGTGACGGCGGCGGAGGTGATGGTGATGCCGCGTTCGCGTTCCTGTTCCATCCAGTCGGTCACCGTGTTGCCGTCGTCCACGTCGCCGATCTTGTGGATGAGGCCGGTGTAAAACAGGATGCGCTCGGTCGTGGTCGTCTTGCCCGCGTCGATGTGCGCGGCGATGCCGATGTTGCGCGTGCGCTCCAGCGTGTACTCACGGTTGGGCGAATTGGCCGATTTCATTTTTTCAGCAACTGCTTCCATCGTTAAATCCAATAATAAAAATGCCCCGGGGCTTTGCAGCCTTTGGGGCATGCGTTCAACTATATCCTACCAGCGGAAATGTGCAAACGCCTTGTTGGCCTGCGCCATCTTGTGCACCTCGTCGCGCTTGCGGATCGCGTTCCCCTGCCCTTGATAGGCTTCCAGAATTTCCGCCGCCAGCGCCTCGCGCATGGGCATGCCCTTGCGGGCGTCGGCAAAATCCACAATCCAGCGCAGCGCCAACGCAGCCTGCCGGTCCGACGGCACTTCCAACGGCACCTGATAGGTGGCGCCGCCGACACGGCGGGCCTTGGTTTCGATGCGCGGCTTGGCGTTGTCCACGGCGCGCTGCAAAATTTCCACGGGATTGCTCGCCGGATTTTTCTCCGAGATGTTCTCAAAGGCCTTGTAAACGATCCGCTGCGCGGTGCTCTTCTTGCCGCATATCATCACGGTGTTGACCAGTCGCGAAACCAAAGCGCTCTGGAATTTTCCGTCTTTAGGCACTTGCCGTCTGCTGGCTTGTCGTCTGCGGGACATGATGGTTGGTTAAATGAGTTAAATAAGTTAAACCGCAAAATTTTCTAGGCCGCGGCGGGGGCCGCCGGAGCTGCGGGAGCGGCGGCGGCGGGTTTGGCGCCGGGCTTCGGACGTTTCACGCCGTACTTCGAGCGGCTGACCCGGCGTTTCTCGACGCCGGCGGCGTCCAGCGTGCCGCGCACGATATGATAGCGCACGCCGGGCAAATCCTTCACGCGCCCGCCGCGCACGAGCACAATCGAGTGTTCCTGCAAATTGTGGCCTTCGTCCGGAATGTAGGCGATGATCTCGTAGCCGTTGGTCAGGCGGACCTTGGCCACCTTGCGCATCGCCGAGTTCGGCTTTTTGGGCGTGCGCGTCATGACCTGGATGCACACGCCGCGACGAAACGGCGAATTTTCCAAGGCGGGCGACTTGGACTTGTACTTTACCTTACGGCGGCCCTTGCGGACCAATTGATTGATTGTCGGCATTTTGCGCTAAAATCGCTGTAAACATCGCCGGCTTTTGATGCCGGAGAAACGGAGCGCGGAATATAGCAAATTCAACCGTGGTTGCAAGACCTATTTTGAGCTTTTCGGAAACACGGATTATGCCGTGTTGACACGAACTAATTCCAATTATGGTTTGAAATTGCACCTTTCGGTGGGGCGAGGCTACTGACGAGCCGCCTTTGCACAGCTTCGGCGCGCCGTGTCCGGCTCGCGGGGACGCTCGCCCCACCATCGGCGGGCAGAGGACTGCCCGCCCTACCCGAATGGTGCAGTTCCAAGGTGAAAATGGTATAAAGCGCCGAACGGGGGCAACCGCACATTTCGCGGATCAGGAGAACCCGCGTCATCCGTCCCATCCGCAGTCGAAAGTAAAAGGGGCGTCCGACGTTTGTCGGACGCCCTGCTGCTAATTGAGCAAACTGGCGATCAGGCCAGCAATGGATTTTCTGCGCCGACGGCTGCCGCCGGTTCCGCCGACTCGGGTTCATCGCTGACTTCCACCAACATCTTGAGATGCACTTTGCGATGGTGGTCAAAGCCGGTGCCCGCCGGAATGATGTGACCCATGATGACGTTTTCCTTGAATCCACGCAGGCTGTCGATCTTGGACCGTGTGGCGGCTTCGGTCAGAACGCGGGTCGTGTCCTGGAAGGACGCGGCGCTGAGGAAGCTGTCGGTTTCGAGCGACGCCTTGGTGATGCCGAGCAGGACGGGCGTGGCCTCGGCCGGCTTTGCCGCCCATCTTGTCCACCCGCTCGTTCTCCTCTTCAAAGTCGAGCTTGTCAATCTGTTCGCCCCACAGGAACGATGTGTCGCCCGGTTCGGTGATGCGCACCTTGCGCAGCATCTGGCGCACGATGATTTCGATGTGCTTGTCGTTAATGGTAACGCCCTGGAGGCGGTAAACCTCCTGCACTTCGCTGACGAGGTGTTCCTGCAATTCCTGCGGGCCGCACACCTCGAGGATTTCGTGCGGGTCAATCGGGCCTTCCGTCAATTGCTGGCCCTTTCTTGACCATGTCACCCTTGAAGACGATGACGTGCTTGCCAATCGGAATGAGGTGTTCCTCCTCCACCTGGGTCTGCGGGTCCTTGATGACGATACAGCGTTTACCGCGCACGCTGGCGCCAAAGTCCACCATGCCATCAATCTTGGAGATTTCCGACGCGTCCTTCGACCGGCGGGCCTCAAACAACTCAGCCACGCGCGGCAGACCGCCGGTGATGTCCTTGGTCTTGGCCATCTTGCGCGGTGTCTTGGCCAGCAATGTGCCGGGGAAGATGTCGTTGCGTTCCTTCACCACAATATGCGCGCCGGAGGGAATCGGATAATTCGCCACCACGTCGCCGTCGGCGCCGCTGATGATGATTTGCGGGTGCAAATCCTCCTTGTGCTCGATGACGACCATGGCTTCCTGGCCAGTGGTTTCGTCCATCTCCTGCTTCATCGTCACGCCTTCGATGATGTCGTGGAACTTCACCTTGCCGGCTTTCTCGGAAAGGATCGGCACGTTGTACGGGTCCCACTGCACGAAGGTTTCACCCTTTTTCACCTGGCCGCCGTCCGGCACGGAAATGACCGAGCCAACCACGATGTTATGGTTTTCCAGTTCGCGGCCGTCGCCGGCGAGAATGGACACCGAGCCGTTCTTGTTCAGAACGATGTTGTTGCCGTCTTCGAGCCTCACGAGGCGCAGTTCGTTGTAACGAACCGTGCCCTCGTACTTCGCCTTGATTTGCGGAATCTTGAACACGCCGGCCGCCGTGCCGCCGATGTGGAACGTCCGCATCGTCAATTGCGTGCCCGGCTCGCCGATGGATTGCGCGGCGATGATGCCGACGGCCTCGCCGAGTTTCACCAGGCCGCCGGTCGCGAGGTTGCGGCCGTAGCAATTAACGCAGACGCCGTGCTTGCTTTCGCAGGTCAGCACGGAGCGGATGCGCAGACGTTCAATGCCCGCGCTTTCAATGCGTTTGGCCTTTTCTTCATCAATCTCCTCGTTGGCGCGGATGAGAAATTCCTTCGGGTTGGTCGGGTTCACCGTATCGTCGCACGCGAACCGGCCTATCAGGCGATCACCGAGTTTGACTACTTCGTCCTCGCCTTCGTACACCGCCGAAACCCAGATGCCATTCGACGTGCCGCAATCCGCCTCCTGGATGATGACGTCCTGGGCCACGTCCACCAGCTTGCGGGTCATGTAACCGGAATCGGCGGTCTTGAGCGCGGTGTCGGCCAGACCCTTGCGGGCGCCGTGCGTGGAGATGAAATATTCCAGCACTGAGAGGCCCTCGCGGAAATTCGCGAGAATGGGTTTTTCAATGATGTCGCCGCTGGGCTTGGCCATGAGGCCGCGCAAACCGGCGAGCTGGCGCACCTGCTGTTTGTTGCCGCGGGCGCCAGAGTCCACCATCAGGTAAACCGGATTGTACTCCTTCTTGCCCTGGTTGGCTTCCAGCGTGCGGAACATGACACCGGAAATCTGGTCGGTGCAATGCGTCCAGATGTCCACGATTTTGTTGTAACGTTCGCCCGGCGTGATGACGCCCTTGCGATATTGTTTCTCGACTTCCCGGATCTGCTTCTGGGCGGCGTCAATCTGCTCGTCGCGTTCCTTCGGCACGATCATGTCGTCAATGCCGATGGACACGCCGGACTTGGTGGCTTCGCGGAAGCCCAGTTCCTTGAGTTTATCGAGCATGGTCACGGTCTTCTCGTGGCCGGCAAACTTGTAGCACTTCCAGATGAGATCGCCGAGCTGGCTCTTGCCGGCGGCCTTGTTGTAAAAGCCGAGTTCCGGGGGCCAGATTTCACTGAAGAGCACGCGACCGACGGTGGTTTCAATGAGTTTCTTGTTCGCGTCGCCGAAAACGGTCTGGCGGCCCATATCAGGATTGGCCAGGCGGACGCGGTCGTGTGTCTTCAACGCGCCGTCACTGTAGGCAAACAAGGCTTCTTCTTTCGAGCCGAACAGGGGGAGCTTGTTCGAGTCGGAGGGCATGGGTGTGCGCGGTTCGGCCGTGAGATAATAACAGCCGAGCGTGATGTCCTGTGTCGGCGTGATGATGGGTTTGCCGGACGACGGGCTGAAGATATTGTTCGTCGCCATCATCAACAGGCGCGCCTCCATCTGCGCCTCCACCGAGAGCGGCACGTGCACGGCCATCTGGTCACCGTCGAAGTCCGCGTTGTAGGCGGTGCACACCAGCGGATGAATGCGGATGGCCTCGCCTTCAATGAGCTGCGGCTCGAACGCCTGCACGGACAGCCGGTGCAGCGTCGGCGCGCGGTTCAGCAGCACCGGATGGCCTTTCGTCACTTCTTCGAGCACGTCCCAGACTTCCTTCGTCTGGCGTTCGATCATCTTCTTGGCCGAACGAACGGTGTGAACGTAGCCGAGCTCCTTCAAGCGGCGGATGATGAACGGCTCAAACAACACCAGTGCCATCTTCTTCGGCAGGCCGCATTGGTTCAGCTTGAGTTCGGGGCCGATGACGATGACCGACCGGCCGGAATAATCCACGCGTTTGCCCAGCAGATTCTGGCGGAAGCGACCGCCCTTGCCCTTGAGCATGTCGGATAGCGATTTGAGCGAGCGGTTACCGGCGCCGGTCACCGGGCGGCCATGGCGGCCGTTGTCGAACAGCGCGTCCACCGCCTCCTGCAACATGCGCTTTTCATTGCGGATGATGACCTCGGGCGTCTTGAGCTGGAGCAGCGTCTTGAGCCGGTTGTTCCGGTTGATGACGCGGCGATACAAATCGTTCAAGTCGGACGTGGCAAACCGGCCGCCTTCGAGCGGCACGAGCGGGCGCAAATCCGGCGGAATCACCGGCAGCACCGTCAGAATCATCCATTCGGGACGGCTCTTGGAAATCTGCAGACCCTGGAGCAGTTTGATCCGCTTCGCGAGCTTCTTGCGGATTTGCTTGCTCTTGGTCTCGGTCATGGCCTGCTGCAAATGGTCCACGCCCTTGGCCAGATCCACCTTGGCCAGCGCGTCGCGCACGGCTTCGGCGCCCATTTTGGCCTGAAACGCGTCGGCGCCGTAGGTCTCGCGCGCTTCGCGGTATTCGTGCTCATTGAGCAATTGGTTTTGTTTCAACGCGGTGTTGCCGGGATCAATCACGAGGTAATCCTCGTAATAAATCACGCGCTCCAGATTGCGCGCCGTCATGTCGAGCACCAGACCGATGCGCGACGGCATGCATTTGAAGAACCAGATATGGCAGACGGGCACAGCCAGTTCGATGTGGCCCATGCGCTCGCGCCGGACGCGGGCGAGCGTCACCTCGACACCGCAACGGTCACAGACGATGCCGCGGTGCTTGATGCGCTTGTACTTGCCGCAGGAACATTCCCAGTCTTTGACCGGGCCGAAAATGCGTTCGCAGAACAGACCGCCTTTTTCCGGCTTGAACGTGCGGTAATTGATGGTTTCGGGGTTCTTGACCTCCCCCTTGGACCAGGAACGGATGGCTTCCGGCGACGCGACGGAAATCGCGACGTAATCCACCTGATTGACCTTGTCCAGCCCGAGCAATTCGCGGGCGCTTTCTTTGGTGCTAATCATACAAAAATAATTTTTAGACTGTTGTCAACGCCGCGACCGCTTCGCCATTCCCGCCGGCGGCATGTTCAATGGGATTCGAATAACCGACCTTCACATCGAGACCAAGCGACTGCATTTCCTTGACGAGCACGTTGAAGGATTCGGGAATGCCCGCCTCCAGCGAGTTGTCGCCCTTGACGATGCTTTCGTAAATGCGCGTGCGGCCCTGCACGTCGTCGGACTTGACGGTGAGCAATTCCTGCAACGTGTAGGCGGCGCCATAGGCTTCCATCGCCCATACTTCCATTTCGCCGAAGCGCTGGCCGCCGTATTGCGCCTTGCCACCCAGCGGCTGCTGGGTGACGAGCGAATACGGCCCGACCGCGCGGGCGTGAATCTTGTCGGCCACCAGGTGGCCCAGCTTCATCATGTAAATGTAACCAACCACAATTTCCTGGTCGAACGGCTCGCCGGTGCGGCCATCAATCAAATGCGTCTTGCCGTGCTCCGGCAACTTCGCCTCCTTGAGATAGCCGCGAATTTCCTTCTCCTTGATGCCGTCGAAGACAGGCGTCGCATACCTCAAGCCGAGCATCTTTGCCGCCCAGCCGAGATGCGTCTCCAGCACCTGGCCGACGTTCATGCGTGACGGCACGCCCAGCGGGTTCAACACAATGTCCACCGGCGTTCCATCCGCGAGGAACGGCATGTCCTCTTCCTTCACGATGCGCGCGACCACGCCCTTGTTCCCGTGGCGGCCGGCCATTTTGTCGCCGACCGACAGCTTGCGTTTCGAGGCGATGTAAACCTTCACCGACTTGACAATGCCGGCTTCCACGCCCTCGCCCGCCTCGGCGCGTTCCATTTCCTCGTCATACTGCATCTGCAAATCGTCGAACTTCTTTTTGAACTGGCCGATGATTTCGTTGATCTTGTTGCGGATGGGCGACGGATCAATTTCGATGCGGTCATAAACCGTCGCGAGTTTGCGCAACAGCGTCTTGGTAATTTTGCGGTTGGCCGGGATGATGATTTCGCCGGTCTCGCTGTTGACCACGTCGAGCGGAATTTTTTCACCGAGCAGAATATTGCTCAGCGCCTCGGTCAACTGGTCGCGCAATTCCTCGGTCTTCTTCTTGTGCTCGTCCTCAATTTGTTTCGAGTGGCGGCGTTCAT
Source organism: uncultured bacterium (assembly GCA_963708305.1). Classification (GTDB taxonomy): domain Bacteria; phylum Verrucomicrobiota; class Verrucomicrobiia; order Limisphaerales; family UBA11358; genus UBA11358. Next base: position 52,350 of record CAVPSH010000002.1, on the reverse strand, counting down.
CGCTGGAACTGGCCGCCTTGACGCGGTCACTGTCCTTTTTGGACGAAACCTTCACGTCCATGACGATGCCATAGGTGCCGGACGGGACTTTGAGCGACGTGTCCTTCACATCGGCGGCCTTTTCACCGAAAATGGCGCGCAGCAGACGCTCTTCCGGCGCGAGTTCCGTCTCGGATTTCGGCGTGATTTTACCGACGAGAATATCGCCGGGTTTCACCTCCGCGCCGACGCGGATGACGCCGTCGGTGCCGAGATTCTTCAGCGCTTCGTCGCCGAGGTTCGGAATGTCACGCGTGATTTCCTCGGGACCGAGCTTGGTGTCGCGCGCGCTGACCTCGAATTCGTCAATGTGAATGCTGGTGAAGACGTCGTCCTTCACGATCCGTTCACTGATGAGAATGGCGTCCTCGAAGTTGTAGCCATTCCAGGGCATGAACGCGACCAGCACGTTGCGCCCCAGCGCAAGCTCACCGTCATGCGTGCACGGGCCGTCGGCAATCACCTGCCCTTTTTTCACATGCTCGCCCTTGTGCACCAGGATTTTCTGGTTGATGCAGGTCGCGGCGTTTGATCGCATGAATTTGCGCACGGGATAAACCCAGATGCCATGTTCGGGATCGTGTTTAATCTTCTTTTTGCCTTCGGGCAATTTGCCGTCGTCGGTGATGATGATCTGGTTGCCATTGACGGACGCGACCTTGCCGCTTTCCTCAGCCACCACCACGGCCCGCGAATCGCGGGCGACGCGGTCTTCGAGGCCGGTCGCGACCAGGGGCGCCTCGGTCACGAGCAGCGGCACGGCCTGGCGTTGCATGTTCGAACCCATCAACGCGCGGTTCGCGTCGTCGTGTTCCAGGAACGGAATCAAGGACGCGGCGACCGAGACCAGTTGCTTGGGTGACACATCCATGCAGTTCACCCGCGCAGGCTCGACGTCCACGAAATCACCGTTGCGGGCGCGGCAAACGACACGGTCACTCAGGAAGTGGCCCTTGTCGTCAATCAAGGTGTTCGCCTGCGCCACGATGAATTGTTCCTCGCGGTCGGCGGTGAGATATTCAATCTTTTCGGTGACCCGGCCGTTTTCCACCTTGCGATAAGGTGTTTCCAAAAAGCCGAATTCGTTGATGCGCGCGAAGGTAGCCAGCGACGCAATCAAACCGATGTTCGGGCCTTCCGGCGTTTCAATCGGACAAATGCGGCCGTAGTGCGACGGATGCACGTCGCGAACCTCGAAACCCGCGCGGTCGCGGCTCAAACCGCCTGGCCCCAGCGCGCTGAGACGGCGCTTGTGGGTCAATTCCGCCAGCGGGTTGATTTGATCCATGAACTGGCTCAATTGCGAGCGGCCGAAGAAATCGCGAATGACCGCCGAAAGCGCCTTGGGATTGATGAGCTTTTGGGGCGTCATCGCCTCGACACTCTGGTCGAACAGCGTCATGCGCTCCTTGACCAGGCGCTCGGTGCGGGCCAGGCCCACGCGGCACTGGTTGGCCAGTAACTCACCGACAGTGCGAATGCGGCGGCTGCCGAGGTGGTCAATGTCGTCCAGCGAACCTTCGCCCTTCTTGAGCCGGAGCAGGTATTTCGTTGCCGCCACCAAATCGTCCTTGCTCAAAATGCGTGAATCTTCGTCATCGCGGTTTTTGAGACCAAGCTTCTGACAGATTTTGTAACGCCCCACGCGCCCCAAATCATATCTCTTCTTGTCGAAGAACAGGCGTTTGAGCAGCGCGCAGGCGTTCGCCGAGGTCGGCGGGTCACCCGGACGCAAACGACGGTAAATATCCTTGAGCGCTTCCTCCTCGTTTTTGGCCGGGTCCTTCTTGAGGCATTTGATCATGACACCCTCGTCCAGGGAAGTGTCCACGACCTTGATTTTGTGGACGCCCAGTTCGGCGATTTGTTTGACGATGGCCTTGGACAATGGCTCGAACGCACGGGCCACGACGAGGCCTTTCTCTTCATCCACGGCATCTTGAATTAAAACGCGGCTCGACAAATCCTCGAGCTTCTCGGCTTCTTTGACCGTGAGTTCCTCGATTTCGTAAAACAACCTGAGAATTTCCTCGTCCGTGCCGAATTTGGTGCGGTCTCTTTTCTTGTCAGCCTCCTTGCCTTCCGCTTTGGCATCCAGAAAGCTCAAAGCGCGGAAGAACGTCGTCGTCAAAAATTTCCGGCGGCGTTTCTTGCGGTCGAGATAGACGTAAAGCAGGTCGCTGGTGTCAAACTGCGCCTCGTACCATGAGCCCCGGTCGGGGATAACCCGGAAACTGTGCAGGATTTTGCCGTTCGGATGCTGCGTGGCTTCAAAGGCAATGCCCGGCGAACGGTGCAATTGTGAAACGACCACGCGTTCCGCGCCGTTGATGACGAACGTGCCTTGTGGCGTCATCAGGGGGAGTTCGCCCATGAAAACCTTTTCTTCCTTCGCGCCTTTGCCTTCCTCGATCAGTTTGAAAGTGACATAAAGCGGCGCACCGTAGGTCAAACCTTCGCGCAGACATTCCAGCCAATCCACCTTCGGCTCGCCGACTTCGTAGGAATCGTAAGCCAGCTTGCACTTGCCATCGTAGCTTTCGATGGGAAACACTTCCTGAAAAACCGCTTCGAGGCCGGCGTGTTTCTGGCGGCGTTTGGGCGGGGCGTCGGCTTGCAGGAACTCCTTGTAAGAATTGGTCTGCAATTCAATCATGTTCGGCGGCACGACAATCTCTTTGATTTTGCCGAAGTTGATTCGTTCTGTGGTTCGCGATGGCATTTGGACTTTCTGGTTTGGCCGGCAACAGCGCCGGACCGACACTCTTTATTCAACGACACAAGGCGGGCGCGCCGCGTTCAACGGCTTGTCTGCCCAACCAAACTGCTGTTTGCTCCGGTTCGTAATTCTTTAAATCCTGGCCCGCAAATTCGCGGGAATGGGCGGCGCCCACTGGGGGCCGCCGCCCAATATAATTCAACTTTACTTGACTTCCACTTTGGCGCCCGCTTCTTCGAGCTTCTTCTTGGCCGCGTCCGAATCCGCCTTGTTGGCGCCTTCGAGCACCGGCTTGGGCGCGCCTTCCACCAGCGCCTTGGCTTCCGCCAGGCCCAGCCCGGCCTTCACTTCGCGGACCGCCTTGATGACGGATATCTTCTTGTCCGCCGGGGCCGACACAAGAATCACATCAAACGTGTCCTTGGCCGCAGCCGCAGCCGCAGCGCCACCGGCTGGAGCACCGGCCGCCGCCACCGCGACGGGTGCGGCAGCGGTAACACCCCATTTATCTTCCAGTTTCTTCACCAGGTCGGCGGCTTCAATCACCGTCAACTTGCTCAATTCCTCTACGAGGTTTCCAATGTCAGCCATATTGCCTTTCTTTCGTCTCGTCGATGCCGCGGCCACGGCACTTTGAGTTCACGGCCCGTGAACCGACGATTTACGTTGTTGTTGTGTTGTTCGTCCCATCCACCCGGCCGGGGTGAATTGGAAATTGTTTCAGCTTTTCTCAGCCTTCGCCTTGATGACCCGCGCGAGCTGGGTCGCGGGCGTGTTAATCAAAGTCACCAGTTTCGTCGCCGGCATGTTCAGCAGGCCGAGCAACGTGGCGCGTAAAACGTCCAGGCTCGGCAAATCGGCCAGCGCTTTGAGCGCCGCCTCTTCCAAACGTTGATTGTTCAAATAGCCGAATTTGAACTTCGGTTTGTCAAACTCCGCGTTGAAATTCTTCAGCGCCTTCGCGGCGGCGGAAATGTCCTTCTGCCCCGTAACCACGGCAATTTGCCCGGCCAGCGCTCCGTTCAATTCCCCGACCCCGGCTTCCTTGGCCGCAATCCGGAAGATGGAATTCTTCACCACGTGAAATTCCGCCCCCGCCTGCCCCAGGCGTTTTCGCAACTCGGTCAGATGGATGACCTTCAGCCCCCGGTAATCCACCACGATGAAGAACGGCGAGCCGTTCAACCGCTTCACATATTCCTTCGTCAAAATTTGTTTTTCAGCACGCATGGTTCAAATCCTCATTAATTGTTTGAAAATTCGCGCACGTCCACCCGCACCGGCGGGCTCATGGTCGCCGAAATCGTGCAGGAATGGATATAGATGCCTTTGATGCTGTGCGGACGCGCCTTGGCGACGGCTTCAATCACCGCGCGAGCGTTTTCCTCAATCTGGTTCGCCGCAAACGACAGCTTGCCGACCGGCACGTGCACATTGCCCGCCTTGTCAATCTTGAACTCCACCCGGCCGGCTTTGACTTCCTTCACGGCCTTGGCCGTGTCGTCCGTCACCGTGCCGGTCTTCGGGTTCGGCATGAGGCCGCGCGGTCCCAGCACCTTGCCAAGCTTGCGCACCTCAACCATGGCTTCCGGCGTGGCCACCGCCACATCAAAATCCGCCCAGCCGTCCTGGCATTTTTTTATCATGTCTTCAAAGCCGACATATTCCGCGCCCGCAGCCTTGGCCGCGTCGGCAGACGCGCCGCTCCTGGCGAACACGAGCACGCGGACGGTCTTGCCGCTGCCGTGCGGCAGCGGAACCGTGCCGCGGACCATCTGGTCGGACTGCTTCGGGTCCACGCCAAGGCGGAACGCCAGGTCAATCGTTTCGTTGAATTTGGCTTTGGGGAATTTGGTTAAAACGCCGACCGCTTCCTTGAGCGGATAGGCTTTCTTCCCCTCCACAACTTCGCGCGCCTTTTTGTATCTTTTGCTGGGCATTTACTTTGGTGCGGTGCAAACGAGTTTTTGGCTCTCCCGCGGTTTTCTAGTTTGGATTAAGTTTGAAATTAAGATCAGGAATGGAAACCGGCGAATTCGCCACCCGTTTCATAATCTCGATTTTCACCTCAATCGTATTGTTAAATTTATTCGACGACTTCAATGCCCATGCTGCGCGCCGTGCCGGCAACGACCCGGAACGCCGCCTCGGGCGAAGTCGCGTTCAAATCCTTTGACTTCAGTTTGACGATGTCCAAAACCTGTTTGCGCGTCACCTTTCCGACTTTTTCCTTGTTCGGTTCCTTGGAACCGGCGGTGATGCCCGCGGCTTTTTTCAGCAGCACGGACGCCGGCGGCGATTTGGTGATGAACGTGAACGATTTGTCCTGGTAAACCGTGATGACGACGGGAATCACCAGGCCCGCGTCAGCCTTGGTGACCGCATTAAACTCCTTGCAGAAACCCATGATGTTGACGCCGTGCTGGCCGAGCGCCGGACCGACCGGCGGCGCGGGATTCGCCTGCCCCGCCGGAATCTGCAACTTGATGATGCCTGTGACTTTCTTTGCCATGTTATTTGTTAAATCGTAATTGGTTAAATCAGTGACTGGTTAAACGAGCCGCCCACCGCTCATTTAACGAATCACTCATTTAACTCATTTAGCCAGTTACTCTCATCACGCCTTCTCCACCTGCCAATATTCCAATTCCACGGGCGTGTTGCGCCCGAAAATGTTCACGGTCACTTTCAACTTGCCGCGTTCGGGATCGATTTCCTCGATAACCCCGCTGAAATTCAGGAACGGCCCATTGTTGATCTTGATGGTCTCGCCGACTTCAAAATTGACCTTGGGCTTCTCGGTTTCCTCGGACGCGGAAATCTGCGCCTTGATTTGCTCCACTTCCGCCGCCGGCGTCGGCGTCGGCGGTTCGCCGCCGACAAACCCAATCACCCCCTGCGTTTCCTTGATGAAGTACCACGGCTCTTCGATAATCCGGTTGTTTTCATCCAGCAACACCATGTCCACGAACACGTAACCCGGCCACAGCTTGCGGCTTGATACGGTCTTTTTCTGATTACGCACTTCGACGACCTTTTCCATCGGGACCATGACTTCCTTGATGAAGTCGTGCATCTCGTCGGTCTTGACGCGTTTCTCGATGCTTTCCTTGACCTTTTGTTCCTGGCCGGAAAGCGTATGTATGACAAACCACTGGCTGCGCATGTTGCTTAGAGTTGAAACAAAATTGCAAAAAAGACCTTGTCCACGACGTAAACAAACCCGCCGAGCAAGGCGATGGAAATGCTGATGACCAGCGTTGAACCTTTCAACTCATCCCAGGTTGGCCACGAGCATTTCTTTAATTCCTCGCGCGTTTCCAGCACATAGGCCGCCAAACGCTTGATTTGTCCCTGCCACCATAAATAGGCAAAGATCGTGCCGATCACCGCCGCCCAGATCAAAATTTTAGTCCAACTGCTCATGTTAAATGCAAGATCAGGAGTATGATTAAGAGCAAGAACAACCAGGTTCTCCGAGGTGCCGTTTCATAATCATAATCTTCATCTTAATCATAATCTTACTCTTTCCAGTGCTGGCTTGCCGAGCCGTAGCGCGGACATCATTCTTCGCACATTCAGCCCGCCTGCGCTATCACTTCGGCGCGGCAGCCTCGCCCTTGCTTCGCCGCGAGCGAAGGCTGGCGGAGAGGGAGGGATTCGAACCCCCGTTGGGCTTTCACCCAAAGCGGTTTTCAAGACCGCCGCGATAGACCACTCTGCCACCTCTCCGCGAAGTGACAGGTGTCACGTGACAAGTGACAGGACTCGCCGCTGTTTCATGCCACGTGCCACTTGTCACTTTTACCCGTCATTGGCACGGCAGGAGGGACTTGAACCCCCAACCAACGGTTTTGGAGACCGCTACTCTACCAATTGAGCTACTGCCGTATCCGCCCAATCCCGTTCATTTCGGACAAAAAAGGAGCTGCGGGGTTCTTCGTCCCGCGCTCCCTGGTTTGAATTTTTTTCAGGCGACGACTTCCGTCACCCGACCGGCGCCAATGGTACGACCGCCTTCACGGATGGCGAATCGCTGGCCCTTTTCCATCGCGACCGGCGCAATCAACGTGATTCCCACCGAAACATTGTCGCCCGGCATCACCATTTCGACGCCCTGGGCCAAGGTCACCGTGCCCGTCACGTCGCTCGTGCGAAAATAAAATTGCGGACGATAGTTTGTGAAGAACGGCGTATGACGCCCGCCCTCATCCTTCGACAGCACATAGACCTCCGCCTTGAAATTGGTGTGAGGCGTGATGCTGCCCGGCTTGGCCAGCACCATGCCGCGTTCGACGTCTTCCTTCTTGGTGCCGCGCAACAGCACACCGACGTTGTCGCCGCATTGCGCCGAATCCAGCAATTTACGGAACATTTCAATGTCCGTCGCCACGGTTTTGCGCGTGTCCTTGATGCCGACGATTTCCACGTCCTCCATGCGCTTGAGTTGGCCGCGCTCAACACGCCCGGTCACGACGGTACCGCGACCCTCAATATTAAACACGTCTTCGATGCACATCAGAAACGGCTTATCCACCTCGCGCGTCGGCAGCGGGATGAACGCGTCAATCGCGTCCAGCAATTCCTGAATGGATTTCGATCCATCCGGATCATGCGCCAGCGCCTTTTTTGCGCTGCCGCGAATGATGGGCGTCTTGTCACCCGGAAATTCATACTTGGTCAGCAGGTCGCGGACTTCCATTTCGACGAGGTCGAGCAGTTCCTTGTCATCCACGAGGTCGCACTTGTTCAGATAAACCACAATGGCGGGCACGCCGACCTGACGGGCCAAAAGCACGTGTTCCTTGGTTTGCGGCATGGGGCCTTCGGAGGCGTCCACCACGAGAATGGCACCGTCCATCTGCGCCGCGCCGGTAATCATGTTCTTGATGAAGTCGGCATGACCGGGGCAGTCAATATGCGCATAGTGCCGCTTGTCGCTCTGGTATTCCACGTGCGAAACGGCAATGGTCACCGTCTTGGTTTCGTCACGCACGGTGCCGCCCTTGGTAATGTCCGCGTAAGAAATAGGCGTCGCCAGGCCTTTCTTTGCCTGTACCTCGACGATTGCCGCCGTCAAGGTGGATTTGCCGTGGTCAATGTGTCCGATGGTCCCGACGTTGACGTGCGGTTTCGTTCGTTGAAATTGCTCTTTAGCCATTTTTATCTCCTGCGTTGGTTACGTTATTTTTTATCAACAAAATGCCTGGAGCCCATGATCAGGATCGAACTGATGACCTCATCCTTACCAAGGATGTGCTCTACCAACTGAGCTACATGGGCACGTTGAAATCATCGTTCAATCAAAATACGCCAAACGACAAAAAACCGCTTCCCCTCACTTCTTTTCTTTCGAAAATCGAGGGGCAACCGGCTCTTTATCTTTTTTACGGCTCCGACGCCCTGCAAATTAGCAATCCCACCCGCCGTGTCAACACTCTTTTTAGCGAATTTTTACTTGCTGATACCCCGCTCACTGGACCGGACAAATTGCACTAAATGCCGGATTTCCTCCAGATTCGGCAGCTTCTTCTCCACGTTAGCCACGGCATTGCGGATCGTCAGGCCTTCCCGGAACAAAATTTTGTACGCCCGGCGCAATGCGCCCTGGGCCTTGTCGGAAACACCGTTCCGTTCCATGCCGATTTTATTAATGGTTCGTGTCTCCGCCGGATTGCCATCGGCCATCATGAAGGGCGGTACGTCCTGGACGACCTTCGAGCAGCCGCCGATCATCGCCATCCTGCCAATCCGGCAAAACTGGTGGATGGCCGCCAGCCCGCCGATTACTGCGTAATCCTCCACGGTCACGTGCCCCGCCAGCGTCGCCACGTTCGACATAATGATATGGTCGCCCAGCGTGCAATTGTGCGCGATGTGGCAGTAAGCCAGAATGTGATTGTGCGACCCGACGCGCGTGACCTCGCCGTCGCCCGTCGCACTGTGAATCGTGACGTACTCCCGGAACGTGTTGCCATCGCCGACTTCCACCCGCGGGGCGCCACCCTTCCACTTCAAGTCCTGCGTCTTCAGGCCGATGCTGGTGAACGGGAAGATTTCATTCCCTTTGCCTAATTTGGTGTGACCATCAATGACGACGTGTGAGTGAAGCTTGCACTTGCCGCCCAGGATGACGTGTTCGCCGATGACGCAATAAGGACCGATGTCGCAACCGGCGCCCATTTTCGCTTTGGGATGGATGATGGCGGTGGGATGAATCATCTTGATTGCGGATTGCGGATTGCGGATTGCGGATTGTTTTTCGACCGCGCAGTGTTGATGGAAGTAACGATGATCGCCAGAATCTGGGTCGCTTCGTTCATCAAATCGGTCACCGCGTGCATTTTCATCTTGCCCGATTCAACCAATAACTCCATCCAATAAAGCGTCTCATCGCATTCCTCCTCGACGATTCCCAATTTGGAAATAAAGTCCGCACGTGATTTAGCGCGGCAGGCAGCGCGATAATTCGCGCCGACGGACATCCTGCTGCGGACGATCTGCCGGGCAATCGCGTTGGCCGCCCGCGAATCGGGCAGCTTGTCCGCCAGTTTGATGATTCTGACGGCAAACGCCTTTGTCCTCAATTTCAGTTCAACGGAATTCATGGAGTTGATTTTCTGAATCAATCCGCAATCTGCAATCTGCAATCCGAAATTGTTTCATGCGTCTCGGAGCATGAAGGTGACTTCCGCCTCGCTCACAATTTCATCGCCCACCTTGCAGACACCCTTGGCCTTGCCGATTTTTCCGCGCGACCGGATCAAATCCACCTCGATGATCAGCGCGTCGCCCGGCAGCACCGGCTTGCGCCACTTTACCTCTTCGGCGGACATGAAGTAGGCGATCTGGCCCGCATTCTCCGCCTGACGCAGCATGAGAATGCCGGCCGCCTGCGCCATGGCCTCCAATTGCAATACGCCGGGCATGATGGGATGACCGGGAAAATGCCCCTGAAAATACGGTTCGTTGTTCGTGACATTTTTAACCGCCGTGATTTTGTTGCCGTCAATTTTCACCACCCGATCCACCATCAGAAATGGATACCGGTGTGGAATAATTTGCATCACCTGCATCGCGTCCAATTCCGTCTCCGTAAATCGTTGCCCGGCTGGAGTGCTTTTCTTGTCGCCATCGGTTTTGACGGTTGTGGGTGGCGGACCAAAGGCCTGCGCCGCGCGCAATGGCCTGGTCATCTGCGCGAAAATCTGGCGGACCATCTCGCAATTCGCCGCGTGGCTGGGCCGGACGGCAATCAGATGCCCGCGCACCGGACGCCCGAGCAACGACAGGTCGCCCACGATGTCGAGCATCTTGTGCCGCACAAACTCCTCGGGATACCGCAACGGCTCGGTCGTCAATACCGCGTCGTCGCGGATGACGACTGCGTTCTCCAGGCTGCCGCCTTTGATGAGATTGTTTTTAATGAGATGCTCAATCTCCTCATAAAAACAAAACGTCCGTGCGTGCGACAATTCCCGTTCCCAGGTTTTTGGGCGTCACTTCCGTGCTGTAAAACTGCGTGAACCGCCCCTGCTTGTCGGCGCTGGTGCAGGTGATCTTGAAACCTTCGTCGGGAAACAGCGTCATCACCGTCTCACCGGTTTCCAATTCAATCGGTTCGGTGGGCGAATAGGGCTCGCGCTTCTCCGCCTGTGGCACGATGCCGGCAGCCTGGATGATCTTGCAGAACTCACGCGAACTCCCGTCGGCTATCGGCGGCTCGTTGGCGTCAAGTTCAATGACGGCATTGTCAATGCCGTAGCCCGCCAGCGCAGCCAGCACGTGTTCCACTGTGTGAATCTTCACGTTGCCCCTGGCCAGCGTCGTCGAACGGGTTGTCTCCGCCACGTTGTCCACGCGCGCCTCGATTTCCGGGTTGCCTTCCAGGTCCACCCGGCGGAACCGCACGCCGCTGTTGGCGGGCGCGGGCAGAATGGTCATGTTCACCCGGTTGCCGCTGTGGAGGCCGATGCCGGAAAAACTGGCGGGACGGTTGAGCGTCTGCTGATTGAGCACGGACGGATTAGACAAAACACAAAGGAAATTGGCAAGATTGCATTAAGCCTGCCCATCATTGCTGCCCATATTTGCTTACAACCCACTGCAACGCGGCCACTTCGCCGAAGGCCCGCCGCCGATTCTCATAATTGAGCACATCCTGATCCGACATCGTTGGCAGTAACGGTGTGGCCCGTTGCACCAATTCACTGATGGCAGTCCGGTTTCGGACGAGTTGGTTGAGTTGGTCCTGGACGGTTTGTCCGTTGCCACCGTAAGGGCTGTTGGGGTTCATCGTGTTAAGGGCGAGAGTCTCGATAGCCATGCCGGTAAGTTGACTGATCAATGCTGCGCTTGATGACGATGCACCCCGTAGCGCCTGACCCATGTTCATTGCCATTTGCAACGAAGCTTGCGCGGAATTTTGGTCACCTGATTGACTATAAGCATTCGCAAGGGCAATCATGTCTCGAGCGGTTTGTTTCACTTCACCGAGCTGAGGCAGCACCAGCCAACTGTCGGACATTCTTATGGCTTCCGCCGCCGAGTACCCGGCCGAGAGATACGCTTCTTCGTCAGCCTGCATGCGATCTAATGTGTAATCGGTTAGCGATTTGCCGGACGCGGCGGTGAGCTCCTGCACGGCTTGATCTGTCTGCCCGGCTTTGAAGTAATTAAACGCCGAAAGATAATTTGCCAGCGCATTGTCGGGCGCAGACTTCTCGAATGTATTCAACCATTGACGCTGTTCTTCGGGAGACAAGTCCTTGTCTAAAACCGCCTCGAAGGCCACTTGCGGGTCGCTGGGATATTTTTCCATCGCCTCTTTCAGCAATGCCGGGTCGCCACTGGTGCGATAGGCGGCGAGGAGGCTTGATGCATTACGCCCATTCGCCTTGAGGTAGGCCTCAACCTGCGCAGCGGTCAACTTCGGCACCTGGTCTTTGAACCGGTCAAACAGATTGGTGGCCTGTAAATCCTCCACCGGCGGTTCAGCCGCCGTGGCGGCCTGCATGTGTGGCGCGGGCAGGCGGAGCATGAGTTTCGCCGCTGCCTCGCCCCGGGAAAGACTGAGGTTATCGGATTGGAGTCGTGTGATTTGCTGGCGCAATGATTCGTTTTCAACACGCAATTTGTCCTGCGCCTGATGTTGAATCACAAAGGCCGTTACCGCGCCGGCCACCACCAGCGCGCCGATGCCGAGTTTAATTGGGTTGCATGTCATAAGTTTTAAAAGAGTGAGGGTCGTTCCGGTTCCCGCCGCTGCCCCGGCCAGCGCCGCACTGGAAATGAGTGACCGCCAGTCCGGCGGGTGCGGCGGTGACCGCCTCGCCCGCGAGCGCTGTTCCCAGTGCCGCGGCAGAAAAAGCCACGCCACGACGTTTGAGGAGCCCGCGCAGTTCCTCCAAGGCGCGGCTCACCCGCTTCTGCGCGGCATTTTCGCTGCTGCCCAGGGCTTCACCAACCGAACGCAAACCGCGTTGTTCAAAAAAGCGCAACAAAATGGCGGTGCGGTCCTCCGCGCCGAGCTGGTTGATGGCTTCGTCGAGAACGGGCGCAACCCGGGCCAGGTTCGCCTCCGAATAATCCTGTTGTTCATTCATGGCAACCACCTGACTTTCGCGGAATTGACGGCGACGCTCGCCTCGCACGATTTTGGAGGCTACGAAATACGTATGGCGATGCAGCCAGCCGCCAACATCACGTCGCGCTGGCAATGTGCGGGCCTTGCGAGCCAGGTCCACGAATACGGTTTGGGCCACGTCCTGCGCCAGATGCCTGTCGCCGCCGACCAACCGGACCGCCGTCGAATAGACCAGATTGAGATAACGCGATACCAGTTCGCGAAAGGCCGGTTCCGAGCCATTCGTTGCGTAATCCGCCAGCAATTTCTGACTATCAGTCATCGTCTGTTTACTATTAAGAACCCGCTGTCGGGTAAAAGCCGCCAAAAATTTGAAATAAATAGTGACAATAAAACAGGGAAGGAAACAGACTTCCGCTTAAGCTTCTCTCTGGAATTGCCGCTTGCACCGTTTGTTTCCGCGTTTAACCTGTTATTGTGGCTTGGTTGCTTTTGGTCAAACAACTGGTATTTTCATTGCATGAGCGCGGTTCAATTTCGAAAAAGCCGTTACGGAATTGTCTCCTGAGGAATTCAGGAAATTCCGCACTCGGTTTGCTGACTACGACATGGTGCAGTGGCGACAAGCAAATCGAACGTGATTCCCCTGCCGGACGACTGATGCACTCATGGTAGGAAGCATTGGAGGACTACCGTGCCGGACGCACCACGGAAATTTAGCCACCGGGCCACCGGAAAATTCTGGATTCACTACCGGCAACTGCCGCCGGAAATCCAAAATCTGGGCGACAAAACCTATCTGTTGCTCAAGAAAAATCCACGTCACCCGTCACTCCAATTTAAGAAGGTCGGCAAAGTCTGGCTCCGTCCGTGTCGGTCTGCATCATCGGGCTCTGGCGACAAAATTCTCGAGGGATATCCCTGCTTTTGGATTGGGCTTCATGACGAATACGACTTGAAAATCAAATGATCCCGAATTGCCGCTTGCACCGTTTGTTTCCGCGTTTAACCTGTCATCGTGGCTTGGTTCACTGACCGTCATTTCTTCCTGCTGGCCGTTCGTTTACGGATTGAGCACGGTGTATTCGGTTTTCCTGTGGCGAAAAGGTTTTCGCCAGGACGACCACGTGAATTATTTTTTGCTGCTCGCCGCGTTCGCGCTGCACACCGTCGGCGATGTTCAAGCGCGGCTTCTCCATCAATCATTGCCCGGTCAACAATCTTTTCGAAGCCACCGATGTTTATCGCCTGGACGCATCGTCGCCGCGTATCTGGTCTTCGGTCTGTTGCCGCGGCTGCGGTTTCTCGGCGCGTTTGCGTCGCCGGTGTTGTTTGCCATGGGCGTGTTCGCGCTGATGCCGGCGCTGGACCCGCCGCACGGGCCGAAGCCGCAATTTTCCGGCGGCCTGACCAGCCTGCACGCCGCGACTGATTCTGCTGGCCTACGGCGCGTTCGGCCTGGGCGCGGTGGCGGCCGGCATGTTTCTGACGCAGGAACACGATTTGAAATTTCACAAGCTGCGCGCCGTGCTTTCGCTGCTGCCGCCGATTCAACGGCTGGAAATCATCACCAGCCGGCTGGTGCTGGCCGGATTTATTCTGCTGACCATCGGCCTGGCCGTCGGCCGGTATCTGCCCCGAGCCGAGCGATGCGGCGTCTATTCGGACGGATCCGAAAGTGGTCTGGTCCATTTTCATGTGGGTGGTGTATCTGGCGCTGCTGGTGTCGCGCTGGCGGTTCGCGCCAGTCCGGCCGCCGCTTTGCCTGCGGCATCGATCGGCGCGTTTGTCTTCCTGCTGCTGACCTTTTGGGGCACCAACCTGCTTTCCGCCGCTTGCATCATCCGCAATCATGAACGTCGTCGTCATCGGCTTGAGCCATCATTCGTCGCCCGTGGAATTGCGGGAACGGTTTGCTTTTGCCGAGGCGAAAATCCCGACGCGCTGAAATCGCTGCGCGAGTCCGGCATCGCCGGACGAAGCGGTGATTCTTTCCACCTGCAACCGCGTGGAGATTTACTGCCGCGACCTCGCTGGAACCGGCGCAGGCATTTGCGGAATTGAAACAATTTCTTGTGACGGTGGAGCGAGACTTCTACGACCGAGCCGAATCAGCGCAGCGCAATGCCGGCTCGCAGGACGCTCGCCCTGCCAGATTATGATCGATGATGAACTTTACACGCTCGCCGAACCGCAAAGCCTGCATCACCTGTTCAAAGTCGCGTGCGGCCTGGATTCGATGGTGCTCGGCGAAACGGAAATTCTCGGCCAGCTCAAACAGGCCTACGACCTCGCGCTGCAACACGGCACACCGGCGCGCGGCTGAACAAGGCGTTTCAGCGCGCGTTCAACGTCGCCAAGCATATCCGCACGGAAACGAACATCCAGCGCGGCAGCGTTTCCGTGGCGTCGGTCGCGGTGGAACTGGCGGAAAAAATTTTCAGTTCGCTCGCAGACCGCGAAGTGCTGGTCATCGGCGCGGGCGAAACGAGCGAGAAAACCGCGCGCGCCCTGCTTTCGCGCGGCGCGAGGAGCATCATCGTGGCCAACCGCTCGCTTCGAACGCGCGCAGGCGCTGGCGAACGGAATTCGGCGGGCGCGCCGTGCAATTTCGACGATTGGGCGGAGGAGTTTGAGAAGATCGACATCGCCATCAGCAGCACGTCCGCGCCGCATCACATTTTGGACCGCGCGAAACTGGAGCCGTTGATGAAGCTGCGCAAGAACCGTCCGCTGCTGCTGATTGACATCGCCGTGCCGCGCGACATTGATCCCGAGGTGAATTTTTTGGAGAACGTCTATCTCTACAACATTGACGATCTGCAGGCCATCGCCGACGACTATCTGAAACAGCGCAAGGAGGAAATCGTGCGGTGCGAGGAAATCATCGCGGAAAAAGTGAAGCCGTTGCTGGAACACGAGAGCAATTTCGACCGCGGATGAACACGGATGAACACGGATTGAACCGGCGCTCGCAAAGCCTGACGTGATTCAGTTTTCTTTTCATCTGCGTACATCTGTGTTAATCTGTGGTTCAAAAATGGCTGCCGAACGCCCCATCATCATCGGCACCCGCGGCAGCGCGCTGGCGCTGGCGCAGGCCAACCTGATTGCCGCCCAATGCCGCGCCGCGTTTCCCGGACTGCGGTTCGAACTGAAGATCATCAAGACCACCGGCGACAAACTGCAGAAAGCCTCGATGGCCAAGGAAGGCGAGAGCCTGCCGAAAGGTTTGTTCACCAAGGAACTCGAAGTGGCGCTGCTCAAAGGCCAGGCCGACCTCGCCGTTCACAGCCTGAAAGATTTGCCGACCGATTTGCCCGCCGGCCTGATTCTCGCCGCCACGCCCAAACGCGCAGACGTGCGCGACGTGCTGATTTATCGCGATGCCGAATTTATCCGACCCGCGCAACGATCACAGACACCGACGACTGGACGCCCGGCCAGGACGCGTTGCGCGGTTTCAAGCCGCACACGACGCTGAAAGATTTTCCGCCAGGGCGCGACCATCGCCACCAGCAGCACGCGGCGCAAGGCGCAGTTGCTGGCCGCGCGGCCGGATTTGAACATCGTGGAAATTCGCGGCAACGTCGCCACGCGCATGCAAAAAGTCGCCGAGCGCGGCGAACTGGATGCCACCGTGCTCGCGCTCGCCGGCATTGACGCGGCTGAATTTCAAGATCAAGCCCGACGGCACAGCTGCATCGGCGACGCCGTGCCGGACGGTTTGCTGGCGACGGTTCTGGACGTGGACGTGATGCTGCCGTGCGTGGGCCAGGGCGCGATTGGCATTGAGATTCGCGCGGACGACGAGCGCATCGCAAAAATTTGCGAGCGGCTGAATCATTTCAACACGTTCCAATGCGTGACGGCGGAGCGCGCGTTTCTGCGCGGGATGGGCGGCGGCTGCCAGAGCCCGGTGGCGGCGTATGCGGAAATCACCGGCGACAAAATTTACATGCGCGCCGTTTCCTTCCATGACGGCCCGGCGCAAGCGCAGTGAAGGAAAGCGGCCGATCGCGAAGCGGCGGCGTTGGGTGAGCAACTGGCGGGAGAGTTGAAATAACAAGGTAGGGCGGGCAGTCCCCTGCCCGCCGCCGGATGTGATGAGACGATTAAATGCCAACGATCGCCCGAAGGCGCGCACGGAGTGACGCGCCCTTTTAATGCGTCCAGGTCGAACTCGATGGGAAATATCTTTGTTTCGGTTCCAGATTCGCGACCCGTCCGGATTGATGATGTAAACCAGCATCGCGGAACTGGTTGAAATAGAGGTTTCCAAATGCAATTGTCCATAGAGCGGGGGGCTTCCAAACTTGATGTAATAATCTTTGCGAACGCTGGTTACCCAATTTGTTTTCCCTTTTCTCGAATTTGAATTCGACGACCGGCCGATACCCCGACGACGGCGGATGGAATGGAAATTCTTCGTTCTCTTCGATCAGTCCACCATCGGGGATTTTTATTGAAAAAGACCATTCCATTGCCTTTTTCCAATTTGCGTATTCGGGCTTCACCTGGCTGATTTCCAACGGACCGCTCCCAATTTTCCGATGGAGTAAATCGACATTCATTTTCGTTCCATGAGTGGGCCCTTGACCCAATAATCTTCGCGTATTCCGTATTGAGACGTGATCAAGGAATCAGCCCCGACACCTTTTTTGTGGAGATAATAAAGAACAGGGCGATTTGGATCAGGCTTAAACACATCCCCGAAGGAAGCAGTGTATCGAAATAAACCGATGCCTCTGTTTCGGCGTGATATGTAATAATCAGATTTGCCAACCGAAACGTTCGTTCCGTACCGGTCTTGTTGGTCAGTGAAAACAATCCACCCTGGCCGCTGAGGACATCAGCAACGCGGGTTCCCCGAATTAAGAATCCCTTCCATTCGAAATCAACATTCGCCCCGGAAACAGGTTGATTACTTTCATCGAGCACCTCGCCATAAAAATTGATTGGACGGTCCAAGATAGCAGCGGCCCCGGGAAAAACCCTCAGGACGGCGTGCGAAATATCTTCCGGGCTGACCCCCTTCCGGTAATTGCGGTGGTTGTTTCCATCCAAGGTCAAGACGAAATACTCGATGGCCCGCACGAATGTTTTGTTTGTGGCTGCATATGCCTCCATCTCTTGACGGGATGACGCATCGTGGTAAGCAAGGTTGCGGGATAAAGGTCCGGCGTTTGCGCGAAAACGTGGCCAGCCATGACGGCGGTAAGGAGAAGCCAACGGAACCCCTTCGCATATGATTTCATGTTAGTCTTGAAATCGAGTTAAATCACAGTGTTAGATTCCGTGTCATGGTTAGTGCCCGATGCATGCGATCGCCTTTCTGGAACCACCCAGGAAATCCGTAAATCAAAATTCCCGCGCACATGGTACGGATCACGCGGATCTCGATACTCATAAAACATCAACAAGGACTGATGAATGGTCTGAAAATTGGCTGTCCCCGACACCCGGATCTGAATTTGCGCTTCGTAGCAGGTCGCTTTTAGGGCGGAGCGCTTGCATTGCTTCGGCAGCTGTTGGTCGCATTAACCCACTGGTGCTGGTGGATGAGCAACCTTGAGCGGATCGGCCCGGCGTCGGAATTTTTCCAAATTACTCCAGCCGTCATTGGCCATCTCTTTGTACCCATCAAGGATTCCGGTATTTCCTGTGTCGGCGTTGGCTGGATCCGTCTGTGTAACGAGGACTTCGTAAATGTCAGGCAGGCCATCGCCATCACTGTCATCGCCGCAGCCGGCGGTAAATTCCGGCTCAACGACATTCGCCAAGGCCTCGACTTCAGGCATTGCGATAGGACCCTGGCCACCGACGATCATGCCTTTTGAATCAGTGTGCAGACGCACCGGATCACTATTCGTGCCCGAGGCAAAATAACCACTAGCTCGCCAGCACGCATCGTTTTTGTCGCGAACCAAAAGCAGATACCGAAAGTATGGAATTGGATGCGCCACGGTTAATTCATATCCGTTGACGTCCTGACTGGAGATGATGGAACAAACAGCCTCACGCACTGTTCGTGTCGTTATCGTGGTGAGAGTAGCGCGCGGGGGCGGGATAAAATAAGAGCTCACACGGTAGTTCGGGCTGGGATGAAGGGGCGTTCCGTGGAGTTCGGCGCTATCGGGTTCTACCCACCGGTATTCACTAACCCCGGCTTTGGCCGGCACCTGGGCGACAGGTTTGAAAGGACCGGCGGTGGTTATGAAAGGAAGTTCAATCCGTCCGGGCGGGATCTGGCGCTGTGGTAGGGGTGGCGGCGGGAGCGAGAAATTGGTCGTCCTGGTATTTATCCGGTATGCGAAATGTGGAGGCACCAGGTTGGTATTCGCCCGTGTCCGGAGTTCGGCCCGTTCGATTATGAAATAGTCCGGCAGCGTCCGATCCCATGTAGCTCCACTTAACAACAATGGCACCGTTGGTGTCATAGCGTACATCAATCGACCGTCGTCCGGCCGGCTGATTCCATTTTAATGGATCGGTATCATTAGCCATTTCCTGCAGATTGCTCCAGTTGTCGCCATCGGGATCGCTGTAGCCATCGTCGCCAGATTGGGGATCGGTCCGGGTGGCCAAATCTTCATACATGTCAGGAAGTCCGTCGCCATCGGAATCCTCCCAGCAGCCGGCAACAAACTTCCAATTTGTAAGCGTCTCCATGGTCAACCCCTTAAGATCTCCTGCCCCACCCATATTACAGGTTGCCGTAATGGTTTTGTTGCTGCCGCCGATGAAATCACCGGCAAAAGTCATCCAGTGGCCATCCAGACCATTGGTCCGTGCCAGGATTTGGTAGTCACAGTCAGGGATAATTGGGCCGAACGTCAGTTCAACTTCATTTGTGCCTTTTGGTTGAACCGTGAGCCGGAGCGGAGTGGCCCGCGTACTCACAGTGCTCAAAAGGGCGCAACTGATAATAATACCAATAAGAATTCTGTGTTTCATTGGGCAATTGGAATCACAGCCCGCTGAACTTGTGGTCATTAACGCACGCGGCTGACGTGATAGTGCGGTGGACGTTTCAGCAAAACAAGGAAAGAATTCTGACCAGGGCGAGGCGGGTAGTCCTCCGCCAACCACCAGAGGGTGAAATATCCGCGCTCCCAGCCGTTGCATGCCGGCGATGACCCGCCTGTGCGAATTTTGAGCCTGATTATTTCTCCAGAGCCGCGAGGATCGAATCCAATTGTTTCCGTTCGATGTCGGTGGCGGTTCCGGCGACGATGTGGCCGGCGATGCTGCGCAGAATGTGGGCCTTGTCGGCAGGCAGATCTTTCAATGTATCGTCGAGCAGGGTTTTGACGATAGTGACGAAGGTGTTGCCGTTGTAATTGCAGAAAGGAGCCAGCCGGTGGCATTGAAAACCGATTTGCAAAACTTCAGGCAGGGATAATTTTTTGGCAGCGGCTCTTTTCCCATAATTCCTTTGCCGGAGCATAGCCGTCGGATGTGGGTTTGTGCAGGGCTTTACGGGCTTCGCAAAGTGCGGCATTGATGGAAACGACCGTTTCCCAAGGAACTATTTGAAGCCAGTTTTTGACCAGCCCGGCCATTGCGGCTATGCGGGCTTTGACCTTTTCAGGCTGGCCTTGATTCGCTGCAACGTCGCCACGCCTTCGCTTTTCAAGTAACCCTTGCCCGTCCGCGCCAAAACCGGCTCGGCGAGAAAACGATGCTGCATGCGAAGCCCCTGTTTGACGGCTTCTTTCAGGAATTTGTTTTCAGCCACGGTCATATTGCAAGATAACCAATGAATCCCATAATCGCAAATCCATTCCGGTCGAAACAAAAACGGCGCGGATTTCGTCCGCGCCGTGTTCCCCAGTTCCTCCTCCCGGGTGATGTTTACACGTCGTAGTACAGGAAAAATTCGTATGGATGCGGGCGCAGACGGATGGCGTCGTGTTCCTTGCGCTTGGTGCTGATCCACATGTCAATGAAGTCTTCGGTAAAGACGTCGCCCTTGAGCAGGAACGCATGGTCCTTCTCCAGGCAATCGAGCGCCTCGCTGAGGCTGCCGGCCACATTCGGAACTTTCTTCAGTTCCTCCGGCGGCAGTTCGTAGATGTTTTTGTCCAGCGGCGCGCCGGGTTTGATTTTGTTCAGAACACCGTCGAGACCGGCCATGAGCAGGGCGGCGAAGGCGAGATACGGATTCGCGGCCGGATCTGGCGGACGATATTCGAGGCGTTTGGCTTTCGGATTCTCGCTGTAGGTCGGGATGCGGACGGCAGCGCTGCGATTGCGCGCGCTGTAGGCCAGGTTGACCGGCGCTTCGTAACCCGGCACGAGCCGTTTGTAACTGTTGGTCGTCGGATTACAGATGGCGCACAAGGCCTTGGCATGTTTAAGCAGACCGCCGGCGTAATAAAGCGCCATGTCGCTCAAGCCGCCATATTCCTTGCCGGCGAAAAGCGGTTTGCCTTTCTTCCACAATGACTGATGGGTGTGCATACCGGACCCATTGTCGCCAAACAGCGGCTTGGGCATGAAGCAGGCGGTTTTGCCGTGCTTGCGGGCGATGTTTTTGACGACGTATTTGTAAATCATCATCCAATCCGCCGCCGTCACCAGTGTGCTGAAACGATAATCAATTTCTGCCTGGCCGGCGGTGGCCACTTCATGGTGCTGACGCTCGATCTTGACGCCGAGTTCCTCCATCACCAGGCACATTTCGGTGCGAATGTCCTGCTGGGTATCGGCAGGAGCGACCGGAAAATAACCTTCTTTGTGGCGAATTTTATAACCGAGATTCGGCATTTCATCACGACCGGTGTTCCAGACGGCTTCCTCGCTGTCCACGGAGTAAAACGTCCCATTGCTCTTGGAATCGAACTGGACATTGTCGAAGATGAAGAATTCAGCTTCGGGGCCGAAGAACGCCTGATCAGCCAGGCCGGTGGAGATGAGATATTTCTCCGCCTTCTGCGCGATGCCGCGCGGGTCACGGCTGTAAGGTTCCAGGGTACCGGTCTCGGAAATGGTGCAGGTGAGGCTCAAGGTCGGGACCGCACAAAACGGATCAATAAATGCCGTTTCCGGATCAGGCATGGCCAGCATGTCGCTGGCCTCGATGCTCTTCCAGCCGCGAATGGAGGAACCGTCGAAACCGAGGCCCTCGGAGAAGATGTCCTCGGTCATTTCAGCGATGGGACAACTGAAGTGTTGCCAGGTGCCGAAGGTATCCACGAACTTGATATCCATCATCTTGGCCCCGGCCTTTTTTGCCATTTCAATTACGCTCTTGGGTGTAGCCATATTTCAAATGCGAAGTTTTAATTGTTATTTTTGTTTGCGCAAACAAGTTGAAAGCTGCGCCGGTGGTGACTTTCGCCAACAACCGGCGCAGCGTCGAGACTTTTTTTAATTAGCCAACGTAACCCTCTTCACCATGTTCGTTGATGTCCAGGCCCTGGATTTCAACTTCCTCGGTCGGACGCAAGCCAACCAGCGCCTTGGTGATGTAAGCAATCACAATCGTACCCACGATGAACAGCACCAGCGAGACCCCAACGGTCTTCAACTGTTCCCACAATTGTGGTTGGAAGATGTGGTCCGTCACATAAATGGGATGACCCTCCGAAGCGTTATTCAAATGAAGGCCGAAATTCGGGTTGGCCGCGGTCCGCGCGAACATGCCGGTCATGATCGCACCGCACATTCCGCCGATGCCGTGAACGCTCCAGGCGTCCAGCGCGTCATCCATGCCCAGCCAGGCTTTGACCTTGTAGCAGAAGAACCATGGAATGGTGCCGGCGGCAATGCCGATCCAGATGGCGCCGGACGGCAACACGTAACCGCAAGCCGGGGTGATGAGCACCAGGCCCGCCACCGCACCGGAGCAGAAGCCCAGCACCGTGGGCTTGCCTTTGACAATCCAATCCCACATCGGCCAGACGAAGGAGCCGACCGCCGTGGCAATGGTCGTGGTGGTGAAGGCATTGGACGAGATCACATCCGCAGCCACCGCGCTGCCGGCGTTGAAGCCGTACCAGCCGACCCAGAGCATTGAAGCACCGATGTACGTCAGCACTATGCTGTGCGGGGTGAAGTTGTCCTTCCCGAAACCGAGGCGTTTGCCAAGGATAATGCACAGTACCAGGCCCGACCAACCGGAAGACATGTGCACAACCGTGCCACCAGCGAAGTCAAGCCCGTGAATTTTCGCACCGCCGTTCCAAAGCCCATTCATAATTCCATTGACGCCCCAGACCATGTGGCCTTGCGTGAAATACACAATCAGCATCCACAAAGTCATGAAAATGAAGATAGCTGAGAACTTCATGCGTTCGGCGATGGAACCCACGATGAGCGCCGGCGTGATGATGGCGAACATCATCTGGAACATGGCAAAGACGTTTTCCGAAACCCAGCAGGAATAATTCCCGTTCGGCGCGGAATTCACGTTGCTGAACATCCAACAGACCCTGGGGTCACCGACGATGCCCTTAATCCAGTCTTTGGTCATATCGCCCGTGCCGCCGAAGATCATTCCGTAACCGCAGACGACGTAGAGAATCGTCACCAGACCGGTAATGAGGAAACATTGCGCCAGCACGGAGAGTACGTTTTTCTTGCGGACGAGACCGCCATAGAACAATGCCAAACCCGGCAAGGTCATGAACAGTACCAGCGCCGTGCTGGTCATCAGCCAGCCATTGTGGCCGGCGCCAGGATAAGCGGCGACGGAACCGGTGCTGTTGGTCAGGCCGGTATTGATGATCGGCGACCATTGCACATTCTGATTTCCGTTGGTGTCCTTAAATCCTGCAGTCGGATCGCCGTTTTCAAAGTAGGCTTCAATCGCGGCAACGCGCTGATCCAGTGATGCCGCCGGCATGGCCGCTGGCGCAGCCGCCGGTGCGTTGGTGGTCGCCATGGCCGGCGCATTCGTGTCGTCCGCGCGTGATGTTAAAACACCAAACGCGGTGGTTGCAATTAAAGCGAGTGTCAGTAAATATCGTTTCATGGTTTGATTCTTAAGGGGTTCAAGTTGTTGATTGCTTAAACAGCCGCATCGCCTTTCTCTTCCGTCCGAATGCGCACGGCTTGTTCGATGCCCGCCACAAAGACCTTGCCGTCGCCGATTTTCCCGGTCTTGGCCGCCTTGACGATGGCGCCCACCGCGGCGTCCGCCTGGTTGTCGGCCACCACCAGTTCGATTTTTATCTTCGGCAGAAAGTCCACGGTGTATTCGCTGCCGCGATAGATTTCGGTGTGGCCCTTCTGACGGCCAAACCCCTTGACCTCGCTCACGGTCATGCCTTCGATGCCGATTTCGCCGAGGGCGTCCTTGACCTCCTCGAGTTTGAATGGTTTGATGATCGCTTCAATTTTCTTCATATTTGGTTCATAGTATGTTTGAACTGTGCCTGTCCCAGCCAACCCGTGCGCCCGCCTGCCCGGCGCCGCCCACCTTCCGCCCGCAATTCACGAGCGCGTATAGTATGCTTCTGTGCAAGGTTGTGATTGGCTCACGCGCGTTTAGCAACGGCGATGCCAGCCGGGAAAAATCCGGAATTGAAATCAAACAAACGCCGGGTTTACAAGGGGTTGGGCCGAAAATAAAAAATAACGCGCTCTGCAGCAGGACTGCAAACCCTGTTTCCTTTTGTGCACGGAACAAAATTTTCGCCACCGAACGGAATGGTGAATAACTTTGCTGCAATAGGCGCTGGCGGGGGAATAAAAATGGTCGGAGCGACAGGATTTGAACCTGCGACAGCCAGCTCCCAAAGCTGGTGCTCTACCAAGCTGAGCTACGCTCCGACGCGCCACCATCATCGCACGAAATCTCCGCGCCGCAAAGCTTTTCCAACGGCTTTCGCGCTAGACGATGCCCGTTCCCGTGTTACACTTCCTTTGTTATGGCAACTGAAGCGCCCGCAGTGCAGAAAAAAGTCAATCTCCGCAGGCCCGACATTCTCGAGGCCGTGCAGGCCCAGGTGCTCTCGCATTATCGCAGCGAACTCGTCGAACGCGTGCGCGCCGGCGGCTGTGTGCTGTCCGCCGACAGTCTCACCGTGAAGCTCGCCAAGGAATTCGGTTTCTGCTACGGCGTCGAGCGCGCGATTGACCTCGCCTACGCCGCGCGAAAATATTTCCCGCCGGAAAAACCCATTTACCTGCTCGGCGAAATCATTCACAACCCCGAGGTCAATGACCAGATCCGCAACATGGGCATCCAGATCATTTCGCCCAAGCCGACCGAGGAGGAAATGACGCGTCTGCATGCCGGAGACGTTGTCATGATTCCAGCGTTTGGCACCGAGGTGGGCACCCGCAAACGACTCGAAGAAAAGGGTTGCGTGCTTGTGGACACCACCTGCGGTGACGTGATGAGTGTCTGGAAGCGCGTCCGGCAATATTCCAAGGAAAGCGTCACCAGCATTATTCATGGCAAGGCGTGGCACGAAGAAACCAAGGCCACCAGTTCCCAGGCGCGCGCCTACGGCAGCGGACATTACCTGGTCGTCTTCAACCTGGCGGAGACGGATTACGTTTGCCACTACATCGTCCACGGCGGCGACAAG
This sequence comes from uncultured bacterium, assembly GCA_963708305.1. Lineage (GTDB taxonomy): Bacteria > Verrucomicrobiota > Verrucomicrobiia > Limisphaerales > UBA11358 > UBA11358. The sequence continues at coordinate 27,461 of CAVPSH010000002.1, read as the reverse complement.
CAGGAATTTTTGGAAAAGTTCAAAGGCGCGTATTCGCAAGGCTTCGATCCGGAACAGCACCTGCGGGCCGTTGGCGTGGCGAACCAGACCACCATGTTGCGCGGCGAAACCGAGGAGGTGCAACGCCGCTTCAAGGCCGCCATGGAGACAAAATACGGCGCCGAAAACGTTGTTGAACATTTCCGTTTCTTCGACACGATTTGCGGCGCGACGCAGGACCGCCAGGACGCGCTCCAAAAACTGCTGCGTGAACCGATGGATTTGCTCCTCGTCATCGGCGGCTACAATTCCTCCAACACGTCGCACCTCGCTGAAATGGGTGAGGCCAAGCTGCCGACTTATTTCATCAAGAACGCCGCCAAAATGGAATCGGACAAGCTCATCCGCCATTACGACCAGCACGCCAAAAAGGAAACCGAGACCCGCGACTGGCTGCCGTCCGGCAAAATCACCGTCGGCATCACCGCCGGCGCATCCTGCCCGAACAATTTGATCGAAGACGTGATTCACCGGCTGTTTGAGCTGCGCGGCATTTCCGTCCAAAAACTGCTTGCCGCGCCGTAGCCTCCGGGCGAAGGTGGGCTGGCAAACTGACTGACTTGCCTCTTGTGCATTTCAGACGAATGATCTCGATTATGGCCATCCACGAACCACGTCGGGTCCGTGAACGGCCGTGAAACGAGTTTAAAGCTTCCTTCGGTGCGGCTAATAGCACCGCAGACGATAGAACTTGTTAGTCGGTGACACCGAGTAGTCTGTGTAAGGCGATGTTGGGAAACCGGGCACATCAATGTAGGGTCCAACAACGTTGGTGGCCGACTGCAGATATCCGCCGCCCAGCCAGGTCACCACGACGTTGGTGGGCGGAAGCCAATGGATCATGACCGGACCGCACATTGTCAGTTTGAATGCGAGGTCCAAGGCTACTGGCGGGCCACCAACTGGGGGCTGATAACCCGTTGGGGTCCAGCCCGGATTAGCCGTTGGCGGGGTTCCCGGCCAAGGGGCGTGAACACTCGTGTCCTTCAACACATTGGTCGTGGTTTTCCAGCCATAGTTGTAGTTAGCGCCAACCGGTAATTGTGCATACGCTGCCAGCCAGTAGGTTTTTGAGTTGGTGGACGTTCCCGTCTGTTGAAACGCATTGGTTGGATAGAAGCAATAATACCATACTACGGAATCATTGCCGAGGATGTTCGTCGGGCCGGGGTCGAGGAATTGTTCTTGTGCGTTCGCCGTCCAAATTGTTTCAGCGTATTGCCCCGGATTAAACCATTGCTGCCACAACAGGTTTGTGCCGGGATGGCTGTAGGGGTTTCCAGAGCCGGCCGGCACGTCGTCGTAAATTCCGAGCCAGAAGACGATGGAGTTGGTGTGTGCCGCGTCGTTCAACCACGAGCCCCATAAATGAATGTCGCTGATGGGTCCGGTGTTAGTGCAGGTGAAGTCGTCGGCCAGCACATAGGGAGTGTTCCACACGTCAAAACCGCCAAGCGTTTTTGGCCCTTGAACATATTTCTCAAAGTCGCTTTCCACGCAGACCACCGGCGGCGGCGGCACGCTGTTAGTGGCGGTCGTAATCTTGAAGGCCAGGTCCACGTGGTTCGTGCTCGTGATGGGATTATAGAGTGGATTCCAGGCCCCGGTCGGCGGCGGGAACGCCACGGTCGTCCATACCGCCGTGTCGTTATAGTGGTCCGGCGACGATTTCCAGCCAAAATAGGCCGGCGCGGGGAGCGTCGAAGACACCGTCACCGAAAGCCAGTAATTTGTCGGCGCATTGGGCGTCCCCGTTTGCGTAAAGACGTTGGCCGGATCCGGAAAGAAACAGAGGTAATAGAGGTTGATGGACCCCCCCTGCGGAGTGCCGTCCGGTTTGTTGAAAGGTTCGGCCACGTTGGTATAGGGACACACCGTGTAGTTGCCGGGAGTAAAATTTTGAGACCACAACAAATTACCCGGATGGCTGTAAGGCCTGTCCACATTGGTCGCCGCATCGCTCCAGATTGCCAGAGTGTAAGTGGCCCCGGGGTCCACCTGGTCCGACAACCATGAGCCCCACAAATGGATGTCGGTGATCGGGCCACTGTTGGTGCATTTGAAATCGTCAGCCAACGTGAATGGCTGGGTGGTGTTGTAATCAATCCCGCTGACCAGGTCGGGCCGTTGCACCCATTTGACGCCGTTGGTCTCCGGGCAGCAAGTCTGGGCTTGCGCGCAAGCCGACACCGACAGCCATAGCGCAAAGGTCAACGTGACATTGGTAAAGGGAACTAAGACGAAGTTTGAGCTTTTCATTTTGCCCTCGCTGAATGAATCAAGTTTTTTTGTTGTAACTGAGCCCAACAAATACGATGAACCCTCCCGAGTCAGAGCCGGTCGCACTTCACAACTCAGATTCGTTTCATGCACCCGCGCATTCAAGCGTCCAGATATTGCCGTCTCAACGGAGAAATGCATTGCGTTGACTGGCCTTTCTGAACTGGATTTTGTTTTTCTCATAAAATGTTCAAATAGTCAATAGAATAAAATATTACTCATGGTGACGGGTACATGACACGGTCGGGAGCACGAATAATAGTTCAAAAAATTGCTTTCGCCGGTCTCCTTTCCTACTCTTCGGACACTGAATTTATGCCGCGTACCCGCCAGGAACTGGAACAAATCGAACGGCAGATCCTTGCGCCTTACGCCCAGCTCAGTGGCAACACCCGCGGGCGTAATTACGCCGAGCCACCGCCCCAGTGGCGCACCCATTACCAGCGCGACCGCGATCGCGTGATCCATTCGCGTGCCTTCCGCCGGCTGGAATATAAGACGCAGGTTTTTCTCAACGGGACCGGCGACCATCTCCGTACCCGGCTGACCCACACCATTGAGGTCGCCGCGGTCTCGCGCAATATCGCGAGTGCGCTGAGATTAAACGAAGACCTGGCCGAAAGCATCGCACTCGCCCACGATCTCGGCCATTCGCCGTTTGGTCACAAAGGTGAGACGGTTTTGAACCGGTTGATGAGGAAACACGGCGGCTTCGAACACAACCGCCAGAGCCTGCGCATCGTCGAGGAATTGGAACAGAAATATCCGAATTTCCCCGGCTTGAATCTCACCTGGGAAGTGCGGGAAGGGTTGGTGAAGCATTATACCGCCTACGATCATCCGGGCCGGCGAAAGGGATTTGACGCCAAAAATTCCTCGCTCGAAGCGCAAATTGCCAATCTCGCCGACGAAATCACTTATTACAGCCACGACCTCGACGACGGACTTGAATCCGGATTGTTATCCGAGAGCAAGCTGCGTCGCGATGTCCGCCTTTGGGCACAGGCTGCGCGGCTGGTGAAAAAAGGACACGGTGACCTGCCCGACGAATGCCGCCGCTATTTCATCATTCGCACCATCATTGACCTGCAAATCCATGACGTCGTCGAAACCAGCGAGCGGCTGATGATCGCTTCCGGCGTGCGATCCGCCGACGAAGTCCGGCTTTTCCCGAAGGCGCTCGTGCAGCACAGCCCTGAGCGCCGCGCGTTGAATCTCGAATTGCGTGATTACCTTTACGAAAATTTGTATTTCAACTCCGTCGTGTTTGAACCGAACCAGCGTGCGCTCAAAATGCTGGAACAACTTTTCAATTATTACCTGGATCACCCAAAGGAAATCGGCGCCGGGGCACGGCGGCGCGTGCAAAAAACCGGCCTGTATCGCGCTGTATGTGATTATCTCGCCGGCATGACCGACCGTTACGTCGGCATCGAATACAAACGGGTTTTTGGGAAAAAGTGATTTGGATTTAATAAGGAACGCATGAAATCAGGAAAAATCAGTTCCTTGCTTACTGCTTTCCTCATTCAATAAAGCAAAACCAGTACCGCTGCAGCCTCCGCTGACTTTACCAAGATTGGTTAACTCTTCGCAGATTTAACGTTACGCAAAGCTTTGATAAATGGAACCGTCAATTCTTTTGGGAGCATAAACCATGTTGGATTCTTGCCTTGAGAAGGATAACCAAGTTCGTTTGACTCTGTTTTGTTCCACCGCATAGCCAGACGCTTGGGAGGAGTCTTATCGAATTCGCCCCACACAATGGCAAATCTATTGCAGTTGTACGGAATCTCGAAACATGGAAACTTTTTTGGGCGAACTTTTTTTGGGGACATAAACGTTACGATTTATTTGTTGTGTATTTCTCCTTTGTTAACACTGTTCGTCTGTTGCTTCGCCAATGCCCAAGGATCATACGGTATTCCGTAGTCATAAAGTGGAATCGTCCGTACCGCACCGGATGTGTCCGTATATTTATACACGCCTGTTCTGAGAGCTAAGAATCGGATTTTCTGGTCGTCTGTCAAAGACTTGAATCCGGGATAATTTCTTAGGAAAAACAGATTGCCTTCAACTGTATCACCGCTTGCAGGGTTGAATCGCGTCTCGCGAACCAAAAGACCATCGTCGAGAACTTGAAAGACTTCATAATGAACCAATATCCCTTCATATGGCTCTGTGACTCCATACCATTCTTTCATTGGGCGAGGCCGCAGGTGCTGTGAAGGGAATTCTTCATGTTTTGCTCCAAGAGCTTTGGCAGATTCAATCCAAGAATAAAGCGGCCTCAAATCATAATATGAATCTCTAACCTTCCGAAATGGGTGATACGGCAATTCCTGACAAAATAAATTCGGCACTAAAATCACCAACGGCAATAATACGTTGATTAATGTTTTCATATGGCTTCAGGCTTAGCTTCGATACTCGTAGCTTTGCTTTCACGCAGTAGTGGCATTCAAACGCTATTTGCCCTTGTCGTCCATCCCAAAAATGTAATGCTGAGGCGACTGGTTGCGCTCTAGCGTCCAAACTCTAAATCCGCTTGAGAATCTCATCGGAAGAAAGCTCCACCAGCAATTGTGAAACCGTTTTGCGCTGACCCGGCAAAATCAAATCCGGCGCGATTTCACTCAATGGTTGAAGTACAAACCGCCGCAGGTGCGCCCGGGGATGCGGCAAAACCAGTTCCGGCTTGTCGTGGGTTTCGGAGCCAAACGCAATCAAATCCAAATCCAGAGGCCGCGGCTCGTTCAGAACTTTTCGTAGTTGACGGCCAAATTCCTTTTGGAGCAACTGTAATTTTTTCAGCAGTGATTCCGGCGTTTCGTCTTTTCGCGACACAAGACCGACAACCGCATTGACGAACATCGGTGAGTCCGGCGGACAACCCACCGGCGTTGTTTGCCAGAGGGAGGATTTGAGAATCGGCCGGTCGGAAAAACTTTGCAATCGCGCCATCGCGTCCAAAATAATTCGGCGCGAATCGCCGAGATTGGAGCCCAGCGCGACAATGGCGAGTTTTGAGTTTTGAGTTTTGAGTTTTGAATTCACAGAGCGGGTTTGCCGGCCAACTCAAAATTCAAAATTAAGAATTAAAAACTATTTCAGTCCGAGCACGTCCTGCATATCATAAAGGCCGGGCTTTTGTTTGACCACCCACAACGCCGCGCGCAATGCGCCGTTGGCAAATGTATCGCGGCTGGATGCCTTGTGCGTTAACTCGATGCGTTCGCCGTTGGCGGCAAAAATCACCGTGTGATCACCCACCACGTCTCCGCCGCGCAACGAATGAATGCCAATCTCACCCGGCGCACGCTCGCCAATGCCCAATCGGCCGTGCCGCGCCACCTTGTCCAAATGCTGCTTGCGCACCTCGGCCAGGATTTGCGCCAGCGACCTGGCCGTGCCGCTCGGCGCGTCCATCTTCATGCGATGATGCATTTCGGTGATTTCCAAATCGTAGTCCGGCCCCAAAATCTCCGCCGCCTTGCGCGTCAGCCAGAACAGCGTGTTCACCCCGGTCGAAAAGTTTGAGGTCCAGACCATCGGAATTTTGGTTTTGAATTTCAACACCTCATTTCGCTCAGCGGTCGTATGACCCGTGGTGCCAATGACCATGGCCTTTTTGTGCCGCGCACACAGGCCCGCGATGTCCGCCGTGGCCGTGTGGGAACTGAAATCCACCACCACATCGCCTCGCGTGACGGCATCAGGCAAATCGTCGCCCATGTCAATCTGCGCGGCAATGTGGAGCTCGCGGAAATTCTTCGCGCACAAATTGAGCGCCTGGCCCATGCGGCCTTTGGCCCCGGTAATAATAATTCTAGTCATGATAAATAGCAGTTGGCAGCTGGAAGATGGCAAATGGGGATTGGATTCGCGATGACTGCCCCAACTCCCAACTTCCATCTCCCCTCTGCGATTTCATTTCAAAATGCCGGCCGCCTTCATGGTTGCGCGCAATTTGGCACGGTTGGCCGCGCTCATCGGCACCAGCGGCAGACGATATTCCTCCTCAATCAACCCCTTCATCGCCAGCGCAGCCTTGATGGGGACCGGGTTCGTCTCGATGAACAAATCCTTGAACAGCGGATAAAGTTTGGCATGAAGTTGCGACGCCTTCCGGATCTGGCCGCGCCGGAAGGCGGCCACCATTTGCCCCACCTCATGGGGAACGACATTGGATGCCACACTGATGACACCGTCCGCGCCGACCGCCATGAACGGCAGTGTGAGTGAATCGTCGCCGCTTTGAATGACGAATTTCGGGCCAAGCGCCGCGCGCAATTGCGACACCCGGTCGCAACTGCCGCCGGCTTCCTTGATGCCGATGACGTTCTTGCATTCGCGCGCCAGGCGCCGCACGGTCTCGACACCGATCTCGACGCCGCAACGCCCCGGAATGCTGTAAAGCACAATGGGCAGTTTGGTTGTGCCCGCGATTTCCTGAAAATGCTGGAACAAACCTTCCTGGGTCGGCTTGTTGTAATACGGCGCGACCTGCAACGAACCGTCCGCGCCGATTTTCTCGGCCTCGCGCGTCAGGTAAACCGCTTCACTCGTCGAATTCCCGCCGGTGCCGGCCAGCACCTTGACCCTGCCCGCGGAAAATTTCACAGTCAGCGCGATGATTTCGAGATGCTCCTCGTAGTCCACGGTCGGTGATTCGCCGGTAGTACCGACGGGCACGATGCCATCCACACCGGCCTTGATTTGCATCCTGACGAGGCGTTCCAGGGCGGGCACGTCGAGCTGGCCGTTTTTGAACGGGGTCACGATGGCGGTGTAAGTTCCGGTGAACATGATAAAATCAGGCGGGTAAGTTAGCCCAAACCGCGCATTTGACCAGCAGGAAATCGTTATGTCACTGGCGCGATTTTCACTTCCACCTCCATCTGGCGATTGAGTGTACCGCGGTAATTGCCGGCGACGGGCGGGACGTCGGCGTAATCGCGGCCCACACCGATTTTCACATAGGTATCGCCAATCTGGCAGTTATGCGTTGGGTCCAGTCCCAGCCAGCCGGCGGTTGGGATAAACACTTCGACCCACGCGTGGGTGGCGCTGGCGGTCTCCGTGGCCAGATAACCGCTGACATAACGCGCCGGAATTTTCACGCTGCGGCACAGGCCAATCATCAGATGCGCGTAATCCTGGCACACGCCGCGGCGTTGCGTGATTACGTCGTGCATGTGAGTGTGGACATGGGTGGCATGGGGTTCGTAATTCAAAAAATCGTGGACGAACCGCATAAGCGCCAGCGTGGATTGCCATGCGTCAGTCCGGTCAGCGATGGCATCCACCGCCAGCCGCCAGGATTCCACCTCGATTTCCACGTAACGGCTGCTTTGCAAAAAATCGTGGCAATGTTCGATGTTCCGCGCATTGTCCAGCTTTTCGAGCGGACAGGGTTCGGCATCCCCCGCCAGCGGTGGAAGGGGGTGCGTTTTTACGCGGGTCTGGCTTTCGATGAGTAAATAGGGATGGGGTTCGGGAACTTCAAAATGATGGATCCAATTGGCATAAAAATCGGAGTACCGATTCAGCCGCACGGCGGGCAAAACGCGCAATAAAAAAGATTCCAGTGTCTGGCCGGCGTTGGAAGGCGGTTCGAGCCGGACCTCGTTAAAACTGTCGCGCACCGGCGTGGCATACACGTAGCGTGTGCGATGAAAAATATCCCATCTCATGTCTTTAGAATCGGAATTCAGGCAACCTCGGCGCCATCAAGACAAAGGCGACTTCAAAACGCCGGCTTTGCCGCTGTTCAGATGAAATTGTTGGTTCATTCTTTATTACCCTCCCGGTTCACAAATGATTCGGGACTGTTGCTGTTGTTCCTCCTGCTGGACCATATGTTCACCGTCGGGGTTCTGGAAGGGTTGAAAAATGTAGGCGCGGAACAAGGCGTCGCCAATTTCGTTGAGTTTGATTTGCGCTTCGTCCAGGGACCGATGCAGGCCGAGGTCGAAAATCTCGTCAATGGTGCTGAATTGCAATTCGGCCAGGAAACGGCCGGTCAGTTTTTCGGCGTCGTTACAAAAACGGCCGTCCACCACGCCGGAGATACGCCGAACGGCGCGGTTCAGTTCATTCAGGCAAAACCGCACCGAACGCGGGAAATTGTCGTTTAACAGCAGGAATTCCGCGACCAACCGCGGATGCACGTCGGCACCGTGAATTGTCCGGTAGGCGTCCCACGCGCTGCAGGACCGCAGCACGGCCGACCATTCGAACGCATTGGTCTGGGTGATGGCCGCCGGCGCGCCATGTTCCGGCAGCGTCTGGGAGCGCACGTCGAGGATTCGCGTGGTCTTGTCGGCGCGTTCCAGGAACTGGCCAGTCTGCACGAACCACCAGCCTTCGTCATGGACCAGTGTGGCGTTGATGATACCAATCAGATGCAATGAGCCGGACTTTATTTCCTGAAAAAATTCGCTTGGGCTGCGCCGCCAGATTTCCCGCGCCTGGGGTGAGCGGACGAACAGATACAGCCGGTTCAGTTCCTCCCACAACTCGAGTGTGAGCTGGTCACGCACCATGCGGGCGTTCTCGCGCGCCCGGCAGATGCACTGCACGATGGCGTTGGGGTTTTCGGGCTGGAACACGAGGAATTCCGTGACGGCCTGGCCGCTGGTCCGCTGGTGCAACTGAAAAAACGCCGTTTCATCGCCCGTAGCCTGCACGATGGGCAGCCAGTATTCAGCCAGCTTCTGCTCATCCAGATCGCGCAAATCGAGCAGCAACTGCAGGTTCACGTCCACGATGCGCGCAATGTTTTCAGCGCGCTCGATATAGCGCGCCATCCAGTAAAGCGAGTTGGCAACGCGGGAGAGCATCTATGATGGAGGATCGATGATCGATGGTTTGAGCTCGCACCTCCGTCCATTCGAATTGCCTAAATCCGCCTTTCCAAATAGATAAATCGTGAATCGTAAATCATAAATTCGTTCACTCATCGCCATAAAGCACCCACGTGTCCTTGCTCCCGCCGCCCTGGGACGAGTTGACCACCAGCGATCCTTTGCGCAGCGCCACGCGCGTCAGTCCGCCGGGTATGACCGAAACGCGGTCACCCGACAAAATAAACGGCCGCAAATCCACGTGCCGGCCCTCGAACCTGCCGTCGCAATAGGTCGGGTGTCGCGACAGATAAACCATCGGTTGCGCGATGTAATTGCGCGGCTCGGCCGATGATTTTTTCGCGGAACTGCTCGATTTCCTCCTTCGACGCCTTCGGCCCCATCAACATGCCGTAGCCGCCCGATTCGTTCGCCGCCTTCACGACCAGTTCCGGCAAATGTTCCAGAATGTATTGCCGGTCGGCCTCTTCGTTGGCGAGATAGGTCGGCACGTTCGGCAGAATCGGTTCCTGGTCCAGGTAGTATTTGATCATCCTCGGCACGAAATAATACATCACCTTGTCATCGGCGATGCCGGTGCCGATGGAATTGGCCAGCGACACGTTGCCCGCGCGATAGGCATGAATCGAGGCCGGGCACCCCGAGCATCGAATCGCGCCGGAAAACCGTCGGGTCCAGAAAATCATCGTCAATGCGCCGGTAAATGACGTGGACCGGCTGAAGTCCCTTGGTCGTGCGCATGAATACGCGCGAATCGCGCACAAACAAATCGCGGCCTTCAACGATTTCGATGCCCATCTGCCGCGCAAGGTACGTGTGCTCGAAATAGGCGCTGTTGTGGGCGCCCGGTGAAAGCAGCACCACCATCGGCTCGGCCACGCCCGCCGGCGCGATGTGCTTGAGACATTTCAACAATTCCTGCGGATAATTTTCCACCGGCCGCACGCCAATATTTTCGAACATCGCCGGAAACGCCCGCTTCATCGCGCGCCGGTTTTCCAACACGTAACTGACACCCGACGGACAACGCCCGTTGTCCTCCAGCACCAGGTATCGCCCGCCCTCGTCCCGGATCAAATCCGTGCCGCAAACGTGGATGTAAATGCCCTTGGGCACCTCGAAATTGACGAACTCGCGCCGGAAATGCCGCGCGGACAAAACGTAAAACTCGGGGATGACACCGTCCTTGATGATTTTCTGCTCGTGGTAAATGTCGTGCAGAAACAGGTTCAGCGCCGTGATGCGCTGGATCAGGCCGCGTTCCAGAAGCTCCCATTCCGCCGCCGGGATGATGCGCGGCAGCAGGTCAAAGGGAAAAATTTTTTCGGCACCCCGGACGTCACCATAAACGTTAAACGTGATGCCCTGGCGCAGGAACGCCGTGTCCACCGCCTGCCGCTTGGCGGCGAATTCCGACGACTTGACGCCACAGAACAACTTTCGGAATTTCTGATAATGAGACCGCACTCCGCCTCGAGCGTCGAGCATTTCGTCAAAACCGTCGTTGACCTTGTATTTTTTCAACATAACTTCAGGTCGTTTTTTGAGCGGGGTGGCCAATTCCCGCCATCTTTTGTCAGCTCCTTATCGATTTGGATTTTGACGCGATACCGCCACACCGGTACCGGTATCGCGAGGATTTTCGGAGTTTTTACACAATTCACCCGCCGCAACGCCGGCCCCGGACCCCGGTCACTGATAAGCATGGCCATGCTTTAAGCAACCCCCTTGCCGAATTTTACTATTCGGGCGCTTGCTCTTGAACATTCGTTTGCTTAATTTCTGCGCGCCTTGAAGAAAACCGGACCCGGTCATACCGCGCAAAACGATCTATCGTCTCTCGATTTATCTGCGCTGCCTGGCGCGGCTGCGCGAGAATGGTATCGACACCGTCTCCAGCGAGGCGCTCGCCCAGGCCGCCGGCGTCAAGCCCACGCAATTGCGCAAGGACCTTGCTTACTTCGGCACCTTCGGCACACGCGGCCTCGGTTACGACGTGGCGGACCTGTCGAAAAAAATCGCCGACGAACTTGGCACCTCGCGACTGCAACCGGTCATTCTGGTCGGTGTCGGGCATCTCGGCCTCGCCTTGCTTTCTTATCGCGGTTTCGGGAAGGAAGGATTCGAAATTGTCGCCGGCTTTGACGCCGACCCGCGCCGTCAGCGCGACAAAAAAGTCCGCCAGCCGATTTTAGGCATGAACAAGCTGCCGGAATTGGTCCGTCAGAACAGCGTCAAGATGGCCATTCTGACCGTGCCGGCCGCTGCCGCCCAGGAAGTTGCCAACCAGCTCGTCGCTGCCGGCATCACGGGCATTTTGAATTTTGCGCCGATCCCCCTTTCCGTGCCCGAAGAGGTCATGGTCAACAACGTCAACCTGGCCATTGAACTGGAAAACCTGAGCTACTTTATCCAGGAATAGCCGCGGCGGCAAACTTCCCGGCGGATCGTCAAACCCTCTGCAAAGATTTCTTCGACTTGCGGGGTTTCCGGGCCGGTTTGGGATTGGCCGCTGGCTCCGCTGATTTTGCCGGCTCCGCTTCCGTCGCGGGCGGCAAATAAAGATAGCGACCGCAACTCTCGCAGAGCTGGATATCCTCTCCGTGTTTCAACGCCATGATGCCGCCGATGGGCACGCGCATGTGGCAACCGGTGCAGACCTGGTCCCGAACCAGGGTGATGCCCTTTTTCCCTTTCGCGGCCAGGCGGTCGTAATGGCCGAGAATCTGCCGTGGGATTTTGGCGCGCAATTCCGCCATGGTTGCCTCGGCATTCTTCTCTTCGACTTCGCTGAATTCGAGGGACTGAAGTTTAATCAAATTTTGAAGTAATTCATTCAATGCATTCATAAAACCGTGCCTCTAGAGTCATGACATAATTGGTGAAATTCAGCAAGCCTAATCCAGCCGCCCTAACAGGCGCAGCAATCCGTCCAAAATCGTGATGGGATGCGGCGGGCAGCCGGGAATGTAAAGGTTCACCGGCACAACGCTGTCCGCGCCGTTTTGCTGCTCGGCGTGGCCGAGGTAAGGACCGCCGGAAATGGCGCACGCGCCGACGGCAATCACCAGTTTGGGCGACGGCACCGCCTGGTAGGTCTGGCACAAAGCCGATTCCATGTTGCCCGTCACCGGGCCGGTGATGAGCAGGCCGTCGGCATGACGCGGGGATGCAACAAATTGAATGCCGAACCGGCCCAGATCAAACACGACCGTGTTCAGCACGTTCACATCCGCCTCGCATCCGTTGCAGCCGCCGGCGCTGACCTGGCGCAGTTTCAATGACCGGCCAAAAAGCCTCCGCGATTTTTCATCCAGCGCCTTCGCCAGTTCAAATTCTTTTTCACCCAGCATCAGCGCGTTGCGGCTGGAAGTGGCCAGGCGATGTTCGGTGGTGAAACGAATGGCGCCCTCCGGACAGGCACGCTCGCATTCGGGACAAAAAAGACACCGGCCCAGATCAAGCTCAACCTCCCTGCCCTTCACCCTGATGGCGTCGGTCGGGCAAACGTCGGCGCAGACACGGCAGCCGTCCGGGCATTTGGCGGCGTCAATCCGAGGACGACCGCGCAATCGGTCCGGCAACACCGGCGGCTGTTTCGGAAACCCGATAGTCCGGTGTTTTTGATGGGCGCGGGCCAGAAGAGCCTTCAACATGACTTCTCCTTTTCCGGTCGTAGCAGCCGACGTGAGTCGGCTCCATCTTCCTTCGCGCAAAGAATGAGCGGACTGATCCCGCTTCGCGGGACTGCTACCAGGATGGAATTTTCACAAATCATGGCCGCAGTAGGACAGGTTGAAACTTTTATTGCAGAGCGGGAAATCGGAAATCTGCTGGCCGCGCAACGCCAGCGCCAGTCCCATCCAGTTGTGAAACGACGGGTCCACGACCTTATAATGTGCGAATTTTCCCGCCGCATCGGTCAGCGCCACATGGCAAATCTCGCCGCGCCAACCCTCGGTCAATGATACCACCGCACGATTCGCCGCCAGTGGGCCGATCTCCGCGCGCACCGGGCCCTCCGGCAGCGCCTTGAGTTGATCAAAAATAAACGCCAGCGAACGCTGGATCTCCATCCAGCGCACATGCGCCCGCGCAAAGACCGTGCCGGTGTGATACAACGACATCGGAATCTGCGCAAACCGGTAAATGCCCGAAGGGAATTGCGCCCGCACATCGCGTTCAATGCCACTGGCCCGCGCCACCACGCCCACCAGCCCCAGTTCCAGGGCGGTCTCCCGCGGAACGGGACCGGCGTTCTCAAAGCGCGAGCGCACCGATGGCGCGTCCCAAAGCAGGTTCACCGCGTTGGTCACGTCCGCGCGCGCCTGCGTCAAACGTTCTTCCAACTGGGTCCGCCGGGCTTCGTCGAGATCAAACAAAACCCCGCCGGGCCGGACCAGGCCGCGCCCGAAACGGTTTCCGCAAAATAATGCTGTCAGATTTAGAAAATCGCCCCGAATGCGTCCGCAAAAACTGGCCGTGGGCAGATAGCCGACGTCGCCCGCCAGTGCGCCCAGGTCGCCGGTGTGATTGGCAAGTCGCTCCAGCTCCAGCGCGATGGCGCGTAAAACCTGCGCCCGCGCCGGCACCCGGCAACCGGCCAGTGACTCGACCGCTTCGCAATACGCCAGCGTGTGGCCGATGGTCGTGTCGCCGGCGAGCGTTTCCATATAGGGTATCGTCCGCTTGTTCGGCCCGCCCACAAGCGCGCGTTCGACACCGCGATGTTGGTAGCCGAGCGAAATTTCCAGGTGATAGACCTTTTCGCCGTGGCATTGAAAACGGAAATGGCCCGGTTCAATGATGCCGGCGTGAACCGGGCCGACCGCGACTTCGTGAACTTCCTCACCATTCATCTTGAAGAAATCTATAACGCCCGGCTGAATGGGTATTTCCCGCGGAACGGTTCCAGGCATCGTGGCCCGGGCGATAGCAGTGATGAAATCGGATCGGCTTCAACCACGGATGTCCTTCCGGTTGAACACCCCATTGCTCGGCAATTTCGCGCTCGAACCAGTGCGCCTGCGGGCAGGCCGGCGTCAACGCCGGATAACGGTCGGCCATTTCGGTCGAACACAATTTCAGTTGCCCATCAGCGTCGTTAGCCAGCACAGCAAACAGCCGGACGTTGTCAACGCCGGCCGGTTGCCCGAACAACGCCATGATGCGACCGTTGTTTTCACAGGCTTGCAGGATTTGTTCACGGAAACCAGCGAGGTCGAGCCCGGGAATTTCCATGAGCGCCACGGTGTCACCGTTGCGGATGGAATTGGCGGCGCTGATTTTCATTGAGCACCTCCAAGCATGGATGCGATTTGATGCAGCACGTCGCCCAATTTTGCCGGAATCGTCAGGCCCAGGCAAAGTACCAGAAAACCAAGCACAGCGGGTGGCGCGATTTGCCACCACCGATCTTCACCGCGGATTACGGTTTTTTCCGGTTCCCCTTGCGCCATGGCCAGAAACGCGGTTGTCATACCGATAAAAATGATCGCCAGAAAACCGAGCATCACAATGGCAATCCATAACTGACCGCCATCAAATGCGGCTTTCAGAATGGTGAATTTACTCAGGAACAATCCGAACGGCGGCGTGCCGGTAATGGCGAGAAAACCAGCCAGCCAGAGCAGCCCGGTCGCCGGCGCGGCCATCAACACTCCGCGTACCTTTGCGATGTTTTTACTGTGGTAACGGGTCAGGATGTTGCCCGAAAGCAGGAACATCATGGCCTTGGCAAGCGAATGGTTCACGGCCTGCAACATCGCGCCGAAGACACCCACGCCGCCCAGCCCCACGCCAATCGCGATAATCCCCATGTTCTCGACGCTCGAATAGGCCAGCAGCCGTTTGTAATCCGTCTGGCCAAGAATAAAGACCGCGCTCACCACCAGCGAAATCAGTCCCAACGCCATCCAGACATCCCGGCCAAAACCTCCCAGACCGGCCGCCACGCAGATTTGTTGCACGCGGAGGAGTCCGAGGAACGCACAGTTCAATACCGCGCCCGACAGCAGCGCCGAAATGGCCGACGGTGCCTCGCTATGCGCATCCGGCAGCCACGTATGCAACGGCGCCAGGCCCATTTTTGTACCGTAACCGACAAAGAACAAAAGGCAGGCAACTTTCAACCATGGCGTTTGCAACTCGTGCGCGTGCTTGACGAGATCGGACAATACCATGGGGAAGCTGTCGCCTGCTGTTTGCGTCGCCGCCACGCCGAGAAAAAAATTTGCCAGCAACGCCAGGGCAATGCCGACCGAGCAGATAAGCAAATATTTCCAGGTCGCTTCCAGCGAGCGATGGTGCCGGTGAAAATAAATCAGCGGCGCGCTCGCCAGCGTGGTGGCTTCGATGGCCACCCACAGCAGGCCGAAATGCTGGCTGACCGTCACCAGTGTCATCGCCGCCAGGAACAAAAGGAGGCAGCCAATGAATGCCGCTTCCGGCGCGTTGTCGAAGAGAAATCCCTCCTCCGGGTCCGTGGCGCGCCGGTTTGCTTCCTGCCCGAGGTATCCAGCGATATAAAACGATACCACCAGAAACAGACCACTCGTGATGCTTAGAAACAATAATCCGGCCGCGTCCAGCGCCAGCCAGCCGCCCAACGCCGGTGCGGGTGTTGCCTTCCAACAGACGGTCGCGAGTCCCGCATGTATCAGCGCCGTCCCGACCAGCAGTCCGCGCCGCAGAACCGGCCGTGGGAGCGCAAACGCCGCCAGACCGGCGAGCAAAGGCAGCATTACGAGGGCGAGAATCATTTGGAGGGCGGAGTGCGGAATGCGGAATGCGGAGTGGAAAATGACTGTTCACCGGGAGCGCCGGCATCTTGCCGGCGAGTTTCCTGGTGACGTGCTGCGCTACCCGCCGGCAAGATGCCAGCGCTCCCGGAAAGTTCGCGTGCTCCGCGTGCAATCGTAAATCGTAAATCGTAAATCATAAATCCCGTCAGTCTTTCAACGTGCTCAAGCGCCCGGTGTCAATGTGGTCGAACTCGCGGTTGATGTGGAAAATGGTGATGCCCATGACGAACACCGCCACAAACACGTCCAACAGCACGCCCATCTCGACCAGGAACGGCGTCCGCACGGCCACCCCCACTCCGAACGTGTAAATGCCGTTCTCCAGCACCAGAAAACCCAGGACCTGGTTCACCGCGCGCTTGCGGCTGACGATGAGAAACAGGCCGGCGAAAATGGAAAAAAATGACACCGGCACCAGCCACGGCGAGGCGATGTTTTCGGGAATCGGCAATCGCGTGCACAGCCAGAAGGACGCGCCCAGGGCTGCCGCACCTGTCACCAGCGACGCAGCGTAACCAACGTAAGGCTCGACTTCCCGCGCGATTTCAGCCTCACGGATTGCCCGGAAAAGCAGCCACGGGAACACGACGCCCTTGATGGCAATGGTGCCCACCGCCAGCAGCGCGAAATGCACCGACAATTCCGGCGAGTGCGCCAGAATCGGCAGCAACCCGAGCGCCACGCCTTGCGCTGCCACGACCCGGATCGAAGCGCCCAGCCGGCTGGAACCCAGCAGCTTCAAATTGGTCAGCACCACCAGAGCGAGAATGAGATTGGTGATGAACATAAGGATCAGGCCAGACTCAGCAAAAACGCCACGGCCACCAGCGCACCCGCGCCGACGAGCAATTGCGGCACAATCACCAGACGCAACCGCGCCATGACCGATTCAATTACGCCAACCGCCACGGCCACGACCAGCATCCCGCCCACCGCCAATAACAGGCTCAACCACACGTTGCCCGTGGCCGGCAACACCATCCCGACAATCAATGCCGCGAACAACCACAACTTGAGTGCCGCGCTGTAAACGATGAACGCGAGGTCCGGCCCGCCGTGGTCCAGCACCATTACCTCGTGAATCATGGTCAGTTCGAGGTGCGTGTTCGGATCGTCCACGGGGATGCGCGCGTTCTCCGCCAGTAACACAATCATCAATGCAATCACCACCAGCATCAGCACCGGGCCGGCCTGCAGCCAATGCGCCCCGGACACCGGTCCCAACATGGTTGAGAGCGAAAGCGTGTCCGCCTGTCGCGCCAGCGTGGCCAGGGCCACGAGCAAGGCCGGTTCGGCCAGCGCGGAGAAGAAAACTTCGCGGCTGGCGCCCATGCCTTCGAAACTTGAACCCGTGTCCAGCGCCGCCACGACGATGAAAAACCGCGCCACACCCAACAAGCCGGCGAACAGCAGAAAGTCCGCCGGAAAGGCGATGAGCGCCGGAACATTTCCCAACGGCATCAGCATAGCCGCGGTCAGCAACGCCGCCAGACCGATGATCGGCCCGGCGCGAAACAGCCACGTGGTCGTCCGGCTATAGACCGCGCCTTTTTGCATCAGCTTCCACAAATCGAAATACGTTTGCAGCAACGGCGGGCCACGCCGCCCGGCAAAAAATGCCTTGGTGCGATTGATGACGCCGGGCAACACCGGCGACAACATCAGCGCCAGCAGCAGCGGGATGAAAGGAATGGCGTTCATCCTGAAAAACCAAATTGAACCACGGATGTACACGGATCCACACGGATGAAATGCAAATCCACCATGGGCAAGGTAGGGCGCGTCACTCCGTGCGCGCCGTCATTGGCGATCGGTCGATCGGCGGGCAGAGGACTGCCCACCCCACCAAAAAATCCGTGTCCATTCGTGTTTATCCGTGGTAGATGCTCTTGAGTTTTAGTCTTCGGGTTCATGGTCAGCGGAATTTCCAGACCAGCAACACCATCAACGTTGCGGCGATGTAAAGGATGTAAAGCTGGACGTTGCCATGTTGCAGCCACCGCAATTGCGATAACCACGCCTCGCCGCGTTCGAACATCGGCCGGTACATTTCCTCGTGGGAAAGATCGGGGGTCTCGGTTTTCAATGCGGCTTCGGTCGGGAATAGACCGCGTGGCGCCGACATTTTTTTCTTTGTGCCCAACAGGGATCTGAACAAATCCATCAGTGGCTGGGCAAAAGAGGAAGCGGTGTATTGCATTCGTGCCGTCGGTTGCGCGTAACCGCAACCCCAGGTCACGCTCTCATCCACCCGACGGTCCGCGAGCAAACCACGCCGCACCAAAACCAGCATGGCCACCAACAGCAAAAATGTCACCGCTCCGATGACCACGAACGTCAACGAAGCCGTCGTGGTGGCCAGGGTTATCCTCACCACCTCAGGCTGCTGGACCGTCAAATTTTCCAAGACCTTTTGCAAACCTCCGATCACCACCGGCGCGAACAGACCGATGCCGACGCAGCCCGCCGCCAGAAGCAACATCGGCAACCGCATCGCCCAATTCGCTTCGTGCGCCTGAGACACGTGCTCGCTGCGCGGTTCACCGAGAAAAACGATGCCGAACGCCTTGGTAAAGCACGCCACCGCCAGTCCGCCAATGAGCGCCAGACCGGCAATCAGCGCCAGCAACGGCACGGCGATGGGTCCGCTGGTGGAAATGCTGCCCTTGAACGCACCAAAGAAAATCAGAAACTCGCTGACGAACCCGTTCAACGGCGGCAAGCCTGAAATGGCAACCGCGCCCACGAGAAAAGTTACCGCCGTCCAGGGCATCCGTTTCAACAGACCGCCGAGCTGATCAATTTCATGCGTTCCGGTGCTGTGCGTCACTGATCCCGCGCCGAGGAACAACAAGCCTTTGAACAAGGCGTGATTAAGGACATGCAACAAACCGCCCCCAAAGCCGAGCACCATCAGCACTGCCGACCCTGTGCTCAGACCCAACAGGCCGACGCCCAGGCCCAGCGCGATGATGCCGATGTTCTCAACGCTGTGATAGGCCAGCAGCCGCTTCAGATCGTGCTGGGCCAGCGCAAACAACACGCCCAGCACGCCCGAACTGAGTCCGATGGCGATGAGCACCCATCCCCACCATAACGGCGGCGTTCCCAGAAACGTGAACGCGCGCACCAGCCCGTAAATTCCAGTCTTGATCATTACCCCCGACATCAACGCCGACACATGGCTGGGCGCGGCCGGATGCGCTTCCGGCAACCAGACATGCAGCGGCATGAATCCGGCCTTGGTGCCGAATCCAACCACCGCCAGCAGAAACAGAACGCCGGCCAATCCCTGGGTGTGAACTCCCTGCGCGGCCCAGACCGTGAAATCCATCGAGCCGGTTTCACGCGCCAGCAAAAGGAAGAACGCCAATAGAAACGCCGTGCCCAAATGAGTGGCGACAAAATAAATCCAACCCGCCTCGCGCACGGACTGGCGTTCATGCTCAAATGTCACCAGAAAAAAGGACGCCACGGCCATCAACTCCCAGGCAAACAGGAATAACACGGCGTTGCGCGCCAGCAGGACGAGCACCATGCCCAGCACCAGCAGGCCATAGAAAAACCAGATCGGCCCCAGCGAACGCTTTCCCCGCCATGACCGCAAATAACCCACGCCGTAAATCGCCGAAAGCGCGGATAACAAAAGCGTTGGCAAAAGAAACCAGGCTGAAAGCGGATCCAACTCAATGAAAAATTCGCCAAATGGCACCGGCCAGGGAAAATGGAATTCTTCAACCGGACCGCCCAGCAGCACTTGAACTACCGGAATGAAACCCAACCCTGCCGCGATGACCGTTGAGCCCGCACCGATAATTGCCGGGAGCGCCGGCATCCTGCCAGCGAGTTTCGGGTTTGCCACGCTATGTGCCGGCAGGATGCCGGCGCTCACAGGAAAATTCCAAGCGGCGCGGCTCAGCACCAACGCTGCCACCGCACCCGCCAGCAGGATGGCCATCGCGAGCAACAACCACATCACGCAACCGCCTCCTTCGGAGGAACCGCCGTCGGCGGATGCCCGCCGCCGACCTGCCCTGGCGCGGCACGCAAGTTGTCACTAATCCGTTTGGCTGCCGCCAGAATCTCATCCCGGCTCGCCTGCCGGACGATGAGCGACTTGAACTCCGGATCCCGCAACGCAAACGCCAGGCGTGACAGCAAGTGCAGATGCGCCTTGACCGTCGGGCTGATAAGCGTGAACAATGTTTGCACCGGCTGGCCGTCCAACGCCCCGAAATCCACCGGTGCTTCCAGGAAACACAGCGTCACGACCGGTTGTGGCACATGCAGCACAATGGGATTTCGGACGTGCGGAATGGCGATCCCGTCGCCGATGGCCGTGGATTCCAGTGCCTCGCGCGCGAGCAAGACTTGCAGCAAAAACTCGCGGTCCACCTTGTCCGGCAAACGCAACACTTCCACCACGCTGCGAAGAACGGCCGGCTTGTCCTTGCCGGCCAGACGATAGAAAATCCCCCCCACCTCCAAGGCGTCGGACAATTCGGGAAGCGGCGCTGAGCCGTTCTCCGGTTCTTCAAAAATTCGCGGCGAAACGTTGATGCGATTGGCAGTGGCCCATTCCAGCAGCTCGGCGCGGTTAAAGCGGTATTGTCCGCTTAGCCGGTATCCCGGCAGTTTTCGCTCATCAATCCAGCGATAAACTGTCTTTTCCGAGATATTGAGAAGACCGGCTACATCTTTGACAGTCAGTTGCATCTGTTCGCGATGTCCAATCTGCGAAATACACTTCGGACATCTGTGGACAAAGTGCAACGGATGCCCATTAATGTCAAGTTAAGAACGTAAACTTCCTCATCCAATTGAAAAAACCAAATTATTTCACGCAGAAGTAAGAGCTTTGACTATTTTGTCGAGCATAGTCCGAACATCGGGATGAACTTCTTCAGGAAGCATCTGTTCGGCTATACGATGAAATTCATCCTTGGGCAGGGAGTTGTAGATACCATATTTTTCAAAAGCTTTGCGAAAAAATGGCACTAAAATATCGTCGCTGGCTTTCTTGTTTAGCAAATCAGAGTGATTGGGATCCAGAAGCGCTGCCGAAACCAAAAAATCAGACGTCATCAAATCGCGCAGCTCTTTGGCGCGTTTCTGATTAAAAAGTTCACCGGGATTACTTTCCTGCCAGACACCATTCCGATTTGCTTCTGCTAGAAATGCCCGCTCGATGGCTGGCCATACAAGCAAGTAATTCTCTATTTCACGACGAAGCCACATGAGATGCGGGATTGGATCGTCTGCAGCCGGTATTCGGTCATCCCGATCGGTTAGAACCACTCCCCGAACTGATGGGAAAAGAAATTGAAGTCCTTGAAAGTGTCGAAAGGCGCCTACAGGCTTATTTGACTTGAGATAATGATGATTCGCAATGGGATTGATAGTTTCAAAAAGCTTCAAGGCTTTGGTATGCTTTAAAACTTTCGCCCAAGCGCGCAATAAATCGACGTCCGATTTATCCTCGACATAGAGCCACAAGCCACGCCGCTGTGTATCGTAGTAATCCACAATTGGGATGTCGCAAATCGCCTGTCTGGCCAGCTTTTGCTGTTGTTGGGAAACAAGTGGACAAACTTCTCCAGCAATCGCCGCAAGCAATTGCTGGGGACTCTTAGGAGGCCGGTCGAATTGAATCGCCTCTTCCATAAACTGCTCCGAGTGGGAAGCCATCACAATCTGTATGTCCAAAACTTCTGCGCGTTGAGTAAGCAAGCGATAGAGGTCTTGTTGGCGTATGCTTTCCAAGTGAGCTTCTGGTTCATCAAGCAGGAACAAGGTTGCTCTTCCGCGTCGGCTATAAAACAAAGTCAACAGTTGGAGCATTTACAGAAAGCCACTGCCTGCAGTATTGAGATTCATTGGCGGCCGGGCTTTGTCACCCACCTTCTTGGCGTGGTTTCGGTAAACCACCTCAATCTGGCTGTTCGGCAGTCGCTTGGGCCGCTCGATATCCACATCAAACATGGTGCGAATATCTGTGGCCAACGCTACCCAACCCTCGCTGGGAGCTTCTGCCGGCGCTTCGCTTTGTGGGCCACAATCAAGATAATAGAGCATAGATCGCAATGCACGGTTCACTTGGCCGGTCTGAACCATAAAGTCCACGCCGTCTCTTTGAAGCAGCAACTCGGCTAACGGCAATGTGGCGTGAATAGCTGAGTTGAGAACGACAACTTCTTCGAGAGCCTTTTTTGGAATTATAATGTCTCCCACTTCTTTTGTTGCTGAAGGTCGGACATTGACGCTTTTCTCGTCGCTAAACTGGAATTCCATCCCACATTTCCAAGCCAGTGAGCTGCTCACACCCTCAACCAGTATTTTAATCAAGGCAGGTTTGTTTGCCCCCTCAAACACAACCAAGTCAGGCCAGAGCTCATGGCTAATCCCGACTTCCACAAAGGTAAGCTCCTCAAGATTGAGACGCACCCCGGGACGTTTCTTCGCTGTTAGCTTTTGAGGAGAGGCTGGATCGTACTTCCGGCGCTTGACCCAAGTGTGCAACGCAAGTTGCCACGCCATGAGCGCTTGCAGTAAAGAAGTTTTTCCCCCGTTGTTTGGACCAACAATTGTTGTTACTCGCGAAAGAGGAACGGCTTTTGTTTTAAGCAGTTTGAATCCTTCAACTGTAAATTGGGTGATCATCGCCTACGTTTAACCGTTTCACTCCTTCTTAGCCACCTTCACCTCGATATGCAAGTCACGCAATTGACGGGGCGTAACGACAGCGGGTGAATCGGTCATCAAGTCGGTGCCTTTGGCCGTCTTCGGAAATGCAATCACGTCGCGGATGCTCGGCGTGCCGCAGAGAATCGCGTTGAGCCGGTCGAACCCGAGCGCGATGCCGCCGTGCGGCGGAGCGCCGTAGCGGAATGCTTCGAGCATGTAGCCGAACCGCAGTTTCGTCTCCTCCGGCGGAATTTGCAGCACTTCCTCGAACACCGTCTTCTGCACGTCGGGCTGGTGAATACGAATCGAGCCGCCACCCAGTTCCACGCCGTTCACGACCACGTCGTAATGCTGGCCGCGGACCTTTTTCGGGTCGGTCTTGAGCATCGGAATGTCTTCCACCACCGGTGCGGTGAATGGATGATGGCTCGAGTACCAGCGGTTCTGTTCCTTGTCGAAACTCAGCAGCGGAAAATCCACGACCCACAGAAAATCGAACCGGTCGGCCGGGATCGTCAGCTTCCCCTGCTCTTTCAAGATGTTGGCGCAGTAACGCCGGATTTCGCCGAGAATTTCGCACGCGTTCAGCCATTGATCGGCGGCAAACAGAATCAAATCGCCTTCCTCGATTTTTAACTTTTGCGTCAGCGCGGCTTTCTCGACGTCATTGAAGAATTTCACGATGGGCGATTTCCATTCACCGCCCTCGACCTTAATGTAAGCCAGTCCTTTCGCGCCAAAACCCTTGGCGTATTCGGTCATGGTGTCAACCTGGCCTTGGGTCACACCGGCAAGACCTTTCGCGTTGAGCGCTTTTACCACGCCGCCGCTCGCGACCGCGCCGCTGAAAATCTTGAATTTGCTGGCGCGGAATTCCTCCGTGAAATCCTCAAGCTCCATCCCGTAACGTGTGTCCGGCTTGTCAATGCCCCAGCGATTCAAAGCTTCCTGGTAGGTAATCCGCTTGAATGGCGTCGGCACCTCAATATTCAACGCGGTTTTCCAGATGCGCTTCAGCAAACCTTCAATAAGCGCATAAATGTCCTCGCGCTCGATGAAACTCATTTCGAGGTCAATCTGGGTGAACTCGAGTTGGCGGTCGGCGCGCTGGTCTTCGTCCCGAAAACAACGGGCCAGTTGATAATACCGCTCGATGCCGCCGACCATGAGGATTTGCTTGAACTGCTGCGGCGACTGCGGCAGCGCGTAGAACTGGCCGGGATTCACCCGGCTCGGCACGAGAAATTCGCGCGCGCCTTCCGGCGTGGACTTAAACAACAGGGGCGTTTCGATTTCAAGGAAACCCTGTTCGTCCAGGTATTGCCGCGTGGCCATGGCAACCTTGCTGCGGAGACGGAGATTGCGCGCCATTTCCGGACGGCGCAAATCCAGATAGCGATATCTCAGGCGCAACTCCTCGTTCACCTTGCTCGCCACTTCCGGGTCGTCCACCGGAAACGGCAGCACGTCGGCGACGTTGAGCACTTCGAGTTCCTTCACCATCACCTCGACTTCGCCGGTGGGAATTTTCGGATTGTTGGTGCCTTCCGGCCGTTGGCGGACTTTGCCGGCCACGCGAATGACACATTCGCTGCGCAACGCCGCCGCGCGCTCGAACAGGTCCTTCGGCAAATCCGACGGATCGAAAACGGTTTGGGTGCGGCCTTCGCGGTCGCGGACATCAATAAAAATCAGGCCGCCCAGGTCGCGACGGGAATGGACCCAGCCGGTCAGCGTGACCATCTGCCCGATATGCGCCGGGCGCAGTTCATTGCAATGATGCGTGCGTTTCATGTCAAATTCTTTGGGAGGGTTGGCGTATCGCCGACCCAAAATCAGGGACGGCGGCACGCCATCCCTCCCGTTAAGCGAACGCGGATTCTGGCGAAGAAAGCGCCGGATTTCAAAGGAATAATTCTGTATTCCAGCGGATGTTCATTTTCCATTGAACCCGCACGCACGGGCCTCGTCCCGGATTTCCCATTTCGACCCTATCTTCAGCCTGTCTGATGGAACATTGCCATTTTAGTAAATTTTTCTGCTTTACCTTTCCCCAAAAGCTGTTTGGCTTGGGATGGAAAAAGGTTCACCTCAATGGCCACAAACTTTTCACCATGAAAAAAAATTACCCCTTCATTTATGTTCCGCTGCTGGTCCTGCTAGGTCTGATAGCCATCTTCAACTACGGCTGCGGGAAGAAAGAGACCCCGGTGACCGGACAAAACGGTCCTGCCGTCGTTTCGGTGGAAAAAACCAGCTTCACCGAGGTCACGTCGCAGCTCGATCCCGGCGGCAATTTCTACCTGTATCTCGGCACCGCGCAATGGCTCGACGGCCTTTCCGCCAGGGTCGGTGCCTGGCGGCAGACGTTTGTTTCCATGCCCAACCTCAAACCGGAGGACACCACCAACATGAACAAGGCGTTCGACGTCGTCACCGGCCTGATTCAAGACAGCGGCATTGAGAATGTCAGCGGCGTGGGTATGAGTTCGGTGGAGATCGAGAAAGGCATGTTCCGCAACAAGGCGCTGTTGCATCATTATCCCGGCAAAGGCGACGGCTTCCTCTGGCGGCTCGCCGGCAAGGAACCGCATCCGCTGACCGGCCTGGACTTCCTGCCCGCCGACACGGCGCTGGCCGTATTCTCGGACATGGACCTGCCGGTGCTCTGGACCGTCGCGCAAAAGGAAGTCGCCCGGGCCGACCTGCCCCAGGCGCAACAATGGCTGGACAAACTCCCCGCCGAATTTGAACAGAAAACCCAGGTCAAATGGGACACCTTCCTCAACTCGCTCGGTGGCGAATTCGGCCTCGTCATCACGCTTGACCCGTCCAACAACATTCCCGTGCCCCTGGGCGGCGCCGCGGTGCAGATTCCGTCACCCGGCATGCTGCTCGCCGTGAAGGTCAACGACGACACCATCTTCAACCGCATTGACACGGCGTTGAAGGCCAACTCGCAGGTCATCAGTGTGGACAAGCCCGGCCTTAAGATGCGGACGATGCCCGTGCCCGTTCCGTTCGTCGGCGAACTCCGACCCAGCGCGGCCAGCAGCGTTGGCTACCTGTTCATCGCCACGAGTGACGCGCTGATTGACGAGGCCCTCGCCGTGAAAAGTGGACAACGACCCGGTCTCAAATCCACCGACGAATTCAAACATCTGGCGCAAGGCCTGCCCGACCGGGGCAACAAGTTCTGTTACGTGAGCCAGCGGTTCACCGAGACCCTGATCCGGGTGCAGCAACAGGCCATGAGTGCCAAAGCGAAGACCGACCCGCAAACGGCGAATTGGATGCAATCCTTTATGCAGGGCCGGCCCGCCTTTGTCTATTCCGTCGGCATGAACACACCGGAAGGCTGCCTGACCATTGGCAACGGCAGCCAGAGTTACGCCAACACCGTGCTTCTGCCCAGCGTAGCCGTGGTAGGCGCGCTTTCCGCCATTGCCATTCCCAACTTCATCAAGGCCCGGACCGCCTCGCAGCAAAATGCCTGCATCAACAACCTCCGCCAGATTGACGCGGCCAAGCAACAATGGGCCTTGGAGAAAGGCAAACAGGCCACTGACGTTCCCACTTGGAACGACATCCAGCCGTACCTTTACAAAATTCCCCATTGTCCGGCCGGCGGCACTTACTCCATCAATGCCGTCGGTGATAAACCGACTTGCAGCGTTCCGGGGCACATCCTGCCCTGAAACAACCAAAAGGTCGCATAGCGGCCGTTAGTGGGATTGCCGTCGCAAATTCCAGCAGACGGATTGCCGGGTGAATTCCCCGCTCGCCACCAGCCCGCGATTCAACTAATCTTCCATGGCCATGATGGAGCTGTTGAAACCGGAAGTCATCATCACCCACGAAAGCGACCTCGACGGCCTCCTTTCCGGCGCGCTGTTGCAGCGGCTTGCCAAAAAACTTTACCACACCGACACGCCGCTCGAAGCCTATCATTACAACCAATGGAAACTGCGCGAACTGCGCGAGAAGGCCGCGTGGGTCGCCGACTTCACGTTCGAGCCGCGCCTCGACAAGGCGGAATGGATGGTCGTTGACCACCACGTCACGGACGCGGCGCCCAAGTATGCCCGGTTCGTTCATGACGTGAACAAATCTGCCGCGACGCTATGCTACGAACTGTGCCAGGAACACGGCCTCGGCTCGCCCACGCTGGACCGGCTGGTGCACCTGAACAATGTCGCGGACCTGTTTCTGGAAGACGACCCCGACTTTGTCATCGCCGGCGATTACGCGAACCTGGTCAAAATTTACCAGTTTTGGAATTTGCACGCGCTCATCGGTGGCGAGATTGAAAAGCTTCTGGACCATCCGCTACTCGAAGTCATGGCCACGAAACGCCGCATCGAGGACCCACTGGGTTTCGAATGGAGCAAACACAACATCACCGAGATCGGCCCGACGGTTGGCTACGTGGACACCGTGGTAGGCAACAATAATCTGGTCGTCCACCAGTTGCTGGAGCGGCAGGCAACGAAATATCCGGTGCTGGTGACGCTGTTCCGGCGTGGAAACATGGTGTTTGCCAGTTTCCGCAGTCGTAACAGCGAGGCGCTCAAGGTCGCTGAAAAATTCCAGGGCGGCGGACACGCGAACGCTGCCGGCGCCATCCTGCCCAAATCCATCCGTTACATTCCCGACGCCGTGGAATACCTGAAGCAGGTGCTGAATCCGAAACGGGACACGCCTTTAAACAGCCTGGAAAGTTTATTCGCCAGCATTGAAGCTGGACAAAAGAAGTAACTGCCGGTGGAGGCGAGGGTCGGAATCG